>CADAOF010000006.1 GCA_902789555.1 uncultured Lachnospiraceae bacterium
CATGAGACCCCTTGAAGACGACGAGGTTGATAGGGCAGAGGTGGAAGCGTAGTAATACGTGGAGCTGACTGTTACTAATCGGTCGAACACTTGATCTTACCCCTTCTCTTTGTTAAGTAAATCTTCGGTGTGCGGTTTTGAGGGTGCTGAGCATTCTTATATTCCTCGATAGCTCAATGGCAGAGCACTCGGCTGTTAACCGAGGTGTTGCAGGTTCGAGCCCTGCTCGGGGAGTTAATGGCTCCATGGTCAAGCGGTTAAGACATCGCCCTTTCACGGCGGTAACTCGGGTTCGAATCCCGATGGAGTCATTTTTTTATAAGGCGACGTAGCCAAGTGGTAAGGCGTGGGTCTGCAAAACCCTGATGCACCGGTTCAAATCCGGTCGTCGCCTCTATGGACGGCACAGTTTGCAAAAGGGCAGGCTGTGCCTTTTGTTTTGCGGAAAAGCATCAGACGCGGAACAGAGAAAAGCCGACGAATGAACTTTAATTCCTGCTGAAAGCGCTTTACTTAAACCGCCGGGGATGGTAAGGTAGTAAAAGATAATATCAAGCTGCGGAAGCAGCAATGAAAGAAGAGAAATCGAAAGACATGGTTAAAGAATACGTGGTCAAAGGGGATGTCTGCCATCCCGGGACCGTGCAGGTCACGGACGGAATGACGATCCGCCAGGTGATCGAAGCAGCAGGCGGAATGCTGCACGGAAAAGCCTTCAAGGCGGTACAGATCGGCGGCCCTTCCGGGACGCTGCTGTGCGCGGACCAGCTGGATCTTCCGCTGGATGTAAAAGCGCTTGCGCCCTTCGGCATGCGCCGGGGCGACGGCGTGGTGACGGTCCTCGATGAAGACCGCTGCATCGTCGATGCCGTCAGACGCTTCATGGAGCAGACGCAGACTGATTTCTGCGGGAAATGCGTTTCCTGCCGCGAGGGCACGCGCCGTCTCGTGGAACTGCTGAACGCCCTCATGACGGGGATCCTGAACGACGCAGGCTTCAACATCCTCTTCGAGATCGGGGAGATGGTCAGCGTGACCGGCTTCTGCGCCCTCGGCAAGGGTGTTTACGATACGCTGAAGAATGCCTATCAGTTCTTCCCGGAAGAATTTGAAGCGCACAGGCACGGTCACTGCGAACTCTGCGCCGCGCACCGGCATCTGCCGATCGAACCCGGCAACATTCCTTACGACCGCCGCAGGATCGTGATCGATCCCACGCTCTGCCGCGGCTGCAGCCGCTGTGCACGGTCCTGCCACGCGGAAGCCATTACCGGGGTCATCAAGTCCCCGTTCACGATCGACCAGAACAAGTGCGTGAAGTGCTTCACCTGCATGGAACTTTGCGCGTTCGGCGCGATCAGAGAGGAGGAGATCGATGGCTAAGGGACTGATGTACATTGATAACATCCGCGTGGAATTTGACGACGAACCGAACGTGATGGCTGTCTGCCGGAAGGCCGGCGTGGAAGTGCCCAACTTCTGTTTCCATTCGGATCTGTCGGTCTACGGTGCCTGCCGCATGTGCATGGTGGAAGATGAAAACGGAAAGATCGACGCGGCCTGTACGATGGTGCCGAAAAACGGCATGCGCATCCGGACCAATACAGCGAAGCTGCTGCGCTACCGCCGACTGACGCTGGAACTGCTCCTGGCCGCGCACTGCCGCGACTGTACCCTTTGCGAAAAGAGCGGCAACTGCCGCCTGCAGGACATGGCAGCGCGTTTCGGCATCCATGAAATGATCTTTACGGATACCCGAACGCATATTGAGAACGACGAGACCAGCCCTTCCATCAGCATCGATTACAACAAATGCATTCTCTGCGGCGACTGCGTGCGCGTATGCGAGGAGGTCGAGGGCATCGGCAACCTTCACTTTGCCGGACACGGCCCGGATCTTCGGATCATCACGACCGGGGACAAGCCGATCATCGACACGAGATGCATCAGCTGCGGCCAGTGCTCCGCCGTCTGCCCGACCGGCGCCATCGTGGTAAAAAATGAGATCGGCGAAGCCTGGAGAGCGATCCACGATCCGAAAAAGCGTGTAGTCGTGCAGATCGCACCGGCCGTCCGCGTGGCCGTGGGGGAAGCTTACGGGATAGCTCCCGGTGAGAACGTCCTGGATAAGCTGGTCGCTGCCCTGAAGATCATGGGCGTGGACGAAGTTTACGATACGATCTTCGGCGCGGACCTGACCGTGCGCGAGGAAGGTGCGGAATTCCTGCGCCGTCTGGAGAGCGGCGAAAATCTGCCGCTCATGACATCCTGCTGCCCGGCCTGGGTCAAGCACGTGGAAAACGACCGCCCGCAGTTCCTGAAGAATCTTTCCTCAGCGCTGTCGCCAATGCAGATGTTTGCCACGGTCCTGAAGGACCGCTACCGCGAGAAGGATGCGGAAGACGGCCGCGAGACCTATCACATCGCGATCATGCCCTGCACGGCCAAGAAGATGGAGGCGGCGAGACCCGAGTTCAGGCGCTTCGGCAAGCCCAACGTGGACCTGGTGCTGACGACGCAGGAAGTGATCAAGATGATCAAGGAATCCGGCATCCGCTTCACGACGCTGGAAAAGGAATCGCCCGACCTGCCCTTCGGCATGGGCTCCGGCGCCGGGGAGATCTTCGGGACTGCCGGCGGCGTTGCCGAAGCGGTCATCCGCCACTGCCTGCCCGACAAGTCCAAGAACGCGCTGCGGATGATCAGTGAGTCCGGCCTGCGCGGCACGAGCCAGACAAGGTTCGCGACCATTCCGATCGGAGGACGTGACGTCCGCGTCGCGGTGGTCCATGGCCTTGCGGCTGCCGACAGGCTGCTGGATCAGATCGAAAGCGGCGAGGTGCAGCTGGATCTGGTCGAGGTCATGACCTGCCGCACCGGCTGCGTGGGAGGTGCCGGCCAGCCGACGGCCCTGATGGGCAGCAAGAGGAGGCGCGCGGAAGGCCTGTTCGAACTGGACCGCAGCGCCCTGTTCAAACGCGCGGAGCGGAATCCGGTCCTGAACATGATGTACGATGAGGACCTGAACGAGCGTGCGCATGAACTGCTGCACCACAAATACGAAGGCGCGAAAGAAGACTGAGAACCTTCAACATAAGAAAAGAGCGGCTCGGATCCTTATCCGAACCGCTCTTTTTCATGTGCCCGGGAGTACCGGAAGTCTTTATTCGTGGCGCCACGTCGTGCGGGAGATCAGGGCGATCATCGGGAAGATCTCCAGACGTCCGGCCAGCATGTCGAAGATCAGGACGATCTTCGAAAGGACACTCAGCGCGCCGTAGTTGCTCATGGGGCCGACTTCGGAAAGGCCGGGGCCGATGTTGTTGAAGCAGGCGAGGACCGCGGTGATCGAAGTCGTCAGGTCCTTCCCGTCGATGCAGAGGATCAGGAAGCTGGTCAGCACGATCAGGACGTAGGCGGCGAGGTATGTGCGGAGCGCCGTCAGGACCGAAGGACTCACGGGCTTGCCGTTGCTGCGGACGGGATAGATGCGGCCGGGCCGGATCATCTCCCGCAGGCTGCTGCGCAGATCCTTCAGGATCAGGTTCAGACGCATGCATTTCAGACCGCCGCCGGTGGAACCCGCGCTCGCACCGAGGATCATCAGGAAGACCAGGATACCCTTGGCAAGCGTCGGCCACAGGTTGAAGTCGGCCGTTGCAAAGCCGGTAGTCGACATGATGGACGCCGCTTGGAAGAAGGAGTGCCGCAGCGTCTCCTCCGCAGTCCCGAAATGGGCACGTACGCAGAACGCGATGATCAGGCTCGCGGCAAGATAGACGAAGGCATAGGTGTGCAGCTCCTCATCGCGGAGAACGCTTCCGGGGCGCTTTTTCAGCAGCAGATAGTAGCAGCTGAAGTTGACGCCGAAGAGGAACATGAAGACCGTGGTGACCCACTGGACGTAAGGGGAGTATCCGCCGAGGCCCGCGTTGGTCACGGCAAAGCCGCCGGTGCCCGCGGTACCGAAAGCGATGCAGAAAGCATCGAAGAGCGGCATGCCGAACGAAAGCAGGACGATGTCGATCACGGTCAGGCCGATATAGATCAGATACAGGAGCTGCGCGGTCTTGCGGAGCTGGGGAACCAGCTTGCCGACATCGGGACCGGGGCTTTCCGCCCGCAGGATGTGCACCGTGAAGCCGGCGCCGCCCCGGCTGCGCGGAACAAGGGCGAGCAGGAAGACCAGAACGCCCATGCCGCCGACCCAGTGCGTGAAGCTCCGCCAGTACAGCAGGCTCTTATCCATGCTCTCGACTTCGGGAAGAATGGACGCCCCAGTGGTCGTGAAGCCGGAGACCGTTTCGAACACGGCGTCGACGTAAGCCGGGATCTGCCCGGAAAGGAAGAAGGGAAGCGCCCCGGTCAGGCCGAGGACGATCCAGGAGATGCCTGCGCAGGCAAGCCCTTCCTTCTCATAAAAATCATTTGCTTTTTCCCCGCGCGACAGGAGCCAGAGGAGGCCGCCGAGGATCAGGATGATCAGCAGCGTCTTCAGATAGGCCTTCGTGGATCCCGGTTCGTGAAACACGAGCGACAGGACGAAGGCCGGCAGCATGAGGACGGCTTCCACGAGCAGGATCAGCGCGGTAAAATGTGCGAGAGACTTGTAATTCATACGGCGTCTCCTTAGATGAAGATATCGCTGAAGCGCTGGATGTTGTTCGCGTGAGAGGAGATCACGATGACGGAATCCCCTTCCTGATAGACCGAGGAGCCGTTGGCAATGGTGACCTGGTTTTCGTGGAAGATGGCGGAGATCAGCACGCCGGGCCGGATCTTCAGCTCGGCAAGCGGCGTGTTCTTATGAGGCGCGCCGGGACCGATGATGAACTCGCAGGCCTGCACCTGGCCTCCGGCTACGGTCTGCACGGTCACGGCGGTGTCGCCGCTGTTGTCGCGCATCGAACGCACGTACCGGACCACGATGTCGCTGCAGAGCTGTTTCGGGGAAATGACGCTGCCGAGTGAGAGCTCGCCGATGATGTCCTGCAGCTCGTCCATGTGTCCCTGCTTCGTGATGACGATGGGGACCTTCTGGCTGCTCGCGTACAGCGACATGACGATGTTCAGCTCATCGAGACCGGTCAGGGCGACGAAGGCGTCGGCAGTCGAGAGGCCTTCCCGCTCCATCGTGGAGGTATCGGTGATGTCGCCGCAGCAGATGCTCGCGTGCGGCAGGAGCTTCGCCATCTCTTCGCAGCGGGCGCGGTTACGGTCAATGATCTGGACCTTGATGCCGTCCTTTTCCAGCATCTGGGCCAGGTTCAGGCTGATGAGGCTGCCGCCGCCGAGGATGACGCGCTTCACCTTGCGGGTGATGACGCCGAGTTCCCGGAGGATGCCGCCGAGTTCATGGGCCGGGGCGGTCATGTAGATGCGGTCGTCGGCTTTCAGTTCGAAATCGCCGCGGGGAAGCGTGATGGTGCTTCCGCGCATGACGGCGCAGATCAGAACGCGCGCCTTCAGGACCGAGGAGATCCGGTTAAGCTGGAGGCCGGCCAGAGGACTCTTTTCGTCCAGACGGAACTCGACCAGCTCCACCTTTCCCTTGGCAAAGGATTCACGGGCGAGGAAGCCCGGGTAGCGGAGGAGCCGTTCGATCTCAACGGCGGCACTGTGCTCCGGATTGACGATGAGGGAGATGCCGAAGATGTCCCGCATCTCCAGGATCTGCGCGGTGTATTCCGCATTGCGGATCCGGACGATGGTGTGGATCTTCGGGTTGATCCTCCGGGCCGTGACGCAGCACAGGAGGTTGATCTCATCTGCGTTCGTCACCGCAATCAGCAGATCGGCTTCGGCTGCGCCGGCTTCCGTCAGCGTCTCGAGCGTGGCGCAGCTGCCTTCCGTGCCCATGACGTCATAGAGCTCGCAGGCCGCGGCCAGTGCTTCTTTTTTATTGTCAATGAGGGTAATATCATGGCCGTCGGCGGAGAGAGAACGGGTAAGTGTCGCTCCGACCTTGCCGGCGCCGGCAATGATGATCTTCATAAAAACCTCCGAAAGGTAAAACTGTTCAATTATTATACCAAGAAGACAGGAAAAACGAAAGCAGAAAATGCGGAAACGCAAAAACTGTGCTATACTGCTGATGAGAAAAGGAGTGCGTCATGGATCTTTTTGATTATCTCAACGAACAGAAAAGCGAAACCGAAGGCCCTCTTGCCTCGCGCCTCAGGCCGCGAAGCCTGGATGAGGTCGTCGGACAGCAGCATATCCTCGGCCGGGACAAGATGCTTTACCGCGCCATCATGGCGGACAAGCTCAGTTCGGTCATCCTTTTCGGCCCGCCCGGAACCGGCAAGACCACGATCGCGCAGGTGATCGCCGCGTCGACGAAGGCCAACTTCCGGCAGATCAACGCGACGACGGCCGGCAAGAAGGACATGGAGGAGGTCGTGGAGGAGGCACGGACGTACCGTGCAGCCTACGGAAAGAAGACGATCCTCTTCATCGATGAGATCCACCGCTTCAACAAGGCCCAGCAGGATTTCCTGCTGCCCTACGTGGAGAACGGGACCGTGATCCTGATCGGGGCGACGACCGAGAATCCTTTCTTTGAAGTGAACAAGGCGCTCCTGTCCCGCTCGAACGTGTTTGAACTGAAGCCGCTGGAGAAGGAGGACGTTGCGGTCCTCGTGCGCCGCGCCGTGAGTGACCGGGAGCGCGGCATGGGCGTTTACAACGCCGTCATCGACGAAGAAGCCGTGGACTTCCTGGCCGACATGGCCGGCGGTGACGCGAGGCGCGCCATCAATGCCGTGGAACTCGCGGTCCTCACGACAGAGCCTTCGGCCGACGGAAAGATCCATGTGACGCTTCCCGTTGCGGAGGAATGCATCCAGAGGCGGAGCCTCCGCTACGACAAGACCGGCGACAGCCACTACGATGTCATTTCAGCCTTCATCAAAAGCATGCGGGGCTCCGATCCGGACGCCGCCGTTTACTGGCTCGCGCGGATGATCCGGGCGGGCGAGGATCCGAAATTCATCGCACGGCGCATCATGATCTGCGCGTCGGAGGACGTCGGCATGGCGGATCCGCGGGCGCTCACGGTGGCCGTGGCAGCAGCCGAGACCGTGGAGCGCGTCGGCATGCCGGAAGGGCGCATTCCGCTTGCCCAGGCAGCGGTGTACGTGGCAACGGCCCCGAAGAGCAACGCCTCCTACCTTGCAATCGACCGGGCTCTGGAGGCAGTGGACCGCGTTGCGATCGAAAAGGTGCCGCCGCATCTTACGAACGCACCGATCGAAGGCATGAAGGATTTCGGGCACGGTGTCGGGTATAAATATGCCCACGATTTCCCCGGCCATTACGTGAAGCAGCAGTATCTGCCGGATGAACTTGCGGGGACGAAATTCTTCGAGCCCGGGGACAACGGATACGAAAAAGACATCAAAAAATATATGGAGTTTTTGTCCCGTCTGGTGTAAAATAGGCTCAAACTGGGGAACTCCCGCCACCTCGCGTGCCGGGAGGGCGGAAATATCATAGAAGAAGTGGGAAAGGAGAGACCGTGAAACGCAAGATAACGCAGCTCGCGAAAGGGATCATCGATGCGAAGACTCCTGAGATCCGTGTGCTTACGGCGTCGGTGGACGCGACAGTTCTCTGCGGACAGCAGGGCAGCGGCGAACTTTCTCTTTCTTCGGGCAACGGCGTTTCCTTCCGCGGCCTTGTCTATGCGGACGACGACCGCATCGAGATCGCGGACAATTCCTACGCAGGCACCGCGGTCCGGATCCCCTACGTCCTCCATGCCGAGGACCTGAGCGAAAATACCGAACTGTCCGGAAAGTTTGCCCTGGTGACAAACGCCGGCGATTTTGAGATCCCGTATCGTTTCCATATCTGCCGCCCCATCCTGATGGAGCACGTCCTCCCGCAGGACGAGAAGGCACTCGGCGAACTGGCCGAGCAAGATCCCGACATGTGCATGAAGCTCTTCCAGTCGGAAGTGTTCCTGCAGATGCCGATCTTTGAGGACGACGTCCTGCGGGCACTTTACGTCAGCCTGCGCCGTTCGCCCGACCAGCGGCTGGCGATGGAAGAATTCCTTTCCGCCTGCGGGGCAAAGCAGCCCGTGGGGCTCTCACTGAACGAGATGCCGCGCACCTACCTTTTCCAGGACGGCATTCCGGGCGAGATCACGCTGATGAAGAACGGC
This sequence comes from uncultured Lachnospiraceae bacterium, assembly GCA_902789555.1. Classification (GTDB taxonomy): domain Bacteria; phylum Bacillota; class Clostridia; order Lachnospirales; family Lachnospiraceae; genus UBA6987. Next base: position 8,171 of record CADAOF010000006.1, read on the forward strand.
GCCGGCTACTGCCTGATCACGGCAGTGAGTGAGACGCCGTGGATCCGCCTGCTGAAGGAGCGCTGGAACAACACGGACTTTAACGGCGACGTCTGCCGGATCCCGCTCTATTTCAGCCGCGCCGCCATGCACCGCGGGAAGAACATGGGCTCGGTCCGGATCGCGACCGGACGGAAGAGCGTGAGCATCCCGATCACGGTCATGGTCGAAGAAGGCACGGACGAGGAGGAGAAGCGCCGCGGGGAATTCCGCAGGCAGAGCCTTCTGCTGTACCGTACCCTGCTGAGACTTTACGGCGACCCGAATGCCCCGAAGACGCTGGGCGAACAGGCGATGAGCTGCCTGGACGCCTGTGACGGATACCGGGAACCGACTGCCCGGGACCGGCTGCTCCGGGCTGAGGTCTGCCGTCTTCTGAACCGCCGGGACGAGGAAAAGGAGATCCTCGACGGCATACGCGCCGACGTACAGCGGGGGAGAAGCGAAGACACGTCCGCCTATCTCTGGCTGCTGTATCTGGAAGAGGAAATGGAGCACGGCGACCGCCAAGCCGACGGTTTCCTGCGCCTTCTGTACCGGATGAAGGAATCCAACGTGAAGAGCGCGGAGGTCTTTCCCCTGCAGCGCCGGGTGGATGCCGAGTGGGCTGATCAGCCCGCACGCTGTCTCGAACGCATGCGGGAATTCTTCCGGCGCGGCGAACTCTCGCTCCTGCTTGCCGCCGACGCGGTACACATCCTTAACGAAGACCCCTCCCTGATGCAGAAGATCGGCCCGTTTGAGCGCTATCTGCTGCATTTCGGTGCGCGGAACGGCTTCTGGAACGAAAAGGCGGCCCTGCATGCGGCGGAGCTTCTCGCGCAAGAGGAGGAGACCGGCAGGCATGCCGTGCGGACACTGGAACTTCTGTACGCCCGCTTCCCCGAAAGCGGCATTCTCCAGGCACTGCTCACCCTTCTCATCCGTTCCGGCCAGCCGGAGGAACGTTTCCACCACTGGTACGTGAAGGGCATCGAGGAAGACATCCGCCTCAGCGAACTTTACGAATTCTATCTCAGCACCATCCCCGAGGGGAGCGACGAAGAGATCCCGCAGATGGTGCTCCTGTACTATACCTACAACAGCCCGAAATGGCTTGCTTCCAAGCTGAACCTGTACCACTACGTCCTGGGACACTGCACGGAAGACAGCCGTCTGTACCGGCTCTACGAAAAGCAGATGCAGACCTTCGCGCTGGAACAGCTTCTGGACGGTGCCGAGAACTCCCGCGTATCGGAATTTTACGATGCGATGTTCATCCCCGAGGTCGTGGATGCGAAGACGGCGCCGCTGCTGACCGAATATCTCTACACGCAGGAACTGCATTTTGAAAACGACGGGATCCGCGAGGTCAAGGTGGTCTACGGCGAGCTGGAGGAGGAATTCTCCTATCCCGTCAACCACGGCGAAGCCTACGTTCCGATCTGGTCGGACAGTGCGCGGGCGGTCTACGTGGATGCGGCCGGCAACCGCTATGCCCGGACGAAACTCAGCCGCCGCCGCTTCATGCACGGCAGCCCGGCCCTGCTCGAGGTCTGCCGCAGGCTTTCTCCCGAGAGCCTGCCCTTCCGTCTGGAAACGGTCCGTGACGGCCGGCAGACGGGAGTGGACGATCCCGTGAAGCTCCTCGGCGCGAAAGGCCTGTCGGAGATCTATCGGGAAAAGCTGATGCTCTCGCTGATCGAAGAGGCGGGAAAGGACGCGGAAAACGGTCCGGCAAAACTGCACGAGATCAAGGACAGTCCCTACCTCAATGAGGAGGCCGGGCGGCTCCTTGCGGAAAACTTCATCCGCCTGGAAGATGACGACGCCGCGATCGAACTGATCCACCGCTTCGGTACCCGCGGCTACAGCCCGGAACTGCTGCTGCGGCTTCTGGACCGTCAGATCCGAAGGAACAATTACGCTTTTGACCGGAGCCGCTGCCAGCTGTCGCTCACGCTCTACCGCGGCGGGGACAGCGACCCTGTGACCCTCACCTATCTCTGCCGCTGGTTCAACGGCGGAACGAAGGAAATGAAGCAGCTGCTGGCGGTCGCCGGCGCGGAGGGCAGCGAAGCCCTGGTGCATGACCTGCCGGCGCGGCTTCTCGCGCAGATGCTCTTTACCGGTGACACGGACGGCCTTGACGAGGTCTTTGCCGCGTATCTGCGGGAGCCGGAGCACATGGACCGCATCGTGACCGAAGCCTATCTGGTCGTTCAGTCCGAGCGATATTTCCACGACGGCGTCCGGGTGCCGGAGGAGGTCTTCACGCTGATCCGCTCCTGGGCGGAGCGGGAAAAGAAGCCGGAATTCCTGCCGGTCATCTGCCAGATCGCGCTGACGAAGCGCTTTTCGGAAAAACGACTGCTGTCCGCGGCCGATACCGAACTCGCGGAACAGATGCTGAACAGTCTGTACAATCAGGGACTGCTCTTTGCCTACATGAAAAAACTGGGGCGCTTCATGCCGCTGCCGGCGGAACTGGCGGACAAGACGCTGATCGAATACCGCGGTGATGCGGACGTTTCCACCGAGATCGGCTTCCGCATCCTGCCGCAGGAAAAAGATAAGCCGATGATCTTCACCGAGATGCCGCACGTGTTCCGCGGGATCTACGTAAAGCCGGTGCTGCTGTTCGCGGACGAAAAACTGGAATACGAAGTGCGGACGGTAAGCGGCAAAGCCGTGGAGACCGTTGATCACGGAAAGGTCGGCCTGAACGCAGAGCCCGAGCCCCGGGAAAACCGCTTTACCCACCTCAACCGCATCCTTGCCGAAAGCGGTGACATGTCAGGGGAGGACTGGCGCGACGAACTGCTGGCGTTCGGCAGGGAAGACGTACTGCTCAAGGAATATTTCAACGTACAGTAGATCCGGAAACGGTAAGAACATACGGCCGCGGCCGTGCCCCCGCTTTCCGCGGGAACATACAGAAACTGATGTGAAAGGAGAATGCAGCATGGGACTAATCCTGGGAATAGATTTATGTGATTCGTTCAGCCAGATCAGTGTGTATTCTCCCGAAAAACGTGCGCCGGAGCCGCTGCTCCTCGGCGGTTCGGAATCGAACGGCATGATCTCGACCACCCTCTGCAAGGTCCGCGGGGCGGACCGCTGGCTGATCGGAACCGAGGCCTATCAGCGCGCCCTCATGGGCGAAGGGACCATGGTGGACAAACTCGTGAAGATCCTGACGCGAGGCACCAGTGCCACCATCGAAGGCGTCCAGTACAGCGCCGTGGATCTCATGGCGGCCTTCATCGGCCAGCTCATTCGGCTGCCGAAGATCGTGTACAAGGAAGAGGAGATCGAAAGCATCGCTTTCGGCCTGCGCCAGCTGGATCCGGACCTTCTGGACCGCCTGACCGAGGCGTGCGACATCTGCGGCCTGGAACGAAGCCGCGTGCGCTTCCTCAGTCATACCGAATGCTTTGCCTACTACGTGGCGAATCAGCCGAAGGAACTCTGGCCGAACGTGGTCTCCGCCTTCGACCTGAACGACGCCGGACTGGACTATTTCGAAATGAAGGTCGTCCGGGGACGCCGCCCGCAGATCCTGCAGGCAAACCGCGAACCGCTGGACGAAGCTTTCGACCTTGACCTTCTGGAAACGCCGATGGGCGAGCATATGGCCGATACCATCCTTTCTGCCTGCGCGGACCGGATGCTGCAGAAGAAACTGGTCTCGTCGATCTTCCTGACCGGCGAAGGCTTTACGAGCGTTGACTGGGCCAAGGATTTTCTGAAAAAACTGTGCATGAAGCGGAAGGTCTTCGGCGGACAGCATCTGTTTGCCGACGGCGCCGCGCTCGTTGCCTATGACAGCGCGCTGCCGGAAAGCCGCTTCCCGTATCTGTGCCTCTGCGAAGGCAGGCTCGCTTCCACCATCAGCCTCTTTGCGCTGAAGGACGGCAGAAACGAGCAGCTGATCCTGGCCCAGGCGGGCAGCAACTGGTATGAGGCAAAGTCCTCGGCAGAGTTCATCCTCGACGACGTCCATACCCTGGAACTCGTGGTGACGCCGTTCGCGACGCAGCACGTGGAGACGATCAGCCTGTCGCTGGACGAACTGCCGGCAAGGCCAAACAAGACGACAAAGATCGAAGTGATCGTAAGTTTTGCCTCCGAGAACCGCGTGACCGTGCGGGTCGTGGACAAGGGCTTCGGTGATCTCTTCCCCGCCAGCGGGATCGTGATCCGTAAGGATTTCCTGATCTCGTAGGATCGGAGAAAGGAGCGCACATGAGCGGACTTATCCTCTGCAGGGAAAAAACGGTGACTCATCCGTACTACGTGAAGGAACTGGGCATCCATCTGTATACCGGAGAAGAACTCAGTTATTTCATCTGCCATAACATTCTGCTGATCGACGAAGATTTCGTGGATGAGCGGCTCTTTGACTTCCTGGAACAGCTGGGCGAAACGAGACTCTGCGAACGGGCGCGGCGCCTCGCGGAACAGGCAGGGCTTTTTGACGTCCTTTACCTGCTGCTGCAGGAACTGCATTACTACAATACCGCCGAACTCTTTGCCTTCCGCCGCCGCTTGGAGGAACTCAGCGAAGCCTCCGCCGGTGCCAGAATGAAGGCAAAGGGCGACTACCTGTTCGAATGCGGACAGTACTACCATGCGATCCGGGTCTACGAACAGGTGATGGAATCCGGAAGTAGCGAGCTGGCGGACTCCGAATTCGTGGCGAAGATCTGGCATAACAAAGGCTGCTGCAACGCACGGCTCGAGATCTTCGACGAAGCCATGTACTGCATGGAGAAAGCCTACCGGCTGACGAAGGACACGGCACTTCTCGAGAAAATGTTCGTGATCAGCGAACTCGGCGGAGAGCGCATTCCGCACGCTGCCGACGATGTCATCACACCGAACATGCGGCGGCAGTTCCGTACGGACCTGGACGACCGCAAGAAACTGGCCATGTATACCGGCAAGGCGCTTGAAGTCGCAACGGTCATGGATAAGGCTCCGGAGAAGCGGGAGGAGGAATGCCGTTCGCTCCTTGCCCGCTGGAAAGAAGAATACAGAAGGAATCAGGCATGAGAGCAGCCATAGGACAGGACAGCCACCGTTTTGAAGAAACAGAAGGCAAGCCGCTGGTACTGGGAGGTGTCGTTTTTCCCGAGGAACAGAGAGGCTTTCTCGCGAACAGCGACGGAGACGTGTTGCTGCATGCCCTGACGAACGCGGTGAGCGGGATCACCGGAAGAAACATCCTCGGCGCACCGGCGGACCGGATGTGCCGGGCGGGGATCACCGACAGTCGGGCGTACCTTGCGGAAGCGCTGAAAGATCTGGATGCGCCCGTCCTGCACGTATCCTTCAGCGTGGAGGGATCGCACCCGAAGATCGCGCCGCGCGCAGATGAGATCCGGGCGTCCGTGGCGGGACTGCTCGGGATCCTGCCTTCACAGGTCGGGATCACCGCGACTACGGGTGAAGGCCTGACCGACTTCGGAAAAGGCCTCGGCGTCAGCGTATTCTGCATCATCACGGTGGGAGACCGGAATGATATTTAAGACAAGAGCCAAGGTCAATCTGACCCTGGAGATCATCAGCCGCCGGAACGACGGCTGGCACATGCTGGACACGGTATTCTGGCCGCTGTCCGCGGGAGACCGGATCTTTGCCGAAAGGCGGCCGTCCGGTCTTGCTTTTTCGTGCTCGGATAAAACGCTGGAAACGGAGGGCAATCTGGCCGTCCGCGCCTTCCGGCTCATGCAGGAACGCTTCGGTTTCGCAGAAGGCCTGTCCCTGCACCTGGAGAAACATGTTCCTTCACAAGCGGGGCTCGGCGGCGGTTCGGGCGATGCGGCCTGCGTTCTCAGGATCTGCAATGAAGTCTTCGGGCTGGGGCTTTCGCAGGAGCAGCTCGCGCTTCTCGGTGCGCCGCTCGGTGCGGACGTGCCCGCCCTTGTTTACGGCGGACCGACGAGAGGGCGCGGCACCGGTGCGGAGGTCACCCTGATCCCGACGGCGCTTTCGCTGCCGCTCGTGATCGTGAAGCCGCCGGCCGGCCTGTCGACGCCGGCCATGTACCGGAAACTGGATGAACTGGGGCTCGGCGGCGGAAAGACCGCGGCAGGCAGAGAGGAAGTCGGGGCGGACAGCCGGAGTGCGCTCGCCGAAGCCGCGCTCAGGGTGAATGACGTGACTGCGCTTAAGGCGCAGCTCTGGAACGTATTCGACGCTGCGGCGGACGGAGAGGAAATCACGCTGTGCCGTCGTTTCCTGCGGGAGGCCGGTGCGGAAAAGACTGTCCTCTGCGGTTCGGGTTCGGCGTCCTTCGGCGTGTTTTCCGATGCAGGCTGCCGCGACGAGGCGGCGGACAGGCTGCGGCAGAGGCTTCCGGAAGGCTGGCTGGTCTTTGCTGCCGATACGGTAAATGAGGAGAGCCCGGACGATGAGTGAGAAAAGATTTTCCGCGATCCTTGCGGCCGGCGGAAGCGGTACGCGCTTCGGCGGGAGCATCAATAAAGTTTATCTGCCGCTGGACGGACAGACCGTTATCGGCGTCAGCTTGGATAAGTTCCTGCACCATCCGCTGATCGCGGAGGTGATCGTCGTGTACAGGCAGGAGGACGAAGAGATCCTCATGCCCATCCTGGCGGAAAAAGGGGCGGACAGCGGGATCCCGCTGCTTGCGGTGCCGGGCGGTGCTTCCCGCCGCGATTCGGTCCGGAAAGGCCTGGACCTTGCTTCCTCCGAATGGGTCCTGGTGCACGATGCGGCAAGGCCTTTCTGGGATCCGGCCTGCATTGCAGACCTTGCGGCGGCTCTGGAGGAAGTCCCCGGGGCGACGGCTGCGATCTCTTCCCCGGATACGGTCAAGATCGCCGATGAGCGGGGGCGGGTCGTTCTGACGACCGAACGGAGCCGTACCTTCCTGGTCCAGACACCGCAGGCCTTCGAGCGGGACATTCTCCTCCGTGCACACCTGCTCCTTCCGGATGACGCACCGGCCACCGATGACTGCAGCATGCTGGAGCAGCTGGGCTACCCGGTGCAGCTCGTTCCCGGCAGCCCGAAAAACCGCAAAATAACAGTGCCGGAGGATCTTCCGATCTCCGGCAGCTGACGGCAATATTCGTGAACTTACTTAACGGATCCTGTCTCCCGGATCCTCGATACGGCTTAAGGCGCGGCGTCTTAGTACCTCGCGCCTTTTGTTGTTTTGCAGAATGCGGATAATGAGAAAAACGACAAAGCCCAGAAGGCCGAGCAGAACAAGGCCGCCGGCAATAATGATCCAGTAGATCAGAGGGATGCCGAGGTAGGGAGTGCGCAGCCGTTCCTTCGCGGTCTTTTTTCGGACGGTTTCCGGCGTGATCGGCAGCCGGGACTGAACCGGTCCGACTTTCAGCGGGAGCCTTGCCAGGATGACGCCGTTCAGGCTGTATTCCCTGACGGCTACCTCGTCACTGCCGGCTTCGCCCGCACCGTAATGCACGGCGGAAGTCAGTTCGCTGATCTCGGTGCCTTTCGGCAGAGTTACGTAACAGCTTCCCGAAGAGGTCAGGCCCAGAATATCGCTGCCGAGGAATACCGGATCGAGTGCGGTGTCGTCCGCAGTCTGCGCCAGCATGTCCGAACGGAAGAAGTTTTCGAAGCCGTAATTGAACAGCGCCGTGGAATCTTCCCCTGTAGTCTGCGTACTGTCCGCATGCATGACGACGCAGATGAGGTCCATGCTGCCGCGCACCGCATAGGTCACGAGCGTGCTCAGCGCTTCCGAGGTGTGTCCGGTCTTGCCGGCGACGGCACCTTCGTATTTCATCTTATAGGTGTTTGTCACGAGCGGATGCTTGGAATTCAGGTAGGTGATCTCGTCATGCTTGTTGGTCGGCGCGATCTGATATTTGGCCGTCCCCATCGCCTCACGGACGATGTCACGTTCCATTGCCGCCTTCATGATCAGCACCATGTCGTAGCAGCAGGTGTAATGCTCCGGATCCGGCGTGCCGTGCGGGTTGGCAAAATGCGTATTTACGCAGCCGAGTTCCTGCGCACGTTCGTTCATGAGCGCGACGAAAGCCTCGATGGAGCCGGAAACGTGCTCGGCAAGCGCCTGAGCCACTTCATTTGCGGAGGCAACAAGCAGGGCAAAGAGGCAGTCCCTGACGGACATCGTCTCACCCTCGGTTCGGGCGATGGTGCTGCTGCCCTTTTCCAGTTCGTGGCAGGCCCGGTAGGAGAAGAGGACCGTTTCATTCAGGTCACAGCGCTCGGCGGTCAGCAGGGCGGTCATGACTTTCGTGATGCTGGCTGGCGCCGCGCGGTCGAAAGCGTTCTTGCCGTACAGGACCGTCCCGGACTTTGCTTCCGCAAGGATCGCGAAATCCGAAGCAACTTCCGGAGCCTCCGGAAGTTTGACGGCTGCGGAAAGCTCCGGCCAGACCGCTTCCGGAGCGCGCTCCGCCGCCCGTGCGGAAACTCCCTGCAGAAGGAAAAGCACGCACAGGATCAGACAGAGGATGCGGAGGGCCGGATGACGTTTCATGAAGGGATTCTTTCCCGGGACTGAGCCCGCAGAGATATTTGCCGGAAAAAGAACGGCTTACCGGCGGTTCGAGCGCCGCCAGACATTCATTTCCTGCGCCGCCTTGATCAGCTCGTCGCGGAAATCAGGGTGGGCAATGGAGATGAGCTTCTCAGCCCGCTCCCAGGTGGACAGGCCTTTCAGGTTGACCATTCCGTACTCGGTGACGACGTACATGACGTTCGGGCGGGTATCGGTGACGGTGCTGCCGGGGGCGAGCGTCGGACGGATGCGGGAGTGCCGCACGCCGTTTTTGTCGGTGAAGGAGGAAGTCAGGCAGATGAAGCTCTTGCCGCCCTTCGAGAGGGTCGCGCCGAGCACAAAATCGAGCTGGCCGCCCGCGCCGGAGATCTGTTTGGTCCCCGCGCTCTCGGCGTTGATCTGGCCGTAGAGGTCAAGGTCGACGGCGTTGTTGATGGAGATGAAATTATCGAGCTGGCTGATGACGCGGTCGTCGTTCGTATAGTTGACCGGAGCGCTCATGAGGCCCGGGTTGTTGTCCATGTAGTCGTACATTTTCTGCGTGCCGGCGCCGAAGGCATAGACCTGGCGGCCCTTGTCGATGTTCTTGCGGGAGCCGTTGATCTTGCCGGCCTTCGCGATGTCGACGAAGGAGTCGACGTACATCTCGGTGTGAACACCCAGATCCTTCAGATCGGACTGCGCAATGAGGGCGCCGACGGCGTTCGGCATGGAGCCGATGCCGAGCTGCAGGCAGGCCCCGTTCGGGATCTCGGGCACGATCAGGCGTGCCACGGCTTCGTCCACTTCGGACGGATTCGCGGGCGGGATGATGCCGAGCGGCGGGTTATCGCCTTCGACGACCGCGTCTACCTGCGAGATGTGGATCTCGGTCTCGGCGCCGCCGAGGCAGCGCGGCATGTTCCGGTTGACCTCGACGATCACGTGCTTTGAGGTCTCGCAGACTGCCGCGAGGTGTGAGGCATTCGGCCCGAAATTGAAATAGCCGTGCGCATCCATCGGCGCGACCTGGATCATGGTGACGTCGGGCGTCTCGATGAAGTCACGGTAGTGGCGCGGCAGTTCGGAATAGCGCAGGGGAATGTAGAAGGCAAAGCCTTTGCTGATGGATTTCCGTTCAATGCCGCTCATGTGCCAGGAGTTCCAGCAGAAATGGTCGGCAGCATCGGGGACGTCGAAGATCGCCGGCTGCCAGAGCATGATGCCGCCGCGGATCTTAATGTCCTGCAGTTCGGGCATGCGCTTTGCCAGCGCTTTGTCGAGCGCGACGGGATGGGCGACGCACCAGCCGTAATCGACCCAGTCGCCGGACTTGATGACCTTGACCGCCTCTTCGGGCGTGGTCAGTTTTTCCTGATACATTTTTTCGAATTCGTTCATGGCAGCCTCCGGAGGATCCTGAGATCCTTTTCTGCGCTGTTCCGCGCGATTAAATTATTATACTATGAAGCGTCCGAAAAGGCAAACGGAAGCGTTTTTCCGAAAAGAAAAAGCGGTCTTCGGTTGACCTTGCGCGGACGGGGTTGTATAATCATCCCATGATGAAAAAAACCTTCTTACTGAACATAATCGCGGCGGTGCTGGTGACAGCGCTGCTTTTGGCTGCCTGCGGAGGAAACGGCCCTGCGGGACAGTCTGCCGCGGATACGCTTCCCGAGATGACACTGCCGGATTTCGGCCCGGACCCGTGGGGGACCGCGGCTGATCCGTCGTCTTCCGAAGAGGCAGCGGTGACGGAAGAGGAGACGCTGGGCCTGACGGAAGAGCCTGCCGAGAGCACGACGGAACCCGTGACCGAAACCGAAAGCGAAACGGAGACGGAAACGGAGCCGGAGACCGAGACAGAGACCGAGACACAGAAGGCGGAGGGATTTGCCCTTGCTGCGGACGATCTGCCGGACAATATCTGGGTCTTCCGCAGGGGCAGGACTTATTACCTCGGTGCGGAGAAAAAACTCACGACCGGCCTGGCCAAGATCGGAGGCAAGTCCTATTTCTTTGATAAGGACGGCGTGATGGCACAGGATAAATTCGTCACGCTCGACAAGAAGCTGTACTACTTCGGAACAAACGGCGCGATGGTGAAAAACACGAAGGTCGGCGCCTATACGATCGATGCCGACGGCGTGTGCACCACGGATTATTCCGGCCGCTTCACGCTGACGGAATCCAATCTGAACGAATACTGTGACTATCTTCTGCAGAAGTACGGCAAGACGCCTGAAGCCATTTTTAATCTGATCTGGAAAAACTACGGACAGCGTCCGAACGAACCGATCGGCAGTCTGATGAGTCCGACGCAGCACCAGATCAACCAGATGATCATCCGCTTCTTCAACGACGGCGGCGGTGCCTGCTGCGACTACAGCTACGCCACGGGACGGCTGCTGGAACGCGCGGGATACAAGAACGTCATCGTGCACTGCGACCCGAAACAGTCACGGCACCAGTGGAATCTGGTGCAGATCCGTCCCGGTGTCTGGCGTCACATGGATACGTACCGAAAGGCCTTCAAGGTCTTTCTGATCACAGACGACGAGCTTGCGGAACTGGATACCGATAACGTTCCCTACCGCTGGGACCGTACGAAGTGGACTTCCGAGACAGCGACCGGTACCGGCGGGAAGAACCCCGTGAAGGAAACGGAACCTCCGGAAACGACCGCGGCTGCGCCTCCGGAAACGACCGAAGCGCCGAAGCCGACGGAGACCCAGCCGAAGCCGACGGAGACGACGGCTGCGCCGGAAACGACTACGGCTGCGCCGGAAACTGAGGAACACAAACACGACGGCGGTGAAGGCCGCGTAACAAAACAGCCAACCTGTATAGAAACAGGTATCAGGACATATACATGTTCCTGCGGAAAGACCTGGGACGAAGAGATTCCCAAACTTGGTCACAGTTGGGACGAGGGCGTTGTTACTGAAGAACCGACCTGTACCGAAAAGGGAGTTAAAACGTTCACTTGCTCGAGATGCCAAGAGATAAGGACCGACGAAATCCCTGCCCGCGGACATAACTTTGCGGATGGCGTCTGTACGGTTTGCGGTGCACCTGATCCGGATTATAAGCCGGCGACAGAAGCATCACAGGAAACTACGACTGCTCCCGAAACAACGGCCGCACCGGCCGACGACACGACGGCTGCCGATGATAATCCGGAACAGGCCGGAGATAACAGCGGGAACTGAGCAGCAATTACAGGAGGATGATATGAAAAAACTCACGATAAAGAAAACTACGGCTGTCATGCTGGCGGCCCTCACGGCCTTCTGCCTTACGGCCTGCGGGGAGAAACCTGTGACTACGACCGAAGCGCCGGTCTCGACCCCGGCCGAGACCCAGCCCGTCGTGATCACGACGGCAGCGGAAACGACACCTGCAGAAACGACGGCACCTGAGACCACTGCTGCGCCCGAGACCACGGCCCCTGCACCGGAAACGACGGAAGCACCGTCCACCGAGCCGGAATCGACGGAAGCGCCTGAACCCTTCGGAGAGGAGGACCTCGTCCTCATCGTGGACGGCGTGGAACTGTCCCTCCGCATGGATTTCGTTCCGGTAAAGGATCAGATCCTTGGCGGCAATTATGACGAACAGGTCGGCCAGGCCTGCGTCGGCGGCGGCAACGACCGCGCCTACTATTACGACGGCGACGCCGTAAGCGTCTATACCGTCGGCAGCGCGAGCGGCGAGCAGACGATCTACGACATCTACATCACGCTTCTCGAAGGCTATACAACGCAGAAGGGCGCCGTGATCGGTACGACCACACGCGATGAAGTGCTCGCGATTTACGGTGAGCCTTACTCGACCTTCCCGGCCTCGGAGCGTTATTCCGTCGACGGCAAACTTGAACTGATCTTCGGCTTTGACGGAGAGATCCTTTCCTCCGTCGGCCTGCACGATAACGAAGTCCAGTAAAACGAAAAGCCCCTGCCTCGCAGGGCGGAGAGCCTGATGGTCTTCAGTTCATTTCTGTTTCTGTGCGGATTCCTGCCGGCAGTCTTCGTGCTGCACACGGCGCTCCGCTCAACCCGGGCGCGCAACGTGCTTCTGGCCGTTGCGAGCCTTGTTTTCTATGCGCTCGGCGAGCCGATATACATCGTTCTGCTTCTGCTTTCGGTAACGGTGAACTACGTGATCGGCCTGTCCCTTGGCCGGAAAAAGTCGAAGATCACACTGGTGCTCGCGGTCGTCTTCAACATCGGCCTGCTCGTGCTTTTCAAGTACGCCGGCCTGTTCACGCTGCCCGTGGGCATTTCCTTCTATACCTTCCAGATCCTGTCCTACGTGATCGACGTCTACCGCGGCCAGGTGAAGGAGCAGAGAAACTACGTCTCTCTGATGCTGTACATTTCCTTCTTCCCGCAGCTGATCGCCGGTCCGATCGTGAAATATCACGACGTGGAAATGCAGATCCAGGACCGCACGGTGACCGCGGAGGAAGTCAAGAACGGCGTGTTCCGCTTCGCAGCAGGCCTCGGGAAAAAGGTCATCATCGCGAACGGCCTGGCGGTGGCGGTGGATGCGCTCTACGCCCTTGACCCGGGCACGCTCGGTATCGGTCCGGCCTGGTTCATGATCGTCGCCTATGCCTTCCAGCTGGTCTTCGACTTCTCGGCCTATTCCGACATGGCGATCGGGCTCGGCAAGATGTTCGGCTTTCAGTTCCCGGAAAACTTCAACTATCCCTACATCTCGCGGAGCGTCCGCGAATACTGGAAGCGCAACCATATTTCCCTGTCCACCTGGTTCAGGGAATATCTCTATTTTCCGCTCGGCGGAAGCAGGAAAGGTGAAGGCCGCGCGATCCTGAACCTGCTCATCGTCTTCCTCGCGACCGGCATCTGGCATGGCGCCGGCTGGACCTTCCCGGTCTGGGGCCTGTATCAGGCGCTCTTCATCATCCTGGAACGGGAGCACATCATTAATTCGGAAAAATGGCCGCGCTTTTTCGCGACTCTGTATACGGATCTGACCATCTGGGTAGGTCTCGTCCTGTTCCGCGCGGATACCTTCACGCAGGCCTGGGGCGTCTGGAAAGCCATGGTCGGGATCTCCGCGACAGGCGGCGATGCAGCCCGCATCATGACCGAACTCGTCGGTCCCTACCGCATTTTGCTGCTCGTCCTGGCGGCGTTTTTTGCGACGCCCGTTCTTCGCGACGCGGTGCGCAAGTGGCGGTCCCGCGCCCGTGAAAAGAACCGTATCCTGCCGGTCGACGGCATCCTGATGCTGGGCACTCTCATCCTGATCATGCTCTGTCTGATGCAGCTTGCCTCGGACAGCTACAACCCGTTCATTTACTACCGGTTCTAGGAGGTGACCATGAAAAAACTCAATGTGATCTTCCTGATCCTGGTGTTCGGGCTGCTGGCGCTCCCGATGCTCTCGATGCCTTTCTTCAGGGACCGGGAAAGCGGAGAAAAACGCGAAATGGCCGAGTTCCCGCCCGTGATGCGGGACGGCGCGATAAACAGCCGCTTTGCAGGCGAACTGGATGACTACGTCCGGGACCATATCGGCTTCCGGACAGAAATGGTTGAGGGCAATACCGTCCTGCTTGCAAAACTTTTCGGCGAGTCTGCCGAGGACGACGTGATCCTCGGACGGAACGGCTGGCTCTACTATGAGGGAACAGTCAACGATTACCTGAACATTCCGACGATGACGGAGCGCGCCGCAAAGAATGCTGCGCACAGCCTGAAAATGCTGCAGGATCATGCTGCGGCTCAAGGTGCGGACTTCGTTCTCGCCGTCGTTCCGAACAAGAACAGCCTGTATGGCGAAAACATGCCGTCACGCTTCAAACCTCTTGCGCAGGACGGCAATTATGAGCTGCTGATGAAAGCTCTCGCAGACGAGGGCGTGAACACTGCCGACATTTACGGCGCGCTTTCCGGGGCAGGCAGGGTCCTCTACCAGCAGACAGATACCCACTGGACCTACGAAGGCGCCCTCATCGCTTACCGGAGCATTCTGAAAGCGGCCGGCCGGAAGGATGAAACCTTCTCCAATCTGACGTTTGCCGTAAGGCGCGACTGGCCGGCGGACCTTTCCGCCATGGTCCCGGGGCTGGATGACGGCCTCACCGAACAGGCCTATCCGGAGCATGCGTTTACCTATGACCGCACCTCACACGAGACCGCGGTCGACGCGGTGCTGCTGACGACGAAGCAGAAAAATGCCGCCGGCAGCGCGGTCATCTACCGGGATTCCTTCTGCAACACGATGCAGGAATATTTTGCCGAGACCGTCGGCGACGTCCTCTTTACCCGCGCAACGCCCTGGCGTGCCGACTATATCCGCGATAAGAAGGCGGATCTTGCCGTCCTTGAGACCGGCGAACGGAACCTCAGGAACTTTTCCGTGATGGCGCCGGTGATGGAAGCCCCTGCGGCCTCCCTTTCGGGCAGCACGGAGACGATGCCCGACGGCGCACTGACGGTGAAACAGGAAAAATACAGCAGTTATCAGCACCTTTTCGGGACAGTCAGGGAGAGCCTTCTCGGCGAAAACTACCGCGTGTACCTTGTCACCGAAAAGGACGGCGCCTGGGCCGCATACGAAGCCTTCCCGGTCTATGAAGAAGAAAAACTCGGTGCGGCGGGCAGCTGCGACAGCGGCTGGTCCGCATATGTAAAGGAAGAAACCATCGCCGGCGCGAAGCTGTACCTTGCCGTCGAGAGCGAAGGGCGGCTGATGATGGGCGCCCTGCCGGAGGAGAGATAAGATGCTGGAAGTCAAGAACCTTCGGGTACATTTCAACGATGCGGCGCCGGACCGCTATGCGGTGGACGGCATCAGTTTCCGTGTGAAGACCGGCGGCATCCTCGGCATCGTCGGGGAAAGCGGTTCGGGCAAGACGGTCACCGCCATGGCCATCAGCGGCCTGCTGGTCCGCCGGGACTGCAGCTATGAGGGCGAAGTCCTGCTGGACGGCAAGGAGATCCTGCACTGCGACCGCGAGGAAATGCGGAAGCTCCAGGGCGAGGACATCGGCGTGATCTTCCAGGAACCGATGAGTTCCTTCGACCCGGTCATGAAGGTCGGGAAGCAGGTGGAGGAGAGCCTTCTCGTGCACCGGCCCGAAATGTCCGACGCGGACCGGAAGAAAGCAGCGCTGAAGGCGCTTGCCGACGCCGAACTGGACGACCCGGAAGCGGTCTACGACAAATATCCGCACGAACTTTCCGGCGGCATGCTGCAGCGCTGCATGATCGCGGCGGCCATCATCCACGATCCGAAGCTCCTGCTTGCAGACGAGCCCACGACGGCGCTCGACGTGACCATCCAGGCGCAGATCCTGGAACTGCTGAAAAAGATCAACAAAGCAACGGGGATGACGATCCTGTTCATTTCCCACAACATGCAGGTCATCCGCAAACTCAGTGAGCGCGTGATCGTCATGCAGCGCGGAAAGATCGTGGAAAAAGGAACGGTGGAGAACGTGTTCCTCCGCCCGAAGCACCCCTATACCCAGAAACTGATCCAGTCGATCCCGGCAAGGGACCGGCACCTGAGAGATTTGAGCCACAAGGAGGCAGTCATGAGTGATCTTCAGAATGTTCAGGTACTTACCCACAGCGCCATCCGTCTGGAAGGCGAAAAAGTTGTCTACGCGGATCCTTTCCATCTGACAAAGGAGACGCACGACGCGGATATCATCCTGGTCACCCACGACCACTACGACCACTTCTCGGCAGAGGACATCGCGAAAGTCGCGAAGGAGGGCACCCTTCTCATCTGCCCGGCCTCGACGAAAGTCCTGGCGCTGGAAGCCGGCTTTTCCGAAGATAAGATCACGGTACTTGCCCCCGGCGAGAGGACCGTGGAGGAAGGAGTGTCCGTCAACGCCGTACCTGCCTACAATGTCGGCAAGCAGTTCCATCCGAAGGCGAACGGCTGGGTCGGCTATATCGTAACGATGGGCGGCCTGCGCTACTGGATCGCGGGCGATACCGACGACAACGAGGACGTGCGGAAGGTCCGCTGCGACATCGCCCTCGTTCCCGTAGGCGGCAAGTATACGATGACCGCGGAGGAAGCGGCGGCGCTCGTCAATGCCATCCGTCCGAAGTTCGCGGTGCCCACGCATTACAACGACATCGTCGGCACGGCAGGCGACGGCGCGAGGTTCTGCAGCCTGCTGGAAGACGGGATCATCGGAATCGAAAAAATGGCGCGATAACGCTTGAAATGCGGCGAAAAAAAGACTATAGTAGCCGCATATGCAGGTAGTACCGTGCATAAGATCTCTCATACAGGAGAAAATGAAGAAAATGAAGAAAATAGCAGCTCTTGCCCTGTCCCTGCTGACGGCGGTCTCGCTTCTTGCCGGCTGCGGTCAGAAGTCTCCGGCTGATCAGCGGAAGGCGAAGAATGAGATCGCGGTCGGCATCGCGCAGGATCTCGGTTCCAGCCTCGATCCCCGCAGCCTTGCCTCTGCCGGCGCCCGTGAGGTCCTCTTCAACGTGTTTGAAGGCCTGTACAAGCCGACGTCCTCCGGCGATTTCGTGCCGGCGCTCGCCACCGACTGCCAGGTGACCGACGAGGGGAAGACTTATACCTTTACGCTCCGTGAAGGCGTCAAGTTCCACAACGGCAAGACGATGACGGCCGATGACGTGGTCTATACCTTCAAGTCCTACGCCGAATCCAGCACCGACAGCAACTTAAAGGCCGGACTGGCCGCTGTTGCCGACGTGAAGGCTGACGGAAACAAGGTGATCATCTCCCTTGCGGAAGCCAACAGCGATTTCATGGCTTACGTCGCTTCCGTACATGTGATCCCGTCCGATTATACCGAACAGGAAACGAAGCCCGTCGGCACCGGCCCTTTCCGCTATGAGAGCCGCAGTGTCCAGGAAAGCATCGTCCTGGTCCGCAACGACGACTACTACGGAACCAAGGCCAAGGTGTCGAAGGTGACCTATAAGATCTACGAGACCGGTACGGCGCTCGTGACAGCCCTTGCCGGCGGTGCGGTGGATATCGTCGCGCACATGACCGAACAGCAGATCAAGGGCCTTTCCAAGGACTACACCGTGCTTGAAGGCACCATGAACCTCGTGCAGGCGCTGTATCTGAACAACGCCGAAGGCCCGCTTGCGGACGTCCGCGTCCGCCAGGCGCTCTGCTATGCGGTCGACGTCCAGAACATGCTGGACCTGACGGCCGGCGGCCACGGGACCCGCGTGGGCTCCTCCATCTATCCGGCCTTCAAGAAATACTTTGATGCGAGCCTGGCGGATGCCTATCCGCACGACGTCGCGAAGGCCAAGGACCTGCTGAAGCAGGCCGGTTACGAAAACGGCTTTGACCTTGTGATCACGGTTCCCGGCAACTACACCAACCATGTGGATACCGCGGTGGTGCTGGCCTCGCAGCTGAAGGAAGCCGGCGTGAACGCGACGGTCCAGGAGGTGGAATGGAACACCTGGCTGAAGGACGTCTACCAGGGGAAGAAGTATCAGGCGACCGTGGTCGGCTTTGACGCTTCCATGCTGACGGCCGGCGCCATGCTGAACCGCTTCGTGTCCGGTTCGAGCAAGAACATCAGCAACTTTGCCAGCGCGGAATATGACGCACTGATCGCGGAGGCCTCCTCCATCACGGACGATGCCCGCCGCACCGAGTGCTACCGCGCAGCGGAGAAGATCCTCTCCGACGAGGCAGCCAACGTTTATCTGCAGGACATGGCCGATTTCGTGGCCATCCGCTCGACGCTGGACGGTTATCATTTCTATCCGCTGTACGTGATGGATCTGAGCACCGTGGGATATAAGTAAGAGACTTTGCACCGGCTGTCTTTCCCGGCCGGAGAAAATGCGGAGGAAAGGAGAAAAAGCATGCGGTACGTACTGAAAAAGCTGGCGGTCATGTTGGCTACGCTTCTGGTGCTTTCTTTCCTTTCCTTCGCCGCATTTGAAATGATCGGCGATCCGGTTACGACCATTCTGGGCACGAACGCCACCCCCGAAGCGGTGGCGGAGCTGCGCGCGGAACTGGGACTGGACCGCTCTCTTTTTGTCCGCTATTTCGAATGGCTGGGCCGCTTCGTGACCGGCGACTTCGGGACTTCCTACATTTACCGGCTGCCGGTAAAGGGCATGCTGGGCGAAAAACTCGTCAACACCCTGGTGCTGACGCTCATGGGCTTCGCCCTGGCGGTCGTGATCTCGATTCCGCTGGGCGTTGTCAGCGCCCGCAACGAAGGCCGCTGGCTGGACAGGTTCCTTACGGTCTTCAACCAGATCGTGATGGCGATCCCGTCCTTCTTCGTGGCGATCCTGCTGATGGTTGTCTTCGGCCTCGTGCTGCGGCTCTTCACGCCCGGGACATTCGTCTCCTATAAGGATTCACCCGGAGCCTTCCTTCTCTACATGCTTTTCCCGGCGATCTCCATCGCCCTGCCGCGCGTGGCCATGACGGAAAAGATGCTCCGCACCTCGATCCTCGAGGAGATGCAGAAGAACTACGTCCGCACCGCCTACGCGAGAGGCATGAGCCGCCGCACGGCGATGAAGGCTCACGCCCTGAAGAACGCGATGCTCCCGGTCATCACCTTCCTTGCGGTAGGCGCCGCGGAGATGCTCGCGGGCAGCATCGTCATCGAACAGATCTTCTCCGTGCCCGGCATCGGGCGCCTGCTGATGGTCTCCATCGGCCAGCGCGACGTGCCGGTCGTGGAAGCGATCATCATGATCCTGGCCGTCTGGGTCATGCTGGTGCATTTCATCAGCGAGATCCTGAGCGAAGCCTTCGATCCCCGCATGCGGAGTTAGGAGGCGGCCATGGCGAACAGCAAGCAGAAAAACACATGGTTCCTGAAGGTCGGCCTGATCCTGACCGTCTTCATGGTCGCGGTCATCCTGATCGGACAGTTCTGGACGCCCTATGACCCGGCGGAGCAGAACGTGGCAGCCAAATCGCTGAGCCCGAGCCTTGCCCATCTCATGGGCACGGACTATCTGGGACGCGACATCTTTTCACGGGTCATGGAAGGCGCGGGGACGACGCTCTTCATTGCCTTCTTTGTCGTGCTGCTCGGCTCGGCCGCGGGCATTCTTGTCGGCGCGCTGACCGGCTATCTCGGAGGCATCGTGGATACGGTGCTCATGAAGATCTGCGATTCGATCACCGCCTTCCCGAGCATCCTGCTCGCGATCATCATCCTGAAGGTGCTCGACCGGCCCGGCAAGTGGACGGTCATCTGGGTGCTGGCCATCCTCTTCATCCCCAGCTTCGCCAGAGTATCCCGCACCGAATACGTCCGCATCAAGAAACAGAATTATATCTCCCTGGCGCGGCTCGAGGGCGCGTCCCCGGCCCGCATCATGGCTTTGCATATCCTGCCGAACGCCTTCCCGGTACTGCTCCCGGCGATCACGATCGGCTTCAACAACGCGGTGCTCGCGGAAGCCAGCATGAGCTTCCTCGGCGTCGGCGTTTCGGCCACCGAAGCCTCGCTCGGACGCATGCTGTCCGATGCGCAGAACTATCTGGTGACCGGCCTGCCCTGGTATGCCCTCTGCGTCGGCGGCACTATCGTGCTGCTGATCCTGGGCTTTTCGCTGCTCGCCGAAGGCCTGCAGCAGAGGAGGAAATGACATGAACAAGATCCTTGAAGTGAAACATGTCAGCGCCTCCTACACCACGCAGGGCGGCGCATTTTCCCGCGAGAAGGTGCAGATCGTGCTGCACGACGTGAGTTTCGACCTGTACGAGGGCGAAGCGCTCGGCCTCGTGGGAGAGAGCGGCTCGGGCAAGACGACGATCGCCCGCGCGATCTTAGGCTTCCTGCCGAAATATGAAGGCGAGATCATCCACTATTCGAAGCGCCCGCAGCTGATCTTCCAGGACCCGTACACCGCCCTTAACCCGGCGCGGACCGTGGGCTGGATCCTCGAGGAACCGCTGAAGATCTACGGGAAGTTTGACAGGGCGGAGCGCCGGCGCCGCATCATCGAGATGCTGGAGAACGTGGGCCTTTCGGAAGAGTACATGACCCGCCGACCGTCGGAACTGTCCGGCGGACAGAGACAGCGCGTGTCCATCGCAGCGGCGCTGATCGTCCGGCCGAAACTCGTCATTGCGGATGAGCCGGTCTCAGCCCTGGACGTGACCATCCAGGCGCAGATCCTGCAGCTTCTGGACGACATGCGGGACAAATACGGGCTGAGCTACCTCTTCATCTCCCACGACATGAATGTGGTCTATCAGCTTTGCGACAGGGTCATTGTGATGAAGAAGGGCGTCATCGTTGAGGACAACACGATCGACGAGATCTTCGACCATCCGAAGCACCCGTACACGCGGGAACTCGTGGAAGCGTCGCGTTAAGGTGAAAACGGCAGACAAACACCGTTTTTCTTTAGAAAACCTTAATAAATCGACGGAAATCAATTGCACTGCATGAAAAAAAGTGCTATACTCTTTTGCGATCATCGGGCACAAAGTGCCTAAAGATATATATGGAGGATGCTATGAGCGAAGTTACTGAAGTCATGGAAACTGCGGCCGAGGCGGCCGAAGAAGTGAAAGAAGCAGCGCAGGCCTCGGCGGAAGTCGTGACTGAAGCAGCGGAGGCTGCTGCCGAAAAGGCCGAGGAAGTGAAGGAAACTGTCACGGAGAAGGCTGAAGAGGCACAGGAGAGCATGGCGGATTATGCCGCGGAGCTGGAAGCCTCTCTGAACAAGGGTCAGCCCACCAGCGATCCGATTTGGGCCCGCTTCGAGGAACTGCTGAACAACCGCGAAGCGATCAAGGTCACGATCGACAGCGCTGTCAAGGGCGGCGTGGTCGCCTTCGTGGACGGCATTCGTGCGTTTATCCCGGCTTCCAAGCTGGCCAACGGCTATGTGGAGAACCTGGAAGAATATAAGGGCAAAGAAGTCGAAGCGATGGTCATCACCGCGGAAGAAGCCGGCAAGAAGCTGGTCCTGTCCGTGCGTGACGTCCTGCGCAAGAAGAGCGCAGAAGCCAAGGCGGCGAGAGCGGCCATCATGGCGGAATGCGTTGAAGGCGCTGTCATGGAAGGCACCGTCGATTCCCTCATGGATTACGGTGCATTCATCAAGCTCGACAACGGCGCTTCCGGCCTGCTGCATGTTTCCCAGATCGCGTACAAGCGCGTGGAGAAGCCTGCCGATGTCCTGAATAAGGGCGACCGCATCACCGTGAAGATCATCGGTGTGAAGGACGGCAAGATCAGCCTGAGCAAGAAGGCTCTGGAAGAAGCCCCCGCCCGCCGTGAGCGCGCGCCGCGCGAACGTAAGGAAGGTGAAGACCGTCCCCGCCGCGACCGCCGCGAGAAGGAAGAAGTCTTCAACTACAAGGAGACCGGCAAGGCCTCGACCAGCGTCGGCGATCTGCTGAAGGGCCTGAAGCTCGACAATTGACGCGGAAACGCGGCTTAAGAAAACGGACAGGTAATAGCCTGTCCGTTTTTCTTTGGCATAAAAAGAAAAATCGCTTGACTCTGACGTAACGTCATAGTTTATCATAAGGGCAGTGAAGGGGGAAAGGCCATGATGACAGTTCACGAAGTAAGTCTACTCAGCGGCGTCAGCATCCGGACGCTGCAGTACTACGACAGGATCGGGCTTCTGCCACCGGATGGGGTGACGGAAGCAGGTTACCGGCTGTACGGAGAGAAAGCGCTCGAGAGGCTGCAGCAGATCCTGCTGTTCCGGGAACTTGAATTTCCGCTGAAGGACATTGCGCGGATCGTGAATGCCCCGGACTTTGACCGGAAGAAAGCGCTTTCTCAGCAGATCGAACTGCTGACGATGAAAAAGGAGCATCTGGAAGGGCTGATCGTCCACGCACGAAAAATACTTGGGACAGGAGAGAAAACGATGGATTTTAACGCGTTCGATACGAAAAAGATGGATGAATATGCCGCCCGGGCCAAGGCGTCCTGGGGAGAGACCGCGGCTTACAAAGAGTATGAAAAGAAGTCGGAAGGCAGGAGCCGGGCGGAAGAGGCGTCGCTGGGCAGCCGGATGATGGAGATCTTCGCGGAGTTCGGAAAGGCGAAAGATCTGAACCCGGCTTCGGACAGGGCGCAGGCGCTGGCTGCGAAGCTGCAGGGGTTCATTACGGAAAATTACTATACCTGCACGAAGGAGATCCTTGGCGGACTGGGGAAGGTTTACGCTGCCGGCGGAGAGTTCACCGAAAACATCGATAAGGCAGGCGGCGAAGGGACGGCCGTATTTGCCGCCGCTGCGATAGAAGAATACTGCAGAAGATAAAAGGACTGTCTGCAGAGGAAGAAGGCGGCAGCCGCCCGGGAGGGGCGGCTGCCGCTTGCTTCGTTTGTCACGCTTCCGGCGGTCACAGGGAAATCTCGTTCGGCGGTCACAGGGAGATCTCGTCCTGCGTCTTTTCCGCGCCTTCCCAGACGTTTCGGTATTTCGCGAGGAAGGCCTCCACCTGTTCCGGGCAGCGGCCGATGAAGCGCTCCGGCTGCAGGAGGGCTTCAATTTCTTCCTGTGAAAGGCCGAAGGCTTCTTCGGCAGCCAACAGGCCGGTCAGCCCGCCGGGTTCACCTTTTTTCATGCGGGCGGTCGCATGCATGGAGCACCTCCGGATCACTTCGTGGATTTCCTGGCGGTCGCCGCCTTTTTTCACAGCCTCCATCATCAGATTTTCGGTCGCGATGAAAGGGAGGTATTCCCGGACGGTTTTTTCGATCACCTTTTCGTTAACGCGGAGACCTCCGGCGACGTTGCGGGCAAGGCGCAGGACCGCATCAGCGGCAAGGAAGCCCTCGGGCAGGGAAATGCGGCGGTTCGCGGAGTCGTCGAGCGTCCGCTCAAGCCACTGCTGCGAGGCGGTGAGCGGAGCATTTGCGGCGTCCGCCATCAGATAGCGGGAAAGGGAACAGATCCGTTCGCAGCGCATGGGATTGCGCTTGTAGGCCATCGCGGAGGATCCGATCTGGGAGTCCTCAAAGGGCTCTTCGATCTGACGGTCGTGCTGCAGGAGGCGGATGTCATTTGCCATGCGTGAGGCGCTCTGGGCGATCCCGGACAGAGCGTTCAGGATGCGGCTGTCGGTCTTCCGCGGATAGGTCTGCCCGCAGACGTCGAAGCATTTGTCAAATCCGAAGGAGGCGGCGAGAGCCCGGTTCAGCTCGTCGATCTTTGCCGCGTCACCGTCGAACAGGTCCAGAAAGCTCGCCTCGGTACCCGTGGTGCCGCGCGAGCCGAGGAAGCATAACGTCGAGAGAACGTGGTCGATCTCCTCCAGGTCGGAGAGAAAATCCTGCATCCAGAGCACGGCACGTTTGCCCACGGTCACGCACTGCGCCGGCTGGTAATGGGTGTAGCCGAGGGTCGGCAGGGCTTTCCAGCGGTCTGCGAAGGCGGCGAGGTCAGCAAGCAGTCCCCGCAGTTCCTCCCTGATATACCGCAGCCCGTCCCGGTAAATGATCAGGTCCGCGTTGTCGGTCACGTAGCAGCTGGTCGCTCCGAGATGAATGATCCCGGCGGCTGACGGCGCGGCTTTCCCGTAAGCGTAGACGTGCGCCATCACGTCGTGGCGGACTTCCTTTTCCCGCTGGCGGACGCAGTCGTAATCGATATCTTCAACGTGCGCTGCCAGCTCATCGACCTGCTCCGGCGTGATCGGAAGCCCGAGCCGGCTTTCCTCACGGGCAAGCGCGGTCCAGAGCTTTCGCCATGTCTGATAGCGGGTGTCGGCGGAAAACAGCTTCAGCATGTATTCGGAGGCGTAGCGGGTGGAAAGCGGAGATTCGTAGCGGTCGGTCATGGATTTCGGATCCTTTCTGTTGCTTGTAGGAGAAAAGCCTGCTGTCAGACCATGTCTTCGGGATGAAAGACAGCGTCAAATTCATCGGCCTGCATGAAGCCGAGCGCGAGACACGCTTCGCGGATGGAAAGATCCTCTCGGAGCGCCTTCTGCGCGATCTGCGCGGCCTTTTCGTAGCCGATGTGCGGGCTGAGGGCGGTGACCGTCATAAGGGAGCCTTCCAGGTTCTGCTGCATTTTTTCGCGCACCGGACGGATGCCGGACGCGCAGCGCTCATCGAAGGAACGGATCACGTCAGCCAGCAGGCGGACGGACTGGAGGAAGTTGTAAATGATGAGCGGCATGCAGACGTTCAGTTCGAAATTGCCCTGCGAAGCGGCAAGACCGACAGTCACGTCGTTGCCCATCACCTGTGCGGCAGCCATGATCACGGCTTCGCACTGGGTGGGATTGATCTTGCCGGGCATGATGGATGAGCCGGGCTCATTCGCCGGGATCGTGATCTCGCCGAAACCGCAGCGCGGTCCGCTTGCAAGCAGGCGGACGTCGTTCGCGATCTTCATGAGGTCGGCGGCAAGCGTTTTCAGCGCCCCGTGCGAGAAGACCAGTTCATTTTTGAACGCCAGGGCATGGAATTTGTTTTCTGCGGGGATGAAACGGGAGCCCGTGAGCCGGGTGACTTCTGCGGCGACAGCCCTGTCAAAACCTTCCGGCGCGTTCAGGCCGGTGCCGACGGCCGTGCCTCCGGCAGCGAGAGCCCGGAGTGGCTCCAGCGTGGAAATGATCATCTTCTTATCACTTTCCAAAGCTGTTCTCCAGCCGGAGATCTCCTGGGAGAAACGCAGCGGAACCGCGTCCTGCAGATGCGTCCGTCCGCATTTCAGAACGTCCCGGTTTTCTTCTTCAAGGCGGCGCAGGGTCGCGGCAAGGCCGTCCAGCGCCGGTAAAAGGCGGTTTTCCTGTTCCAGTACCGCCGCGACATGCATGGCGGAAGGAAAGATGTCGTTCGAAGACTGCGAGAGGTTGACGTCGTCGTTCGGATGCAGGAACTTCTGCCCCGCGATCTCATTGGCCCGGTTCGCGATCACTTCGTTGAGGTTCATATTGGTCTGGGTACCGCTTCCGGTCTGCCAGACGGCGAGTGGAAAATGCTCTTTCAGCGTGCCGTTTATCACTTCGTCACAGGCGGCGAGAAGCGGCAGCAGCTTTTTCTGCGTCATCTTCTCAGGAAGAAAGAGGAAGTTGACGGCGGCTGCCGCCCGTTTCAGGACGGCGAGCGCCCGGATGACCTCCTCCGGCATTTTCTCCGTGCCGATGGGAAAATTCAGGCGCGAGCGCTCGGTCTGCGCGCCCCAGTATTTATCTACGGGGACCTGCATTTTTCCCAAAGAATCCTTTTCCGTGCGGAATTCCATCACTGCCCTCCCGGCTTTTATCATTACAATTATACACGAATAAACGCTTCCGTGTGTCTTTTTTGGTTAACGGCGGATGATGCTTTCGCGCTCCGGGCCGACGGAAACGTAAGTTACGGGGCAGCCGGCAGCCCGTTCGATCAGGAGGACGTAGTCCTGCGCAGCTTTCGGCAGATCCTCAAAGCGGCGGACGGCGGAAATGTCGCAGCCCCAGCCCGGGACTTCACGGATGACCGGTTCGGCCTCATCCAGAAGCGTCGGGAAGGGGAAGGCATCGGTCTCTTCGCTGCGGACCCGGTAGCGCGTACAAACCGGGATCTTCTCCATATAGCTGAGGACGTCCAGCTTGGTTACGGCGAGGCCTGTTGCGCCCTGCAGCCGTACGCCGAAGCGCGTCGCGACCAGGTCCATCGCGCCCACGCGGCGGGGCCGTCCGGTTTTTGCGCCGTATTCCGCGCCGGCTTCGCGCAGGCGGTCTGCCTCTTCGCCGAACATCTCACTGACGAACGGTCCTTCGCCCACACAGGTGGAATAGGATTTCACAACGCCGATGACCTCGCCGATCCTGACGGAGGGCAGGCCCGCGCCGATCGGCGCGTAAGCCGCCAGCGTGTTGGATGAGGTGGTATAGGGGACGATCCCGAAGTCCAGGTCGCGAAGCGCGCCGAGCTGGGCTTCAAAAAGGATGCGCTTCCCGGCTTTCTCACTTTCGCGCAGGAACTCGCCGGTATCGCAGACGAAAGGCAGGATTTTCTCCGCGTAGTCCCGTGTCCATTCCTCCAGACTTTCCGCGCTCACGGGGTCGGCGCCGTAGACGCCGGAAAGGGTAAGATCCTTCCACTCGCGGAGCGCTTCGAGCTGCGCCCGGAAATGCGCCGGAAAACGCAGTTCCCCGGCCAGGACGACCTTCTTCTGATATTTGTCCGAATAAAACGGCGCGATCCCCTGTTTGGTTGAACCGTACTTTTTGTCGGCAAGGCGGGCTTCCTCCAACCCGTCCTGCAGCCTGTGCCACGGCAGGAGCAGCGGCGCGCGGTCGCTGATCTTCAGGTTCTCCGGTGTTACGGAAATGCCCTTTGCGCGCAGATCTTCGATCTCCTTCCAGAGATTCTCCGGGTCCAGCGCAACGCCGTTGCCGAGGACGTTCACGACACCGTCGCGGAAGATCCCCGACGGCAGAAGATGCAGGGCGAATTTCCCTTTGTCGTTAACGACGGTATGGCCGGCGTTTCCGCCGCCCTGATAACGGACCACGATGTCGTGATCCTCCGTCAGCAGGTCGACCATGCGGCCTTTTCCTTCATCGCCCCAGTTGATGCCAACCACAGCAGTATGACTCATTTTCTCCCCTTTCCGTTTCCGCGGCCTGCCGCAGGGTCAGGTCTCGTGGATCCTTTGTTCAAAGCGGTCCTTGACGCTTCCCGCCGGTACGTCTGTCGGATAGCTGCCGGAAAAGCAGGAGGTGCAGAAACCCGTGTCCGTGCCGGTCAGAAGCCTGACATGTTCTAAACTGAGATATCCCAGCGAGTCAGCACCGATCATCCGGCTGATCTCTTCGGTGCTGTGATGAGCGGCAATCAGATCGTCGGAACTGTCGATGTCCGTCCCGTAATAGCAGGGCGCAATGAAGGGCGGCGCGCTGACCCGCATATGGATCTCGCGGGCGCCGGCTTCGCGCAGCATTCGGATCGTCCGACGGCAGGTAGTCCCCCGGACGATGGAATCGTCGATCAGCACGACACTCTTTCCCTCGACCACGGAACGGATCGGATTCAGTTTGATCCTGACATCAGATTCCCGGTCCTGCTGCGAAGGTTCGATAAACGTGCGGCCGATATATTTGTTCTTGGTAAAACCGATCGCGTAGGGGATCCCGGAAGCCTTGGAATAGCCGATGGCCGCATCCAGCCCGGAATCCGGCACGCCGATCACGACGTCCGCCACGACCGGATGCTCCATGGCGAGGAATGCTCCGGCCTGCTGCCTCGCCAGGCAGACGCTTGCGCCGTCGATGACGGAATCGGGCCGGGCAAAATAGATGAATTCAAAGATACAGAAGCGTTTCGGTGCCTGATTGCAGCGTCGCCGGTCGCAGATGACTCCTTCCGGTCCGGCGGTGACGATCTCTCCTGGCAGAAGGTCGCGCTCAAAGGACGCGCCGACCGCGTCGAGAGCGCAGCTTTCGGAAGCAAAAACGACGGACCCGTCGGCAAGGCGCCCCATGCAGAGCGGCCGGAAGCCAAAAGGATCGCGGACCGCGGTCAACTTGGCCGGTGAGGCGATCACCAGGGAATAGGCGCCCTCCATCTTGTCCATGGCGGCGGCGACGGCTTCCTCGATGCTGCGCGCATGCAGCCTTTCCTGCACGATCTGATAGGCGATCACTTCCGAGTCAGTGGAGGTGTGGAAGAGGGAACCCTTCTCCTCCAGCGCGCTGCGAAGAACCGCGGAATTCGTCAGGTTGCCGTTGTGCGCGAGCGCCATCCGCCCCTTGTAATGGTTGATGAGCAGCGGCTGCACGTTGCTGCGCACGTCCGACCCGGTCGTTGCGTAGCGGACGTGTCCGACAGCGATATTTCCCGGCCCCAATGAATCCAATTCAGCCCGGGAAAAGACGTCGTTCACGAGTCCGGCATCCCGGTGAACACGGAAAACACCGTCCAGGTTCACGACGATCCCGGCGCTTTCCTGCCCCCTGTGCTGCAGGGCATAAAGCCCGTAATACACAAGAGAGGCAAGGTCACGATATTTCGGCGAATAGATGCCGAACACGCCGCATTCCTCGCTGATATGCCGTTCGGTTTTGGGGACGGGGCTATTCATTGAGCTGCGCTTTCAGGCGGCGCATGATCTCCTGATAGGCGTCCTCCACGCCGCCGAGATCCTGGCGGAAGCGGTCCTTATCCAGTTTTTTGCCGGTCGCAGCATCCCAGAGGCGGCTGGTATCCGGACTGATCTCATCGGCCAGGATGATAGTCCCGTCCGCGAGCCTGCCGAACTCCAGCTTGAAATCGACAAGCGTAACGCCGCAGGAAAGCCAGAACGTCTTCAGGACCTCATTGACGCGCAGGGCGTAATTCCTGATCGTTTCGAGCTCTTCCTTCGTGGTCAGCTTCATCGCCAGGATGTGGGCATCGCAGATCAGCGGGTCGTTCAATTCATCATTTTTGTAAGAATATTCGACTGTCGCCTCGTCGAAGACGACGCCTTCCGGAAATCCGTAGCGTCTGCTGAAGGAACCGGTCGAGATATTGCGCACGATGACCTCAAGCGGCACGATCCGGACTTTTTTTACGAGGGTGTCGCGCTCGCTCAGCTGCCGTACGAAATGCGTCGGAACCCCTTCTTTTTCAAGTTTTGCCATCAGGCGATTGCTCATTTCGTTGTTGATGATGCCCTTCCCGACTATGGTGCCCTTCTTCTTGCCGTTGAAGGCGGTGGCGTCATCCTTGTAGGAGACGATCAGCAACTCGGGGTCGTCCGTCGCGTAGACCTTTTTGGCCTTTCCTTCGTAAAGCAGTTCTTTCTTTTCCATGCATTCTCCTTTATGGCTTCCCGTCGGAGCTTCTCAGTTTCCGGCTCAGATCGCGAACAGCAGTTCCGTGTAGGTCGGATACGGCCAGAAGCGGCTGTCTACGACCGTTTCGAGCTTGTCGACGACCGCGCGGCAGTCTTTCATCGCGGCGGTCAGCTTATCGCTGCAGATGGAGAGGCGTTCCTCTTCATCCGCGCCGTCCAGCTCGGCAAGATGGCTTTCCAGGCGGCCGACGGCGGCATAGAGATCGTTCCCCATCCGGCCGACTTCCTCGTACAATTGCTTTTCGTAATAGAAGTTCTGCGGCAGGCTGGCCAGGTAGGCGTTCACCGCGCCGAAAATGCCCCGGCGGATCATCTGGTCCAGAGTCCGCGCTTCGATCGTGACCACGCTGCAGTATTTCTCCACGCGGATCTCATTGCGCGATTCGATCTCCTTGCGGCTGTAGATGCCGTTCTCGGTGAGCAGGCGCACGTTCTTTTCGCTGGCATATTCCGAAACGGTCTGGGCAGTATTCTTCAGGTTCTTCAGCCCGCGGCGCGCAGCTTCTTCGACCCAGGCTTCATCGTAGCCGTTGCCGTTGAAAACGATGCGCCTGTGTTCGCTGAGCATCCTCCGGATCAGGCCATTTAAGGCTTCCTTCGGATCGTCCGCGGCTTCCAGCTCGTCGGCAGCTTCCTTCAGTTCCTGCGCGAGGATCGTGTTGAGATAGGCGACCGGTGAGGCGATGGACTGGCTGGAGCCGACCATGCGGAACTCAAACTTGTTGCCGGTGAAGGCAAGAGGTGAGGTGCGGTTGCGGTCGGTATTGTCCCGGCCGATCTGCAGGAGGACATCCTTCCCGATGGCCAGGGAAGCATTTTCGCCGCCGTCATAGGTTTTACCCTCAATGATCGAATCGACGACCTTTTCCAGTTCGC
This sequence comes from uncultured Lachnospiraceae bacterium, assembly GCA_902789555.1. GTDB lineage: Bacteria > Bacillota > Clostridia > Lachnospirales > Lachnospiraceae > UBA6987. The sequence continues at coordinate 38,381 of CADAOF010000006.1, forward strand.
TGCCGATGAAGACCGAAATGATCGCGGGCGGTGCTTCCTGGCCACCCAGACGGTTGTCATTGCCCGCATAGGCGGCGGCGCTGCGCAGCAGCTCGTAGTATTCGTCCACGCCCTTCAGGAAGGCGGCAAGGAAGAGGAGAAAACGCGTGTTCTCTGCCGGCGTTTTGCCGGGTGAGAAGAGGTTTTCGCCCTTATCGGTCGAAACGGACCAGTTGACGTGTTTGCCGGAGCCGTTGATGCCTGCGAAAGGCTTCTCGCTGAGCAGGCAGACCAGGCCGTGCTTTTCGGCGACCCGCTTCATGATCTCCATGGTCAGCTGGTTCTGATCGTTGGCCAGGTTGGCGTTCGTGAAGAACGGCGCCATTTCATACTGGGCCGGGGCAACCTCGTTGTGCTCTGTCTTGGCGCAGATGCCGAGTTTCCACAACTCGTCGTTCAAGTCCTGCATGAAGGCGGTGACCTCGGGCTTGATCTGGCCGTAGTAGTGGTCATCCAGTTCCTGCTTTTTCGGTGCGTCCGCCCCAAAGAGCGTCCGTCCGCAGAGCCTCAGGTCTTCGCGCTGCATGAACTGCTCCTTGCGCAGGAGAAAATATTCCTGCTCGGCACCGACGTTGGTCGTCACGCTTTCGGTCTCACTGTCACCGAGGAGGCGCAGGACGCGGATCGCCTGCTTATTCAGGACTTCGCCTGAGCGCAGAAGGGGTGTCTTCTTATCCAGGACTTCACCCGAGTAGGAACAGAAAACTGTGGGAATGCACAGCACCTTGTCCTTGATGAAGGCGTAGGAGGTGGGATCCCAGGCGCTGTAGCCCCGTGCTTCGAAGGTGGAGCGCAGGCCTCCCGAAGGGAAGGAGGAAGCATCCGGTTCGCCCTGGATGAGCTCCTTGCTCGAGAATTCCATACGGAAGCCGTCCCGTCCGGAAGGGATCAGGAAACCTTCATGTTTTTCTGCGGTCTCGCCGGTCAGCGGCTGGAACCAGTGAGTGTAGTGGGTCGCGCCCTGCTCGAGCGCCCAGCGCTTCATGCCGTCCGCAATGTCCGCGGCTATCTTTTCCGGCAGGACGCTGTGCGTTTTCACACATTCCTGAAGGATCTTCAGGGACGTTCCCGGAATGTAATCCCGCATGGTACTTTCGTTAAAGACCAGAGAGCCGAAATATTCGCCTGCGTTCTTTCTGTTATTCATGTGTACCTCCTGTTGTTGAGTTTACCGATCGTCTTGCGATCGTCGCACTCCGTTCAGCTTCACCTCAGCGGTTCGCTTCACGGACTTCTGCAGCATGGGTGATTCCGGCCGCTTTGAGGGCGTCTTCGACTTGTCAGCCGCGGGGAATCACTCAAGCTCCACCGTCGCCGGCGGTTTGGATGAGATATCGTAAACGACGCGGTTCACGCCGTTTACCTCGTTGGTGATCCGACGCGAGGCTTCTTCCAGCGCGTCCCAGGGAATACGTGCAAAGTCCGCCGTCATGAAATCCTCGGAGCGGACGGCCCGCAGCGCGACGGTGCGGCTGTAGGTGCGTGCATCGCCCATGACGCCGACGGTCCGCATGTCGGTCAGAACGGCAAAATACTGGTCGATCTGCCCGGCAAGGCCGCGGGATGCGATCACCTCACGGAAGACGGCATCCGCCTCACGGACGGTCTCCAGCTTCTCCTCGGTGACTTCGCCGAGCACGCGGACGGCAAGGCCCGGACCGGGGAAAGGCTGCCTTGAAACGATCTCCTCCGGTACGCCGAGCTCGCGCCCGAGCGCGCGGACCTCGTCCTTGAAGAGGATCCGCAGCGGCTCCAGGATCCCCTTGAAACCGATCTTTTCCGGCAGTCCGCCGACGTTGTGGTGGCTCTTGATCACGGCGCCGCCGGCTTCGCCCGACTCGATCACGTCCGGGTAAATGGTCCCCTGCGCGAGATATTCGGTACTGCCGAGCTTCTGCGCCTCTTCATTGAAGACCTTGATGAACTCCGCCCCGATGATGTGCCGCTTGGCCTCCGGGTCAGTGACGCCGGCAAGAGCCGCGAGGAAGCGCTCCCGCGCATCGACCATGCGGAGATCCATGTCCAGCGCGGAGAAATAGCGGCGGATCTCTTTCGTCTCATTTTTCCGCATGAAGCCGTGGTCGACATAGACGCAGGTGAGGCGCCTGCCGACCGCCCGGGAAAGCAGTACGGAGGCGACGCTCGAATCGACACCGCCGGAAAGCGCGAGCAGCACGCGCCCGTTCCCGGCCGTTTCTCTGATCTCACGCATGGCCCTCTCGGCATAATCGGACATGTTCCAGTCGCCTGCCGCACCGCAGATCTCATAGAGGAAATTCTTCAGGATCTGCGAACCGTACTCGGTGTGGCGCACCTCCGGATGAAACTGCAGACCGTAGAGGCGGCGTGCCGGATCTCCGAAGCCGGCGGCGGGGCAGTGCGCCGTGACGGCAAATACGGAAAAGCCTTCCGGCAGGATCTTCACGAAATCGCCGTGGCTCATCCAGCTGACAGCTTCGGCCGGAAGCGAAGCGGCAAGAGGGCTGTCGGCGTCATAGTGTGTCAGGGTTCTGCCGTATTCGCGGGCGCCGTCCGTCTGTGCGGGGCTGACCCATCCGCCGAGCAGCTGCACCATCAGCTGGCAGCCGTAGCAGATGCCGAGCACGGGGATCCCCAGGGAAAAGAGGGCCGGATCCGCCGTCGGTGCGCCCTCCGCGTAGACGCTGGCCGGGCCGCCGGATAGGACGATGCCGATCGGCTTTTTCTCCCGGATCACGGAAAGCGGCGTCTTCCACGGCAGCACCTCGCAGTAAACCTTTGCTTCGCGGATCCTGCGTGCGATCAGCTGGCTGTACTGCCCGCCGAAATCAAGAACGACAACGGTCTGGTTCATTTTGACTTCCTTTCCAGCTGGGCTTCGATAAAGGCCTGGAACAGCGGGTGCGGGCGGTTAGGCCGGCTCAGAAACTCCGGATGGAACTGCACGCCGACGAACCACGGCCCGTCCGCACGTTCCACGATCTCGACCAGCGTGCCGTCAGGCGAAAGGCCGGAGAGCCGCATGCCGCTCTCTTCAAAGGCATCCCGGTAAGCGTTTGCAAATTCATAGCGGTGGCGGTGCCTTTCGGAAATGAAGTCCGTCCCGTACGCCTTTGCCGCCAGACTACCGGCAGTAAGGCGGCAGGGCCAGGCACCGAGGCGCATCGTCCCGCCCTTGTCGAAGATATGTTTCTGGTCCGGCATGAGGTCGATGACCGGATGCGCGGTGTTTTCATCAAATTCCGTGGAGTTCGCGTCCGCAAAGCCGAGGACGTTCCGGGCAAATTCGATCACCGCGATCTGCATGCCGAGGCAGATGCCGAAATAGGGGATGCCGTGCTCTCTGGCGAAGCGGGCGGCCGTGATCATGCCTTCCGTGCCGCGGCTCCCGAAGCCGCCGGGCACCAGGATCCCGTCGCAGTCTCCGAGGATCCCGGCAGCATTTTCCTCCGTCACCGTTTCGGAATCGGTCCACTGAATGTCGGCCTTCACACCGACGGCAGCCGCTGCATGGTGCAGGGCTTCTTCGATGCTGAGGTATGCGTCGTGCAGCTGCACGTATTTGCCGACGAGCGCGATCCTGAGCGTGCCCTCGGCGCTGTGGATGCGCTCCACCATGGCCTGCCATTCCGTAAGATCCGGCTTTTTCTGCGGCAGATCCAGCTTCCGGCAGACGGTCTCCGCCAGGCCTTCCTCCTCCAGCATCAGCGGCACGGCGTAGATCGTATCAGCCGTCAGGCTCTCGATCACGGCGTCCTTATCGATATTGCACAGGAGCGCGATCTTGTCACGGATATCCTCCGTGAGCGGCTGATTCGAACGGCAGACCAGGACATCCGGCTTGATGCCGGCGGCCTGCAGCTCGCGTACGGAGTGCTGGACCGGCTTGCTTTTCAGTTCGCCGCTGCCCGGGATCTCCACGACTAAAGGCACGTGAATGAAGCAGACGTTTTCCCGGCCTTGCTCGGCTGCTACCTGTCGGATCGCTTCCAGATAAGGCTGGCTTTCGATATCGCCGACCGTGCCGCCGATCTCGCAGATCGCAGCATCCAGGCCCTTGCCGGCCATCGCGTAAATATTCTGTTTGATCTCATCGGTGATGTGAGGAATGATCTGAACGGTGTGTCCGAGATAGCCGCCCTGCCGTTCCCGGTTCAGGACGTTCCAGTAGATCTTTCCGGAAGAGACAGAAGAGTCGGCGCTCAGCGCCTCATCGGCAAAGCGCTCGTAATGTCCGAGGTCGAGGTCGGTCTCCGCGCCGTCATCGGTCACGAAGACTTCTCCGTGCTGGTAGGGGCTCATCGTCCCCGGGTCGACGTTCAGGTAGGGGTCGAATTTCTGGTTCTGCACCTTGAAGCCTCTGGCCTTCAGCAGCCTTGCCAAAGAAGAGGCGCATATCCCCTTGCCAAGCCCGGATACGACGCCTCCTGTCACAAAAATGTATTTCATTGCCTTGCTCCTGTCAGACGGATCCTGACTGCACCGGCGCGTCCGAAAGACGCCGCCGCGAAAAATAAAAAACACTTCTGCAGTTTACCATATTGACCGGAAGAAACAAAATATATATAATATTGGCAAATCAATACGATTTGCATATGATGAAACCGAAAAATGAGGAGATAAGCCGATGGAACTGCGCACGCTTCGCTATTTCGTCACCGTGGCAGAAGAACTGAACATTACCCGGGCAGCCGGCCTTCTGAACATCAGCCAGCCCCCGCTCAGCCAGCAGCTGAAGAATCTGGAGGAAGAACTGGATACCGTCCTGTTCATCCGTGGAAAGCGCCGGCTGGAACTCACCGAAGCCGGGAAAATGCTCTATCAGCGGGCTAAGGACATTCTGAGCCTCTCGGAAAAGACGGAGGCGGAGATCCGCTCGCTGAAGGCCGGGATGACCGGGACCGTATCCATCGGCCTCGTGGAAGGCATGGCGCCGGACATCGCAGCCGAATGGTTTTCCGGCTTCCTGAAAGAGCACCCACAGGTGCGTTTCCGCATCCTGGACGGCAACAGCGACGACCTGATCGAGAAGATGCGCGGCGGCCTGATCGGTCTTGCGGTGATCACGGCGCCCTACGACCAGCAGCTCCTGAACAGCTTTCAGGTGGGGCAGGAGAGGATGGCGGCGCTGATGCGCCGCGACCACCCGTTGGCGGAGCGGGAAAGCCTGAACGTCGAAGACCTGCTGCCGGAACCGCTCATCGTTCCCAGCCGGAAGGCACATGTCGACACGATCCGCCGCTGGTTCCGCGGGACCGGAGAAAATCCCGGGATCATCTGTGAGATGGACAATTATCTGGACGCAGCGGCGCTCGCCGGGCGCGGCGTAGGAATCAGCATTTTCCCGCAGACGGCCTACGTCATGAATGATTCGCTCATCCAGAAAGAAATCTTCGCGCCGAATACCGCGGTCGATTATCTTTTTGTCTGGCGGAAAGGACACCAGCTGTCGCTGCTGGAGGAAACGTTCATCGACTATGTCAAGGCGCAGTACAACGGATAACGGTCATGACGAAGAGGGCGGCCCTGCGGCCGCCCTCTTTGCTTTATCCGGAATGATGTTTTTATCTCTTCTTGTACAGCAGCAGTTCCGGCTCGGTGCCGCCTTCCGCGTAAGTGCAGATCAGGATGAAGTCGGCATTGGCAAGGACGCCGAAGCAGCGTTCTTCTCCGGGAACTTCGAGCTGCGTGCCCAGGTAGGTCGTGCCGTCGTCCAGAAACCGGACCGCCGCCCCGCCGGGCAGCGGATAGGCAAGGTTCACATAGGAACCGACGAGGGCGTTCAGGGACTCGACCTTCGGCATTCCCGGGATCCCGAGCGCATTGATCTCATCGACCAGCTGCTTTTTGAAGGCGTCGAACTTCCCTCCGTCGCTGAGCTCTGTGTGACGCTTCCAGTAATCCAACTCCGGCAGGCGATGCTTCAGATACCCGCGCGCCTGCTCCTCGGAAAAGCCGTCCCCGGCCATGTTCTTCACGCACACCTCGATCAGGTCGTCCATATTGTCATAGGTATAGGTCCCGTCGGCATAGCACCACTTGCAGTAGTCCTCATTGAGCGAACTGTCCGCGTTCCGGCTGATGATCGTATCGTCGAGCGGCATGCCGCAGCACTGGCAGAAGAGCTGGCGCGGCGAGCCGAGCAGTGTGTTGATGGAGACGTTGAAGAGGTTCGAAAGAAGTTTCAGGGTCTCGGTATTCGGCACGGTGTCGCCGTTTTCCCAGCGGGAGACGGCCTGCCTCGTCACGAAGACTTTCTCCGCGAGTTCATCCTGTGAGAGGCCGCTTCTCGTTCTCAGATCATAGATCACTTCCTGTGTGGTCATGGAAAAACCTCCTTGCTGCCTTGACTGACTTTATCCTAATACGGAAACAGCCGCCGCGCAAGCAACCTGCTGTTGCGCAGCGGCGGAATGCCGCACAATAGCCCCGTTCCCTGCAGCTGGGGCGGCCGCCTTCATCTTTTTTTGCTTTATTCATGCACCTGCCGTCTTCATTTCTCAGACGGAATCTCGATAGAGATGGATAATCGGCCTCCCAACGCCTGCGCAATTTTTTCTAAAGTTGCAACAGAAGGATTGGCAACGCCCCGCTCGATCTTTGATATATCGGACTGGTCGATCCCGCAAAGATCCGCAAGCTGCTTCTGCGAGATGTCCGCCTCCGCTCTGGCGGAAGCGACTGCGTGAGCTGACGCCTGATGAATGACAAGGACTTCTCTGCGAAGGTTTTCGCCCTCTTCATAGATCGTTTCGGCGTCAATATCCAGTTCGTCATTCCAGACAATACCGTAAGCACCTATCAGCTTGCCGGACAGGAACAGACTTCGGTCTTCCAGCTGTTTCAACTGCGGATATTTAGGGAACAGCGTGCGCATATCGTAGCGCTTAACATAACCGTCCTGAAATAAGACTTCCAGAGTTGTTCCTTCAAGTAATCTCAATTCTGCTGCTTTGTGAAACATAACGACATCTCCCTCTTGCCCTGTCTCGCTGTTACGTCAGCGGAGGCAGCTTTTGATACTTCCCGCTTTCCCACATTTCGAGCAGTTCATTTTGATATTTCAAAATGAATTCCTGTACTAACGCCTTCGCCTTTGGAGGAAATTCACCTTCAATGATCTCTCCTGTAGCGATCAGAAACGGGGCGTCCAGATCCTGCGTGATCGCATGTACGTGCGGAGGATTATGTTCCTTGCTGCGCAGGTACATGACAATAATGATCCCGTAGAAGTAGCTGATCGTTGGCATGAGATGTCTCCTTTCTAAGATTTTGCAGCTTGATTATAGGGGATATATACCCTAATGTCAAGAATAAAAAAAACACGGTCATTTCGTCTTCCGCGCTCCCTGAACCAGCCGCCAGAGCGGCAGGAGGATGAGGTAGAAAGTGGTAAGGACGGCGGCGGACGGTGCGCCGACTGCGGCAAGCGGCACGGCACCGGCAATGGACCAGGGGATGAGCGGGGCAGTCACGACCGCGCTGTCTTCGAGGTCGAGGGCAAGAACTTCCTTATCGGCATATTCGCCGCGGCAGAGCTGCTCGGTCAAAAGGATGGTCAGGGTCTGGTTGCAGGCGATGACACCGGTGAGGACGGATGTGACGAGCGACGCGGCGTAAGCGCCTGTCTTTGCGGACAGCCTGCCGATAAGGCGTTTGGCCTCATCAAGCATCCCGGTCTTCTGAAAGATCCCGGAGTAGGCGGAGGAAAGGCAGACGATGCAGGCGACGCGGATCATGGAGACGATGCCGCCCCCGCTGACGAGGCGGGCGACCTCGGCATCCGCCGGCGTAAAACCGGATAATGCCGCGCGCAGGATCTCCGGGAGAGAAAGCCCCTGCAGGATCAGGCAGAGCGGGACGGCTGTGAGAATGCTGGCGCCCATGGCGAGCTTAACCTTTACGCGGAATGCCGCCAGGACCAGGATGGCGGCCGCCGGGATGAGGGCGGTCCAATGCAGCCGGAAACTCCGGGAAAACAGGGCTTCGAGGTCCATGACGGAGCCTTCGCGCGGGAGTGTCAGTCCGATCCCGGCGTAGATGCCGCAGGCAAGCAGAAACGGAACGAAGGCCGTTTTGACCATGCGGCGGATGTTGTCGTAGATATCGGTCTTCGTGACGGCGGCGACCAGGAGGGCGCTCGTGGAAACGGGAGAGCAGCGGTCGCCGAAGAAGGCACCGGACAGCACTGCGCCGCCGGTAAGCAGAGGGGAGACGCCCATGGAGGTCCCGATCGCCGCACAGATGACGCCCATGGTGGCGGCCGTCCCGAAGGAGGTTCCCGTCAGCACGGAGACCAGGCAGTTGAGGAGAAAGGCCATCAGAAGGAAGACGGACGGCCGGATCAGGCCGGAGGCATAGCAGACGATGACGGGGATCGTCCCGGCCGCGCGCCAAAGCGCCGTCATGATCCCGATCAGGAAGAAGGTGATGAGGATGTTGCGGACGGTCTTTATCCCTTCGAAGGCCATGCGGAAAAGTTCGAGCCGGGAAAAGCCTTTGCGCCTGCCGTAAAGCAAAAAGACGAGCAGGCCGAAGGCGAGGGCGTACAGGATCGACAGATCCAGTACGATGCAGATAAGTAGGGCGGCACAGAAAAGGCCGAGCGCGATCCATTCCATGGGGAACTCCTTGCGCATTTCGGAGCGCGGAGGCGGTGAGGCGGTCAGGCCTTCGGCGGGAGGGCAGCGAGCTTCCCGATGGGGTTGCCCTTTGCCGAGAATTTTTCTTCGTATTCGGTCATGACGTTGCCCTCGGAGAGGACCGGGTCATGATGGAGGTCGCGGGTGAGAAGGGTGAGCGTCCAGCCCTCGTTTTTCAGGGTTTCTGCGGACCATTCGAAGAGGGGCATGTTGTCGGTCTTGAATTCGAGCCGGCCGTCGGGCGCGAGCAGGTTCTCCCACATTTTCAGAAAGCCCGGCGCGGTCAGGCGGCGCTTTGCGTGGCGGTCCTTCGGCCAGGGATCGGAGAAATTGAGATAAATGATATCGACTTCGCCTTCGTCAAAGACCTCGGAAAGGCCGCGCGCGTCCATCCACAGGAACTTCAGGTTGGCCAGCTGCTCGCGGTCCTTTTTCAGCGCCTTGAACAGGACACTTGAGTAGAAATCCAGTCCAACATAGGCAATTTCGGGGTTTAAAGCGGCTAACTGTGTGACAAATTTCCCTTTGCCGCAGCCGATCTCGAGGGCGATCTTCCGCCCGCCGAAGTATTCCCTCCACTTTCCCTTCATGCTTTCGGGGTCGTGGATGACCTGCGGGCTGGCCTCGACGACGTCTTCGGATCCCGTGATATGTTTCAGACGCATAACTGACCTCCTGCGGCAGATGCCGCGACGCCACTATACCATGAAGGCACCTCCCGGCGCAAGATTCCTTCTTTCTTTTCTCTGCCTTTTGCTGGCGCAGGAGCGCTCCGGCTGTTATAATGGAACAAACACTTATCCGACAGGAGAGAGCAATGATCAGAAGATTCGTTTCAGGGCGGCCGATCGTGACCGGCGCAGTAGTTCGCAGGCTGCCGGCCGAAAGCATGGACGGCTTCCCTTTCGCGCATCGCTTGGACGGCGGGCGCTTTGTTTTTTCCTTCCCGCTGGAGAAGGATGAGATCGTGTACGGGCTCGGCGAAGCGCCGCGCGGGATCAACAAACGCGGCTGGATCTACCGGAGCTTCTGCAGCGATGACTATCTGCATACGGAGGAGAAGGAGGCCTTCTACGCCGCGCACAATTTTCTGCTTCATGACGGCTGCGGGATCTTCATCGATTTTCCGGCGGAGATCCGCTGGGACATCGGCTATGCCCGCGCGGATGAGGCGGTGATCACCCTGGACGGAGAGGATTTTGAGATCTATCTGATCTTCGGGGAGACGCCGCGCGCCGTCGTCCGCGAATTCCGCTCCCTGATCGGGAAAAGCTATGTCCCGCCGTTCTGGGCGTTCGGCTTCCAGCAGTCCCGCTGGAGTTACCCTGATGCTGAAGCGGTACGGGACATCGTCCGCGGCTATGACGAGGCCGGGCTCCCGCTGGACGCCGTTTATCTGGATATCGACTACATGGATCACTATAAGAATTTCACGGTGGATCGGGAGGCCTTTCCGGATCTTGCCGGCCTTGCCGCGGAGATGAAGGCGGAAGGGATCCATCTCGTTCCCATCATCGATGCCGGCGTCAAAAAAGAAGAAGGCTATGCGGTCTATGAGGAAGGCCGGGACAAAGGCTATTTCTGCAGGAATGCGGACGGCACCGACTTTGAAGGCGGCGTCTGGCCCGGGACCGTCGGATTCCCCGACTTCCTGCGCCCCGAAGTGCGGGCGTGGTTCGGCGAAAAGTACCGCATCCTTACCGACATGGGCATCGACGGCTTCTGGAACGACATGAACGAACCGGCGCTCTTTTACTCCGCGAAAGGTCTTGCGGACGCACTGGAAACGGCGTCGGAGATGCGCGGCAAAAACCTTGATCTTCCGCAGTTCTTTGCACTGAAAGGCGCTTTCGAAGGGCTGGACAACCGGCGGGAGGACTATGCCTCGATCTGGCATGAAATTGACGGCAGACCCGTGAACCACATGCGCGTCCACAATCTCTACGGGGCCTCCATGACCCGGGCGGCCGGCGAATTCTTTGAAGAGGCATTCGGGAAGGAAAAGATCCTGCTGATCTCCCGCGCGTCCTGCATCGGCGCGCACCGCTATGGCGGCATCTGGTTCGGCGATAATCATTCGTGGTGGCAGCACATCCTGCTGTGCCTGAAGATGCTGCCCTCCGCCAACATGTGCGGCTTCCTGTACTGCGGGGCGGACCTCGGCGGTTTCGGCGGCAATACGACGCCCGACCTTCTGCTCCGTTTCCTCGCGCTCGGTGTCTTCACCCCGCTCATGCGCAACCACTCCGCGATGGGCACCCGCGATCAGGAATGCTTCCGCTTCGAAAATACGGCGGATTTCCGGGACGTGACCCGGGTACGCTACCGCCTGATCCCTTATCTGTACGAAACGTTCCGCCGCGCGGCCGAGGAAGGGGACATGATGTTCCGGCCGCTTTCCTTCGACTGGCCGGACGACCCCCTTGCCCGCGAATGCGAAACGCAGCTGCTGCTTGGCGATGAGTGCATGATCGCGCCGGTGTACGAGCAGAACGTCTCCGGCCGGACGGTATACCTGCCCGAGGAAATGTGCTTCGTGAAGCTTTCGGGAGACCGCATTACGGCGAAAGAGATCCTTCCTCCGGGGCTTCACTATATCCGCGTCGCCCTGAACGAAGTGCCGCTCTTCCTGAAGAAGGGAAAGAGCATCCCGCTCTGCCGCCCTGCCCTCCGTACCTCAAGGTTGGATATAGCAGGGAAAGAAGACCTGACGTGGTGAACACCGGAGTATCCATGCCATAAGCGCGAGCGGGCCGTCCATACCTGAGCGAGCGTGCCCGAAACGGTCTTTCGAAGCGACTTGGGAGCGAAGCGGACCGGAGCTGAGAAAGACTGTTCGAGGCAGCGAGCGTAACAACCCAAAGCGCGAGCGGGCCGGACAAGTTTTCGAACGATTTAGCGAAGCGTCTAGTGAGAAAACTTCGTACCGGACGCGAGCGCGGGCGTCAGCGAGCACATATAATTCTTGAAAACCACCTCTCTCTATGCTATAATCCAACCAAGTATGCCCATCTTTTGGGTATTTTCGGCTGTCCGCAGCCAAGGACCCGGAACGGCTCATCTGCCGCGACGGATAAGGAGACAAACATGAACACCTACGACAAGAAACCCTACTACATCACCACCGCCATTGCCTATGCCTCGGGCAAGCCGCACATCGGCAACTGCTATGAGATCGTCCTGACGGACGCCATTGCCAGATTCCGCAGAGCCCAGGGCTACGACGTTTTCTTCCAGACCGGCACCGACGAACACGGCCAGAAGATCGAAAACAAAGCGGCAGCCGCGGGCAAGGATCCGAAGAGCTTCGTGGACGAGACCGCCGGTCTCATCCAGAACATCTGGGACTCCCTGAACATTTCCTACGACAAGTTCATCCGCACGACTGACGGCTATCATGAAGCCGAGGTCCAGAAGATCTTTAAGAAACTCTACGATCAGGGCGATATCTACAAAGGCGCCTACGAAGGCTGGTACTGCGTGCCCGACGAGTCTTTCTTCACGGAAAGCCAGGTCGTGGAAAAGGACGGCGTGAAAGTCTGTCCCGACTGCGGCCGCCCCGTGGAAAAGGCCAAGGAGGAAGCGTATTTCTTCAAGATGAGCAAATACGCGCCGGCGCTGATCGACCATATCAATAAACATCCCGAGTTCATCCAGCCCGTTTCCCGCAAGAACGAGATGATGAACAATTTCCTGCTGCCCGGCCTGCAGGACCTGTGCGTTTCCCGCACCTCTTTCAAGTGGGGCATCCCGGTCACCTTCGACGAAAAGCACGTCGTCTATGTCTGGCTGGACGCGCTGACCAACTACATTACCGGCATCGGCTATCACTGCGGCGGCGAAAGCACGGAGCAGTATAAGAAATTCTGGCCGGCGGACGTCCACGTCATCGGCAAGGACATCATCCGCTTCCATACCATTTACTGGCCGATCTTCCTGATGGCGCTCGGCGAACCGCTCCCGAAGCAGGTCTTCGGCCATCCCTGGCTGCTGCAGGGCGACGGCAAGATGTCGAAGTCGCGCGGCAACGTCCTCTACGCGGACACCCTGATCGATTTCTTCGGCCTCGATGCGGTGCGCTATTTCGTGCTGCACGAGATGCCGTTTGAAAATGACGGCGTGATCACCTGGGACCTCCTGATCGAACGGATCAACACGGACCTCGCGAATGTCCTCGGCAATCTGCTGAACCGCACCGTTGCGATGAGCAACAAGTATTTCGGCGGCACCGTCCGAAACGGCGGCGTGAGCGAGCCTGTGGACGATGAACTGATCGCCCTTGCGAAGGAAACGCCTGCGCGCTGCGAGAAGGCAATGGAGACCCTGCACGTGGCAGATGCCCTGACCGAGATCTGGAACCTCTTCAAGCGCTGCAACAAATACATCGACGAGACGATGCCCTGGGCACTTGCGAAGGATCCTGAGAAGAAGGACCGCCTCGCGACGGTGCTGTACAACCTCCGCGAAGGGCTCACCGTCGGCGCGAGCCTGCTCGCCCCCTTCCTGCCGGACACCGCGAAGAAGATCACGGACCAGCTGGGGACGGAACCGTATTCCTTTGCCGAACTCGGCGGCTTCGGCCTGCACGGGGAGACGAAGGTGACGGAGAAGCCCGAGCAGCTCTTTGCGAGACTCGACCCTGCTGCCGTCATGGCGAAGGTAAGAGAGATGTTCCCGGCACCGGAAGAGAAGAAGGAAGAACAGCCCGCGCCGGAAGAAAAGACCGGGGAGAAGCCCCTCGTCCACAAGCCCGAGGTCGAATATGACGATTTCGCGAAGCTCGAATTCCGCATCGGCGAGATCATTGCCTGCGAAGAGGTCCCGAAGTCCAGAAAACTCCTCTGCAACACCATCCGTTTCGGCAGTGAGACCCGTCAGATCCTTTCCGGGATCAAGGCCTGGTACAAGCCTGAGGAAATGGTCGGCAAGAAGGTCATGGCCATCGTGAACCTGAAGCCCGCGAAGCTCGCCGGCATGCTGAGTGAGGGCATGATCCTCGCTGCGGAGGATGAAGAGGGGAACCTTTCCCTGATGACTCCCGAAAAAGAAGTCGCCGGCGGCGCCGAAGTACGGTAAGAAGAAGGAATAAACATGAGCATAATCGATAAGATCTTCGGATCCTACAGCGACCGCGAATTAAAACGTATCAAGCCGCTGGTGGATAAAATCGAAGCCCTGCGTCCGACGATGCAGGCCATGACCCAGGAAGAGATGCAGGCAAAGACCCGTGAGTTCAAGGAACGCCTGGCAAACGGTGAGACCCTGGACGACATCCTGGTCGAAGCCTTCGCCCTCGTGCGCGAAAGCGCGAAGCGATCCATCGGTCTGGAACACTACCGCGTACAGCTGATCGGCGGCATCATCCTGCATCAGGGCCGCATCGCCGAAATGAAGACCGGTGAAGGCAAGACCCTGGTCTCGACTCTCCCGGCCTATCTGAACGCCCTGGAAGGCAAGGGTGTCCACATCGTCACGGTCAACGACTACCTGGCCAAGCGTGACGCGGAGTGGATGGGCAAGGTCCACGAATACCTGGGGCTCACCGTCGGCTGCGTGCTGAACAGCATGACGCCCGAGGAACGCCGCGCCGCCTACAACTGCGACATCACCTACGTCACGAACAACGAGCTCGGTTTCGACTACCTGCGTGACAACATGGTCATTTACAAGGAGGAAATGGTCCTCCGCGACCTGCACTACGCGATCATCGACGAGGTCGACTCGGTCCTCATCGACGAGGCCAGAACGCCCCTGATCATTTCCGGCCAGAGCGGCAAGTCAACGAAACTCTACGAGACCTGCGACTACCTGGCGACCCGCCTGAAAAAGGGCGAGGCCAAGGAACTGTCCAAGATGGACATGATCATGAACGAAGAGGAGCAGGAGACCGGCGACTTCATCGTCAACGAGAAGGAAAAGCAGGTCCACCTGACCGCGGAAGGCATTGACAAGGTCGAGAAGTTCTTCCAGATCGACAACCTGGCCGACATGGAGAACCAGGATATCCAGCACAACATGATCCTGGCCCTGCGTGCGCATTACCTGATGTTCCGCGACAAGGACTACATGGTAAAGGACAACGAAGTCTTCATCGTCGACGAGTTCACCGGGCGCGTGCTGCCGGGCCGCCGCTATTCGGACGGCCTGCACCAGGCCATCGAAGCCAAGGAACACGTCAAGGTCAAGCGCGAGTCGAAGACCCTCGCGACCATCACCTTCCAGAACTTCTTCAACAAATTCGAGAAGAAGGCGGGCATGACCGGTACGGCCATGACCGAAGAGAAGGAATTCCGCGACATCTACGGCATGGACGTCATTGCGATCCCGACCAACGTCCCGGTCATCCGAAAAGACCTGAACGACCAGGTGTACAAGACCAAGCGTGAAAAGCTCCACGCGATCGTGGAAGCCGTTACCGCAGCGCACGAGAAGGGCCAGCCCGTCCTGGTCGGTACCGTGACCATCGATTCTTCGGAAGAGATCGCCGCGATGCTCCGGAAGAAGGGCGTCAAGCTGAACGTACTGAATGCGCGCTACCATGAAATGGAAGCCGAGATCATCGCAGATGCCGGACGCCACGGGGCGGTCACCATCGCGACCAACATGGCCGGCCGAGGTACCGACATTAAGCTTGACGACGAGGCGAGAGCCGCCGGCGGCCTGAAGATCGTGGGTACCGAACGCCACGAATCCCGCCGCATCGACAACCAGCTGCGCGGCCGTTCCGGCCGACAGGGCGACCCCGGCGAATCCTGCTTCTACATCTCCCTCGAAGACGATCTGATGCGTCTGTTCGGCGGCGAGAAGATGCTGAACATGTTCAATTCCCTGAACGTGCCGGACAACGAACCCATCGAACACAAGATGCTGTCGAGCGCCATCGAACGTGCCCAGAAGCGCATTGAGGGCAACAACTTCGGCATCCGCAAGGCCTTGCTTGAATACGACCAGGTCATGAACGAACAGCGCGAGATCATCTACGCCGAGCGCCGGAAGGTGCTGGACGGCGAGAACATGCGCGGCGTGATCATGAACATGATCAGCGACGTCTGCGACGGCATCGTGCAGGGCTGCATCGGCGAGGACGCTTCGGCCGACGAATGGGATCTGACCGAACTGAACCAGTCCCTGCTGCCGATCGTCCCGATCGAACCCATCACCTACGACGTCGTGAAGGACATGAAGAAGAATGACCTGAAACAGTACGTCAAGGAACAGGCGGTCCGCCTCTACGAAGAGAAGGAAGCCATGGTCGGCAACGATGAGAAGATGCGCGAAATTGAGCGCGTGGTGCTGCTCAGGAGCGTTGACCGCCGCTGGATGAACCACATCGACGATATGGAACAGCTGCGCCAGGGCATCGGCCTGCAGGCTTACGGCAACAAGAACCCGGTCGTCGAGTACAAGATGCAGGGCTTCGACATGTTCGAGGCCATGACCGCCGGCATTCAGGACGACACGGTCCAGGCGCTCATGCACATCCGCGCGGAGCAGAAGGTCGAGCGTGAACAGGTTGCGAAGGCCGTCGGCACGAACCGCGACGATTCCGTAACGAAGGCCCCGGTCAAGCGCGCCGAAGTGAAGATCTACCCGAATTCCCCCTGCCCCTGCGGCAGCGGCAAGAAGTACAAGCAGTGCCACGGACGTCCCGGCGCCCCGAAGCTGCAGGCATAGGAGAATGACATGCTGGAACTTGACCAGTACAAAACTACCCTCGGTACCCTGAAGGAACCCCTTGAAGAAGTCAAGGGCTCGCTGGACCTTGCGGGAAAGCAGAACCGCGTCATCGAACTGGAAAAGATGATGGAGGAGCCCACCTTCTGGAATGACGCCGAGAAGGCAGCGAAGATCACGACCGAACTGAAGAATACCAAGGACACCGTGAAAAAGATCACGGACCTGGCCCAGGAATACGAAGATATCGGGATGATGATCGAGCTGGCTTACGAAGAAGATGACGAAGAGACGACTGCCGAGGTTGGCAGGATGCTGGAGCGCTTTGCGGATGAACTCGAAACGCTCCGGATGAGCACGCTCTTAAACGGCGAGTTTGATGACAAGAACGCGATCGTGACGCTCCACTCGGGCGCCGGCGGAACGGAATCCTGCGACTGGTGTGAGATGCTTTACCGCATGTACACCCGCTGGGCGGCCGCGAAGGGCTATACCGTGGACGTCCTGGACCTGCAGGACGGCGACGAAGCCGGCATCAAGTCCGTGACCATGCAGATCAACGGGCTGAATGCCTACGGCTACATGCGCTCCGAGCACGGCATCCACCGGCTGGTACGCATTTCGCCTTTCAATGCCCAGGCCAAGCGCCAGACCAGCTTCGTGTCCTGCGACGTCATGCCGGACATTGAAGAAGACCTGGATATCGAGATCCCGGACGACGACATCCGCATCGACGTGTTCCGCTCAAGCGGCGCCGGCGGCCAGAAGGTCAACAAGACCTCCTCGGCCATCCGCATCACCCACTACCCGACCGGCATCGTGGTGCAGTGCCAGAATGAGCGCTCGCAGTACCAGAACAAGGACAAGGCCATGCAGATGCTGAAGGCCAAACTCTTCATTCTGAAGCAGCAGGAAAATGCCGAAAAGGCCGGCGCGATCCGCGGCGAAGTGGCCGACATCGCCTGGGGCAGCCAGATCCGTTCCTACGTGCTGCAGCCCTACACGATGGTAAAAGATCACCGCACCGGCGTGGAAACGGCCAACGCAGGCGCGGTGCTTGACGGCGATATCGATAAGTTCATGGGCGGGTATCTGAAGTGGAAGGCGCTCGGCGGAAAGCAGCCGGCGCAGGAAGCGTAAGACGCGGCCGGGAACGGAAACTCAGGGCGCCTCTTTCTCCGGCAGAGAGGCGTAGCGGCTCTGCTCTTTCAGGGTGATGTCGATCATGTCCTTGCCTCGCTCGTCGAGCATGTGGTAGGTCCTTACGATCTCTCGTTCGCGGGCGTCCAGGCGGACGGCGGGGAAGGGATCTTCGGTCAGCCCGAGCAGATAGTCCACGGAAACATCAAGGGCTTTTGCAAGTACGATCATGGTTTCCCAGTTGGGACGCCGCAGATCTCTCTCGTACAAAGAATAAGCTTGCCGGGAAACATGGGCCAGATCGGCCAGCTCGCTTTGCGATAAACCTTTCTGCTGGCGAGCTTCTTTCAGTCGCAAGTTCATGGAGATCCCTCCTTTCCTGAGAAAATTATAACCCAGGAGAAGGGGATTTCACGGGCAGGGACAAAGTGTTGCGGAATGCAGCAAAAAAGCCCGCGTTTGTCAACAAACTGTTGACAAAACGGAACCGGTCCCGAAATTCGCCTGCGGGGACGCCCGCGGAGCTTGGCCTCTTCAGTGGGAGGCCGGACAGAAGGTGCTATGAACTATATCGTTTTTGACCTGGAATGGAACCAGGCGCCCGCCGGACGTGCCCGTCCGAATCCCAGACTCCCCTTTGAGATCCTTGAGATCGGGGCCGTCAAGCTGAACTCCCGTCTGAAGACCATCAGTGAATTTCATGAAACCGTCAAGCCGCTGGTCTACCGGGAGATGAACAAGCAGACCCAGAAGATCGTCCATCTGGACATGAATGAACTGAAGAATTCCAAGACCTTTTCCCCTGCCGCGCGGCATTTCCTCGAATGGTGCGGCGAGGATCCGATGTTCGTGACCTGGGGGCCTTCGGACCTTTTCGAACTGCAGAGAAACCTTGATTATTACAAGATCCGCTACGATTTCCCGAAGCCGCTCCTCTACTACGATCTGCAGAAACTCTACAGCCTCGCCCTCATGGACGGCAAGAAGCGGCCTGCCCTGCAGGAAGCAGTAGAAGCGCTGGAGATCCCCGAGACGAAACCCTTCCACGGGGCCTTCGAGGATGCCTGGTACACGGCCGAGGTCATGAAAAAACTGAACCTGAAGCCGGTCCTGGAATATAAGTCGGTCGACTATTACCGCCTGCCGGAGACCCGGGAGGAAGAGGTCTATCTGCATTTCAAGACTTACGACAAGTACGTGTCGGTCCCCTTCGACACCAAGGAAGACGCCCTGAACGACAAGACCGTGACGGCGATCCGCTGCCCGAAATGCGGGCTGCCGGTCATCCACCGCATGAAATGGTTCGCCTCGGCGACCGGCAACATGTATTACGCACTGATCCAGTGCCCTCTGCACGGCAACGTCAAGGGCAAGATCCGCATCCGCAAGACGCGCGGCGAGAAGATCTTCATCGTGAAGACGATCAAGCCCGCGACCGAGAAGGACGTGGAGGAACTGAAGGCAAGAAAAGAAGCCGTCCGTGAGAAACGTCACAAACGGCTTGAAAAGGAAAGGGCTGCCCGCAAGCGGAAAAAAGCGGCGGCCAGAGCGACGGCTTACAGCTCGAAGGAGTCGTAAGGGATCCCCAGACGGTCGAGCGTTTTCTTCTCGCGGTCCTGGCAGGTAAAGAGAAAGACCTGCCCGCGGTAGTTTTCGTGCAGCCAGCGAAGGCAGGCATCCAGCCGCTCGCTGTCATACATGGCGAAACTGTCGTCAAAGAAGAGCGGCATCTCCTCGTGCGGCCAGAGGCAGCGCACGACGGCGAGCCTGAAGGAAAAATACAGCTGTTCCATAGCACCGGCGGATAATGCGCCCGGTGCTATTTTTCTGCCTGCGGAGAGGGCGAAGAGTTCGAGGCTGTCGCTGACCTCCAGCCCGTCGTAAGCGCCGCCGGTGATCTCGGAGAAAATCGCGGAGGCTTCCCGCGTGAGCGGCGCGCCAAAATTTGCAGACGCATCCTCCGCAAGCACCGTAAGGACGGCGCCTGCCCGCGCGATCGCGGCGATCTCATTCCGAAGCCGTTCGTTCTCCTTGAGGACGGGCTTCAGGGCTTCCTTCCGTGCCATGGCCTCGCGGAGTTCCAGCTCCCACTGCTCGCGCCGGACCTTCCGGACGAGCTGTTCGTTCAGGGCTTCGTTCATGGCTTCGCGAGAGGCAGAGAGGCTGACCAGTTCCTCGGTATCCTGCTCGAATACGCGGCGCTTTTCCGCGAGGTAGTCGAAGAGCTGCACCACTTTTTCAAGATAGACTTTCATTTCTCCGGCTTCCTTCAGCGTGCCCTGCGCCTCGTAATCGGGCAGGTAGCGTGAAAGCATGCCGGTCAGGATCTGACGGTTCTTTTCGTCGGCGGCATTTGCGTCAGCCTGACGGGTCAGGCGGACGAAGAAGGTTGCGGCAAGAAGCGCGGCGGCAAACAGCGGGATCAGAGGCCACAGTCCGGTACCGCTCTGGATGATGCGGTTCAGGAAAAAGATGGAGAAGAGGAGGACCAGGACCGTGACGAGGGAGAGAACGTTCAGGACGCCGGAACCGATCCGCCCGCCCGTGTAGTCCCGTTCGTAGATCTCCATCTGCTCGCAGAGGACTCCGGTGCGGCGAAGATCGTCCTCGATAGCTTCCCGGGAGGTCGTACCCATGTTCGTGAGCAGGGCTTCCTTCTGCCGGAGGTCTCTGTCGGTGCGTTCGCGTTCGGCCGTCAGCTCGCGGATGCGGGCGTCCCGGGCGTCGGCTTCGGCTTTCAGGCGGTCATAGTCGCCGCCCTCGGAAAGCGTGCGCCGTTCCAGATCCCGGAGGGTCAGGTCCAGCGAGGCGTCCTCGGCCTCGGCGGCTGTGTCGATGCGGCGCTCCAGTGCTTTCCGGCGGGCTTTCAGGCTGTCTGCGGCGGCGCGGACGTTCAGGCGTTCGTCCCCGCTGCTGCGGAGGTTCATCACGTGGTTCTGCAGATCCGCGGCCAGGCCGTCGCCGGTGGCTGCGCCGATCTGACGGAACGAAAGCGTATTGGTGAAGACGTAGGGCGAAAGCCCGTCGGGGAAGGGGACTTCCTCCGGGCTGATCTGCCGCACGCGGGCGGGCTCTTCGACAATGAGGCGGGACTGCGGAGGCGTCCGCGAGAAATCGCGGTCGGCCGTGACCTTCACCTCCCCGCGCGTCCAGGTGACGAAGCCGCCGTAGAGATCGGGCTCGGACCAGGGCAGGTTTGCGCGGTAGACGCCGGACGCGGCAGCGCGGCCCTTGCCTTTTTCCATGCCGAAAAGGAGCGCAGTGATCGCGGTGTGCAGGGTGCTCTTGCCGGACTCGTTCTTTCCGCTGATCAGGGTGATGCCGTCGCCGAAATCGAAGCTTTTGTTCCGCAGGGAACCGAACTGGCGGATGACGCATTTGGTCAGTTTCACCGGATGGCCTCCTTTCCGCCGCCTGCCGTGCAGAGGAGCGCGTCAAGTCCGTAGTACAGGGATTTCCGGGCTGAAGGATCGTCTGCCTTGCCGTCTTCGGTAAAGCTGCGGACAAAGCGGCCGAGCAGGTCACCCGCCGGCCTGGCAAGATACTCTTCCAGCGGGTAGTCCGGCAGGGTCTCGTCGGTGACTTCGGCGACCCCGCCGATTCGGAGCAGCGCTTCGCGGTCCGGAACGAAGGCAGGATCCCGCCTGCCGACCAGCCGGACATTCAGCACTTCCCGTGCCAGATCGTCCGCACGGCGGCGGATCAGGCTCTCCAGGCCGGACGCAGTCATTTCGGGCGTCATGTTAACGGTAACCTCGGTATAGCGGAAGTCCGAGAACGTCCGCCATTCGAGGCTGAATTCATTCTTTTTCATCGTGCCGAGATAGAAGCCGTGGGCACCGGTCTCACTGCGGTCGAGCGCTTCCGGAGAGCCCGGAATGGCTACGCGGCCGTCCTGGGCGAGGGCAGGCCTGTGCAGATGCCCGAGCGCGGCGTAGTCCCAGCCGTTTGCGGCGATACGTGCAGGGTGAAGCGGCAGATGATCCGCGTCGCCGCCGTGTGCGAGCAGGATGTGGCGGCGGCCGTCCTCCGGCGCACGGAACGTATCCAGACGGTCATCCGTAAGCACCTGCGCGTCATAGCTGAAGCCGTGCACTTCCAGGTCCCACTGCGGGAAAAAGACGGAAGAAAGCTCCGGCGAGGACAGAAAGGTCACCTGCGGGCAGAACGCAAAGCGCGCGTAGGCCGAGCCGGGCCGGACGAAATCGTGGTTGCCCGCGATCAGCACGACCTTCGTGCGCGGAAGCGTACTGAAAAGATAGTCGGCGTCCTTCAGTTCCCGCTCGGTCGGCGGCGCGTGAAACAGATCGCCGGCAATGAGCAGGAGGTCGACGTCCTCCCGGGCGCAGATCTCCGTAAGGCGCAGCAGCGAAGTGCGCACGGCATCCGCCCTGGCGGGTCCCCAGGGCTTGTCCTTATCCGGCAGCATGCCCAGATGCAGATCAGCGGTATGGATGAAACGCACGGCTTTCCTCCTTCGAAACGGATATATTTGCATTATATCTTCTTTTTATCCTGCCGTAAAGTCCGCGCGTGTCTTTTCAATCCACTCTTTCTGTGCTATAATACAAATGAACTTCAATATGGAGGAGTATGACATGGTCAAAAAAGAAATGATCGCCATGCTGCTGGCCGGCGGCCAGGGCAGCCGTCTCGGCGTCCTGACTCAAGGAATGGCTAAGCCTGCAGTGGCCTTCGGCGGTAAATACTGCATCATCGATTTCCCTCTGAGCAACTGCGTGAACTCAGACGTGGATACGGTCGGGGTACTGACGCAGTACCAGCCGCTGCAGCTGAATACGCATATCGGCATCGGGATCCCGTGGGATCTGGATAAACAGGTGGGCGGCGTCACCATTCTGCCTCCTTACGAGAAGTCGGGCGACAGCGAATGGTATACCGGCACGGCCAACGCCATTTTCCAGAACCTGACCTACATGGACAGCTACAATCCCGAATACGTGCTGATCCTCTCCGGCGACCACATCTACAAGATGGACTACGGCGAAATGCTGCAGCGTCACATCAAGGCCGGCGCCGAGGCGACGATCGCCGTCATGCCGGTAGACTGGAACGAAGCGCACCGCTACGGCATCCTGGTCACTGACAGCAACGGAAAGGTGACCGAGTTCGAGGAAAAGCCCGCGAATCCGCGGAGCAACCTCGCCTCCATGGGCATCTACATCTTCAATTACAAGACCCTTAGAGCGGCCTTGACCGAACTGAAGCAGGTCCCCGGCTGCGACTTCGGCATGCACGTGATCCCGTACCTCTTCCGTGAGACCGACAAGGTCTACGCCTATGAATTCAACGGCTACTGGAAGGACGTCGGAACGCTGACGACCTACTGGGAGACCAACATGGAACTGACGGATCTGGTTCCGGAATTCAACCTCTATGAGGAGTTCTGGCAGATCTATACGAGTGCGGAATCGCACGCGCCGGCCTACATGGGCAGCGAAGCGCAGGCTTCGCATTCGATCGTCGGCGACGGCAGCGAAGTCTTCGGCAAGGTGAAGCACTCCGTGCTCGGCTCCGACGTGAAAGTCGCCGCCGGTGCGAAGGTCATTGATTCCATCCTCATGAACGGCGTGACGGTCGGGGAAGGCGCCGTGGTGCGCAAGGCCATCATCGCCGAGAACACCGTGATCGGAAAGAACGCCAAACTCGGCGAGGGCAACTTTGAAGTCAGCCGCCTGGATCCGAAGGTATACAACAGCGATCTGGTCGTCATCGGCGCATCGAGCGTGATCCCCGAAGGCGTGAGCATCGGAAAGAACACAGCGATCTCCGGCGTGACCGGCCCTGAGGATTATCCGGACGGCGCGCTGGCCTCCGGCGGCTACATCCTGAAGAAGGAGGGGAAGAGATGAAAGCACTGGGAATCATTCTGGCCGGCGGCGGATCCGACCTCATGAAAGGTCTTACCGATATCCGCGCCGTGGCAGCCATGCCGGTGGCCGGGGCTTACCGTGCCGTCGACTTTGCGCTCAGCAACATGGCCAATTCGAAGATCAATACCGTAGCGGTGCTTACCCAGTACAGCTCCCGCTCGCTGAACGAGCACCTGAGCGCGCCCTCCTGGTGGGGTTTCGGCCGCAAGCAGGGCGGCCTGTATCTGCTGAACCCGACCATTACCCCGGAGAGCACCAACTGGTTCCGCGGAACGGCTGACGCCCTGGTGCAGAATCTGGATTTCATCAAGGAACGCCACGAACCTTACGTGGTCATCGCCTCCGGCGACGGCGTGTACAAGCTTGACTTTGACGACGTCATGGAGAAACACGTCGAAAGCGGCGCGCAGATCACCGTGGTCTGCCGCGACAAGGGCGATGCCGACTCCTCCCGCTTCGGCGTGCTCGAGACGGACGGCGAAGGCCGCATCACCGCATGGCACGAGAAGGAAGAAGGCGCGAAGGGACAGTACATCAACTGCGGCATCTACCTGATCCGCAGGCTCCGCCTGATCCGTCTGCTCGAGGAATGCAAGCGCCGCGACGATTACGACTTCGTGCGCGACGTGCTGGTGCGGAACCTGGAACAGGAACGCATCAAGGCTTACGTGATGGACGGTTATTGGAAGAACATCGCCTCCGCGCAGTCATATTTCGAATGCAACATGGACATGCTGAGCCCGGAACTGAGAAGGAAATTCTTCTATGAATATCCGAAGATCTCCACGAAGGTGGATGACTTCCCTCCGGCCAAGTTCAACGAAAATGCCAAGGTCAGGAACTCACTGGCCGCGGGCGGAACCATCGTGAACGGCAGCGTGGAAAATTCGGTCCTGTTCAAGAAGGTCTACATCGGCGACGGCAGCGTCGTAAAGAACTGCGTGCTGCTGAACGACGTCTACGTCGGCAACGGCGTGACGCTCGAGAACTGCATCGTCGAGAAGAAGGTCAAGATCGAAGACGGGACCTGCGTCATCGGCGATCCGAACGACGTAACGGTGCTCTCCTGAACGGGGCAGGCCGGATGAACGATATTGAGCCGTGAGCGCCCGGCGCTCATCCGCCTGTGCACGGGGACCTGGTCAAACAGGTCCCCGACGCGTTCGGGAGGAAGGCTCATCCGACAACAGAGTGAACAGAGGAAAATGACATGACGAAAAAAGAAACGGTGGACGCGCTGCGGGCGAAGATGAAGGAAGCGGGGATCGACGTCTGGGTCGTGACCTGCGGAGATTTTCACGGTTCGGAATATTACAGCGCTTATTTTAACACCCTGACTTTCCTGACCGGCTTTACCGGAGAGTCCAGCATCGCCGCGGTAACGGCGGACAAGGCAGGCCTCTGGACCGACGGCCGTTATCATCTGCAGGCGGAGCGGGAACTTCAGGGCTCCGGCATCGACCTCTACAAGGTCGGCCTCAAGGACGTGAAGTCCCTGCAGGATTTCCTGAAAGAGGAACTGCCGGACGGCGGCGTCCTCGGCTTTGACGGCCGCATCGTGCCGCTCGGCCAGGCGGAAGCGTGGGAGAAGGCGCTTGCGGAGAAGAAGATCAGCGTGAAGGCCGACCGCGACCTGGTCGGTGAACTCTGGACGGACCGTCCGGCCCAGGAATTCCATGAAGCCTTCCTGATGCCGGAGGAGATCGCGGGCGAATCCGCGGCGGCGAAGCTTGCCCGCGTACGCGCGGAAATGAAGAAGCACGGCGCGGACATGCACCTCATCACGGGGCTTTCCGATATCTGCTGGCTCCTGAACGTGCGCGGCGGGGACGTCCCCTGCAACCCGGTGGTCTTTTCCTTCGTAAAAATGACGCAGGACGAGGCCGTCTGGTACGTCACGGAGGAGAAGGTCCCGGAGGAGGTCCACGCTTACGTCAGGGCAGCGGGCGTTTCCCTGAAGCCTTACGAAGCGGTCTGGGAGGACATCAAGGCCATCCCTGCAGGAACGAAACTTCTTGTTGACGGCGCCGCCGTCTGCTCCTATGTGAAATCGGCCGTGCAGGAGAGCGTGGAACTTATCACCGCGCCGAACCCGACCATGCTGATGAAATGCGTGAAGAACGAGACCGAGCAGAAGGCGCTCCGCGTATCGCATTACAAGGACGGCCTGGCGATGGTGAACTTCCTGTACTGGCTGGCGCACCATCCGGACATCGAATCCTTAAGCGAGATCGATGCCGCCGACTACCTGGAAAACTGCCGCCGCGAGCAGGGCGCCTTTGAACTTTCCTTCGGCACGATCGCCGCGATGGGACCGAACGCCGCGATGGCGCACTATGCTGCGACTCCCGAAAAGTTCGACATGCTGAAAAAGCGCGGCTTCTTCCTCGTGGACTCCGGCGGACAGTACCTGGAAGGCACCACGGACATCACGCGCACCATGGCCATGGGACCGCTCTCCGATGCGGAACGCCACCACTACACTTCCGTGCTCAGGAGCCACATCCGCCTTGCTTCGGCCGTGTTCCCCGAAGGGGTCGCCGGCTGCCAGCTGGACGTTCTGGCCCGGGGACCTATGTGGGAAGACCACATCGACTACCGCCACGGGACCGGCCACGGCGTCGGCTTCTGCCTCAACGTACATGAAGGACCGAATGCTTTCCGCATGTCCATCCCGGACAATAAGGCGCTGCGCCCGGCTCTTGCGCCCGGCATGGTGACGACCGACGAACCCGGCATTTACATTGATAACGGCTACGGCATCCGCATTGAAAACGAACTCCTCTGCGTCGCCGACGGTGAGTCCGAATACGGAAAATACCTGAAGTTTGAGAGCCTGACGCTCTGCCCGTACGACCTCACTCCGGTCAATAAGGATGAAATGACGAAGCAGGAGATCGATGCGGTGAACGCTTACCACGAAACGGTATATCAGACCCTGAAGGACGGCCTCGCTCCTGAAGTCGCGGCGTGGCTGCGTGAGGTGACGAGACCCCTGTAAACGGAGGAAGATCCAATGAGTGAAAAGATCACGAAGACCTGGCTGAAGAAGCAGGAAAAGGAATTTCTGGCCGACCGCGCGAACCGCGTGGCCATGGACGCCGTAACGGCCGTCGGCGTGAACGAGAGCGCGAAGCGCCCCGACGCCTTCCGCACCGATCTGCACGCCTATTCGGTCTCGCTGCCGCAGAAGGGCATCACCAACCAGAAGCGGAGCGGCCGCTGCTGGATGTTCGCCGCCCTGAACACCATGCGCTTCCGCATCATGCAGAAACTTAACCTTAAGGATTTCGAACTGTCGCAGACCTACACGATGTTCTGGGACAAGCTGGAAAAGGCCAATTACTTCCTGGAAAGCATCCTGAAGACGCTGGACGAGCCGACCTCGGGACGCCTGCTGCAGTGGCTCCTGATGGCGCCCGTGCAGGACGGCGGCCAGTGGGACATGATCTGCAGCCTGATTGACAAGTACGGCGTGGTTCCGAAGGCTTCGATGCCGGAGACCTTCTCATCCAGCGAGAGCATGCAGATGAATTTCACCCTGACCGAAAAGCTCCGCGAAGACGCCTGCCGCCTGCGCAGTGCGTACAGGGCCGGGGCCGATGAGGCGAAGCTCCGCGTGATGAAGGATGAGATGATGGAGACTGTCTACGGGATGCTCTGCGTCTGCCTCGGCGTACCGCCGAAGACCGTGGACTTTGAGGTCCGCGACAAGGACGATAAGTTCATCCGCGATACCGGCCTCACGCCGCAGGAATTCTTCCGCAAGTACGTGGAGATGGACCTTTCGGAGTATATCAGCCTGATCAATGCGCCGACGGACGACAAGCCGTACTGGCGCAGCTACAGCGTGAAGTTCCTCGGCAACGTTATCGAAGGCCGCAAAGTGAAATACGTAAACCTGCCCGTGGATGAACTGAAGAAAGCGGCGATCGCCCAGATGCAGGACGGCGAGCCGGTCTGGTTCGGCTGCGACGTCGGCAAATCCTCCGTCCGGGACGGCGGCGTGATGTCGCTGGATCTCTTTGACAAGGGCAGCCTCTTCAATACGTCTTTCGGCATGAATAAGGCGGAGCGCCTGGAGTACGGCCACAGCCTGATGACCCACGCAATGGTCTTCCAGGGCGTAAACCTGGATGAGAACGGCAGGCCGAACCGCTGGCGCGTGGAAAACAGCTGGGGCAAGGAACCCGGAAAGGACGGCTACTACGTGATGACCGACGCCTGGTTCGACGAGTATCTCTACCAGGTCGTGGTCAACAGGAAGTACCTGCCCGAGGAGGTCCTGAAGGCCTTCGCGGAGAAGCCGATCCTCCTCGAACCCTGGGATCCCATGGGCTCGCTCGCATAAGAAGCCATGGAAGAAGCACGGAAGCCGACAATGACCGAGATCAGTACGGTCCTTGCGCTGCTGGGGATCCGGGGCGTGAGCGATACGTCGGTCAAAGCATTCGTTTCAGAGGAGGACCAGCAGGAATATGCCGTCTGGCTGGTCGATACCGGGCATGAGAAATACGTTCTGAAACAGGCCAAGGCATATGAGATCGATGTTTACCGCAGCTTTTTCGGCGGCAGGCCGCCTTATGTTCCCGCATTTTTAGGTTCCTGTGAACATAACGGGAAGTCCTATTTTCTGACGGAATATTTCCCCGGAAAGGACCTGCGGGCCTGCGACAGGAAGCGGCTGACCCTGGTGCTCGATGCGCTGGCGGAAATGCAGAATGAATTCTGGCAGCGCGAGGAATTTTACGATTCCTGCGTGACCATGGAAAAAGCGCTGGAAGGGATAGGCAACCGCGGAAAATACCTCGGTTCGCCGCTTCTGGAGCAGGCGTACCGCCAGTTTGAACAGGTATTCCGCGAAACGCCGCGGTCGCTCTGCCACGACGATCTGCTGCCGATCAATGTGCTCGCAAACGATGAACGTGCAGTATTCATCGACTGGGAGTACGGCGGCGTTCTTCCGTATCTCAGCGCGTTTGCGCGCCTGATCGCCCACGGCCGGGAGGACAAAGACTACTATTTCCATATGACCGCGGAAGACCGTGAATTTGCAATCGCTTATTATTATCATGCGCTGCCGGAACGGCACGGCATTTCGTGGGAAGAATACCGGCGGTCGCTGGATCATTTCCTGTTCTATGAATACTGCGAATGGATCATGCTCGGCAACCGCTACGATGCCCGTGACGACGAACGCTACGGGTACTATGTAAAGCTCGCGGAACAGATGGCGAAAAAGCTGACGGAGGAGTATCCCCCTGCGGACAGGCTGACGGTCCGGCCGCAGGGAGGAACCTCAGAAACGATCCCGGGTGAAGATGACGATGAGCCGGATAAGTAAAGAAGAATACCTGGCAGATCCGTGCAGCGCTTCGTCGCTTCCGTTCTGGAAGACGGAACAGTTTGCGGTGCCGGAGAATGTTTCGGTGTTTCGGGATGACGAATTCGACAAAGAGAAGTGCCCGGGGACAGATGAGCGGTATTTCAAACTGATCCATGATCTGCGAAGCATCCCGCGGCCGGTGCTTCCGAAAGGATACGAACTGACGGCTGCAGGCCCGGAAGAACTGGCGGAGCACATCAACGCGTGCTACACGGAAGAGCGCGTCACGGCGGAAGAACTTGCGGGATATGCCGGCCAGGAAACATATGATGCGGAACTGTGGATCGCGGTACGTGAGCGGGCAACGGGGAAGATCGCCGCGAGCGGCATCGGGGCGTTCGACGCCCGGATCGGGGAAGGGATCCTTGACTGGATCGAGGTTTCGCCTGCCTGCAGGCGCAGGGGACTTGGACGGTTCATTGTCTGCGAACTGCTCGGCCGCCTTTCCGGGAAGGCGGATCTTGCAACGGTCTCCGGCCGTATGGATAATGATACGGATCCGTTTGCCTTATACGTTTCCTGCGGTTTCGTGCATCCGGTCATATGGCATGTCGTCAGAACGTAAGACATGCGTGCATCCTCTTTGCCCAGACGGGCATGAAAAAAAGACGGCGATGCCGTCTTTTTTTCATGCGTGAGGTGCGTTCAGAAGCCGTGGCCGCCGCCGTGGGAGCCGCCGCCCCCGCCGCCTCCTCCGCCGCCGGAGAAGCCGCCGCCCCCGCCTCCGCCGGAAGACGAAGCGTTGCGGTGCTTATAGCGCTTAATGAGCTGTCTGCTGCCGTTTTCGAGTTTCACGGATTTGGAAATGTTCTTATCCAGCAGATAGACCTCGCCGGGCTTCTTGATGCGCGTGCGGGAATTGGCCGTCGTAAAGACGATGTAAAGCGCGGCGCAAACTGCGATCAGCAGATTGCTCATGTGCTTCATCGGCTGCGGCACCGCCCGATCATCCAGAACGTCCGTGATCTGCGCAAAAGTGCGGCGGGCGCACTCGTAATATTTTCCGTCCCGTGCATAGGTGTAGACGTTGTCGGTGATGGTGTTGCACTTCGCGACGCTCAGCTTGTCGGAGCGGTTCGTGACACGGATGTACAACTGCCTGCCGTCGGAGTCCGTCGTATCGAAATCGATCAGGAAGAGTACGCCGCCGTCGCTGTCGAAGATCTGGTTGTAGACCCGCCGCGAATAGGATTCGGCGGACGTATGTCCCGTGTCGTTCGTGGTGACGAAGGCGACCGGATAGAAAGCGGTCACCGGCAGCATGTCCTGCTCCAGTTTATCGATCTCGGCCTCCGTGAGCATGCCCGCATCGTCCATGACGGTGACGAGCGAAGCGTCGGTGTGCGGTACGTACGGGTTTGTCCGTTCACGGAGTGCCAGGAAAGCGTCCCGGGCGAACGGGATCAGCAGGAGAACGGCTGCACCCAGAAGGAGCAGGTTCAGCGTCCGGTTCGAAATCGGCTTTCTCTCTTTCTTTGCCGTTTTCCGCGTACTCATTCCGCACCTCCTCTCTTCATCGTGAAGATGGGAATGTCGCGCGAAGCGAGCAGGTTCTGCTTCCGGATCACGTCGAAGGCCGCCCAGACCGAGACCGCGATATTTGCAAGTCCGGCACCGTAGTACCAGGTATCCACGACGGTCCCGCTCATCAGTACGCCGGCCCCGAAGGCGAGCGCGAGCCACACCTTCCACAGGACGGCAAAGGAGGCCGCGCGGGACTTGCTGTATTTCCAGTGTGTGCTCTTATACGGCGTATTCGCCGCCGCATTCGATCCGGAGCGGATCAGGCCGGAGATGAAGCGGAAGAACGTGACCAGAAGGATGAGCGGTATGAGGAATACGGAAAAATCGAGATCAAAGTCGGGAAATATCTCTCCAAGGAGCACGGTGACGGCCGGCAGCACGAAGAACATGATGACACCGAAGACCAGTATCCCCGACAGAATGCCGCCGGACTTCTGCTTTTCCGTACGCCCGAGATTTTTCACGGCACCGGCAAAGGCCTGATAGCCGATCCGCCCGATGTCGTCCAGGTGGTTCTCCCGTACGTAAACGTCCTGCGTGAGCCGCCCCAGCAGAATGCCGAAGACGGTGGTGATGGCCATTGAGATCCACAGGAAAGGCTGCGGCTTCACGGTCAGGAAGATGTTGAGAACAGTCGCGATGACAGCCGCCGCGATCAGGCTGACCTTAAGATATTTCCCGCGGTCGAGCGGAATGTCCGCTGCGACGTCGCCGTTCGTTCCGTTCACGGCAGCATAGCAGATGCGGTCCTTCACGCGGTGGGTGAGGAGCCATACCGGCAGGAGGATCTTTTTCCGGGAAAGGGAAATGTCCGCGGGCGTCGTGGCGTTTGAAAGCGGCACGGACATGCCCTCGAAAGTGACCGAATGAGTCGCGTTGATGTCGTCGCTCACGAGTCTTGCCATCACGGGATCGTAGGTCTCCGGTTCGATGTCACTGCCGTCCGCGTAGAAGCCCGCGACATAAGCCGGGCGGAAGGGCACGGCCTTCGCATAACTGAAGGTATCGATCGATTCGCTGAGGGCGTCGGGGAACGCGACAGCCGCGTCGAAACGGTTGCCTTCATACGTGCTCTGCAGCGTTCCGTCCACCTGATACACGCTTACTTCCGTGTAGTCGCGGCCGAGCGAGCGGTGCGTTTCGCCCTTTGCGGAGATCTTTGCGCGGCTGTCGGCCCGGTACTGGTAGAAGGGCATGTAGATGCCGGTCAGTTCCTGCCGGCCGTCCTCCCGCATCCAGTCCGGGGCGAGCAGGATCTTATCCGTCCTCTCCCGATAGCGGTTGGCCGCGGCCTTCTCCTTGAAGGCGAAGGGGATGATGCCGTCCGGCTTCTGCTCCTCTTTGACCCGCCGGTCGAAGATGACCGAGGAACCGCAGTAACTGCAGAAGGTGGCGATCGTATTGTCGTAGCTTAAGACGACAGAACCGCACTGCGGACACGACAGTTCGACCGTCTGGTACTTTCCCTTGCGGTCAAGATAGGCTTCATATTCATCCAGCGTGATCACGCTGTCGCAGTATTCGCAGCTGACGGCACCGTTCGACAGGTCATAGCTGACGCCGGCGCCGCAGTGCGGACAGGTAAATGCGTACATGATGACTCCTGTAATCAGGCGCCCGCGACCGGGACGCCCGGGATCAGAACGGCGTAAGGCCCTTCATAGCTGCCGCTCTTCCAGCGTTCTTTTGAGAAAATGAGTTTGCCCTGCACGTCCAGAATGCTGCCGTTGACGGAGCCGCCGCAGACCGGAACGGCGCTGCCGCCCCGATGCAGGAGGGCGAGGCGCATTTCGCCGCCGAAGTGGCCGTCGAAGAAATCCATCTGAAAATCCGAGAAGGAGACGGTTTCCAGCACGCCGTCCTTCCGCATTTCGGCAAGCGGGACGGTTCCGCAGTCCACGCGGATTTTCTGATAATTGCCGGTCGGCTCGATCCCCAGGTAGCGGCAGAAGCGGGTGGCGCCGTAGTAGGTCTTCAGCACACCGCCTGAAAGCAGTTCGCGGTCGACCATCGGGACGCCGTCCGAACTGTACGGGGCGTCGGCCACCAGCGTCAGGTTCAGGCGTTCGCCGCCTTCCGGCTCGCCCTGAACGTCGTCGCCGATCTTCCAGGTGGAGTAGCCGGAAACGAGGATCCCGGCGCTGGCGCGCGCGGCGTAGTAGTCGAAGAGCGTGGGAATGTTGTCGCCGGTGACCAGGATGTCGTAGGTCCCGGAAGCCGGCATTTCCTTCGCATTCGCGCGCAGGCGCGCGTCACGGAGGCCTTCCCTCACCTTTGCGGTCAGGGCGTCCGGATCCAGGCTGTCATAATTGAACTGGCGGTACTGCTCGACATCCTCCGGTTCTTTGCACTGGGTCACGAATTCGCCGAACACGTCGTCGGTGTCGTAGGAAACGTGAAGGCCGTTCGACGCCTTGATCTCGAAGGACTTGCGGTGAATGAAGATCTCCATCGAGTTGAGGAAGGCTTCGGGATCGTCGGCAGCGAGCGCGGCAGCGGCATAGCGCTCCGCGATCTCTTCGAGGGGCAGATCCTTCAGATCGGAAGGCGATTCCTTGTGCGGCGCGGTCACCTTGTCCGGCAGTTCATAGAAGGGATTCTTCACGAACTGTGCGGCAAAATACGCATCTGAGATCTTCCGGCCGATCTCTTCGTCGGTCATGCCGGGCACGATGTAGGTCACCGACTGGCCGCGCAGCTTCCTGCCGTCTTCCTCGGCATCGCGGCAGACCGTGACTTCGTACTGCAGGATATCGTTAAAGCGGGGAAGATCCAGTTTATTTTTGATGAAATAAAGTTCGGCAGTCTTCGTGTGGTTCCGGAGGATGCTCCAGACCAGGACGCCGGCGCCTTCGAGTGCTTTTTCAATACGTTCAAACATGGCGGTACCTCCTTAACCCAGACGGATGCGGGCCTTGATCCAGGGACCGCCGTCGGAGACCTTGACCCATTCCTTCCAGCCCTTGCCGCAGAAGCCGCCGCCGGCGTGTTCCACGGTGCCGGAGATCATGGAGATCGATTTCAGAAGATCCGGGACGTAGCCGGAAAGAACGATGGGAGAGAAGATGCGGCCGGTGAGTTTCCCGTCCTTTATCTCGCGGGCGAAGCTCACCATGCACTGGATACCCCAGTTCTTCGGGTCCTCCATGCCGCTGGTCGGTTGCTCGAGAAGGAGACCGTCCTTTACGGAGGCGATCATGTCTTCCACCTTATCGTTTCCTTCGAGGAAGTAGGTGTTGGTCATGCGGGTGTAAGCCTTGTGGTCGATGGCTTCGCGGCGGCCGTTGCCGGTAGGCCTTGCGCTCAGGCGGGCAGCGCTGACTTCATCGCAGATGCCGCCGACGAGGATGCCCCGGTCGATGATCAGGGTGTCCTGCGCCGTGTTCCCTTCGTCGTCAAAGAAATAGGTGGCGACGTCTTCGTAGCCTGTCGCGGCGCCGTCGTGCATGGTGACCAGGGGCGAGGCGACGGGCTTCCCGACGTGGGACTTCGCAAGCGCGCGGTCCTTCACGAACATGTCCATCTCCACACCGTGGCCGAAGGCCTCGTGCACGATCATGCCGGTGACTTCTGGCGTGCAGACGCATTCGTAGGTGCCGGGAACGAGCGCTTCGCTCCGGAGGACGTCTTCCAGGGTGGCAATCGCCTTATCCAGGTGCGAAGGAAGCTCATCCAGCAGCTCCGCGCCGCCGAGCGTCGAAATGCTCTCGTAGGCATCCTTGACTTCCTCGCCGCGGCGGGCCGTTACGCTGAGCGCAGCGGTGGTCCAGAGGACGTTCTGTTCCAGATCGCGGTGCGGGGAGAGGAAGAGCTTGTGACAGTACTGGTAAGAGCAGCGGACGGAACAGTCGATGAGGTCTGCCTTCTTTTCAAAAGCTGACTTCCGGACGGCGGACAGCCTGTCCAGGATGGCTTCGTCGCCGAGTTCGTGCGGGTCGACGGCATATTCCGTCGATTTTGCGAACTGCAGCGGTTCGTCCGCGGAAACGGCGGTCTGATAACGTTCAAAATGTTCCGCAGCCTTGCGGATGCTGCGGGAAAGCTCAGCCAGGATCTCCGGGATCTTCTCCTCGGAAAGTTCATTGCCGCTGTATTCGGCATAGCCCTCGCCCGCATACACGCGGACAACGAAGCCGCGCTTGCCGAAGCGGTTGTTTTCCGAGAGGGTGATGCCCGCCCGGGAGACGCTGTAATCCTTCGCGTCCACGTCCGCTGCGAGGACCGAAGCGTAGGCGTATTCGCCGAGGCAGGCGTCCAAAAGCTTCCGGCAGAGCGGTTTCAGGGAAGCGAGATAGGCACTGGATTTCACTTGCATGGATCATTATCCTTTCTTACCGGCATGGTTTGCATGACGTTTATATTTTACTCAGTTTCCGGGAAAATGTAAAGAAAGGAAAAGCCGGAAAGAGGTACGGGACGTCCTTGCGAAAGCGCCGCGTTTCTGCTATACTCCATCAGGACAAAATGAAGCTGCCGCCCTGACCGGCGGCGGAAAGAGGTATGAAATGAAAGAAAACGGAACGGTCCGTTTCGTGACATTCGGCGCCATGGGCGTCGCCCTGGTCGTTGCGGCGCAGTGGCTGGGGAATATGCTGCCGGCAGGTGCCGTGATCGCGGGGCCTTTTGCCGTGAAGCAGCTGGTGACGGGGAGCCTCGTCAACTGCATCCTTTTCGTCTGGGCGGACCGCGTAGGTCTCTGGAATGCGGTGACGGTCGGCATTCTGTCGGCGGTGCTTGCTTCCGTGATCGGCGTGGGACCGCAGGTCCTGCCGATCGTTCCGCTCATCGCCTGCGGCAACGCGCTTCTGGTGATCGTTTACCGGCTGGCGAAAGATAAGCTGCGTGTCCCGGGAATTGTCAGGATCCTCTTGGCTGCAGCTGTCAAATGCGGCTTTCTGTGGCTGACTGTGCCGCTCCTTCTGGGCGCGCTCACGTCCGTCCCCGAAAAGCAGGTGAAGGCGCTGTCGGTCATGTTCTCCTGGCCGCAGGGGCTTACCGCCCTCATCGGCGGCCTGCTCGCCCTCATCATCATCCCGCGGCTGAAAAAGGCCGACTGAACTGCGCAGAACAGCATGAAAAAGGGACTGCCTCCGTAAGGGGGCGGTCCTGTATGTTAAGCGAACATGCCGTTCGCAAAGGCACCGGGCGTTTTATGCTCTCGGCAGAAGCAGCTTGTCAAGGATCGCGGACAGTGCTTCTTTTTCTTCATCGCTGAGGGCGGCGAAGGCGGACTTGAAGCGGAGCGCGCGTTCGTCCTCCACTTCGGCGGCGCGGGCGGCACCTTTCTCGGTAAGGGAAAGGAGAGTGGCGCGGCGGTCAGCGGGATCGACCGTGCGGACGATGTAGCCGTCGTCCTCCAGTTTATTGATGAGTTCGCTCATGGCGGGGGCACCGATGTGGACCTTTTCCAGAAGGTCTTTCTGACGGACGCCGCCTTCGCTCTTCCCGATCAGGACGAGCAGGCGTTCGCGGCCGAGCATCGGACGGGGCATCGGGGGAACAGGCATGCCGGGCATGGGCATGTGACGGGGGCCGCCCTGACGGCAGCCGGGGCCGTAGGGGCCGTGAGGTATGTGCTTCGGGCCGCAGCCTCCGTGCATGGCGCGGGCGCGGTGATTCATGTGGATGAACATTTCCATTTTCTGCATAAGATCGGCTTCGTTGATCATTCTTTCATTCTCCTTTCCTGCTGTGACGTTCTATGTGTTCGGAACTTCTTCCGTATCGGTTCGATTAGTTCGGTACCGACATAATTGAGTATAACAGAAGATCTGCGGTTGTCAACATTATTTTGGTGCCGAAATAATTAAAAAAACGTAAACTTTCTGCGGCCCCGCCTCCGTCCGGCGCACGGTGATGCCTCAGGGCGATAGCGCTGCCTTCGCCGCCGTTTCCGTGCGATGTGACGGCTGCGGAGCGACAGCGGGAGCCTGCTAAGGCGAACCGCCGATGCGCGGCTTCGCCGCGCGAGTTTAGCAGAGCAGCCGTCTGATCGACGAGCGCGGAAACGGAAGAAGGGCGCGTGCCCGGAGGGACACCGTGCGCCGGACGGAGGCTTGTGCGACGGCGGGTTTTTCGGTATAATACGGAAAGAAACGGAGGTTCGTCATGAAGATCGGATTTATCGGACTCGGAACGATGGGGATGGGCATGGCCCGCAACCTGCTCAAAAAGAACGGAAGCCTTACTGTCTATACGGCAAAGGAAGAAAAGCGCGTGCAGCTGGCGGAAGAAGGTTTTGACATCGCCTGCAGCCATGCGGAACTGGCGGACTGCGGGATCATTTTCCTCTGCCTGCCGGATGATGCCGTGGTGGAGAAGGTAACGCTCGGCGAGGACGGTCTCATCCACTATCTGCAGGAAAGCGGCGCGATCGTGATCGATACCAGCACGACTTCTCCGGACTGCGCGCGGATGATCGCCTCCGCCTACGAGGAACGCGTGGGCGCCTTCCTGGATGCGCCGGTCTCCGGCATGAAGGCAAGATCCGATGCCGGGACGCTGACGGTAATGGTCGGCGGCCTCAGGGAAGCCTTTGAGGAAGTGAAACCTTATCTCGACA
Source organism: uncultured Lachnospiraceae bacterium (assembly GCA_902789555.1). GTDB lineage: Bacteria > Bacillota > Clostridia > Lachnospirales > Lachnospiraceae > UBA6987. The sequence goes on from CADAOF010000006.1 coordinate 75,221, forward strand.
TGATCGGGACGACCGTCCTCTACATGGGCGGATCCGGCTGCGGACAGGCGGCAAAGATGATCAACAACACCGCCTACGACATCAACGTAGCCGGGATCGCGGAACTGCTGCCGCTCGCCCTTCGGCTGGGGCTCGAGCCGGAAGCGATCGCCGAAGTCCTGAATACCGGGACCGGCCGCAGCTACGCCTCGGAATTCTTCATCCCGCGCATCCTGAAGAACAGTTTCGTCGACGGCTATCCGATCGAAAAAGCCTTCAAGGACCTCGCGCATGCGGAAGAGACGGAGGCAGCCGAGGAGGTGGAACTGCCCATGACGAACGCTGCCGCAGCGGTCTTCCGCAAGGCCATGGAAGAAGGATTCGGCGGACTCAACAAGGGCGGCCTAATCCGCGTGAAGGAAGAGGAGATGGGCGTCACTTTCCGCAGCGACCCGGCCGAAAACTGACGGAACATCAGTCATTGCCCTTGCGTGCGGGCAGGACGTTGTGATAAAATGCAAAGACGAATGGAAAGATAAGTTCGGCTCGACCGGACATTATGGAGGAGGAGAGATGAAAAAATTTTTATGCTGGCTGATCTGCGCGGCCATGCTCCTTACAGCAGCGGCCTGCGGCAAAACGCCGGAAAGAACCATGCCCGACACGGCAGCTGAACCCGAGACAACGGTCCCCGAGACGGAAGCCCCGAAGACCGATAAGGACGCCAAGGCGGACGACGTGGTCAAGGAAGCCCTGAAAGCCCTGCTGAAGGACGATCTGAAGTTTGGCTTTACCTCGGATACCGCGCTGGACCTGTCCCTGCTGCGCGCTGCGGAAGAAAGCAAGGCGGAACAGTCTGACGGCGGGGCCGGCATGGATGACATGCTCGGCATGATCATCGGCGTGATCTTCGGCGATAAAAACGAACTGAATCTCAAACTGGACGTGAAGGCAGAAGGCTCCGCTGACGCACAGAAGGGCATGGCGGCTAAGATCGAACTGAAGAACAACGCCGCCGAAGCACTGGAAGGCCTGCTCGAACTGCTGAACAGTCAGACGGAAGGCGGAGAATCGCCCGTCTCCTGGCTGAAGGATACCTTCAATACCGAAGTCTATATGGACAAGGCCGAAGGAAAAGCATATTTCCTGAATCCGGTCACGGAGGAATGGAACTTTACCGAAGCCAGGTTCACAAAGGACGAGGACGCGGAAAAAACTATTGATGAACTGGAACTGGAGAAGTTCTTCGGAAAAGACTACGAATGGAAGATCACGAACACGCAGTATCTGTTCAGTGCCGACGTTGATCTGAAGGAACTGGCTCTGAACAGTGTTGCGGAGGAAGACCGGAAGGACGCGGAAGAAGAGATCGGCGAGGTGATGGACGGCCTTGTTCTTCACGTTGCCCTGACCTTCAATGATGAGAAGAAGCTCGAAAGCGCCGAGCTCTCTCTCGACCCCGTCACCAAGGATCTGAACATGTTCCTGGTAGGCATCGGCATCAGCCTGCGCCTGAACCGCTTTGAGATCAAATGCGGCATGGATTACGCGGCAGCGGTCGACTGTGAAGTCCCGGCAGCTGTAAAGGAAAGCGCCGTGGAAGCCGAAAGCGGCTCCATCCTTCCGATCGGACCCGGTACCGACGATCCCTTCGGCCCGGACGAAGACGAGTTCCCGTGGGCGAACGATAACTACAGCCTGAAGGACGAAGTCCTGGCAGACGACGAGAACGTCAGGCTGACGGCAAACAAAGTGGAGACAGACGAGTTCGGCGACATCCATGTGCTGTTCACGCTGGAAAACAAGACAGATAAGAAACTGAGCATAGATCTTGACGACCTGTACGTGAACGGTCTGCAGGTGAACGGGTTCGTTTATGAAGACGTTGAGCCGCAGGAGAGTCTCGAACTTGATCTGGAGATCTATGACATTCACATGAATGAGATCCGCCAGAAGCATATTTATCAGCTGGATCTTTTCTTTGAGATCGAAGATCCCGAAGACTGGATGGCAGATCCCGTGCTGGAAGATCATTTCACGCTTAACGTTCAGCCCGGAGAAGCAGAACCCTGGGAGCAGGATCCTGCGATGACGCTGCTCGAAACGGAAGATCTGAAGGCAGTCTGGCTGCCTGCAGGCGAACGTGATGAGATCCTCGGCATGGATCTGTACGTGTTCTGCGAAAACGGAAAAGACATCCCGGTGAGTTTTGAGATCACGGATCTTAAGGTCAACGGAATTGAAGTTGACAAAGTCTGGTGGGAAGACGAAATCAAGGGCGGCTTTGTCGGCGTGAGCAAGGAATCGGTGTCGGCCGATTTCCTGAAGCAGAATGAGATCGCTGAGATTACTGAGATCACGGGCACGATCCGCGCCTACTCGGAAGACGACAGCTGGAACGAGGTCGAATATGCCGTGAACGACTTTACGGTCACTTATCAGGCAGACGGAAGCGTCAGCCTGGAGACCGCCGCCGCGGAATAAGAGAAGATAAGAATGAAAGAGCGCAGATCCTTTGAAGGGTCTGCGCTCTTTTGCTGTGCAGAATGCGGCCGCGGAATACCGGTGCCTTGAACCGGCTGCGGAGCTTCGCTGTTCGTATTCAGCTTTCTTTCATGAAGACGTCAAAATACAGGCGGCAGCCTTCCTTCGGATCCAGGTCGGAACCGCTGTTTTCGATCATGTAGCCGATCACCTGCGACGGGATCACGAGGCTCTTCGTCTTCAGTTCCTTCTTGCGGGAGCGGGCCATCTGCGTGATCACTTCCTTCAGGTCGGAACCGCTGTATGCCTCGCGGTAGAGGGCAGCGTCCTTCGCACGGCGGGCAAGGCAGGTCCTGTTGTGTGCAAGCCGCAGAAGCGTCGCGATCCCGAAGGTCAGCGGCATGAGGAACGTTGCCGGGATCCAGATCGGAAGCCTGGTCGCGAATCCGTAGAAATCATTCCAGCCGCCCTGCTCCTCACCGATCACGACGACCATTACGAAATAGAGGACCGCGTAGATGAACACCGGGATGAGCGCGAGGAAGGATTCCTTCAGCCGCACCAGATGGCTGCAGATAAAGCAGCAGAAACTGAGGATGGCAAGGACCGGACAGACGCCGTGCAGGAAGAAACGGGAGCCGCTGTAGATCAGATAGAAGCCTTTGACCGGTGCTAGGATGCACAGCGAGATGAGAAAATTCAGGCTGATGGCGGTGATGGCCATGTGCATCAGGATCACGACCCAGTCGGGCAGGTGGTAATAGCCCGTGCGCAGGCCGTCGACCGTATACGGGATGCAGAGCATCATTGCGAGCGCGGTCAGGATATTGGAATTGACCGTGAACATGCAGAAGGTCTGCAGGCCCATGTGGTCGAAGTTTTCATCGTAGAGAGTGGTCAGGTTCATGGTGACGCCGATGCAGACGCCGATGACGACGATGGCAGCGCTGACGAGGGCGAACAGGCACTGCATCCGGTTGCTGCGGATCGCGGGATCCTTCATGAAAACCGGCCTCCTTTTCGAATGAGGGATAAACTGACGGAGCGTTTACGGGACCGTCTGCGCGATGGGGGCGGTGCCGAGCACCTGGTTGCGGAGGCGGAACAGATTCGGCAGGCCGAAGCTGCCGTCGGCCGCTTCGGAGAAAGGTCCCGGCAGGAACCTGTCGCCGGAAGCACGGCCGTGCATTCTGACGAGGTCGCTTAAGTGAAGCACGGCGCTGCCGTAAAGGGATACGCTTCCTTCAAAGCAAGGCTCGCCGGACCTGCCGTACAGGCGCACGATGTCGCCGGCTTCCAGCGGAGAACCGTCGGGCTTCGCGTTGCCGCCGGCGCTGAAAAGCCCGCATTCCGTGATCGGGACGACGAGCTGCTCTGCCGTTCCTGCGGTATCTGCCGCGAACCAGAGGCCGGTGCCTGTCTTTTCCGAGGGGGCAATGCACAGCTGCATGCCTTCTGCGGCTGTGCCGGCAGGCAGAACGGAAACGAGGTAGGAGACCGTTCCGTCGGAGACGAGGCTCTGCAGCGAGAGGTCGTCCGCGGTAAAGCAAATGACCGGCGCATTGGAGCCTTCCTGCGCGGAAGCCGCCGAGACCGGCAGCCCGCTGCCCGCGCTGCTGCCGCAAACGGCCCAGGTCCCGCCGAGAGACTGTCCTTCGGCAGCGCCGGTCTGTTCGACGGTGATGATGCCGAAGGGGAAGACGACCCTGCCGTCAGGGTCCCGATAGAAGCCGCCGCTTCCCTCAGGTGCCCGTACGGGAACCGCCGTATCTTCGCCGAACACCGCACCTCTGCGATCTGCCGTTACGGTCCAGGCAGCCGCGGGGGCGGTATCGGAGAGGGATTTCACGTCCATACAGGCGTAGTAGCGGACCGTAAACTCAACACCTTCCAGAGATGGTGCGGAAACCTGCGGCTGAACGGAGATCTTCGCTGACATAAGCTTCGGCGTGAGCACGAAGGAGAGCTTGGACGTTTCGTCTTCCGTGATCTTTACGCTCTGCACCTCCGGTTTTTCATAGGCGGGGAGAGCGGATGCGGGCTTCACGTAAACGGTCTGGGATGCGTAGCAGCGGATCGTCACGCTGCCGTTCGCATCGGTCGGCACGGACACCAGCTGCCTGGTGCAGGCGGCATCGGAGTAGACGCCGATCTTCACGCCGCTCAGGGCATAATTGGGATTGCCCGCAGTCAGTTCCGGCAGGGAAGATGACAGCTGCACCGAAAGGTAGCCCTGCGGAGGCGGAGGAGGCGCAGCAGGCTGTGTGGGCTGCGCAGGCTGAGAGGGCGTTGAAGGTGCCGAGGGCTGGGAAGGCGGCGCAGCCTGCCCGGCGCTGTCCGAGACCGGGATCAGGACGTAGCAAAGCGCGTTCTTCAAAGCTTCGCCCGAGGCGCCGTTGTCGACGGCGCAGCCGCCGTGCACGCCTTCCGACCAGCGGGTGGCATGCACGCGCCAGACGTTCCGGCTGCCGTAGCCCCGCCAGACCTTGTTTGCGTCACCCGTGGCGAGCGTTCCGCTTAAGGTATCCCGGCCGAGACCGTAATAGTTCTCCAGCCAGATACGCATCTCGTATTCGCTCATGTAGGGGAAGGCGCCGAGACTGATCCAGCAGTGGCCGTACTGTTCGGTCGGCGACGTCAGGAGGCCGATCGTTCCGGCTGCGTTAAAGGCACCGGCGGCAAAAGCCGCGTCAGCATTCTTGTATTTCTGGAACAGGAAGGTGAAAGTCGAATTCCCGCAGGGGACGCTCACCGTACTGCCGGAAGAAAGCTGCTTATCCAGCATCGAACAGAAATTGCGGACGTTCGCATAGGGGTAGGAAGCGGACCAGTGCAGGTTGAAGCGGGAGATGAGATCGACGCCCTGCGTCTGCCAGGCGTCAAGAAGATATCCGATGCATTCCCGCAGTTCGGCGGTGCAGGGGATGGTGCTGTAGAAGGAGTAGGGGTCGCGATTAACGACGTGGGAAAGGAAATGCCTGATGACGTTGTAGACCTTGCCGTTTGCGGGGGGAGTGTAGGTCCAGGAAGCAGCATGCGCAGACCGGGGCGCTGCCGTAAAGACAGTCCCCAGGATGATGCAGGATGAAAGGCACAGGGTGCACAGGTGCTTCATCAGTTTCTTCATGAAACGTTTCCCTTCCGGAATGCAAAGAGTGACATATATTATATCATTCCGCGTGAAATTTCGCAAGCGCGCCGCGGATGGTCTTTCTCAGGAAGAAAAAGCTTAAGGTAAAGGAGACAAGCTCGGCGGCAGGGAAAGCCAGCCAGACGTTGTCAAGTACGCCGGTCAGGGAGAAAAGGAAGGCGACCGGAAGCAGGACCAGCACCTGCCGGCAGACCGAGATGAGCAGGGAATGGAACGGGTTGCCGATCGACTGGCAGACCGAGCCGGCAATGATCGAGAAGCCTGCGAAGGGGAAGTGGATGGCAATGATCCGCATCGCGCGGATGCCGATGGAAAGCATCTCGTCACTCGGGTTGAAGATCCCGATGAGGAGCGCGGGGATCGCCATGAAGACGACGGTACCGAGCGCCATGAAACTGACGGCGGCTGCGATCGCAGTCCGGTAGGTCCGGCGCACGCGGTCCATCCTGCCGGCCCCGTAATTGTAGGAAATGATCGGCACCATGGCGTTGTTCAGGCCGAAGACCGGCATGAAGATGAAGCTCTGCAGCTTGAAATAAACACCGTAAACGGCGGTCGCAGCTTCGGTGAAGCCGAGCAGGATCTGGTTCATGCAAAAGGTGGTAAGCGATCCGATCGACTGCATCAGGATCGAGGGATAGGCGATGCGGTAAATGTCTGCGGCGATGCGGCCGCGGAAGCCGACCATGCGGAAGGAATCCCGGAGGACGGGATTGTATTTCAGATTCAGGAAGACGCCGACGGCTGCGGCGATGCCCTGGCCGATCACGGTCGCGATGGCTGCGCCCATGACTTCGAGACGCGGGAAACCTGCGTAGCCGAAGATGAAGAGCGGATCGAGAACGATGTTGACGGCAGCCCCGGTCAGCTGGATGATCATGGACTTGTCGGTGCGGCCGACTGACTGAAGCAGGCGCTCCATGGCGACCTGCGCGTAGAGAAAGATGCTGATGCCCATGACGACGTGCAGGTAGTCGCCGCCGTAGCGGACGATCACGGCGTTTTCGGTCTGCACGGCAAAGAAACGCCGGCCGAAGGAAAGGCCGATGAGGCAGAAGACAGCGGCGGTCAGCAGGAAGAGGAACATTCCCGTTCCCGCGATCTCCCGGGCGCGGTCCTCATGCTTTTCTCCGAGGGCGCGCGAAATGAGAGCGCTCATGCCGACGCCGGTGCCGACCGAGAAAGCGATCAGCAGGCTCTGCATGGGGAAGGCAAGGCTGACGGCGTTCATCGCGTCCTGCGACAGCTGCGCGACAAAGTAACTGTCCACGACGTTGTAGAGCGCCTGGAACAGCATCGAAACGGTCATCGGCAGCGCCATGGAAAAGAGAAGCCGTCCTTCCGGCTGGGTCCCCATCCGGTTCTGGGACGGCTCGTGCATATTGTTGTCTGTGGTCTGAGACATGGCAGATCCTCATCTTTCTTATTACGGAAGAATACTACCATAAAAAGCCCGGACTGTACAGACCCTTGATAATTCCGGGATCGCGGTGTAAACTATATAAAATACATTCTCATGAAAACGGGGAGAAAGATGAAAGGGAAAAGGATCCTGTACGGACTGGTCGGCGCATTGCTGATCCTTGCGCTGTCCGCAGTTGTCGGACGCGGCGCACGGACGCAGGCGGCAGCGGTAGATGAAACGCTGCTGCTTGCGGTGGAGAATGCTGCCGGACAGGATCCTGCCGCTGCTGCTTCGAGAGTTTTTGCTGCGGAAAGTTCCCGCAGCAAGGCGATCCGGGACAGCATTGAAGCATCGATCTCGCTGGAACAGTCGGTCGCGGAATCGAAGGCGGAAGCAAACCGCCTGCTGCTCGAATCGATCCGGGCGGCAGGGGAGGCAAGAGAGTCGCGCGCGGCTTCGATCGCGGAATCCCGTTCAATAGAGGTGTCCGTGGAGGAATCGGTTCGGCAGTCCCTGGAGGAATCTGCTGCGGAATCCCGCCGCGCAGCCGAAGCGGCGTCGCGGGCGGCGGCATCCCGGGCTGCGGCGGAAGCGGCAGCCAGAGCCGCTGCAGCGTCAAGGGCGGCTGCGGAAGCCGCTGCCCAGCCGGCAAAAGGCTCGGTCATCCTTTTCGGCGACTCAAGGACGCAGGGCTTCATGAATTTCTGGCCGACAAGACAGGTCATTTTTACCTACGATCCGATCAGCGCCCATCCGGAACTGATCACGAAGGCGGCGTCGGCTTATCCGAACAAAATCGTTTTCCTGAACGGGATCGATGACGTTCTGGTCTATTCCGCCGACGGTGCGATAGGCTCTTACGAGGCTGCGATCACCCGCTTTGCAAAACTGTCGCCGAACTCAAAGATCTACGTTCACTCCGTGCTTCCCGTGCGGGCGGACGTATCGGCCAAGTATGCCCGCCTGAGAGGGATCGACCGCTACAACCAGCTGCTGCAGCAGATGTGCGCGCGGCACGGCTGGACTTACATCGACTGCCGTGCGGGCTTTTCCGACGCGGCGTACTGGCCCGGCGGGGACGGGATCCACTTCAATAATACCTGGACCGCGAACTGGCTGGGGCAGATCCGGAAAGCAGCGGGGTTTTAAGGCGATGAAGAATGTTTTTGCCAAGGGATCCTTTATCGTGCTGACGCTGCTGTTTGCGGCCGCATTCGGCCTGTTTGCCGCCTGGAGGATGAAACAGCCCCGGCCGGCGGACGCGGATCTTGCCGCCCTCGGGGACGCGCTGCAGGCATCGGGCCTGCTGCAGTCTTCAAAACCCGGCTCCGCCCGGGAATGCAGGAAGAGTTTCGGCCTGTCATCTGACTCGTATGAGGAGATCCTATATTTTTCTCCGATGACGTTCATGGACGTGGAAGAGGTGCTGGTGGTCCGTGCGCCGGAAGGCGCCGAGGCAGCAGCCGAGGCCATGCGGACGCGGCTTTCCGAACTGCAGAAGAGCTTTGAAAACTACGGGACGTTTCAGTCGGCAATGCTGAAGGAAACGCAAATCTATGAAAACGGCGTTTACGCCTGCTATGCCGCAGGAGAGCACAGCCGGGAGATCATGATGATGATCCGGAAGGCGGTCGAGGAATAGCATGGTCTTCAGCAGCGTCATTTTCGTTTTTTTCTTCCTGCCCGCCTGCCTTCTCCTGTACTTTGCCGTACCCGGGATCCGCGCGAAAAACGCAGTGCTTCTGCTCTTTTCCCTGGTCTTTTATGCCTGGGGAGAACCGGTCTATATCGTTCTGATGCTCCTGTCCGTCCTGATGAACTACACGTTCGGCCGCTACATGGAACGCATCCCGGGATGGAAAAAAGGGATCCTGGCCGCGGCCGTCTTTCTGAATCTGGCGGTGCTCGGCTTCTTCAAATATTTCGGCTTCGCGGCGGAGATCTTCGCTTCGCTTACGGGCCTGCCCGTGAAGGTGCACGGCCTGCCCCTGCCCATCGGGATCTCCTTCTATACGTTTCAGGCGCTGTCCTACGTCATCGACGTGTACCGCGGAAAAGAGGAGGCGCAGAAGTCTCTGCCGGATTTCGCCCTGTACATCAGCATGTTCCCGCAGCTGATCGCCGGGCCGATCGTCCGCTACCAGACGGTTGCGGGGCAGCTCGGCAGCCGGACCGTGAACGGCGAAGGGCTCGGCCGCGGGATGGCACGCTTTGTCTTCGGCCTGGCCAAGAAGGTGCTGCTGGCCAATCTGCTGGGCAAGGTCTTTGAAGCGACGGGTTTCCAGCTGCAGCCGGTCTCCGTCCTGTCGGCCTGGATCGGGCTCGCGGCCTATTCCCTGCAGATCTATTTCGACTTTTCGGCCTATTCCGACATGGCGATCGGGCTCGGAAAGATGCTGGGCTTTGATTTTCAGGAAAACTTCAACGCGCCTTACGGCTCCGCGTCCGTTACCGAGTTCTGGCGCCGCTGGCACATCAGCCTGGGCACCTGGTTCCGGGAATACGTGTACATTCCCCTCGGCGGAAATCAGGTGAGTACAGCAAGACACGTTTTCAATATCATGACCGTCTGGGCGCTGACCGGGCTCTGGCACGGCGCGGCCTGGAACTTCGTCCTGTGGGGCGTTTATTACGGCGTCCTGCTGCTGCTCGAGAAATACGTCGTTTTCCGGATAATGAAGGTCCCCCGCTTCATCGGTCATGCGGTGACGGTCCTTCTGGTCTTCCTGGGATGGGGCCTTTTCCTCTGCAGCTCGCTCACCGAGGTAGGCTGTGCCTTTGCGAATCTGTTCGGCGCCTCCGCGCAGGCGCTTTTCGATGCGCCGGCCTTCGGGCTCCTGCGGCAGTACGGGGCTCTGCTGGCCGCGTCAGCGGTCCTTGCCTGCCCCTTTGCCCTGACGCTGCGGAAGAAACTGACGGAGCAGCATCCGGTGCTGCTTGCTCTTGCAGCTGCGGTCCTTTTTTTCCTCTGCACGGCCTTTCTGGCAACGGATAATTACAATCCGTTCCTGTATTTTCGTTTCTGAGGAGGGACCGCATGAAGAAGTTTTATTCCGTATTCGGTTTCCTCGCACTGCTGCTCCTTGCCGGGACCGCCCTGTTCCATCTGGCCCTGCCCGATAAGGCGTACAGCGAAACGGAAAAGAGAAATCTGGCCGGCGCGCCGGTCCTCTCGGCGGAGAGGATCTTTGACGGCCGGGCCATGACGGACATTGAGGCGTATGCCGCGGATCAGTTCCCGCTCAGGGCGTTCTGGATGCACGCCCGCATGAATCTGATGCAGGCAGAAGGCCTTCGGGAGAACGAAGGTGTGGTCCTGCTTTCGGACGGGAGCCTCGCGGAGTGCTTTGACGGCTGGGACGAAGAGAAGATGACCGCCCTTGCCGGCGCGCTCCGCCGCTTTGCCGGAGAAAACGAATTCCGGGCGGTATACCTGCTTCCGGTCACGACGAAGAGCGGCCTGTATCCGGAACTCTTCCCCGACTGGCTCACGCCGGCCTCGCAGCGCCTCTGTGCGGAACGGCTGAAGGAGGAACTTCGCCGGGAGGTGACCGTGCTGGACGGCTGGACGCCTCTGGCCGACATGAAGGCGGAGGGCGGACAGGTCTATTTCCTGACGGACCACCACTGGACGCAGGACGCCGCCCGCAGGACCTTTGAGGAAAATGCAGCGGTCACCGGATGGAAGACGGGGAGCTGGTCACACGGCATCGTCAGCAACGGTTTTCTCGGCTCTCTGGCAGCAAAAAGCGGCTTTACGCCCCGCTATGCGGACAGCGTGACCGCCTGGAAGGCAGACGACGGCTCAGATGAAGTGCTTGTCCTTCATGCCGCCGGCGGGGAAACGACGGTCGGTTTTTACGACTACGCCGCCCTGGAGCGCAGCGACCGCTACGAATTCTATCTCGGGACCAACGAGCCAGAACTGGTCATCCGCACGGTGGCCGACACCAACGATACCCTGCTGGTCCTGAAGGATTCCTATGCCAACGCATTCCTTCCTTTCCTGGCCGGCAGCTACAAGACCATTACCGTGGTCGATCCGCGCTACTATGCTGAGCCTCTGGACATGCTGCTGGCGGAGGACGAATACACGGACGTCCTGATCCTGTACAACATCCAGACGCTGTCGCAGGACAGCCATCTGCAGCAGCTGCTGAGCGAATGACGGAAAAGGAAAGAGAAACGGATGACGATCCCCCCGAAGTGGAAAAATGCGCGCAGAAACGCCAGACGGAAAAGGCTTGTACGGCTTGCCCTGATGCTGGCCGTGTTTGCGCTGCTCTGCACGGGGGTGGTCTTCCTGGTAAAAGCGGCGGCAGAGCGCAGGAAGCCCGCGGCGCCGGAAGGCCCGGCCCTTCCCGAGATCGGGGTGAAACTCCGGGAAAGCGATGAAGAAGGGCTGCCTGTGATCGGCGCTCCGGACGTAAGGAACGCCGCGAAGCCTGCCGAAACCCCTGCGGAAACAAAGGAGAGCAGGCCTCCGGAAACCCGGGAGGAAAGTACGGCACCGACAGTGTCAGAACCTGACCCGTCAACGGAGGAGGTGCTGCAGACGACGGAAGCGGAAACGGCGGCCGCGCCGCAGACCACCGAAGCGCCGCCCGTGACGGAATCTGCAGAGCCTGCAGCTCCGCCTGTCCCCCCCACGCCGCCGACGCAGCCTACATCACCGCCGACCCAGCCGACGTCCCCGCCCACGCAGCCGCCTCCGCCGTCAACGACAGCAGAGGCACCGCCTCCGTCTGAGACGCAGACGAGCGGAGAGACACTCACCCCTCCCGTTAACGTGAACGGCCTCAGGGTCTGGATCGGCGACTCGCGGACACGCGGCCTGAAACTCTATGCCGGAGCGGATACCGCAAAGGACGTCTTCATCTGTGAAGACGGCACGGGCGCCGACTGGTTCGAGCGGACGGCGGTTCCGCAGCTAGAAGCGCTGATCGCGGAAAAGACGGTATCGGCAGTTTACGTTCACATGGGCATCAACGACTGCGCTGCGACGTATAAGACGGCGGAGGAAAACCGTTCGGCCCGCTACAGCCGTGACATCAATTCGCTGATCAGCCGCTATCCGCAGATCCGCTTCTTCTTCCTCTCGGTCGGACCGGGCGAGGGCGAAACGTATTTCTCGACGGACATCCCGAAGATGAATGCCGAGGCAAACGCGTTCAACGCCGGCATGAAGGCAAGGTGCCTTGCCGATTACGTCCCCGTGGCGGAGTTCCTGAAGAGTGATGGTTTTAAGACGATGGACGGCATGCATTACGATGCGGCAACCTGCAAAAAGATCTACGCCTACGTTCTGCGGATGACACAGCCGTAAGAGGCGGGCAATAGGAGGTGTTTCGTGAAAAAGAACGTTCTGTTTCTTATGTTTGTCATCGTGCTGCTGCTCGGCGCCTGCGGCAGAACGAAGGAGATCGATCTGACAAAATATGTCCGCTATGAGATAAGCGGCGTCAACGGGAAAGGGAAAATGTTCCTTTCCCTGGATGAGCAGCTGTACGCGGACGCAGCGGAAAAAACGGACAAACTGTCTGCAGAGGAGATCCGCAGGATCATCGAAAGAGACGTGGCCTTATCTTCCGGAGAGGACAGACTGCTTTCCAACGGAGACGAAGCCGTGATAGAAGTTTCCTGCCTCAGCGAGGACGAAACCCTGAAAAAGGCGGGCTTCAAACTGCTGCCCGGCAGCAGGACGGTGAAGATCGCGGGGCTCCGGGAAGCCAGAGAGATCGATCTGACAAAGGACATTCTGGTCGAAGCGCAGGGATTTAACGGCGTAGGAACGCTGTCGATCGGTTTCGCGGAAAAACTGTACAATACCATTGCGGATCTGAGCAGGGACATGACCACGGAAAAAGCCAGGGAACTGCTGCAGGCGTCGGTCACCCTTTCCGCGGATAAGAGCAGCGAACTTTCTGACGGGGATACGGTAAAAATCACGGTGGACGCGTCAAACGTGAACGCTGCCTTCCTGGAGCAGGGGCTCGTGCTTACCGGCGGCGAAGTTTCCCGTACGGTAAGCGGGCTGCAGCCGCTGAACCATTTCAGGGCGTCAGATTATGTTTCGTATGAGCTGACCGGAACGGTGCCGTACCTGAACGTTGCATTCGATTTTTCCGAAAATGCGCCGGAGGAGCTGATGCCGTTCATCACGCTGCCCTGGACCCGGCCGGTAACGCTCCGGAAGGGCGAGAGCCGGGAATTTGAGATCAAGTGTAAGGAGGCGGAGCTGAAAAAGCGGGGCTACGTCTGCGATGCGACTGCATTTACCGTTGCTCCGGACGGTTTCGAACTGGAAAAATACACGGAAAAACTGGCGGAGATCTCTGAGACGGAGATGCAGCAGATCAGGGACAAGGCGCAGGAAGCGGCGTATGCAGCAGCGCTGAACGAAACAAAGCACTTAACGTACAGCGAAGGGGACGTGTTCGGGGATACGCTTAACGACGTATCACTTTCGTCAACGATTCTGTTTCTGCGGAAGTTTTATTCGGACATCCTGCCGTTCAATTATCTGGTGCTGGTATATCAGGCAGATTATACTCCCGCAAACGACCATGCTAACCATGATGAAGTGCTGTATGTCACGCTGACCTATGAAAACGTCACGATGGAGCCTTCCGGAGCCGTCATCTATTCGGAACCGAATGTTGAGATCAGGCTTCCGGACAGCCTTGAAACGGATATCGCCGTGCGGAAGGCGGATTACGAAATGGAAGAGATCAGGGAGGATTGATCCTCTGACGCCAGAGTGATCCGATAGGCGGAAACGATACGAAAAAGCGGCAGCTGTCCCAATGGGCGGCTGCCGCTTTTTCATGCCGTTTTGCAGATCATTTCATCCCCGGCCTGTATTCTTCGATCAGTTTTTTAAACGCGGGGAGGGAGCGCTCGATCATGTCGTAGTCCACGCAGTAGGAGAGGCGGAAATAACTCGGGCAGCCGAAACTGTCGCCGGGTACGATGAGCAGATTGTAATGCGTCTTCGCGTACTCCGAGAAGGCGGCGGAATCGTCGCCCGGCGCGTGCACGAAGAGGTAGAAGGCGCCGTCCGGCCGCGCGCATTCGTAGCCCATTTCCTCGAGGGCGTGCCAGAGGCGCAGGCGGTTTTTGTTGTAGGCGGAAAGGTCCGGCCGCACCCCGTTACACATCGCGATGGCCTGCTGGAAGAGGGTCGGTGCGCAGACGTGGCCGATGATCCTGGCCGCGCCGGCGACGGCGCCCATCAGTTCCTTGCTGTCTGTGCAGACATCCGGTACGCAGATGTAGCCGATGCGTTCGCCGGGCAGGGACAGCGACTTGGAATACGAATAGCAGATGATGGTATCCGTGTAGTAAGCCGGAACATAGGGGACATACAGGTCATCGTAGGTCAGTTCGCGGTAAGGCTCATCGGAGATGATGTAGATCGGGTGGCCGTATTCGCATTCCTTCTTATAGAGCAGGCGCGCCAGCTTGTCCAGCGTGGGCTCGGTGTAGACCGTGCCGGCAGGATTGTTCGGTGAGTTCAGGATGATCGCCTGGGTCTTTTTGCCTATGTACTGCGCAAGCAGTTCCATGTTCAGCTGGAAGTCGGGGATGTCGGGCGGCAGGATCACGAGCCTGCAGCCGGAAGCGAGGACGAAGGTCTTGTACTCGGGGAAGTAAGGCGCGACTACGATGACCTCGGTATCCGGACCGAGGCAGAGAGCATGCAGGACGGTGAGGAGAGCCGGTGCGGCGCCGCAGGTCATGAAGACGTTCTGCGGACGGATGAGATGTCCGGAACGGACAGTCAGGTCCGATGACACTGCTTTCCGTACGGCTTCGATCCCGCCGGCCATGGAGTAGCCGTGGAGCTTTACGGAGTCGGATTCGCGGATCAGCTTCAGAATGCTCTCGTTTACGGCGTCCGGTGCTGGAATGCTCGGATTCCCGAGCGAGTAATCGAAGACGTTTTCCTTACCGACCTCCTTGGCCTTTTCCAGCCCGTAGGCGAAAAGCTTGCGGATGGCCGAGGGGGCCGTTCCCATTTCGTAGCAATGCTGATTGTACATGAGTTCTCCTATCCGCGCCGGTTGGAACGGCGCCAGATGCCCTGGGCTTCGGCGGCTTTGATGAGCCCTTCGCGGAAGTCGGGATGTGCGACGGAAACGAGCAGTTCCGCCCGTTCCCAGGTGGTCCGTCCGCAGAGGTTCACGGCACCGTACTCGGTCACGATGTAGTAGGCCTGGCTGCGGGGGTCGGTGATGATCTCACCGTTAAAATGCGGCAGGATGCGGGAGCGGAGCGTTCCGTCCTTTTCCTTATAGGTACTGGTCATGGCAATGAAAGCCTTGCCGCCGTTCGACATCGCGGCACCGGTCAGGAAATCCAGCTGGCCGCCGGTCCCGCTGATGTGGCGGATCCCCGCGCTTTCCGCATTCACCTGGCCGTAGAGGTCTGCGGCGATGCAGTTGTTGATGGAGATCATGTTGTCGAACTGCGCGATCGTGCGGACGTCGTTGACGTAGGAAAGCGGGGCAGCGAGAACGTTCGGGTTGTGGTCAGCCCAGCGGTACAGTTCCGAGGAACCGAAGACCATGCCGGTCAGGCCCTTGCCGCGGTACAGCGTCTTTCTCGTATTGGTGATCTTGCCGGCCCGGTCGAGGACCATGTAGGCGTCGCCGCAGAGCTCGGTGTGCATGCTCAGGTCCTTCACGTCCGATTCGGCAATCAGTTTTCCGAGGACGTTCGGCATGCCGCCGATGCCGAGCTGGAGCGCGGCGCCGTCCTTGATGTGCGGCAGGATGTGGTTCGCGATGGCGAGGTCTTCCGCAGTCGCCTTCGGGGTCGGGAGGTCCGGGAGCGGATCGTGCGGTCCCTCGACGACGGCGTCGACTTCGCTGATGTTGATCGTTCCGTCGAAGGCGCTGTACATGTACGGCAGGTCTTCGCGGACCTCGAGGATCACGCGGTCCGCCTTGTCGAGGATGCCGCGGCCGACGCCGGTCGCGCAGGAGAGCGAGAAGTTTCCGTGTTCATCCATGGGCGGGACGGCCATCATGGCCACGTTCACGTTCAGGAAATGCTTGTAGTACAGCGTGTTGTTCCGAAAGACCATGGGGATGAAATAGCAGAGGCCTCGGTCGGCAAGCTTCCGTTCATAGCCGGAAAAATGCCAGCTGTTGTAGCAGAAATGCTCCTGCGAAGGGTCGCATTCCGCCACCTTGATCGGGCCGAAGATGAGGTTCCCGCGGATCTTGACGTCGAAGAGTTCGTCCTTGCGGGCGGCGAGGGCGGCATCAAGCAGGGGCGGAAAGCCGAGGTTCGAGGTATAATCGACCCAGTCCCCGTCCTTCACGAAGCGGACTGCCTCCTCGGGCGTTTTCAGTTTGGAACGGTATTCCTGCAGATAGTCCATATCGGTCCTCCGGCCGCACTATTCCTGTTTTTCCGCGGCGGCAAGGCCTGCGCGGAAGGCGGCAAGGTTCAGCTCCAGCGCCTTGGCCGGAACGACCTTCCGGACAACATCTTCCCAGTTCACGCTATCCGCACCCATCAATCCGCAGCAGGCGCCGAAGAGGACCACGTTCATGCAGCGCGGATTGCCGAGTTTTTCAGCGATCTCATTCGCGGGAACGACAATGCACTTAAACTGCTTCTGCATGGCTTCGAGGCAGCCTTCCGGATATTGGAAGAGACCTGCGGCCGTGGCCGCGGATTCCTGACGGTAGGCATTGATGACGGCGACGCCGTCCGGCTTCAGGAAGGGGGCGTAGCGGACGGCTTCCATCTGCTCGAGGGCGATGAGGATGTCCGCTTCGCCCTTTCCGAAGACCGGTCCGTAGACCTTGTCGCCGAAACGGACCTGGGTCGAAACGGAACCGCCGCGCTGGGCCATTCCGTGCACTTCGGACTGTTTGACGTCGAAACCGGCTTCCATGAGGCCTTCGGTCATGATCCGGCTGATCAGGATCGCACCCTGTCCGCCGACGCCGGCGATCAAAACACTTTTCACGTTAGGCATCTGTCAGCACCTCCTTTAGGAAATGGCCCCGAAGGGGCAGATCTGCGCGCACACGGTGCAGCCGATGCACTGGCCGGAATCGACGTGGGCCTTCCCGTCCTTAAGGGCGATGGCCGGGCAGCCGCAGCCAAGGCACATTTTGCAGCTGCGGCATTTTTCGGGATCCACCCTGCACAGCTTCCTCGGCGTGGGCATGCGCTTTAAGAGGACGCAGGGACGCCTCGTAATGATGGCCGGGAACTTTCCTTCCTTACGCAGCGCGATGGCACTGTCGATGGTCTCATTCATGGCCGCAAGATCCAGCGGATCGACGATGAAGACGGTGAAGCCCATGGCGTCCAGGACCTTTTCGATGTTGAAGTCGTTCGAGGGCTCGCCGAGCAGGGTGTAACCGCTCGCGGGGTTGTCCTGCTGGCCGGTCATGCCGGTGATGCGGTTGTCGAGGACCACGGGGATCACGTTCCCCTTATTGTAGATGATCTCCGCCGCGCCGGTGAGGCCGCTGTGGCAGAAGGTCGAATCGCCCATGCAGCCGAAAATCAGCTTGTCGGTCACGCCTTCGCGTTCGAAGGATTTGCTGATGCCCATGGCGACCGTGAAGCCGCCGCCCATGCAGACGACGGAATCAAGAGCGTTAAGAGGCGGCGTTCCGCCGAGAGTATAGCAGCCGATGTCGCCGGTCAGGACCACGTTCTTCCTCCGGCTCATCGCATAGAAGAAGCCGCGGTGCGGGCAGCCCGGGCAGAGTGCCGGCGGACGCGGGACCGCATCGACGTCGGGCAGCTTCGTTTCCGGCTTCGTGCCGAAGATGCGTTCCCGGAGGACCTGGGTATTCATTTCGTACATGGTCCCGGTCAGTTCCTTGCCGATGCAGGGGATGCCGGCGGCCTTGATCTGATCTTCCATGAAGGGTTCCAGCTCCTCGACCACATAGAGCGTTTCGACCTTTTCGGCGAACTCGCGGATGAGGCGCATCGGGAGCGGGAAGGTGAGGCCGAGCTTCAGGAAGGAAGCGTCCTCGGGGAAGACTTCCTTTGCGTACTGGTAGGCCACGGAAGCGGAAATGACGCCGATCTTCGTGCCTTTCATCTCCACGCGGTTGAGCGGGCTGTCATAACCGAACTCGGCCAGATCCGCAAGGCGCT
This sequence comes from uncultured Lachnospiraceae bacterium, assembly GCA_902789555.1. GTDB lineage: Bacteria > Bacillota > Clostridia > Lachnospirales > Lachnospiraceae > UBA6987. Next base: position 93,382 of record CADAOF010000006.1, read on the forward strand.
TTTCGACGAGCGGGCGCTTCGCATAGGAGTTGGCCGGAGTGCAGACGTATTTTTTCGTGTTGCGGGCGTAGGGCGTAAACTCATGCTCCGTGCGTTCGCCCAGTTCGACCAGGCTCTTCGAATGGGAGACGCGGGTCGTGGTGCGGAAGAGGACGGGCGTATCGAACTGTTCGGAGATCTCGCAGGCATAACGCACGAAATCCTTGCATTCCTGGGCGTCGGACGGTTCGATGAGCGGCACTTTCGCGGCGCGCGCGTAGTAGCGGTTGTCCTGCTCGTTCTGCGAGGAATGCATGGAAGGATCGTCGGCGTTCACGATCACGAAGCCGCCCTTGACACCGAGGTACGAGGCGGTGAAGAACGGGTCGGCGGCAACGTTCAGACCGACCATTTTCATGGCGGTAACGGAACGGCTGCCGGCGACGGCGGCGCCATAGGCGACCTCGAGGGCGACTTTTTCGTTCGGCGCCCATTCGCAGTAGATGTCGTCACGGTACTGCGGCAGGTTTTCGATGACTTCCGTACTGGGCGTGCCGGGATAGGCGCTTGCGACCTTGATGCCGGCTTCCCAGATGCCCCGGGCAATGGCTTCATTGCCGGATAACAATTGTTTCATAATAAAGATACCCCTTTCTGCTGCAGTGCAGCCGAAACGAATGAAATGAATGCATATGAACGGAACTTTTCTGCTTTGAGCATAACACAGAGGAGCACTTAAGTCAATCTTTCACGGACGGCAAATGCACGGTGTCCGCGTATCACGGACAGGCGTCTGAAGGCGAAAAAAGACCGTGAGTGTGCTCACGGCCTTTGGGAAGATCATGTTTTCCTTATTTCATGCGGTCCAGGACGGCCTTGCCGGCTGGATCGAAGATCGTGAGGGTTCCGGCCGCCGTCTGCGGTTCAAAGTTTTCTGCGGCGGACAGGCTGAGGAGCTGCACCTTCATGGAGTATCCGGAGCCCGTCTGGGCGTCCAGATACAGGCGCAGGCGGCTGCTGTCCGTGAAGTTATCGAGCTTGTCGTCCAGTTCGATTCTGACGGGCTCGAAGTTCCTGCCGTTCAGATCGACCGGGACGCGTCCGACCTCTTTCCCGTCAACTTCTTTGACGATCTCGGTCTTTGTGACTTTGAGATCACAGACGGATTTGCTGAAGTCGCCGACAGCAAAGCTCCCCTTCAGGCTGAGCGTGCCGTTCTTCAAAGAAGCCTTGAGGTCGACACCTTCCGCTTCATAGTTCGGGAAGACGAGCGCCCACATCTCACCGTAAGGGACGTCGTCCAGGACCTGCGTTTTTGTCACGCCGTCTTCAGAGAGGGTCAGGACCGGTGCGGCATCTACGGACTTGAAAACGTCCAGATAAAGCACGGCTTCGTAACGGCCGGCCGAGACGGGCGTGCAGTCTGCCGTTTCATCGCCGAACTGCAGACGGAAACTGCTTTTTTCACTGTAGGCGTTCGGCGCCAGCGTGAAATCGACCCGCACGCACCCGGTCGTGCCGTCAAACGTGCCGAACGACCAGTCGTATTCATGCAGGAGATCCGTCTCAGCCTTCAGCTGCTTCTCGAGCGCGTCGATCTTGCTGCTCATGGCCCACATCTGGTTCATGAGGCTGTTTGTGTTGTCGCTCAGGGTGCCAAGCTTCAGGTTCATGGACGAGATCTTGCCAAGGCTTATGGCGTTCCAGACGATCAGGACGATGATGAGGAGCCAGGGGATGAATTCCGACGGCGCCGCCAGGCGGTGTTCGCGGTCGGTAGGGGTGCTGTCTTCGGAGACGGCCTTGTCAAGTCTCCGGCGGTAGAGGATAAAAATAATGGTTCCGAGAATGACCGCGCAGAGCACGGGAATCAGGATAACGGCAAAACGTTTCATGCTCAAATGACCTCCTTCGGCAAAGAGCCGTCAAATATGGAAGAATTCACGGAATGCTCCGTAATAGCTGCGGGTGACGTCGACGAGGGTCCCGTCGGACAGGGTCAGAACGAATTTCATGGAGAGGGAAGGGCGGATCTTCTTCACGTGCTTCCGCGCGACGATCACTGAGTTGCTGACGCGGATGAAACGGTCCGGGTCCAGTTCTGCGGCGATCCGGTACAGCGGATCGGAGCCCGCGAAGACGCCGCTTTTCGCGTGCACGTCCACGTTGTGGCCGTAGCTCTCGATGAAAACGATCTCGTTCGCGGCGAGCTTCATGCGTTCCCCCTCGGCCGTGCGCACGTCGAGAAAGACGCCGGGGGAGTCTGCTTCCGTAAGGACGTAGGGCGCAGTATCTTCGATCCCGATGCCGGCAGTCTCGAGTTCCTGCCGGACGGATTCGTAATGCGCTTTGCTGATCTTGAGTCGGATCTTCAAGGGCTGTCTCCTTCCTGTTTCGTTCTGAGGCTACTGTAAGGGATGACGGGAAAAAAGGCAATAGGGCGTGCGTGACTTGCACGAAACGCCGCACGGACTGCAGAAATAAGTGTGAAAAGGCCACGCAGGCGGACGTAAACGATTAGAGCCCCGCAGCCGGATGTAAACGATTAGAGCCCCGCAGGCGGACGTAAACTTTCTCGGAACGATTCACGTTCGTTCAAATGTTCCTCGAAAGTTCAGTCCGCGCTGCGGGGGTACACAAAAATGCTCTTCGAAAGCACTGTCCGGGCTGCGGGGGTACACAAAAAGGACTGCATTTCTGCAGTCCTTTTTGTGCAAGTCTTAAAAGCAGGACGGGATCATTTATCCGCGGCGGTCGTGGAAGGCGCTTCGGTGGAAGGTGCTTCGGTGGAAGGTGCTTCGGTGGTCGGGGCGGCCGTGGTGGTCTTCGCGACGTAGGAAGGTTCGACGGTCAGGTTCTTGAAAGCGCTTGTGACCTTGAAGGCCTTGGCCGCGCTCTGCCATCCCTTGTAGACTTCGTTGAAAGCCTTTTCCTGCTCGGCAGCGACCAGGGAGGCACGCTTCGTTTCGGCGCCGTCGGCATCGTCATCACTGATGCAGTACAGCACGTACCAGCCGGCGTCCTGCTTGGAGATCTTGGATTCGCCTGTCTTCATGTCCTTGCCTTCAGTATAGAAGATGGACGTAGAAGAGGTGTCGCTGTAGGCAAAGGTGGCTTCGCTGGCAGTCAGGTCGGACCATCTGCTCTTTACGTCTTCCCATTTGCCGTCCTTCAGCGAGGCAAGGATCAGGTTAGCCAGATCCTCACCCTTGACCTGGCTGGCGTCTTCGGTGCTTTCCGTGCTTGCTGCCGTGGAGCTGGGAGCGGGAACCAGGACGTAGCCGATGCGGAAGCTCTTGCAGTCGTCTTCATTGATCTTGACGTCTGCGGCCTGCATCACGCCGTAGGCAACTTTGTAGGCCTTGACGCGCTTTTCAACGTAGGCACGCATCTGCTTGTCACCGGCTTCGCCGTCGGCAATGCCGGCCAGCTTGAAGAACTCATCGGCATAGACATCGCGGATATCTTCGATCACATGGTCGATCTTGTGATTGTCTTCCTCGGTCAGTTCGGCGGAATACTCGCCGGCATGGTCCAACAGCACGTAAGTCTGCAGGAATTCTGCCATGACGGTCTCTTTCAGGGTCTGCTCAAAGGTCTGCGTACGGACACCGCTGGCGATGGGCCAGATGTTGGTGATGCCGTAGTAGTAGCGGTAAAGCATGCCCGTGTAGGATTCGGTGCTCCACTGGTTCATGCGCAGCCAGAAATTGGCTTCGTCCAGATAGATGGTCTGGTCGCCGTAGGTGGCAGCAGCAGTGGTGCTGTATTTTTCAGGGGAAACACTGCTGCCGCAGCCGGTGCAAAGGACCAGGACGGCAAGGATCAGTGCTGCGATTCGAGAAATGTGCTTCATGACACAACCTCCGTAAAAACATTAGCCGCTCTATTATAGGGGTTTTCCCGCGGCTGCGCAAGAGTTTTTCGTGAAAATTCCTTAAAATTTGCTTGCTTCCGCCGTGATCAGCTGCTGCAGGAGCTCGTCGGCCTTCATCAGCAGGGCGTCGGCGGTCGGCGCTTCGCCCGGTTTCAGGCGCCGCTGGAGGACGGGCGTCTCTCCGGCAGCCAGTCTGACCGTGCCGCGGGAGTCCTGTGCGAGGCGGATGAGCGCCTGCGGATCCACCGGTGCTTCCTTCAGCATCGTAAAGCGCAGCTCGTTCGCATCCCCGGCGATCTCCGTGACGTAGGCGCCGTGTGCCTCTGCCCGGAGGAGGGCGATCTTCAGCAGGTGGTCCACCGGTTTCGGCAGGGAACCGAAACGGTCGATCAGCTCATCGAGCATGTCTTCGTAGTCGCTCCGGCTGCCGATGCCGGCGATGCGGCGGTAGATATCCATTTTCTGGCTCTCGTTGCGGATGTACGAGGCAGGAATGTTGGCATCCATGGACAGGTCCACGGTAGTATCGAAGGAGAATTCCTTCGCTTCGCCGCGCTCCTCACGCACGGCCGCGCCGAGCATCTTGCTGTAGAGCTCGTAGCCGACGGCTTTCATGTGGCCGTGCTGCTCCGCGCCCAGCAGGTTTCCGGCGCCGCGGATCTCCAGGTCGCGCATGGAGATGCGGACGCCCGAGCCGAGTTCGGTGTAGTCCCGGATCGCCTGCAGGCGCTTCTCCGCGACTTCCTTGAGCAGGCGCCCTCCCTTATAAAAGAGGAAGGCATAGGCGGTGCGGTTCGAGCGGCCGACGCGCCCTCTCAGCTGGTAGAGCTGCGAAAGGCCGAAACGGTCGGAATCCGCGATGATGATGGTATTGACGTTCGGGATGTCCAGCCCGGTTTCGATGATCGTCGTCGAGACCAGCACGTCGATGCTGCCGGAGACAAAGTCGTACATGATCTGTTCGAGTTCGCGCTCCTTCATCTGCCCGTGGGCATAGGCGACCGATGCGTCCGGCGCCAGTTCCTGCACGTGTGCGGCGACTTCGGCGATATTTTTTACCTTATTGGAAACATAGTAGACCTGCCCGCCGCGGGCAAGCTCGCGGGCGATGGCTTCCCGGACGATCTCGTCGTTGTATTCCGCAACGTAGGTCTGGATGGGCACGCGGTCCATGGGCGGCTCCTCGAGGAGGCTCATGTCGCGGATCCCGATGAGGCTCATATGGAGGGTCCGCGGGATGGGCGTCGCGGTCAGGGACAGAACGCCCACGTTTTCCTTCAGCTTTTTGATCTTTTCCTTGTCGGCGACGCCGAAGCGCTGTTCCTCATCGATGATGAGAAGGCCGAGATCCTTGAAGGAAACGTCCTGCGAGAGCAGGCGGTGCGTTCCGATGACGACGTCCACGCCGCCGCGGCGAAGTTCGCTTACGACGCGCTTCTGCTCGGCAGGCGAACGGAAGCGGGAGAGGAGCGCCACACGCACCGGATAGTTCTTCATCCGCTCGGCGAAGGTCTGGTAATGCTGCTGCGCGAGAATGGTGGTCGGGACAAGGTAGGCGACCTGCTTCGATTCCTGTACGGCCTTGAAGGCGGCGCGGAGTGCGATCTCGGTCTTGCCGAAGCCGACGTCGCCGCAGATCAGGCGGTCCATGACTTTGCCGGCTTCCATGTCATTTTTCACCGCTTCTATGGCTTTAAGCTGATCTTCGGTCTCTTCGTAAGGAAATTGTTCCTCAAATTCCTTCTGCCAGACGGTGTCGGGCTCGTAAACATAGCCTGTTGCCTGCGCACGGGCGGCATAGAGCCGGACCAGGTCCTTCGCGATGTCCGCGACGGCTTTCTTCACCCGCGTCTTCGTCTTCTGCCACTCGGCGCCGCCGAGACGGTTCAGGACCGGCGGCGGATCCGCATCCGCGGAAGCATATTTTTCGATGCGGTTCATTTGCGTCACGGGGGCGTACAGATTGCCGCCGTCCTTGTAGCTGATCTTGAAATAATCCCGCTCGATATTGTCGACGATCTTCTTTTCAATGCCGCAGTAGATGCCGAGACCGTGGTCCTCGTGGATCACGTAGTCGCCGACGGACAGGTCGCTTATGCTGCTGACACGGGCACCGCCCTTTGAGAAGGTGCGGCGCTTTTTGTTCTGGCGCCGCCCGAAAACGTCGCTTTCGGAGAGCACCGAGAACTTCAGCGAAGGGTAGGCGAAGCTCTTGTGGATGCTGCCGTAGGTGACGAGGATCTGGCCGGGCATCACTTCCCGGTCCGGCGCCTCCGCGCAGAAGGCGTTCAGTTCGTATTCCGCAAGGTCGCGGGCAAGACGCTCCGCCCTTGCGCGTGAACTGCACATCAGAACGGTGCAGGTCTTTTCCTTTTTCGCTTTCTCCAGGTCCTTGATCAGCAGGTCGAAATGTCCCGCGTAGGAAGGGAGCGAGCGCGCGTCCACGTGGTCGTGGAGGCCGGCCGGGACCGGGTCGTCCCGGTAGTCGAGTCCGGTCAGGATCAGGGTGTGCGGACGGTCGAGCGCCTTCATCAGCGTCCGGGTGTCGTGCAGCACCGGGAAGTGCGGGATCTCCGCCCCTTCCGCCTTCGCACTTTCGATCCGCCGCAGGATGCTTTCCTGATATTCCTTTGCCACAGCTTCCGTGCGGTCTTTAATGCGCGCGGGTTCGTCCAGGACCAGGCAGTCGTCCGGACCGACGTAGTCCAGAAGGCAGCCGGCTTCGTCGCCGCTCTCCGCGGCAGGGTAGACCGACAGGCTTTCCAGATTCTCGACAGAGCGCTGGCTGACCGGGTCGAAACTGCGGATCGCATCGATCTCGTCGTCCCAGAATTCCACGCGCACCGGATTCTCTTCCGTAAGCGGGTAAATGTCCAGGATGCCGCCGCGCACGGCGAATTCTCCGGGCATGTCGACGACTTCGGTACGGATGAAGCCGAGACCGGAAAGTTTTCGTGCGAGTTCGGACAGGTCGTGGACGCCGCCGGCTTCGAGCCGGATGACGTTCTTCTTAAGATAAGCCGGGGAGGACAGACGGTCTAAGAGCGCATCAGCCGTGGTGACTACGAAGACGTTTTCCTGCTCCAGCAGGTGCTTCAGGACCAGCATGCGTTCGCGGGCAAGGAGGGAGCCGGAAACATCCGCGCCCCAGAAGAGGAGATCCCGCGCCGGATAGAGCGAGGGCGAAAGCGAAAGGAAGGCTGCCGCATCCTCATAGAGTTCTTTCGCGCGGATCTCGTTGTAGGTCAGCACGAGCACGCGCTTATAGCCGCTGCAGAGCTCCGCCGTAAGGTGCATGAGCTGCGTGTCCACGTTTCCGGACAGGCAAAGAGGAGCCCTTCCTTCCCGAAGGGCCCCGCTCCATTCCCTGTAGGCTGACGATTTCATCAGCGGATTCCGAAAATACTTTGCCATGTGACCTTTTCCGGCCGTACGCGGGGTCAGGCCCCGCCTGCGCGGCTGCTCCGCAAATATATCATAAGAAGAGCGGCGGCGCAAGAAAAGAAAACGGAAAATCCGCCTTTTCAAAAGCCCGCGGAAATTTTTTAAGAATCTTCAATCTTTTTTCAATCCTGCCCCTGCATAATGAGCGCGTAAACGGAAGAGAAACATGCTTCCGGACAGCAAAGGAGTACCAAAGCAATGAAAAAAATGATCTCACTGATACTTACGATAATGATGATCCTGTCGCTTGCGGCCTGCGGCGGCGCGGAGAAAGGAAGCAGCGCTGCGAACGCTTCAGCCGGAACGGACAGCTCGTCCTCAGCAAGCGTTTCTCCCGGAAGCACCTCGGCGGAGACCGAAGCCGACGTCCCGGACCCTGTCACCGACACTGACATCACGGCCGAGGAGGCGACGGGGGATTTCTCCCTGACGACGGAGGACGGCGCGTTCACGCAGGAGGGCAGCATCTATACGGTCACCGCGGCCGGGACCTACGTCCTTACGGGCTACCTGGAAGGGCAGATCGTCGTGGAAGCCGGTGAGGACGACGAGGTCGTCCTGGAGCTTTCCGGCACCACGGTCACGTACGGCAAGGATTCCCCCATCAAGATTCTCTCCGCCGGCAGCGTGGACATCTCCGCGAAGAAAGACACGGAAAACGTGATCAACGATACCCGGAGCGAGCAGACTTCGGACGATGAATCCCAGGGCGGCGGCGCGATCTATGCGAAGTGCGACCTGAAGCTGAAGGGCAGCGGCACCCTCGTCGTGAACGCGGGCTATAACAACGGCATCCACACCACCGACGACCTGAAGATCCAGAAACTTTCCCTGAAGGTCACGGCCGTTGACAATGCCCTTAAGGGCAACGATTCCATTACCATCCTGAGCGGCACGGTCGTCGCGATCTCCACGAAGGGCGACGGCATCAAGACGAAGAACACCGACACGAACAAGAACGGCGTCACCAGAGGCGACGTCACCGTCACCGGCGGATCGCTCGCGGTCTACGCGGCAGGCGACGGCATCCAGGCGGCACACGACTTTACGATGGCCGTCGGGGAGGACGGCACGGCACCGACGGTCGTCATCTGCACCGGCTCCTACAGCGGCTACACCGCTTCCGATGCCTCTGTCGATTCCTACAAGGGTGTCAAGGTGCAGAACGAACTGAACATCGAAGCCGGAGAGATCACCGTAAAGAGCTATGACGACGGCCTCCATGCCGATTACGGCACGGCTTTCGACGACGGCACCAAAGGCCAGGGGACCATTAACATTTCCGGCGGCACCGTGAACCTGAACGTCTACTCGCCGGAAGGCAAGACGGCCGGCGGCCAGATGGGAGCCGGCTGGGGCGGAAAAGGCGGCCGCGGCGGCTGGGGAGGCCAGAGCGGCTGGGGAGGTCAGCAGACCGTCTCCGGCGCGGACGGCATCCACGCCGATTACATGCTGAACATCAGCGGCGGCACCGTCAATATCGACAGCGCCTACGAAGGCCTTGAAGCCAACGTGATCAACATCTCCGGCGGCAGCAGCACCGTAGCGGCAAACGACGACGGCGTAAATGCCACCAAGGGCGTGACCAGCCCGCAGATCAACGTGAGCGGCGGGTACCTGGACGTTGCGGTCGCTCCGAACGGCGACGTGGACGGCATCGACAGCAACGGGACCTACACCCAGACCGGCGGCGTGGTCATCACCAGAGGCCCGGCCAGCGCGCAGGCAGCGGCGATCGACGCCGACGGCTCGGTCAAGGTGACCGGCGGCACGCTGATCGTTCTCGGCTACGGCCGCATCAGCATCGGCAGTGGCGTGGAAAGCTACTCCCTGTCCCTGCATTCCGCAGGAACGCACACGGTTACCGTTGACGGCACGAAATATGAATTTAACAACGCGTCGGCTTACGGACAGACCATCTGCGTGAGCAGCGTGAAGGTATCCGACTGATGAAAGAAGCCCCGTCGGGGCGGAGGTGAGAAGATGAGCATCAACGTGATGAAACGATATGAAATGAAATATCTGCTGAACGCCGAACAGACGGCCTTCCTCCGGGAAAAGCTGAAAGGGCACATGGAGCCCGACGAGTACGGCCGCAGTACTATCGCATCGCTTTACTACGATACGCCGGACAGACGGCTGATCCGGGCGAGCCTTGAAAAGCCCATGTTCAAGGAAAAGCTCCGCCTCCGCTCCTACGGGCCGGCGGACGGGACGAAGCCGGTCTACCTGGAACTGAAGAGAAAGGCTTACGGCATCGTCTACAAGCGCCGGATCGAGACGAATCTTCCGGACGTGGACAGGTTCTTCGCGGGAGAAGGAAACATTTGTGCCTGCGGCCAGATCGATCGGGAACTTGCAGCGTTCCGCGATCATTATGAAAACCTTGAACCTTCCTGCCTGATCGTTTACGAGCGCACGGCCTATAAGGAAACGGAAGGCGACCTGCGCCTCACGATCGACGAAAACCCGCGCTACCGCATGGACAGCCTGAACCTTGCGGATCTTGACAAAGGCACCCTGCTGCTCCCTCCGGGACATACGATTCTCGAGATCAAGGTCCAGGAAGCCGTTCCGCTCTGGCTCGCGGAGATCATCTCCGCCGGGCGGATCGCGAAGAGCAGCTTCTCAAAATACGGCGAGGCGTACTGCAGGGAAACCTTCCCGGCGAGGACGGCCTGACAGACAGCCTTCGCCGCCTTCACAAGGGGCGGCGGAGAAATGAAAGGAGAAAGAAAGCAATGTTTGCATCGATATATACTTCCGCGGTAACCCCCGCACAGTTCTTCCTGATGGCCGGCACGGCCCTCGTCACGGGCTTCGTCTATGCCTGGCTCATGAGCTTCCGCATCCGCTCCACGAAACGCTTCTTCATCGTGGCGGCGCTTATTCCCTTCGTGGTGGCGGCCGTCATCACCTTCGTGAACGGCAATTTCGGCGCCGGCGTCGCGATCGGCGGAGCTTTCGGCCTCATCCGCTTCCGCAGCGCACAGGGGAGCGCCGACGAGATCGCAGCGATCCTGGTCGCCATGGGCGCCGGCATCGCCTTCGGCATGGGGTATCTCGCCTATGGCGTGATCATCCTGCTCGGCCTCTCCCTGCTGTTCATGCTCCTCGGCAGCCTCAGGATCTTTGAGCACGGAAGCATGGCCGCGGACCAGCTGCTCCGCATCACGATCCCGGAATCCCTGCAGTACAACGGCGCCTTTGACGACATCTTCGGCCGCTACCTGAAGAAAGTGGAGAATGCGGGCGTGAAGACGACGGGGATGGGAAGCATGTTCCGCCTTTCCTACAAGGTGCAGATGAAGGATCCTTCGGAAGAAAAGGCCTTCATCGACGAGCTTCGCACGAAGAACGGCAACCTCGAGATCTCGCTGCTGCCGTACACGGAAACGCAGGGGCAGATGTAAGACCGGGTTACGGCCGATTCCTGATCCCTCTCAGGAATCGGTCCGGGACCGGCAGTTTCCTTTCTGACAGATATTTGTTATAATGCCTGTTGTAAGGCGGTGATGACATGCGTATCTTGCTTGCAGAAGATGAAAAAAGGATGGCGGCGGCGCTCGTCGCTTTGCTGAAACAGGAAAAATACGACGTGGACCATGTGGCGGACGGCGCTTCGGCGCTTGAAGCCCTGGAAAGCGGCATCTACGATATCGCGGTCCTGGACGTGATGATGCCCGAGATGAACGGCTTCGAAGCCGCAAGGAGGGCAAGGGCAAAGGGCGTGAAGACGCCCATCCTGATGCTCACGGCCAAGAGCGAACTTGACGACAAGATCATCGGACTCGACGCGGGCGCGGACGATTACCTCACGAAGCCTTTCCAGACAAAGGAACTGCTCGCGAGGCTCCGCGCCCTGGGCCGCCGGAGCGCGAGCTTTCAGGACGGGAGCCTGCATTTCGGAGACCTCTCGCTCGACACGGCAAAGGCAACGCTTCTCTGCACCTCGACCGGGCAGAGCGTCCGGCTCAGCGAGAAGGAACTGCGCATCCTGGAGTACATGTTCGCGGGCAAAGGCCAGATCCTGACCAGAGAGCAGCTTGCGGTCAAGATCTGGGGCTACGAAAGCGAAGCGGAATACAACAACGTCGAGGTCTACATGTCCTTCACCCGGAAGAAACTGGCCTTCGTCGGCTCGAACGTGGAGATCAAGGCAGTGCGCGGCCTGGGATACGCGCTGAGGGAAAAAGATGTTTAAGCAGTCCAGAAAAAAGATCATCCTCGCGATCATGGGGTCGCTCCTTCTGCTGCTTGCGGCAACGCTCACCGTGATCATGCTCGCGAGCTACCGGGAGATCCGCAGGCAGAACATGCAGATGCTGCAGCGCCACGCCGAGAGATACTCGCTGCGGCCGGGACCCGGAGAACCGGGAGAGCCGGGTGAACCGGAAGGAAAAGACGGCAAATGGGACGGCCGGGGCGGCTGGCAGAGAGACGACATGATGCCCCCGGGCGAGACCTCCGATTACAAGCTTTCCACCTTCTACTCGGTCGCCGTCGCGGAGGACGGAACGGTCATGGCCGTGGACTGCGGCGAGCAGGGAATCTACGGCGAAGAGGAACTGACGGCGCTCGCGAAGGAGATCATCGCCGCCGGAAAGACCTCCGGACGGACGGGGGCGCTCGCCTTCCTGACCGCGGCAAAGGACGGCTTTACCCTCGTGGCCTTCATGGACAATACCGTGACGGAAAACGGCATGAAAACGATGCTGCACAACGTCCTTATCATCGGCGGCGCCTCACTCGCCGTGCTGTTCTTCCTGTCCTTGTGGCTTTCGAAGCGGATCATCAGGCCGCTTGAGGAAAACGATAAGCAGCAGAAGCAGTTCATCTCCGACGCGAGCCACGAACTGAAGACACCTGTCGCCGTGATCGATGCGAACGCCGAACTGCTTTCCCGGGAGATCGGGGAGAACGAGTGGCTTGCGAACATCCGCTATGAAAACGACCGGATGGGCGAACTGGTCCGGCAGCTCCTGGATCTTTCCCGCGCGGAGAATGCGGAGCTTCCTGCGGAAACGGCCGACCTTTCCCGCATCGTGACCGGCGAGTGCCTGGCCTTTGAAAGCCTGGCCTTCGACCGGGAAAAAACGATCCTGAGCGAGATCGGTGAGGGGATACAGGTCACCGGCAGCGAGACGCAGCTTGCGCAGCTTGTTTCGGTCCTTCTGGACAACGCCGTAAGGCATTCGGCAGGAAAAGAGATCGGGCTCTCGCTGAGGCGTGAAGGGCACGAAGCAGTCCTCGAAGTCGTGAACGAAGGAGAGGAGATCCCGCCGGAAAAGCAGGCGCATCTCTTTGACCGTTTCTACCGCGCGGACGAAGCGCGGACCGACGAGGGGCAGCACTACGGCCTGGGGCTTGCCATCGCGAAGGCCGTCGCGGAAAAGCACGGCGGCAGCATCGGCGTTTCCTGCGCGGACGGAAAAGTGACATTCACCGTGACCCTGCCGGCAAAAAAATAAAAAACTTCAATCTAGATTCAAGGAACCTCCTTTACTGTGGTATCATCAAAGTAAAGGAGGTTTCCTTATGAAAGCAAAAAAAGCGCTTGCCGTATTGTTTGCAGCGGGACTGGTGATCAGCCTCGCGGCCTGCAGCGGCAGGACCAATACGGATACAGTGGCAGATACGGAAGAGGCTTCGCAGGAGGCAGTAACGAAGAGCAGTGATGCGGCGCCCGAAACACCGCCGGAAATGCCGGAAAGTGAGACTCCGCCCGAACCGCCGGAAGGCGGAATGCCGGGCGGACAGGGAGGTCCCGGAGGCCAGGGCTTCCCGGGAGGAAACGGAGGTCAGGGATTCCCGGGCGGCAATCCTCCTGACGGGACTTTCCCGGAAGGTGAGACTCCGCCCGAACCGCCGGAAGGCGGAATGCCGGGCGGACAGGGAGGTCCCGGAGGCCAGGGCTTCCCCGGCGGAAACGGACAGCAGGGACCGGGCGGAAGGCCGGACGGACAGGGAGGCCCCGGCGGCATGCCGAGCGGAAACGGCGCATCCGTCGATTACAGCGCTGCGGAAGAACTCGCTTCCGCGGAGACGCAGAGCGGAGAGACCTACGTGAGCAGCAAGTCTGACGAGAGCGCCCTCATCATCGCGACTTCAGATGCCGTGACGGTCGAGAACCCTTCGGTCACCAAGACCGGTGATTCCGACGGCGGCGATGCCTGCAGCTTTTACGGCCTGAACGCGGCGGTCCTCGTGAAGGACGGCGCCGCGGCCGAGATCACGGGAGGCACGGTCACTTCGGACGCGAAAGGCGCGAACGCCGTGTTCTGCTACGGCGGGAACGGCGGGCGGAACGGCGCCGGCGGCGACGGAACGACTCTGACCATCAAAAATACCGTCATCCGGACGAGCGGAGACGGCTCCGGCGGCATCATGACCACGGGCGGTGGAATCACCCTCGCTGAAAACCTGGACGTCGTCACCGAAGGCCGCTCCTCGGCTGCGATCCGCACAGACCGGGGCGGCGGCACGGTTTGGGTGACCGGCGGAACTTATGAAACGAACGGCCTCGGCTCTCCGGCGATCTACTCCACCGCGGAGATCCACGTGAGCGGCGCGGAGCTTCTGTCCAACCTTTCCGAAGGCGTCTGCATCGAAGGACTGAACTCGGTCGAGCTGACCGACTGCGAGCTCACGGCAAACAATACGAAATGCAACGGCAATGCGACGTTCCTCGACAGCATCATGATCTATCAGTCGATGTCCGGCGACGCGGCCAGCGGCACGAGCCATTTCACGATGACGGGCGGGACCCTCACAAGCAAAAGCGGCCACGTCTTCCATGTGACCAATACGAGCGCCGTCATCACGCTCTCAGGCGCCACGATCGTCAACGAAGACAGCGAAAACGTCCTGATCTCCGTGTGTGACGACGGGTGGAGCGGTGCCGGCAACAAGGCGGAACTGAACGCTTCTGCTCAGAATCTTTCCGGCGCGGTCCTCGTGGGTGATAATTCTGAACTGACCCTGAACCTTACGAACGGCTCCTCCTTCGAAGGCTTCGTGGACGGATCGATCACGAACGCGAAAGGCGAGACCGTTTCCACGGAAGCCGGAACCGTTTCCGTGACCTTGGACGAAAGCAGCAGCTGGACACTGACCGCTGACAGTTACGTGAGCAAATTCAACGGCAATGCGGCAAACGTCGTGAGCAATGGCTTCACCCTGTACGTGAACGGCACGGCCCTTGCCGGAACGAAGTAAGCGCGCAGGAAAAACACGAAAAAAGGGAAGGCCCGCAAAGCCTTCTCTTTTCACGTCCGGGCCGGAATACCGGCAGCGGACGGATCATTCTTTCCTGCTGTTGTACTCGTTCATGACCTTGTCGGGACCGTCCGTGAGAAAGCAGAACACGGCCTCGGCAGCGGTCTTTGCCAGCGCTTCCGCCTTCGCGGCATCCTCGCCGAGGAACGGCATCAGCACGTGGTCGATGAGGTCGATCCCCGCCTCGGGACCGCCGACACCGAGCCTGAGCCTGGGGAAAGCGTCGCTCCCGAGCCGTCCGATGAGGCTCTTCAGACCGTTATGGCCGCCGGCACTCCCGGACTTCCGGAAGCGGATCCGGCCGAGCGGCAGGTTCACGTCATCGCAGATCACGAGGATGTCCTCCGGCGGGATCTTATAGTAGGCGGCGAGCGGCTGCACGCAGTCACCGGAGAGGTTCATGTAGGTGAGCGGCTTCACCAGAATCACCTTTTCCCCCTCAATCACGCCCATGCCGGTAAGGCCGTGGTAACGGTTGACGTTAACCTTTATCCCAGCAGCATCCGCCACGCGGTCGAGCGCTTCCCAACCCATGTTGTGGCGCGTATTCGCATATTTTCTGCCCGGGTTGCCCAGGCCGACGATCATCTTCATAAGCATTCCTTTCGCGGCAGAAGGCCGCAGCACGATAATAACACAGAACAGCGGGGGCTGCAAGGAGAGGAAAAAAGAGGCAAATAGGAGAGTTGTATGCTTACGGGAAAAAGCACTTTTTGCAAAATAATAAAATAAAAGAGCATTATTTATATATAAAAGTGTAGTAGTCAACGATAAGTAGACACTTTTTTGTGATTTTCCTCAACCATCATCGCCCATAATACTCCCGGTACTGCTTTGGTGTCAGGTAATTCA
>CADAOF010000007.1 GCA_902789555.1 uncultured Lachnospiraceae bacterium
GCAAAAACAAAGTGGATGCCACCTGTAAAGTACAGAATGGCATCCACCTCTTGAGCCTCGGTCATAGATCAATGTGTCCAGGAAACTGGGTACATATCAATGCAGGCCTGCTTTTTTGCTGCTTGCAGCGTTTATTCCTCGTCCGGAAGGCCGGCGACGGTCCCGTCGTTTAAATGCAGGATGAGGCGTCCCTTGCCCGACGCATTCTGGTGCTGAGTCGCGAAAAGCGCTTCCTCGATGATCTGCGTGCAGGAGGTCGAAATGATGCGGTCTGCGTGGTTCGCCCTGAGCTCGTCAAGAGAAACATCGAAGGATTCCTTCATGTTCAGGTAGTGGAAATGCTGCAGGCCGACGGTGAAGACTCTCTCGTCGTCAACCGGCTCGCCTTCGAAATCGAAGCGAAGGAAACTGTGTGTCGGCTGCTCGTATTCCACGACGAGACCGTGGGAGAGCTGGTAGAACTCGGTGTGCGCACCGCCGAGCGCTTCGTCGCGGAGCATGCGCTTTATCATGCGCTTTAACTGCGCGCCGGTCACGTAGACCATGTGCACGGCGTCGTCATAAGGGAAGCATTCGTTGAGGTCGCCTTTGGTGACCACCGGGCCAAGCTGCTCGTTGCGGATGCTGCCGGAGCCGAGAAGGAAGACGTCCACGCCCAGGGAATCCTTCAGCACGTCGCTGATGAGGTCACCCAGTTCAGTCTCGCGGATGCGGGTCGGATGGGTGAGCTGCCGCACGAATTTGGTCACGATCTGCCCGTACTTGGCGTCGGTCCTTTCCTTGTAGGTGTGGATGATGTCCTCGATGGCAGGATCGCGCGGGCAGTTTTCGGCATTGATCGGGATGTTTTTCCAGCTGTAGCTGTCGATGCAGTTCTCATCGGTATTGATCACAATGTCGAAGCGGCCGATCTGGTCGGTACCCGTGCCGGCCTGCACGACGGGAATGCCGTTTACGACCGCCGGCTCGTCCAGGAAAGTATGCGAATGGCCGCCGATGATCACGTCCACGCCCCAGGCGGGATCAAGAAGGGCCGCAAGCGCCTTGTCTTCCTCAAAGCCGATGTGCGTGAGCAGCACCGTGAAATCGATGTCGGTGGCGTTGTAGGTGTTGCAGATGCGGCCGACTTCCTCAGCGGCATCCTCGAGCGTGACGAAGGTGCCGATGAGGCCGTCCGTCTTGCACTGCGCGAGAGCGACTTCGGTCAGGATCCCGATGAAAAGGACCTTCATGCCGTCGATCTCCATCACGTAGCAGGGATCGAAGAGGCGGGCATTGTTCGTCTTGATGTGGAGGTTCGCGTTAATGATCGGGAACTCCGCGCACTTTTCCAGGAACAGCAGATGGGCGACGCCGTAGTCGACCTCGTGGTTGCCGAGCGTCACGACATCCGGACCGAGCATGTTCATGATCTGGATGGTGGAGATGCCCTGGAATTCGGAGTCAATGATGGAACCGCGGAACATGTCGCCCGCGATCGCATAGATGACGTTTTTCTCTTCCTGACGCACCTTGTTGACGTAACCGGACAGCATCGAGACGCCGCCGACCAGGTTTTCGTCAACGTGTTCGGCCAGAAAGTCGCCGTGCATGTCGTTGGAGTGAAGCAGGGTCAGTTTCTTGGTGTTCATTGGTCGTCCTTTCTTTGTGGATAGGGATGGATCGATCGTCCGCGGCAGGGCGCCGGACGCGGGGACGGGGTCAATATACGCCGAAGAGCAGCTCGGCGTAGGTCGGGAAGGGCCAGCGGCTCTTCTCGGTAAGGGTCTCGGCCGTATCGCAGACCGTGCGCAGTTCGGCCATGGCCGGCAGCAGCCGGTCGCGGATCAGAGCTGCCTTATCGGCAGCGTCCTCCGTGCTCCGGACTGTCTCCATGACAGCTTTCAGCGCTGCGTTTTTCGCATCAATGGACTCGGTGATGCCGGCAAGCTCCTCGCTCAGCCGGTTCTCGTAAAGGCTTTTCCTGCCGGGAAGGACGGCCTGCTTATGGAATGCCGTGCATGCGACGCCGTCGGCATAGGCGGAGACCGCCGGCAGAATCTGCCGCGTCACCATATCGTTCATCGTGGCGGCTTCGATCGAGACGGTCTTGTTGTAGATGTCCAGCTTGATCTCGTAATGCGCGTGCAGCTCGGCCTCGGTGTAGACCTTCTGGCGTGTCAGCATGGCAACGTTTCCGGGTTCGATCAGCTGAGGGACGGCATCGGGCGTCGTGCGCAGGTTCAGAAGACCGCGCTTTTCGGCTTCCGCCGGCCAGCTTGCATCGTAGCCGTTGCCGCTGAAAATGATGCGCTTGTGGGAAGCATAGGCTTCGCGGATGAGTTCGTGCAGGGCAGCCTCGGGATCGGCAGCCTGCTCCAGGCGGTCGGCGTAGCTTTGCAGCACGTCGGCTACGGCGGCATTAATGATGGTATTCACACCGGCGATCGACATGGGCGCGCCGGGCATGCGGAATTCGAATTTATTTCCCGTAAAGGCAAGGGGCGAGGTGCGGTTCCGGTCCGTCGTATCGCGCAGAAAGCGCGGCAGGGTATGCACGCCCAGTTTCATGACGGTCTTTTCGCCGGCGCTGTAAGGCTCGTCTTTTTCGATCGCGTCAAGGACGGCGGTCAGCTCGTCGCCCAGGAACATGGAGACGATGGCGGGCGGCGCTTCACTCGCGCCCAGGCGATGGTCGTTGCCGGCAGAGGCGATGCTCACGCGCAGGAGACCCTGATAACGGTCGGCCGCTTCGATCACGGCAACGAGGAAGAGCAGGAACTGCGCGTTGTCATGCGGTGTTTCGCCGGGGGAGAGAAGATTGATCCCGGTATCGGTCGCAAGGGACCAGTTGTTGTGCTTGCCGGAGCCGTTCACGCCTGCAAAAGGCTTTTCCGCGAGCAGGCACATCAGGCCGTGCCGCTCCGCGATGCGCTGCATGAGTTCCATGGTCAGCTGATTGTGATCGGTCTCGGTATTGGCTGTGCCGTAAATCGGGGCAAGTTCGTGCTGAGAAGGGGCAACTTCATTGTGCTCCGTCTTCGCGAGGACCCCGTGACGCCAGAGCTCCAGGTTCAGATCGTCCATGAAAGCCTGGACGCGCGGCTTGATCATGCCGGCGTAGTGGTCATCCAGTTCCTGCGTTTTGGGCGGCTTCGCACCGAAGAGCGTGCGGCCGGCAAAGAGCAGATCTTCGCGCTGCATATAGGCCTTGCGGTCGATGAGGAAATATTCCTGCTCGGCACCTACGCAGGGGATCACGCTTTTCACTTCGCGGCTGCCGAGGAGTTTCAGGACACGGACCGCCTGGCGGTTCAGGGCTTCAATGGAGCGCAGGAGAGGCGTCTTCTTATCCAGTGCATGACCGCCGTAGGAGCAGAAGGCGGTAGGGATGCAGAGCGTCTTGCCCTTGATGAAAGCGTAGGACGTCGGATCCCAGGCTGTGTAGCCCCGCGCTTCAAAAGTGGCGCGCAGACCTCCGGAAGGAAAACTGGAGGAATCGGTCTCACCCCGGATCAGTTCACGGCCGGAAAAATCCATGATGACACCGCCTTCGGCCGGTGTGATGAAACTGTCGTGCTTTTCCGCGGTGATGCCGGTGAGCGGCTGAAACCAGTGCGTGTAGTGCGTCGCACCCTTTTCGACGGCCCAGTCGCGCATGGCGGCGGCTACGGCATTCGCCACGGACGGATCGAGCTGCTTTCCCTCGCGGATGGTCCGCTCCAGCGAGGCATAAACATCTTCGGAAAGGCGCGCTTTCATCACGCGCTCATCAAAGACGAGGCTGCCGAATTCTTCAGGTACGTTGGTCATCGCAGGGCCCTCCGTGTCGCGGTATTCTCTGATAAACAGATTACCGCAGCGGCGCTGCTCTTGTCAAATGAAAAAGTTCTGCTATACTGAAAGACGAAGAGAAAAACGCGGAGGAGAAGATGTTCGGAGAACACAAGGGAAAAAGTCTGATGATCTGCGTCGACGACTATACGGTCATCGACCTGGAAACGACGGGTCTTTCTCCTTCCGTGTGCGAGATCATCGAGTGCGCAGCAGTCAGGGTCCGCGGCGGGGAAGTGGTGGACCGTTACGCGAGGCTCGTGCGGCCTTACGTCGCGGTGCCTGCGTTCATCACAGGGCTGACCGGCATCTCCAACCTGATGCTTCGGGACGAGGCGGACATCGAAACGGTGCTGCCGGAGTTTCTGGATTTCATCGGCGACGATATCGTGGTCGGCCACAACGTCGGCTTCGACGTCGGCTTTCTCTGCGCGGCAGTACGGCGGATGTGCGGCGACGAGTTTGCGAACGACTACATCGACAACATGCGCCTGTCAAGGCGCCTGTACCCACAGGAGCGGCACCACCGGCTGATGGACCTGGAGCAGCGCTTCGGCCTGCATAACGATCAGGCTCACCGGGCGCTTTCGGATACGATTCTTACGCAGCAGTGCTATGAAAGGCTGAAGCATGAGATGCTCCTGCGGGAAATGCAGCGGCAACCTGTGGCAGACCGGTCATAAAAAAGGGGAGACGGAAACGGTTATGGCAGAAAACAGGAGTACGGAAAGCAAGGGAACGGCGCCTGCTCTGAGTGAACTGCTCATGCAGACGGAGTGGGCGGACGAGGACGACGTGGCTGCGTTTTGCTACAGGTATATCTATGAAAACCTTCTGGATTTCCTCAGAGCAAACTGGAAAGATGAGAGCCGGATCGGTGTGGAATACGGTACGACGCAGGCGGAAATCGACAAAAAGCATTCGATGGTATTTATCGGCAACATTTACGATTCAGCTAATAAGTTCGGCGCGGAAGTCCGGGAGAAGATGGCGGAATTCATCCTGGATCACGGACTGAAGGAGGAGGAGATCAACTGGCCGGTGCAGTGGATTCAAATCGATACGATAAGGCGGTCTGAGATCAAGAACGCGATAGATCAGAACATAGACGATTATTACAAAGACCGTTTTTATATAGATCTACTGAATACGAAATATCCGAATCCGGATCGTCCGACACCTACGGAGCAGGCTGTTGCGGCGAGGAGATCGCAGATCGGCTGGCTGACTCCCGAGAAGAAGCATCCGATCCGCCGCGCTCTCGGCTGGATAGTGACCTTCCTCCTCGGCTGCAATACGGCCGCTGCTGTCCTGGCTCAGTTCTTCGGGACCGATCTTCAGAAATGGCTGCAGGAGGTGTGCTACAAGGGGCTGGTGCGGATGAACGCGAGAGCCGCTGCCGACATAATCGATTCCTGCATCGAGAACCTGCTCCTTTCCGGGAATTTTATCCTGCTGTTCGGCCGCGGATCCGTCGGCAGCTGGATCACCTTCGCTGTCACGGCAGGACTCTTTCTTCTTTTCCTTCTGCGCATGATCGCAAGCGGACGGAAGCACAGAAGACTTGAGGCGGAAAGGCAGGAGAAGATCAGGAAGCTGAATGAAGAGATCAATACGATCCTTGCCTCACCGGAATACAGTGCGGAAACGGAACACAGACGAGCCGTCAGAGAGTACTATCCAAAGATGATGGCGGCATTTTATGCGGCAAGAAGAGCCGAATACCGCCAGGGCGTGATCCGAACAGAAATTTGATCATTTAACATATTGAGGAGGACTTTCATGGAAGTAAGTCAGAACATTCGCTGGATCGGCGTCAACGATCACGAGGTCGACCTTTTTGAAGGCCAGTTTCCGGTGCCCGAGGGCATGGCGTACAATTCCTACCTGATCCTGGACGAAAAGCCTGCGGTCATGGACAGCGTCGACGCGCACTTTACTGCAGAATGGCTGGACAAGATCGATAAGGAACTGGGCGGCAATGCGCCGGCCTATCTCGTGGTGCAGCACATGGAACCGGACCATTCCGGAAGCATTGCGGCCTTTGCGGAAAAATATCCGGAAACAATCATTGTTTCGCCTGCTGCAGCGTTCAGAATGATGAAAAATTTCTTCAAAACCGAGTATGCAGACCGTCGCGTGGTCGTGACTGAAGGCAGTACGCTGTCCCTGGGCAGCCATGAACTGCAGTTTGTCACGGCGCCCATGGTGCACTGGCCCGAGGTCATCATGACCTACGAAAAGAGCGAGAAGATCCTGTTCTCGGCAGACGCCTTCGGTAAGTTCGGGGCGCACGACATGCCGCGCGAAGAGGATGAGGAAGAAGAGGACGGCGGCTGGGCCTGCGAAGCGAGACGCTACTACTTCGGCATCGTCGGAAAGTTCGGCGCGCAGGTGCAGAATCTTCTGAAGAAGGCGGGAAGCCTCGACATTCAGCGCATCTGCCCGCTGCACGGACCGGTCCTGTCCGAGAACCTCGGCTACTATCTCGGCCTCTATCAGACCTGGTCGAAGTACGAAGCGGAGTCCGAGGGCGTGTTCATCGCCTATACCTCCGTTTACGGCCACACGAAAGAAGCGGTGGAGCTCTTCGCGAAGATGCTGGAGGATCACGGCTGCCCGAAGGTGGTGGTGACCGACCTTGCCCGCTGCGACGTGTTTGAAGCCGTTGAGGACGCTTTCCGCTACGGCAAGATCGTGCTGGCTTCCACGACTTACAACGGCGAAGTCTATCCCTTCATGCGCGAATTCATCGGTCACCTGACCGAGCGCGCCTGGCAGAACCGTAAGGTCGGCCTGATCGAGAACGGCAGCTGGGGCCCCATGGCCGCGAAGACCATGATGAAGCTGCTCGAAGGCGCAAAGAACATTACGTTTACCGATACGATAGTTACGATCCTCAGCGCGATGAATGACGCGAACATCATCCAGCTGCAGAACCTGGCGGCCGAAATGCTGGCCGACTGACCCATTTCCGGGAAAGGAGAATCATGGACAACAAGGCTTTTTACAAACTGAGCTACGGCGTGTTCCTGCTCGGCGCCTCCGCCGACGGCCGCGATAACGCCTGCATCACCAATACCTGCATTCAGGTCGCTTCGAATCCGACCCGCATTGCGATCGCGGTCATCAACACCAACTTCACCTGCGACCTGGTGAAGAAGGCCGGCCGCTTCGCCATCACCCTGCTGGACGATACCGTGAGCTTCGATACGATCAAGTTCTTCGGCATGCAGTCCGGCCGGAACATGGACAAGTTCGAATATCTGACCCCGTCGAAGGATGCCTGGGGCATGCCTTACATCGAATGGAGCGCCTGCGCGGTACTGTCTGCGAAGGTACTTGAACAGACGGATCTGGGCAGCCACACGCTTTTCATCGCAGAGGTGGAGGATGCGAAGGTCCTGAGCCCGAACGGGCCGCTTACCTATGCGGACTACCAGAACCGCCTGAAACCGAAGCCTGCCGCGAAGCCCGCGGATAAAAAGCCGAAGGCCTGGCGCTGCAAGATCTGCGGCTACGTCTACGAAGGCGAGAACCTGCCCGCGGATTTCAGCTGCCCGCTCTGCGGCCACGGTCCCGAGGACTTCGAGCCGGTGTATTGATCCGGGACAGTAAAAAAAGCAGGCCCTGCGGCCTGCTTTTTTTCATGTCGGAAAGTTCTACGAGGCTTCTTTCGCAGCCGGTACTGCCGCTGCGGAGCCGATCGGAACGGTCCGCACTGCTGTTTTTTCCGGGATCAGGGCGCCGATGACAGCACCGACCGCGGACGGGATCACCCAGGCGAAACCGAGTGAATACAGCGGGAGCTTCGTGACGAAAGAGAAGGGAAGACCGAGACTGTTCAGGACGTCGAACAGCATCGGGATCACCGCGCCGACGGCCGCGCCGATGAAGACGCCGTTCTTCCGGATCTTCTCGTCGAAGAAGGAAAGGAAGACCTGGGTGAGGAGCAAAGGATAGAGGACCGAAAGCATCGGGCCGGCAAAACGGATCATTGTGGTGATGCCGACATTGCTGATCAGCATGCTTACGGCGCAGATGACGAGGACAAGCGCAGTATAGGAGACACGGCCTTTCATGCGGTCCGTAAAGTAGGCGGCAGCCGAACTGACCAGGCCGACGGCGGTGGTCAGGCAGGCGAAGAAGACGATGAGGGCAAGCAGGACGACACCGAAGCGCTTCAGCAGGAGGTAGGTGACCAGAACGACCAGTTCGGTGTGGCCGATCTCACTGCTGAGGTTCATGTTGGAGGTCGTCGCGCCGAGATAGGCGAGTCCGCCGTAGACGAGGAAAAGCGCGATACCGGCGACGATGCCCGCGCGGCCGATCACCTTCATCTGAGATTTTTTGTCAGCGTAGCCCTTGTCCGATACGGTCTTCAGGATGACGATCGTGATGGCGAGCGCCCCCAGGACGTCCATTGTCTGGTAGCCGTTCAGGAAGCCTTCCCTGAGAGGCTGAAAGCCTTCGTGCGGGCTGATGATGTCGCCGATGGGAGAGAGGAGCCCCTTGACGCAGAGCACGGCGATCGTGATCAGCAGCATGGGGGTCAGATACTTGCCGACGATGTCCACGACCTTGCCGGGACGGATCGTCAGGACGGCAACGAGTGCGAAGAAGAGCAGACCGAAGACCCAGGAACTGAGTTCCGGGAAGAGCACGTGAGCGCCCATCTCAAAGGTAGTGGCGCAGGTGCGGGGGATGCAGAGCGCGGGGCCGACGATGAGCATGACGATGTCCATGCACAGAAGGCCTGCCCGCCGCGGGAGCCTGCCGAGGAGTTCGCGGCCTTTTCCGAGCCGCACGATCGCGAGAACGGTCAGGATCGAGAGCCCGGCGTCGGCAAGAACGAAGCAGGCAAGAGCCGGAAACCATTTTGTTCCGCTTTCCAGCCCGAGAAAGGGAGGAAAGATAAGGTTTCCTGCGCCGAAAAATACGGCAAATAAAGCAAAACCGACGACGACGAAATCAGCTTTGGACCTTTTTCCGCTCATGACAGACCTCCGTTGAAGGCAGGGGAGTCGGCAGACTGTCTGCCGGCCGGGAACCGAATGTTACGTACGTTTTATCTATGCTGAATATAGCAAAAAGCAGGGGAACCGCGCAAATCGGTTCATTTCTTTTCCAGGAAACCGGGAGAGCGGAATGTTTCGCGTGAGGAAACAACAAAGGGCGGCGGAACACGTGCGGAAAGGCTTCTTTGCACGGCTGCGGTCGGGATGACCGAAAATCTATTTATACGAAACAATGAGGGCGGTCTGACGCCGTTTCGGCAGACTGCAGGGGGCGTCTTCCTCTTGCAATCCTCCGCCCGTGTGGTACAATGGGATCAGCCCGGACCGAACGTAACTTCCGCATGAATGCGGCACCGGTGCGGGCACGGAAAGGAGTCCGCATGTCTTTGCAATTTCCCATTTATCCGCCGAATGAAGAAGAGATCCTCAGGCGCGCGGCCTGCAGCAGGGCTTCCGAAGAGGAGAAGCAGCTGATGCGCGAATGCCTGCGCGACGCGGAATATCTGATCGACTACCATATTACGGAGAGAAACCGCCCGGTCTCGCTCCTGAAAGAGATGGAGCGAGAAGCCCCCGAAGATTTCGCGGCGGGCGTACACGCGGACGAACTTGCCGCCTGCAATGCGCTGGTCATATTCACGGCATCGCTGGGAGAGACCGTCCGCCGGGAGATCGAAGACTGTGACGAGCCTGAGAAGAAGATCTTCTACCAGGCGATCTGCGCAGAGCGGCTGGACGCTCTCTGCGAATCGTACTGCGACAATAAGGAAAAGCGCCTCCACGAGGAAGGCGCGTACATTACGCCGCACTATCCCTTCTTCTGGCCGGGCGTCACGGAAGATGCCTGCATCACGACCCGCATCATGGGCGTCAGCCTCGATCCGCAGTCGCATGCGCCGGAACGCTGCCGGACCTGCTTCGTCAGGAACTGTCCGAGCCGCAGCAAAGAAGAGTGAAAAGGAGCTTTTAAGCCATGAGTGGTAAGAAAAAACAGGGCATCATCCTGGCCTCAGCCTCGCCCCGCCGCAAACAGCTGATGAAAATGGCCGGCCTGAAGTTTACCGTCGTTCCCGCGGACATCCCCGAGATCATCCCGGATGGGCTGCCGGCGGAAAAGGAGTCGGTCTATCTTGCGGGCATCAAGGCCGGATACATCCTTTCGGAGAACCCGAATGACCTGATCGTCGGCGCGGATACGACCGTGATCTGCGAAGGCCGCGTCCTCGGTAAGCCGAGAGATAAGGCGGAAGCGAAGGAGATGCTCCGCTTCCTTTCCGGGAAGGTCCACGAAGTCTATACCGGCGTCGCCATCGTGAGCGAGGAAGTGAACGAGGCCTTTACCTCCGTGACGAAGGTGGAGTTTTACGAACTGACGGACGAGGAGATCGACTGGTACGTTTCGACCGGCGAGCCGATGGACAAGGCCGGTGCCTACGGGATCCAGGGCTTTGGCTGCCGCCTGGTAAAGCGGATCGAAGGCGATTACTTTACCGTGATGGGTCTGCCGGTCGCCGAAGTGGCAAGACGCATCGAGAAGATCCGGAAAGACGCCGAATGAACCGTGACTGCGGGATGACCGCTGAATCAGCACGAAAGACTGCGGGATGACCGCACAAGACAAAAAGGAAGCCGCCCTGCCGGGCGGCTTCCTTTTCGTTTTTACCCTTTTACTTCACCGAGTTCACGGCGCCGATGAAGACAGGCAGGTTGTTTGCAGTATCTACGATCATGTAGAGGAAGGGGCGGTCGAGGATCACAGACTTCGGCTGGGCGGGGGATGCAGACTTGGCAGCCATCGTCACGCCCGTGACGGCGGCCGCGCGGGTGCCGGCCTCAGTCACTTCGATGAAAGTCATGTGCTCAACACCGCTGACGTAAAGATCCGTATCGCTGCTCATCGGTGAGAAATCCGCTTCCAGGCCGAAGGCGTCATTCATCCCCAGATCCTTCAGACAGCCGGCAAGACTTGTACCAAATCGGTAAGTAAATTTCGGGAGACCGATCCGTACGTCCGTTCTGACGGCGCTGTTTAGTATGGCCGAAAGCTTTTCGCCGTCAAGCCCGGCAATGAAATCGTCAAGGGAAACGTTCTCATCCGGCAGGATGCCCACGAACTTGTAGCCGCTCGCATACGGCTTCGAAAAGCCGACATATCCGTCCCCCTCGTAATATTCCCCTTCCAGGGAATACATCATTGCAGCTTTTTCCTTTTCACCGTCCGCCCGGGTGAACGCGGCTTCCGGGCTGCCGTTAAAGGAAAGCAGCCACTTCGCATCGAAGCAAATGGCGTTAAGGAGCATCATGCGGTCGTTGGGACCGATGCTTTCCACGATCTTTTTGATCATGCCGTCCGTGTTTTTTGAGACCCAGCCGTTGATCTCCTTCACGGTGGAATCATCGAAGGGCAGCTTGTACACGGACGCGTCGTACCAGCCCGCGCAGTCTGACAGAAACTCGTTCCGTACGGTGAAGTCATCACGGTCGTTCAGCCAGATGGAGTCGGCGATGTGCATTTTCACCTTATCGCTTGTCGGAAGGTCCTTAACGTACTGATACAGATAGGCGTTCAGATCTTCAAGCGCCATGCCGCCGCCGATCACATCCAGCATCTGTGTGAGCGTTTCTCCGGACGCACCGTTCGCGGTCATGGCGAGGGCCAGGACGACAGAAAGCGGCGAAACAAGACAGTTGCAGTCCTTCTTATAGGTTCCTTTCATGAGATCCGCAGCGAAAGCGTACTGGGAAGACGTGAACCCGCTGTCGGCTGCCTTGCCCTTTGCCCCAGCTGCCTTGATGCCTTCGAGGAGGTTCCCCGCCTGCACATGCACCTCTCCGCCGCCTGATCCGCAGGCGGCAAGGGAGAACAGCAGGCAGAGGGAAAGAATCAGGGCGGTGATGCGGCGGAATACGGGATGAGGTTTCATGACGGTAAACTCCTTGTTGGCGGTTCCTGCTTACTCAACCGAATTCACGGTTCCAATGAAAATGGGCAGGTCGGTTTCAGTGTCGACGATCATGTAGAGGAAGGGACGGTCGAGGATGACTTGCTTCGGCGGTTCTGTCGGCATGGCCGTCGCTTCGGCTACGATAACGGCGGTCACGGCAGCCGCGCGGGTCCCCGCTTCGGTCACATCGATGAAGGTCTTGTGGATGACGTCGCTGACGTAAAGCGGATTCGTTTCGCTGATGAGGGAGAAATCGGCGAAGTCGGGGCGGGTCATGTCATCGACAAAAGCGTTCTTCATGCCCATGCTTTCCAGCAGCGGCTTCAAGCCCTCGGAATAGTCGTAACTGAATTTCGGGAGGCCTGCGCTGACCTTCGTGCGGACGGCGCTGCCGAGGACGGAAGACAGTTTCGCTTCGTCAAGACCGGCGACGAACCTGTCCAGACCGATTTCCTTGTTCGGAAGGATGCCCACGAACTTGTAGCCGTTTCCTTCATAGTACTTGGCAAAGCCCGTATAATCCTCGCCCGTGTAGTATTCACATTCCGAGGAGTACATCATGCTGACCGTCTCTTTTGAGCCGTCGGCGCGGGTAAAAGACGCGTCGCGCACGTCGTATACCGTGTACGGATCCAGCCATTTCGCGTCGAAGCAGATCGCGTTGATGAGGAGCATGCGGTCATCCTTATTCAGACGGTCGATGATCTGTTTGATCATGCTGTCGGTGTTTCTCGAGACCCAGCCGTTTACTTCCTTCACGGCGGAATCGTTGAAAGGCAGCTTGTAAACGTCGGCGCCGTACCAGGAAACGTCTTTCTTCAGGAATTCGTCGCGGACGCTGAAGTTTTCCTTATCGTTCAGCCAGATGGAGTTCGCGACGGCGAGCTTCGCCTTCTTATCAGACGGAAGGCTCTTCACGTACTGATACAGATAGGCGTTGAGGTCATCCATGGAGAGACCTTTGCCGATCACGTCCAGCATCTGGGAGAGGGTCTCGTTCGCGGCGCCGTTCGCGGTCATCGCGAGTGCGAGTACGACGGAGAGAGGAGAGACCAGGCAGTTTCCGCCGTCCTTCTCGTAGGAGCGGCGCAGGAAATCAGCCGCGAAGCGGTACTGGGAGGAGGTGAAAGCTTCGTCGGCTTCTTTTCCCTGGACTGCTTCGGCGCTGATGCCCTCGATGAGATTGCCGGCCTTCACGGTGCCGGGCGAATCCTTCGTGGGAAGGACCGCCTCAGAAGGGACTTCCGTCCGGGAGGAATGCGTGGGGTCGGGGCTGCCGGTCGGCGCAGGCGCGCTTCCGCAGCCGGCAAGCGATAAGAGCATGCTGAAGATCAGCAGCAGTGCGAGCGCGCGGATGGGTTTGTTCTTTACTGTTTTCATCGGAACGTCTCCTTTTCGAAAAACTGTCGTGAGCCGTATTGCTTACACCAATAATACAATCTGTCTGAGAACGGCGTCCCGGTTTATGAAAATTTAATAAAATTAGACACGGCAGGAACGACTTTGCGTTTCGCCGGCGGACGATTTTATTCCTTTACAAAACCGGTGAAATCGGGTACAATATCATCATCTATGGGCAGCCATAGCTTTTTAAGATGCGGAGGTTGATTTTTTGGCATCAGGCAAGAAAAAAACAACAGCAAATAAAAGTACGGCCGCAGGAAAGAAGAGCACGACAAAGCGCTCTTCCGCGGCAAAGTCGGGAAAGAACAGCGCAGAAAAGAGGAAGGAGACGTTGGCCAGGCAGAAGAGGAAACAGGAGATCCGCAAGGACCTCATCCTTCTTGCAGCCATGGTCGTCACGATCCTCCTTTTCCTTGCGTTATTTGACCGCGTCGGATCCATGGGCCAGGGTCTGGCGGCATTTGAGTACGGCATTTTCGGTTCACTGGCCTATGTTTTCCCGTTCTTTATCCTGCTTTCGGCGATCTTTCTGCTCCTGCTGGGCGAAGAGTATCCGGCTCATGCCTGGGGCAAGGTGCTTCTCGCTTTCGTGATGCTGACGCTGCTTGCCGGCGCGTTTGAACTGGCCGGCAGCAAAGGCGGCCTTCTGCCCGATCTAGCGGCATATTACCGCAGAGGCAAAACCGTCCAGGCTTCCGGCGGCCTCTTCGGCGGCCTGTGGTGCAAGCTCCTGGTTCCTCCGCTCGGAAAGATCGGTACGTGGATCGTTCTCGCTGCCCTGTTCCTCGGCGGACTGATGATGCTCTTCGGCAAGGCGCTCCTCACGGCGCTCGGCAGGAAGGGCAGCAAAGTCGTGAACTCCATCCGCGACGAGAACAGCCGCTACCGCAGCGCAGCGGAGGAACGCCGCCTGAACGCGCAGCTCCGCCTGGAAGAACGTGAACGTGCGAAAGCCGAGGAAAGAGCTGCCCGCGTGAAAGCGGAAGAGGAAGAACGGAAAGCCGTGATGGCGAAGCTTGCCGCACAGCAGGAGGAAAGAAAAAAAGCGGAGGCAGCTGCCGCGAAACTGCAACCCCTGAAACTGGACGAAGTGCAGCGCAAGACCGACTTTTCCGCTGTTCCGTCTCTCCGGAAAGAACAGGAGAGTCTGCTCAAGCAGCAGGCTGAGGACCGCGCCAGGGCAAAGTCGAAGGAGGATGCCGACCGCAAGTACGGCACGCAGCCTTCCGTCCGACAGGAACGCCTTGACGATGAAGGCATTCTGAGCAGCGGTTCGCCGCTCGGCGCCCTCATGAACGAGATGGATGAGAGCCGGGGCGTAAAGAAAGACACCCGTACCATCCGGGAGATCGGCGCATTGGACGCGGGAGCGGCCGGTGCTTCCTCCGGGCGGCGTGAATTATATTCGGACGATATTGTGATGGCCGGCAGGGACAACATGCAGGCCTCGGGATACAAGGCCACGGGACGGATCGCCCAGGGCTACGGTGAGCGCATGAAAGAACGGACGGCCGCGGAAACGGCCGGGCAGAGCGCCTCCGTGAAGCCGGATCCCGCGGCAGTAAGGCCGCGCAGCGAAAAACCCGCCCTTCGGATCACGGGCAATACGCAGCCGACCGGTGAACGTGCCTTCGGCGAGCATGAGGAGATCCTCACGGATGCTCCTGCGAAGCCCGCTCCGTCCGGAGAAGTGCTCCCGGTAGTACCGGAGACACCGGGCTCCGAGACACGGCAGCCTGCAGTCCGGACACCGAAGTCCGCCGTTGAGACCGGACTGGACGACGGCGGCGACGGATTCGAAGATCCCCGCGTCGTTTCCGCGAGAATGCAGGAAGCCGGCAGGGATACCGTCGCAACGAAGAACGATTCCATCTGGAATACCGATAAGGAACGAAGCGGCTCCGGAAGCGCGACCTTCACGCCGGAAGCCAAACCCTCGGCCGGCAAAGGCGTTGCCGTGGCCGGAAAGGGAATTGCCGCCGGGAAGGCGCCGTCCCAGACCGCGGGCAGCAGCGCTGCCGCCGAACTGCCCAGGGACAGCGTGCCGCATAAGGAGTACAGGCTGCCGCCGACGAGCCTTCTGAACCGCGGAAAGAACTCCGCCGGCATGAAAGAGAGTGATCTGCGCCGGACGGCAAAGATCCTGGAAGATACGCTGAACGAATTCGGCGTCGCGGCATCCGTGACCGACGTATCCTGCGGCCCGTCCGTGACCCGTTATGAACTGAAGCCCGAGCAGGGCGTGCGCGTGAACCGCATTGCCTCGCTTGCCGACGACATCAAACTGGCGCTCGCCGTGACCGACGTCCGCATCGAAGCGCCCATCCCAGGCAAATCCGCGGTCGGCATCGAAGTCCCGAACTCCGAGAACCAGACCGTTTTCCTGCGGAACGTGATCGAATCCGAGGAATTCCGCCGGATGAGTTCCAAAATCGCCTTCGCAGTCGGCCAGGACATCGGCGGCCAGATCATGGTCACCGACCTTGCCAAGATGCCTCACCTGCTGATCGCGGGTTCGACCGGCTCCGGCAAGTCCGTCTGCATCAACAGCATCATCATGAGCCTCCTGTACCGCGCCAAGCCGGATGAGGTCCAGCTCATCATGATCGATCCGAAGGTGGTCGAACTGGGCGTCTACAACGGCATTCCGCACCTCAGGATCCCGGTCGTGACCGATCCGAAGCTTGCGGCCGACGCCCTCGCCGGCGCCGTGAAGGAAATGACCCGCCGCTACAAGCTCTTTGCCGACCTGAACGTCCGCGACATCAAGAGCTACAATGCGAAGCTCCGGGATAATCCCGAAGATTATGACAGCGAACAGTATCAGCCGCTGCCGCAGATCGTCATCATCGTCGACGAGTTCGCCGACCTCATGATGGTTGCCTCCGCGGACGTGGAGCAGTCCATCTGCCGTCTGGCACAGCTCGCCCGCGCTGCCGGCATGCACCTCGTTCTGGCAACGCAGCGCCCGAGTGCGAACGTCATTACCGGCCTGATCAAAGCCAACGTGCAGTCCCGCATCGCCTTTGCGGTCTCCAGCTCGCTGGATTCCCGCATCATCCTTGACATGAACGGCGCGGAAAAACTGCTCGGCAAGGGCGACATGCTGTTCTATCCGACCGGCTATCCGAAGCCCGTGCGCGTGCAGGGCTGCTTCGTGAGCGACGACGAGATCGCCGCCGTGACCGACTTCTGGAAGAAGCAGGGCGGCGTCAGCCAGGAGGAAATGGCGAAGCAAAGCCGCAGCTGGATGAACGATCCGGTCGAGCGCGAGCATCCTATCGAGGACGAGCGCGACGAACTTTTCATCAAGGCGGCGGATTACATCATCGACAGCGAAAAAGCGTCCATCGGCAATCTGCAGCGCATTTTCCGCATCGGCTTCAACCGGGCGGCGCGCCTGATGGACCAGCTGGCAGACGCCGGCATCGTCGGCAAGGACAACGGTACCAAGTCCCGTGAGATCATGATGGACGCGGTACAGTTCGCCGACTGGAAACACGAAAACGGATATGACTGACCGGAGATCTCCGGACACAGTGGGGGAGACATAATGTATCTGACGAAACTTCTGGAAAAGACCGAGTACACGCTTGTCCGCGGCACGCTTGACCGCGAGATCGCCAGTCTGGTCTACGATTCCCGCAAGGTCGGGGAAGGCTCGCTCTTCGTCTGCATCAGCGGCACGAAGGTGGATGCGCACTTTTTCCTTGCGGACGTGGCCCGCAACGGCGCAGCGGCGGTCGTGATCGAAAAGCCATGGCTGGAGCTCTCTGAGGTCATCCGGCGTGCACTGGTCGACGCAGGCGTCACGGTGCTGCAGGTGAAGATGGCCCGCGTGGCACTTGCTTCGCTTTCCGCGACCTGGTTCGGCTATCCCATGGATAAGATGACGGTGGTCGGCGTGACCGGCACCAAGGGCAAGACCACGGTGGCACACATGATCGTCAGCATCCTGAAGGCAGCCGGCCGGAATCCCGGCATCATCGGTACCAACGGCGTAAGGATAAACGGCGTGCATTACGACACGACGCTGACCACGCCGGAATCCTATACGCTGCAGTACTACGCGGCCAAGATGGTCGAAGAGGGTGTTGACAGCGTGGTGATGGAGGTCTCGTCTTCGGGACTCAAGTTCCACCGCGTGGACGGCATCTCCTTCGATTACGGCCTGTTTACCAACCTGAGCCCGGACCATATCGGCGGCCTGGAGCATCCGGACTTTGCGGATTACCGTGCCTCGAAGGCGCTGCTCTTTCAGCGCTGCAAGGAAGGTATCCTGAACGCCGATGACGAAAACTATCTGGCCATGGTGAAGGATGCGACCTGCAGGATCGTTTCCTTCGGCGCGGATCCGGCGGACGATTACAGCCTGACCGAGGTCAAGTATGAGAAGCGCAATGACAAGCTGGGCTGCGACATCAAGGTCGACGGCATCCACCATCTGGAATTCTTCGCGGACATGCCCGGCCTCTTCAACGTTTACAACGCGATGGCGGCAGCCGTGACGGCGGACCGCATGGGCCTTCCCGAGGAAGCCATCACCCGCGGCCTTGCGGACGTTCACGTCGACGGCCGCATGGAGGAAGTCTACGCGAACGGTGACTTCTCCGTCATCGTTGACTATGCACACAACGGCCTGTCCGCGAGAACGCTGCTCGAGACGCTGCGCAGCTACAAGCCGAAACGCCTTGTCGTGGTCTTCGGCTGCGGCGGCAACCGCGATCCGCACCGACGCTACGAGATGGGCGCAGCCGCAGGCAAGTATGCGGACCTGTCGATCATCACCGAGGACAATTCCCGCTTTGAAAAGGCGGAGGACATCATCCGCGACATCCACATCGGCCTTGATCCGACGGGCGCGGAATACGTGGATATCCCGGACCGCCGGCAGGCCATCCGCTATGCGATAAGCCATGCGGAGAAAGGCGACATCATTGCGGTCATCGGCAAGGGCCACGAGGATTATCAGGAGATCGAGGGCGTACGCCATCATTTCTCCGACAAGGAAGAGATCCTGGAAGCGGTCAAGCTTCTGTACGGCGAGAACTGAAGCCGGGAGCGGTAAATGGCGCGGGGCCGGTCGGCTCCGCGCTTTTCAGAAAAACGGTCGGGAGCGGCCGGAAAGAGCGATCAT
This sequence comes from uncultured Lachnospiraceae bacterium, assembly GCA_902789555.1. GTDB lineage: Bacteria > Bacillota > Clostridia > Lachnospirales > Lachnospiraceae > UBA6987. The sequence goes on from CADAOF010000007.1 coordinate 18,318, forward strand.
GGAATATTCCGTAAGACAGATCTGTGAGATAACGGGCGGGCGGCTCCTCATGGGAGACCCCGATACCCTGCTGCACCATGTTACCTTCGACTCGCGCGCGATGCTGGGCGATGACCTCTTCGTACCGGTCCCCGGCGAGAAGGTCGACGGGCACCGCTTCATCGGCGGCGCTTTTGCCTCGGGCGCTGCAGCGAGCCTGACGGCGCGTGAGGATGCAGTTCCCGCCGGAGAAGCCTTGCCGGAAGGCCGCGCGGTGATCCTGGTGGACGATACCTTTGAAGCCCTCCAGACGATCGGCCGCGTGCGCAGAGCGCAGGAACTGAAGATGCCGATCGTCGGCGTCACCGGGAGCGTGGGCAAGACCACGACCCGCGAAATGACCGCGGCAGCGCTGTCTGCCGTCGGCCGCGTGACGGCTTCGGTCAGAAACATGAACAGTCAGCTGGGCGTGCCCGTGACCCTCTGCCACATGGATGAGACCGCGGATTTTGCGGTCGCGGAGATGGGGATCAGCATGCCGGGCGAAATGGACCGCCTTGTCAGCATGGTTCGGCCGGACGTCGCGCTGGTGACGAACATCGGCGTCGCACACATCGAAAACCTTGGCAGCCGCGAAGGCATCTGTCGGGAGAAGATGAAGATCACGGACTTCCTGCCGGAGAACGGCGCCGCGGTCCTGAACGGCGATGAGCCGCTCCTGCGCGCCTATGCTGCGGATAAGCCCTTCCGGATCGTGTTTTACGGCCTCGGACCGGACTGCGCGGTCACGGCGAAGGATATCGATCTCGGCGAAACGGCTTCCTTTACCGCTGTCTTTGCACCTTCCCTGTACGGGACGGAAAAAGAGGTCTTCGTGCAGCTGACCGTGCCCGGTGAGCATCATGTCACGGACGCGCTGGCGGCGCTTTCGGCGGCCGCCGTGCTGGGCATCGACCCGGAAGATGCGGCAGCAGAACTGGCTTCTTTCGGCGGCTTTTCCCGCCGCTGGGAACGCATCCCGCTCGGCGGACTGCTGCTGATCGATGACTCCTACAACGCGAACCCGGTATCGATGAAGGCTTCGCTCGCCTCCTTTGCACGGGTCGCGGCGGGCCGCCGGATCGCCGTGATCGCGGACATGCTGGAACTCGGACCGGACGGACCGGCCATGCACCGCGAGGTCGGCACCTTTGCCGCGGGGTTGCCCGTCGATCTTTTCATCACCGTCGGGACCGCCATGGAAGAAGCCGACAGGGCGCTTGCCGAAGGCGGAAAATCGGTACTGCACGCGGCGGACGCACAGGAAGCCGCCCGCATCCTTCTGGAGATCGCCGCCGACGGCGATGCGGTCCTGCTTAAGGGCTCCAACTCCATGCATCTGGACACGGTCCGGAAAGCACTCAGCGAGGAGATGAAATAAGATAAAATGGCGCGCTATGCTGACGTCATCGTGAATATTTCCCGGGAGGAACTCGACAAAAGTTTCCAGTACCGCATTCCCGACGAACTGCAGGAAGCGGTCACGCTGGGGACGAAGGTAGAGTTTCCTTTCAGTACCCGCGCGAAGGTGAGCGGCTACGTGGTCGGTCTGTCGGACGAACCGAAGATCGAAGAGGCGCGGATCAAAGACCTTATCGGCCTTGCAAAACGCTCCGTCACCGCGACTGACCGCATGATGGCCCTGGCCGGATGGATGAAGGATGCCTACGGCTGTACCTACAATCAGGCATTGAAAACCGTGCTTCCGGCGAAATCTGCCGTGAGAAAGGGAAAGACCCGCGTCGCGGCGGCTGACCTTCCTTCGGAAGAGGAACGGGCAGCCTATGTGCCGGCGCCGCTCAATACGCTGCAGAAGAAGGCCGTACGCGACTTTCTCGAGGAACGGAACACGGGGAACCGTCCCTGCCTCCTGTTCGGCGTAACCGGAAGCGGCAAGACGGAAGTCTACATGGAACTCATCCGCCTGTGCATCGAATCCGGACGGCAGGCGATCCTGCTGATCCCCGAGATCTCGCTGACGAGGCAGAACCTGCACCGCTTTTTCCTGCGCTTCGGCGAACGCGTGGGGGTCCTTAACTCCCGCCAGTCCGAAGGGGAAAAATACGAGACCGTGCGGAAGGCGGCGGCAGGGGAACTGGACCTCGTCATCGGACCGCGTTCAGCCCTGTTCGTGCCCTTCCCGCAGCTCGGCCTCATCATCATCGACGAGGAACACGAGCATTCCTATAAGAGCGATCTTACGCCCCGCTACCGTGCCGGAGAGGTGGCGCGGAAACTCTGCGAACTTTCCGGTGCGTCGCTCGTTCTTGGCAGCGCGACGCCTTCCCTGGACAGTTTCTCACGCGCGGAAAGCGGCGAATACCGGCTGCTCCGGCTTCCGGAAAGAGCCGTCTCCGGCGCGCAGCTTCCTGCGGTCAGCGTCGTCGACCTCCGGCAGGAACTGGCAGACGGCAACAAGAGCGTCTTCAGCCGGCTCCTTTCCGAAAAGATCGAGGAGCGCCTTGCCCGGAAGGAACAGGTCATGCTGTTCCTCAACCGGCGCGGATACGCAGGCTTCGTGAGCTGCCGCTCCTGCGGGAAGCCGCTTACCTGCCCGCACTGCTCCATCAGTCTGACCTACCACCGCGACGGGAAGCTCCGCTGCCACTACTGCGGATATTCCGCGCCGTTTCCGAATGCCTGCCCGTCCTGCGGCTCGCCTTACGTCGCGGCCTTCGGGACCGGGACACAGAAGGTGGAAACCATCGTGAAGAAGGCATTTCCGGGAGCACGCGTCCTCCGGATGGATGCCGACACGACCGCCGGGAAGGCCGGCCACAGCCGCATCCTGGATGCCTTTGACAGGGATGAAGCCGATATCCTCGTCGGCACGCAGATGATCGTCAAGGGCCACGATTTCCCCCGGGTCACGCTCGTGGGCGTGCTGGCGGCGGACCTGTCGCTCTACGCACCCGAATACGACGCGGCGGAAAGGACTTTCGAACTGCTGACCCAGGCCTCCGGCCGGGCTGGCCGCGGGAACCTTCCGGGCGAGGTGGTCATCCAGACCTACATGCCGGAGCACTACGCAGTGGAAGCGGCTTCACGACAGGATTACGAAGGCTTTTACCGCGAGGAGATCGCTTTCCGGCGCCTGATGCACTATCCGCCGGCAGGAGGGCTCCTGATCGCGGCGGTGAGCGGAAACGACGCCGCAGGCTGCGAAAAGAAGGCAAAAGCCCTGCGCGAAGTGATCGAAGATACCTTCCTTGAGGAGGCACCGGTGGTGACCGGACCGGCGGAAGGTGTAGAGATCAAGCGAAAAGACGTTTACCGCCAGCAGCTGATGATCCGCCATCCGGATGCCGGAGTGCTCCGAAAGATCCGTGCCTACGCGGCGCATCTGCTCGGCGAGACCGTACAGTTTGAACTGCAGTGACCCGCTGACAGCGGAATGAATACAGCAATGACCCGTTTCCGGGAGAAAGGAAAACGGCCGCGCGAGGCGGCCGGATACGGAAGATTATGGGAATCAGAAAGATAAGAACGGAAGGTGACGAGATCCTGCGGAAGACCTCCAAGCCGGTCACGGAGATGACTCTGCGCACGAAAGCCCTGATCAGGGACATGTTCGATACGATGTACAAGGCAGACGGCGTGGGCCTTGCTGCTCCGCAGGTCGGTATTCTGAAGCGCATTTTCGTCATCGACTGCACGGTGGACCGGAGCCTGCCGCGGGTCTTCATCAACCCCGAGATCCTGGAGACCGAAGGGGAACAGACCGGGAGTGAAGGCTGCCTTTCAGTGCCCGGAAAACATGCCACGGTAACGCGCCCCATGAAGGTCAGGGTGCGCGCCCTGGATGAGAACATGGAGGAATTCACGCTGACGCTCGAAGAGCTGGAAGCGCGCTGCGTCCTGCATGAAAACGACCACCTGGACGGCATCCTGTACGTCGACAAGGCCGAAGGCCCGGTCGTGGACAACGAAGAATAAAAAGATTCTTCGCTGCGCTCAGAATGACAGGACGGTGTCAACCTGAGAACGCGGAACGCGCACGGGGGTGTCATCCTGAACGAGGGGAATGCACAGGACGATGTCATCCTGAGCGAGGGAATGCACAGGACGGTGTCATCCTGAGCGAGCGAAGCGAGTCGAAGGATCTTCAATTCAGAAGCATCATCACCCACCCCGCAGCAGCCAGATACGGCGCGAAGGGAAAGCCGTGCTCTCCGTGCCGCCGGCGAAGGACGGCCTCGGGGAGAGCGAGAAGAGAAGCAGCAAGCAGCATCAGGAGCGCCGGAAACAGCCCCAGATGCAGGCCAAGCGCCGCTGCGAGACGGATATCCCCGCCGCCGAGCGTTTCCCGGCCGAAAAGCCGGTCCGCAAGGCGTGTGATCCCGAGGAGCAGGAGCAGCGTTCCTGCTCCGCCCGCGAGCATGTCAAGAAGGACGGCAGGGACAGCCGCGCCGCCTCCGCAGGCATCCGGCAGCAGCGAAACGAGCCGCAGCAGCGAAGATGCGGCAAGCAGGCGGACCTCCCGAGCCGGGAGCCGACGCGTACGGACGTCCCGAATACTGATGACAGGGAGCAGCACCGCTGCCGCGCTGATCCGCAGGGTGAAAAAGAAATCAAAAAGCGTCATGCCTTCATCATACGGGGCAGATCGATTCTGCGGACGGTCTTTTTGCGGGACAGAGGCAACAGTTTGTTGCAGGGGCAGCGTATCCGGATCCTGCCGGGCGGCAGGGAAAGTTTTTCTTCTTTTCCTTCAAAAAACCGCTTGACATCTTACATTCCCCATGCTAATATGTTCCGCGTCAACAGATTTACAAAGCAGAGTATCCACTCTCACCTGTACACGAACGGTGCTGCGGGTCATTCGAAAGGGTAATACCCTCATCAGGTGGATAGCTATGCTGTCCGCTTTTTTTTGCGGTCATCACGAGGAGGTTACAGCTATCAGCAACGAACTTTTGATCAATGAAGCGATAACGGAGAAAGAGATCCGTCTTATCGGCAGCCACGGAGAACAGATCGGTATCATGACCCCTGCGGAAGCCCTTGAGAAGGCCCGCGAGGAAGAACTGGATCTGGTCCTTATTGCGCCGAACGCCAAGCCGCCGGTCGCTAAGATCATCGATTACAGCAAGTATCGCTACGAAATGATCCGTAAGGAGAAAGAAGCGAAGAAGAAACAGCGCGTGATCGAGATCAAGGAAGTACGCCTGTCACCGAATATCGAAGAAAACGATCTGAACACCAAGTCTTCCGCCGCACGGAAGTTCCTGGAAAAAGGGAACAAGGTCAAGGTCACCCTGCGTTTCCGCGGGCGTGAGATGAGCCACATGGCCCAGACCAAGCACGTGCTGGATGACTTTGCGGAAACGCTTTCGGACATCGCCGTGATCGACAAGCCCTCCAAGCTGGAAGGGCGCAGCATCGTGATGATACTCAGTAAAAAAGGGAACTAAAGAGGAGGATAGAAACCATGCCTAAGGTAAAGACCAAAAGAGCTGCGGCGAAGCGTTTTCACAAGACCGGTTCCGGCGCGCTCAAGAGAATGAAAGCCTTCAAGAGCCACATTCTGACCAAGAAATCCACCAAACGTAAGAGAAATCTTCGCAAAGCCACCATTGCGGATCCTACGAACGCAAAGGTAATGCAGAAGATCCTGCCCTACTAATTGAAGGAGGTCTCAGAAGATGGCAAGAATCAAAGGCGCGATGGGCGCAAAGAAGAGACATAACCGTACGCTGAAGCTGGCCAAGGGCTACTACGGCGCCAGAAGCAAACAGTATAGAATCGCCAAGCAGACCGTCATGAAGGCGCTGACCAACGCCTACGCCGGCCGCAAGCAGAAGAAGAGACAGTACCGCTCCCTGTGGATCGCCCGCATCAACGCGGCGGCCCGTCTGAACGGCCTGTCCTACAGCAGGATGATGCACGGCCTGAAGCTCGCCGGTGTCGACCTTAACCGCAAGGTCCTCGCTGACATCGCCGTGAACGATGCCGCCGGTTTCGCCAAGCTGGCCGAGACCGCCAAGGCACAGATCGCCTGAGCGATTTTTCAGGGCTGAGAAGCGATTTTTCCGCGGGAAGATGAGAAAGATCCGTCTTCCCGCGAAAATCAGCCTTGACAAGCCTCCGGGCTTATGTTATCTTTTATCCAGGCGAAAGCCTGTTTCGGAGCGTGGCTCAGTTTGGTAGAGCGTCCGGTTAGGGACCGGGAGGTCGCAGGTTCGAATCCTGTCGCCCCGATTATCCTACGAAAGTAGGATTTTTTTTTAGCCGAATAGGAAAAATGCGTCAGTAGCTCAGTCGGATAGAGCATCGGTCTTCTAAACCGAGGGTCGCAGGTTCGAATCCTGTCTGACGCAATTTTTTATTATGAATCTTAACCAGTTTCGTTCATAAACGGACTTTTTCTAAAAAATAACTTGTATTAATTCCGTTTTGTGGTATAGTGTGGTCTGTAACTATTCTCGGAAGAGGAGCGGAAATGCCTAAAATCATCTTAAATCTCAGGGAAAATATACTCAGGGAATCGAAAAGGATCCTGAAAACGGAAAGTTATGACAAACTGACGGTACGCCGTGTCGCGAAGGCCTGCGGCGTTGCCGTAGGCACGGTATACAACTATTTTCCTTCCAAGGAAATGCTGACTGCCGGCGTCATGCTGGACGACTGGCAGAGGAGCCTGGAACAAATGCGTCAGGTTTCAGCGGAAGCATCCTCTTCCATGGAGGGCCTGGAACGGATCTATGCCGTACTTTTGGAATACATCGGTGAATATACGGAGACCTGGGATCAGTACCGTGCCCGCGGAGGCAGGGCTGATTCTCCCTACCGCCACCATATCCTGGTGGAGCAGATCGCGGACGTGATCCGAACGCTCCTGGATCGTTTCGGCAATATGCTCAGCGGCAGGCTTCCGGCATTTCTTGCGGAAAATCTGCTGATCCTGGCAGCGGAGAACGAGAGGGATCTCTCTTCGGTCGAACCGATCTTCGGAAGACTTCTGAACTGAAAACGGAAGGCAGTATCACGGCGGGGCTCGGTGCCCCGCTGTGATATTTTTGTGAAGTGGTGGAAATATCCTGCCTCGTCTGTTATGCTTAAGACCGGCAGGATGTTTTATTTTGCGGAGGACATGATGGAAAACGCGAAAGTAATGATCGTTGACGATGAGGACCGGCTGCGCAGCCTGGTGCGGGATTTTCTCATGCGTGACGGGATCCGTACGCTTGAGGCGGCCGACGGTGAGGAGGCACTGACGCTGTTCTTTGCGAACAAGGACGTGAGCGTGATCATTCTGGACGTGATGATGCCGAAACTGAATGGCTGGCAGGTGCTCGAGGAGATCCGCCGCTACAGCAGCGTTCCCGTGATCATGCTGACGGCGCTTTCGGACGAGCAGGATGAGCTGAAGGGCTTCCGCCTCGGCGTGGACGAATACGTGACGAAGCCGTTCAGTCCGAGAGTACTGGCCGCGCGGGTAAGGTCCATTCTGAGAAGGGCGGAAGAGTCTGCGCCGCAGATCCTGGAGGCGCCCGGCCTGACGCTGAACAAGTCGAGCCGCGAAGTTACGGCCGACGGCGTGAAGGTCGATCTTTCCCTGAAGGAATTCGAACTTCTTGCCTACTTCATGGAGAATCCGGGGACCGCGCTTTCGCGGGAGAACATCCTGAACCATGTGTGGAATTACAACTATTACGGGGATGCCCGCACCATCGACACCCACGTGAAGACCCTGCGCAGCAAGATCGGCAGCCGGGGCGAGTGCATCAGGACCATCTGGGGCGTGGGATACAAGTTTGAGGCATGAGATGAAGAAACTGTCGGTACAGACGAAATATGCCCTGGTCCTGGCGGCGATCCTGGTGGTCCTCGTCGGTCTTCAGCTGCTGTTCAACCACGTCTTCATGGAGAAATACTACCTGAGCCGCAAGCTGGACCGCATCGGGGAGATCCGCGCGCAGGTCGAAGAGTACATCCGGGAAAACAGCGCGGGAGCAGGTGCCGAAGACAGTGAGATGAAACTGCGGACGGGCTGTGAAGCCGCCGGTATCGACGCGCTCGTCATCAAGGCGGACCGGAAGCAGGGCGTGGTCATTTTTACCAACGCTTCCGAACTGGGCGGCGGGCCGAGGCGCCTGCTGAACGCACTGCGCGGTCAGAACGGCGACGGCGAGCTGGCCGTCTATGCCGAGGGAGACGGCTACCGTGTCTACCGGACGCAGGACGCCTTTACCGGGACCGAACAGATCGATTGCGTCGGCTTCGTGGCAGCGTCGCAGATGAGCGGCGGGACATCAAAAGGCAGCGCGGACGGCATTTCCTTCTCGGAGGACGGTTATTATTACGTGCTGACCGTGGCCGTCGCGGAGATCGCGGAAACGGCGGACATTTACAACCGGCTGCTGATCCGTGTCGGCCTCGTGACCCTCCTCATCGGCGCCGTGACGATGTATCTGGTCTCCGGCAGGCTGACGCGGCCGATCAAGCAGATGACGTCCTTAAGCCGCAAGATGGCCGATCTGGACTTTTCCGAACGCTATACCGGCGGTACGGGCGACGAGATCCAGACGCTCGGCGTCAACATGAACGAGATGGCGACGAAACTGGAATCGGCCATCGAAAATCTGAAGGCGGCAAACACCGCATTGGCGGAAGACATTGCGGAGAAGGATGAGACCGACCGGCAGAGAAGGGAACTGCTGTCCAACATTTCGCATGAGCTGAAGACACCGATCGCAGTGATCCAGGGGTATGCCGAAGGCCTTAAGGATGGGATCAGCGAGGACGCGGAAATGCGGGACCGCTACTGCGACGTGATCGCGGACGAAGCGGAAAAGATGAACCGCATGGTGCGCCGGCTCCTGGATCTGGATGAGCTGGAATCGCGCGCCGGGGCGGCGAAGGACCGCTTCGATCTTGCGGAGATGCTGCGCGGCGAGGCGAATGCCTTCCTGCTGAAGAGTCAGCGTGACGGCGTAACGCTTACGGTGGACGTGCCCGGTGAACTTTCCGTCTGGTCGGATGACTACCTTTGGGAGCAGGTGCTGCAGAACTATCTGAGCAACGCGTTCCACTATGTAAACACGGGCGGAACGGTGCTCGCCAGGGCAGAAAAAAACGCCCGTGAAGGCGTTAAGGTGACGGTATTCAATACCGGGGATGCGATCCCGGACGAGTCTCTGGATAAGATCTGGAACAAGTTTTACAAGGTGGACAAGGCGCGTACGCGCGCTTACGGCGGCAGCGGCATCGGCCTGTCGATCGTACAGGCGGCCATGGACAGGCTCGGCGGCAGCTGCGCCGCAGCCAACGTTCCGGGCGGCGTGGAATTTACCGCTGAGCTGGACGGGTGCCTTGTCCCGCCCGCACCGGATGCTGCCGGTACGGAAGCGGAAGAGAGCGCCTGAACCTTCTCAGATGAGCCCGAGGCGGCTTAAGAAATCCTCAATATGTTTATCCCAGGCCTTTTCCCACGTCTTGTCAAGGGAGAAGGCCTTTTGCATGCAGCCGCTCGTGAGCATCAGCTCTTCCTTGGCGTAGCGGATGTTGAGATAGAAGCCGCTGACGTTTCCGGCATCCTCCGGAGAAGCACCCCGGGCAAGCAGGCTTTCCGCCTGATCTTCGGGCAGCTTCATGACGATGGAGAAGCTTTTCGGCGGCACCTGCCCGCGCACGAGCTGGAGCGCGATCGGCCGAAGTTCCTTCCAGCTGACGCAGGAAAGATCCGCAGTGGCAGCCTTTCCTTCAGAGTCTGCGGCCGCGTCCGCAGTGCCGGCGGGAGAGAGTTTTCCCTCAAAATCCGTCCGGAATGACGTGACAAAATGCGCTTCCGGCACCAGAAAAGCGTCGAAAGTCGTTTCGGCGAATAAATGTTTATTGAAATCCCGCAGTTTTTTCGGACTGAAACGGATCATAAATGCGCTCCTTCGCGTTTTCGGCAGGCCGCACCTGCTTTTCTTAACTATATAACACATTTTCCTTAAAAAAAACAATAATCTGCAATCATATTGAAATATTCGAGGAAAGATGGTATTATGAGAACAAATAAAGCGGAACGGATCAGCGCAGAGAAAGACCGAAAGGATCTTTCTTCATATGTGCACGGTCCGGAACGTTCCGCATAGAAAAAAGGAGAGAAAAAATGAAGAAACTGTTAGTCGCTGTTCTTTCCGCGGTTCTCGTACTGTCGCTCGCTGCCTGCGGCGGCAAGGCGGAAAAGAAGGAACTCACCCTCGCGACCGGCGGCACCACCGGCACCTACTATGCCGTCGGCAACACCATGGCCACTGTTCTGAACGACCATCTGACGCTGTCCAAGCTGAACGTGACTTCCACCGGCGCTTCGAAAGCGAACGTGCAGTTAGTCACCGGCGGTGATGCCCAGCTCGCCATCCTGCAGTCTGACGTTCTGAACTATGCCCACACCGGCACCGGCGGAGAGTCGATGTTCGAAGGCAAACCCGAAGCCAAGGGCAAATGGATCGCCGGCCTTTACAATGAGACCGTCCAGATCGTTGCCACCGGCGACATCAACAGCGTTGCCGATCTGAAGGGCAAAGCCGTCTGCGTCGGCGACGTCGGATCCGGCACTGCCCTGAACGCTGCTCAGGTTCTGGAAGCCTACGGCATGAGCTTCAGCGATGTGAAGGTCATCAACGCTTCCTTCGGCAACGGCGCCGACATGATCAAGAACGGCACCTGCGACGCGGCCTTCACGGTTGCCGGCGCTCCTACGTCCGCTCTGACTGACCTGTTCGCGACTGCTTCCGCCAGCCTGAACCTGCATATGCTGTCCCTGGACGGCGATGCTGTCAAGTTCCTGACCGGCCACTATCCTTTCCTGGTTCAGGAAGATCTTCCGGCCAATACCTACAAGGGACAGACTGAACAGGTGACCTGCGTTGCCGTCAAGGCCGTTCTGGTTGCTTCTGAAGACGTGAGCACCGATGCTGTGTACGAACTGACCAAGGCTCTGTTCGACAACAATGCTGCCCTGAGCTCCGGCCATGGCAAATTCACCGGCCTGACCGCTGCCAAGGCGATCGACGGCTCCTTCGACCTGCATCCCGGTGCAGAGAAGTACTACAAAGAAGTCGGCGCGATCAAATAATCCCTGCTGAAAGTGTCTTTGCCGTGTTAACGAACAAGCGCTTCGGCAAAGCCGCCGCAATCGCATTGGCCCTTGCGGCGGCTTTCCTCATTGCGACGCTTTGTTTCGGGCGTCACTATCTGACGCTGCGGGATCAGAGCGGCAATTTGTATGCCAGATACCCGATGGAAGAGGGCGGGACCTTTGCGGTGACCTTCATCCACTCGGTCAATCTGTATCCGCTGACGGATTATTATGAGATCCATGATAAGACCATCTACGTGGAGGCAACAAAATACGAAGCATTCGGCGCAGGCGTTCAGACCGAACTCAATCCGGGTGAGGTCCTGACGTATACCGATGATGGCGCGATGCTGATCACTGGTATTCATCAGGATCGCACCGGCGTAAGCTATCTTGTCGGTACCGTTTACGATCATGTTCTGACGGTAAACGGTACGGAGATCAGTCTGCGGGATCTGTGCGGACGCAACGCCAAAGTGATTTTCAACTACGAATTCATGCTGTTTTAGGACGGCAGAACATTATCCAAACCATTTTTACAGGAGGTTTTCCGATGTCCGAACTGGATCCTAAATTCCCGGGTCAGCAGCCGGAAGCGCAGCCTGCAGGCGAAACAGGCTCCCAGGCCGAAGTGGACGAGATCATGAAGAAGTACGACCGTGAGTCGAACGTGCGTATCTGGGAAGGTGCGCCGAAGATGATCATCCGGTTCGTCATGGCAGCGTTCATGCTGCTCATGATCTACATGAACATGTGGGCCAAGTGGAGCGGCCAGATCCGCTGCTGCGTATTCCTGGGCTGCCTTGTTCCTTTCTGCTTCCTTATCTACCCGATCAAGAAAGGTGACGTGCGCGTCAATCACATGCCGTGGTACGACATCATTCTGGCGATAGTCGGCGCCGTACCGTTCTTCTACTATGTGATCAAGTTCGAAAAGATCGTGAACATGGGCATGAACATCGGTACGCTGGAGAAGATCATGGCCGTCATCGGTGTTCTGGTCATCTTTGAATGCTGCCGCCGTTCCGTGGGTATCCCGATCCTCTGCGTGGTCGGCTTCTTCATCTGCTACACCCTGTTCATCAGCGGCAAGTCGATGAAGTTCATGCTCTACAACCTGTTCTACGCGAACGACATGGGCATGCTTTCCACCCCGATCTCGGTCTGCTCGACCTTCATCGTCCTCTTCCTGCTGTTCGGCTCCTTCCTGGAAGCGACCGGCATTTCCAACTTCTTCATCGACTGCGCGAACGCGCTGGTCGGCTGGGCCTCCGGCGGTCCTGCGAAGGTCGCTGTCGTGTCCTCCGCCCTCTGCGGCATGGTGTCCGGCTCTTCCGTCGGCAATACCGTTACCACCGGTTCCGTGACCATCCCGATGATGAAGCGTACCGGCTATCCCGGCGAATTCGCCGGCGCCGTCGAAGCAGCCGCCTCCACCGGCGGACAGATCATGCCCCCGATCATGGGCGCGGCAGCCTTCATCATGGCTGAAATGACCAAGACCGACTACTCCAAGATCATCGTCCGTGCGATCCTTCCGGCCTGCCTGTATTTCACCGGCATCTTCCTGATGGTACACTTTACCGCGAAGAAGCTCGGCCTGAAGGGCCTGGATAAGGAGACGCTGCCGAAGTGGAAAAAGCTTCTGCCGAAGATCTACATGCTGGTCCCGCTGGTCGCCCTCGTCGTCATGATCGTGAACGGCCAGACGCTGGCCAAGAGCGCCTGCATTGCTTCCCTGCTCTGCATCGCCGTCAGCCTGGTCAACAAGGATAACCGCATGACGCCGATGGGCCTCGTGAAGGCACTTGAAGGCGGCTCGAAGAATACGATCTCGATTGCCATGGCCTGCGCCGTCGCCGGCATGATCGGCGGCTGCATCACCATGACCGGCCTGGCTGCAAAGCTGATCACCAGCGTCGTGAAACTGTCCAACGGCCACCTGATCATCGCTCTGTTCCTGACGATGCTCTGCTGCATCATCCTCGGCATGGGCGTGCCGACCACCGCGAACTACGTCATCATGGCTTCCACCTGCGCGCCGATCCTGATCAGCGGCATGAAGGTTGACGTGCTGGCGGCGAACCTCTTCGTGTTCTATTTCGGCATCGTGGCGGATATCACGCCGCCTGTTGCACTGGCTGCCTACGCAGGGGCCGCGATAGCGAAGTCCAACCCGATGAAGACGGCGTTCAATGCCACGAAACTGGCTATCGCCGCGTTCATCATTCCGTACATCTTCGTATACAACAACGTGCTGATCTTCGTCGGCGATTTCACTATCTTCGACGCCGTTCTGGCCGTAGCGACCTGCTTCCTCGGCATGTACGGCATCTCGATCGGCCTGACCGGCTTCTTCAAGGCCGAAACACCGATTTGGGAGAGGATCCTCTTCCTGGCAGGCGGTTTCTGCATGATCGTCCCTGGCTGGACCACGGACCTTATCGGTCTCGGCCTGCTGGCGGCAGCGATCGCGCTGAACATGCTGCGTGCGAAGAAGGCTGCCCCGAAGGCAGCTGCCTGAACGAAATAAGACAGAGGGCGCCGGCTCATGCAGCCGGCGCCTTCTTTTTGCCCGGAGGCTGGCTCAGCTTTCCTGCGGACGGCTTCAGAATACCTGCGGTCAAAGCGTCTTGACAAAAGCGCGGATCTGTGCTAAAAAAACACTGTAATACGCTAAATGCGATGACGGAGACGGTACAGGAACCCTTTCCCTCCAGAGAAGAAGAGCCGGCGGCTGAGAGCTCTTCGGGCAAAACTCCTGTAAATTCACTCCCGAGCAGCCCCCCGAACCGGCAGGTCCTGAGCCCGCCGCAGTAGTACGGGCCGGCCGGACCCCGTTACAGGCCGAATGAGAGCCGTCCTGCGGCCGCGTGAAAAATGCGCAGACCGGAAGGCGGAATAAGGGTGGTACCGCGGAGATGCAGCTTCGTCCCTTGTGAGGGATGCGGCTGTAATTTTTTTGCCGCGGCCCGGCCTTTGCCGCACGTGCGGGAAAGGGCTGCGGAAGAATGTTGAGGTGATACCGATGGCAATGGAAGACAGGATCAGGGAACTGAGAGCGCGCATGGAAGACGCGCTGGCAAAAGCTGAAAACAAGGAACAGCTGGCAGAGGTCTGGCAGAATTATCTGAGCAAGAAGGGGCAGGTCGCGGACCTCATGAAAGGGCTCGGCAGCCTTTCCCCCGAAGAACGCCCGGCCATGGGCAAGGTGATCAATGAGTTCAAGGGACTTGCGCAGGCCCGCTACGAGGCGCGCGCGGCGTTCCTGGAAGCGGCCGAACTCGAGAAGCGCAACCGTGCGGAACGCGTGGACATCACGCTGCCGGCCAGAAAGCGTCCGGCCGGGAACCTTCACCCGATCACCATTACGAAAAACGAGATCATTGACGTCTTCGCAGGCATGGGCTTCGAGATCTTCGAGAGCCCCGAGATCGAGGACGACGACCATAACTTCACCCGCCTGAACGTACCGAAGAACCATCCGGCGCGCGACATGCAGGATACGTTTTACGTGGCGGACGACATCGTGCTCCGCACGCAGACGAGTGCCGGCCAGATCCGATACATGGACGAGGTGAAGCCCCCGCTCAAGGTCCTCGTGCCCGGCCGCGTGTTCCGCTCCGACAGCGACGCGACGCACAGCCCCATGTTCCACCAGATGGAAGGCCTGGTCGTGGACGAGCACATCACGCTCGGCGACCTGCAGGGCATGCTGGACGTGTTCGTGCGCGGGATCTTCGGCCCGGAGGTCAAGACCCGTCTGCGGCCGAGCTATTTCCCCTTCACCGAACCGAGCGCCGAGGTCGACGTTTCCTGCTTCCAGTGCGGCGGCAAGGGCTGCAGCCTCTGCAAGCACACCGGCTGGATCGAGATCCTCGGAAGCGGCGTTGTCCATCACAGCGTGCTGAAATCCTGCGGGATCGATCCGGAAAAGTACTCCGGTTTCGCGTTCGGCATCGGGATCGAGCGCATTGCCATGCTGAAATACAGCATCGGCAATATCGGCCTGCTGTTTGAGAACGACCTGCGTTTCCTGAAGCAGTTCAAGGATTGAGGAGGTAAATGACATGAAAGTACCGCTTAGCTGGCTGAAAGAATATGTTGACATCGATATCACGCCCGAACAGCTCGAAGAAAAGCTTTTCGGCTGCGGCTTTGAAGTCGAGGAACTGATCCGCCTTGACGCGGAGATCGACCGCGTCGTGGTCGGCGCCGTGACCGAATGCGAACCCATCGAGGGCACGCACCTGCACCTGTGCAAGGTGGACTGCGGCGAATACGGGAAGGACATCCAGATCTGCACCGGCGCGGACAACGTCTATGTGGGCATGCACACCCCGACTGCCCTCGACGGCTCCACGCTTCCCGGCGGCGTCGTCATCAAGGCGAAGCCCCTCCGCGGCATTCCGTCCGCAGGCATGCTCTGCTCCGGCGATGAACTCGGCCTGAACGACGACCTCTTCCCCGGCGCCGAATACTACGGCCTGCTGGACCTGCCGAAGGATACCGTCCCCGGCACGCCTATTGCCTCGGTGGTCGGCCTGGACGACTGCATCTTCGACATTTCCGTGACGGCGAACCGCCCGGACTGCCAGTCCGTCCTCGGCATCGCGCGGGAAGTCGCAGCCATCCTGGACAAGCCGCTGAAAATGCCGGCGACCGATTACCGCGTGACCGGTGAACACGTGCCCGGCTTCTCGATCAGGGTCGATGCACCGGATATCTGCCCGCGCTACCTTGGCCATCAGGTCCGAGACCTGAAAATTGCGGAGAGCCCCCGCTGGATGAAGCGCCGTCTTGCGCTCTGCGGCCTCAGGAGCATCAACAACATCGTCGATATCACGAACTACGTGATGCTGGAAATCGGCCAGCCGATGCATGCCTTCGACCGCGAGCAGCTGGAGAGTGATTGCATCATCGTCCGCCGCGCGAAGGAAGGCGAGCCCATCACGACGCTCGACGGCAAGGAATTCACCCTCAGCCCCGAAAACCTGGTCATCTGCGACGGTGAAAAGCCGGTCGCGCTGGCCGGCGTCATGGGCGGCCTGAACAGCGAGATCACGGAGAATACGCACGAACTGCTCTTCGAGGCGGCGAAGTTCGCCCGCGACAGCGTGCGCAGAACGGCGCGCAGTCTGGGTCAGAACACCGATTCCTCGAGCCATTTTGAGAAGGGCATCAGCGAATATTCCGTCGAACTCGGCATGGACCGTGCCCTGCACCTGATCGACGAGCTCGGCTGCGGCAAGATCGGACCTGACCGTTATGACTGCGACGCCGGTGAGCCGAAGGAGGGAAAGACCTTCAAAGCTTCCCTGCCGCGCATCAATGCGATCCTGGGCATTGAGGTGCCGGAGGAGACGGCGCTCGATATCCTCCGCCGGCTTGACTTCAAGGCGGAAAACGACGGCGGGCTGCTGACGGTTACGGCGCCCCGCTTCCGCGAAGACATCGAAGTCGGCGAACCGGATCTTTCGGAAGAGATCATCCGCATGTACGGCTTCGACCACATCACTCCGACCTTCCTGACTGACTCCACCGTAACGAACGGCGGAAAACGCCCCGAGATGAAGACGGCCGACCGCGTCAAGCGTTCGCTCTGCGGCCAGGGCTTCTGCGAAGCCATGACCATGAGCTTCTACGCAGACGAGGACCTCGACGCCCTGCACATCGCGAAGGACGCCCCGGAACGGAACGTCGTACGCATCGTCAATCCGATCAACGCCAACATGACCATCATGCGGCCGCTCCTTGCGCCGTCGCTGCTGAAAGTGGTGGTGACCAATCTCAAGAAGGGCAACACCGAAGGACGCCTGTTCGAACTCGCGAACGTGTATGCACCGAAGGAACAGCCCATCACGGAGCTGCCGAAAGAAACGCAGCATCTCGGCCTTGCGGTATTCGGCAGCGAAGAAGACTTCTTCAGCGTCAAGGGTGCGCTGGAGGATCTGGCGGAAGACCTGGCGCTGAAGTTCAGCTATGAGCGGGCGGAGGACGTGCCGTACCTGCATCCGGGCATTGCTGCCTGGGTTGTCTGTGAGGGCGAACGGATCGGCTGCTTCGGCAAGATCTCCAACCTCATGACGAAGGAACTCGATCTCCCGAAGGATTCCAAGGAGAACCAGAAGATCTTCCTCGGCGAACTGGACTACGAGAAGCTGGCGGCGCACATCCCGGCGCAGATCCGCTATCAGCCCATCCCGGCGCTTCCGGACGTTTCCCGCGACCTGTCCCTCGTGGCAGCAGAGGAGGTTTCCTGCGGCGCGGTCGAGAATGAGATCCGAAAGGCCTGCCCGCAGGTCTCCGCGGTCGAACTTTTCGACATTTACCGCGGCATCCAGGTCGGTCCCGGCAGGAAGAGCATGTCCTTCAAGGTCTCGTTCCGTCAGGACGAGAAGGCGCTGGATCAGGAGACCGAAGAACGTTATGTCAAGAAGATCCTCGGCAATCTGAAATACCGGCTGGGTGTTGAAATTCGTGCGTAATGCTTAAAAAAGTGCTTGCATTATCTCGGGACTGATGATAATATAGCAAAGCTAGGCTTCAAGGAGGTTCTATCTGATGAGCACTGTTATCACGATTTTATCCATATTACTGGTTATCGACAGCATTGCCATGATCGTTCTGGTGATGATGCAGGAAGGCGACGAGAACGGCCTGTCCAGCACCATCGCGGGCGGATTTGCCGACAGCTATGCGACCAAGAATGCCGGCCGCACGAAGGAAGGCCAGCTCAAGAAGTATACCAGGATCACGCTTGCGATCTTCCTGGTCTTCGCGCTGGCGATCAATATCCTGTCATAAGATCCGCTTTGGAAAAGGTGCATGGCTCGCCATGCACCTTTTTTCTTGCATAAGGGAGGAATTTACCGTGGCAAAAACCGACAGTTTCAAACTGATCGCCCAGAATAAGAAGGCTTACCACGACTATTTCATCGAGGACACCTACGAGGCGGGCATCTCGCTTGCGGGCACCGAAGTCAAATCGCTGCGCGCCGGCAAGTGCAGCCTGAAGGAATCGTTCATCGAGGAAAAGCACGGGGAGATGCTGATCCTGGGCATGCATATCAGCCCTTACGAAAAGGGCAACATTTTCAACCGTGACCCGCTTCGGACCAGAAAACTACTGCTGCACGGCTATGAGATCCGCAAACTCTCAGCGCAGGCACAGGCGAAGGGGTATACTATCGTACCGCTCAAAGTCTATTTCAAGGGCTCGCTCGTCAAGGTCGAGATCGGTCTGGCGAAGGGCAAGAAGCTCTACGACAAGCGCGAGACGATCGCAAAGCGCGATATCGAACGCGAAGCGCGAAGAGAAGCGAAGGAAGACTTAAGGTAAGGACTTCGGCAAACAGGGAAGGACATAAAGCGGCTGACCGAATGATGCCGGCAGCCGGTGCGGAGGATGGATCCATGACGACAAGGGAAAGGATACTGGCACTGCTGGAGGAGAACAAGGGGGCATATATTTCCAGCCGTCTGCTGACGGAGGAGACCGGCGTTTCCCGCAGTGCGGTCTGGAAGGCTGTGTGCGAGCTTCGGGAAGAGGGATACCCTGTCGAATCTCAGCCCCGGAAGGGCTACAGGCTTTCGGCGGACAGTGACCGGATCTCCCTGCAGGGGATCGCCGTTTATCTGCAGGACCGTTCGCTTCTGGACAAGGTGGCGGTCTTTGATGAACTCGCCTCCACCAATATGGCGGCCAAGCTGAATGTGGTCAGCGGTATGACCGAAAAGACGGTGATCATCGCAAGGCGTCAGACAAAGGGCGCCGGACACGGCGGAACAGCCTATGATTCTCCGGAGGGCGGCGTCTATCTCAGCCTCATCCGGGAACCCCGAAAAGGCGAACGGCGCCTGACTGCGGCGGATATCGGCGGGAAGGCAGCCTCCGTGATCGCTGCGGAAACAAAGCAGGAAACCCGGCTGGATGCGGCCACCAACCGGATCTATATCGGCAATAAAAAAGTCTGCGGGATCCTGACGGAGATGATCGCAGACCTTGAGACCGGAGAAATTTCCGCTTATATTATCGGAATCGGCATACAAATCGACGGGATCCGGAAAAACCGGATGATCGCCGCGCTTATCCGGGCGTTTATCGGCGAAGGACCGGGGCAATGCGGCGCGCCAGAATGAGTGCGAGCGCCAGTTTTGCGAGGTCGGGAAGAATAAAAGGGAAGACACACCATGACAGAGCGGCAGCTATTCCGATTGCGCCGCTCTGCTGCATATAGACGTGCATGAACCAGGCGGTGCCGAAAGCGTAGCAGACGATAAGCCCGAGGACTAGGGCGGCTGCCTCTGTCCACAGCTTCTTTCCGAAAAGCTTCACGGCCAGCCAGTAGATCAGACCGATAAAAATGAAGCCGATGATGTAACCGCCGGTCATTCCGAGAAGAGTGCCGATTCCGGACGTGAACTGGGCGAATACGGGGATGCCCACTGCACCGAGCAGCATGTATATGACAACGGAAAGGGTACCGCGCTTTCCCCCGAGAGCCGAAAGCACGAAGAAGACGGCAAAGGTCTGCAGGGTAAAGGGAACGGTGGTGGGAATGCTGATCCAGGAACAGACTGCGATCAGGGCTGCCCCGATCGCGATGTAGGCCAGATCAATGGGTTTCAGTTTCGGATTCATGACAGACTTCCTTTAGTATGATTAATGTGGTTTGAACCGGATCCAAGAATAACAGGTATTCGGCTGATTGTCAACCTGAAAAAAGAAAAAGGTTGACAATGTGGCGTTCCGTGCTTTGGAAAGTGGGGTGAGGCCGGTGCTGCAGATCAGAAATCTGACGATAACACATAGAAAAGACCTGCACGTGATCGTGAAGGATCTGAGCTTTGTCCTGAATCCCGGAGACAAAGCGGTTCTGATCGGTGAAGAAGGAAACGGCAAGTCTACCCTGCTGAAGTGGATATTCGATCCGTCGCTCGTGGAGGATTACGCAGAGGCGGAAGGGACGAGGACAGTGCAGAGCGCGGTCCTCGGCTATCTGCCGCAGGAACTTCCGGAGGACGACAGAGAACTGTCCGTTTATGACTATTTTTCACGCCGCCATGCTTTTCACGAGGCTGATGCGGCGGAGCTTATCCGGATGGTCTCCGCGCTGCACTTTGACAGCGGGCTGTTTTATTCCGCGCAGCTGATGAGGTCCCTCTCCGGCGGCGAGCGGGTGAAAGTTCAGATGGCTGCCCTGCTTCTTGCAAAACCGGACTATCTGCTCCTGGACGAGCCGTCAAACGATATCGACATTGAAACACTGGAATGGCTGGAGAAAACGATCCGGGACTTTGCCGGCGGCGTCCTGTTCATATCGCATGATGAGATCCTGATCGAGCGGACCGCGAACCGCGTCATCCTGATCGAACAGCTGCGCAGGAAGACAGTCCCGCGCGTCAGCGTGGCGAACGTTCCGTTCCGGACCTTCATGGAGGAGCGGCAGCGTTCCTTCGCGAAGCAGGAGCAGGAGGCCGTAAGCGACCGGCGGGAAGAGAAGAAGGCCATGGAGCGTTTCCGCCGCATCGAACAGTCGGTGGAAGCGGATCTTCGGAACAATTCGCGGCAGGATCCCTCGAAAGGACGGCTTCTGAAGAAAAAGATGAAGGCGGTCAAGTCCCTGGAGCACCGCTACGAGCGGGAGCACGGGGAAATGACGGAGTTCCCGGAGAGCGAGTCTGCGATCACGATCCGTTTCGAGCGGCAGAAGGAAATGCCTGCGGGAAAGACTGTCGTGAACCTGGAGCTCCCGGAACTGCGCGCACCGGATGGGCGGCTGCTCGCATGGAACATCCTGCTTTCGGTCC
The DNA here is from genome assembly GCA_902789555.1 of uncultured Lachnospiraceae bacterium. Lineage (GTDB taxonomy): Bacteria > Bacillota > Clostridia > Lachnospirales > Lachnospiraceae > UBA6987. Next base: position 39,223 of record CADAOF010000007.1, read on the forward strand.
GCGGTCCCGAAAAGATCGGGATCATCGGCACGAACGGTGCCGGCAAGACGACCCTGATCCGAAAGATCGCAGAAGAACTCTGCAGCCGGAGCGACATCACGGCCTGTTACATGCCGCAGAATTACGAGGAGGAACTGCCCTTCGAAAAGACCCCTGTCGATTACCTCGCGTCCTCGGGGCACAGAGACGAGATCACGCAGGTACGGACCTATCTCGGCTCGATGAAATATACCGCTGACGAGATGTTCCATCCGATCGCCGAACTGTCCGGCGGCCAGAAGGCAAAACTCCTGCTTCTTAAGATGAGCCTGACGGAAGCAGATGTCCTGATTCTGGATGAGCCGACGCGGAATTTCTCACCGCTCTCGGCACCTGAAGTCCGCGGCATCCTTCGGCAGTTTCCCGGCGCGGTCATCAGTGTCTCCCACGACCGAAAATACCTGGCGGAGGTGTGCGATAAGGTATACCGGCTGACGAAGGAGGGACTTGCGGAAGAGGCGTCTTTCCGGAAGAAATAATTGGCAAAGCGGTTGACAATCCTTCATTTTGTGCTAAGATACGTGCATACCTTTAATATTTCAAAGCGTTGAGGAGAAGAGTAAGACGAGAAGGCCCGTCCAGAGAGAAGCGCAGATGCTGGAAGCGCTTTACGGGAGACCGTCCGAAGACCGGCTCCGAGCGGCCCCAATCCGGCCCGGCAGGCACCGTTATCAGCCAATGAAGAGTCCCGGGATTTCCGGGAAAGCGGGGTGGAACCGCGGGTTATGAAGACTCGTCCCTGGCAGCTGTTTTTGAAACGGCGGTCGGGGATTTTTTATGTTAAGACCGCCCTCGCCCGGTCAGCTGAGGCTGACGTCCCTCTTTCCCGTCCGGGAGAGGGTGAAAGGAGAATGACATGAAGATCACACTGAAAGACGGTTCGGTACGCGAATACGACCGCCCGATGAGCGCGTACGAGATCGCGTGCGATATCAGCGAGGGCCTTGGCCGGATGGCCTGCCTCGCCAACATCAACGGTGAGGATAAGGACCTCCGCACCGTCATCGACGGCGACGCTGCCCTCAGCATTTATACGGCGCGGGATCCCCAGGGCCTCGCGGCGCTCCGCCATACCGCAAGCCATGTGATGGCACAGGCGATCAAGCACCTGTATCCGTCCGCGAAACTTGCCATCGGCCCGTCCATCGCCGAAGGCTTCTACTACGACATCGACTTTGCGGAACCCATTTCCGCCGACGACCTCGCGAAGATCGAAGACGAGATGAAGAAGATCGTCAAGCAGGATCTGCCGCTGGAGCGCTATGAACTGCCCCGCGAAGAAGCCATCGCCTGGGCGAAGTCCGTGGAGGAGCCGTACAAGGTGGAACTGATCACGGACCTTCCCGAAGACGCCGCCATCAGCTTCTATAAACAGGGCGATTTCACCGATCTCTGCGCCGGCCCGCACCTCATGAGCACCGGCAAGGTCGGCAAGGCCTATAAGCTCCTGAACCTCGCGGGCGCCTACTGGCGCGGCAGCGAGAAGAACAAGATGCTGACCCGTATCTATGCGACGGCCTTCGCGAAGAAGGACGAACTGGACGAATACCTGCAGAAGCTTGAGGAAGCGAAGAAGCGCGACCACCGGAAACTCGGCCGCGAGCTCGGCCTCTTCATGACGGATGAACTGGTCGGCAAGGGCATGCCCATGTTCCTGCCGAAGGGCTATACCGTCTGGCGCATCCTGGAAAACTACATCCGCGACAAGGAACTGGCCCAGGGCTATCAGCACGTGCTGACGCCCTGCATCGGCACGGTCGACCTGTACAAGACCTCCGGCCACTGGGATCATTACCAGAAGAACATGTTCCCGGCCATGCAGGTCGAGGACGAAATGTACGTTCTGCGCCCGATGAACTGCCCGCACCACATGCGCATCTATGCGAATCAGCCGCATTCCTACCGGAACCTGCCGGTCCGTATCGGCGAGATCGCGCACGACTTCCGCTATGAGGCTTCCGGTACCCTGAAGGGCATCGAGCGCGGCCGCCATTTCTGCCAGAACGACGCGCACCTTTTCGTTACGCCCGAACAGATCAAGGACGAATTCAGCAAGGTCGTCGACCTGATCTTCGATACCTACAAGGATTTCGGCATTACGGATTACCGCTGCGTCCTGTCGCTCAGGGATCCGGCCGACAAGGAAAAATACCACGATGACGACGTGATGTGGAACACGGCGGAAAATGCCCTCCGCGAAGTCCTGAACGAACTCGGACTGGAATATACGGAGGAGATCGGCGAAGCCGCCTTCTACGGCCCGAAGCTGGACGTTAACGTGAAGCCCGCCATCGGCGCGGAATACACGCTGTCGACCTGCCAGCTGGACTTCTGCCTGCCCGCTAAGTTCAACCTGGTCTACATCGACAAGGATAACCAGGAAAGGACGCCCGTCGTGCTTCACCGCGCGATCCTCGGCTCGCTCGACCGCTTCATGGCCTACCTCATCGAGGAGACCATGGGGAACTTCCCGCTCTGGCTCGCGCCGGTGCAGGTAAAGGTCCTGCCGATCTCGGACCGCTTCATGGACTATGCCGAGAAGGTGAATGCAGCGCTTGAGGACGCCGGCATCCGTACCGAGCTTGACCGCCGCGGCGAGAAGATCGGCTACAAGATCCGCGAAGCGCAGCAGCAGAAGGTACCGTACATGGTCATCGTCGGCCAGAAGGAAGCGGAGAGCGGCACGCTGTCCATCCGTAACCGCGCGGGCGAAGAGACACATGACGTTTCCGAAGACGCATTCATCGCACAGCTGAAGGAAGAGATCCGCGCCAAGGCGCGCTGAACCTGAATCAGATCATATTTCCGAAACTCGTCAATGAGAACCGGAAAGCACCGCAGAAGGAAGAAGACATCAACCTGAAGAATCCCGGCGCGTAAAACAAAATAACGGCGATCCATGCAAATAAGAACGGGGAATGCTTTTCATTTCCCGTTCTTTATGTTATGATGAACGTACAAAGTTTCGTAAAAGGAGTATCCAGATGAAAGCAGTTTTTTTGGGTGCGACGCATGAAGTGACCGGCTCCATCACCTACCTGGAAGCCGGCAAACATAAGTTTCTGGTGGACTGCGGCATGGAACAGGGCAAGGATATCTTTGTCAATCAGGATATCCCCGTGAACGCATCCGAGATCGAAGCCGTCTTTCTGACCCACGCGCACGTGGACCATTCGGGCAATCTGCCGCTCCTGTATAAGAGAGGCTTCCGCGGCAATGTCTATGCGACAGAGGCCACGGCCAATCTCTGCGCGATCATGCTCCTCGACTGCGCAAACATTCAGGAGAAAGAATCGGAGTGGAAGAACCGGAAGAACAAACGTGCCGGACGCGATGAGACCGAGCCGATGTATACCATGGACGATGCCAAGGAAGTAATCAAGCGCTTCATCCCCGTCGAATACGGCAAACGCGTCCAGGTGGAGGAAAACTGCGAGATCTGCTTCCGCAATGCCGGGCATCTTCTGGGGGCTGCGTCCATCGAGATCTGGCTGACGGAGAACCGGTATAAGAGGAAAATCGTTTTCTCGGGCGATATCGGCAATGCGAACCGTCCGCTCATCTGCGATCCCGAACCGCCGGAAGAGGCAGACTACGTAGTGATCGAATCGACCTACGGGAACCGTCTGCATCCGCAGTCGATGGGAAAGCGCGCCTACATTGACCAGCTGGCGGAGATCATCGACCGGACCATGGCGCGCGGCGGCAACGTCGTGATCCCGTCCTTCGCCGTCGGCCGTACGCAGGAACTGCTGTTCTTCCTCAGGGAGATCAAGGCAGAAGGCATGGTGAAGAGCGTGCCGGATTTTCGTGTTTTCGTCGACAGCCCGCTGGCCGTCGAGGCGACCAATATCTTCCTGCAGACGCCGCCGGAGTACTTTGCCGAAGAAGTGCGGGAGATCCTGCTGCAGGGCGAAAATCCGATCTTCTTCGACGGGCTGAATGTCGCCGTCACGACGGATGAATCCATTGCCATCAACACCGATCCCGGTCCGAAGGTGATCCTGTCGGCCAGCGGCATGTGCGAAGCCGGCCGCATCCGCCATCACCTGAAACACAATCTGTGGCGCAAGGAGTCCACGATCTGCTTCGCCGGCTATCAGACGGAAGGTACGCTCGGCCGCGCGCTGCAGGACGGTGCGACTACGGTAAAACTTTTCAGCGAGGACATTGCCGTGAACGCGGAGATCGCGACGCTGGAAGGCACGAGCGGCCACGCGGATAAGGAAGGCCTTGTCGCCTGGCTGACCGGAATGAAGAAAAAGCCGAAAATGGTCTTTGTCAACCATGGCGAAGATGAGGTTGCAGCATCTTTTGCGGAGCTTCTGAGCGACGGCATGGGCTATATCACCATGGCACCGTACAGCGGCACGGAGTTCGACCTGGTGGCCGGCAAGGTAAGGCTGATGACCGAGGGTATCCCGGTCCGGCCTGAAGAAGCGGCATCCGAGAAGGCGGAAGGCATCTTCGGTAAGCTTAAGGACGCGCTCAGCCGTCTGCAGAAGCTGGTCTCCGGCATGAGAGACAACAGCAACAAGGAACTCGAGGCGCTGACCGGCGAGATCGATGCGCTGACCGAAAAGTTCGCGAACTGGGAAGATCCCGATAAGGAAGAAGATAAAAAAGAGAAACCTGAGGAGAAGACCGAAGAGAAATAAAACGCTTCGGCAGAGGTTTTCCGGAAGGAAAGTTCGATGAAACGCAATTATGACCGCGAAATGCTGAAAGTCATGGAAGAGATCGGCAGGCAGGGCGAAACGCCCCGCCTGCTGCTTCATTCCTGCTGCGCACCCTGCAGTACGGTCTGCCTGGAGCGCCTCTCGGAAGTTTTTGCGGTAACCGTTTTTTACTACGACCCGAACATCTTTCCGGAAGAGGAGTATCTTTTCCGGAAGCAGGAGCAGATCGAATTCATCCGCCGCCATCCCTTCCGCCACCCGGTGAGTTTTCTGGACGGCGATTATGATACGGAACGTTTTTACGCGGCCGTAAAGGGGCACGAAAATGACCCGGAACGCGGCGAACGCTGCCGGATCTGCTACCGCCTGCGCCTCGGGCGGACCGCCGAAGAGGCCGCGGCAGGAGGCTTTCCCTACTTTGCCTCGACCCTGACCTTAAGCCCGCTCAAGGATACCGAAGCCCTGAACGCGATCGGGGAGGAAGAGGCTGCCCGCTGCGGCGTCATCTGGCTGCCGTCGGACTTCAAAAAAAGGAACGGATTTCTCCGTTCCTGTGAGATCACGAATGAGTACGGCATGTACCGGCAGGATTACTGCGGCTGCATGTATTCTTTGAGGACGTCTGAAACTCACTGATCCTCCAGAAGTTCGTCCATGACAAGTGAATAGACTTTCTGGCTCGCGCTCTGCCAGCGGTTTGCGATCGCCTGTGCCTGCTCTTCGTCGGGCACAGACAGCACCAGCCGCATGAGCGTCGATTTGCCTTCGCGGATCCCGCAGTCGACCTCGTATTCCGTCGACTGGGGGAGTTTTTTATAGTCGGCTGTGATTCCCATTTCATTGCGAAGGCGCATGTTGTTCTCGCTGATGAACTGGTGGATGTCCGTCTTGACCGGATCGGGGATGTCCTTGCCGAAGTAGCCGAGCGCTTCCTCGCCCTCGCGGGTGATCTCGCAGCGATTCTGGCCTCTCACCGTGGAGGACTTGATCAGATGCGCGTCAAAAAGTTCCCCGATGACCTGCTGGAGGGAGAGATAGTTCGTATACTCCTTCGACAGGAAGAATTCGGAGATCTGTTCGTTGGAAAGCGGCAGATTGGCCTGACGCAGCATGTAGAGGACCATGAGCTTGTAAAGCACCTGCGGATCGTTGATCATAGGATTGCCTCGCATGAAATTTTTCAGCAATATTTTATCAAATTACAGTCCGTATTGCAAGAAAAACACTTGCAATTTCAAGGCATTATGCTATGCTGAACGATGAGTAAAGGTTCGTAATCCGGCTTTTCCACTTGCCGTCACATCTGCACCTTCCTCAGTTTCCTGAAGGTATTTCCCAATTCATTGACAATTCAAGGCGGCTTCGGCCGTCCGTTAAGGAGTGTTTTTTATGAGCATCATTATCGAAGATCAGTCGCTTCCCACGTTGAAAGAATGGGCGAAGCTGCTGGGCATCAAGGGCACCAGCACCTTCCGCAAACCTCAGATGGTCGATTTGATGAATAAGGTCGGCGCGGAGCGTATTGAAAAGGCGCTGCGCCTTGCCGGCGTGGATCCTGAGGCAGCAGCGGCAGAACCTGCGCAGGCAGAGAACGCGGAACAGGAAGCTGCTCCCGCAAAACCCGAAGAAACCGCCCCGGCAGCGCCTGCCGAGCGTACGGTCGGCGGAAGGCCCCGTTCCCGCTGGACCAGCATTTCCAAGAACTTCAGCAGGCCGGAGGCCGCTTCAGCCGGTGCGGAAGCCGCGGAGATCAAGGCGCGCACGCTGGGAAAACCGGTCAACGACGCGCCGGATGACAACAGCGAGATCTCGGAACCTGAGGAAGGCACGGCAGCAAGGCCGCGCCGCATCGGCGAAAGCCTGAGCGTGACGGCTCCGCAGACCGGGCGTTATACCGGGCGCGGAGGCTTCGGCACCTATTCCGCGTCTTATCTCGCACAGACCGAAAAGCCTGAAGACTATGAAAGGAGCGACCGCGCGCCGGTGCGTCCCGAACGGGTAACGCAGGCAAGTTCCGGCCGCACCTTCAGCGCGCCGGCGGTGGTACAGGAGAGCCGCACGGAAGTGCCTGCGGAGATCCGCCCGAAACGCGAAGAGCCGGAAGTGAGAGAGACCCGTGAGATCCGCGTGCGGGAGATCCCCGAAGTCCGCGAAAACAAGGAAAACAGGGACGAACTTCCGCAGGGCGTGCCGACCGGCGAACCCGCGTACGGCATCCTTGAGGTCCTGCCCGACGGCTTCGGCTTCATCCGCAGCGAGAACTTCATGCCCGGCGAGAACGACGTCTACGTATCGCCTTCGCAGATCCACCGTTTCGGACTGAAGACCGGCGACGTCATCCGCGGCATTACCAAAGCCCGGACCGGCACCGAAAAGTTTGCGGCGCTGCTGTATATTGAATCCATCAATGACGAGGCACCGGACGCCGCAGCGAAGCGGACGAAATTCGAAGACCTGACACCGGTATTTCCGGACGAACGGATCCGGCTGGAGACTGAGACGGAAGCGCGTGCGATGCGGATCATGGACCTCATGGCACCGATCGGCAAGGGCCAGCGCGGCATGATCGTTTCCCCGCCCAAGGCCGGCAAAACCACGCTCATCAAGGAAGTCGCCAAGGCCGTCACGGTGAACCACCCGGACATCCACATCCTGATCCTGCTGATCGACGAGCGGCCGGAGGAAGTGACCGACATTAAGGAATCGATCGGCGGAGACAACGTCGAAGTCATCTATTCGACCTTCGACGAACTGCCGGACCACCACAGAAGAGTGGCGGAGATGGTGCTCGGCCGGGCGCAGCGCCTGGTGGAACACGGCCGCGACGTCATGATCCTGCTCGACAGCATCACGCGCCTGTCGCGGGCTTACAACCTGATCGTCACGCCGAGCGGACGCACGCTCTCCGGCGGTCTCGATCCCGCGGCGCTCTACATGCCGAAGAAGTTCTTCGGTGCGGCCAGAAACACCCGCGAAGGCGGAAGCCTGACGATCCTTGCGACGGCCCTCGTAGAGACCGGCAGCCGCATGGACGATATCATCTTCGAGGAGTTCAAGGGTACCGGCAACATGGAGCTGGTGCTTGACCGGAAACTTTCCGAACGACGCATCTTCCCGGCCATCGACATCCTGAAGTCCGGCACCAGACGCGACGACCTGCTGCTGACGAAAGAAGAGGCGGAGGTCACGGAAATGATCAGGCGCGCGATCGGCAGCCAGAGCCGCGGTGAGGAAGCGCTCGAACAGATCCTGGATCTGATGCGCCACACGAGAAACAACGCGGAATTCTGCCAGCGTCTGCGCCAGATACGCTTTTAATCGTTGAAAACGCTCCGTTAACCCGAAAAACTGCCGCAGAAAATGTGTTTTCGGCGAAAAACTCCTTGCATTCCGCTTTTGCCTGTGCTATAGTGTCAGTTGCTGTTTTTGGAAATAACGGCATTCAAACGGGCAGGGCACACCATCCCTGAGCCGGAATCCTATTTCGAGGTGAAGATCATGCAGGAGAAAATCCAGCCCAAGTACTACCAGTGCAAGGTGACTTGCAACTGCGGCAACGAGTTCATTACCGGGTCCACCAAGCCTGAGATCCACGTGGAGATCTGCTCCAAGTGCCATCCGTTCTACACCGGCCAGCAGAAGGCTGCGCAGGCTCGCGGACGTATCGAGAAATTCAACAAGAAATACGGTCTGGGCAACAACCAGTAGCGTATCGCCAAAGACAAAAGGCCCGGCTTTCCCATCCGGAAGGCGTGAGGCCTTTTGTCTTTTTATTTGTAAGATCACAGAGGTTGACATGAAATATTCGGGTGTCGGCGGCCAGGCTGTCCTGGAAGGCGTCATGATGCGAAACGGCAGCAGCTATGCCGTGGCGGTCAGGAAGCCGGACGGCGGGATCGCCGTGAAAAACGAAAAACAGAAGGAACGCAGTGAATTCGGCGAGAGATGCCGCAAGATCCCCTTCGTGAGAGGCGTCATCGCCTTTGTCGACTCGCTTTCCCTCGGCTTGAAGACGCTGGAGTACTCCGCGTCGTTCCTGGAGGAGGAAGAGGAGGCCGCGGAAAAGGCGAAGGCAGCAGCCGGCGAGGGAACTGCGGAGAAGACTGCCGGGAAGAACAGTGAGAAGAAGGACGGCATGATGATGGCGGCAAGCCTCGTGCTGGCGGCTGCCCTCTGCGTCGGGCTCTTCATCCTGCTGCCGATGTTCCTGGTGAGCCTGCTCAGACCCATCGTTCAGAGCCGCTTCCTGATCTCGCTGCTGGAGGGCATCCTCCGGGTCGCCATCTTCCTTGTCTACATCGTCCTCATCTCAAAAATGAAGGATATCCGCCGCGTGTTCATGTATCACGGTGCGGAACATAAATGCATCAACTGCATCGAGCACGGCCTGCCGCTGGACGTCAGTCACGTTCGGGCAAGTTCACGTCAGCACAAGCGCTGCGGGACCAGCTTCCTGCTGTTCGTCATGCTGGTCAGCGTATTCGTGGGGATCTTCCTTCCGAAGGACATTTTGTGGCAGAGGCTCCTTTCGCGCCTCATCATGCTTCCGCTGGTCATGGGGATCTCCTATGAGATCATTCACTGGGCGGGAAGCACCGATTCGAAGTTCGCGGACGTGATGAGCAAACCGGGACTCTGGCTCCAGAAAACCTTCACGACCAGGGAACCTGAGGATGACATGATCGAAGTCGGTATCGCGTCGGTGAACGCGGTCTTCGACTGGAAGGTGTGGCAGGAAAAGGAACTGGGTATCGTCTTTGAAGAAGATGCTCCCGGGGAAGGCACCGGCTCAGCACGTGAAAAGGAGGCCGGAAATGACCTTTGACGAGCTTCTTAAGGAAGGGATCACGCGGCTCGAAGCCGCAGGCGTTCCGGAAGCCGCCCATGATGCGTATGCGCTCATGGAAGCGGCCGGCGGCCCTGACCGCACGCATTTTCCGCTGGTCAGAGGAGAGGAAGTCTCAGACGGCGTCGTCTTCATGTTTGACGCCTATGTGGGAGTCCGCTCGAACCGCATTCCGCTGCAGCACATCCTGGGTGAAGCCTGGTTCCACGGGCTGCCCTTTACCGTTGACGAAGACGTACTGATCCCCCGCCCTGACACGGAAACGCTCGTGGAAGCGGTGCTGCGCGAAGCGAAGACCTTCCCGGCTCCGCCTTCGCTGCTCGACCTCTGCACCGGCAGCGGCGCGGTCGCCGTCGCCCTTGCGGTGGAAGGCGGTTTTTCCTCGGTCACGGCGTCGGACATCTCCCACGAAGCAGTGAACATTGCCCGGGAGAACGCGGCGAAAAACGGCGTGGAAGAGAAGATCCTCTTTGCGGAGGGGGACCTGTTCCGCGCAAAGACGAAGAGTGAAAAATCCTTAAGCCGCAGAAGCTATGACATCATCTGCGCGAATCCGCCCTATGTTCCGACGGCGGAGATCGAAGAACTGGAACCCGAAGTCAGGGACCACGATCCGCTGCTTGCCCTGGACGGCGGCGCGGACGGCCTTGATTTCTACCGCCGGCTCGCAAAGGACGCCCCGGCGCATCTGAATGAAGGCGGGAAGATCCTGCTGGAGATCGGCTGCGGGCAGGGAGCGGACGTCATCCGGATCTTTACAGAGGCCGGCTGGCGCGAAGGACGCGTGGAACAGGACCTTTCCGGAAGGGACAGGGTGTTTTCCGCGCTGAAACCGTAAGAAGCGGCGGCCGTACGGCAGAAAACTGCCGCAGGAGGACTGAACCATGTTTGAACAGTGTCAGGACGTGGTCAAGCATTTTGAAGAAATACAGGCGGAACTGTCGAGCCCGGATGTCGCGCTCGACCAGAACCGTTTCCGGAAACTGATGAAGGAGCAAAGCGATCTCGAAGATATCGTCAGCACCTACCGGGGCTATCTGAAGGCGCAGCGGGATCAGGAAGATGCCCTTCAGATGCTGGAAGAAGAAAAGGATGAGGACATGCGCAGTCTCCTCAAGGAGGAACTGCAGGATGCCCAGGCCCGCGAGGAAAAGCTCACGCATGAGCTGAAGATCCTGCTTCTTCCGAAGGACCCGAACGATGACCGCAACATCATGCTCGAGATCCGCGCCGGCGCCGGCGGCGATGAAGCTGCCTTCTTTGCCCAGGAACTCTACCGCATGTACGTGCACTACGCCGAAGCGAACCGCTGGAAGGTGGAGATGATCTCCCTGAGCGAGACCGGTCTCGGCGGCTTCAAGGAAGTCGTCGCGATGATCACGGGGAAGGGCGCCTACTCGAAAATGAAATACGAGAGCGGCGTGCACCGCGTGCAGCGCGTTCCGGAGACCGAATCCGGCGGCCGCATCCATACCTCGACGGCGACCGTCGCCGTCATGCCCGAGGCGGAGGAAGTGGACGTGGTCATCGATCCGAACGACATCCGCATCGACGTGATGCGGGCTTCCGGAAACGGCGGCCAGTGCGTCAATACTACGGACTCCGCGGTACGGCTCACGCATTATCCCACCGGGATCGTCATTTACAGCCAGACGGAAAAATCGCAGCTGCAGAATAAGGAAAAGGCCTTCCGCCTGCTGCGTTCCAAACTTTACGAACTGGAACTGGAAAAGCAGCACAGCGCGGAAGCCGAGGCGCGCCGCAGCCAGATCGGCACCGGCGACCGCAGCGAGAAGATCCGCACCTACAACTTCCCGCAGAGCCGCGTGACGGATCACCGCATTCATTTGACCCTGTACAAGATCGGTGATATCATGAACGGTGATCTCGCTGAACTGATCGACAGCCTGACCGCCGCCGACCAGGCAGCAAAGTTGGCCAAACTCGGGGAGGCATAAAAAAAGCAGGTCCGAAGACCTGCGGATCGTGGAAGCAAAGGGGCTCGAACCCTTGACCTCTCGCGTGTGAGGCGAACGCTCATCCCAGCTGAGCTATGCTTCCTTGCTGATGTCAGCAAAGGACATTATACCATAGTTTTCCCGGATTGCAAGCGAATAATGACAAAAGGACACAGGAAATGGAAACTTTATTGCAGCAAATGACGGCAGCGGCGGCGAAGGCCTTTGAACGCTGCGGGATGGATCCCGCTCTCGGCAAGGTCAATCTGTCGAACCGTCCCGATCTGTGCGAATATCAGTGCAACGGCGCGATGGCTGCGGCTAAGCAGCTTCACCGCAATCCTTTCGAGATCGCGGAAGAGGTCGCAGGGATCCTGAAGGAGGATCCGCTCTTTGCGGCAGCGGAAGCGGTGCGGCCCGGTTTCATCAACCTGACGCTCGCACCGGAAGCCGTGGCAGCTTACCTGAACGCAAGGAAAGGAGACGTCCGCCTCGGTGCGGAACCTGTCGGCGAAGGGAAGACCATCATCCTCGACTACGGCGGCGCCAACGTGGCGAAGCCTCTTCACGTGGGGCATCTGCGTTCCGCGATCATCGGTGAGTCCCTGAAGCGCATCTGCCGCTTCCTCGGCTTCCATGCGATCGGTGACGTGCATCTCGGCGACTGGGGTCTTCAGATGGGCCTGATCATTGAGGAACTGAAGGACCGGAAGCCGGATCTGCCTTACTTCGACCCGAAGCACGAAGGCGCCTATCCGGCCGAAGCACCCTTTACCATCGGCGATCTTGAGGAGATCTATCCGGCGGCGAGCGGACGCTCCAAGACGGATGAAGCCTTTGCGGCGAGAGCGCATGAAGCGACCTACCGCCTGCAGAACGGCGATCCCGGCTATTATGCCCTCTACCGCCATATCGTGAACGTGTCCGTGGCCGATCTGAAGAAGAACTACGGCAACCTGAACGTGACCTTTGACCTCTGGAAAGGCGAAAGCGACGCGCAGGCGTACATCCCCGCGATGATGGAGGACTTCAGAAAGAAGGGGATCCTCAGGCAGAGCGAAGGCGCGATGGTCATCGACGTCGCTGAGGAGAGCGATACGAAGGAAGTTCCGCCCTGCCTCGTGCAAAAATCGGACGGCGCCTATCTTTACGCCACTACGGACCTCGCGACCATCGTACAGCGGGAGCAGGACTATCACCCCGACGAGTATTTCTACGTGACCGACAAGCGGCAGAGCATGCATTTCCTCCAGGTCTTCCGCGCGGCGAGAAAAGCCGGGCTGGTCAGCGACGATACCGTGATGACGCACCTCGGCTTCGGCACCATGAACGGCAAGGACGGAAAGCCCTTCAAGACCCGTTCGGGCGGCGTGATGCGGCTCGAATACCTCCTGGAAGACGTGGCGTCGGCTGTTTACGAACGCATGGCGGCATCGGACATGCCGGAAGAAGAGAAGAGAAACGTCGCGCGGATCGTCGGCCTTGCTGCCCTGAAATACGGCGACCTTTCGAACCAGGCAACGAAGGACTACGTCTTCGACACGGAGCGCTTCACCTCCTTCGAAGGCAATACCGGACCCTACATCCTCTACACCATAGTCCGCATCGGCTCGATCCTGAACAAGTATGCAGCGGAAAAGGGCATCGGCGAAGACGCTCTGCCGGCAGAGATCCTGCCTGCGTCTGATGCCGGTGAAAAGCAGCTCCAGCGGCTGCTTACCGGTGCCGGAGAGGTGATTACGGCAGCCTACGCGGAGAAAGCGCCGCATAAGCTCTGCCTCTTCATTTACGACGCGGCGAATGCGTTTAATTCCTTCTATCACGAGCACCGCATCCTGACGGAGGAGGATGAGGCGAAAAAGGCGTCCTGGATCGCACTCCTTGCAGAAACGAAGCGCGTCCTCGGCGTTATGATCGGCCTTCTGGGCTTTGAAGCCCCCGAAAGAATGTAATCATGATCCTGTCCCGCTTCCGCCCGTCAGCCGTTTGGCATCCTGAGAAGCGAAGCGGTGAAGGAAATTCTCACTAAAACATAAAGGAGTACCGAAATGAAATACACGTATGAGTGCAAGGGAACCTGCGCGATGATCATCACGCTTGAACTGGATGAAGAAAAGAAACTGCACAACGTGCAGTTCGTCGGCGGTTGCGACGGCAACCACAAGGGCATCATCCGCCTCGTGGAAGGCCAGGATGCGAAGACTGTGGCCGAGACGCTTGCCGGAACGACCTGCGGGCCGCGTCCCACATCCTGCCCCGACCAGCTGTCGAAGGCGATCGAAGCCGCGCTGGCCGAAGCCGTCTGAACTTCAGAATTAACACAAAAGAGCGCCGCAGCGTGAACTGCGGCGCTCTTTTTCATCGCAGGAAATCCCGGATCATCCGGAAGTACTGCCGTTCGAGAAGAAGAACATTCTGTGCCTGCTCAACGGAGATCGGTATGAAATTCACTTTGTCACCGCCCTTCAGCTGGCCCAGAAAGCGAAAATCTGCGGAACAGACCGTCGCGATCTTCGTGTAGCCGCCGGTAGTCTGACGGTCCGCCGTCATGATGATCGGCTTGCCGGAGGAAGGGATCTGGACCGCGCCGAAAGCAATGCCGTCAGAGATGATGTCAGCTCCGCCTTTGTGCTCAATGGGAGGGCCGTCCAGACGGCAGCCCATGCGGTCGAAATCAGCACTCACCGTATAGACTTCACTGAAGAAAGTCCTGAGTCCTGCCTCAGTAAAATGATCGTCCTGCGGACCTAAGACGGCATGCAACTCATATTGCTTCTGCGGGACGAAATCGGTACCGATCCGCCTCCTTTCGGGGAAGGGGAGATCCGGCTGCGGTGCGCGGAACCTGAGTTCGTCACCTGCTTCGAGTTTTCGGCCTTTGATGCCGCCGATCTTCGCTTTCATGCAGGTGGAGCGGCTTCCCATGACAAGGGGAACGTCCAGGCCGCCGGCAAAGGCGAGATAGGCGCGGCAGCCGTTTCGAAGACCGAGGAAGCGGAGCGTCTGCCCTGCTTCGATCTTCACGGCCTGATAACGCGGCATCGGCTTTCCATCAAGTTCTGCGCCGAGGTCGCCGCCGGTAAGGACAGCGTAATTTGCTTCGCCAAAGATCAGCTGAGGTCCCGTGACGGTGATCTCAAGAGCGGCTTCACCCGGGTCGTTGCCGAGGAGGAGATTGGCCAGCTTCAGGCTTCGCGGATCCATGGCGCCGGACACAGGCACGCCGTACTGTTGGAAGCCGAAACGCCCGAGATCCTGCACGGTCGTCAGCACACCGGGCTGTATGACACGGATGCTCATCTCAGTCCTCCTTCCGCACGTGCGTCCTCACGGCATAGGTTCCGGCTTCAACCTCGCGGAGAATGGCATCATATTCTTTCTGTGCGACCGGAATGAACTGAATGTACTGCCCGGCTTCCGGAAGAATGGGCTTTTCCCTCTCTGGATCGTACATCTTCACCGGCGTGCGGCCAATCAGCTGCCAGCCGCCCGGAGAATCGACGGGATAAATACCGGTCTGCGTTCCCGCGATTCCGACGGAGCCGGACGGGATCCTCAGGCGGGGCTGCGCAAGACGCGGTGCCGCAATTCTCTCACTCATGCCCCCGAGGTAGGTGAATCCGGGCGTAAAACCCAGCATGTAGATCAGGTATTCCGCGGAAGAATGGATCCGGACGACCTGATCCTCGTTTATTCCTGCATGTTCCGCAACGAAAGGCAGGTCAGGACCCGCTTCCCCGCCGTACAGCACCGGAATCTCCAGTACGAGGCCGGGCGGCACAGGGGCATCACCCGAATCTCCGAGCAGCTTCTCCAATTCATCCCTCAGCGGATCGTAACGGATCACTGCAGGATCGTAATGGACCATGAGAGAGCGGTAGGTCGGGACAGTTTCCGTGATGCCGGGAATCGCGGCGTTTTCCAATGCGGCCCTGAAGGAACGGACCCTGCGGTTCACGGCTTCACTGATCTCATTCCCAAATTCCACGGACAGGGAACAGTCTCCCGTGAGTAAAATGCGTACGTTGTTCATCGGATTATCCTTCCCGAAAAGAGGTCTGACGCGCGGAAAAAAGGCTGTGAGAGAGCGTCTCAGACGATTACTGACAGAGGAACCACCGATACGCCTTCCGTCTCCAGACGTTCCCTGATGGCTTTCACGAAAGCGAGCGCCGAAGGGTTGTCACCGTGGACACAGATCGAATCGGCGGTAAGCGGAACAGTCTCACCGGTGACAGCGGTAACGATACCTTCCTTCACCATGCGGACGGTGCGGGAGAGTGCCTCCTCCATGTCGTGGATGACGGCGCCGGGCATGCTGCGCGGGACTAATGAGCCGTCGGCCTGATAGGCGCGGTCGGCAAAGACTTCGCCTGCGATGCGCAGGCCGGCTTCCTTTCCGGCTTCGGTCATGGCGCTGCCGGCAAGTCCGAGAAGGATGATCCCCGCGTCCACATCCGCGACGGCCTCAGCGATGGCTGCGGCAAGGGCTTTGTCCTTCGCGGCCATGTTGTAGAGGGCACCGTGCGGCTTGCAGTGCTGCAGAGGGATCCCTGCTGCCCGGGTAAAGGCAAGGAGGGCACCGAGCTGATATTTTACGTAAGCTTTTACTTCCTTCGGTGTGCAGATCATGTTCCGGCGGCCGAAGCCCTGCAGGTCCGGGTATCCCGGGTGCGCGCCGACGGCAGCGCCGGCCTTTTTCGCGAGCCGGACGGTCTCCTCCATGACGATCGGATCGCCGGCGTGAAAGCCGCAGGCGACGTTGGCAGATGAGACGTACTGCAGGATATCGGCATCCATGCCGATCTTATAGGCACCGAAGCTTTCGCCGAGATCGCTGTTCAGATCTATCTTAAGCATGATCTTCTCCTTCCGGGGCGTTCTCATCCCCTTTTTCACTTAAATATTCGATCAGTTCCCGGTGGATCGCCGGGAGTTTTTTCTTTGGGTAGGAAAGCGAGATGCTGCGGAAGGCGAGAGGATCGCTTAGCTGATAGAAGACGACGTTCTCGTTCGGCGACACGTACTCGGGGATCGTATCGCGCAGCATCGTCACGCCCTGGCCTTCACAGACGAGGTAGTAGGCGGTCATCATCTGCGTAAGGACCAGTTTGACCTTCGGGGAAAAGCCGGCGTTTGCGCAGATCGCCTTCGTGCGGTGATGGAGATCGTTCCGTTCGTTTAACAGCAGGAAGGGCATGTTCAGGAAACGGATGAGCGGGACCGGCTTTTTGCGGCAGCCGGGCTCATTCCGCTTAAGGAAGGCGTCGAAATCGTAAGCATATTCGGCAAGTTCCCGGTTGATCTGATAGCGGGCAGGTACGGCAAGCACGATCTCTTCGTGCATCCAGGGACGGGTCTCGATCTCCGGATGATCCGGCTTTTCCACGGCGAGCGCAAGGTCGATGTCTCCCCGCAGGAGCTTGTCGGTGAGCGTTCCGGGCTCCACTTCGGAGAAAGTAAGGACGAGATCGGGATGTTCCTTCTGGAACTCCTGCAGGAGATTAGGCAGAAGATAGCCCGAGAAGAAGGCGGAACTGCCGATGCTGATGGTTTCGGCGGCAGCGCGGCGGAGCTGTTCGAAGCGCCGGTGGCTTTCCTCCTCGATCTGCATGACCTTTTCCGCCTGCTCAACGTAGTACGTGCCGGCTTCGGTAAGCGTAAGCGGCGAGGTGGAACGGTCGAAGAGGGGAACGCCGAGCAGTTTCTCCACTTCCTTCACTTTCGTGCTGAGCCAGGGCTGGGAAGTGTTCAGCGCCAGCGCGGCCTTGGAAAAACTCCGGTTCGCGGCGACGGCACAGATATATTCCTTATAG
The DNA here is from genome assembly GCA_902789555.1 of uncultured Lachnospiraceae bacterium. GTDB lineage: Bacteria > Bacillota > Clostridia > Lachnospirales > Lachnospiraceae > UBA6987. The sequence goes on from CADAOF010000007.1 coordinate 56,561, forward strand.
CGAAACATTTTGCCCTCCGATTATAAGAATTAACGAATAACATATTAGGCTTTTCGTATTTTACAAGGCTGATACATACGCATATAATGATATCGTAAAAACAAGAAAAGCGCAAGGTCCCGCCGGACATTTTCGGGGATCTGCGGAAAAACAAAGGAGAATAAACATGAGACTGGCAACGATCAAACTGCACGGCGCTGAAGTCGCGGGCATCGTCACCGAGAAGGGCATCCTGCCCATCCACGCTCTGAACGCGGCCAAGGGTACCGCCTGGAAGGAAAACCTGTACGACCTGATCGTGGAAGATCAGCTGAAAGGCCTGACGGGTTGGTACAACAACGGCGGCAAGGAAGAACTGGCTGAGCTTGCCGGCACCGTTCCTTACGAAAAAGTTGAATATGCCCCTCTTTACCGCAATCCCAGAAGGATCTTCGGCATCGGCCTGAACTACGTCGACCATGCGGGCGACATCGGCGATGCGGCGCCTCAGGGCTTCCCCGGCAGCTTCTTCAAGATGCCCGACACCCTGATCGGCCCCGGCGACGAGATCCACATGCCGGCCATGAAGGAAGCGCTGAAGACCACGGCGGAAGCCGAACTCGGCGTCATCATGGGCAGGGACTGCCGCGACGTTTCCGAAGAGAACTGGCTGGATGCCGTTGCCGGTTACACCACCATTCTCGACATGACCGAAGAATCCATCCTGAAGGGCAACGAGTTCCTGAAGGGCAACCCCCGCTACCTCTGCATCGTGAAGAACTTCCCGACCTTCTTCTCCTTCGGCCCGCAGCTCGTGACCCCCGATGAGGTCCCGGACGTGCTGAAGCTGGAAGTCCAGAGCGTGCACAACGGCGAAGTTTATGCGAAGAACGTCGTGTCCAACATGACCCACCGTCCCGCCCGTCTGGTGTCCCTGCACTCCAGCATCCAGGGCTGGCTGGCCGGCGACATCCTGTCCACCGGCACGCCCCGCGCCTTCGGCCTTGCGGACGGCGATATCGCGGAATGCCGCATTTACGGTCCCGACGGATTCTCCATGGAACCGCTCGTGAACCCGGTCGTCGACCTCAAGAAACACCCGGAGAAGGCCTGAAAAAAACTGTCATCCTGAGCGCAGTACCCGCAGGGCACAGGCGAAGGATCTTACTCAAAAATCACAAAAAATACTTAGGAGGATCATCATGGATCTCGGATTAAAGGACAAAGTCATCGTTTGCTTATCGTCTGCTGCCGGCATCGGCCGCGGCATCGCCACCGAACTCGCCCGTGAAGGCGCGAAGGTCGTCATCACCACTGCGGAACCCTTCAAGAAGGATCTTGACGAAGCCGTCGCATACATTGAAAAAGAGACCGGCAACCGCCCCTATACCTATATTTCCGACATTAAGGACCCCGACAGCATCGTAAAGCTGATCGACGACGCCGCGAAGGATCTCGGCGGTGTCTACGGCCTCGTGAACCTCTGCCCCGGCCCCAAGGCCGGCGGATTCGACGCCGTGAACGAAGCCGACTGGGCTGACGGCTACGAGAAGTGCCTGCACAGCTACATCGTTGCCATCCGTGCCGCTCTGCCTTACATGAAGGCCGCCGGTGAAGGCCGCATCCTGAACAGCACCTCTTCCTCCATCAAGCAGGCGCTGGACAACCTCATCATCTCCAACACCTTCCGCATGGGCGTGGTCGGCCTTTCCAAGTCCCTGGCCCGCGAATTCGGCAAGGACAACATCCTGGTCAACACCATCGGCCCCGGCCGCATCTATACCGACCGCATCAAATACCTGAACACCATGCGTGCCCAGAAGGAAGGCATCACGGAAGAAGAGTACACGAAGCGCGACAGCGCGGACTTCCCGCAGCGCCGCTATCAGACCGTCGACGAGATCGGCCGTCTGGCTGCTTTCCTGATGAGTGAAGCGAACGGTTCCCTGACCGGCCAGTCCTTCCTCTGCGACGGCGCCATGACCACCGCGTATTGATCGGTACGTCATCCCGCAAATGAAAATGCAGCCCTCTTCGGAGGGCTGCATTTTTCGTGTCTTGAGGATCAGGCTTATTTCCCGCTGTCCGTAAAATGCAGAGCTTCGCTGCAGGCGTCGAAGATGCAGCGGCTGATGCGGTAGACCGAATCCTTGGTCTGGCCGCCGGAGTGCGGTGAGACGATGAAGCGGTCGCAGCCGATGAGCGGGGAGCTCATGGAGGTCCGCCGGCCGGCAAATTCCTCCTCCATGACGTCGGCGGCGTAGCCGCCGAGCTGGCCGGAGATCAGCGCCGCATACATGTCCTGCTCGACGACGATGCCGCCGCGGCTCATGTTGATCACGAACGCGCCAAACTTCATCTTCACGATCTCTTGTGCGCCGATCATGCCGCGCGTCTCGTCCGTGAGAGGGGCGTGAATGGTGATGAAATCCGAACGGCGGAGGATCGTATCCAGGTCCGCAGCCTCGGCGCCGCGCGCAGTGAAATACTCCCCGGGGCGGCCGTGCGGATTGTAGGCCAGCACCTGCATGCCGAAGACGCGGCACAGTTCGCCGACCCGCTGGCCGATCGAGCCGAAACCGATGATGCCGACGGTCTTGCCGGCGAGCTCGACACCCAGGTATTTGTACTTGTTCCACTGACGGCGGTCCTGCACCTCGTAGTTCGACTGAATGGTGCTGCGCGCGAGCTCCAGCATCTTGCAGATGGTCAGCTCCGCGACGCCGTTCGCATTCATGCCCGGGGCATTGCGGATGATGATCCCGCGCTTTTCGGCGGCAGCCCGGTCGATGTGGTTGAGACCGGTGGAGCACACGCCGATGAAGCGAAGGTTCTTCGCGGCGTCAAGGACTTCCTCGTCGATCTCGGGGTCCACGCGCATGATCAGGACCTCATAGGGTTCGATGATCTTGATAAGCGTCTGCTTCGTCGGCAGCATCATCAGATCCACTTCCATGTACTTCTGAAATTCGCGGTAGATGTCTTCGTCAATGTAATCGATGACCAAACACTTCATGGCGTCTCCTTTCGTCTCACATCAATTGTCACGGTTTCTGCAGGCTGGTCTTTCCCTGTCCGGCAGAAGAGGATCATTCATACAGCCATGTACAGCCTTCGTTCACGCCGGAGACCGCTTTCCGATACGCAGCAAGAAAACCGGCAGCGGGGTGGTTTGCCGGCCGCTTTGCCTCAGCAAGGCGTGCGGCGATCTCTTCGTCGCTGACTTCCAGATTGATTCGGCGGGCATCGATATCGATCTCCACCATGTCGCCGTTCCGGACGGCTGCGATGGGGCCGCCGTCCCAGGCTTCCGGCGTCACATGGCCGATGCACGGCCCTCTGGTCGCGCCGGAGTAGCGTCCGTCAGTCACCATGGCTACGCTCGTATGCAGGCCCATGCCCACCAGCATCGCCGCCGGAATGGACATTTCCCGCATGCCGGGGCCGCCTTTCGGCCCCTCGTAGCGGATGATCAGCACGCAGCCGGGCTTGATCTCCTTCGCTGCCATCGCGCGGCGGAGATCGTCTTCCGAGTCGAAGCAGACCGCCGGCCCGCGGTGGTGAAACATCTCCGGGACCACGCCGCTCTTTTTCACGAGGCATCCGCCGGGGGCGAGATTGCCGTACAGCACCGCGTAGCAGCCGTCCGGATAGAGCGGATCGTCCACCGTGTGAATGATCTCCGGATCGACAGGGCGCCGGAATGCATCCAGGAATTCGCCCAGCGTGCCGCCCATGGCGAGCCGGCAGTCCTCATTCAGGTATCTGCGGATCGCCTTCAGCGTCGCGCCGACGCCGCCCGCCTTATAATAATCGTAAATGTTGTACTTGCTGCTGGGCTTGAATTTCGCGACACAGGGGACTTCGCGCTGGATCTCGTCGAAACGGCCGAGGTCGAGCGGGATCCCCATCACGTTGGCGATCGCGCAGATATGCAGCTGGGCGTTGGTCGAACCGCCGGTCGCCGCCACGTGGCGAAGGCCGTTCACGAGGCTTTTTTCAGTCACGATGTCGCCGAAGCGTACGCCTTCCTTCGTGAGCGCGACGATCCGCTCGCCGACCGTCCGTGCCATGCGCATCTTCGCGCCGGAGCAGTACAGCATGGTCGTCGAATCGATGGGGCAGATGCCGATCGCCTCCGCGAACACGCCCATGGTGTTGGCCGTGCCGTACATGGCGCAGGTCCCGCAGGAGAAGCAGATGTTTTCCTTAAAGCGGGTGAAGGTCTCCTCGTCGATGGCATCGATGTTGCGGGCGCCGATGGACTCCTTAAGGTCGGGCGTGACGTAGGTTCCTTCCGGCGCTTCGTAGGGAACCATGCTGCCGGCCGTCAGAAACAGGCTCGGCTTGTTCAGCGAGGCGGCCGCCATCAGCATGCCGGGCACGATCTTGTCGCAGCTGCAGAGGAACACCATCCCGTCGAAGCCGTGGGCACGTGCCATTGCCTCGATGGAGGACGCGATGAGATCGCGGGACGGGAGAATGGTGTGCATCCCGTCACCCTGAGCCATGCCGTCGCAGGGGGCCGGCACGTTGAATTCGGCCGGTACGCCGCCGGCTGCCCAGATGCCTTCCTTGACAAACTCGACGAGCTGTTTGAACGCCCGGTGTCCCGGGTTGACGTCCGTGTAGGAGTTGGCGATCCCGATGACGGGTTTGCCGAGGTCTTCGGTCCGGTATCCGCAGGAATTCATGAGGCCGACATAGTAGGCTTCCTGAGGATTCTTCGGGTCGTGGTTTCCTTTCCAGTTATTCATGAGCATCTCCTTGGGGGCTGCGGAAGGTCAGCCGCAGCGTTTTTGCTTTCTGTTTAAAGAATATCACGGCGGTACGCCGGGAGCAAACTGCATTTTTCTTTTATGTTTGCAAGAAAAAACTTTCATTCAGTCTTGAATGAAAGAGGCAAAGATGATATGGTATCCTTAAAATGCAAAATTATAATTTCACGGGAGGACCGTCATGAACCAGCGTTTCGAAGCTTTCCTGGCTGTCGCGGAGTTGAAGAGCATCCGTAAGGCAGCGGAGCAGCAGTGCGTATCCTATCAGTGCATCAGCGGCCACATCCGCAGTCTGGAGGAGGAATACCGCACGCGGCTCTTTGAGCGCCGCCCGAGCTTCCGCCTGACCGAAAGCGGGCAGATCCTCGTCGAATCGCTGCAGAAGATCCGCCTGATCGAGCAAGGCATCGGCGAGGCGCTGGATGACCGCGGCACGGCGGTCGTGGGGCATGTGAAGATCGGCGTCCCTTTTTCACGCTATACGGAACTCGTGCCGCCCATTCTTGCCCGCTTCAAGCGCGAGTATCCCAATGTGGAACTGGAGATCAGCGGCGAGTTTTCCGACGTTCTGGAGCAGCAGGTCGAACGAGGACTTCTGGACATGGCTCTTGTCGTGCAGCAGGCGGAAAGCAGTGAGAAACTTGAGCGGAAAACGCTGCTGCAGGAGCGTTACTGTTTCCTGCTGTCACGGCCTCTTTTGGAGAACGTCATGGGAGATGAGGGGACGCCTTCGGTCAGGCGCTGGCAGGAGAGCGGGATCACACTGCGTGAGATCAGCCGTTTTCCCCTCGTCTCCGCACCGAACGGCAGCCGCCTGCGCGCGATCCTGGATACCGCCGCGCGGCAGCAGAATCTGGATTTCCGGATCGTTTTCAGTTCCAACCGGCTGGAGACCTTCGACGGGATCGCCAGGACAGACCTCGCCGGCTGCCTCCTTCCCCTGCAGATGACGGAGATCACCCGGCGTCTGGACCAGTTCCGGAAGCCCGAGAAAAAGCTCCTGATCCTGCCGGTCGACTGGGAAGGTGTCCCGGTCAATTCCGACGTGACCCTGATACGGCACAGGGAGGCGGTCTTTCCCGCCTACAAGCAGGAACTCATGCGGATCATGGAGGAGCAGTTCCGGTCGGCCGACAGGAACGCATAAAGGCCGGAACACAACTCACGGCATAAAAAAAGAAGCCCCTGCGGGGGCTTCTCTTCACGTTAGGATCATTCCCTGACAATGGGGGAATCCGGGGCATTGCGGCGGATGGAATCGATGCCGTTCAGGCAGGAGGCTTTGGCTTTGTAGCCTTCGCCGACCAGGATGATCTCGCCGTTGCGGGCTTTCAGACGGAAGCGGAATTCACCGGCTTTGTCCTTGTAAACTTCGAACTTCGGATTGGTGACCGGGGTGAAATCGGCAACGGTCTGATCCTCAAGCTTGGCTTCGACCGCATTCTTTCTCACGCTGGCAATGCCGTTCATGCAGCCGTCTTCCGCAGTATAGACTTCGCTGACACCGATGACTTCGCCGTTGGCCGCCTTAAGATTAAAACGAAGACCGCCTTTTGCTTCTTTAACTACGAATTTTCCCATAATTGAACGCTCCTTTCAAATGGTAAATCCATCATAGTATAAATGAACACAAATGACAAGCGTTTTTTATGTAAAATTTATGTTCGTTTTCAGGAAACAGCCTTCGGAAAGACCGGCGGGGATGTCTTTACATTTAGCGAAATAATGGCTATAATTCTACTGTTTTAAGGAGGTGCCCGATGGCCTGGGGAGACAGAAAAGACGGAAGACTGATGCGCGAACTCGATTCGCTGCACTATATCACGGGGATCATTTACCCGAACCGCTGCGACAACGAAGCGTTCCTGCCGCTGAAGATCGACTATACGAAAACGAACGAATACATCAAGAAAAAGAACGCGGAGCGGCCGGAGTTCAAGTACAACCACTTTCAGATCATTGCGACCGCCGTGCTGAAACTGCTGACGCTGAAGCCGAAGATGAACCGCTTTATCGTGAACAGCAACTTTTATCAGCGGAACGAAGTCTCGACTTCCTTCGTGGTGAAGAAGAGCTATGAGGAGGACGGCGCGGAGGCGCTGGCTTTCGTCCACGCAGTGCCCGAAGATACGCTCGATACCGTCCGTGTCAAGATGAAGGAGCAGATCGATTCCTGCCGGTCTGAGGCCATTGACGAGTCTACGCAGGCCATGGATTTCCTCACGAAAATGCCCCGCTTCCTCAGCAAGTTTCTGGTACGCATCCTGATGTGGCTGGATAAGCACGGCTGGGTCCCGAAGGACATGATCGCGACCGATCCCTATTATTCAAGTGCCGTGCTGTCGAACCTCGGCTCCATCCGCATGAAGAGCGGCTACCATCACCTGACCAACTGGGGCACCTGCTCCATGATCATGCTGATCGGCGAACGGAAGAAACGGCCTTTCTTTGACCGCCTGGGAGGTTATGAGATGCGCGACTCCGTAGAGCTTGGTCTTACGATCGACGAACGCCTCGCGGACGGCTTCTACTATGCCGGCTGCGTACAGCTGCTGCAGAAACTGATCGAGAACCCGGAACTCCTCGAAGGCAGGCTGGACGAACCGGTGGCGTAAGGCAGGGCACATATGAAAAAGCGGTGACTGAAGTCACCGCTTTTTCTGTTTCCGCCTTATTTGTCCGACTCAGCCGACTGAAGTCGGCTTCGCCGGATAAGTTCGACAACGCACACGCAGCGCGTTTCAGGCTTGCTTAGTGCTGTCTTACTTAAAGTACCTGTCCAGCAGGCCCTTGAAGGCTTTGCCGTGTCTCGCTTCGTCGCGGGCCATTTCGTGGATGGCGTCGTGCAGGGCGTCGAGGTTGTACTTCTTGCAGAGCTTGGCAAGGTCGGTCTTGCCGGCGGTCGCGCCGTTTTCGGCATCTACGCGGACCTTGAGGTTCTGCTTGGTGGACTCGGAAACCATGTCGCCGAGCATTTCGCAGAAGAGGGCGGCGTGGCCGGCTTCTTCATAGGCGGCTTTCTCCCAGTACAGACCGATCTCGGGATAGCCTTCGCGGTGGGCGGCTCTCGCCATGGCCAGATACATGCCGACTTCGCTGCATTCGCCTTCGAAATTGGCTTTCAGGCCGGCCAGGATGGTCTTGCGGTCTTCTTCGGGAATGGATTCGGGCAGCTGCTTGCCGATACCGATCACGTGCTCGGCAGCCCAGGTCACTTCATCGGCAACGACGGTAAATTTGCTGCCGGGGACTTTGCAGATAGGGCAGAATTCAGGCGGGGTGTCGCCTTCGTGTACATAACCGCAGACGGGGCATACATACTTCATTTTGAATTTCCTCCATGTATTGTATTTTACGTTTTGGTGTTCAATAGGGTACCATTACACTATATCAGTGAACAGGATTTCTGTCAACGGCAAAAGGGAGAGCGGCGGGACCGCGGAGGAGTTCCCGGAGATAGTTCTCCACACCGTCTTTTTCGGGCGGCGGAACGATCACGGTCGCCTGTGCACGCGCTGCGGGATGTCCGTCTTCCGGCACCACGGAGACGCACGCGATCTTCAGCATCGTGACGTCGTTGTCATTGTCGCCGGCACAGAGGATGTTCGCACGGGAGCATCCGAGATACTCCGCAAGCCAGAGGGCGGCTTCGCCCTTAGTGGCGCCTTCCGCCGAAACTTCAAGAGCGTTGACACCGGATTCTGCGTAGTTCATGCCGGCGCAGGAAGGCGTCTCCTGCAGGATCTTCCGGAAAGCATTGCGCTTTTCGGAATCGTTGTCGAAGAGAAGGAGCTTATCCAGCGGTCCGCGGCGCTCGACCTGCCGCAGGAGGTCGCTACGGTTCGCGTTCTTCAGCCAGGTCTTCATGGCAACGTTGTTTTCGGCTTTCGGCTCCGGAAGGATCGTGTCGAGATAGGGCTTTCCGTGCTGATATCCGGCCGGTGCGATGCCGAAAGCCCGGGCTTTCCGGATGATCTCTCTCGCAGGCTTCGGCTGGATCCGCCGCTCCCGGAGGATGATGTCCTTCTTCAGGTCCCAGACCATGGCACCGTTGCCGGTCACGGCATAGCGCAGCCCTCTGATCCCGTACAGCGGCTTCGGAATCGTACCGATCCCGCGCCCCGTGCAGAGCACGAAAACGATGCCGGCCTCAATGAGTTCTCCGGCCAGGTCTACGGTGCCGGAAAGGTCCTTCCCCTGAAAAGGAAGGAGAGTACCGTCGATATCGCTGAAAATGATGCGGATCGTATCCAGATCGTTCATGTGTCACCTCCTGGGTCCGCTCCACTATAGCACTTTTTTTCCGGATTTTCCACGATTTTCAGTTTGACAAATCAGGGACGGAAGGGTATGCTTAAAAGGCTGAAACAACGCAATTCTGAAACGAGGAGGAAATGTCATGGATGCAGGAAGCGGCAGCGGCAGTACAGCGGGCCGATCTACACGGAAATGTTCCTGCGGCAGCATGAGCATTTCTGTCTGAATCTGCGCCCGCCGGCTCGCTTCTCCGAAATTCGTGAAAAGGGAGGATCGATATGGCAGAGCATAACTATTCCCTTGCGGAGACTTTCAGGTCCCTGCTGAATGCAAAAAAATATACGTCGATCCGTGATGTTCTGGTGACGATGGAGCCCCAGGACGTAGCGGCCATTCTGGAAGAGATGGAGGAAGAAAAACTCCCTCTCTTATTCCGTCTGCTCCCGAAAGAGGAGGCGGCCGAGACCTTCGTGGAAATGGATCCCGAGCTGCAGGAACTGCTGATCAAGGGCTTTTCCGATTCCGAACTGAAGGAAGTGCTTGACGAACTCTACGTCGACGACGCCGTTGACATCGTGGAGGAGATGCCGGCCAACGTGGTCAAGCGGATCCTGATGACCGCCGATCCCACGATGCGCCGCGAGATCAACGAGATCCTGCAGTATCCGGAAAATTCCGCAGGGTCCATCATGACGACCGAGTACGTGTCCCTGCGCCCGGAAATGACGGTGGAGGAAGCGATCCTGCGCATCCGCCGCACCGGCGTCGACAAGGAGACCATATATACCTGTTACGTCACCAAGGACAGGCTCCTGCAGGGCCTGGTCACGGTCAAGGATCTGCTGCTCGCCCCTGACGACGAGATGAAGATCAAGGACATCATGAACACCAACGTGATCACGGTAAACACCTTTACCGACCAGGAAGAAGTGGCGCACATGCTGTCCAAATACAACCTGCTGGCACTGCCCGTCGTGGACAAGGGCGGACGCATGGTCGGTATCGTCACGTTCGACGACGCCATGGACGTTCTGGAAGACGAGGCCACGGAAGATATCGAGATCATGGGCGGCATGACGCCCTCGGAAAAGACCTATCTCAGATCCACGCCGTTCGACCTGTTCAAGCACAGGATCCCCTGGCTGCTGCTCTTAATGGTTTCCGCGACCTTCACCGGCCTCATCATCACGCATTTCGAGGAAGCGCTGGCCACTCAGGTGGTGCTGACGGCCTTCATCCCCATGCTGATGGACACCGGCGGCAACTCGGGCTCGCAAAGCTCGGTCACGATCATCCGTGCGCTGTCGCTGGGCGAGCTGGAATTCGGTGATATCGCGAAGGTCATCGGGAAGGAAGTGACTACGGCAGCCCTCTGCGGCGGCATCCTGTCCGTTGCCTGTTTCGGTAAGATCATGCTGGTGGACCGCATGCTGCTCGGCAATACGGGCGTCACGCCCCTCGTGGCGCTCGTGGTCTGTCTCGCGCTGCTTCTGACCGTGGTGATCGCAAAGCTCGTGGGCTGCAGCCTGCCGATGCTGGCCAAGAAGCTCGGCTTTGATCCGGCGGTCATGGCCAGCCCGTTCATTACTACGATCGTCGACGCTCTGTCACTGCTCATTTATTTCTTCATCGCGACAAGGTTGCTGAGTTTTTAGAGACAGCGTGCTGTTACAGCAGAATGAACCTCACGCAGACGAAAACGGGACGGCTTGCTTTATGCCGTGCCGTTTTTTTGTCAGGACCGTTCCTCTGTCATTTTTATTCTTCGTTCATGACGACGCAGAGCGTGACGCCGTAAACGGTCCGGATCCCGGCAGATAGGAGCACGCGCGTGCAGGCTTCCAGCGTCGCGCCGGTCGTGAAGATGTCGTCGACGAGAATCACGGTCTTCAGGCCTTTCACGGAACCTTTTACGGAAAAGGCGCCGGAAAGGTTCCGGACGCGCGCCTCCGGGCTGAGCGCCTTCTGTGCCGCGGTCTTTTTCGGGCGGAAGAGGACGTCCCGGCGGAGCGGAATCCCGGAAAGCTTCGACAGTTCCTCCGCGAGCAGTTCGGCCTGGTTGTAGCCTCGCTTCAGGAGTCTTGCGCGGTGGACCGGCACGGGGATCAGGGCGTCTGCCCGGAACGAAAGGATCTCCTCCTTCCGGAGAGCCCAGATCTCCTCCGCATACGCCCGCGCGTAGCTTTGCCGGCCGCGGTATTTGAAGCGCGCGACGCTTTCCCGGGCAGCTTCGTTGTAGCCGAAGGCAGCGATGTTCCGGCGGAAGCTCCGCTTTCTTCTGCGGCAGTCGGAACAATACTCTGCCTGCTCATCCGACAGCGCTTTTCCGCAGCCGAAGCAGAAAGGCTGGATGACGGGAACGAGCTTTTTTCGGCAGTCCGGATGGATGCTTTCCCTGTCGGAACAATAAAAAACCCCGTCGCAAACAACGCAGCGCCGGGGGTAGATACACTGTAAGAAGAAGGACCGAAAGGTCCTTTTATTCATTTTTTCCATGTTTTCCTTAATTCCTGAAGCGTTCCTCCCGTTCCTTCACGTCGCGCAGCTGCTCGGCGAGGGAAGAGTAGCGCTTCTGCTCCGTGTCGTTTCCGGCCATACGGAGGAAGGTCTCCCAAAGCCCGACGATGACGACGCAGCTTTTGGCTCTGGTCACCGCCGTGTAGATGAGGTTCCGCGTCTGCAGCGGCGCCGGGACGGAGAGGAGAGGCAGAATGACGGCCGGATATTCGCTGCCCTGCGATTTGTGCACCGTCACGGCGTAGGCGAGTTCCAGTTCGTCAGCTTCGGAGAAGAGGTAAACGGCCTCCCGGTCGTCGTCGAAGAGGATCACCAGTTCCTCGGAAAAGAAACGGATATCCTTCACGATGCCGAGATCGCCGTTGAAGACGCCGGTGCCTTCCTTCAGGGAAAAGCCGGTACCGCCGTTCTTGCTCCATTCCTTCTGATAGTTGTTTTTGATCTGCATGACCTTGTCGCCGACGCGGAAGAGCGAGTGCGCGAACTGCCGTTCTTTCTTGTAATCAGCGGGCGGGTTCAGCGCGTCCTGCAGGATGCGGTTCAGGTTTTCAACGCCGAGTACGCCCTTCCTCATCGGGGTGATCACCTGGATCTCGAAAGGGTCGGCGTGCACGTAGGGCGGCAGCTTGTCGCGGATGAGGCGGATCACGGCCTGCTGGACTTCTGCAGCGTTATTCCGCCGGAGCACCATGAAATCACGGCTTGCCTTGTCGGGAATGATCTCTTCGCCGCGGTTGATGCGGTGGGCATTCAGCACGATGTCGCTCGATTCAGCCTGGCGGAAGATGCGGGTGAGTTCGACGGTCTCCACGACGCCTGACGCGATGATGTCGCGGAGCACGTTTCCCGGTCCCACGGAAGGCAGCTGGCTCGCGTCGCCGACCAGGATCAGCCGGGTCCCCGGGATGATCGCCTTCAGCAGCGCGTACATGAGCGGAAGGTCCACCATGGAGACTTCGTCGATGATGACGGCGTCTGCGTCGATGGGCTTCGATTCGTTCCGCTGGAAATGCGGTGTTTCGCTGTCATCTTCGGGCGAGCCCATGAATTCGAGCAGGCGATGGATGGTCCTCGCGTCGCGTCCGGTCGCTTCGGTGATGCGCTTTGCGGCGCGGCCTGTCGGGGCGGCCAGTTCGATGGAAAGGCCTTTCGCATCGAAATAGCGGATAAGCGCGGAAATGGTCGTGGTCTTGCCGGTGCCGGGGCCGCCGGTGATGACCGTGAGCCCACGCCGTACTGCGCGAAGCACGGCATCCTGCTGCATGTCCTCAAGGACGATGTCGCCCTCACCGAGGATGCGCCAGAGTTCTTCCTCAACCGTATCGCCCTGAATGGGCAGCGGCTTATCGAGCGCCGCCAGCATGGAGGCAACGGCTGCTTCCATGTAGTAATATGCCGCCAGATAGACCGCGTGCACGCCGCCGGCCGTTCTCTGGACCAGGCGCTTGTCCACGGTGAGATCCATGACTGCCTTTTCGATTAGGTCTTCGTCCAGTTCCAGGAGCCTTGCAGCATAGGAGATGAGTGTTTCCCGGGGCAGGTAGATGTGTCCTGCCTGCAGAGCCTGCTGCATTGCGTAGGCGACACCGCTCCGGACGCGGAATTCGGAGTCGGCCGGCAGGCCTGCGCGCACGGCGATCTCGTCGGCGATGCGGAAGCCCACGTGCGTGATGTCGTCCATCAGCTTGTAGGGGTTGGAGCGGATGACCGTATAGAGCGAATCGCCGTAGCGTTCGAAGATCTTGACGGCGAGGGGGACGGAGATGCCGAACTGCTCAAGGAACATCATCGCCTCGCGCATTTCGCGCTTCGAAGCCACCTGTTCCTGAATGAGCCGCGCACCGTTCGCGGAGATCCCCTTGATCCCGGCAAGAAGTTCCGGTTCCTCCTCCATGACGCGCAGGGTATCGCCCTTAAACCGCTTCACGATGCGTTTCGCGAGTGTGGGACCGATGCCTTTGATGATGCCGGAGGCGAGGTATCGCTCGATCGCGGCGGCATCCGAAGGCATGAGGAGCGTGAAGCGCTCGACCTGCAGCTGCTCGCCGTAGACCGGATGAGTAACGAAAGAGCCCTCCGCCTCGATCGGTTCCCCGGCCTGTAATTCCGGAAGGATCCCGACAAGAGTCAGAAGGCCCTTTTTTTCGTCAGAGACTTCCACGACGCTGTATCCGTTTTCCGCATTCCGGTGGATCACGTGTTCAACGGTACCTGTTACCAGCGACATGGAGATTCCTTTCTTTTATGGCTTGCTTACAGATTGGCTCCGTTTTCCTGCATGAATTCAATGAATTTGCCGGTGCCGACGGCCACGGCCGTCATGGGAGATTCCGCAAGCATGGTGTTGATGCCTGTCTTTTCTTCGATCAGTTCGTCGAGGCCGGAGAGGAGAGAACCGCCGCCGGTCATGACGATGCCCCGTTCGTAAATGTCGGAGGCGAGTTCGGGCGGCGTACGTTCAAGAACGCCGTGAATCGCCTCCACGATCTGCATGGCGGAGTCATGGAGTGCTTCGAGCATCTCGTCGCTCGTTACGGTCATGGTCTTGGGAAGGCCCGTCATGAGGTTGCGGCCCTTGACGTCCATGGTCGCCTGTTCCGGACGCGGATAGGCGCAGCCGATGGTCATCTTGACTTCCTCCGCGGTGCGCTCGCCGATCAGGAGGTTGTGCTTCTTGCGCATGTAGCGGATGATCGCTTCGTCAAAATCGTCGCCGGCGACCTTGAGGGAAGTGCTGACGACCGTGCCGCCGAGGGAGATCACCGCGATGTCGGTGGTGCCGCCGCCGATGTCCACGATCATGTTGCCGGCGGGCTTGGAGATGTCGATCCCCGCACCGATGGCAGCTGCCACAGGCTCTTCGATGATCGTTACCTCACGGGCCCCGGCCTTGTAGGTCGCGTCTTCCACGGCCCGTTTTTCGACTTCGGTCGCACCGGTCGGGATGCAGATGGAAATGCGCGGCTTCCGGAGCGTGCGGCGTTCCATTGCCTTGGTGATGAAATATTTGAGCATCTTCTCGGTCACGATGTAATCCGAAATGACTCCCTGCCGCATGGGCCGGACGGCGGTGATGTTGCCGGGCGTGCGCCCGATCATCTTGCGGGCTTCCTCACCGATGGCAACGATCTCCTGGGAATCGCGGTCGTAGGCGACGACTGTCGGTTCCTTTAAGACGATGCCTTTTCCTTTTATGTAAACCAGTATGCTGGCCGTACCCAGATCGATGCCGATATCCATAGAGAGCATGGTGCGCAGTCCTCCGGTCCCCAAACGTTTAAGAAAAAACGTTCCGCCGCCGCGGGCGGAACGTCATGATCTTTGAAAGCACTACTATTCTAAAGGCTGAGTGAGTAAAAGTAAAGAGTGAAAAAGGGAAAACCCCGCTTTATTTTATGAGCCTCTGCATGAGTGCCTGAGAGTTGGCGACGAAACGGGTCATCTCTTCGGGACTCAGGCTCTTGTGACCGAGGAGCGCCAGACCGTAGAGCTGCTCGGCGATGAGCGCGGCATTTTCGCTTTCCGGATGCGCCGTCAGATACTGCACGAGGGCGTTCCCGCTGTTGAGGACCAGGGTCTCGTCGGTCGGCAGTTCGTTCTCGGCAAGACCGTACATCTTCATCATCTCGTTCATGCGGCGGGACTCTTCGGACAGCGTGATCATGGAGGCAACGGAGGCATCCTTGAAGCGCTGCACGCCGACCTTGAGCTTCTCGTTATTCAGGGCCTTGCGGAAGAACCCAGTCAGCTTCTCGGTCTGGGCTTTGGCTTCTTCTTCGGACATCTCCTCGGTGAAAGCCTTGTCCACGGCCGAGTCGATGCGGCAGAAATGATAGTCAGGGTACTGCATTTCCAGGTGCGTGACGAAAGGCTCGTCGATCGCGTGGTCGAAGAGGAAGGCGTTCAGACCTTCTTTCTTAAACATCTGCACGTAGGTCGCCTGTTTGGACGGATCGGTCACGTAGTAGATGACGGTGCGCTTGTCCTTGTAATCGTCAGGGGACGGTTCTTCGTCCTTCTTTTCGGCATCCGCTTCTGGAACGGTTGCGTTTTCGGCTGCGGTTTCGGTCTTTTCGCTGCCGTCTTTCGCATCTTCTTCCTTCTTCGCGGCCTTGCCGTGTGCTTCGAGGTATTCGTCAAGCGACGTGTATTTGCCGTCAAGATCCTTGTAGATGATGGCTTTCTTCATCTTGTCGGAGAACTTACTGTCCTTCAGGCAGCCGTACTTGATGAACGGATGGATGTCGCCCCAGTATTTCTCGTAGTTTTCGCGCTCCACATTGAACATGCCGATGAGCTTGTCAGCGACCTTCTTCGTGATGTAATCGGAGATCTTCTTGACGAAGCCGTCGTTCTGCAGGGCGCTGCGGGAAACATTTAACGGCAGGTCCGGGCAGTCGATGGTGCCTTTAAGGAGCAGGAGATATTCGGGGATGACTTCCTTGATGTTGTCTGCGATGAAGACCTGGTTACTAAAGAGCTTGACCGTGCCTTCGGCTGGCTCGGTCTCGAGGTTCAGCTTCGGGAAATAGAGGATGCCCTTCAGGTTGAAGGGGTAGTCCATGTTCAGGTGGATCCAGAAGAGCGGGTCCTTATAGTCGCGGAAGACCTTGCGGTAGAAGGCCTTGTATTCGTCGTCGGTGCAGGTGGAGGGCGTCTTCAGCCAGAGCGGCTCGGTATCGTTGATGGGCTTCGGGGCTTCAGGCTCCTGCACGGTTTCCGTGCCGTCTTCATTCTTAACGGTTTTCGGTTCCTCCGGCTTCTTGTTCGGATCGGTCAGATAGATCGGGTAAGGCATGAAGGAACAATATTTTTCCAGCACTTCGCGGGCTTTCCATTCATTCGCAAACTGAACAGAATCTTCGGAAAGATAAAGCGTGACGGCGGTGCCGCGCTTTGTCCGGTCACCGGCTTCCAGGGTGAAGTTCACGCCGCCTTCGGATTCCCAGTGGACGGGCTCTGCACCTTCCTGCCAGGAGAGCGTATCGATGGTCACCTTGTCGGCGACCATGAAGGCGGAATAGAAGCCCAGGCCGAAGTGGCCGATGATCTGGTCTTCGGTAGCCTTGTCCTTATAGGTGTTCAGGAAGTCCGCGGCGCCGGAAAAGGCGATGTCGTTGATGTATTTCTTCACTTCCTCAGCAGTCATGCCGAGGCCGTTGTCCTCGAAGCGGAGGATCTTGTTCGCTGCGTCGGCGGTCACGTCGATGCGCAGTTCTTCATCGGGATCCAGCTGCGTTTCCCCCATCAGTTCCAGCTTTTTCAGCTTGGTGATGGCGTCGCAGCCGTTCGAGATCATCTCGCGGAAGAAAATGTCGTGGTCACTGTAGAGCCACTTTTTAATGATCGGAAACATGTTTTCCGAATTCATGGTCAGGTTGCCGTGTTCGGTATTCATGAAGAGACCTTCTTTCTCTTAAATTCTTTCCCGATTATAGTGCGGCAGCGGCGAAATGTCAAGAGAAAATAGCACTCAACAGAAAAGAGTGCTAACAAAACAAGGGCGTGTCGGGACTTTTTCATGGGTCAGAGGCCGAGGACACGCATTTTGCCCGCACGGTTCGCCGTTTTTGTGATATGATGACGGAAACGGCATGCCGAAGCATGCCGGAGGAAAGGAGTCACCCATGCCCTGCACAACGATTTTAGTCGGGAAGAAAGCCAGCTTCGACGGATCGACCATGATCTCCCGCAACGATGACGGTCCCTTTGAGACGAAGCGGATCGAGGTCATGAAGCCCGAAAAGCAGCCGAAAACATACAAGAGCAAGATCTCACACGTGACCGTGGAACTGCCGGAGGAGCCGCTCCACTACACCTACTGCCCGAGCGTCGATCAGAAGAACGGGATCTGGCCGGCCTGCGGCATTAACGCCGTGAACGTGGGGATGACCGCTACGGAAACGATCACGAGCAATCCGCGCGTGCTGGCGGCGGATCCCTACGTGCGCCTGAAGCCGAAGAAAGGCCGCGAGAAGGAGGTGCCGGGCGGGATCGGCGAAGAGGATCTGGTCCTTCTGGTGCTCCCTTACATCCGGAGTGCCCGTGAAGGCGTGCTGCGCGTCGGTGCGCTGCTGGAAAAGTACGGGACTTACGAGCCCAACGGCATGGCCTTCAACGATGAAAACGAGGTGTGGTGGCTCGAAACGATCGGCGGGCATCACTGGATCGCAAGGCGCGTGCCGGATGACCGCGTGGTGATCATGCCGAACCAGTTCGGACTGGACAACTTCGACTTTGACGATGCCTTCGGAAAACAGGAAGAGAATCTCTGCTCGGCGGATCTGAAGGAGTTCGTGGAGAAGAATCATCTGGCTCTGGAGCAGAAGGGACCGTTTGATCCGAGGCTCGCCTTCGGCTCGCATTCCGATGCCGACCATATCTACAATACGCCGCGCGCCTGGTTCATGGCCCGTTATTTCCTCCCGGGGACTTTCCGCTTCGACGGTGAAAACGCCGATTACACGCCGGAAAGCAACGACGTTCCCTGGTCCTTCGTTCCTGAACGCAAGGTCACGGTGGAAGACGTGCGCTATCTGCTGAGCTCCCATTATCAGGGAACGCCCTACGATCCGTACGACGGCCGTTCGCAGCTGCGGGGAAAGTACCGCTCCATCGCGGTGCCGAACAGCGACGTGAGCGGCATCCTGCAGATCCGCAGCGGCGTGCCGGATCCCCTGAAAGGCGTGGAATGGTTTTCAATGGGCGGCAGCGGCTTTACCGCCTGTTTTCCGTTCTACGCGGCCGTGGATGAGCTGCCGGCATATCTCAGTAAAACTGCGGAAACAGTTTCCACGGACAGGATGTACTGGCAGAGCCGTCTGATCGCGGCGCTGACGGACGCGCATTATGCGAGCGCGCTGATTCTCGATGAGCGCTACACCGATGCCGTCATGACAAAGGGAAGCGCTTTGCTGAAGGAATATGACGCGAAATACATGGCGGAACCGGATGAGAAACTGCTGAAGGAGGCGAATCAGAAGATCGCCGACATGGTCAGGGAAGAGTCCGACAAAGTACTTTCGGCGCTCTTAAGGAACGCCGGAGAACATATGAAGATCCGCTACCACAGGGGCGATAACTGAAGTAATGCACGCCGCAGCTGCCGTGTGAAGCCGTACGGAGCGGAAATGACCGGGATGAAAGGCGAAAATCCTTCCTCCCGGTTGCTTTTTTTGTTGGAATCAGTTAAAATAATCCGGAGTTTTTCACCGGAGGCTTTATGAACCACCCCTACGCTTACGAAGAAAAACGGTATGAGATCCACGTGCCCGGCCTGCCCGTCGGCACGCGTTTCCGGCTGGCTTTTCTCTCCGATCTGCACAACTGCGCTTTTGAAGGGATCCCGGAGCGGCTTGAAAAGGTAAAGCCCGACGCGGTCCTGTGCGGCGGCGATATCGCGAACTGCCCCAAGTTCCCGCTGCTTCCCTCCTGGGACACAGCGCTGTCCTTTTATGCGGCTCTTGCTGCGAAATTTCCCGTTTATGCGGTGCCCGGCAATCACGAAGCCCGCTGGCGGGAAGCGGAAGATGCCGGACTGCGCGCGTCTTACGTGAAGTTCCATGAACAGCTCGTCGAACTCGGCGTGGTGACGCTTGAAAACGATATCGTGACGCTGGATGCGAACGGTATCTGTCTGAATCTCGCCGGCCTGGATCCGGACAGACGGGTCTACAAGGTGAGAACACGGGGCGAGCGGGCTTTTCCGGACGGCGAGATCGAGCGGCTCATCGGTCCGAAGCCGGAAGGCTTTACCGTTCTGCTCTCCCATACGCCGAATGCCGCGGCGGATTACGCGGCCTGGGGCGCGGACCTTGTCCTTTCGGGGCACATCCACGGCGGGATCGTGCGCCTGCCGAAACTGGGCGGCCTTGTCGGACCGGGCATTCAGGCCCTGCCGCCCTACACCAAGGGGAAGTATGAGATCGGCACGACCACGCTGATCGTCGGTGCCGGCCTCGGCGAACACTCCATCCCGGTCAGGATCGGCAACCCGCGGCACATCGTATACGCGGACATCGTCCCCGGCAACAGCAAGGTATAAGACATGGAATATTCATTCAGGCTCGAGAGCTTCGAAGGCCCGCTGGACCTTCTGCTGCATCTCATCGAGAAGAATAAGGTCGACATATACGACATCCCGATCTCGCTGATCACGGAGCAGTACCTGCAGGCGATCGCGGACATGCCCGAAAAGGATCTTGAGGAGATGAGCGAATTTCTGCTCATGGCTTCGACCCTGCTGGACATCAAAGCGAAAATGCTGCTGCCGAAAGATGAGGAAGCACCCGAAGAGGGCGATCCCCGGGCAGAACTCGTGGCACGCCTCCTGGAATACAGGAAGTACAAGCTCCTTTCCGCGGAGATGCGGCAGATGGAAGAGGGAAGTGACAGGCTTTACTACCGCACGCAGG
This sequence comes from uncultured Lachnospiraceae bacterium, assembly GCA_902789555.1. Classification (GTDB taxonomy): domain Bacteria; phylum Bacillota; class Clostridia; order Lachnospirales; family Lachnospiraceae; genus UBA6987. Next base: position 76,506 of record CADAOF010000007.1, read on the forward strand.
ACCTGCCTGCCGAGGTGGCGAAGTACAAGCCGCCGGTGGACCTGGACGGCCTGCTGAAAAACGAGACCGCGGAAAAACTGAAGCGGATCTTCGATGAGATCATGAAGCGCCAGCAGGACCGCACCGACGAGGTCCACTCGCATTTCGGCGAGATCGAGCGGGAAGCGGTGCAGATCGGCGACCGTCTGGACTACGTGAAGGAACGGGTGAGGAAGCCGGGACGGCATTCCTTCCGGAGCCTTCTGGGCAGTTCGGCGACGAAACTGGAGATCGTGATCACGTTCCTCGCGATCCTGGAACTCATCAAGACCGGGGAGATCCGCCTCACGGAGGACTCGACCCGCGACGATTTTACGCTGGAGGACAACGCAGCATGACGCGCGAAGCGATACTGGAGGGAATACTCTTTGCCATGGGCGGTTCCGTTGAGCGGGAACAGCTCGCGGAAGCCATGGAGGTCACGCCGGAGGAGGTCGAAGCGGCCGCTGCGGTGCTGAAGGCAAAGTATGAGGATGAAGATCGCGGCATCCGGCTGATCCGGCTGGACAGCGCGTACCAGCTTTGCAGTGCGGAAGGCTGTTACGACACCCTGATCCGGCTGGCTTCGAAGCCGAAACAGCCGGTCCTGACCGACGTCGTGCGCGAAACGCTCGCGATCATCGCCTACAAGCAGCCGGTGACGAAGGGCGACATCGAAAGAATCAGAGGCGTGTCCAGCGACCATGCGGTCAACCGACTTGTCGAGTTCGGCCTCGTGGAGGAAAAGGGACGCCTGAACGCGCCCGGCCGTCCGATCCTCTTCGGGACGACCGAAGAATTCCTGCGGCGTTTTCAGATCGAAGGCTGCGAAGTCCTGCCGGAACTGGATCCGGACCAGCTGGCCGAGATCGAAGCGCAGGTGGAAAGCGAGACGGCGAAGGCGGAAGCCGCCGAGCGCGAAGAACAGGAAAAGATACAGGTGGAGATCTGAGCCCATGCAGCTGTCGGCGAGGCTGGAAAAACTGATCGAACTGGCGGGAAGCGGCTCCTGTGCGGCCGATATCGGGACCGACCACGGGATGGTGCCGATCGAACTCGTGCGCCGCGGCCGGTTTGAACGGGCTGTCGCGAGCGACCTTCGGGAAGGTCCGCTGACGGCGGCCTCCGTTCACGTACGGCAGGCCGGCCTTGCGGACCGCATCAGCCTTCGGCTCGGCGACGGGCTCAGTGTGCTTTCGCCCGGTGAAGCCGACGTGATCCTGATCAGCGGGATGGGCGGCGCTCTGATGCAGAGAATGCTTACGGAAGGACGGGAAGCAGCAGCTTCAGCCGTGCGCCTTGTTCTTTCGCCGCAGTCCGAGATCCCGGCGTTCCGCAGTTTCCTGCAGAAGAATGGTTTCCGGATCGCGGACGAAGCGATCGTTTTCGAAGACGGAAAGTTTTACGTCCTGATGACGGCAGAACCCGGGAAACAGACACCCTGGCGGAAGGCGGACCGTCTGTACGGAAAGCTTCTGCTTAAGGCCGGCGGAGAGACGTTGAAGGCCTTCCTTGCCCGGCGTATCGAAGTCCTGGGGGAGATCCTCCGGAACCTGGAAGGACAGGAAAGTCCGGGAGCGGAGCGGAAGCGCCGCGAGACGGAAGAGGAACTGGCGCTTGCCCGGGAAGCGCTGAACGGGATCTCGCAGTAAGACGGAGCTGCGGCAGGGGAGCAGAAGATGAAAAACAAGAGAAAGATCCATTATGCCTGGTTCATCCTGGCAGCCTGCTGCCTGCTGCAGACGGCGATCCTCGGCATCGTACAGAACTGCCGGGGCATTTTTTATGACCCGGTCTGCAGTGATCTGGGCCTCGAAACTTCGGCGTTCACTCTCTATTCCCTGTTTCACGGGGCGGCAAGCTTTCTGAGCATGCCGTTTACGACCCGCTTTCTGGACAGGGTCCACCCGCGGATCGCATTGCTCGTGACTCTGACGTTATTCTGCGGTTCCACGGCTCTCATGGGATCCGTGTCGACGCTGCCTGCGTTTTACGCGCTGGGTGCCCTGCAGGGCGTCGGCGGATCGCTCCTCATTTTCTACGTCTGCCCCTTCCTCATCAACAACTGGTTCGATAAGCGCTACGGTTTTGCCATGGGCTTCTATACGGCCTTTTCGGGGCTTGCCGGCGTCGTTGTCAATCCTCTGCTGAACGCAGTCATAGAAAGTGCGGGATGGAGGACCGGCTTCCACGTGCAGGGGCTGATGGCCTTTGCGGTCGCCCTGCCCGCCGTGCTGATCATCCGCTCCACGAAACCCGAAACAGTCGGCCTTGCGCGTTACGGAGAGAGCGGACGAACCGCCGCGGCCGATCCGGCCGCCGATACGGCACCGGCAACTTCGCGGGAAAAACAGCTGCTCGTCCTGGCAATGGTCTTTACCGCAGTCGTTTCCCTGATCAATGCATACGCCCAGCACCTGGCAAAGTATGCCCTGTCGATCGGCTTTACGGCTGCCGTCGGCGCCATGCTCATGTCCCTGTCCATGGCCGGCAATATCGCGAGCAAGTTCGTGACAGGCTTTCTGAACGACCGGATCGGCGCAAAAAAGACGCTCTATGTTTCGACCGGGAGCCTCGTCCTTGCCTTCAGTCTGATCCTTGTCACGGCACCTGCCGTCCTTTATCCGGCAGCCGTAGTCTCCGGAAACTGCATGACGATCTGCGCCCTGGGCGTACCGATGTTCGCGAAATACCTGTACGGCCCGTACCGCTACAGGAAATTCTACCGGATCATCACTATGATCACGACGCTCGTTTCTTCGGCGGGGATCACGCTGGTCAGCCTGATGGCCGAAGGCTTCGGCTCCTACACGCCGGTGATGCTGATCGCCTCGGGAATGGCGGTGCTTGCCGCAGGCCTTGTCTTCCTTGCTTCGAAGCTCCTGCAGAAGCCGGAAAAGGATCCGGCGTGAACATGAAAAAAATGCTGCCGCAGCGCAGCATTTTTTTTGTCTCATTGTTTCCGCCGCCGCTGTCTGCGGACGCGGTTGACATGGCGCTCGAAATCCCCGCTGCCGATCAGTTCGGCGAGCAGATATTGTTCGAAGACCGGAACGGTGCAGGAGACAAAGCCGGAACGCGCCTCGTAGACAGGAACGAGTTCCTCCGGCAGCAGGAGGTAGCCCGCGCGGAGCGACGGTGCCACCGTACGGGAGAAGGTATTGAGGTAGAGGCAGCGGTACGGATCGAGGGAGAAAAGCGTGTCCTCCGGCTTGGAGAGGAGGGTGAACTCCGAATCGTAATCGTCTTCAACGACGTAGGCGCCGCGGGCAGCTGCCCAGCGAATGTATTCCGCACGCTTGGAGGCGGAAGCCGTCACACCGCTCGGCCAGCTGTTGTAAGGGGTGACGTGCAGGACACCGGCCCGGCTTCTTTCCAGTGCAGAGGAGAGGATGCCGTCGCTGCCCATGGCAAGAAGTTCCGTCCGTGCGCCGTTCATTTCATAGACGCGGCGGATCTTCTCGTAGGAGGGATCCTCCAGTGCGTAGAGCAGTTCCCGGCCGAGCAGCTGAACGATGATGCCGTACAGATATTCTGCACCGGAGCCGATGACGATCTGTTTTTCCCTGACGCGGATGCCTCTGGAGCGCATGAGATAGGCGCTGAGGGCTGCCTTAAGCTCCGGCAGGCCGCTGTTCGGTGACTTGACGAGCAGTTTTTCGCCCTGTTCGGCCATGACCTTCCGCATGGCGCGGGTAAGCACGGAGAAAGGAAAGTGCGGTACGTCTCCGGCTGCAGGGGCATCCTGCGGTGCGGCTCCCGCGCGGCTTCCGCCCGCTCCGGAAGCAGGCAGGAGAGCCGTAGGGGAAGGCCCGCCGGGCATCCTTCCTTCAGGCAGCGCGTAGAGATCCCCGGCACGGTAGATCACGTAATGGCCGCTGCGTTCGCGGCTTTCGGCATAGCCTTCGTCGCAGAGAAGGCTCAGTGCGTGCTGCACGGTCACGACGCTCACGCCGTTTTCAGCCGCCAGCGTCCGCTTTGACGGAAGACGCGCTCCGCTTGCCCAGGCACCGCTCACGATCCCTTCACGCATCTTCCGGTAAAGCTGCATGTATTTTTCATCCTGACGTTCCATCTGGTATTATAAAAAAACTCCCTTCTGAGTATTTCAATCATATCAAGAGTATTGTAAACTACGAATGAAGATCTGGCAAGACCCGGTACGGAAAAGCGAAGTCCGGGCGGAGGAAAGAACATGGCGGAAGGAAGAGACAAAAACCACGGCACGGTGCTGCGCATCTGCGTAGCCGGACTTTTCATGGGCTTGAACATCCTGATGAGCAGTTTCAGCGTCCCCGTACCGGGCGGGCATCTGTACTTAAACGACGTGGTCATTGATACGGCGGCACTGCTGCTTGATCCGTTTTCGGCCTTCCTTGTAGGCGGCGTCGGCGCTTTTCTCGGCGATCTGTTCTTTTATCCGACGCCGATGTTTGTTTCACTGGTGACGCACGGTCTGCAGGCCCTCGCGATCGCGCTGCTTCGCGGCGGACAAGGGAAAAAGGATCCGAAGACCGCCTGCATTCCGTCTCTCGCCCTTGGTGTCGTCATCATGGTGGCCGGCTATACTTTCGGCCGCGCGTTCATTTACGGGACGCCCGCCGCAGCCGTCACGAAACTCCCGTACCAGATCCTGCAGGCCGTCGTCGGCGCCGCAGGCGCCTGGCTCCTGGTCTGGAAAGCCGGTCTGAAGAAACTGTATCACTGTTTCATCCGCTGAGCAGTTTCCGTACTGCACAATTCTTCGAACTCCTCGCGCCGCAGGCTTGTCCTGCGGCTTTTTCTATGGTAAAATCATAAATTGGCCGATTGTGGGCACTGAAAGGACAGGAAACATGACAAAGCCGGAAATGATCTTCGAAAACGGGACATGCACCCTGCGTCTTGCAGGGCGGATCGACTCGGGAAACGCGGCTGCGGTCGAAGAGGAAGTCCTCGCCGCCGGACTGCGGGATCCGCTGGTCCTCGATCTGGAAAAACTTGAATATCTCTCGAGCGCAGGCCTCCGCGTGATCCTTCGCATCCGCCGGGCACACCCCGGCCTGAGGATCGTCGGCGCTCAGCCCGAGATCTACGATATCCTGGAAATGACGGGCTTTACTTCGCTGATGAAGGTCGAGAAAGCGTTCCGAAATCTTTCGCGCGAGGGCTGTGAGGTGATCGGGCGCGGCGCGAACGGCGACATTCTGCGCTATGACGCAGATACCGTCGTCAAGATCTACAAGGGCGCAGAATCGCTGGACGAGATCCTGCACGAGCGGGAAATGGCGAAGAAGGCATTTATTGCCGGCGTTCCGACGGCGATCTCCTATGACGTCGTAAAGGTGGACGGCGATTACGCCTCCATGTTCGAGATGATTGACGCCCGGCCTCTTTCGCAGCTGCTTGCCCTGCATCCGGAGGAGACCGAAACTTACGCAGAGCAGTATGCCGACCTGCTGAAGCTGGTGCGCGGAACGCCGGCGCCGGAGGATCTTCCGTCCATGAAGGCGCGCGTCCTCGGCTGGGCAGGGACGGTTACCGCCTCCGGCGTTCTGGACGACGCCGCAGCGAAGAAACTGACCGCACTCATTGAAGCCGTACCCGAAGACAGAACCATGCTGCACGGCGACTGCCATGCCAAGAACATCATGCTCCAGAAGGACGAAATGATCCTGATCGACATGGACACCCTTGCCTTCGGGAATCCGGTCTTCGAATTCGGAACGATGTTTTTCACCTACGCGGCCTCCTCGGAAGACGACCCTGCGGCAACGGAACGTTTCCTGGGTTTTTCCCGCGAGACCGGTCTGAAGCTCTGGAATGCACTGCTGCGGCATTATTACGGGACGGATGACGAAGCCATGCTTAAGGACAGGGAAGATGCGGCAGCCGTGATCGGCCGGACGCGCTTCCTGCACCATGAGATCCGTCACACGGACGGTTCGGAAAAGAGCAGGGCAGCGATCGCAAACACCGCGGACAGGCTGACGGCGCTTCTTGCAGCCCGGGAAAGCCTGGTGTAAGATGCCGAACGCTTTCCGTGCCGATCTGCACATGCATTCGACCTGGTCCGACGGGACGGATTCCCCTCGGGAACTCCTGACCAGGGTCAAGGCCGCCGGGATCAGTTATTTTGCGATCACCGACCATGACGAATACCGCGGCAGCCGTCAGCTTCTGCTGCAGCTGAAGGAGATCCCGGACAAGGTAAGGCCGGTCTTCATTACCGGGGCGGAGTTTTCCTGCAGGGATGAAAAAGGAAAATACCACATCCTTGCCTATGCTTACGATACGCAGTCCGCGGCGATCCGCAGCCTAATGGCCTCCGTTCACAAGGTACGCATCGAGAAGGCAGCGAACCGGATGGCCTTCCTGAAGGACAGGTACGGCTTCAGCTTTCCGGAAAGTGAATATGCTGCGCTCATGCGCCATCACAATCCGGGCAAGCCGCATATCGCGAAACTGATGATCCGCCACGGCTACGCCGCTACGATCTCAGAAGCCATTACGAATTATCTCGATAATTATCACGGACCCGAACGGCGCATCCGCCCCGAGGAGGCGACGGAAGCCGTTCTTAAGGCGGGAGGGATCCCCGTCCTCGCGCACGGGCCGTTCGGCGACGGGGAACAGGACCTGGGACCGGCAGAGATGGAAGAACGCGTACTGCGCCTGAAAGCCGCCGGGCTCATGGGCGTCGAAGCCTTTTATTCCGGATTTTCACCGGCGCACAGAGACATGATGCTGGGGCTTGCCGGACGTTACGGGCTGCTGGTCACTTCCGGCAGTGATTACCACGGAAAGAACAAGCGCGTAGTGCTCGGTGATACCGGTCCCGGCACGGCCGCGGAAAAGGCGGCTGCCGTTTCGGAATTCTGTGCGGAGGCGCTCATGCGCAGCACGGCGGTATCGGTTCCGTACAGTACGGCTTTCCGCAGAGAGGAGTAACGCATGCATATCGTCGTACTGATGGAGAATACGCCGGGGATCCCCGGCTGTGCCTATGAACACGGCTTAAGCTTTTACGCGGAGACCGCGAACCATAAGATCCTTCTGGATACCGGGGCTTCGGACAGTTTCATCCGAAATGCGGAACTTCTGGGCATTGACCTTACTCAGGTGGATACCGTGATCCTGAGCCACGGTCATTACGACCACTGCGGCGGCGTCATGGCCTTTGCGAAGATCGATCCCCAGGCGAGATTCTTCATCCGTGACTGCGCCGGCGGAGATTTTTTCCACGTCGGAGAGGACGGGATCCGCTACATCGGGATCGACAAGGAGATCCTCTCGCTCCCGCAGCTCACTGCGGTCGAACGGAAGATGCAGCTGGACGATGAGATCGGGATCTTCACCAATATCACGGGCAGACGCTGCTATTCGACAAGCAACGATGCACTGAAGATCCGCCTGGGCGACCGCTACAAGCCGGATCCCTTCCGCCATGAAATGTGCACCGTTCTTCATGACGGCGGGAAAAATTATCTGTTTTCCGGCTGCGCGCACAACGGCATTCTGAACATTCTGGATACTTACCGCGATCTGTACGGCGGCTTTCCGGATGCCGTACTGACCGGTTTCCATTTCATGAAAAAGAGCGAATACACCGAAGCGGAAAAACGCAATATCCTGACGGTGGCAAAAGAGCTTTCCGGCATGCCCACGGTCTTTTATTCGGGGCACTGCACGGGCGAAGCTGCCTTTGCCATGATGAAGGAGATCATGGGAGAGCAGCTGCATGAGCTGCACAGCGGCATGACGGTCCTGTAAGCGCGGCAGACCGGGGAGGAGAGCGCCATGGCGGCGAAGAAGATCAGCAGAAAACTTATCATCACGGTCCTCATCGTCCTGCTCGTCCTCGGGCTGATCGGCGGCCTGCTCATCATGCGCCGCAGGCGGAACCCTCTCGGCAGTTCCATCGTCGGCGACTTCGGAGAACGCGTGAATTTCACGCTCAGCGCCGGCGGAAAAAAGACGACGGTCAAGGGTTACTACGTCCTGTCGGAATACAATACTTATCTGTCCATACGCGATGTTGCCGGAGCTCTTTCCGGCACGGAGAAACATTTTAACGTACAGCGCGGAAAAGACGTGCAGTGGGAGATCAGCACCTCCCGCAACTACGTGCCGACCACCAAGAAGGAAAATACGCCGTTTGCCGTTGAGTTTCCGGGGGAATATTCCGGAACGAACGATGCGCAGGGCAGGGACGGCCTTGTCATGTATGCGCCGTCCGTGAGCGTGGACGGCGACACGCAGGCGTACCGTTTCTACTACAAGGCAGATACGGACGGGAGCCCCGTTGCCTCCGATGCCTTCGTCAGCCTGATGGACCTCGGCTTCATGCTGGACCTTTCCCTGGAGTATACGGGGGAGAAGGAACTGAAGGCCGACCTGGACAGAGGCTTCTCGGTCGATCTCGAACGGCTCGAAGCAGCGGAGTACTTCCGCGATCTGGACGGTGCGGTCCTTGCGAATGCCGCGACCGGCGAAGTCCTTTACGCCTGGGATGCGGTACATCAGACCGAGATCGCCTCAACGTCGAAGTTGATGACCTGGCTGCTGGTGCAGGAGGCGATGAATGACGGTCGCCTGACCCTCGATTCGGCGGTGAAGATCTCCGAAAACGTGATGCGCCTTGCCACATCGGCTTACGGGCTCGATATCTGCCGGCAGAACTGGAGAGTCGGGAAAGAGGTCACGGTCCGCGACCTGATCGCAGCCATGCTGCTTCCGTCCTCGAACGAAGCAGCCCTCGCCCTGGCTGAGGCCGTCATGATGTCCTACGGTTTTACCGAAGACCTGGAGAAACATTTCGTACGGAAAATGAACGACCGGGCGTACGAACTGAAACTGAGTTCGGCCATGTTCTACAATGCCAGCGGCCTTCCTCAGTACGAGGCGGATCAGATCACGGCAAAGCGCGGCAACAAGATGTCCGCGAATGACCTTTACATCCTTTCGGCATATATCATGAACTGGTATCATGACGAGTTCACGGCGTTCAGTTCGAAGCGAAGCATTGCGCTGCCGAGTTTCGGCGAGAACGTTCAGGCGGTCAGTTCGTACTTTGATGCGCTCGCGAACTTCCCGGTGACCGGGATGAAATCGGGGACGACCGACCGCGCCGGCTGCTGCCTGGTCGCGAGCATGGACGTCCGGGTGAACGGAGAGATCCAGACCGTGATCGCAGTCGTCCTGGGAGCTGAGAACCAGAAACTGCGCTACGAGCAGACCATGACACTGCTGTCTTACGCCAGACAGTATTACCGTTAAGAAATTCGCGGTCCCCGGAGGCTGCTGCCGGGTGCTGCACGCCATACAGCAACTTTTTCACATAAAGGAGAAAACGGAATGAGAAGAGAAAAGTCTCTGTTTGCCCGGATCGCTGCCATCCTGACGGCTGTTCTGCTGCTTTCGTCCTGCGGAACGCCCAAGGCCACGACGGAAGCGGAAGAGACCGAGGATCCCAACGTCGGCCGGTACTATGTCGGCGCCCTGGAACACAGCGGAGAGCAGGTCCCCATTGCGGAAGACAGCGTAGAAAACATTTATCTGCGCCTTAAGGATGACGGCAAGGTGGTCCTGCAGCTGCCGGAGATCAAGTACGACGGCAGCTGGAAAGTCAAAAAGGATACCCTTACGCTGAAATTCGACAGTGACGATTTCGACAAGGAAGAGTACGAGGGCAGCATAGATGACGGGATCATCGACATCGTGATCGATGACATCAGAATGGTCTGCGTCAAGGGAAAGAATGCGGCGAAAGAATATGTCAAGGCACATCCGGCAACGGCTCCTGAGACCACTGAAGAACCGACTACTGAAGAACCGACCACCGAAGAACCGACCACCGAAGTGCCGCCGGCGACTTCGGCGGAGCAGCCGACGGAGACCGAAAAGCCTGTCACTTACTCGGTCTACTTTGCCATTTACTGGAATGACTGGCATCCTGCGAGAGAAGATATCAAGAAAAACTATATCGCCTTCCCGTCCGACGGTTCCGATGCCATCCTTCTCATTGAAGGCAAATCCTTCAAGATTCCGTGGAGCTATAACAACCTCGAACTGAGGCTGACCATTGACGGCGACGAGATCCTGACGGTCTTTACCGAGCCTGAGATCAGAATCGAAGAGGACGACATAAAAGCCATGTTCGTGTTCGGCACGAGTTTCGCGACGGAAGACTGGGACAAGCTGTTCGGCGGCGAACCGGCTGAATCCACGACTGCGGAACAGCCCGGCGGCCAGGTGAGCGAAGGCTTCTCAGTCGCTGAGCAGGTGATCTGTGACCGCGACGGCATCAAGGTGACCGTGCTGCGGACGGTCACGGATGAATATTCAGGCCGCGGGATCGAGATCAAGGTCGAAAACGGCACCGACAAGGATATCTACGTCTCGGGAAAACAGACTGAGATCAACGGCGCCATGATGGATGACGACTTCTACTGCCGCGCAGAGCCCGGAAAGACGGAAACGGAGACCTTATATTTCAACGAAGACCTTCTGAAAGGCTGCTCCATTGACAAGATCGGCTATGTTTCCTTCTACCTGCATGCCGTTGACAGAGGCACGTACGACACGCTGTTTGACGTAGAAGAAAAGGTGGTCATCAAAACAGGCGATTACGGCAGAGAAGATAAGCCGCAGCGCCCGAAGGATGCGGTCCTGATCTTCGAGAAGGACGGGATCAAGGCTTATTTCGTCAGTATCGGCATGGATAAGTACGGCTACATGTACAGCCTGCTCTATTTTGAAAATACGACCGGCAGACCCGTCGGAATCTATGAGGATAACCTTCAGCTCAATGGCATTGACGTCGACGGGTACATCTCCAATGACGAGATCGAGGACGGCTGCATCCTGTTCTGCGACCTTGAGTACGACAAGGACTCGCTTAAGGCAGCCGGGATCACGAGCCTGGACGAGCTGACTTCAGCCGCCCTTTCCTTCGAATTCTACGATCTTGATTCCTACGACGAAATTGCGACGACCGACGTGCTGACCATTACGTTAAAGTGAGACTGCGGAGGAGAAATATGATCATTATTTACACGTCAAATACCGGAAACACGAAGGAATATGCCATGATGCTGCGCGAAGCGCTCGACTTGCCGGCTTACCGGCTCGGCGAAGCACCTGCGCAGGTTGACGGCGCCGAAGCCGTCTACCTCGGCTGGATCATGGCCGGCGGCCTGGTCGGCTATGCATCCGCGGCGAAAAAATACCGCATCGTCTGCGCGGTCGGCGTGGGCATGAGCCCCGAGAGCGAAGAGCAGACGAAGAAACTTGCAGAGAAGATCAAGGCGCCGGAAGGCCTGCCGGTATTCTATCTGCAGGGCGGCTATGACAAGAAGAAACTGAAAGGCTTCAACAAGGCGGTGATGAGCGTAGTTGAAAAGACGATCATGAAACGCCTGGAGAACCTGCCTGAGGCGGAAAGAACGGAGAACCCGGTTTATAAGATGCTCACCGAAGGCTACAGCGTCGTTTCGAAGGAACGCCTGCAGCCGGTCATCGACTGGTACGAAAACCGCTGATAAGGAGTCCGTATGATCTTTTACTTTTCGGGCACGGGCAACAGCGCCTGGACCGCCCGGCAGATCGCCGGCGTGACCGGGGAAGAACTCTGCGACATCGGAAGCCTCATCCGGGAAGGGTCGGCGTGGGAAGACGAAACGGAGACTGCGGTCTTCGTCACGCCGACCTATGCCTGGCGCATCCCACATCTTGTTGAGGACTGGATCAGGCGTTCTTCCTTCGGAAAGGCGGCTGCCTGGTTCGTGATGACCTGCGGTGACTCGGTCGGCAGTGCCGGCCGTTTCAACCGGGCACTCAGCGATGAAAAAGGCATGCGGTACATGGGCACCGGGAAACTGGTCATGCCGGAAAACTATACGGCAATGTTTAAAACGCCCGATCAGGAGGAAGCAAAAGAGATCATCCGGAAGGCCCAGCCGGCGGTCACCGCATTTGCGGACCTCATCCGTCGGAAGCAGGCTTTCCCGGAGGAAAAGGCAGGGCTTTACGGAACGCTTCAGACGAAATGGATCAATCCCGCATTCTATAAGATGTTCGTAAAGGATAAGGCCTTCAGAGCCACGGATGCATGCATTTCCTGCGGAAAATGCGTTCAGGGCTGCCCGCTGTGCAATATCCGGCTTGAAGACGGAAAACCGCAGTGGGGCGGAAACTGCACGCACTGCATGGCCTGCATCAATTACTGTCCGATGGACGCAATAGAATACGGAATGGCGAGCCGGAAACGGCATCATTATACCTGCCCGTTCTGAACGGGCAGCAGCAAGGAGAAGGAATGGCAAAAGTACTGATTTCAGAGAACATGAACCCGATCGCGGAACAGGTCCTGCTGGAGGCGGGGCACGAAGTGGTCAAGATGCCGGCGATGGATCCGGAGATGCTGCGTGAGTATATTAAGGACTGCGACGCGGTGGTGAACCGCATCCTGCCGATCGACCGCGCGATGATGGAAAGCAACCCGAAACTGAAACTGATCAGCAAGCACGGCGTCGGCCTGGACAATTACGATCTCGCTGCCGCGAAGGAACTCGGGATAGCTGTCACCTGCACGCCCGGCTGCAATGCACAGTCCGTGGCGGAACACAGCCTGGCGCTGATGATGGCTTCGGCGAGGAACCTGAAGGCAGTCGCCGGCGGTTATGAAACGGTCGGCTGGGAGGCGAAGAAGCGCGGTGACGGCGTGGAACTCTGGGGAAAGACTCTCGGCGTCATCGGCTGCGGCGACATCGGCGGACGCATGGCCCGCATGTGTGCCGGCGGCTTCGCAATGCGCGTATTGGTCTATGACCCGTACATCACGAAGGTCCCGGACGGCTGCGAACTCGTCGGAAGTCTGGAGGAAGTCCTTGCAGAGTCGGATTTCATCACGATCCACTGCTTCCTCAGCGAAGAAACGAAGCATCTGATCGGCGCGAAGGAATTTGCCGCCATGAAGAAAGGAGTGATCTTCGTCAACTGCGCGAGAGGACCGATCGTGGATGAGAACGCTCTGGTCGAAGCGGTCAGATCCGGACATCTCGGCGCGGCCGCCGTGGACGTAACGGAGACGGAACCCCTGCCGCACGACCATCCGCTGTTCAGCTTCCCGAACGTGATCGTGACGCCGCATTTTGCCGCGCAGAGCCGTGAAGCCTCCTACAACGTGGCGCGCACGGCAGCGGAAAATGTCGTGCATTTCTTCAGTGACGGCAAGGTCGTCGGACGGGTCGTCTGAGACAGGATGCTTCGCGAAAGCGAAAATGACAGATCAAAAACTCCCGGCCTCACAGCCGGGAGTTTTCGTATGTACGGTTCGGTCCGGACCGCGTCTTTTCAGCCGGATCATTCTTCCCCGCGGTCGAAGAAATCGATGCGGCGGAACATGCGATCCTTATCGGTTTCGGCCGGAGCGGATGCTTCATCAGCCGCTGCCGGAGCAGGATATTCCGCCTGATCCGCAGCCGGAAGGACGGCGTCTTCAGGAACTGCTTCAGGGACCGGTGCAGGAGCCGTCTTATCGGTTTCTGCCTTCTCATCGTCCAGCCGCAGCAGAGCTTCGTCTGCCGCTTTCTCGGCGGCTCTGCGGGCAGCTTCAGGTTCTTCTTCCGCAGAGGTTTCACCCGGGACGGGGAGGATCTCCGGCAACTCAGCCTCATCCTCGCGCCGTTCAGCTTCATCCAGTTCACGGAGTCTGGCAATGCGGTCCTTCGCAGCCCCCGCAGCCGGAACATTCTCAGGCACGTCGCTTTCGGCTTTTTTCTTTCTCAGTGAGCGGATGACGTAACTCATCAGCATCAGGAAGAGCAGGAGCAGCAGCGCGGCAAGCGAAACCAGCTGACCGAGCTTGTGGCCTTCGGCTTCGTAATGCAGCACGACCTCGTGCCGTCCGGCCGGAATATGGACCGAAAGGAGAGCGTTTCCGAGTTCGCAGACTTCGGCTTCCTTCCCGTCCACCGTGATGCTCCATCCTTTCTCGAACGGGATCGAGAAGCTGAGCAGGGAATCGACCGGTGCGTCAGCGGTGCCGCGGATCTCGGTATTGCGGCGGTCGTTGACGAAGGACGTCACCGCGAACTGCCGCGAAGTAAGCTGATTGCAGGCTTCGATGAATCTTTCCTCATCAAAACGGTAGCAGGAAGCTGTAATCGTCGTTGCGGAAGAGTCGTAGGCAGAGACCTTGATCTCGTCGCCGGGATGGAGATAACCCGTGCGGACCAGATAACCGCGGCCGAGATTGTCCCAGGTGACGCTTCCCTTTCCGTTGACCGTCGCGGTGACTTTGGTCACGGAGCCGGTCACGTAAACGTAATGGTATCCTTCGGTCGAAACGTTTGCTGTCATCGTGGAGCCGTTTACATGGCTGTCAACGGCTTCCAGGATGTTTCCGACGCCGGCTGCGACATTGACGAAACTGTTCTGCACCTTGATCGGGGAGCCTGCGGCATAGGACCAGAGCGTGTCCGTGTCATCCGGGAGCAGGAAACCGAGGGGCAGGGTATATTCCGCGCGGTAGAGGCGGCTGGTCGTACCGGCTTTGTTGGTAGCCTTGCCCACGTAGGAGAGCAGGGAGGTCTCCGGCAGTTCGGATTCGGAAATGATGTATTTCACGTCCAGCAGGGCGCCGGTAAACGGAGTCGCACCGGTAAAGGCGTAGGCGTTGGTATTGCCTTCCATGCCGAGTTTCTTGTAGAACTGCGAGATCTTCGCGTTCGTCGTAGACGAGAAGATGGAAGCACTGTCATAGCCGAAGTACGGTCCGTCGTTCTTCGTGCGCAGCTTATACCGCTCGATGCGGAAGAATCCGCTGTCGCCGTTGTCCTTTTTTGCCATCTCGATCAGTTCGTCATAACTGTCGTCATAGGCCATGAAGTTCGTCCGGCTGACCCACGAAACACTGGTCACCGCGGTGTTCAGGCCCATTTCGACGATGAGCAGGCAGAGTGACAGACAGACGGCCGTGATCCCCGTGACGCGTCTGGTCTTGTGCAGGTAGCAGAACAGGCCGTAGAGGCAGATGAAAGCGATGCTGGCATAGCAGGCGTAGTACGGGATCTCCTCCGGATCCGCGACCGTCTCTATGACCAGGATCAGGCCGACCGCGCCGGCGATCGTGCCGAGCAGTTTTCCCTTAGTGATCTTTGGCAGCGCCCGGATCCCCTCGAATACCATCACCAGAATGATAAAGTTGTAGAGGTAAGACTGGCGGCAGGGCAGGGAGTTCGGATAGTGGAAGCCGTGCCAGATGTAGTTGAGGACGTTGGTATTGAAGGAGAGGAGCAGGAAAGCCAGCAGGGCGGTGTTGACCA
This sequence comes from uncultured Lachnospiraceae bacterium, assembly GCA_902789555.1. Classification (GTDB taxonomy): domain Bacteria; phylum Bacillota; class Clostridia; order Lachnospirales; family Lachnospiraceae; genus UBA6987. The sequence continues at coordinate 91,832 of CADAOF010000007.1, forward strand.
CCTTTTCCTTGTAGTCCACGTCGCGGTTCATGTAGTACAGCGGGACGAAAAGGAACACGGCAACGCCGCAGTACAGGTTCGGCCAGTGGTCAAGCCCGGTCTCCACCTCAACCACCGTGAGATGCCGCGCGATCATTTCCAGAATCGAGAAATAGTTCGACACGGAGCGGGGGAAGGTGGTGTTGGCACTGGCGGTGCCCATGAGGGCATAGGCAGCAGGAATGACGAGCACGCAGGCAAGCGCGCCGGCGAGCACCGAATAGAAGCCGAAATTGAAGAACTTCAGCAGGACCCGCTTCCAGCCGACCCGCGGCAGGCAGACCATGCGGCACAGGAAGTAGAAGACCAGGAAGATGCACAGCATGATGCTGATGTAGTAGTTGCAAAGGATCGCAAGGCCCAGGGAGATGCAGTACAGGAAGGGCTTATCCTTTTCCACGAGCTGTTCCAGCCCGTATAGCACGATCGGGGCGAGCCACAGTACGTCCAGCCACATGATGTTCCAGCTGTAGGCGGCAAGGTAGCCGCTCAGGGCGTAGCAGACGCCGCAGAAGGCGATTCCGAAATGCCTCGTGTCGTAGCGCTTCGACAGATACCAGGCCATCGTAAAGCCGCAGGCGCCGATCTTCAGCACGATGAGGTAGGTGATGAATTCGATCATCCAGCCCTGCGGGATCAGGAAGGCAAAGATGTGCAGCGGGCCGCTCAGGTAGTAGGCGAGCAGCGCCAGATAGTTGCTGCCGAGACCGATGTCGAAGGCGTAGGTGAGGCTTCCGCCGGCCCGCAAACGTTCGCCGTAGTTCTCGAAGAACGCGACGTACTGATGGTAGAGGTCGGTGCGCAGGAAGCAGTTCTCGCCGAAGGGCCAGATCTCCTTGCCCGCGAAGATCCCCAGCATGATCAGGATCGGCAGCACGAAGGCCAGGATCAGCGGGAGTTTTTCCTCGAAGCTGCGTTTCTGTTTAGGCATTGTCATCTGCGTTCTCCTTTTTGTCCGTGCGGGAACGGCCCTTGGTCAGGTCGGTCTCCTGAATGATGTAAACGGGGCGGTCCTTAGCCTCCAGATAAATGTGCGAAACGTATTCCCCGACGATCCCGATGGAAAATTCGATGATGCCGCCCAGGAACAGCAGAAGGCATACGATCGAAGCGTAGCCCGGGACGTCCACGCCGCGGATCAGGGTCTTGATGAAAACGACGAAGATGTAGACCAGGGAGATCAGGAAGAGCAGAAGGCCCATGTCGCGGATCATCCGCAGGGGCTTTACGGTAAAGGCCGTGATCCCGTCGATGGCGTATCTGACGAGGCCTTTGAAGCTCCATTTGCTTGTCCCGACCGCACGCTCGACGTTTTCGTACGGGATCCAGGCGGTATCAAAGCCGACCCAGGCGAAAATGCCTTTCGAGAAGCGCTCCACTTCGGACATCGAGCAGATGGCGTCGACCATCTTGCGGCTCATCATGCGGAAGTCGACGGCGTTCTGCGGGAGTTTCACTTCGGTCATGGCGTTGCTGAACTTGTAGAAGAGGCCGGACAGAAAACTGCGGAGGCCTTTCTCACCGGTGCGTGAGCTCCGGCACGCTGCCGCGCAGTCATGGCCTTCTTCAATGGCCTTCACGAACTGCGGGATCAAAGCCGGCGGATGCTGCAGGTCGGCGTCCATGATGATGACGTAATCCCCCGTGCTGTGGGTCAGCCCGGCATACATTCCGGCTTCCTTGCCGAAATTGCGGGAAAAAGAAATGTAATGCACGCGCGGATGCGCCGCCGAGAGCCTGCGCATCACCTCAAGTGATCCGTCGCGGCTGCCGTCGTTGATGAAGATATAAGAAAATTCATAGCCTGCGATGCGGCTGACTGCCTTCTCCGTTTCTTCGTAGAAGAGGTCCAGTCCGTCCGCTTCGTTGTAGCAGGGAACGATAATGTCGACAGTTTTCATGGGGTACCTGATTCCGTCCGTTTCATACAATACAGTTCAGGCCGCGGAAACGTCCCGGAACTGCGGAAAATAATAGGAAAAATCCAAAATATTATAGCTGATTTTCCCGGAAAAGGCAAACTATTTATAGGTTCTCAGCGGATCCTTCCGCCTCCCCGGCATCCGGTTCCTCTTCGGAAGCTTCACCCTCATCCGGTTTCGCGCTGTCTTCCTCGTTTTTCACGAAAGGCGGGAAGACTTTCAGCAGCATCAGGAAGGCGTAAAGCACGATGGGAACGGCAACGGTGGCGCCGAGAGCCGCCTTGAACAGGGTCGTTGCCTGATGCTTTCCGATAAGTGCAAGGATCAGGCAGGCAAGGTACATGGAAAGCAGAAGGACGATGCCGATGATCGCCAGGATCTGACGGGTCTTTTTCATGATTTCTCCTTCGGACTTCGTCGGTATCAATTGACGAAAAGCCATGCCTGCATTATAATAAATCCCAATAACCATGTCAATGAACAAGGCAGGAGAGCATACGGCAATGTCGCAGAACGATAAGGCAAAAGGCAGACTCCTCGTCGTGTCCGGCTACTCGGGCGTCGGCAAGGGCACCGTGATCAAGGCACTGATGGAACAGCATCCGGAATACGTGTTTTCCGTCTCCGCGACGACGCGGGCGGCTCGCCCCGGTGAAGTGGACGGCAGAGAATATTTTTTCCTGACGCAGGAGACTTTTAAGGAATGGCTGGCCGAGGGGCGCTTTCTCGAGCATACCACCTATCTGGACCGCAGCTACGGAACCCCGCGGGACTATGTGGAGAGCCGGCAGAACGAAGGCTGCCATGTGATCCTTGACATTGAGGTGGAAGGGGCGCTGAACGTCAAGAAGGCCTGCCCCGAGGCGATCCTCATCTATATCATCCCGCCGGGAGCGGGAGAACTCATCGGACGGCTGACCGGCCGCGGGACGGAGACGGAGGAGCAGGTCATCGGACGCCTGAACAAGGCAATCGAGGAAACTGCCGTGATCCCCAGCTACGATCACGTTGTCGTGAACCGTGAGGTGCAGAAGACCGCCGACGAGATCAACGCCCTGGTGACCGGTTCCGCGCCGCCGCAGCTGACGAAGGAAGAGGGCCTCGCCCTTGCCCGTTCGATCCGCGACGACCTCGCAGCATACTTGAAAAAAACCAAAGAACATGATACAATATCCGGAAGTGTTTTTACTGATAAGGAGACTTCAATGATCCATCCTTCCTATTCTGAACTGATGACCAAGATCAATGCAAACGGCACTGCCGAAGACCCGGTGGTGAAGAGCCGCTATTCCATCGTGATGGGGACCGCCAAGCGTGCCCGCCAGATGGTGGATAACGGATACATGGAGCAGGAAGACCATTCCCGCAAGCCGCTTTCGATCGCCGTGGAAGAACTCGACGAAGGCCGCATCCGCATCCTGAGCGATGCGGAATATGCCTGCATGAAGGCGGAGAAGGAAGCGGAGAGGGCTGCGCGTTTCGCAGATCCTGCCGAAACTGAAGAAGCCGAAGAGGCTGCCGAGGCCGAAACGGCTGAACCCGAAGGCGAAGAGACAAAAGAGCCCGAACAGGAAGCCTGACATGCTTCAGATCTTCTTTGAATCGCTTGGCTGCGACAAGAATCTGGTCGACTCTGAGAAGATGATCGGGCTTCTTTCGCGTACCGGTCATTCCTTTACGGATGACGAACGGGAAGCCGACGTGATCGTGGTCAACACCTGCGCCTTCATCGGCGACGCCAAGGAAGAAAGCATTCAGGAGATCCTGCGCCTGGCAAAATACAAGAAGGAAGGCCGCTGCCGAAGCCTGATCGCTGCCGGCTGCCTGGCCGAGCGGTACAAGGACGAGATCCTGAAGGAACTGCCCGAACTGGACGGCGTCATCGGGACGTCCTCCTGGGACGGCATCGTGAAACTGGTCGAAGAAACGGCCGAACGCGGCCGGGAGCGGACGGGAAGCCTGTCCGTGTTCCGCGACATCAGCCGTCTGCCGGATGCGGAAGGCGCGCGCGTCGTAACGACCGGCGGCCACTATGCCTTCCTCAAGATCGCCGAAGGCTGCAACAAGTTCTGCACCTACTGCGCGATCCCTTTCTGCCGCGGACCGTACCGCAGCGTTTCCATGGAAGACCTCGTCCGGGAAGCCGGAGAGCTGGCCGAAAAGGGCGTACGGGAACTGATCCTGGTCGCCCAGGAGACGACGCTTTACGGGACCGACCTTTACGGCAGAAAATGCCTGCCGGAGCTGATCCGGAAACTCGCGGCTATCCCGGACATCCGCTGGATCCGCCTGCTGTACGGCTATCCCGAGGAACTGACCGACGAGATGATCGCGCTCTTTGCCGAAGAGCCGAAACTCTGCCGCTATCTGGATCTGCCGGTCCAGCACGCTTCGGACCGCATCCTGCGGGCAATGGGCCGGAAAACGACCCGTGCCGAAGTGACGGAACTGATCCGCCGCCTCCGCAAAAAGGTCCCGGACATTGCGCTCCGCACGACGCTCATGAGCGGTTTCCCGGGCGAGACTGAGGAAGACCATGCGGAGAACCTGTCCTTCGTGAAGGAAATGCGTTTCGACCGGCTCGGCGTCTTTGCCTATTCGAAAGAAGAGGGAACGGCCGCGGCGAAGTTTAAGAACCAGGTGCCGAAGCGCCTGCGCGTAAAGCGCCGGAACGAGATCATGCGCCTGCAGCAAGGGATCGCTTTTGAAAAGGCCCGCGAAATGCCCGGAAGGAGCCTCACGGTCATGGTCGAAGGGCAGGTCTCTGACGAAGAGAACGTCTATGTCGGCCGCACCTACATGGACGCCCCGGACGTGGACGGCTATCTGTTCTTCCGTTCGGCGGAGGAACGTCTGAGCGGCGATTTCGTGCGGGTAAAGGTCACCGGCGCGAAGGGTTACGATCTGATCGGGGAGGTGGAAGATGAATCTGCCGAATAAACTGACGCTCATGCGGATCTTCATGGTCCCTGCCGTCGTGGTGCTGCTCCTGGCGTTTGACGGACTCTGGGCAGACATTGCTGCGGCCGCCTGCTATTTCATTGCGGCGATCACGGATTTCTTTGACGGAAAGATCGCCAGGAAATACAACCTGGTCACGAATTTCGGCAAGTTCATGGACCCGCTGGCTGACAAACTCCTCGTCTGCAGCACGCTCGTCGCAGCGGCGGCGCTCGGACGCACGCCGGCCTGGGCGGTCATCATCGTCATCGCCCGTGAATTTGCCATCAGCGGCTTTCGCCTGATCGCAGTCGAACGCGGCGTCGTGATCGCTGCGGACTGGAGCGGCAAGATCAAGACCACCCTCCAGAACATCTGGTGCATGGGCCTTCTGATCCCGGTCACGGCAGCCTGGTGGAAGACGCTGACAATGATCGTGATGGTCCTCGCGGTGATCCTCACCGTTTATTCCTTCCTGGAATATCTGTATAAGAATAAGCAAGTGCTTAAGGGCTGAGGCAGAAGTCCCGGCCGATATAAGGAGATGCCGCATGAAGTGGCTCAGGTCCCTGTACGTGGGGGAGAAGATAGCGCAGGATAAGGCAGCCGTGATCCGGCTGATCGAGCATCCGGAATGGAAAAGCCGGTTTGCTTTCTGCTGCCTGATCTCGCCCGCGCCGCAGGAACGCGAGAACCTCGAGGTGCTGCCTCTCATCATGCTGAACGAAAAGCATTTTAACCGGGACGACCGTGTCATCCTCGGTATCGCCGCCGGGATGGAGGAGGCGAACGGCCTGCTCCTTAAGATGACGCAGGACTGCCTGGATGCAGGCGGCGGCGTGAAGGTGAAGGAGTATTTCCTCGGCCTTCCGGAAGACGCCTGGACCGACAGAGGGGAGGTGGTATCATAGGTACGGTACTTACGATACTGCTGACGATCCTCAAGATCCTCGGCACCCTGGTGCTTGCGGTACTCGGGCTGGTGATCCTCATCCTGCTCATCGTCCTGCTGGTGCCGCTGCGCCTGAACGTGAAGGCGCGCTATGACGAAGAAGTGAAGGCCAGGGTCCATGTGACATGGCTGCTCCGGGCGGTCCACGTGAAGCTCGAATGGCTTAAGGACCACGGCCTGCTCCGGGCAAGGCTCCTGGGGCTGAAGACCCTCACGAAGAAGCATCTCGGCGACTGGGGCCCGGAACCGCAGAAGGCAGAGGAACCGTCCGGAGAGACGGAAGAAGCTGCCGCGGAAAGCGGCACGGCTTCTGCAGAAGCAGCAGAGAAACCGGCCTCTGCCGAAGAAGGATCCGCAGCTTCCGGAACGGAAGAGAAACCGGCGGCTGCCGAAGCGGTATCTTCGGAGGAGAAACCCGCAGCGGCGGAAGAGAAGCCGCAGACCGCGGAGGAGAAGCCTTCATCCGCAGAAGAAAAACCTTCACCCGCGGAAGAAAAGCCTTCACCGGCAGAAGAAAAACCGGCTTCCGCCCCGAAACCCGAAGCGAAAGAAGAACCTGCCGGCGAACCCGAAGAAGAACTCCCGCGTCTTGCCTCGATCGAGAAGAAACTCGATGAGATCGCCGGGAAGGTCGATGAATTCCAGGGCTATTGGTACGATGAAAAGAACCGGAAGACGGTACGCCTCATCGGGAAACAGCTGAAAAAGATCGGCCGCCATCTTAAACCCACGCACTTCCTGGTGGAGGGCGAGCTCGGCTTCGGCGATCCGGCGAAGACCGGGAAGATCATGGGCACGCTTTACAGCTTCTACCCGGTCTTCAGGGATCACATCCGGATACAGGGCAATTACGAAGAGCAGGTCATGAAGCTGCGCCTGGAACTGAAGGGGCGGCTCAGGCTCGGGATCTTTGTTGAGGTAGCCCTGCGGCTGCTTCTCAATAAGAACCTGCGGCAGTGGATCAAAAAACTGACGCACAAGGACAAAGACGAAACAACCGGCGAAGAAACCGCGAAAGAGACCGCCGAAGCGGCGGATCAGGAACAAAAGGCTGCATGAGCGGCCTGCACATAAGGAGATCATCATGGCAGACAATACGAAATTCGGAAGCTCAATGCAGCAGATGTTCGAAGGCATGGACAAGGCGATCGGCACCAAGAGCGTGATGGGCGAAGCGATGGACCTGGGCGGCGGAAAGTATGTCATCCCGCTGGCTGACGTCACTTTCGGCATGGGCGCCGGTGCCAGCGTCAACGAGAAATACAGCAGCAACGGCGGCGGAGGCGGCGTCAGTGCGAAGATGAGCCCTCACGCTGTGCTCCTCATTGAAAACGGCACGGCCCGCATCATCAACGTCCAGGAGGAGAACAAGGCAGTGCATTTCCTGGAATCCGTCCCGGACCTGATCAACCGTTTTAAATCCGGAAAACAGAAAAGCGATCCTGAAGTGGACAAGGCTGTTGACGAGGAATCGAAGAAAACCACAAAATTTGACAGATAGACATGAAAAATCATCTTGCAATCGTCCGGGCTTTCTGGTAAAATCATGTACGTTGCAGGTCTGCCGCTATGAGGCGGACTGAAGGTTGGAAGCAAGGAGGTGCGGAACATGGCAGTATGTGCTATCTGCGGAAAAGGAGCTCATTTCGGAAATAATGTGAGCCATTCTCATAGAAGAAGCAACAGAATGTGGAAGTCAAACATTAAGCGTGTTACATGCAAGGTTAACGGTTCTAATCAGAAAATGTATGTATGTACTTCCTGCCTGAGATCCGGAAAAGTTGAAAGAGCTTAAATATTAGTTTCGATCACTTCAGTAGGCGCTGAAATTTATTTCAGCGCCGATTTTTGTGTTATTTCGTCTTTTTTGT
>CADAOF010000008.1 GCA_902789555.1 uncultured Lachnospiraceae bacterium
TTTTTAACCTGACTCTCCGAAAACGCATACCGCTTTGCGATTTCTTCTATCGAATCAAAGAAGAAATACTTTCGGATAAATATGCCGCGTGTACTCTCTATTTCTGTTTTGAGAAAATCATTGATCAGTTTTCCCAGCTGTTCCGCGTCAGGATCCGGCATGCTGAAACTACCAGGCAGCACTTCTTCCAGTTCCTCTATCGACACTTCTGTCATGCGCGATCTTTTCTGCGCGGCTCCCTGCCGAAATCTTTTTAATGAAATATTCCTTGCAATTCGGCTGAGATAAGCCGGAAAGCAACGTGGCTTCACCGGCGGAATCTTTGTCCATAAACTCATATACGTATCATTTACGCATTCTTCCGCATCATATTCATTTCCAAGAATATTGAAAGCTATTCCGAAGCAGAGTTTTCTGTATTTCGTGTCAGTTTCCCTTATTGCATCCTCATTTCTTTCCCAGAACATCTGGATCAATTTCTGATCGTCCATGCGCCCCTCCTTTCTTCGCGTTTTGAAAGGTCCTTTCACTATATATGTACCTTTTTTGAAATCAAGGTATCAAAAAATGCCGTTTGTTTAAATATATTTTTTTGCCTGTAATATAGCATAACTATATTTCTTAATTTTTTCTTAAATCGCATCTAACTGGAATAATTTCGCCTTTCTCGTGCTCTTGCCTTTGGAGGGGTAATCTGCCCCGAGAAACATTGACAATTGAAGATGGATGATCCCTTGGGCATCAATGCTTGATCTTCTAAAAAAGGCACAAGGTTGCCTTTCCTTTTGAGATCGTTTTAGCCCGTATGTGGATTATTTACAGAAGCTTGCTCCAGACCATTAATTTTTAGCTATTTTCACTGGCTATTTAGTGGAGGGGTTTTTACGAAGCACAAAGTTTTTCAAAAAAACTTCGCTGACCTGCATATTTTTGCCTTTCTCGTGCTCCAGCACTTGAGGGGATAAATACTGAGCCGCCCCTCCGGCACCTTGACAACCGAATAGCTGACTGTAGCTGAAGATACGACATTGCGATGAAGCATAAGCCGAGCGATGCGACGCCGGGGTGAAACTCCCGGGCAGGAAACAAGGCCGCAGGCAGTGCAAAACAAAATACAACCCAAACATAAAAATATTTTTCCAAAACAGGGTTGTTTTTTTGGTCCTCTCACTGGCTACCAAGTGGAGGAGTTTTTATGAAGCACAAAAGGAAAAACCATCAGGCTAAACAACACCAAAGAAAATACAACAAAAAGGAGGAAAAGAAAGATGGAAAAACAACTTGAAACAACATATGAAGATATTTTGGCTGCAATGGAAAGAACGAAAAACGGTGCAGTCAGACAAACAATGGTCAACTGCGCGAAGGCGCTGATGCTGGATCCGGATATCGGCGGCAAGCTGCGCTGGAACGTGCTCACCGGGCGGATCGACCTGGTGGGTGAGGTGCCCTGGCACAGAGAGCCCGGCTCGCCCTTTACGGATACGGACCTTCACGAGATCGAAAGCCGTTTTGAGGCGAGGTATGAACTGAATCCCGGAAAAAAGATCCAGAACTCGATCGACGTGGTGGCAAACCAGCAGCGCTACCATCCGATCCTTGATCTGCTGCGCTCGCTCGTCTGGGACGGAAAGCCCCGCATCCGAAACATGCTGCACCATTTCCTTGGAGCAGAGAACAGCGAATATACGGAGGAAGTCACGCTGCTGCTGATGCGGGCAGCCATCCGGCGGCTAGAGGTTCCGGGCTGCAAGTTCGACCAGATGGTCTGCTTCATCGGCGATCAGGGGGCAGGCAAATCGACCTTTTTCCGCTTCCTGGCGCTGGAGGATGACTGGTTCTCCGATGACCTGAAGAAACTGGATGACACGAAGATCTATGAGAAACTCCAGGGGCATTGGATCATCGAGATGTCGGAAATGCTGACGCTTGCCAACGCCAGAAGCATCGAGGAGATCAAGTCTTTCCTGAGCCGGCAGAAGGAAACACACCGGATCGCCTATGACAAGTACCCGCAGGACCGCCGGCGGAAATGCGTCTTTGTCGGCACCACGAACAGCATGGAGTTCCTGCCTCTGGACCGCAGCGGGAACCGGCGCTTCATCCCGGTGGCGATCGATCCGGAAAAGGCAGAGGTACACATCCTGGACAACGAGGAGGAGTCGCGGGAGTACATCCGCCAGGCCTGGGCGGAAATGATGCGGATCTATGAACAGGATAAGGAACGCCCGCTCTGCCTTCCGAAACCGATGGAGAAGCACCTGAAGGAGCTGCAGCAGCAGTTCATGCCGGAAGACAGCAAGGCCGGGATCATCCGCAGCTGGATGGAAACATCGGCGCCGGAATACATCTGCGGACTGATGGTCTGGCGGGAAGCCCTGAATGAGCTTGGTCAGCCAAAGTCCTACGAGCTCAAAGAAATCGGTGAAATCATCCGCCATACGCCCGGCTGGACGGCGGTAAGCACCCACCGCTTCGGCGGAGAGTACGGGATCCAGAGAGCCTACAGAAACCCCGGCGGAGGCTTTCACGACATCCCGAAAGAACTCGAAGCGGAGGTACCGTTCAATTTAAACTGACACCGTTTACAGTTTACTGCCCATTAAAAGCACCGGGGAGGTGTGAGCACCGCACTTTCCGGCGGTGCTCATGTATGTAAACAGCGCGCGCTTCCCATACACGGAATTAATTTAGCAAGCAACGTCTCCGTCCGGCAAAAACAAGTTTTGCCGGCCAGAGACAGACGTCAGGGAAGCGCCCTGAAACCCTTGCGTTATAAACCGCGTAAACGTAAACAGACCGAACGGAAAAAGAACAGAGTAAATGACAGGAGTAGAAATGAGTAATACTTATGATATAATGGACTGCGGAATCGCCGGAATCAATGAGAATTTGAAAACGGCAGAATCAATTATCAGTCAGTATTGGATGAAGTACAACCCTAACGATGGGTATTGGTACGCAAAAGTACCGAACCCGAAGAAAGGAGGAAGAAAAACCGCAATAAAGCGGCGTAAAAAAGCAGACCTGGAAAAAGCTATTTTGGAGGCACACTACCGGAGGACCGGAGAAGTCGCTGCAGGTCCGACAATATCTTTCAAGGATCTGTATCCAATTTGGAGGGCTTACAAGATCAGAGTGAAGGAGCATATGGAGTCTACGGCGATCCGCAATGACTGCTGCTACAGGAAATATCTGAAGAATGCAGACTGGATCGAACAGGACATCAGTACGATCAGACCGAACGACATCCGCAAATGGATGAAGATCATGGTGGCGGACAAGGCGCCGACCAAACATGATTTCACCAATCTGCACGGGATCGTCAACGGAGTGTTTCTGTATGCTCTTGATGAAGGGATCGTGGACACACCGATCACTCCATTCATCGCTGGGATCGGACGCAATGGCAAACTGTTTACGCCTATGCGCTCTCAGCTGCCCGAGTATGATGAAACACAGGTCTACAGCAAAGAAGAGGCGGAAAAGGTTCTGGAGCAACTGCAGTGGGATCATCTTGTTGATCTGGGAATACGTCTGATTTTCTGGACAGGGCTTCGCATCGGGGAATTGCTTGCTCTGCGATGGGCAGACATTTCCGATGACTATTCCGAAATTCTGGTTCGCCGCAGAGTGACCAGCAGGAAGGTTGGAAACCGTTATATCCATCCGGTAGTTGACGGCACAAAGGGAAAAGGCACATATCGACGGGTATTGGTTCCGCCGAATATGCTGGAACCGATCCTTCGAGCAGCGAGAAAACTGAATCCAAACGGAGAATATATTTTCTCCACAATGGACGAGCCCATGACGCAGGCCTCATTTGCTTCGCGTCTGCGGCGGAACTGCCGCTGGGCAGGCGTAGAATTCAAGAGCCTGCACAAGATCCGGAAGACGGTCGTTACCGAACTCATGGACCATCATCTGCCCATGCCGCTGATCCAAAGCCAGGTCGGACATGCCAGTTCTGCAACGACTGAGAACTGTTATCACTTCAACAATAAGACAAAAAAAGAAAACGGCAGGAAAGTCGCCTCTGCATTGACTGATTTCCTACCGTTAACTGTTGAAGCCTGACGTAACTCGCGTAACTCGGCCCCAAAATGCACGAAAACCGTTGCCACACAACGGTTTTCTGCGTGGAGCATAGGGGATTCGAACCCCTGACCTCCACACTGCCAGTGTGGCGCGCTCCCAGCTGCGCTAATGCCCCAGACGAGGAGTATTGTATCACAGCCGAAAAAAAATGCAAGCACTTTTTTCCGAAATATTGTATATTATATTTACACGATTCTGACAAGTGAAAGGAGCCCCTATGTTTCCCTCTTACAACATGGCTACGACGATGAAAAGTTCGACGATGGAGAACGATATCGTTCTCGCAGCGAAGGCCGGTTTCCGGCATATCGAGCTCCGGAAGGAAAAGTTGCTGAACTTCCTGCAGCGCGGCGGCACCCTGACCGGTCTGAAAACGCTGCTTGAAGATAACGACATCAAGCCAATGTGCATCAATGCGCTGGCGGACATCAGTTTCCATAAGGGGCAGGCCCGCATCACGGTGCAGGAGCTCTGCCATTTCCTCTGCTATGCGGGACAGTTCGTCGGCTGTCCGGACCTGGAGGTGATCGCTGCCTTCGGCGCACCGACCGATGACCGTGAGGAGGTCACGGCGGAGACGGCAGGCGTTCTGACCGAACTTGCGAAGATCGCGGCGGACTATCACATGCGCCTCGCCCTGGAATACATGGGCGTTCCGAAAAACAGCGTGCGGACCTATGCCCACGCCATGGAGATCGTGGAACGGACCGGCGCGGACAACGTCGGCCTGCTGGTCGATACCTGGCATCACTTTGCCGGCGGCTCGAAGCCGGAGGAACTGCTCGGCCCCGGTTCGAATAAGATTTTTACCGTCCATATCGGCGACGCGCCGGACAAGGCGCCTCTTACGCTTCGCCGGAATGAATGCATCTGGCCGGGCGACGGCGCCGCCCCCATCCCGGAAATGCTCCGGAACCTGCAAAAGGTCGGATACGAAGGCATCGTCTCCGTCGAGATCTTCGATCCGGGCGTGCAGGCGATGGATCCCGGGTTCTGCATCCCGCTTGCCTACGAGCGGACCGCACGGGCCATGAAGGAAGCCGGCGTGTTCTGAGCAGGGCAGGGACGGGTTTCCGTCCCGAATCTCACACCTGATATCGCAAAAAAGACCTCCTGTTCACAGCAGGAGGTCCTTTTTGATGTGTATTTCGGCGGGATCAGGGGGCATTCACCACGCCGGCAAGGAGCGGCAGGCCGTCGCGGCTTCGCAGCACGAAGAGGAAAGGCCTATCCAGAACGAAGTCGATGATGTCTCCGGAGGGCGGACCCGCACCGTACAACGGGATGGCCACATAGGCTGCCGCTTTTACCCCTTTTTCATCCACGATGATCCGGGCGCCCTGAAGCACATCGGACACATAAGCACCCTTTTCATGCGTGAGCAGGCCGCCAAGATCCGCCTGTCCGGCCTCAAAAACCTTCTGCACGCCCAGCGACTTCAGCACTTCACACAGTTTCCGGTCCTCGGCAATATCGAATTTCGGCACAGCCAGATTGATCCTGACTTCTGCCCTATGTACGGCCGTTTCATCGGTCAGGAAGGCCTGAAGCTGCCCGTCTTCCAGGAGTTCGTCCATGCTCACGCCTTCATCCGGAAGAATGAAATACATCACCGCGCCGGAATCTTTCAGCGTTTTGCCATATGCACTGAAGTGATCCACATAGAAATAGATGGCGTCATTATCTGTCTGATGCATGAATTCGACTTTTTTGTCGCCGGACGCCGCATGGAAAACGCGGGTTCTGGTCATGTCTTCTTTGAATTCACCCTTCCACATATCCTGGAAAAAGAGCGTGCTGACGAGCTCGGCCGCCTGGTCCGGATCCATTTTCAGCTGAGACACACTGTCCTGCAGGAGGTCCCCCGTCTCTTCATTGATCCAGTTGTGGAGCATCTCGTCATATTCGACAGAGCCCATTGTTCCGCGAAAAACAGAAGCAAAGCAGCTGTCGCTGATCGTATCGACACATTTCTGACGATAGGAACAGCTGTCCGAGAGCCAGAGAGAATCGGCCAGGATGCATTTGACGTAGCCGTTATCGTAATAATTCGCCAGCCAGACCTTCTTCACCTGCTCGCGCAGCGTCTTCTGACTGTCCGCGCCGATAAGATCCAGAATCTCCTGTCTGGTCTCTCCTTCTGCCGCCTCGGAGAGCATAGCCAGGGCAAAATAAAGATTAAGCGGAGCAGACAGTCGGTTTTCCCCTTTGCTTTCCTTCAGAGTCCCCACGATCGCTTTCTGCAGAAAGGGCTTCAGTGATGCTCCGTTTCCCTTGTTCGCGTCAAAACGCAGGTTGAACTCCTCTTTGGCCGCAGCATCTTCCGCGAACATCTTGTTTCGCTCTTGCTCAGTCAGATTTAGCCATTCTTCAAAACTTCCGACGTAATAACTGTCGCCGTTTGTCATGGCCGGATACTGCGCCTCGGCCAGTGCATAGGCATGGGCGACCTTGCCCGGTGAAACGCTGCCCGTATCCTTCGGCCAAAGGAGAATCGCCGCCAGAAAAACTGTGGCACAGGCCGCCGCGATCAGGGCCGGCTTTCGCCAGCCGACAGCGGGGCGCTTCTTTCTGCCCATGCTCTTCGGCAGGGCTTCGCCGATCCACTCATCCTCCGTGTCGAGGATCGCATTTTTCAAGTCATCTTTCGTCATAGCGGTATTCCCTCTTTTTTCAGCTGTTCCTTCAGTTTTTCCCGCATCCGGTGCAGCGCCGTCTTGACCGCGCTCTCCTTCATGCCGAAATTCTCCATGCATTCCCGGATGCTCATGGCATACCAGTAACGGCAGAGAAAGAGCTGCCGGTCCCGGGCGCGAAGGCTTTTCAGGAAAGCACTCATGGCCTCCTTCAGGGCAAGGCGGTCTGCCGGGTCCCCGTTGCCGGGATCGGGGAGCACCTCTGACAGTTCGTCCAGAGCCGTCTCATACTCGCGGCTTCCGCGTCTTGCCGCACTGATCCTGCGAAGCTGGTCGATGGCCGTCTGACGGCTCAACATGCCGAGATAGCCCTTAAGGTCCCCCGGCAGCGCTTCCGCTTCGCTCCTCCACATCTTCAGATATACCGTATTTTCAACTTCTTCGGCATCCTGTTCACTGCGGAGAACGGCGAAGGCGGTCTTCCGGATGTAAGCGCCGTATCGTCGTTTCACGGCTTCCAGCACGGCTTCATCGCGCCGTATCAGTGCCGCTTTTATCTCCTTCGGGTTCATAAAGGACTCCTTCCGGCAGTTTTCGCGGGAAAGAGGTCGCGAAAACTGTCTTCCTTTAGGCAGAGAAGCTCTTCTCTGTACCATATGACGAAAAAAGGCAGCGGAAGGTTACCGCTGCCCGAAGAATTTTTATTTTGCGGCAGTTCTCTGCAGCGGTCCTTACAGGGGATGAACTTGCCGCCTCCGTCTATTTCAGCACGTCGGCGGTCGCTTCGTCCTCGTACTGGCGGGTGTAGAGTTCCCGGTAATAGCCGTTCAGTGCGAGCAGTTCCGCATGCGTTCCCTGTTCGACGATCTTTCCGCCCTTGACGACCAGGATGCAGTCCGCGTTCCGGACCGTGGACAGACGGTGCGCGACCATCACGCAGGTACGGCCCTTGATGATGGTGTCGATCGCCTTCTGGATCTTCTGCTCGGTGATCGTATCGACCGAGGAGGTCGCTTCATCCAAGACCAGGATCTTGGGATCGGCCAGCACCGCCCGGGCAAAGCTGATGAGCTGCTTTTCCCCGGTGGACAGGAGCGAGCCGTCCTCACCGACGTCGGTATCCAGGCCTTTTTCCAGTTTGGCGACCACGTCGTCTGCGGAAACCAGTTTCAGCGCCCGCTCGATATCCGCGTCCGACGCGTCGGGATTTCCGTAGAGCAGGTTCTCCCGTACGGTCCCCGAGAACAGGTGCGGGGTCTGCAGCACGTAGCCGAGCGCGCTGTGCAGCCACAGCTGGCTGCGCTCTCTGGCGTCCCGTCCGTCGATCAGGACCTGCCCCTTCGTCGGTTCGTAAAAACGGCAGAGCAGGTTCACGAGCGTGGATTTGCCCGCGCCGGTCTCGCCGACGATCGCAATGCTGCTGCCGAAGGGGATCTTCAGGCTGAAATGCTCCAGCACTGTCTCCTCTCCGTCCGGGTATCTGAACGTCACATCCTTAAATTCAATGTCGCCGCGGATCTCTTCCCAGTTCTCCTTTTTCGGGTCGAAGGAGTCGCCGTAGATCTTCAGCACTTCTTCGCTGTCCGTGACGTCCGACTTCGTTCCCAGGAGTTTCGTCAGACGCTCGATGTTGACCTGCGTGGTGATGAAATCCGAGATGCAGTCGATGACCCAGTGGACCGGCTCCATCATGCCTGTCGCGTAACTCATGAAGAGGGAGAAGGTACCGACATCTTCCGCCGCGAGCACCCCGCCCTTCCAGAGCACGATGGCGAGCGCCAGCGACGAAGCCAGGCTGATCGTGGAGGCAAAGAGTCCCCGGTAGCGGGCAGCCCGCACCGCCCATCGGCGCATGTTGGCCGTCTCATCGGTGAAATCCTTCCCGATTCGCTGTTCGACCGCGAGCGTCTTGATCGTCCGCGCACCGGTGATGCCTTCGTTGAAGTTGCCGGTGATGCGGGAGTTGATCTCGCGCACCTCGCGGTTGGTCGAGATCAGTTTCGCCTGGAAGATGCCGAAGAATACTGCGATGAGCGGCAGTACCAGCAGGATGAGCAGGGCAAGTCGCGCGTTCACGATGAGCATGACGACGATCGCGCCGACCAGGTAAGCCATCTGCCAGCTGCCCTCGACGAGGGACCAGGAGAACAGAATGCCGATGCGGCCGGTGTCGCTCATGACCCGCGAATGGATGTAGCCGACGCTGTTCTGGTTGTAGTATGAGAAGGACAGCGTCTGCAGGTGCCGGAACGCGAGAGCCCGCAGGTCGCGGTTGATGGAGGATTCCAGCTTCTGCGCCAGGTATCCGTTGATGTAGTTGCCGACCGCGGTGACGAGAATGCTCGCCACGTAGATCAGGATGAACCAGGGCAGGGTATCCAGCGTGCGCTCTCCCACGAAATGGTTCAGTGCGTAGCGCTGGTAGAGGGGGATCAGGACGTCGATGATGCTCCCGAGCAGCCCCGTTGCGATCATGATGAGGATCTCCGGCCGGTAGCCTTTCACGTAAGGCAGGATCTTCGGGATCCCGAAAAACGGCAGGGAGACTTTTTCTTTCTTGTCATTATCCGGCATGGGGACCTCCTTCCTGCAGTTCCGCGAGGCCCGTCTGGATCTCGTAGATCTGCTGATAGATGCCGCCGGCGCTTCTCAGTTCGTCAGGGGTGCCGAGCTCCGCAATGCGGCCCTTGTCCAGCACCAGCACCGTGTCCGCCTGGGACAGCGTGGTGATGCGGTGCGAGATCAGGATGACCGTGGAGCCGGCAAAATGCGTCTTCAGCGCGGCACGGATCTTCGCATCGGTTTCGGTGTCCACGGCGGACAGGGAGTCGTCGAAGATCATGATGGGCGTCTTCTGGGCCAGGGTCCGGGCAATGGCCGCCCGCTGTTTCTGTCCGCCGGAAAGCGTTACGCCGCGCTCGCCCACGAAGGTATCGTAGCCCTTCGCGAAATCCATGACCGTCTCGTCCAGACAGGCGGAACGGGAGACCTCCCGCACCTCTTCCAGATCCATTTCCGGTCTTGTAATGGCAATGTTGTCGCGGAGCGTCCGCGAGAACAGGAAGGGTTCCTGCAGGACCATGCCGATGTTCCTGCGGAGGTACCCGGTGTCGATGTCGCGGATGTCCACGTCGCCGACCGTGATCGTCCCGCCCGCTTCGGGCAGCGGATAGAGCTTGTTCAGGAGGGCCATCAGCGTCGATTTGCCGCTGCCGGTGCCGCCGAGGATCCCCAGGGTTTTCCCCGCGGGCAGGCGGAAGCTGATGTTATGCAGCATTTCCGGGCTGTCCTCGTAGGCGAAACTGACGTTGTCGAACTCGATCGTCCTGTCCAGAGGAGGCGTCAGTCCTTTTTCCGAAGGCTTTTCCTCTTCTGCGGACATGATGTAGGCGATGCGGTCCAGGGACACGCCGGCCTTGCTCATCTCCGCGATCATGCGGCCGAGCATGCGGATCGGCCAGATCAGCATGCCATTGTAGGTGATGAAGGCAACATATTCGCCGGCCAGCATCTCGCCGTTTATGCAGCGGACCGCGCCGAAGATCACGACCAGCATGACCTGGAGGCTTCCCAGTACGTCTGCGCTGCACCAGTAGCGCGCCATGACGCGGGCGAGCCTGATCCAGAGGTTCGTATAGGATTCATTCTGCTCGGTAAAGCGGTCCATTTCGCGGCGCTCGCGGCCGAAGGCTCGCACCACGCGGACGCCCGTCAGATTTTCCTGCACTCTTGCGGACAGCACGCCTTCCGCCTCATCCGCCTCCTCAAAGCCCTTCTCGATCCTCTGCGAGAAAATGAAGGAATAGATCAGGATGACCGGCATGAGCGACAGGGCGATCAGAGTCAGCTTCACGTCCATGCGCAGCATGAAAATGAGGGACAGCACCACCAGGATCACGATGCGGAAGACCTGCGTCAGCTGTTCGGAGACGAAGTTCTTCAGGGTATCGATGTCGGAGGTGCAGCGCTGGATGATGTCCCCGGTGCGGTTTTTGCCGTGCCAGGCGTAAGGCAGGCGTTCGATATGGTTGAACAGCGTGTCGCGCATGGTCTTGACAAGGGTCTCCGAGGCTTTCGTATCCGAGACCCGGAACAGGTACTGAGAGACAGCCTTGACGATCGCGACGATCACGATGGCGAGCGCCATGATCCATAGATGCTTCGCAAGGTAGGCCATGCCGCCGATGCGCTCCACCAGATCCAGCACGAACTTCGGCTGAGTGGGCTCCGCGCCGCCGAGCACGTTGTCGATGGCCATGCGGATGATCTGCGGTCCCAGCATGTCCGCGAGCGCGCTCACGATGGCCGACAGGATGGCCGCAGCAAAGAGAAGCCAGCTTCCCTTAAGGAAGCGGCTTAAGATTTTCAGATTCAGCTTGGTGTTTTTCTTCCTGGTTTCCATTTTCGCACAAAAAAAGCGCCGCCCAAAGGCACGCTTGCATCAAAAGGTTCAGAGGCCGTATGGGGTTTCATGCAGACCGCAGCCCGATCCCACGGGCTCTGTCTGCCGTATTCAGTTCAGCGGGAATGTCCCTCCCAAAGGATGCTGATGATCATGATGCTGCCTCCTTTCCTGAATATTTATCATCAAACTGAACATACGTTACCATAAAGCCCCGTCCCTGTCAAGCGCTTCCCGCCGCCATAGACGTTAATTCCGAACAAAAACCGGGCAGAAGGCTGTTTCCTCCTGCCCAGTCTTCCGTCCGGATCACTCTCCGTCTTTTTCGTCTTCCTCGCCGACCAGTCTGACCGCGATGCGTTCCTCAGGATCGTCGATGCCGTTGTCTGCAAGCGACTTGCTGCAGGTCTCGATCAGGTCAAAGTAGGAATCCCAGTAAGTTTCGGTATTGCACCAACCCCTCACCGTGAAGATGTAGGTGTCGTCGTCGACCGCTGACAGGCGTGCAAAGGGCGGCGGATCCGGAAGGATGCTTTCGCAGTTCTCCGCAGCCTTCAGCAGCACGAGACGGACGAAATCCTGGTCGATGTCGTTCGTGATCTTGAAGTCCAGGTCGATCCGGCGGATCGGCTCCGCCGTCAGATTCGTCACGTTCGAACTCATCAGGTCGCCGTTCGGGATCAGGACCGTTTTGTTGTCCAGCGTCAGCAGCTTGGTATAGAAAATGCTGATGTCGCGGACGATACCTTCGGCATCCGCCGCGTTGATATAGTCGCCGACCTTGAAGGGCTTGAAGATGAGGATCAGGAAACCGCCGGCAAGGTTCGCAAGGGCCCCCTGAAAGCCGAGGCCGACAGCCAGACCGCCGGAAGCGATCAGCGCAGCCACGCTCGTCATCGGCACGCCGAGGATCTCGATCAGTCCGACCACAAGGACCACGTACAGGAGTATCTTCACCAGTTTGGTAACGATCAGTTTCACCGTCGGGTCCATTTTGGACTTCTCGACATGTCTGTTCACTCCCTTGGTGATCATTTTGATCAGCAGAAGGCCGACGATCAATACGATGATCGCCAGTACGATCTTGCCTCCTGAGGTCGCACCGATATCAATGACTTTGTTCATGAATTCATCCACTGTTATTTCCTCCGTTTCTGAATTCGTTTCGCTTTCATGCTTCGGGAGCCGCTTATTCTTTCCTTTTCGGGGCCGTCCTTACGGCCTCCTTCTCATTTGGAATTCTTTTCCTTGCTCCTTTTGCCGATCAGGATGCCGCCCAGCAGGCCGGACACCACAGCCATCACGCCCAGGAGGACGTAAAGGATGGTATTGCCGCCTCCGCTCTTAGCCGGGGTCTCAGGATCAGTCGGCTTCGGTGCTTCGGTGGGTGCCTGGGGCGGCGCCTCGGTCGGCGCTGCTGTGGTCTCCGGCTCAGTCGGGGCTTCCGCAGTCGGGGCTTCCGTCGTTTCCGGTTCGGTCGGTGCTTCCGTTGTCGTTGCTTCCGTCGTTTCCGGTTCGGTCGGGGCTTCCGTGGTCGGTGCTTCCGTCGTCGGCGGCTCGGTCGGCGCTTCCGTGGTCGGTGCCTCCGTCGTCGGCGGCTCAGTCGGTGCTTCCGTGGTCGGTGCCTCCGTCGTCGGCGGCTCAGTCGGGGCTTCCGTGGTCGGTGCCTCCGTCGTCGGAGGCTCGGTCGGCGCCGGCGGAAGCTTCGGGATCGTTTCCTGCTCCTTATGGTTCCTGTTGTTGTAGCAGACGCGTTCTCTGATGCCCTCCTCCGTTTCCGTCGCTTCCTTTGCGACGTACCAGGCACTCCACTTGTGTCCCATTGCTTTCAGCGTGTAAAGGCTCTTGTTCGTGACCTTGGTCTTTCCTTCCGCATCCGCAAACCATTCGCCGCACTCCGTGCATTCCCAGTGCCATCTGTAACCGTCCTTCGTGCAGGTAGGCGCCTTGGCCTGGATGCCCTGGATCTTATGCCCGGAAGAGGATTTGGGGCAGTCCGAGTTCTTGGACCCCATGTTAAGCACGATCTTGGAGTACAGGTTGGTATGATAGTAATACCAATAATCATCCTTATTGACATTGAATGTCCAGGTACCGTATACGCTCCTGCCAGGCATGGCCTTGATCATATATTCCATGCCGCTGTCACTTCGCGAGAGGTTATTTTCGTAATCCCTCACTTCCAGATCAAGGGTCCCGTCCTTGTCAAGATCGATGTAGTAATACAAGAACGTCCCGCTTTGCGTTTCAGACCGGTAAGGTTCCGCATCATGAGAATAGTATCCGTTGCGCAATATGGAGTCGATCGCGTTACGGCTGCAGACATAGTCGCTCTTCTGGGAAGAGGCCGCGTTATGCTGCAGGGTCCCCAGATCCTTGGTCTTTTTCACGCATTGGATGGAAACATTTCTGGCGGGCATGGTAAAATAGTCATTACCTACCGGAATATCGAGTCCGGCGTCATTCTTCCAGGAAACAACATATTCCGTAGACGCCAGATTATTCGGGACCAGCTTGACTGCGGAACCTGCCCGGCACTCCGTAAATTCTCCCCCCCAGTCCGGATCCGTCGCGACGCAGCCTGTCAGCGTAAGTTTGTATGTTTGCCCGTAGGGACTGATGATCACCGTATACCAGGATGATGTGAGTGTTTTTCCCTGCACGGTGATAGCAGTGATCTTAAAGCTGTACGTACCGGCCTTCGTCGGCGTACCGGAGATAGTGACCCTGCTGTGACCGCTGTCATACCCTGCTGAATGATAGGAAAGCCCGGGCGGCAGGGTTCCGGAAGATACCGCAGCGGACTTGATCTTGTCCCCATACCCGTAATAATAGATGGCCGCTTCGTAACTAACACCCTCTGTCCCGTCATGAATATAATCCTTGTCATAAATAAAACTGGTCGCCGCTTCTGTCTTCAGTCCCCAGCATGACGCCATGATGACGAGCACCAGCAGCATCAGCAGGATGTTCCGTTTTTTCATGATTCCTCCTCTTAATCGCTGTGACGTAAAAAAGATATATGAAAACGATCCCGGATCGTTATTCTTTCTTTTCAAACGTCTCAGCCGCCTTCGCCAGCAGATCGCGGATCGGAAGCTGCTGCGGGCAGACCCCTTCGCAGCCGCCGCAGCCGATGCATTCGGAGGCCTTGCCGTGTCCGTCGGCAGTCAGCGTACCGTGATAATAGCCGCGCATGCTCCAGCTGTGGAAGATCTCGTAGGCGTTGACCGCGCGGAAAATGTCCGGGATGAGGATGCCCATCGGGCACTGGTTCTCTTCCACGCAGTAGCGGCAGCCGGTGCAGGGGATCTGCTTCGTTTCCCGGAAAATGCGGACGACCTCTGCGACCGCCGCCTGTTCCCTCTCATCCAGCGGTTTGAAATCCTTCATCGTGGTGACGTTGTCTTCCATCTGCGCCATGTCGCTCATGCCGGAAAGGACCATGGCCATCTGCGGGAAGCCTGCGGCATAGCGGACCGCGTAGCTCGCATTGCTGCCGCCGCCGAGCGCCCGCAGCACCTTGTCGGCCTCCTCGGGAAGATTCACGAGATTGCCGCCCTTGACCGGTTCCATGACGATGACCGGCTTGCCGTGCTTTTCGCAGACCTCATAGCAGCCGCGGCTGTCCACGGAAGGCTCGTCATAGTCGATGTAGTTGAACTGGATCTGGACGATCTCGATCTCCGGATGCTCCGTGAGGATCATGTCCAGCACCTCGGGCTTGTCATGGAAGGAAATGCCGAAATGGCGGATCAGGCCTTCTTCCTTGAAAGCGTAAGCCGTCTCGTAGGCCTTGCAGGCCTTGAATTTCGGATAGTTCCGCGAACCCTGGGCATGCATCAGGTAGAAGTCAAAATAGTCGACGCCGCAGGCCTTCAGCTGCGATTCGATGAACGGGCGGATCTCCTCCTGCGAATTGAAGTAGGGTTCCGTCAGCTTGTTGGTGAGCAGGAATCTGCTCCTGTCATAGCGCTTCGCCACGCACTCGGCGATTGCTGTCTCGGACAGACCGTTGATGTAGCCGTGAGCCGTATCAAAATAGTTGAAGCCGGCCTCGATGAAGGCATCCGTCATGCGGCTGAACTGTTCCAGATCGACTGTCTTGTCGTCAAGCATGGGAAGGCGCATGCAGCCGAAGCCGAAGTTGCCGTGAATTTCAGGGAAAAATTTGTTTTCTTTCATGGGCCGTTACTCCTTTTCTTTTCTTCTTTTACTCTTATCCGCAGGTCCCTGAAAAAGTCCTGCAGGACGGCGCTGCACTCCTCCTGCAGGACACCGCCGGTGATCTCCACCTGGTGATTGAATTCGGGCATCCGCAGGATGTTGAGGATGGAGCCTGCGCAGCCCGCCTTGGGGTTCATGGTCCCGATGACCACGCGGTCGATGCGGGACTGGACCAGCGCGCCGGAGCACATCTGGCAGGGTTCGAGCGTTACGTACATGGTGCAGCCTTCGAGCCGCCAGTCGCCGAGCTTTCGGCTCGCCCTGTCGATGGCGATCATTTCGGCATGCGCCAGGGTCGTCTTCCTGCTTCTTCTCTGGTTGAAGCCGCGGGCGATGACCTTGCCGTCACGGACGATGACGCAGCCGATCGGTATCTCCCCGATCGCTGCCGCCCGCTTCGCCTGATGAAGGGCTTTTTTCATGAATCTTTCGTCTTCGGTCATCGCTGCTCCGCTGCTTCCGGCCGCGCCGTGCTATTGATTTGAATTATTATAACATATGCGGAAACCAGCGGCAAGAAGTCTGATGCGCCGAAACAACTGGAAAACACACTTTTCTTTTGCTATAATCGCTTTCGGATGCAACGTAAAATCAGGCTGCAGCAATGCTGCCGCAAACCAGCGAGGTACAGCATGGAACGAAAATACAAAGCCTTTATCAGCTATCGGCATCTGCCCCTGCAAATGGAGGTGGCCAAGGCGGTCCACCGGCGGATCGAACACTACACTGTCCCGAAAAACCTTCGAAAAAACAGTTCACGCAAAGTTGGCCTGGTTTTCCGTGATCAGGATGAGCTGCCGATCGCCGGAAGCCTGTCTGCCAATATCCAGACGGCGCTGGACAACTCGGAGTTTTTGATCGTCATCTGTACACCGGAGACATCGGGCTCGCAATGGGTGCTTCGGGAGATCAGCTATTTCCTGGAACATCACGACCACGATCATGTACTGGCTGTGCTGGCAGACGGTGACCCGGACGAGGCATTTCCGAAGCAGATCACTGAGATTCGAAATGAAGACGGTGAAGTAACCGAGATCGTGGAACCTCTTGCCGCCAACATCGCAGCACCGACAAAAGCCAGGCGCCGCAAACTGTTTCAGACTGAATCCCTGCGCATCCTGGCGGCACTCATCGGCTGCCCTTATGACGCTTTATACCGCCGCGAGCAGCGCTACCGTTTCCGCCGCCTCGCTGTCGCCTCCGGCATCGTCCTCGGCCTCGCCGCTGCTTTTGTGGGCCTTTTGCTGAACCGCAACGCCAGGATCCAGGAGCAGCTGCGGGCCTCTCAGATCAATGAATCCAAAGCCCTGGCGGCGCTTGCCTACAACTCCTTTAAGAACGGCAATTACCGGGAAGCGCTGTCCTCTGCACTGGAAGCCCTGCCTTCCGAAGATAACGACCGTCCCTATGTGCCGGATGCGGAATATACCCTGACGCGGCAGCTGTCCGTTTACGGAAAGGACGGTATCCATTATGACCAGTCCATCGACCTGCCTTCCGCCGTATCGAAAATGCTGATGTCACACGACACTCGCTTTCTGGCAACGCTGGATGCCTACAACATGGTCCGTGTTTATGATACGTATTCCGGAAAGCTTCTTTGGGAAAAACAGCGTGAGCGGGATCTCGATTTTGAATATGTCGATGCGCTTCAGGCTGTTTTTGCCGGCGGCGAACTGCTTGACGCGGCAACGGGAGAACGGCTCTGGAATCTGGAAACCGGCTATCACCGTTCGGCATTTTCCCGGAACGGGGCTTACTTGGCCTTAATGGTTTACACCGGAGGGAAAGACTATATTTGCATCGCGGATGCAAAGACCGGAACGACCTTGCAAAGCTGTGTTCTGGAAGGCGCTTTGTTTACTACGAATGCACTTGCCGTCAGTGACGACGGGCTGTGGGCAGCCGTGGCCACAGCTTCTTCCACACAACCGTACGGCGTTCTGCAGGTTTACGACGTGCAGAACAAAAGACTCCTGACCGTTGACGATCAGATGACCGCCGGTGTCGACGTGGTACGCCAGCTGCTGTTTATGGATAACGGCGATCTGATGACGGCATATGCCGGCACCGAAAAAGAACACGCCGGCATTGCCATATATGACAGCGGCAAAAACTGGCAGCGCCGGTTTGAAACAAAGCTGGACCTGGAACAAAGTTCGGTTTATATGAACGGAAAGCTGATCATCGGCGGCAGTATCGATTTTCTTGATTATTCTGCAGACAGCATTATTTATGGCAGCCTGAAAAAACTCTATCTGGTCGACAGGCAAAGCGGTGAGATCACCATGGATCTGCTTCTGCCGGACGTGATCTGCGGCGGTCTGCTCAACGAGAACGACTCCTATGGCCTGATTCTGGAAAACGGGCTGATCACCGGCGGCATCTCCAGCGGGATCCTGACCAGCGACGTGAACATGTTCTACACTGATCTTGCTTATTCACTGTCCAAAGGCGTGATTGCGGGCGAATCCTACCGAAAAGGCGTATTTGCCGTCGTGAATGAAAACTATATGACAACAATCACCATCCTGCGCTGGCAGCAGGGCGAAGACATGGCAGCTGTTGTGTCAGGCGAAGCGGAAATGGATCTTGCAAAAGCCAGGATCTATGCAAGCCCTTCCGGAAAACTGATGGCGGCGATCCAATATGACTATACCGATAAAGTTCTGAACTGCATGCTGTGGCGCGAGACGGATCAGGCGCCGCAATATTACTCAGTACAATGTGACGCATCGTTTACTTATTCGCCTGCCGACATATCCCTGACCGAGGACGGAAAACTGATCGCAGAGGATGTTTATTTCGATCTCGCGGGCGGAACAGTCTCCGGTCTGACGCCGTCCGGAAAAACGGTCAAAGAACTGGGGCTGTATTCATGGCAGCACAGCAGCTGTTCCGTCAATGACGCCCGTGACAACAGTGTGCTTTCGGCAACACTGCTGCACACGGATGAAAAGGAACTGCCTCAGCTGAGCATCTGGAAAGACGGCAGCCAGCTGAAATCGGTCTCTTTGCCAAGTGAGTTGTATGCGCGGCAGCTCCGCTATTCGCTCTGTGCCGCAGGAAGCAATGACTGGGTGGTCCTGACGACGACCGTTCGCGAGGAAGGCGTTCCGGAAACGGTGCCGACCGCTTTTGCATACAGCATAAAGGAGGACCGTTTTACCGCACTGAAGCATCTTGCGCGGGAGTATGCTTCCGTGTGCGGCCTGGCGGAAAAAAGCCCGCTCCTTGCTGCTCTCGACGAAAACGGCAGCATCCTGCTCGTCAACATACCGGATGATACCGTAACGAAAACGCTGGAGACCGGCATGCCGTCTTCCGCAGTCGAAAAGCTGCTGTTTGCGAAAGATGACTCACTGCTGCTTGTGATGAGCGCATCCGGAGAGCTTCTGATCTATGATGTGCAGACGGGCGAACAGCTGAGCCGCGCTTATTTCGGCGACAGAAACTTCGATTTCCATAACGACGCCCGCTTTACTGCTATGCTTTCCGCAGACGGACGGCAGCTTCTGCTCATTGTCAACGACAATACCTATACCGAATCGGCCATCATCTGTCTCGAAACGGAGAATTGGAACTGCGTCGGAATGCATATCAGTGCGGCGCATTATCTTCCTGACAGTAACCGCGTGATCATCAAGCCGTCACAGGACAGTGTATATTACGCGCCATTTTATTCCCGGGAGGAACTGATGGCAAAAGCCAGTGCCGTTCTGAACCGGGAGCCGCTCAAGCCTTAGAAGAGGTCTTATTGGCCGATCTGCAAAAAAGTTCAATTTCCCCCTGAAATCAGCCCAAATATCGCTTTATTCTTGAACTTTTTTGTGCTATGCTGAGGGCAGCGAAGCAGTTCGTAAAAACAATTTTCCGATAACAAGGAGGATTTATCATGATTATTGGCTGCCCCACAGAAATCAAGGCCCAGGAAGGCCGTGTCGGCGTAACCCCTGCGATGGTCTATGCGTTCGTGAAAGCCGGCCACCGCGTACTCATTCAGAAAGGCGCGGGACTCGGAAGCGGCTTCCCGGATGAGGAATACGCCGCGAACGGCGCGGAGCTTCTGGATACTGCGAAGGAAGTCTTCGATGCGTCCGAGATGATCATCAAGGTCAAGGAACCGCTGCCGGCCGAATACGACCTCTTCCACGAAGGCCAGATCCTGTTCACCTATCTGCACCTTGCGCCCGATCCCG
The DNA here is from genome assembly GCA_902789555.1 of uncultured Lachnospiraceae bacterium. Taxonomy (GTDB): domain Bacteria; phylum Bacillota; class Clostridia; order Lachnospirales; family Lachnospiraceae; genus UBA6987. The sequence goes on from CADAOF010000008.1 coordinate 19,563, forward strand.
AGCAGACCGAAGCCCTGCTGAAAAAGAAGGTCATCGGCATCGCCTATGAGACCGTGCAGCTCGCGAACGGAGCCCTGCCGCTTCTTTCCTGCATGAGCGAGATCGCCGGCCGCATGGCGGTCCAGGTGGGCGCTCACCTGCTGGAGACTCCCGTTTCCGGCGGCCGCGGCATTCTGCTTTCCGGCGTCTCGGGCGTAGAGAAAGGGCACGTGGTCATCATCGGCGGCGGCACGGTCGGTACCAGTGCCGTGAAGATCGCCATCGGCATGGGCGCGAACGTGACGGTCATCGACATGAACGCGCAGCGCCTCGCCTACCTTGACGACATCTTCGGCAGCCGCATCCAGACGCTCATGAGCAACCCGTTCAACATCGCGAAAGCCGTGGAGAGCGCGGACGTCGTCATCGGCTGCGTGCTGGTGCCCGGACGCCGGACGCCCGTCCTTGTCACTAACGAGATGGTCTCCCACATGAAGCGCGGCAGCGTCCTTATCGACGTCGCCATCGACCAGGGCGGCTCCATCGAAGCCATCGACCGCATTACGACCCACGCGGATCCCTTCTATACCAAGGAAGACGGCATCATCCGCTACTCGGTCGCGAACATGCCCGGCGCCGTGCCGAGAACCTCCACGCTGGCGCTCACGAACGTCACCCTGCCGTATGCGCTGAAGATCGCGAACCTGGGCGCAGAAGGCGCCTGCAAGGCCGATCCCGCCATCATGAAGGGCCTGAACGTCTACAAAGGCCTGCTGACCTACAAGGGCGTTGCCGACGCGCAGAACCTGCCGTACACGCCTGCGGAAGAAGCGATCGGGTAAAGATCGGATATCAAAAAGAGCGGTCCCCGTCATATCGGGGATCGCTCTTTTTTCGTGAAAAACAGGCCGGTCATCCAGGCCGAAGGCAGAGATTTCCGCGCGGCTCTGTCGTCATTCCGGCAGGAAAAATTCCACTGCATTCTGATAACAGATTGCCTTCACCATTTCTCCGAGGACTTCCGTATCCGCGGGATAAAGCCCTTCTTCCGCAACTCGCCCGAGCTTCGCGCAGAGGATGCGGCGGAAATATTCGTGCCGCACGAAAGCCGTGAAACTCCGCGAATCGGTCAGCATGCCGGGGAACAGGGCAAGTGCGCCGGTCTCCATCAGTTCCTCCAGCTGTCTTTCCATGCCGCGGATGTTGTCATTGAACCACCAGGCGGCGCCGTAGCGCACCGTCGGCGCGAAATTGACGGCCATCGTTGCGAAAAGCATGTTGTCGGCCGGATTCAGATTGTAGAGGATCGTCCGGGGAAGGGCGTTTTCCCGTTCCAGATCGGCGAGGAATGCCGCGACAGCTTCCGGATCCGCCGAGCGGCCGATGCTGTCTGCGCCGGCGTCATGTCCGATCCTCCTGAGCAGGCGCGGGGAGGTATCGCGGATGGGACCGAGATGCAGCTGCATGGCCATCCCTTCCTTCGCGTAAGCCCGGCCGAGCCTGCGGAAACGTTCCGCGAAGACCGGATCGGTAAGATACGGGAAGCCTGCGAAGCCGTGGTCGGCCAGAAGACAGCCGTTTTCGCGGAAAAAGCCGAGCGCTTTTTCGAGCGCCGTATCGAGGTCCGCCGCCCCGTACTTATCCATAAGAGCGTGCGCGGCCTCCCCTTCCGGGTCAAGGATATAGCGGTCCGGGCGGAAGCAGGGACGGACCTCAAACGGAATGCTCTTATCCGCCCTGATCTTTTCGTGCCATTCGAGAGGATCCGCGGGATCGTCCGTCGTGCAGAGGATCTTCACGTTCATCTTTTTCAGCAGGCTGACGCAGTCAAATCCCTCTCCCCGCATCATTTCCTGCGTTTTCTCCCAGATCTGCCCGGCTGTTTTCGGGCTCAGCAGTTCCGTGATTTCGAAATAGCGCTGCAGTTCCAAATGCGTCCAGTGATACAGGGGATTGCCGATCAGTTTCGGGACCGTCGCCGCCCAGGCATCGAACTTTTCACGGTCAGAGGCATCTCCCGTAATGTATTTTTCCTCCACGCCGCAGGCACGCATCGCGCGCCACTTGTAGTGGTCGCCTTCCAGCCAGAGCTCGGTCAGATTCGCGAAACGGCGGTGCTCCGCCAGTTCCCGGGAAGAAAGGTGGTTATGGTAATCGAAAACCGGTTCCTTTTCGGCATACGCATGGTAGAGCTGCCTTGCCGTCCGGGTATCGAGCAGAAAATCTTCTCCGAATAACGTACTCATGCTTCAAATCTCTCCTTGTCGATCCAGAGTCCGAGGGCCGGGTTCGGGATGTAAAAAATCTCTTCTCCGTCTATCTCGTTCATGCCGGGGCGAAGCGCGGCCGGATCGTATTTCCTGCAGGTTTCCGCAAAGTCCGCAGACCTGTAGCCGACGCTTTCGATTTCCTCGCGGGAGATGTCCCGTACGGCATAGGTCACGGAAAAGCGGCCGTCCGAAGAGCCATGGATCAGGTGCGCCGCCGCGCCCATGTTTGCCCTTAGGTCCTCATTTTCGGGTGCTTCAAAGGCCTTCAGCGTCTCCAGACGCCCGCGGTAGCCGTATTTTCGGATCAGGGCATCGCACTGCGCGTCCTCGCCGAAGCGGCGGACACCCGGCGCCAGAATGATCAGTTCCCCGCCGTCAGCCATGGCCATGCGCGTGCGGTAGACCGCCTTGTTGCCGAGCCAGGTGCTCTTAAACTCTTCCGGATCCAGATAAACGACGCACTTTTTCAGCCCGTGCTCAACGAAATCGATGTTCTTTAGCTGCGCGAGCCTCACGGCTTCGCTCAGGCACTCCCGTCCTTCACCGATGAAGAGGCCGTGCGTGCGGATGCGGCCCTGCGGCGCCGTGGTGACCGTCAGTACCCAGAGAATGGGGCGGTCCTTCAGGAAGTGCTCCGCGCCGTAGTCGAACATGGCGCGCACCGGCGTGTGGTCGCGGCCCATCATTCTTTCCATGCCGTAGACCGCCCCGATCATGTGCGAGCGGTTGATCATCTCACTTCCGCCCGTCCCCACGAAGAGGTTCTTCGCGTGGTTCGACATGCCGATCACTTCATGCGGAACGACCTGGCCGGGAGAGATGATCAGATCGTAGCTTTCATCCATGATCAGGCGGTTGACCTCCGCGGCCACGGGTTCCTTCCAGAGCCCGTCCGTGATCTCCGCGAGAAAATCCCCGGGGATCTCGCCGATCTTCACCACATCCCGCCGCCAGTCATGTACAAGGAAAACCTCCTGCGGAATGTCGCCGAACATGGCCAAAAGCTGCGCGGGCGTCATGGGCTCATGCGTGCCGAGTGCCGGAAGGATATCCACCTTCACGCCTTTTTCCGTGAGCGTATGGTAATACACGTTCGTTATGAAGCCGGCGCCGGAGTGAAAGCGCGTAAAATCCGGCGGGAGGATCAGGACCTTCCGCAGATCCCTTCCCGAAAGCGACTGAAGAAGCGCGTCCCGGATCTCTTCCTGCGTGAGGCCGTCTTCGGTCTGCGCTCTGAGAAACAGATCCATCTCAGACCCCCGAATAGGCGCCGAAGCCGCCGTCCACCGGCAGGACCACACCGGTAATGAAGCCGGCGCTCGCGTCGTCCAGGAGGAACAGCGCCGCAGCAATCAGCTCTTCCGGCTGGCCGAAGCGTCCCATCGGCGTGCCTGCCAGGATCTTTTTCGTCCGCTCGGTAGGCGTGCCGTCTTCATTCCAGAGGAGCTTCGCGTTCTGCTGCGCCGAGAAGAAGCCGGGAGCGATCGCGTTGCAGCGGATGCCGCTCTTCGCGAAGTGCACCGCCAGCCACTCGGTGAAATTGGAGACGCCCGATTTCGCCGCCGAATAGGCGGGGATCTTCGTGAGCGGCGTCAGTGCGTTCATGGAGCTGATGTTCAGGATCGCGCCGCTGCCCTTTTTGGCCATGTCCAGCGCGAAGGCCTGCGTCGGCAGGAGCACGCCCATGATGTTCTGGTCGAACACTTTCGTGAAGGCGCTCTGCTTCAGGTCGAAGAAGCTCTTCTTCTCGGGATCCAGCAGCGTTTCCATGGAGAAAAATTCGTCGTCCGCCGTGGCAGAGGCGTCGTTGCCGCCTGCCCCGTTGATCAGGATGTCGCAGGGGCCAAGGGCGGAAAGTACGGCCTCATGTGCCGCCTTCACGCTCTCTTCGACCGTGCAGTCCACCTGGAAAGCCCGGGCTTCGTATCCGGCTTCGCGGATCTCCTCCGCCAGTTTTTCCGCCTTTGACAGCGTCCGGTTCAGGATGGCAACCGAAGCGCCGCACTCCGCGAGCGCCCGGCAGAATCCGCTGCAGAGGACGCCGGCGCCGCCCGTAACGACGGCAACTTTTCCCTTAAGATCAGGCCGTACCGACAGTTTCATCTTTTTTCCTCCTCTTACGCGTTGTAGTTGCCCGCGCTGGTCGAACCGCCCTGCCCGGTCCAGTTGGTATGGAAGAAGGTCCCGCGCGGCGCGTCGGTGCGTTCATAGGTATGCGCGCCGAAGTAGTCGCGCTGCGCCTGCAGAAGGTTGGCCGGCAGGTTTTCCGTGGTATAGCCGTCGAACCAGGCGAGGGCCGAGCTGAAGGTCGGCATGGGGATGCCCGCTCTGATCCCGTAGGAAACGACCTCGCGCCAGGCGTCTTCCAGCGTCAGCATGACGCCGCGGAAGTAATCGTCCATCAGCAGGTTTTCCAGATCCGGGTTTTTGTCGTAGGCTTCCTTGATCTTGCCGAGGAAGACGCTGCGGATGATGCAGCCGCCGCGCCACATCAGCGCGATGCCGCCGTAGTTCAGGTTCCAGCCGTAGGTTGCGGCCGCCGCACGCATCAGGCTGTAGCCCTGCGCGTAGGAAACGATCTTGCTGGCATACAGGGCCTTGCGGATGCTTTCAATGAAGGCAGCCTTATCGCCGGTAAATGCCGGGATGCGGTGCGGATAGGCCGCCGCTGCCTTCACGCGTTCGTCCTTCATGGCGCTCAGGCATCTGGCGAAAACAGCTTCGGTGATCAGCGTGAGCGGGACCGCCTCGTCAAGCGCCGCGATGCCCGTCCACTTGCCGGTGCCCTTCTGGCCGGCGCGGTCGAGGATATGCTCCACGGTCCTCTCACCGTTTTCATCCTTATAGCCGAAAATGTCGCGGGTGATCTGGATCAGATAACTGTCAAGTTCGGTCTCGTTCCAGGCCGCAAAGATCTCATGGAGTTCTTCGGCAGAAAGGCCGAGGCCGTCCCGCATCAGCTGATAGGCTTCGCAGATCAGCTGCATGTCGCCGTACTCGATGCCGTTGTGCACCATCTTGACGAAGTGGCCGGCGCCGTTCTCCCCGACGTAATCGCAGCAGGGGGAACCGTCCTCGACCTTTGCACAGATGGTCTGCAGGATCGGCTTGACCGCTTCCCAGGCGGCGCGGGATCCTCCCGGCATCATGCTGGGGCCGTGCAGGGCGCCTTCTTCGCCGCCGGAAACACCGCAGCCCATGTACAGGAGGCCTTTTCCCTCCACGTACTTTGCCCGGCGGATCGTATCCGGGAAATGACTGTTGCCGCCGTCGATGATGATGTCGCCGGGTTCCAGAACCGCAAGGAGCTGTTCGATGAAATCATCCACGGCCTGTCCGGCCTTGACCATCAGAAAGACCTTGCGCGGGACCGAAAGATTCTCCTTCAGTTCTTCGATGCTCCGGCAGCCGATGATGTTTTTTCCGGCCGCGCGGCCATTCACGAAGCGGTCCACCTTCTCCACGGTGCGGTTGTAGACCGCTACGATGAAGCCCTTGGACTCCATGTTCATGACCAGGTTTTCGCCCATGACGGCTAAGCCGATGAGACCGATATCTGCTTTTTTCATCTCTTTTCCTCCCCTCTCAGCGCTGGACTCTCGCATTTCCTGCGTAGATGTCCCAGACCTGCTTTTCGTCGGCAGGTTCTGCGTAATCGTTCAGGCTCGATGCCGCAAGCACACCGCTCGCCCAGCCGAACTGCAGGCACTTTTCCGGATCCCATCCGTTCAGGATACCGTACAGCAGGCCGCCCGAGAAACCGTCGCCGCCGCCGATACGGTCCATGACCGGGATCGGGCGGGGTTCTTCCGTGAACCATCTGCCGTCCGCCCATAAAATCGCGCCCCAGAGGTGCTCGTTTGCCGAAACGACCTGGCGGAGCGTCGTGGCGTAAGCCTTCGCGTTCGGGTACTTCGCGCGTACCTGATCGATCATCCCCTTGAAGCTCTCGATCTTTGCGGCAAGATCCTTTCCGCCTGCTTCAGGCCCCTTGAAGCCCAGGCAGAGCTGGAAGTCTTCCTCGTTGCCTACCAGAACGTCCGCTGCCTGCGCGATGCGGTGGAATGCCTCCCGCAGTTCCTCCTCGCGGCCTTTCCAGAAGGAAGCCCGGTAGTTCAGGTCGAAACTGACCAGGGTCCCGTGTGCCTTCGCCGCTTCGACCGCCTTCAGGCAGCATTCCGTCGTCTCGGGGCTCATGGCAGCGATCAGGCCGGACAGGTGCAGGATGCCGACGCCCTCCTGCCCGAAGATCTTTTCCATGTCAAAGTCTTCCGCCGAAAGCGTTCTGCCGACCTCGCCGGCACGGTCGTTCCACACACGCGGCGCTCTCAGCCCGAAGCCGGAGTCGGCAATGTTGAACTGATGGCGGTAACCCCACGGTCCGCCCTGCGGGACTTCTTTCCCTACATAGGCAATGTTCCGCGCGCGGAGCTCGGACTTGATGAAGGCCGCAACAGGACTGCCTTCCACGAATTTCGTCATGGCGAGGCATTCCCTGCCGAGGCTCGAAGCCACGTTCAGCACGTTGGTCTCGGCGCTGGTCGCCTGCATCATGAAACACTTGCTGTTCTGGACCGCCATGCGGTCTTCGGGGGTGATACGGACACCCATGCTGGTCACGCAGGCAATGGCATGAGCAGCATCGGAACGAAGGGTAATATTCATCGGACTTCTCCTTATTCTGCTGATTCTGTCCCCATTATACACGATTGTTTTTACAATGGAATTGCATAAATCATCTTTTCACATTGCAATTCTGCGCATAATTTGTTATGTTTTTTGCGGAGGTGCCTATGACGAAACTTTTTTCCTTCCAGGAAGGCAGCCTGTACTGCCACAGATCCCTGGACGAGCATCCGCAGCCGGAGGCCTTTCCGATCCATGCCCATGAAACGCCTGAGATCTACCTCTTTCTTTCCGGGCACGGTGAATACCTCGTTGAGGGCAGCCGTTATCCGCTGCGGCCGGGGGATCTCCTTCTGATGCGTCCGGCCGAGACCCACAAACTGCTCATCGAGCCGGATGAGCCCTATCTCCGCTTGGCCGTGCATTTTGCCGCCGATCAGTTCGCCGCTCTCGATCCGGAAGGGCAGCTCCTCCGGCCGTTTTTCGGCCGCGCGCTCGGGGCGCGGAACCATTATCCCGCGGCGCAGTATCCTGGACTCGCCGGGATCCTGAACGGTCTCGATCCCGCCCCCGGGGCGGAGCGCCTGATGATCCTTTCCCGGGTCCTGGTGCTCCTTGCCGAGCTCTCCTCCCTTCACTCTGCCGATGAAAAAGAGACCGTTCCCGGAGGTCCTGCCCCGGAACTGGTCTCCTATGTGAACCGTCATCTGTTTGAACCGCTGTCGCTCGGCAGCGTCAGCCGGAGGTTTGCCTTAAGCATGTCGCAGGTCAGCCGCCTGTTCAAGGAGGCCACCGGAACGTCGCTGTGGGATTACGTCAGCATGAAGCGCCTGCTCTCTGCGCGGGCAAGGATCCTGCGGGGTGACAGTGCGCAGGCAGCCTGTCTGGCCTGCGGATTTGCCGATTACTCTGCCTTCTACCGGGCTTATAAGAAACGATTCGGCCGTGCGCCGAGCGATGACCGCTGAGCGAGGCCGACCGTTTCCTCCTCCAAAGAAGAACAGGACCGCCGGTTTCCCGGCGGTCCTGTTTCCTTTTTATGCGTATGTCTTATTTCCCGGACAGGTACTCGTCGATGGCCTTCGCGGCAACCTTGCCGGCGCCCATGGCGGAAATGACGGTGGCCGCACCGGTCACGGCGTCGCCGCCGGCGTAGATGCCCTTGCGGGAGGTCAGGCCGTCTTCATTCACCACGAAGCCGCCGTGGCTGTTCACTTCAAGGCCTTCGGTGGTATCCTTGATCAGCGGGTTCGGCGAGGTGCCGATGGCGATGATCACGGTATCCGCTTCCATCTCGTAGATGGCTCCGGGAATCGGAACAGGGCGTCTTCTGCCCTTCGCATCCGGTTCGCCCAGTTCCATTTCCTGAATGCGGGCGCCGATGACGAAACCGTTCCGCTCGTCACGGGGGTTGTCCGGGTTCTTGTATCCGAGGATCTCAACGGGGTTCCTCAGCAGCTGGAAGTCGATGCCTTCTTCGATGGCATGTTCCACTTCCTCGCGTCTTGCCGGCAGTTCCTCCATGGAACGGCGGTAGACGATGGAGACCTTCTCGGCGCCGAGACGGAGTGCGGTACGGGCCGCGTCCATGGCCACGTTGCCGCCGCCGACCACGATCACCTTGCCGCCCTTCATGACCGGGGTATCCGGATCGGCGTTGTATGCCTTCATGAGGTTGTTGCGGGTCAGGAATTCGTTGGCGGAGTACACGCCCTTGAAGGACTCGCCGGGGATGTTCATGAAGTTCGGAAGGCCGGCGCCGGAACCGACAAAGACCGCTTCATAGCCGTCTTCAAAGAGTTCGTCGATGGTCAGGGTCTTGCCGATGACGACGTTGGTCTCCAGATCAACGCCGAGTTCCTTTAAGGTCTCGACTTCCTTGGCAACGATGGCCTTCGGCAGACGGAATTCGGGAATGCCGTAGACCAGCACGCCGCCCGCCTTGTGCAGGGCTTCGAAGATGCTCACGCTGTAGCCCTTCTTGGCCAGGTCGCCGGCGCAGGTAAGGCCGGAAGGACCGGAGCCGACGATGGCTACGCGGTGGCCGTTCGGGGCAGGCGCTTTCGCCTTTTCCGTGGCGTTTGCATTGTGCCAGTCAGCCACGAAGCGCTCCACGCGGCCGATGCCGACCGGTTCGAAGCGGATGCCCATGGTGCACTTGCTCTCGCACTGGGTCTCCTGCGGGCACACACGGCCGCAGACGGCGGGCAGGGAGGAGGTCTTGTTGATCACCTGGTAGGCGCCTTCGAAATCGCCGGTCTTGGCAAGGGACAGGAAAGCGGGGATATCGATATTCACCGGGCAGCCGGCAATGCAGGGTTTATTCTTGCAGTTGAGGCAGCGGTTCGCTTCCGCGACGGCCAGCTCGGCGGTATAGCCGAGAGCAACCTCGTTAAAGTTGTGCGCACGGACCTCGGGGGCCTGGCTGGGCATCTCATGTTTTTTCGGATCAAGTGCCATAACTTACCTCCTTCAGGCCTTGGCCTGCTTGAACAGGTTGCAGGCTTCGTCATATGCGTGGCGTTCCTCGGGGATATACATGCGGCCGCGGGACATGGCTTCGTCAAAGTCGACCTCGTAGGCGTCAAATTCGGGGCCGTCCACGCAGGCGAACTTCGTCACGCGCGTGCCGTCTTCCTTCTGAAGGGTCAGGCGGCAGCCGCCGCACATACCGGTGCCGTCGATCATGATCGGGTTCATGGACACGCGGCAGGGCACGCCGTAAGGCTTCGCCGTCAGGGCGGTGAACTTCATCATGACGCCGGGGCCGATGGCCAGGACCAGGTCGAAGCGTTCGCCGGCTTCCAGCATTTCCTTCAGCGGTACGGTCACGTTGCCCTGGCGGGCGTAGGAACCGTCGTCGGTCATGACGATCAGCTTATCGGAGCAGGCACGGAACTCGTCTTCGAGGATCAGGAGGTCAACGGAACGGAAACCGATGATCGAAGTGACTTCGATGCCCTGCCTGTGCATCTCTTCCGCGACGGGCAGAGCGATCGCGCAGCCCACGCCGCCGCCGACGATGCAGACCTTCTTCAGGCCTTCCATTTCGGTCGGGCGTCCCAGAGGACCTACGAAATCGGCAATGCTGTCGCCGGCTTCTTTCTGACCGAGCACGAAGGTCGTCTTGCCGACGATCTGGAAGATGATCTTCACCGCGCCGCGCTCGGGATCGGTCCCGGCAACGGTCAGCGGGATCCGTTCGCCTTCATCATCGACTCTGAGGATGATGAACTGGCCGGGCTTTGCTTTTCTTGCCACGAGCGGCGCTTTGATCTCCATCTGAGTCACATTCGGATTCAGTACCTTTTTGGAAAGGATCTGATACATAAGCATTCTCCTTTTGTGATTTTGCTGCAGAATACAACAAAATTGATTATAACGCAGCTTTCGGAAAAAGTACAGCCCATCCGCGCAGAATCCACGTGCACGGCAGATAAAAATATGTTATGATAGCCGGGTAATCATAAGGAGACATGTCATGTTTGAATCAGTCATGGCCGGGATCCGCGATGCCGGCACCATTATCCTCCACCGGCATAACAATCCGGACGGCGACGCGCTCGGGAGCCAGATCGGCCTGTGGTCCCTGCTTAAGAACACCTTCCCGGAAAAAAAGGTGTATAAAGTCGGCGACGGCGCCGGCCGCTACGCTTTCATGAAGGAAAGCACCATGGACGAAGTGCCGGACGAAGCCTTCGAAGGCGCGCTCTGCATCATCCTGGACTGCGGGTCCGAGCATCTGGTCTCGGATAAGCGTTATCAGAAGGCCGCGCACACGGTGCGGATCGACCACCATCTCTTCTGCGGAAAATTCTGCGATGAGGAGGTCATCGACTCCTCTTTCGAGAGCTGCTGCGGCATGATCGCGCTGATGGCCGAGGAGCAGGGCCTTTCCCTGACGCCGCTTGCCGCGGAATCGCTTTATACGGGCATGGTCACGGACTCCGGACGCTTCCGCTTCGACAGCGTGGGTGCGCGTACGCTCCGCCTGGCCGCCGGACTCCGCGAAATCCCCTTCGATACCAACGCGATGTACAGGAACCTCTACAGTGAGGACCTTGCCGCCCTTAAGCGCCGCTCCGCCTTCATCGACCGCATTCAGCTGACGGAGCACCGGGTCGCCTGGGTCTATACGGACAAGGCCGGCGTGGAAGCCATGGGCGTTACCCCCTTTGACGTATCCCGCGGGATGGTCAACACGATGGCCGACCTTAAGGGCGTGCGCGTGTGGGTGAACTTCGCCGAAGCGCCGGAGGGCGTATTCTGCGAACTGCGCGGCAGCGGCGTCAACGTGAACCCCATTGCCGTGAGATACGGCGGCGGCGGACATGCGGCAGCCTCAGGCGCGACCGTTGCCGACCGTAAAACCGCCATGGCCATGCTGGCCGATCTCGATACTCTGGCAAAGGAGACGGAAGAACAATGACGAAAGAACTGGCACTTGCCGTTTTGGAAAAGATAGAGGCCTACGACAGGATCATCCTGACGAGGCACCTCAGGCCGGACGGGGACGCCGTCGGCTCCACCAAGGGTCTCCAGGCGATACTCAAGGCGAGCTTCCCGGAAAAGGAAGTGCTGTGCATCAACGAAGACTATGCGGATCAGACCGCCTTCCTGGGTCCTGAGGACGCGCAGCTTCCCGAAGAGGAATACAGGAATGCCCTCGTCATCGTGCTGGACAGCGCGGAAAAGGGCCGCGTTTCCAATAAGAACATCGGTGCAGCGAAGGAGCTCATCTGCTTCGACCATCACGTGGAGGAAACGCCCTACGGCGACATTTCCGTGGTGGAGCCGGAGCTTTCGAGCGCCTGCGAGCTGGTCGTCAACTGGTACCGCCTGCTCGAGGACCGCCTGGTGCTGACCAAAGAGGCAGCCACTTATCTGTATGCCGGCATGGTCACGGATTCGGGTCGTTTCCGCTTCGATTCGACGACCGGCGAGACCCTGCGCGACGCCGCTCTCCTGCTCGATCAGGGCGTTGAGACCGAACCGCTCTACGCGAACCTCTACATGGAGGATTTCGACATCCTGAAATATCAGGCCTACGCCTACGGGCAGATGAAGCGCACCGAAAACGGCGTCGCCTATCTCTTCGTTGACAAGGCCATGAAGGAGCAGTTCCACCTGACGCCCGAGCAGGCCTCCAACTCCGTCAATCTGATGGATACCATCAAGGGAAGCCTCATTTGGCTGGCTTTCATCCAGTATGACAAGTTTATCCGGGTAAGGCTGCGCTCCCGCTTCGTGCCGATCCGCGAACTCGCGGCCGAGTATAACGGCGGCGGCCATGACATGGCTGCCGGCGCGACCATCTACAGCGAGGAAGACATGCGGGAAATGATCCGCAAGGCGGATGCGATCCTGAAGGAATACAAGGAGACGCACACGGGCTGGCTGTGATCCGCCGGACAAAAGCCGAATACAAAAAGAGCCCCGAAGCCATAAGGCTCCGGGGTTCTTTCTTTATTGCTGCGTGATCCGCTTATTCGCCCTTGACGACGGCGTCGAGCGTGCAGCCCTTGCCGAATTCGCGGGTGTCCTTATAGCGGGTCAGGGTACCGGTCACGGTGACGGTGTCGCCGACAGCCAGATCCTTCGCGCCTTCGCCGGACAGGCGGTAGGCTTCCATCGGATATTCCTCAAGGCCAGCCACCACGAAGTCAACGGTGATGTTCTGGTACTCATCGCTCCACGCGGACGGGATATTAATGATGGTACCGGTCAGGGTCTTCAGGCCTTCGAAGGATTCGCCGTCTTCCAGCTGATACGCGTCGAGAACGGTCTTGACGTCCGCAAGCGCTTCCACAGGGATCAGCTTGCAGCCTTTGTCAAATTCGATGGTGCCCTTGTAGTTCTTGATGGTACCGAAGACGGCGATTTCATCGCCGACAGCCAGTTTTTCCGCGCCTTCGCCGGACAGGCGGTAGCACTGGATGGGCTTGTCGTCCAGACCGGCTACGACCATGTTCACGGTGATGTTCTTGTATTCGTCGCTCCAGGCGGTCGGGATCTCAGTGATCGTTCCGCACAGCACGGTCGGGGCGTTCTGAGCCTGGCCGTCTTCCAGCGTATAGGCTTCTTCCACGGTCTTCGCAAGGTTCAGGATCTCGCCCATGCCGATCAGCTGGCAGCCCTTGTCAAATTCGATGGTGCCCTTGTAATTCTTGATAACGCCTTCCACGGTGATCCTGTCGCCGACAGCCAGCTTGTCTGCGCCTTCGCCGGACAGGCGGTAGCACTGGATGGGCTTTTCCGTCAGACCGTCCACGATCATATTCACGGTGATGTTCTTGTATTCGTCGCTCCAGGCGGTCGGGATCTCAGAGATCACGCCGCAAAGACGGAAGGCATCCTTGGTCGCTTCGCCGTCTTCCAGGCCGTAGGCCATGTTGACGATCTGGTCATAACGGGTGATGACCACGCCCTTCGGCAGCATGTGCGGGAATTCCACGCTCAGCTTGTTGCCGGCGGCGTCTTCCACGGTACCGGTCAGGATGTACTCGGTATCGGCTGCCGCGGACTTGTTCACGACCACGGTCCAAGTCTTGCCGTCTTCGGCCTTGGTCGGGACGGCGTCTTCGGTGTTGGTTTCCCAGGTGACGGGATATTCGTCGGTCCCGATCCTGACCACGCCGCTTAAGACGTAGTCATCGGCGGTCTTCACCGGGGCGTCCTTGTAGATCGCCCGCAGATATTTCTGAGCAGCGGTCACGCCTTCCAGCGGATCAGCCGTGGTAGGGGCCTGTGTCGGTGCCGCCGTGGGCGCTTCCGTGGTCACGGGCGCTTCGGTGGTTGACGGCGCCGGCTGCTCACCGCAGGCGGCGAGGCTAAGGCACATTACCGCAGCCATCAGAAATGCAATAATTTTCTTCATGATTTGCTCCTTTTATCAGTCGCTGATAATGATATTGTTCGCGCTGAAAACAACGATCTGCCATTCGCCGTCATAACTGCCGGCCAGGCCCTTCACGCTGATCGTTTTTCCCTCGTAGGCGTCAGCCGTGATCAGTTCATTGTTCTCATCATGCAGTACTTTGGTGCGGACGGTGACCGCGGTCCCGCCGCAGTCGCAGGTAAGCGTCATCGCGCCCTTCTGCGAGCTGTCCGGATCTGTCGTGGTACGTACCGAAACAACTTTGAGATCCTTCATCTCCAGAGAGCTGTCGATCACATACGCGGCATAGGGGAAGGTCTCGCTGCCGCCGTCTGTTTCCACCGTTACCTCGCCTTCGGCGAAGGTCTTCGCATCGGTCAGAACATAGGCTGCTTCAAAGCCATCTCCCAGCTTCCGGAGATTGCCGGGATCATCCGGCCTCATCTCCCGGTACTTGACGTCGGCGATCTGCCAGACGCCGGCCGCCTCGTAATACTGGACCGTACCGACGACGCGGACCCGGTTGCCGGCCGAAAGGATCTCAAGCCCGCCGCCGGACAGATTATAACCGAAAAAGATCGAAATGCCGTTGTACAGGCCGGTTTCGGGATCCGGCTCCTCAACGTAGGCCGAGCTACCGCTCACCTGCGAGACGACGCCTTCAAACGCGACCTTTTTCCCCTCGTATTCCTTCGGGTGGCGCCGCAGCTCGCTTAAGCTGAGCTCGATCGCGTCGCCGTAGAAGAAATCGGGATCCGGCTGCCCGGAATACAGGTTCAGCTTCAGTGCGCGCGCCTGATTCAGCGCCGCCATAGCTGCGTCACCGTAGCGGTTCTGCGCGGTGCTGTTGGAGATCGCGAGGCCGTTCTGGAGTATCTCAATATTAAGGTTCCTCCAGCTGCCGTCTTCTGTTTCCTTGTACCAGACCCAGACGAGATAGCGGTCGCCCGTGGAATCCACGTTCCAGTGCTCGTCATCGGATTCGATCAGGATCGACGCGGCATTTTCCAGCTTTTCATGCGTAAAGCGGGACGCTGCCTTGCCGTACTCTTCGATCTTTCCGGTCGACTCGGGCGTATTGAGGGCAAGGAACCTTGCCTTTAACTCTCCGTCCCCGGTCATGTTCGCGGGCACATTGAAATGTACGGTATCACCGTCCACGAAGTTTCTGACCGTCACCTCCTGCTTCGCGCTGTTTGAGTGCATTTCCAGCGTGATCTCGCCGGCGTAGTCATGTTCTTCAAGAGCTTCCGCCGTCGTCGCTGGAGGATCGGTCTCCTTCGTGCTTTCCGGAAGGCTTTCCGCGGAAGAGGCAGGGGCCGGTTCCGCGGAGCTTCCGTCCGGGGCTGCCGGCGTCTGCGCGCACCCGGCAAGCAGGCACAGCGCGAGGAGAACTGCCGACAGTCTCTTCATCTTATTCACTGTATTCGCACTCGTCTACGGCTTCTTCAAAAGCGGCTTCGATCTGATTATCAATGTCAGACGTAAGGACCAGGCACTTCTTCATCAGAGCGCCCACCTGATCGCGGGCAGTGGAGGAACCGTTGAAGGCAGGGGAAACATAGTAAGCGTCAGCCTGTTCAAGGCACACCTTGGCAGACAGGAAGGCAATGTTGTCATAGCCGTCGGCATTCGCCAGCTTTTCGGCATAGAACGCATTGTCCTTCGCGGATTTCAGTACGGGGACGTAGCCGGAGGAGGCAGCGTATTCCGCCTGGAAATCGGCGTTGGTGGTCAGGTACTTCACCAGCAGCCAGGAAGCGATCACTTCCTGAGGGTTTTCCTTCATGAAGACGCAGACGTCGGGTCCCTGGGAAATGACCTTCGGGGAAGCGGGATCGACCTGAGGGATCATGGCGATGCCGACCTCAAACGGGTACTTGCCGTCGTCGCCCTTGGCGGGACGCTGATAGGTCGCGCCGGCGGAGGAGCCGATGGACATGTAGCTGTGAACTTCATCGGTCGTGGTGAACAGACCGGAAGTGTAGGCGCCGAGCAAGCCCTGAGTGGTCAGGTAGCCCTTGTTGTACCAGTCGTTGAATTCCTTCACGAAGGCACGGTTGGTCTCATTGTTGAACAGGTAGTGGTCGCCGGTCGCGCTGGTGTACGGGCTCTTGTACTGTTCGCACATGGTGATGAACCAGTTGCTCTCGGAGTCATAGCCGAGCGGGATGCACTTCGGTTCGATCTCCTTGATCTTCGCGCAGAGAGCTTTCATCTCGTCCCAGGTCTTGGGAACGGTCAGGCCGTTCGCGTCAAAGAAGGTCTTGTTGTAGTACAGGACTTCGGTGGATTTGGAGAAAGGCATGGTGTACATCAGACCGTCGCCGAAGGAGGCGCCTGCCGTGTAGTAACCGCCGATAAAGTCGGCGATCTGCGCTTCGGTAAGGCCAAGCTGTCCGCCGGCACCGTCGGATTCGGTGCTTTCGATCAGGCTGTCAAGCTGAACGGTCGCCTTCGCCATGTTGTACAGGGCAACGTGGTCCGGATAGCAGAACGCAATGTTCGGCTGAGAGCCGACATTGATCTCTGTCTTGATCTGGTCGCGGATATCGTCGTAGCTGCCCAGCACCGTCGAGGTGAAGTCAACCGTGATATTCGGATAGATCTTGTTGAACTCATCGATGTACTCTTTGAGCAGATTCTGCTTTTCCTGGCTCATGTTGTGGTAGAACCGGATGGTCACGGCACTGCCGTCATAGCCGCCGGCCGGAACCTTGAAGTTGGTCTCCTTCGCAGGGGCCGCCGTGGATTCCGCAGGAGCCTGGCTTTCCGCGGGGGTCGAAGCCGCGGGGGTGGACGTGGACGGGTTGCTGCCGCAGCCGGCAAGAAGGCCCATGACCATCATGCCTGCCAGCAGCACTGCCGCAAGTTTCTTCATTTTCATCTTTTGCTTCCTTCCTTTATATGGTTTTGATATAAAGCACTTAACCTTTGATGCCGCTCCGGCTCACGCCCTTCATAATGTACTTGCGAAGGAACACGAAAACCAGGAAAAGCGGCAGGGAGACCAGGGCGACGGCAGCCATCTGCACGGGATAGTTGATGTCGCCGGAGGCTTCGGTGAAGGCGTTGCGCAGACCGTTGGTGATGAGGCGGTGGGCTTCATCGTTCGCGACCAGGCGCGGCCAGATATAAGAGTTCCAAGCCCCCATCATCTTCAGGATGGTGATGGAAATGAGGGTCGGAAGGGACAGCGGGATCATGACCGTCCAAAGGTACTTCAGATCCGAGGTGCCGTCCACCTTCGCGGCCAGATACAGCTCATCCGGGATCTGAAGGAAATTCTGGCGCAGCAGGTAGATGTAGAAAACGCTCACCAGAAACGGTACGATCAGGACCGTATAGGTGTTGATCCAGCCGAAGTTCGTCACGGTGGAGTAGTTCGTGATCGTGAAGAGTTCGCCGGGAATCATCATGGTTGCGAGGAGCCCTGCGAAGAGGATGCCTTTTCCCTTGAATTCCAGACGGGCAAAGGCGAAGGCCGAGAGCACCGTGATGACCAGGGAAAGGATGGTGGAGACGACGCCGACGTAGAGCGTGTTCAGGAACAGGCGTCCGAGCTGAGCGGTCGTGAACGCGTCACGGTAGTTCGTCCACAGGATGTGTCTGGGCCAGAAGGTAGGCATGCTCAGACGGTATTCTTCCAGGCTCTTTAAGGACGAGTTGATCATCCAGTAGAAGGGGAACAGGACGACGACCGCCATGACGGCCAGGAAAAGGTAGATCAGGATCTTGCCGACGACGCGTGCGACTCTCTGCTTCGAGGTCACATCGTTCATGTCCTTTTCCTTCATGGTTTTGATTTCTTCCATGTCGCCCTCCTTAATAATGCACCTTCTTGTTGGAGACCCGCAGATTGATGAGAGTCACCACAAGGATGATGCCGAAGAGGATGATGGCCGCCGCCGAAGCACGGCCCTGCTGGTTGGAGGCCAGAGCGTCATAAATGAATCCGACCATGGTGTTCAGGCGCTTCGCGTCGTGGGCCGGGCCCATGCTGGCGCCGAAAATACCGACGATGCTGGTGTATTCCTTGAAGCCGCCGATGAAGCCGGTGATGATGACGTAAGCCAGCATCGGGCCGAGCAGCGGCACGGTGATGCGCCAGAAGATCCGGCTCTTGCTGGAGCCGTCCACCTTCGCGGCGTCATAGTACTGCTTGTTGATGCTCTGCAGGCCGGACAGGAGGATCAGGATCTTGAACGGCAGGGCGTTCCAAACGATGTAGATGACCATGACGGTCATGTTCGCGAGGTACGTCGAACCGTAGTTGATCCAGTTGACTCTGGTCCCGCCGAAGAATTCGATCACGTTATTTACGATGCCCGCGGTGACCACGATCTCGTTTTCCGTACCGTAGAAGCTGCCGACGATGTTGAACATGGCCGCGAAGACCATGCCGATGGCGATGGAGTTCGTGACATAGGGCAGGAAGAAAATGGTCTGCAGGGGCTTCTGCAGGAACTTGATGGAGTTCAGAGCCACGGAGATCAGCAGCGCGAGGAAGGTCGAGACCGGGACCGTGATCACGCACAGCAGCATGGTCGTTTTCAGGCACTGCAGGAATTTCTTGTACTCAAGGACCTTGGTAAAGTTGGCCACCCCGAAGCGGAAGGTCTCACCGCCCGCTTCCTTCAGTCCGCTGTAGTTCTCCAGGAAGGCCATTCTCACCGTGTTGATGATGGGCCAGACCGTGAAGATGGCTAAGAGGACAAGGCAGGGAAGCAGGTAGACCCAGGCTTTCCATTGCTGTTTGCTTTCAACCATAGCTTAACCCTCGATGGCTTCGGCGATCTTATCCTGACCGGGGAGCACGATGCGTTCTTCATTCTCCTTATCAAAGATGAAGATCTTGTTCGGCTTGACCGCGAAGCGGACGACGTCGCCGTTCATGTTCTTTCTCTGGTCGGCGTCAATAATGGAGCGGACCTGCTCAGCCGTGCAGTTCGCATTGGTCGAAACGACAGACACGTCGCGGCCCATGACTTCCACAGCCCGCAGATCGCAGTGGAGCGGGCCGTTCGGATCCAGGATGAAGCCTTCGGGACGGATGCCGACAAAGACCTTCCGGTCCGCGATGCCTTCCGCATCCGCAACGGCATCTTCACCGATCCAGACCTTGCCGCCCTTTACTTCGCCTTCAAACACGTTGATGGGCGGCGTGCCGAGGAACTTCGCGACGAACAGGTTTGCCGGGCTGTCATAGACGGCCTGCGGCGCGCCGATCTGCTGGACCACGCCCTTCTTCATCACAACGATCATATCGGAGATGCTCATGGCTTCTTCCTGGTCATGGGTAACGAAAACGGTGGTGATCCCGGTCTTTCTCTGGATGCGGCGGATCTCCTCACGGGTCTGCAGGCGCAGGCGCGCGTCCAGGTTGGACAGCGGTTCATCGAGGAGCAGGACTCTGGGCATTTTCGCCAGGGCCCGCGCGATCGCGACGCGCTGCTGCTGGCCGCCGGACAGTTCGTGAGGCTTGCGTTCCAGCAGTTCGTCGATCTGCACGATCTTCGCGACCTCAACGGCGCGTTCCAGCATCTGTTCCTTCGTCATCTTGTCGCTGCCCTTCAGGTTCTGCAGGGGGTACAAGATGTTCTGCTTGACGGTCATGTGCGGATACAGGGCATAGTTCTGGAAAACCAGGCCTACGCCGCGGCTCTCCGGTTCCAGCGCCGTCACGTCGATGTCGCCGAAGAAGATCTTTCCGCTCGTCGGCTTCTGCAGTCCGCAGATCATATACAGGCTCGTGCTCTTGCCGCAGCCGGAAGGCCCCAGCAGGCCGACCAGCTTGCCGTCGGGGATCTCAAAGCTGAAATCGTTGACGGCAACGACATCGTCTCCTCCCTTTTTCCGGTTCGGGAAGATCTTGGTCAGGTTTTGTAAGACTACTTTCATGGCTCTCTTCTTTCTTTATTGCTGTGTTTTGGTCAGTCGTAAGGAGTGAGTCTGGCACTTTCAGCCGCCTTGCGGGCCTTTGCCTGGTTCAGTTCGTCCAGCGTCGCATAGATCGGCTGGCTCTGGTAATCCGCCACGGCGCTCTGCGCCAGCAGATCGTGGATGAGTTGGTTGTTCTGGGTCGCGGCCAGCAGGATGAGCTGGGCCATGACGAGAACGATCAGCAGTGCCGTCCCTGCCAGGCCGATCGCGCTGAAATAGAGCAGGATCAGAACCAGCACGGGCACCATGGTCTCCAGCGTGCATTTCCCCAGCATGCTTCGGATGAAGATCGCGCCGGGTTCCATGCGCACGCAGTTCGTATGCACGACGCAGAGGCCGAAGACCTTCTTGCCGAGCGTGCGGCCTTCCTTCAGGAGCAGCGGTACGAGGAATTCCAGGACCGCGTAGGCGAGGAAGATGCTGATGGTGATGTCCAGCAGGGAAAGCTTGATCACCTGATGGTAGGTCTCCAGCGCTTCCCTGTCCTCGGTCAGCGCCTTGTAGGCGGCCATGTAGCGTTCCTGCGCCTCTTTCGGCAGCGTGTTGTACTCCTCTTCGCTCATGCCGAGGTTCGTGTCGTATTCGGCACTGTAGGCATCGTACTTTGCCTGCAGCAGATCCGACTTCCGGTCGTAGCCGGTCACGGCGGACAGCAGCGTAAGGAGGCCTACGACGAGGATTCCCCGAAGGATGATGTCAAGCAAAAAAGCAGAAGCCCGCTTCCACAATCCTGCTTTCTGAATCTCAAAGCCCATGCCGATGCTCCTGCCTTTTCTTCATGTTTGTCTCCCGGTGTTCCGCAGCAAAATTCCGACACCTTTTGCCCTATGGTAATTATATCAATTTTCCGTTTAAAGTAAACGGAGAAAACGCATTTTCCTGCTTTTTCACGTTTTCCCGACGCCGTGCCTTTCAGCCCGCTTCGTTATGACGAACGGTGGAAATTTTCTTTCGCCTGTTTCCTGTTCCGCGCTTTGCGGACACCAAAAAAGCACGCCGCAGCGTGCTTTTTCGGTGCAGTCTTCAAACCGGCACTTACTCTTCCGTGTAGAAGATGTATTCCATCCACGCGAGTTCCGCGCGGGTGATCAGCGTTTTCGCGTCTGCCCACAGTTTGCCGTTTTCATCCGCATGAGGCTTCAGGTAACCGTGGCCCAGTGCCCAGGCAAGCGGTTTGGGAAGCGCATCGCCGTCTTCCAGTGTCTCCGTCGGCTTGGCGTCATCCACTTCGACCTGAGCCGCCTTCAGCAGTTTCGTCAGTGCCTGCGCCGCATCGGCACGGGTCAGTTCGTCCGACACCTTATTCCTCGCCGGGAAAATGAGATAACTCTGCATGAAGCTCAGCGCTTCCTCTTCGTTGTAGTCTCCGCCGACCAGCATGTAAAGATAGGCAGCGAGCTCGCCTACACGGGCGTGTTCATCCGGACCGAAAACACCCTCTTCAAGCGGCATCATCGTCCCTTCTTCATAGACGAAGCGGATCGCGTCGTAGTCTTCCCGGTCTTCGGAAACGTCCGTAAACGCCATTTCGGACTTGTCCTGCGCACCGAAAGGATTCAGGATCTCATCATACATGTCCGCGTTGTCATTGATCCCGGACATGCCGCCGGCCGTATAGCGGACACCTTTTTCGATCAGTTTTCCGTACAGATCCAGACATTCGGCGATGATTTCCGGCGTCAGCGTTTTCAGTGCCTTCATCTGCTCCACGATCTCCTGCTGATCGGTCCCGGAAAGGACGTATCCCGCAGCAGTCATCGCACCCGTCAGTTCACCGGCCGGTTCCGCCAGCAGGGAATATTCCGACAGGATATAACCGTCCAGATCCTCCTGCGTCAGTGCCAGTTTCCCGATCTGTTCCGGCAGGCTCTCATAGATCTCGAACGTTTCCTTCACGTTCGGATCACGGTAAGTGCAGAGGTAAACACCGGCATCGGAGGCGTTGTGGATGATACTGTAAACGCCCTTGCCGTCACGCAGCTGCGGGATCAGATATTTATCCGTAACGATCTGCGACAGCACTTCCGCCGCCATCAGCTTAACGGTCGTTTCGAACGATTCGTCGTCCTTATCGATCCCCAGATCCTCATAAGAAGCTGAGATCCCGTTGTAATACACGCTGCTGTCCGTCACGATCGCTTCGTTCCGTTCATAGACCGGAATCCTGCGTTCCGCCTTTTCCCGTGCCTCTCCTGCCAGACGTGCCATCCAGGCATCTGCCTGTTTCCGGTTCACCGCCGCACTCTCCGCGCTTCCGGCAAACTCGATCACGGCGCCGTCACGCGAAGCCACCTTGTTCCGCAGGGACAGCAGGCTGTCGGTGAGTGCCTTCGGATCGTTCTCCAGCTGTTCGGCCACCTTCGTCAGGAATTCGTAATACGAAACGCCGCCGAGGTAAGCTGAATAGGCATACACCTCGGACATGCCGGTCATGGAGCGGCGGATCACCTCAGAATAAGGTGCATCGTACACTTCGGACCGGGCAGCGGTCAGCAGGGCGTTCACGCCGTCTTTCACGCGGCCCGTATCATTCAGTTTCGCCTTGAAGAACATTTCCTCCATCAAGCCGTAACCGGCTTCCAGATCCTCATCGCGCGCCGTCCAGGTGAACTGCAGATACGGGTTGGCGCTCTTATCCGGCATCTGCTGCAGCATGAGATAGATATGGCCGTCACTCAGATAACGGGTGGCAAGCGTTGAGATCTCATTGCGGCTGTGCACTTCGGTATCCAGATACGACACCAGATCCTTATAGAATTTAAGATACAGCAGTTCTTCTTCGTTCAGGCAGGAAACGTCCAGATTGACTGCCGTGCGTCCGACACCGGACACCCCGGCTTCCGCTTCGATGTAACGGACGCCCTGCTCATTCGTTTCGTCTTTTACTTCGTAGATCCGGACCTCTTCGGGAAGTGAGGCAGTGTCGACCACCGTCAGTGCTTTCACCATTTCCGCAGTAGCAGGATCTTCCTGTGCTTCTCTCTTGCTTTCCTTAACCAGCGCATCGATCTCTTCTGCCGACAGGGCTTCCTTGACCTTCGCCAGCTTTTCTTCCAGCGCCGCATCCTTTTCTTCCTTAAGGCCGGGCTCGGGATAGGTCACGGTCAGGGCGGTAACGGCATCCTTGCCGAAATACTTCGCGCAGATCGACGCGTAAGTGCCGTCTTCGTTCCAGCTGACGAGGTTCCCGGCCTGTTCCTCATAGTCGAAATAGTGCCAGACATCGCCGAAGGTATGCGCATCGTATCCCACGGAAGTAATGATGTTTTCACCGACGGAGCTGTTTTCCCGCACGAGCAGTTCACTCAGTTCAAAGGAAGAGGCGTAGCTGTCCAGCATCTCCTTTTTCATCCCGTTTTTCGCGATATCCTCAAGCGCTGCATCGATTTCCCTGCGGAATGCTTCCGCGTTTTCGGGATTCGCGTTATCCAGTTCGAACACCGCGACCGGTACCGGTCCGGCGATCTCCAGCCCGCTGCTGAAAGATGCCGACGGGAAGAGCGATCTCAGTTTCCCCGCAAGTTCCGTGCCCTCTGCCGTTACGAAACCCGTCAAATAGGAAAGCACCGTGCCGTCCGCCCAGGCTTCCTCCGGAAGCACGAATGAATAAATGACCGTGGATTTATCCTGTGTGGAAGAGTTCTTCTCCGCCGGGAAAGCGTAACGTTTTTCGGTGCTTTCCGCAAGAGGCTTGTAAGCCGGATCTTCCACGTTAAATTCGCGGGCTTCATAATTCCGGTATTCCGCATTCAGAAGACGGAGAAACTCCGTATAATTGTCCAGCTGCCCGTAAAGCAGCGCCAGGCAGTTCGAAGGATGGTAATACAGATCATGGTAAGCCTTCAGGCTTTCATAGGTCATGTTCGGGATCGCATCCGGATTGCCGCCGTAGCTCCAGCCCAGGAAGGAGCCGGGCAGGGCATCCTGCATCGCGTTCAGGTAGGCCTGACTTTCCAGGGTGGTTGCGCCGAGCATTTCGCTGTAGACCGTTCCTTCGATCGTCAGCTTCGCGTCCGCGTCAGTCAGATTGTAGCGCCATGCTTCGGTCCGGTAGATGCTTTCATCTTTCATGATCATCGGATGGTAGCAGGAATCGATGTAATAATCGGCGAGAGCCAGCAGCTGGTCCTGTGACATGCTTCCGAGCGGGAACATCGTCATCCTGTCCATCGTGTATGCATTCATCAGCGTGTTGTAGGACTGATAGGCCAGGTTCATGAACAGATCTGCGCTGGGATAGCGCTCGGATCCGCTTAACGTAGCATGTTCAAACACGTGCGGCAGTCCGGTATCGTCGATCGGCTGCGTTCCGAACGTAAGGGCAAAGTAGCGGTTCATGTCGTCGTTGGAGATATACATCACGCCTGCCCCGGTCTTCCGGTGCACGAGATATACGACTGAGGCGCCGAAGATCGGTTCCTCACGGATCTCTTTGACTTCAAAGCCGCAGATCACGTCTCCGACTGCAGGCAGTGCGCCGGCAGCAAGATCCGCAGGGATCTCGTCTTCCTGCCCGGGGTCTTCGGAGGCAGATTCCGACACGCTCTCTGCAGGTTCCGATATGCTTTCCGCAGGTGCCGGCTGCGTGGCTGCCGTGCTCTCCGGGACCGTGGTGTTTTCTGCCGAAGCCGCCGGAGACCCGCCGCAGGCAGCAAGTGACAGTATTAAAACAAATGTCAGGATCAGACTTGTGATCTTTCGCATAACATTCCCTCCCCAAAAGTTCATTGTCCACATTATACTCTGCGCGGTGCTGAGATTCAAGGACAAAAAAACCGGGGAAGCATCCCCGGAGCAATCAAAAAGCTGCTGACCGGATTTGAACCGGTGACCTCATCCTTACCAATGCAGGAAAAGGCATTTTCGGCGGCTTTCGCTGTGTGTGTCTGTTGCTGCGCGTTCCATTGATTTCACAAGGGTTCCCGCTATTTCTGTTGCTGTTCGTTGCTGTGCGTTTCGGGGTGGGCAAAACCGCCCTTTTTTGTTTGCGTTCGGCTAAATCGTTCGGCTATGCCGTTAGCCGTACGCTATGCCCTGAGGAAAATTGAACTTTCGGCAGCAGTACCGGCAGGAGGTGCGGCAAATGTTCAATAAATCGGCGGTATGTTCAATAATCGGGCGGTTATTTGCCTTTTTCCTCTTTCTTCTTCGGTTCGAGTGCGTCAAGAAATATGCTGCCGGTGCGCTTCATTGCTTCCGGGTTCGTGTGGGTATATATCCGCATTGTTGTAGCCGGGTTCGCATGGCCGAGGATCGCGGCGGTTGACGGTATATCTGCGCCGTTCTCAATAGCGACCGAAGCGAAAGTGTGCCGAAGCTTGTGAGGGTGCAGACCCTTGAAGCCATGATTTGAACCGAAGCTTTCAAGCTTCCTTGTCACGGTGTCCGGCCTGATCGCCCCGCCCCTTGCATCTGTTTGAAAGACGAAATCATTATTTCCGCTGTGCGGTTTGATCCCGGGGAAGCCGTCGCCGGTTTCGGCCTCCTGCTCCTGCCGGAGATCATCGAACAGCTTCAGCAGCTGCGGGGAAACGTACACGGTGCGGCCTCTGCCGTTCTTCGGGGGCTTTTCAAAAAATCCGTCCTTGTCTGTATAGCCGAGAGATCGCACGAAAGAAACGGTTCCCGCCTCCTGCTCAATGTTTCCCCATTTCAGGCCGAGGGCTTCACCTCTGCGGCAGCCGGTTTCGCAAAGAAGCAGGAACAGGGTGCGCCATTTGACCGGCAGGGCTTCGGCTGCGTCCATAATTGCCTTGACCTCTTCGGCGGTATAGGCAGGAGGTGCGGTTTTTATGCCCTCTTCGGCTGTGGGCTTCGGCCTCTTTACCCGGTGCATAGGGTTGACCGTCAAAACCTCTTCATCAAATGCCAGGCCGAAAACCCCTTGTAGGATCGTATAAACCTTGACGCACGTTGCGACCTTGTACCCTTTCCCCTGCATATCGAGCAGGAGGGCTTTAATTTGCGCCGGGGTGATTTCGTCAAGCGGCAGCTGCCCGAGAATCGGGAAAACCTGATTTTTCAAATACCTTTCGTAATTGTCAAGGGTATATTTCGAAGCCCTGACAAGCTGAGGCAAATACACGTTTTCGGCATACCCTTTCAGGGTGCGGGTGTCTTTCGGTTCTTCGACCTCCTGCCGGTTCCGCTTCGGCTTCACCTTTCCCGCCTTGCAGTCCGCTTCGAACTCTTCAGCGACTTTTGCCGCCCTTTTCAATGCGGTTTCATTTCCCCATGTTTGCGGGAAATCAAAAACCTTTGTGAACTCCTGCCCGCCCCGGTGAGGCTTGCAGCGGATTTTTATATACCTTTCGCCGGTCTTTCGGCTGAGTACGGTACAAGTGGCCATTATTCGCTTTCCTCTTCATCGTCATCGGGTTCGTTTTCCATGCGTTCGTATTCGATTTCCTGCAAAGCCTCTGTTTGCTTCATTGTTTCGGCAAAGGTTCCGTCCTGCTCTGCTATATCTTCAAGAATAGCTTTCAGGCGGGAAAAACATAATTCGCGGAAAATATCATCTTTCCTTGCCGTATGCTCCCCGATCTTTATTTCTTCGGGATCTCCTGTGCCTGTGATCCATGCCTCTAACGGTGAGAAAACCGGCTCAACCCTGTTTATATATTCCTCAACCAAATGTGGATTAACGCATTTGAGCATTTCATAATAATGCCCCAAGCCCCTATTGATGAACGAAAGAGCAGGGGCGACGACTTCATAGGTGGGAGAGTTAAACGGTGCATTTTTGATATAGTGCAAAGCCTCGACGCTTTCAGGTGATAGCCCTGAATATTCGCATATTTCCCTGATCGACGGATCGCTTGCCGGTGACGGTGCCAGGCCGAGCAGATAGTCAATCGAAAGCCCGGTTGCTTTTCTTATATCCGCGAGGTTTTCAGCCGAGGGGGTGCGTTCCCCACGTAGCCAAAAGCCGAGAGAGTTTCGGGAAACGCCTATTTCGTCCGCGAACTCTTGAACGGAAAGCCCTTTTTCGCCCTGATATTTCAAAAGGTTGCCCCGGATCGTTTCTTTCGTTGTCCTGTTGTCCATGTTTCGCCCTCCTACGTTCGCTTTGTGTGCAAAGTGCCGGTAAAGGCAAATAAATAGCACAAAAGCCCTTGTTTTTCTCTTTGTGTCTATTGTATAATGCAATTGCAACAAATGCAACAATAATTTAACAGAAAGCAGGAGGAAACGAAAAACAACAATGAACCACGGCAAAGAAAACAAGAAAATCAGGGAAGCGGCAAAGGCTGCGGGGGTGTATCTTTGGCAAGTGGCCTATGCAATGGGCATTGACGATCAAGTATTTTCCCGAAAGCTGCGGCTGCCGCTGCCGGAAGAGGAAGAGGCGAAGATCCTTTTTGTTATCGAACAGCTGAAG
The DNA here is from genome assembly GCA_902789555.1 of uncultured Lachnospiraceae bacterium. Lineage (GTDB taxonomy): Bacteria > Bacillota > Clostridia > Lachnospirales > Lachnospiraceae > UBA6987. Next base: position 46,639 of record CADAOF010000008.1, read on the forward strand.
CAGCAGGAGGGCGGTGCGTAATGGATTACAGCGGCAAAATGTTTATCACGATGAAAGAAGCGGCGAAGATCACCGGGGTGCCATATGGGCAGCTGCGCCGGGGGTGCCATGCCGGAACGGTGCCATATATTCAAAGCGGACAAAGGTTTTTAATCAATATGCCCGCCCTCATTGAGCAGCTGAACAGAGAGAGCAAGAAAGAGAGGAAAACGACGGCATGAGCGAAAAACTCCTTACACCTTTACAGGCAATCAGGAAAGCTTGCCTTGAATGTGTATGCGGCAGCGCGAACGAAGTAAAGCTTTGCACAATGGGCGAACGGTGCGCCTTGTTCCCTTATCGCTTCGGGAAACGCCCCGCGACGGCAGAAAGACAAGCTGCAAAGAGGGCAGCAAAGAAAGCAGCTGAAGCAGCAGGAGGGCGCGAGTAATGGCAGACCTCACGAAAGAACCGCCCGGCCTGATGATATACGATCACCGGCTTTTGCAACACTTAGCGAAGCAACTAAACCAACAGCAGATCGGGCTTGTGCATGAGCGATTTTGGCAGAATTATTGGCCTAACGAAGAGGAACAAGCAGAGATGGAAGCGGATATTAAAAAACGGTGCAAGGCTGCCGGTTATGAAGCAGATGTTGCTTGCATGATGTATACAATGCTTGTCCGCTCTTCTCTGCGTTCGCTTGAGCAGTACAGAGCAAAACAGCAGATCGGGATTGAAGCAGCGAACAAACAACACAACAAAGAGGCATAGGGTACCCAAGGGGAGCCAAGGGTACCCAAGGGGAGCCAAGGGTATTTGAGGTAACAGTAACGAATAGTAAATAATATAAACTGTATCTGTACCCTGTAGCTGAAGCCTGTAGCTGTATCTGTAGCAGGAAAGAAGCTGTAGCTGTATCTGTACCTTGTAACGGTATCAGTAACGGAAAGAAGCTGTAGCTGTACACTGTACCGTAACAGTATTGGAAAGAAAAGAAAATAATATTATCTGTATGAGAGAGAGGGCCGCCCTTAAGGCGGCCCGAGAGAGAAACAAAAGACCGCCGGTGCAAGGGGTGTTAGCTTTTACATATCCCCCCGGCCGCCTCAAAACGGTAGACCTGTAACGTGCGAACCGTGCGGGAAGTGTGATTTTACACAAGCCCCACCCCGTTCCCCGGAGGAAAGGCGAAGCAAGCCACAATTTGACAAAGTGACGGAAAGCCTATATGCGCACGCGATACGCGCGACCCCGGGGGGCTACCCATCACACGGCAGGAGGCGACCCAGCACGCCGTCCGTCGCCATTTACACACATGAAAAAACAGCCAGGAGGAAAAGATCATTGAAAGAATTTAGCTATGAAATCAAAGAACACCTTGCCACCTTGTCAACGGTGCAGGGAGAAAAAAGGGAAATCACCCTTGAACTGAACCTTATAAGCTTCGGGGATCGTCCGGCAAAGTACGATTTGCGCACATGGGATCGCACGAATGGCAAAATGCTGAAAGGTGTGACCCTGACCCGGGAGGAAGCCGAAGCCCTGACGAAAGCCCTTACGGATCACCTGAAAAAGAACGCCTGACCTCCTGCCCTCCTGCCGGTGATCCTGATTGAAGCGGCGAGGAAGCGGAGAGAAACAAGCCAACAGCAGGGGGAAACGGAAGAAATAGGGGGGCATATCCCCCGAAGCTTTGCAGAGTAACAACAATGCCGCCCGCACTGTTTAAAAAACACACGTAGACCCCGCCCCCAAGAGAAAGCCGCCCTTGTGGGCGGCCTCTTTCGTTCGGCTATTTGCCCTCCTGCGTTCGGCTATTGCCTACACGGTGAGCAAACGGCAGATTGTTTCGATATGCTCTTGAAGGGCAAACAAGGCTTTTCCTGTGTCTGCGTCCGTGGGCATGAGTGCCTTATCCTCATAGGCGGCAGCCATGACCCGCACAAGGGCGGCGACGGCTTCAAGCTGTATATACGCCTCATCAATCCTTTCACGGATCAAGGCGACCTGTTCTTCTGTTTTCATGCTGTGACCTCCTGCGTCTGTAAAATGATCCCTTTCGCGGAAAGATAATCGACCGCGCCCACAAAGCCCCAAAACATAGAATTTACGGCATAAAGCGCATGAATACTTTCGAACTTTCCCCCGAGTATGCTTTCAAAGTGCAGCTGCGAAAACTCCTGATCGAAGCGGAACCGATCCGGGGCTTTTTCGTTCGTCTGCTGATCGTTCAGCCAGGCGGCGAAAGCTTCCGTTACCGGCGACATATAGGGCGGGGCTTCGGTGACCGTCGCCTTTTGGATTTCGTCAAAGACCTCCTGCGTGATCGTGAACTTTGCCATGATATTTTGCGGGGAGGTTTCCGGCCTCCCCGCTTCCCCCTTTCTTTACGCGATAGAAAACCGGCGGGCGGTTGTGGTCTTTGTGAACTGTGCTGCGATTTCCGGCAGGGCTTTTTTCAGGGCTGCACCGTCAAGACGGCTTGCGGTGTACGTTGTCCACCTGATTTTGTGGGCATATCCGGCGACCTCGTCGAAAATACTGATTTCGTCGGCCTCCTGCGCCGTCATTTCGGCTTTGATCGCGTCCTCTGCTGCGGTGATTTCCGCTTGCAGCTGTTCGGCAAGGTTGCGGAGGTCTTTCAGGTTGCGGATCGTTGCGGTTAATTCTGCGTGCGTCATTGTGTTTCCCCTTTCTTTTTCCGGGCGGCTGCGCTATACTTGCCTTGCAGCCTGACCCTTTCGGCTGCGCCCCTGCCGGTTGTGGAAGATTTGCAGGGGCTTTTCTTTTCTCTTTCTGATATTAGTATACACTCATACAGAGAGAAAGTCAAGCACTTTTTCAAGGATTTTCAAAAATATATTTTTCCCGGGAAAGGGTTGACATATTGCAAATAAAGGTGTATACTCATATCATAGGAAAGGAGGGCTTCCAATGGGCAAGGAAACGGAAGCACAAAAGAGGGCACGGGTGAAATATGAGGCAGCGAACACGGTGCAGCTGCATTTAAAGCTTAACCTAAAGACCGACGCCGATATTTTGCGGAAGCTTGAAACGGTGCCGAGCAAACAAGGCTATATAAAAGACCTGATCCGGGCAGACATTGAGGAAGAGCAGGAGGGGGCGACCGGCTGAAAGCAGGGGGCAAAATATCACCTTTCAACCTCCTGCCCTCCTGCCGGGTATCTTCCCCGCTTCAAACATGGCCTTTTTTGTCATTCTGTGCGGGGCTACGTCGCCATTTTTCAATTCTAAAGGCTTCGGCGGTAAATTATGCCCCGGAGATAGCAAAGGCCGAAAAATGGCGTCCTACGTGCGTATTTTTGGCATAACTTTAGCAGACTAAAGCAGGAGGGCAAACAATGCCGAGGAACCCGAAGCAAAATGAAAATCTTGAGCAGGGGAAAAAATACCGTTTTCGTCCAGGCGACCAAGCAACGCGAGAGGCCGGACAAAAAGGCGGGATCGCGTCCGGCAAGGCGCGACGGTTTACCACGATAGCAAGGGAACTGCTGACCGAAGAGGAAAAGCGGCAGATGATCCTTGCGCAAATGGAAAAGGGGAAGCAGGGCGACCCGGCAGCCTTTAGGATCATGTTGTCTTTCGATACAGAAGAAGAGCAGGAGGGTGCGACGGTTGACGGTTTATCAAAGAGCCTTGAAGAGATCGCGGCAAGCATGGATGAACCGCCCGAAGAGCCTTGAAAGCCCTCTTGCAGCCTCCTGCCGGGACTCATTTGCCTATCATTTGCCGGTAAATTACAGGGGGTAAATCGGCCATTTTTGGCAAGCGTTCGGCTAAAATGTTCGGCTATTGCGAAAATGAGCATAAAAACGGCCTGATTTTTGACAAACAAAAAAGCCCCGAAATCCCTTGTATTTCAAGGCTTCCACGCAAAAAGCTGCTGACCGGATTTGAACCGGTGACCTCATCCTTACCAAGGATGCGCTCTACCGACTGAGCTACAGCAGCTTATGCAGCGGCGCTTTTCGCCGCGCAAGGTGTAATATACAATAATCTTTTCTGCTTGTCAACACATTTTTCAGGAAAAATCAGTTGACAGTGACAACCTTTTATTGTACAATCTCCCTTGCGCTGTTTAAGGACGCGCGGGTGTAGTTCAATGGTAGAACACCAGCCTTCCAAGCTGGACACGTGGGTTCGATTCCCATCACCCGCTTATCCGCAGCGCCGGCGTGGACCGCATGGTGGGTTTAGCACAGTTGGCAGGGCGTCAGATTGTGGTTCTGAAGGTCGTGGGTTCGAGCCCCACAACCCACCCTATTGGGCTATAGCCAAGCGGTAAGGCACAGGACTTTGACTCCTGCATTCGTTGGTCCGAATCCAACTAGCCCAGCTGGTCTCGGACAACGCGGAAGCCTGGCCCAAGACAAAAACGGGCGATTAGCTCAGTCGGTAGAGCACTTGACTTTTAATCAAGTTGTCGGGGGTTCAAATCCCCCATCGCTCAGAAAAAACGACCTCCGTCAGGAAGCCGTTTTTTTGTTTCATAAAAGCCTTAACTGTTCCTGCTTAAATGAAAGGGTCAGCAGCTTTTTTCATGCCCGGGGTCTTCACCCGGGCTTTTTCTTTTCTTTGCGGCTTCTTAATGCCGCTCTCTTCTTTCTTAACGCCTTCTTGGCTGATTATTTTTCCGTCCGGGTCTACAATCAAATCAGTATTTTCAAGGAGGAACGGCCATGCGTTCGATCATTATCTTTCTGCTGTATTTTGCAGCTGCTGCTCTTTGTTTTTTCCTGATCAATTCCAGAAAGAAGGACTGGGAGATCGGCCTGTCCGATACGGTCGGCCTGAGCATCCTCTGGCCGTTGTTTCTTCTCATGGTCGTCGACTGGGGAACCGGCTATCTGTTCGACGTCATCAGCGACAGAATCGGCAGACTTTTCCAAAAAAACTGATAAAGGCGGAACACAAAAGAATCGAAAGTCTTTCAGGTTTTTTCTGCCGTTTCACAAGTCACAACTCTGTACAAATCGTGACATTTCGTATAAAATATCCCCGAAGTACCGAAATTGCATATTGCACCTCAGGCAGAGCGGCTTATTCACTCTGCCGGGGCGTTTTGTGGCTTTTCGGCAGTTTTTTGCAGCAAGGGAGGATTAGCACCAATGGATGCAAGCAATGCGATGCTGCAGCGCGTAGAGGAAATCATCGATTCCTACGGCTGCAAACGTGAAAACATCATCGCGATCATGCAGGACATTCAGGCCGAATACAAGTATCTGAGCCGTGAGACCCTGGAAAAGATCGCGGAAAAACTCGGCATCGGTGTTGCCAAGGTCTACAGCGTAGCCACGTTCTATGAGAACTTCTCGCTGGAAGCCAAGGGAAAGTACATCGTCAAGGTGTGCAACGGCACGGCCTGCCACGTCCGCAAGTCCCAGCCGATCTACGACGGCCTGCGTGAGTATCTGCAGCTGGAAGGCAAGCAGAAAACTTCCGCCGATCAGCTTTTCACGCTGGAGACCGTTGCCTGTCTGGGCGCCTGTTCGCTGGCTCCGGCCATGACGATCAACGATGAAGTTCATGCAAAGATGACGCCTGAGTCGGCGATCGCTCTGCTGGAGGACATCCGCAGGAAGGAGGCCGTGCAAAATGCCTGAATGCGCTCTGACCCGTACGCAGTTCCATCTTCTGCAGACGGAGTCGAAGGATCTTCTGGCTGCCCAGAAGCTTAAGGTTCTTGTCTGTGCCGGGACCGGCTGCGTTGCCAACGGTTCCATGAAAGTCTACGATACCCTGAAGGCCGCCTGTGAAACCCGCGGCCTGAACGTGTGCGTCGCCCTGCGTGAGGAAGGCGGGGAGAACAGCGTTCACTTAAAGAAAAGCGGCTGCCACGGCTTCTGCGAGATCGGCCCGCTCGTCAGCATTGAACCGCTTGACATTCTCTATACCCACGTCCATCCGGAAGACTGTGAAGAGATCATTGAAAAGACGCTGCTCGGCGGAGAAGTCATCGACCGCCTGCTGTACCACAAGGACGGCCAGGCCTATCAGAGACGCGACGACATCCCCTTCTACAAGCTGCAGCACCGCATCGTTCTGCGGGACAGCGGCAAGAGCGACGCCGAAGAGATCCTGGAATACATTGCGAACGGCGGCTATTCCGCTTTTGAGAAAGCGCTGTTTGAGATGAACGGCGAAGAGATCTGCAAGACGATCTCCGATTCCGGCCTGCGCGGACGCGGCGGCGGCGGATTCCCGGCCGGCCGCAAGTGGGAAAGCGTGCGCCGGAACGTTTCCGACGTCAAGTACGTCGTCTGCAACGGTGACGAGGGTGACCCCGGCGCTTTCATGGACCAGGGCGTCATGGAAGGCAATCCCCACAGCGTGATCGAAGGCATGCTGATCGCGGGCGTTGCCACCGGCGCCACCGAAGGCTACATCTACGTTCGCGCGGAATATCCTCTCGCGGTGAAGCGTCTGCGGATCGCCATCGCGAAGGCCGAAGAACTGGGCCTTCTGGGCGACAACATCATGGGCAGCGGCTTCAGCTTCCACATGCACATCAACCGCGGCGCAGGCGCGTTCGTCTGCGGCGAAGGCAGCGCGCTGACCTCTTCCATCGAAGGCAAGCGCGGCATGCCGCGTGTCAAACCGCCCCGCACCGTGGACAAGGGCCTCTGGGCGAAGCCTACCGTTCTGAACAACGTCGAGACCTACGCCAACGTGCCGCAGATCGTGCTGAACGGCGCCGGCTGGTACCGCAGCGTGGGCACGGAGAACTCCCCGGGCACGAAGACCTTTGCCCTGACGGGCAACGTGGTCAATACCGGCCTCGTTGAAGTCCCCATGGGCACGACGCTCCGCCAGGTCATCTACGACATCGGCGGCGGCATCAAGGACGGCAAGAAGTTCAAGGCCGTGCAGATCGGCGGTCCCTCCGGCGGCTGCCTTACCGAGGAACATCTGGACCTGCCCCTTGATTTCGACTCCCTGAAGAAGGTCGGCGCGATCATCGGCTCCGGCGGCATGGTCGTCATGGACGAGGATACCTGCATGGTCGAAGTGGCCCGCTTCTTCATGAATTTCACCCAGAACGAAAGCTGCGGCAAGTGCGTTCCCTGCCGGGAAGGCACCAAGCGCATGCTGGAGATCCTGGAACGCATCATCCGCAATGAAGGCGAACTGGAAGATCTGGATACGCTGGAAAGCCTGGCGAATACCATTACGGAAGCGTCTCTGTGCGGTCTGGGGCAGACGGCCTGCAAGCCCGTTCTCAGCACCCTGAAGTATTTCCGCAACGAATATCTTGCTCACGTTGTCGATAAGCACTGCCCGCACTGCAACGGCCGGAAGCGTCACCTGGAGATCAATCCGAAGCTGTGCCGCGGCTGCGGCAAGTGCAAGCGGAACTGCCCGATGGAAGCCATCTCCGGCGAACTCAGGCAGCCGCATACCATTGACGTCACGAAGTGCATCCACTGCGGCGCCTGCTGGGGCGCCTGCCCGTTCGGTGCCATCGACGCCATTGAAGAGGAGGGTTAAGGCCATGGCTAAAGGTGTAATGATCATTGACGGACAGCGCGTACCTTTCGACGGAGAAAAGAACGTTCTCGCCGTCATCCGCAAAGCCGGCATCGAAATGCCTACCTTCTGCTATCACTCCGACCTGTCCACCTACGGCGCCTGCCGCATGTGCATCGTGGAAGACGAGCGGGGCAAGATCGACGCCTCCTGCTCGCTGGAGCCCCGCAACGGGATGGTGATCAAGACCAATTCCGCCCGCCTGCTGAAACACCGCCGCACCATTCTGGAACTGCTGCTGGCCTCTCACAACTGCAACTGCACGACCTGCGAAAAGAGCGGCAAGTGCCATCTGCAGGCCCTGGCGCATCAGTTCGGCGTCCGGCACGTCCGCTTCACCGATACCCGCGAAGCCGCTAAGATCGACAGTTCATCTCCCGCCGTCGTGCGCGACCCGAACAAGTGCATCCTCTGCGGCGACTGCGTGCGCGTCTGCGAAGAGATGCAGGGCATGAACATCATCGACTTCGTGAACCGCGGCTCCCAGATGCGGGTCGCGCCCCCCTTCGGACGCATGCTCAGTGAGACCAACTGCATCAGCTGCGGTCAGTGTGCGGCTGTGTGCCCGGTCGGCGCCATCACCGTAAAGAACGAGATCGGCGACGCCTGGCGCGCCATCCACGACCCGAAGCTGCGGACCGTGGTCCAGATCGCTCCCGCCGTGCGTGTTGCGGTCGGCGAAGCCTTCGGCCTGCCGGCCGGGGACAACGTGCTGCACCGCCTGGTCACCGCCCTGAAGCTGATGGGCGTGGACGAGGTCTACGACACCACCTTCGGTGCGGACTTCACCACCATCTCCGAGGCGGAGGAATTCAAGGCACGCCTTCAGGCTGGCGGCCCGTTCCCGATGTTCACCTCCTGCTGCCCTGCCTGGGTCAAGTATCTGGAGAAGGAAAATCCGAAGTATCTGCACAACATTTCCACCTGCAAGTCCCCGATGGAAATGTTCGCCGCCATCCTCCGCGACAAGTATGCCGCCAAGGACGCCGAAGACGGCAAGCGCACCTATCATATCGCGATCATGCCCTGCACGGCCAAGAAAATGGAAGCCGCCCGTGAGGAATTCAAGCATGACGGCCGGCCCGACGTCGACCTGGTCCTGACCACCCGCGAGATCGTCGACATGATCAATGAAAGCGGCATCCGTCTGGAAGAACTGGACATGGAAGCGCCCGATCTGCCGTTCGGCATGGGATCCGGCTCCGCCAATATCTACGGCGTGACCGGCGGCGTGGCCGAAGCGGTCGTCCGCCACTGTGTCCCGGACAAGTCCAGGAATGCCCTGCGTGAGATCGCCGAGCTCGGTCTGCGCGGCGACGAAGCCCGCAAGGAAGTCACCGTCCACCTGGGCGATCAGGAACTGAAGATCGCCGTGGTCCACGGCCTCGTGAACGCCCGTAAACTGCTCAAGGAAATGGACGAGGGCAAGGCCTTCTTCCACCTGGTCGAAGTCATGACCTGCCACGGCGGCTGCGTTGGCGGTGCTGGACAGCCCGACGGCCTGAATGCCGTCAAGATCAGACGCGGCGAAGGCCTGCACGCGATCGACGACGCTTCCCTTGTGAAGCGCGCGGAACGCAACCCGGTGGTCAGCGCCCTCTTAAACGAGATGGGTGAACACAAGGCTCACGAGCTGCTGCACGTCAGCTACGTCAAGGATTAAGGCGCAAAAGCGCATTTCCGAAACACATGAAAAGAGGGTCCTGCATCCGGTGATGCAGGGCCCTTTTGATATCCCGCTGCTTGGGCCCCTGTTTTGCGAAAGCTCCGCAAGGGGCGGCATCCGCTTTTTTACACACCAGTCCCGGTGTGCGGTTCCTCCTCGTTTAGTATTTCCGAGGCTTTCCTTATGGCAAAGCAGACGGCGTCCGTACAGGTCTGGTGAAACAGATCCTGTTCAATGATCTTCGGCCGGTCCTCTTCCACGGAAGGATCCAGACCGCCCAGGATCTCCGGGCAGCGGATGCTGCCGAATTCCGCGGCAAAATCGCGCTCAAAGGCCTTGATCTTTTCTTTCAGAAGCACGGCCTTATCGCCATCGCCGAGCCGGCTCGGACCGTATTTCAGCCCGAGCGCCATCTTGGCGCCGGAGACGCAGCCGCAGAAATTGTTCCGTTCATAGTGGCCGCAGAAACCGGATGCGATCTTCCGCGCCGTTTCCTTATCCATGCCCGTCCACCATTCGGCGAGTTCGCCGAACACGGACATGGCGCAGCAGACACCGTGCCCGAAGCGTCCGCGGATCTCTTCAATATTCGGTTCAAGCCCCATGGCATGCACTCCTTCCCGTGTAATGTGCTTCACCGTACGGTCAGTCCCAGCGGGACAGGCCGTTCCTGTTCGCTGCCGTCTTCTTTCCGGTCGGACAGTTCCAGATACCTCTTCCCGTGCAGAAGGATCTGGGCCGAGCCGCCCCCGTCCAGGTTAACGGCGTTCACCATGCCGGCAGTCATGCAGTATTCTTCCGTCTCAGACAGCGACGCGCCGCAGCTGGTCACTCCTTTTCGGGCGCCGACTTTCGGCGCGCCTTCCGCCCACAGGAGAACGGGGCAGCCTTCCTTATCCGCCCCGAGCGCGATCCGCGCGGCGCGGTCTTTCTCATAGTTCAGCGGGTACAGGCTCGGCGGAAAGGCGGTCCGCCTGAGGCCGCGGACATTGTAGAACGGAGAGAGAAATCCTCCGCTCCGGACGCCGTCCCTGAGGAGGCTGCTCCCGGCCTGGATGCCGAAAATGACATCTTCCTGCCCGTGATACCGGACCTCGGTGCCTTCGGAGATTCCGGCAAGCTCCGGGCTCCGCAGAACGAATCCCGCCGCGGGGACCGGAAGACCGCCGCAGCTGCTGACCGCAATTACTTTCCGGCCGATGACCACCGCCTCCGCTTCTTTTCCGCGCACCGTCCGACGGCAGGCAGGACGCGTCAGGATCTCCGCATTTTTTCCCTCGCGGAACGTCTTCCCGCCGATCCCGATCACCAGATCCCGCAGCGAAGGTTTTTCCACGCTTACCCGGCCGCTTCCCCGGACAAGCAGTGCCTCCCGCCCGTAAAGCGGCGGACTCAGGATCTCACCGTTCTTTACGCACAGCCCGAAGGGCGTGCCGACACTGTCGTAAGGGCTCGCACAGTCGAAGGGATCCATGATGAAGAACGAGGCGTTGACCTTCAGCCGTGCTGTGTCTTCGCTCTCAGAAAGAAATCCCATGTTCTCCGAGACCGGGATGATCTGCGTAAACGGAAGCTTCCCGCAGGCCGTACCGAGGAAGCCTTCCCTTTCAAGTTCCTTCCACAGAAGCCGCGCTTCTTCCGTACGGAAGCGTGGCTCTCCGCGGACGAGCAGCAGCCCTTTCCGAAGCGTTTCAGCCGCGGCAAGGAGCCGCGCCTCCGGATCCGAAAGACCTCCGTCTGCCGGTCCCTGCCGCCTCTCCGGCATCCTCACCAGTACCATCTGCCGGAAGATCCAGGGGAAGGCCGGCACGATGAACTGCCGGTAGATCCGCAGAAGACCGGGCAGAGGGTCTTCCGCGGGCTGCGGACGGAAAAACTCCAGACATTCCCAGTCCGGAAGCCTTACCGTCTGCAGCCGTTCGGTCTCTCCGTCCGGCCTTTTTACGATTATTATCTCAGTATCCATTATTTCGCGGGTGCGCCGTAGCGTTTGCCGAGCAGTTCTTCCGCTTCCTCGCGGCTGATCTCGCCGTTGTTGTAGCGGGACATCGTCTGCACGTCCTTGCTGCGCAGCTTATAGAACAGCAGCAGGATGAGCAGCGCCAGCGTGAAGCCCGCCGCAGGCAGCAGATTGAACAGGCCCCAGACGCCTTCCGCGACGCCGGCCGGCTGCACGGCGTTCTCGCCTTCCACGAAGTGGACGGCGGCGAGGCTCATCAGCACGATGCTGCCGATCAGGGCGTTTTTCAGCTTCGCCACGAAGGCCTGCAGGCTGAAGGTCACGCCGGCCGCGCGGGTCCCGGACTTATAGGTCCCGTACTCGACCGTATCGGCGATCAGCATGTAGATGATGACCTGCCAGAAGCCGAGGCCGGTGCATTTGAGCATGATCAGGACCAGCGCCACGTAAAGGTTGCTGTAGCCGACAAAGTAGCAGACCAGGTCCATCACGATGGCAAAAGCGATGCCGGCGCAGAGAACGTCGAACTTATCCCATTTCTTGGAGAGCGTCGGCACCAGCGCGCAGACCGCGATCACGGCCACCGCGACACCGCCGGCGACCAGCGTCGCCATGCTCTCCTGTCCGAGGCAGATGCGGCCCATGTAGATGGCCATCTTCTGCTCCACGGAGGAAAGGCCGAGCAGCAGCATCGCGAGCAGCACGAAAAGCAGGTATTTGTTGCTCTTCAGATACTTCAGCATTTCCTTAAAGGTGGGGTTCTCGGTAGCCAGCACCTCGTCGGAATGCCGTTCCTTTACGGTAAAGAGCATCGGGATCATCAGGATGATCGAGACGACCACAAAGACGATGCAGGCTGTCAGCCACCCCAGCTTCGGGCGGATCATCGGGATGATCACGGTCGAAACCACGCCGCCTACCATGGACCAGAGCTTGCCGCCGGCGATGATCCCCGTGCGCTCCTGCACGTTGGAAGTCATGACCGTGGTCACGGCAAAGGCCGGGGCATCCAGAATCGTATAGCACAGGTCAAAAAGGATGTAGGCGACCAGGAACCAGACGATCTTTCCGGTGTCCGACATGTCCTTCGGGATCGCGAAAAGCGCGACCGTGGTGATGCCGACCGCCGAGGTGCCGATGCGGACCCAGGGCATGAATTTCTGGCCGTTCTTGAACATGTGCCGGTCAACGATGTAGCCGAACAGTACGTCGTTGACGGCATCCCAGATCTTTGGGACGATCAGGATCGCCGCCGCGGTCGCGGCAACGATGCCGATATCCGTCAGGAAGGTCTCAATGTAGCCGGCATAGCCCCAGAGCAGGTTCTGCCCCAGGAAAAAGAGGCAGTAGGCAACATATTCCTTTCTCGTGGACTGATAGCCTGGCTTCAGCATAGGTGTTTTTTTCTCTTTCATCTTTACGAACCTCCGCTTAACAGGGATCTCAGGAAAATTATACCGCAGGCGGCCGCGCTTTGCAATCGGCGCTTTGCCATGTTATAATGTCTGCAAATCGGGAAGGCAGGGCAAGGTTTCATGCTGAATTACAAACTGACGATACGCTACGACGGAAGCCGCTATTACGGCTGGGAACGCCAGCCCGGCCGTGAGACCATTCAGGGAAAGCTTGAGGCGGTCCTTTCGGAAATGGCCGGCGAGCCTGCGGAAGTGATCGGTGCAGGCCGGACGGACGCCGGCGTGCACGCTGCCGCCATGGTCGCCAACGTCCGGCTGAGCACGAAACTCATGCCGGATGAGATCCGGGATTATCTGAATCACTATCTCCCGGACGACATTGCCGTGGATGAGGTGAAGACTGCGGCTGACGGCTTCCACGCCCGCTATAAGGCCGTTGGAAAGCTTTATACCTATACCTGCCACGTCGGCAGCGTGAAGCCTGTTTTTGACAGAAAATACCTTACGGTCCTCGATTACGAGCCCGACGTCGGCCGCATGCAGGCTGCTGCCGCCTACCTTGTCGGCGAGCATGATTTCCGCAGTTTCTGCACCAATCCGAAGATGAAGAAGTCCACCGTAAGAACCGTGGACTCCGTCGAGATCGTGCGGAAAAAGGACCGCATCTTCTTCCGCGTCCACGGAAACGGCTTCCTGCAGAACATGGTCCGCGTCATCGTGGGAACGCTCCTTGAAGTCGGGCAGGGAAAGCGTGCGCCGGAGGACATTCCCGGGATCCTGGAAGCCCGCGACCGCACGAAAGCCGGCTGTACCGCGCCGGCAAAGGGTCTCTGCCTCACGCGTGTCGATTACTGAAAACCATCTGCCGCAGTCACGGAAAACAGCAAAAGACGGCCTTTTCAGGCCGTCTTTTGCTGTTTTGACGTTTTTTCTTTTCAGTGCACGAAGGTTCCGGCTTCGCTTTCCGTCAGCTCTCCGCTGTCGACTGATTCAGTTTCCTCAGCGGGCAGGGTCCGCTCGTGCAGCCAATGGATGTCCGCAGGATCCTTCAGGAAGTAGCAGCTCAGATCGTCGAAGATCTCCGGATCGATCGTCAGGTTGAAGGAGTAATCGTACATCGGCGAATCCAGTTTCGTCGAGAACACGAACGCGTCGTATGTCGGAACGCCTTCATAAGCACCGAAGATCGCTTTCTGGTACAGTTCCTCCTGCAGCGTTTCAATGGATCCGAGTTCGCCGCCCACAGCAAAGCCGCAGCGCGCAAAGCTGGTTTTCTTTTCCAGGTAAGGCTTCAGATAATCGGTAAAATCACTCGGCGTCACGCCGAACCAGTTGATGACCAGCGGCATGTAGCAGTAATCGCCGATCTTCGTGATCAGATACGCACCGTCGAGAGACGCCAGGTCATCCTCATACGGATCAAGAAGCTCAGCAGGGATCCTCTTGTAGCGGACGCCTTCCGTATAAGGATTGCCGTCCTTATCGAAGACCCAGCCGCCTTCTTCCAGCAGCGCGACAGCTTTTTCCTCGGAAAACGCGTAGGAATTCAGTTTCATCCCCTGTTCCTTCGCGGATTTCGTCATCCATGCCGTCTCATAGTAAGGGCCGTCCACCAGTCCGCCGTAACCGCCGGTATATTCCTTCGCAATTGCTGCACGGTCCAACAGATAGGCAATGGCCTGCCGGACTTCGGTAAACTGAGCCGGACCGTAGTCACAGCGGAAACCGAGTTTGCCGTAACCGGCACGCCGGTAGCTGATCGTATCCAGCTTTTTTTCTTTCCCTGCCGTCTCGACAGCATCCGCGATCGCTGCCTCGCCGGAAATATTGCCGGCAAAGTCCAGGGTACCTTCCTGCAGTTCGATCATTTCCTTCTCTGCGGTAAGCAGCTTATAGGTGATCTTTCCGATGCCGGGCTGCGTTCCTTCGTAATTGCCCTTGAAGAAGGCGTTTTTCGCCAGCGTGACCGTACCGCTCGATTCGTTGTAGGACATGATGAAATACGGTCCCGAATAAGGATATTCCGCATAAGCCTTGCCGCTCGTATCAGCGGCGACGTACCTGATATGCTCTACCAGCGCGTAGGAGCCGTCATATGCTCTTTCGTAGAAGTCATCGGTCAGGTAGCAGCCCTCTCCGTCATCTTTGATATCGGCACTGCCCAGCCACATCTTCGCATAGGAAGGCTGCAGCGAGATCATGGCCAGATCGTAGAAGGAAGGAATGTATTCCTTACGCACCGTCAGGGAGAAGGTGTAATCATCCAGCAGGCGCAGGCCGGTAAAGACCTTGCTGCCTTTTTCGCTGCCGGGGCCGGTATAAGCCACGTAGTCGTCCCAGCCGACATAGATGGTTCCGGAATCCTGGCGGTTCGAAGCCGCCTCGGACATCGGGCTGTAGAAGACCATCGGGAAGACAAGATAGTCCTTCGCCGTGATCCTGCTGCCGTCGGAGAACTTCAGGTCATCGTGGATCGTTACCGTATAGGTCATCGAACCGTCTTCGTTCAGCGTTTCGCTGTGCTGTTTGACGACAGTGGGGTTCCAGGCGTAACCGGCTTCCTTCGTGTGGGAAACGGTCTCCAGACCGTTTACGAGCTGGGAAACGGCAATATCCGCGGAATTGGTCGCTTCGTTGCCGTAGTAGGCATAGCGGAACTGGCCGCTCGCCTTCGTCGAACTGCCGATCGTGATCGTACCGTCCGAAGAATTCCACTCGATCAGCGCGTCAAGCAGGGACCAGGCCGCAGTGACCGGGTGCTCCTTGACGCCGCTCAGCTTCGTGTTGTACACGCAGTAATAGTCGTTGGCATACAGCGGGATCTCAGGCATCAGGTAATTCCAGCGCTGGACGTAAAGCCTCCACCAGGCAGCGTAAACGTCTTCCGGAGTCGTATAACCGCCGACGGGTTCCGTGTTGTAGATCATCGCCATGGACAGGAAATCCAGTCCCAGGAGATACTGTTCATCTCCAACCTCGAGATAGGCAAAACCGGTCTCGGGATCCTCCGTAACGTCCGCGATCGTCACGTCGCGGCCGAAACTTTCGTACAGCGACTCATAGTCTTTTCCGTAGACATACCGGTCAAGGGCCATCGCAGCGAACTCACTGTCCCAGTAGATCTCGAACGGGTCCGGTTCGGGCTCAGTCGTCTCCTCTTCAGTGGTCGTCTCGGTTTCTTTCTGCGTCGTGGTTTCCGCTTCGGTGCTCACCGGGCGGGTGGTTTCCGCCTCGGAAGTATTACCGGGCTTATTCCCGCAGGCAGCGAGCTGCAGGATCAGCAGCAATGTCAGTACAGCCGCAAAGAATCTCTTCATGGCGTCTCCTTTTTTCTTTATCTAAGCACGGATCCGGCCTCTTTTTCAAAGTCGGGGCCGTCAATCATTCTCTCCGCATGTGCGGGGCTTTCGCGGATCAGTAGATGCCGCAGGCCCTGATCATGCCGCCGGAAACAGGGAGCATCGTCGCCAGGTAGGCCTCGGGATCGCCGTAATAAGGGCTCCGCCCGAACGCATCCATGAAGTCGGCATTCATGTCATGGCCGAATTCCGGATAATAGCCGGCATTGCGCCAGCCCCTGGTATCTCCGCAGTCGTTCAGAACGACCTTCACATAGCCTTTGAACGTCTTTTCAATGCTTTCCTTCAGCACGTTCGCGCGGCCTTCGTGCAGCTGGCTGTTGCCGGCATAGGGGATCTCGATGACGATCGGATCGTCGGTAGAGACCGTGATGCCCTGCTCCTGCATTTCATCCATGGCTTTCCGGAATTCACTGAAGGCGTAATCGGGATCATACCAGCCGTCAAAGCCGTCGCCGGAGCCGATTCCGCCCTGTGCTTTCGGATCCCAGACGGTGATCCTGAAGCCTTCGGCATCGAGCTGTGCCTGCACGATCTCGCCGTAGAAGGTCCCGGCCGGGAAGGTGACGGTCCTGCCGTCGACCTCCACGGTCACGTCCTTAAGCAGCTGCACGAAGTTCCCGGGTACGTAGCTGTTGCGAAGGTTGCTTAATTTCAGTTCTTCGCCTGCAGACAGGGCATTGTAGCTGCCGCGGTCAACGGAAGTCACCAGCGCATGACGGAAATGGATGTTCCGCATGAACGCGTTGTAAGCTATTGCCTGGCCGACGGTCTTTGCAGACACGCCGACGGAAGGATCGTTCAGGTTCGCGTAGCGGTTGCGCATGACATTGAAGAAAGCCACGCAGGACGCTGCATCGGTACCGGCGGCACACGCATATTTTTCAAACAGGCCGTCCGTCACGGCTTCCGACAAGGCTGCAGGCGTACTCAGGCGGCAGCCGTCGAGTTCGCCGGCCTTGGTCCTGCCGTAATCACTCAGTTCATCGGAATTGTCCCTGAACCGCCAGGTGACAGTCTTCAGCCGGACATTATCCTTATTCCAGTAGTTGGGATTCTGTTCGAACACGATACTGCTTCTCTCCGTCAGGCTGCTGACGAGATAAGGGCCGCAGTACACGATGTGCCCGGGATCTTTGCCGTACAGGTACTCAGGATCCGCAGGATCGAATTCGGCGCCGAACTTTCCGCCCTGGGATTCGTAGAAGGCACGGTTCATCGGGAAGAACAGTGTGCTGCCCAGGAGCGTTCCGAACCACGGGCAGGGTTCTTCCAGCGTATAGCGTACGGTGTAGCGGTCAAGGGCTCTGACACCGACTTTCCTGAAATCGGTCTCTTCCCCCTTAAGGTAGGCAGCAGCCCCCTTGATCTTCACGCCTTCATCGCCGGCAAGACCTTCCAGGCCGCCTCTCGCATCCAGCAGGTGCTGCAGGCCGGCAACAAAGTCATCAGCCGTCACTTCGGCATATTCCTCACCGGAAGCGGTGCTCCACATCGCGCCTTCGCGAAGCTTGAACGTGAAAACGGTGCTGTCGCCGTTCACTTCGCAGGAAACGGCAAGCGCCGGCTGCTGCACGTTCTCGATGTCATATTCCATAAGGCCGTCAAGCGTCATGACGATCGCGTCGATGTCAGCGGAACGGTAGGTATTCATCGGATCCCAGGTCTGAGGATCTTCCGCGTAGGATACGGCATACGTATCCTGAAGGATGTAGCCCTGTTCGGTCAGATACTCTTCCGCCCACTCTGCAAAAGTGCCGGTCCCTTTCAGTTCGGCCCATTTCGCGATGACGGCGTCACTGTCCGCCCGGGTCAGGAAATCGTTGTTCACGACCATGAGCCCGTGAACGCGACTGCTGTCACTCCCCCAGAGAACGGTGGGTGTCGTTTTCGGGACCGCTCTGCCGATGACATAACCGCCGCCGAGCGTGGCCGTCGGCAGCATGAGCCCTGCGTTCAGAAGCTTGGCTTCGGCAATGGCCTCCAGTGCCCAGCGTTCGGACAGTTCGTCCGTTCCGGTTTTCTCCTGTGCCATGCTGTAATACTTCAGGAATTCGCCGAAGACAGCCGCGTAGATCTTTTCCGATTCCTCTGGATATCCGGAGTAGTCATACTGCCAGTTTTCGGCTGCGCTCGCGTCAGGATCTACCGGAGGTTCCGTCGGCTCGGTAGGGGCCGGCGTTGTCTCGGGCGCTTCCGTGGCCTGCGTCGTTTCCGTCGGAGCCGGAGTGGATTCCTGCCCTGCACCGCAGGCAGCGAGGGAAATCACCATCGCAGCAGTCAGCAGAATTGCTAACAGTTTTTTCATCCTTATCCTCCTGAGAAAATGTTATCCGTCGGCGCAGGGGCATGGTACCGCCTTGTTGACAGAGTGACTTTGATTTTAGCAAAGTACGGGTGCATTGTCAAGCTGAGCAGCATTTACCGACGGCTGCAGAAGGTTCCTCAGACTTTTTTCCGTCCACTAAGCTTTCCCGGGAATCATCCGAAGGCTTTCTGTTTCAGCTGTGATTTCCTGACGGATTGCTTCATAAGAAAAAACCTGCAGAGAACTGCAGGTTTTTCGTGTAGTCCGACGTCCTTCATGCGACGGTATGGAACAGGATCAGAAATACGATCCCGACTGCCGTGAACAAGCCTCCGGTCACAAACAGGAAACCGTATCCCTTGGCCCGTTTCTCGTTCTTCTTCTGCGTGTAATCGTAGAAGGTCTCCCTTTCCGCGGGGCTGTTTATCCTCGCGCCGGGGATGAACCGGCGGAGAAGACCTCTTCCCGCATAGGAGAACATGTCGAGCGTGCCTGTCGTGGAGACCCACACCAGGGCGCCTACCGCCAGCAGGATCACTCCCGGCGAGGTGAAGGCGTTGCTTAAGACCCGGTACTTCTCAGCCGTATCTTCGATCGTCTGAAAAGAATTGGCCGTAAGGATGAACCAGCAGATGCCTCCGCCGATCAGTATGGCAGCGAAGTATCCGGCGATAGCTCCGCGCCCCTTCGTCATAGTCCGAATTCCTCGCGGTATTTCGCTTCTTCCGCGTCATTGCAGGAAACGAAATGTCCCGGAAGGATCTCCCGGAAGGTCGGTCCCTGCTCGCTGTAATCGTGATCCGCGATCGGATTGTACACGATACGCACGCGCTGCTTCTCGAAGTGAGGATCCGGCAGCGGGATGGCGGAAAGGAGCGAGCGTGTATACGGATGGATCGGGTGCCGGAAGAGTTCGTCCGAATCTGCCAGCTCGACCATATGTCCGTAATACATAACGCCGATACGGTCGGAGAAGTACTTGACGACCGAAAGGTCATGGGCAATGAAAAGGATCGTCAGACCGAGTTCATTGCGCAGATCGTTTAACAGGTTGATGACCTGCGCCTGAATGGACACGTCCAGCGCGGAGACCGGTTCGTCGGCGATCAGCATATCCGGCTCCATGACGATGGAGCGGGCGATGCCGATCCTCTGCCGCTGGCCGCCGGAGAACTCGTGCGGGTAGCGGCCCGCGTGCTCACGGACGAGGCCGACTCTTTCCAGAATGTCGTAGACACGGTTGTCGATGTATTCCTTGTCCTTGATGCCTCTGATGATGAGGCCCTCGGAGATGATCTCACGGACGGTCATACGGGGGTTCAGGGAAGCGATCGGGTCCTGGAAGATCATCTGGATCTTCGTGACCAGCTTGGACTTCTTTGCGACCCGCACGTCCGCATCGTACTTTTTCTTCAGTTCCGCGAGCTTTGCGGAATCGCCTGCCGCAGCCGCCTTGTCCTGTTCGTACTGCTCCGTCAGCTTCTCCACGAGGCTCTTTGCAAAGATCTTGTCGCAATTCTTTTTGGTGAACTTTGCGGACTGGATCTCTTTCTTGTTGTCCTCGATGATCTTTTCAAGCTCAGCCCTGCGGGATGCGTCGGGATTTCCCTTGCGCAGTTCTTCCTTGGCCGCCTTGATCGCGTCGTAATACGATTTCGTACCGGCGCCGATGCGCTGCCCCTTGAAGTAGATGTTCCCGGAGGTGATGTCATAGATCTTGATGATGCTGCGTCCGGTCGTCGTCTTGCCGCAGCCGGATTCGCCGACCAGGCCGAAAACTTCGCCTTTCTTGATGTCGAAGCTCACGTCATCGACAGCCTTGACGTTTTTGAAATACTGGCACAGATGCTCGACCTTAAGCAGGACTTCCTTCTCTTCAGCCATTGTTCTGCACCTCCTTCTTCATACGTTCGATACGGTCCGTGATCGCCTTCGGGACCTCCACCTTCGGTGCATCCGGATGGAGCAGCCAGGTGGCAGCCCTGTGCGTAGGCGAGATCTCAAACATCGGCGGCTGCATCTCGAAATCGATATCCAGCGCGTACTTGTTGCGGGCCGCGAAAGCGTCTCCCACCGGCGGGTAGATCATATTGGGCGGTGTGCCGGGAATGGCTTCCAGCTTCTCGTTGGTCTCCAGATCCGGCATGGAGGACAGCAGCGCCCAGGTGTACGGATGGCGGGGATCATAGAAGATGTCGTCCGCGGTGCCGTATTCGACAATCTTGCCGGCGTACATGACGGCGATGTCATCCGCCATGTTGGCGACGACGCCGAGGTCATGCGTAATGAAGATGACCGACAGATTGCGCTCTGCTTTCAGACGGTTGATCAGTTCCAGGATCTGGGACTGGATCGTCACGTCCAGTGCCGTGGTCGGCTCGTCGCAGATCAGGATATCCGGATCCGCCGCTAACGCGATCGCGATAACCACACGCTGCCGCATGCCGCCCGAGAACTCGAACGGATAGCGGTAGTACATGGCGCGGGAGTCGTGGATACCGACTTCGTCGAGCAGCTTGATCGCACGTTCCTTCGCCATGGAGCGCGTCACCTTGTAGACGCTGTCCGAGGCGCATTCCTTCAGATGGTCAACGAGGGCGACGGAGCGCTTGTCGAAATCCATCTTGCCGGATCCTTCGATATACTGTTTATACTTGTCCGCCAGTTCTTCCAGAATAAGGACGATGTTGTCCTTCAGGTCATCCAGATCCCGCGTGTTGGCGGGGACGACCTTCCAGTCGACCGTTCTGCCCTTGGCGATAAGGCTTTCTCTCTTCTTACTCTGACGCTCGAAGCGGGCCTCTTCCTTCGGGTTCTGCTTTTCATAGCGGAAGTATTTTTCGATGGCGGCCTTCAGGCTCGAACGGAAGGTGTAGGCGTTGCTGTCCTTGATGAACTCCAGGCGGTCGATGGATTTTTCCACTTCGTCTGCCAGCGCGGACTGCACGCTCAGCGCTTCCTTCTTGTCGTAGCTGCCGAGGAACCAGTTCTTTTTCTCCTCAAGGAGCGGAAGGACTCTCTTCTTTTCTTCAAGCGCCTTCCTATAAGAATACTCCACGCCTTCGCGCACGATCTTCAGGAACTCATTCGAGAAATTCGCGTCCATATAGGAACGGACTTTCTCGTTCATCTCCTCGATCGATTCGCCCTTAAATTCGAAGCTGTTGCCCTTCAGCATGTAGAAGCCGGCCGCGTAGAAATCGGGGGCCTTTCTGGCTTCGAGCTCGTCGAGCAGCGAAACGACCTTCTCAAGCGAGTCCTTGACGTTCTGCTCCGGCAGGGCATTGCCGCTTTTTACCGCGGCGCGTTCTTCGGAAAGTTCCGCCTTCAGAGCCGCGATCTGATCCGTAAAGTAGACCGTGAAGTAATCGCCGTCGACTTTTTCCAGTCTCTTGGCAAAGTCTCTCAGAGCGATCTTCACGTCCTGCTTGACGTTCTTTTCCGCCTTGAAGAGGAAATCCTTGATCAGTGAGGACAGCTCCATGGCGTTCGCCTTGCGGGTGTTGTAGGCGGTCTCCAGCTTGGTGCCGCGGATGGTCAGGTCGTCGAAGGTCTTGCAGAGGGCATTGATCTCTTCCTTCTTTTCAGGATCGGTCGCCTTCGCGGACTCCTTCAGCGTATCCAGCAGGGAGCGGAATTCCGCGCCTGCGCTCCGTCTCTTGGCTTTGTTCTTAAGGAGCATGGCCTCCGTCAGCTGACGCCCGGTCTTGATGATCGGGTTCAGGGCAGACAGGGGATCCTGGAACACCATGGCGATCTTATCGCCGCGAAGCTTGTACATCTCCTCTTCGGGAAGCTTCAGGATATCTTTCCCGTCATAGAGGATCTCGCCGTTTTCCACAATGCCATTTCCGGCCAGGATGCCGATGGCCGCTCTGGCCGTAACAGATTTGCCGGAACCGGATTCGCCGACGATCGCTAACGTCTTGCCGCGTTCCAGGTCAAAGCTGACATCGCGCACGGCCTTGACCGTACCGGAACTCGTACGGAATGAAATGACAAGGTTTCTGACTTCAAGAATATTATCCATATCAGTCATCAACTCCTCTCAGGGAAGGATTGAATGCGTCACGAAGACCGTTGCCGAACAGGTTGAAGCAGATCATGAGCAGCGACAGCACCATAGCCGGGAAGATCATCAGGTGCGGGTAAGAGGTCCAGATGGAGCTCGCGTCCGCAAGCAGGGTGCCGAGGGACGTTGTGGTGGAGGTCCCGAGCTTGACGATGCCCAGATAGCTCAGCATACTTTCCGAATTGATGACGCCCGGGATCGTTAACGCGCTGGAGGTGATGATCGTGCCGATGGCGTTCGGGAAGATGTGCTTCCAGATGATGCGCCAGTCATTCGCGCCCAGGGTGTGAGCCGCAAGAACGTATTCCTGCGTCTTGAAGCGGTAGAACTGCGTACGGACACGGTAGGCCATGCCGATCCACCCGGTCGAGATATAACCGAGCAGCAGGCTGACGATGGGTCCGACCTTCGCAGCCAGATGCATCTGGAACAGCGTCATGACGATCATGAACGGGACGTAGCTTAAGACGTCAGAGATACGTTCCATGATCAGGTCAGCGGTCCCGCCGTAGTAGCCTTCGATGGCGCCGTAGATCGCGCCGAGGACCATATTGATGGCCGAAACGGCAACAGCAACCAGCAGGGAGAGCTGAATGCCCTTCGCCATGCGGAGCGCCAGGTCGTAGCCCTGTGCATCCGTTCCGAAGATGTAGTCCGGGAAAAACCCGTGCAGATAGTAATAGTAATTGTAATAAAGAAGGCGGACCTTGTAGTGCGCCGTGTCGAACGTGCCGCCGCCGGCATACTGCCAGTACTTCACCTCTCCGTTTTCATCGCGCATGTAGTTGTCTTCAAGCACCATGTCCTCGGAGTAGTCAAGCTTGGTCCCCTTGCCTTTTTCATTCACCGTGACCGCGTTGAACTTCTTGTCGGCCTTATACCAGTAGTTCGCGTCCGTGCTGTCCGGGTTCCACTGATTGTTTTCGATAAGAGGATACAGGATCTGCAGCCCGCTTTCATTCTGGTAATCCAGGATCTTCTGATACTCCTGCTGCGTTACCATCTTATAGATGAAGCCGACCTGCAGGTAGGTATCGAATTCCGCCGTAAAGCGCAGCGTGGTCTTCTTGCTCAGCTTGTTGACCGACTCTTCCACTTTGATGAGTTCGT
Organism: uncultured Lachnospiraceae bacterium; assembly: GCA_902789555.1. Classification (GTDB taxonomy): domain Bacteria; phylum Bacillota; class Clostridia; order Lachnospirales; family Lachnospiraceae; genus UBA6987. Next base: position 70,059 of record CADAOF010000008.1, read on the forward strand.
TCAACGGCTGATACAGCGTTCCCATGGTATCCTTGATGGTCTTGACGGAATTGCCGTCCGTATCTTCCGCGCCGACGCCGATGGCCGCGTAGCGGACAAAGTCCATCTCAGAATAGCTGCCGGTGACGCCGCCGTCGGCAATGCCCAGATTTTCCTTAAGGAAGGTATAGCGGGGGCCCTTCTTGGCGTAATAGGTATCCATGACCCCGGCATGGTTTTTGGTGAAGACCGGCACGATAAAGGCAAAAAGCACGATCAGGATAATAATGACCGTAGCCACAACGGAAGCCCGGTTCTTGCGGAAGCGGATCCACGCGTCGTGGAAGTAGCCGATCGGCTTGTCGTCGAATTTGGTATCGGACAGCTTCGCATCCAGCTGGGCAAAACGGAATTTCTCTTTCGGAATAGCATTCAGATCGATTTGATGTTTCATGCCGTCACCTCGCGCCCATGCGGATGCGCGGATCAAGGAATCCGTAGCTAAGGTCCGTAATAATGCCGGCCAGCAGGCCGATGAATGTATAGAAAACGCAGTCCATCATGAACACGTCATAGTCGAGCAAGTTGATGGAACGGATGTATAACGTTCCGACACCCGGAATGGAGAAGATCTGTTCTATGATCATGCTGCCGCCGATCAGTCCCAGGAAGCTGGACAGGATCGAAGGCAAAATAGGCACCATGGCCACTTTCAGGGCATGCCGGGAAGTTGCCTGCGCGCGGGTAAGACCCTTCGTGCGTGCAAGCAGCATATAGTCCTGCGTCAGCGATTCCGTCAGCTCCGCGCGCGTAAAGCGGCAGAGACCGGCGATCTCACCAAAGGACAACGCTAACACCGGGGCGATCATGCTGTAGATCATCTTCCAGGATACCCAGGAATTGTTGGCATCCGCTAACGCGTATACGTTCAGCGGCAGCCATCCGAGTTTAAAGTACAGGAAATACTGTACCAAGAAGGCATAAACATATGAAGGAACGGAAATAAAGATCATGACCAGCGTACTGATGAAGGAATCCTGCCATTTGTTCTTCTTAATGGCGGCATAGATGCCGAGGATGATTCCGATCGGTACGGCCACGACCATGGAATAGGCATTCACCAGTACTGTCGGGAGCAGACGTCCCGTCAGCACATCCCAGGCCGGTTTGCGGAAGGCAATGCCCCAGGAGGTCCCGAAGTCCCATTTTGTGATGATGTTTTTCCAGTAGATGCCGTATTGTTCCAGCAGGGGTCTGTTGTACCCCAGCGCCTCCCAGCGGGCCTTGATCTGTTCGACCTGTGACGCCGTGCCCTGCGGCAGTTCCCGCGGCAGCGCACGGACGAGCATGAAGCACATCGTAACAATGCAGAAGAATGTGAACAGCATCAGGATAAGGCGCTTAATAACGTATTTGCCCATGTAGCCCATAAGCTATACTCCCTTGTCTGAAGGATTTTTTCAAGAGAAGCGGGTAGATTGGGGGAGCTCCCCAATCTGCCCGCCCTCTTTCTTAACTACGAGTCAGTTACATTATCAATGGAACGGCATTAATATTCAAGAACGCCGCCGGCATCCTTGACAGCCGCAGCCCATTCTTCATCCGTGTAGTTGAAGCGCATGAGTTCAAGGCCGCCGAAGCCGTACATGATATTGTAGTCCTCGGTGTAGTAGCTAAGCTTGTAGGACAGCATCGAGCAGCTGGTGGAACCGGCCAGAGGAATACGATAGTATTTCTTCAGGAACAGCTCTTCCATAGCGGACAGGATGTTCAGCTTGGTTTCGAAGTCAGCAGTGGCAAAGCGGCCGACGCCCACGCAGGAGCGGGACCAATCCTGCCAGGTCATGGTGACATCTTCACCGTTCAGCTTCAGGGTCAGCGTTTCGGTCGCGGGATCCCAGTCAGCAGCTTCGTTGATCTGGCCGGCATACTGTTCGGTATCGCAGTAGACCTGCATGTTGCGGAAAGGATAGAACGCAGCGCCGCCCCATGCGCCGTAGCCGATGGCGAATTCGCCGTTCGGGACAGCTTTGTAACGGTCTTCGATGTTGCCGACAGCTTCAAGTTCGACCTTGCCGAATCCGCTGCCTTCCACAGCCGCGTTGAGGTACTTCTGGATCAGTTCGACCTGAGTGTTGTCGGTGGAATCCAGGGCGCCCTTCTTGTAGCCGACGCGGATATGGATGGTGCCGCCGTTGTAGAGACCGGCTTCGGTCAGTTCCTTATAGGCCTGCTTCATGAGTTCCTGAGCCTGGGTCAGGTTGTAACCGGTGATGGAATCATAAGCTTCCTTCAGGGTCTTGTAAGGAGTGCCTTCGCCGAACTTCACGTCGTACAGGTTGCAGATCGCCTGCATGGCCTGATCGGTGTGACGGTAAATGCTTTCCGGATTGTTGTACACATCATAGTAGTACAGTTCGTTCAGCAGGGAGTAGTAAGGCTTGTAGCCGGCGGTCGCGGTGACCCATTCAGCACGGTCCACGGAAAGGCTGAACGCGCGGCGGAAAGTCTCGTTGGAAAGGACGACGGAGTTGGTGTTGCCCTTGGAGGCATCCATTTCCTTCAGAGCGTCCAGATTGGTGTTGAAGAAGAAGGACATCATGTAGGTCTCGTCGACTTTGTACAGCTGTTCGCTGGTGGCATAGTCAACGACCTGATCGGCGGGCGGTGCCCAGTCGTCAAGGTCGCCCTTCAGGAAGGCTTCCTTCGCGGCGTCGTCGGTCATGACGTCGACGACGATGCTGGTGGCCATGTAGCGCTGCACGCTCTTGCCGTCAACAAGGTAATCGGTCATGGAGACAAGGTATTCGTTGCCGTCGGCATCGTGGACCTTCTCATAGCCGTACCAGTTTTCGTTCTGGACGTAAACGACCTGCTTTTCATCCTGGAAAGAGGCGATCTTGTAAGGGCCGAAGGACTTGGTGGTCTCCTTGCTGGTGCAGTAGTTGGTGGTGACCAGCTTGTCGGAGGTTTCCTTGCCGGCTTCATACAGGGTCTCATCGACCAGCCAGTTGCTGGTGAGGGAGGTCAGGAAGTAGTTGGCGTCGATCTGGGTGGCGTTGACGTAGATGAGGGTGTAATCATCGACCTTGTACATACCGACATCGTCCCAGGTGGCGTTGGTGTAGTCGGACTGGCCCGAAATGGTGAACACATAGTCGGCAGCATAGCCGGCGTACTGTCCGTCCGGAGCAAAGTAGGCGTACAGGTCAGCACCGCTGAACTCGTCATCGCCCTGGCCATCAGCACTGTACTTGACTTCGTCAAGCGCGCTCACGAACTGAGGGACTTCTTCGCCTTCGGCAGTGATGTAGCCTTTTGCGCCCCAGAAATTGAAGCAGTCGACATAGAGGTCATCGACCTTGCCGCCGTTGTCCAGGTATTCCTGAACAGTCATGCCGAGAGGGGCATAGTTGGTAACGACAGTACCGGCATTGTAATACGCAACGGCGCCGGCGCAGGCGCTCTCACCGTCGTAGTACAGGTTGGCGCGGTAGTTCTTCATGGCGGGGTCAAGCATGGCCTTGAAGGAGTAGACGTAGCTGTCCGCATTGATCGGGGTGCCGTCTTCCCACTTCATATCCTTGTTCAGCTTGATCTCATAGACGTAGCCTTCTTTGACGTCCGCAGCAGCAACGCCTTCAGGAAGCGTCACGGCGTACTTCTCAAGATCCGCGGTGTGGCTGGCGGTCACGTCCGTGACGGATTCAGCAGCCAGATAGATCCACTGATAAATGCCGTTTTCGGAGTCCTTGACCTGCATGTTCACGAACGGAGTCGAGATGTAGTCCAGGATCGAGCTCTCGGCGTTGGTCTCCCACGCATGAGGGTTCCAGTTCTTGCCAAGGCTGGTGGAATAGGTCTTGTAGGTGTAGTTGCCTACCTTAGCGCCTTCCGGGACCGTGCTGGCCGGCTCAGTCTGAGCGGGCTCAGTAGCGGCCGGAGTCGATTCGGCAGGCGCCTTAGTGGTGGTCTGTTCCTTGGTGTCCGCAGTGCTGGAAGTTCCGGGCTGGCTGCCGCAGGCGGCCATCGACAGAACCATGGCAAGCGCGAGCACAAGTGCCAACAGTTTCTTCATGTTGTTCCTCCTTTGTTTTTTTACGCCGGCGCTGGGTGAGCCGGCGCCAGAGACCTTTATAGGTTCTTTTATTCTATAAAAAAAACGTAAATAAATCAACCTTTTTTTTCTGATTTGTAGCATTCCCGTCTGCCGTTCTCATTTTGCTCCCCATATTCTTCTTTCATCTTGCAAATCGCCGCCCGCTCGGCTACAATGTGAGCAGTGCGGGACAACCCGCGCGCGGAGGTTATTATAATGGAAAGAATCAAGAAGGCCGGCAAGATCCTTCTTAAGGTGCTGCTTGCGCTCGTCCTCATTGCGGCGGCTTACATTGCCTACGTTTTCATTGCCTATCACCGGATCGGCGATCAGACGCTCGCGCCTGAAAACCCGGCTTCCGCGGAAAAGGAGATTCGCACCGGCGAAGCCCTCTCCGTCACCAGCTGGAACATCGGCTTCGGCGCTTATGAATCCGATTACGGCTTCTTCATGGACGGCGGCCACGAATCCTGGGCCTGGTCGAAGGAGCGGCTGGACGCCAATCTGAAAAAGATCGGCGCTCTTCTGGCCGAACAGCATTCCGACCTCTATCTGATCCAGGAAGTGGACATGGACTCCACACGGAGCTATCACTTTGACGAGCGGAAATATCTGACGGACGCGCTGCCCGGCCTCGCCTGCGCCTGGGCGCAGAACTACGATTCTCCCTTCCTCGCCTATCCCTTCTATCAGCCGCACGGCGCTTCGAAGTCCTGCCTGATGACCTTCTCGAAGGCAGGCATCACGAAAGCGGAACGCGTGGAGCTCCCGATCGAAAACGGTTTCACCAAGTTTCTTGACCTGGACCGCTGCTACTCGCGTCAGTACATCCCGACGGATGACGGCAAGCAGTTAGTGCTGTACAACCTGCACCTCTCCGCCTATACCTCCGACGGAACGATCGCAACGGAGCAGCTGAAGCTCCTGCTTGCCGACATGCAGGGAGAATACGAAAAGGGCAGCTACTGCATCGCCGGCGGCGACTTCAACAAGGATCTTCTGGGCGATTCGAAGAAGGTCTTCGGCGTCGAAGGCGCGGAATACAGCTGGGCCCAGCCCATCCCCGAAGAGACCTTCCGGGATACGGATATCCGCCTCGTCGCGCCGTTTGATCCGGCTGACCCGAAGCCGAGCTGCCGCAATGCCGATTCGGCCTACCACCAAGGACAGTACGTGATCACCGTGGACGGCTTTCTGCTTTCTCCGAACGTCACGCTCCTCGGCGCTGACGTCCTCAGCACCGGCTTCACCTATTCGGATCACGATCCGGTCCGGATGAACTTCATTCTCGGACAATAACAAGTCATATCTCACCTGAGGCAAATCATGAACAATGTTTTCTGGCAGGCCGTTTCATCGGTCAGCGTCATCCTGCTTCTGACGGCGACCGGGTATTATCTCGGCGTCAGAGGCCTGATGGACAAAAAAGCCAAGGCCTTCGTCAGCAAGCTGCTGATGACCCTGCTTGTCCCTTTCAACTGCATCAACGGCATCATCACCAACTTAAGCCGCGATACGATCAGCCAGTACGGGATCTATCTTCTGATCTCGCTCATTGCCATGGCGCTCAGCAACCTGCTGGCATTCCTGGTCTGCAAACTCTTCCGCATTCCGAAGAACAAGACCGGCCTTTTCATCCACATGGGCGCGAACTCCAACGCGATCTTCATCGGGCTCGCGATCTGCCGGGAGATCTTCGGCGACGCCTGCGCCCCCTTCGTGATGGTCTTCTATGTGCTGAATTCCTTTTCCATCTGGCTCGTCAGCGTCATTGCCGTCCGCTGGTCCTACGATTATGAGCGCGAAAGCTTCTGCAGGCTCCTGCTGAAGGTGCTGCTCTCTCCGCCCGTGATCGGCGTTTCCATCGGTCTTGTTCTGGTGCTCCTCGACGTGCACCTGCCTTCGTTCGCATCCAGCTTCATCCGCCATCTCAGCAGCGTGGTGACGCCGCTCGCGATCATGATGACAGGCTTCATCATCTATGAACTCGGGCTGAAATCGTTAGTCATGAACAAGGCTACGGCGCTGCTCCTGCTGATGCGCTTCGTACTGGCGCCGGGCATTTTCTTCATTATTTTCAAGATCCTCGGCATGGAAGGTCTCGGTCCGCAGACCACCATGATCGTTGCCGCCATGCCTGCCCCCACGATGGCCGTGGTCCTCGGTTCCCAGTACGGCGGCGAGGAAGGCGAACGGTTTGCCTCCCAGGGCGTCGTCTGGACCACCCTTGCCATGTTTATCGTCACCCCTCTCCTGCGCGTACTGATCGCGTAGAACTGATAAAGCCAAGCAGAGCAGATAAAGCTTTCGAGAAACATATGCACGAAGTAAATCGTTCCGAGAAAGCTTTCATCTGTCTGCGAGGCGCTGATAAGGAAAAACCATGAGCATCCTCAGCAAAGAAGATTACGAAGAACCCCAGTGCCTGCTGGACATGAACCGGGACGCTCAGCGTCCTTCTTTTTCCGTGCCGGTCGGCCGGATCGTGGAAAAGCTTGACGAATACCTCAGTCACGACGACTGGGCAGGCGCCGGGCGCCACCTCGCTTACTGGCTCGCCGAAGCAAAAGCCGGCGGAGACCGGCGCGGCGAACTCTCCATCCGCAACGAGATGATGGGCTATTTCCGCAAATCCGGGAAAGAAGCCGAAGCCCGCGCGTCGATGGCGGAAGCCCTGCGGCTCCTGGAGGAACTGGGCATGACCGGCAATATCATCGCCGGCACCACCTGGGTGAATGCCGCGACCGTCTGCAAGACCTTCGGGCACGCGGACGAAGCGTTGCCGTATTTCGAACTTGCCCGCGCGCTGTACGAGAAAGAACTCCCCGAAACTGATGGACGCCTCGGCGGCCTGTACAACAACATGGCCCTCGCCCTGGCTGACCTCGGAAGGTACGGCGAAGCGGAAAGCTATTACCGGAAAACCCTGGAGACCATGAAAAAGGTCCCCGGCAGCGAGCTCGAGCAGGCGGTTACCTGGCTGAACCTCGCCGACCTTGTGCATGAACAGGACGAAGACGCCGACATAAACGGCATGCTGGAGACCGCGGAAGCGCTCCTCAAAACGGAGAGCCTGCCCCGGAACGGCTACTACGCCTACGTCTGCCGGACCTGCGCGCCGGGCTTCGACTACTACGGCTGGTTCATGACCGCAAAGGAGCTGCGGGAAGCCGCAGAAAAGATCTATGCAGGGACTTGAGCTCGCGAGAAAATATTATGAAGAATACGGCGCGCCGCTGCTGCATGAGCAATTCCCGGAATGGGAAGGCCTGATCGCCGCCGGCCTCTGCGGAAGCGGCAGCGAATGCTTCGGCTACGACGACGAAGTTTCGCAGGACCACGATTTTGAAGCGGGGTTCTGTCTTTTTCTGCCCGGCGAGGATGTGATCGACCGGCAGACCGCCTTCCGTCTGGAGCGCGCCTACGCGAAACTCCCGAAGGAATACCTCGGTTTCAAGAAAAGTTTACTGAGTCCGGCCGGAGGAAACCGTCACGGTGTGCTCAGAATGAGCGAATTTTTCCTGTCAAAGACAGGAGACGCCGAAGCCAGGCTTTCCTTGTACGACTGGTTCCGCATCCCCGAAAACAGTCTTTTGGAAGCAACGAACGGCGAGATCTGGCGGGATGACGCCGGCATCTTCAGCATGAGGCGCGACGCGCTCCGGGAAATGCCCGAGGACGTCCGCCTGAAAAAGCTGGCCGGCGAACTCGCTACGATGGCGCAGGCCGGGCAGTACAATTATCTCCGCTGCCTCGACCACGGCGAAGAAGGTGCCGCGCAGCTTGCCGCGATCACCTTCGTACAGGCCGCCATCCACGTCGTTTTTCTGCTGAACCGCACGCTCATGCCGTATTACAAATGGCAGTTCCGCGCCATGCGGGACCTTCCGAAACTCCCCGGCCTCGCGCCGGCCCTGTACCGTATCATCAGCAGCGGCAATACCGCCGCGGAAATGATGGACAAATACGCGGCGATCGAAAATATTGCTTCCACCGTTATCCGCGAGCTGCAGGCACAGGGCATCACCGAAGCCGTCTGCGGCGATCTCTCGAAGCATGCGAACTCGGTCAACGATCACGTCGCCGACCCCGCCCTGCGGAACGAAGACATCTTCTTCGGGGTGTAAGATCCTTCGCTTCGCTCAGGATGACAGGAAACACTTTACCCAGGATGACAGAAAAAGAGGACGGCAGGGGGGCTCCCCGCCTGACGGGCGAGTCCGCTTGCCGTCTGCGTTATTGAACCGCCTGTTTCGTTCCCGTATAATGAGGCCGTGATCACGAAACACGGCCTGAATCAAGGAGGGAATCAACATGGAACTCGGGAAAAAGATCAGACAGCTGCGCTTCAGGGCGGGACTTACCCAGGAGCAGCTTGCGGATAAACTGGGCATCGGCCCGCAGTCAGTCTCCAAATGGGAGAACGCCGCCTCCATGCCGGACATCACCGCTCTCCCGCTTCTCGCGGAGATCTTCGGCGTCAGCATCGACGAACTGTTCGACCTGAATGACGAACAGCGGCTGAACCGCATCGAAAACAGCATGGACAACACGGAAGAACTGCCGCAGGATCTCTTCCGTGAATACGAAGACTATCTGAAAGGGCAGCTTGCCGACGAGGCAAACAAACAGCGCGCCGCCGGGCTCCTGTCCTACCTGTACTGGCACCGCATGAACGCCTGCGCCCGGAAAGCGGCAAAATACGCGAAGGACACCATCCGCACGGCGCCCGGCGTGAAAGACTGGCAGTGGGTCCTTGACCGCGCGGAAGGCCATGCGGTCTGGGACTGGAACATGGCGAACCATACAAAAGCGATCGAATTCTGGCGCGGCATCGCCAATGAAAACCCGGACGTCCGCCTACCGTATCTGTATCTCATCGACAATCTGCTTGCCGATCACCGCGCGGACGAAGCGGAAAAGTATCTTGAACGGGCAAGTCGTCTTCCGGACGCGAGACCTGTCATGGTTCAGATCTACCGGGCAGGCATCGCCCTCGCCCGATTTGACGAAAAGACCGCGGACGGCATCATTGACGAACTGGTCGCGGCGCATCCGGAGGACGACGTCTGCCTCTTCGAAGCCGCGCAGTACCATGCCAAGAAAAGCGATTATGAAAAGGCGATCGGGCTTTACGAGCAGGCCTTCGAAAAGAGCCCCCGCCGCCCGCGCTTTACGGACGAACTGATGGCCATCTCGGACATTTATGAGATCATGGGTGAGTACCGGAAAGCGGCCGAGACACAGGACCGCATCATCGATCTGCTGGAAAATGAGTGGCACTTCACCGAAGACACCGGACTGAAGCATGCACAGGATGAAAAAGCCCGTCTGCTGGCAAAGGCCGAAAAGGCACAGTAAGCAGAAAAGAATCATCAAAAGAACGGCGGGGCCGCAGCCCCGCCGTTTTCTTATTCTCTGCAAAAGCTTATTCGAACTGATCCATGAACGCGTTCAGTTTTTCGATCATCACGCGTTCCTTTTCGTCGGCGTCAGCCTTGTCTTTGCCGCAGATGCCGCAGTAGAGCTTGATCTTCGGCTCCGTGCCGGAAGGCCTTACGCATACCCAGGCGTCGTCCGTCAGCTCGTAGTACAGAACGTTCGAAGTCGGCAGCGTGGTCACGCCCGCCTCACCCGTTTTGAGATTCAGGGTCTTATGTTCCTTGTAGTCGCGGAGCGCGACGACGGGCAGGCCGCCCAGTTCCTTCGGCGGATCGTTCCTGAGGAAGCTCATGATGCCGCGGATCTTTTCGGCGCCTTCGAGGCCTTTGAAGGTCCGGGAGATATTGATGTCGCGGTACCAGCCGACTTCCGCGTAAAGATCCTGCAGCACGTCCCAGAGGGTCTTGCCCTGGGTCTTGTACCAGCAGGCCGCTTCCGCAAGCGCCGTGACGGCCATGATGCCGTCCTTGTCGCGGGCATAGGTGCCCACGAGGCAGCCGTAACTCTCTTCATAACCGAAGAGGAAATCCATCGAAGCTGTCTCTTCCAGTTCGCGCATCTTGCCGCAGATGTGCTTGAAGCCGGTCAGGGTCTCATAGTAGTTCACACCGAATTTGCGCGCGATTGCAGCGGTCATGTTCGTGGACACGATGGTGGACACGACGGTGCTGTCGGGACGGAGGCCTCTGATCTCCTTCGCGCTTTCGATCTCGTAGTTGCAGAGCAGGGCGCCCATCATGTTGCCGGTCAGGCGCTGCAGTTTGCCTTCGGAATCACGCACGTAGGAACCGATGCGGTCGGCGTCGGGGTCGTTCGCGAGCACCAGGTCAGCTCCGACCTTTTCACCCAGTTCGAGCGCCATCTTCATGGCCTTGGCATCTTCGGGATTCGGATAACCGACCGTCGGGAACTCGCCGTCCGGCACGGACTGTTCGGGCACCGCATACGCCGTAAAGCCAAGTTCCCTCAGCATGTGCATGGCGGGCACGAAACCGGTTCCGTGAAGCGGCGTGTAGGCGACCGTAATGTTCTTCGCTTCCTTCGCGATCACGTCGGGGCGCTTGATCCACTGTTTCACGTTTTCGTAGTAGCGCTCGTCCAGGTCGCTGCCGATGTAGCGGTACAGCCCCGCGGCCATGGCATCCTGCCGACTCATGGTCTTCGGCTCGGCGTAGTCCGTGATCTTGTTGACCTCGGCGATGATCAGTTCATCGTCAGGCACCGTCACCTGTGCGCCGTCCTCCCAGTAGAGCTTGTAGCCGTTGTATTCCGGCGGATTGTGGCTGGCCGTAATGTTGACGCCTGCGGTGCAGCCGAGATCGCGCACGGCAAAGCTCAGCATGGGCGTGGGGTGCAGCATCGGGAAGATATACACCGGGATCCCGTTCGCGCAGAAGCAGCGCGCGGTCTCATCGGCAAATTCGGGAGACATGCGGCGGCTGTCATACGAGATGGCCACACCTTTCTTCTGCGTCCCCTTCTGCAGGATGTAATTGGCAATGCCCTGTGTTGCCTTGCGGACCGTGTAGACGTTCATCCGGTTGGTGCCGGCGCCGATCACGCCGCGCAGTCCGCCGGTGCCGAATTCCAGATCGCCGGTAAAGCGTTCCGCGATCGCGTTCGGATCATCCTTGATGGCTCTCAGTTCTTCCCTGGTCGCTTCGTCAAAAGCCGGGCTCGTGAGCCAGTATTCATAGCGTTCCTGTACCGTCATGTTAACCTCATTTCCGCGGAATGCCCGCATGATTTATAATTGGATCTCCAGCCACCTGCCCCTGCGGACACGTGCGGAACTTAATACCATTCTGAGTGTCTGATCGACGAGCGTGCCGAACCAGGCGCCGTACAGGCCCCAGCCGACAACATAGGCAAACACATAGCCGCTGAGCGGCCGGATGATGCCGATCGCGATCAGCGAGATCATTGCCGTATAACGCGTATCGCCGGCGCCGCGAAGGCACCCCGTGCAGATCACCTGCGCCGTCTGCGTATAGGTGATCACCGAAAGCATCAGCAGGCAGACGCCGCCCATTTCAATGATTTCGGGCGTATCGGTGTAAAGCCGCATCAGCGGATAGCGCATCGCAATGAAGAACAGGCTCAGCAGCGTTGATACGATCACGACCACGCGTCTTCCGATCCCGCAGTACATGTACGCGAGATCCGGCCGTTTTGCCCCGAGGCTCTGACCGGCCAGCGCCGTTGCCGCGACCTGAAAGCCGTCGCCGAAGCAGAACGACAGCGACATGAAATTCATGCAGATGATGTGCGTCGCGTAGGAAAGCGGATCGAGCCTTGCCACGATCATGTTGAAGGTAAAGAAGCCGAAGCGCATGATGAGCTGCTCAACCAGCGCGCTCGAACTGACCTTGAACACCGGCTTCAGGACCGGAAAAGACGGTCTCCATCCGGCATCCTCAAACACATTCAGATAATTTTTCCGGATGAACAGCCGCACCACCGATATCGTACACGCCACCATGGCGCCGATCAGCGTCGCAATGGCCGCGCCTCTCACTTCGAGACGCGGAAACGGTCCGATCCCGTTTATCAGCAGCCAGTTGAAAAGGATATTGACCAGGTTGCCGATAAGGTTCGTGGTCATGGATATCTTCGTGTTGCCGCTGCCCTTCTGCGCCGAATTGATCAGCACGTTCAGGCCCTGGAAGATCAGGCTGATGCAGATGATCCGGAAATAAACGACGGCGTCCCCTATGTAGGAATCATGCGCGCCCGCAAACCGCAGGAACGGTTCCGCGTACACGCGTCCGAGGAGCGTCAGCAGCAGGATGATCCCGAGGCCGATGACGAAGACGTTCCGCAGCACCGCGTTGGCGCCTTCCCGGTCTTCCTGCCCCTTGCGTCTTGCCACGACTGCTGTCGTTCCCGTGCTCAGGGCGAAGATGAAGCAGAGGATCACGAATTTCGGCTGTGTGCTGATCCCGACCGCATCGATGGCGAGGTCACCGAGCGTGCTGACCATGATCGTATCCACGATGCCGACGAGTGCGACAAGAACGGCTTCGATCACCGAAGGTCCGGCCAGCCGCAGAAAACGTCCGTACAGTTTTTCAGCCGGGGGGATCTCTCCTGCTGCCGTCCGGCCGTCGAGCAGGGCCTTCGTCCCGAATAACGCTTTGACTTTCTGGGTCAGACTCATGCCGGTGATTTCCTTCCTCTGCGGGATGCCGAGGCAGCCGCATACGGAAACATTATACCCTCTTCCGGCTGAATCTGCAAGAAAAATAAAGGAGGGCAGCGAGAATGATCCCGACCCTCCACATTGTTTTTGCCGTTCTTTTTCTGAATGTATTATAGCAGAAAGACAAACAAAAAACAAGACTGGAAATGAACATATATTCAAATATAATAAAATAAAAAAAGGCAGGAAGGTTCATGAATATCAGAACATATCTCCGCAGGACTGTCAGGCACTTGGATTTTTCCGCTTATTTTCTCCTTGCCGTTTTTTCCGGTACCATTCCTGCCGTTTGCATTCGGCTTCGCGGTCAGATCATAGACAGTGCCATGAACAAAGGTATTGACGGCTCCCAGCGTTTTTTCGTACTTCTTGCTTCTTTCTGCGTGCTCTTTTTTCTTCAAATCATTTTTAACGCCGTTATGATCCGTATTGCGGAGCAACATAAGATCCGTCAGTCTGCGCGGTTGGATACTGCCCGTTTGGAAAAGGCAGCGAAAACAGCGTTTGCCGTGACCGAGACACAGCAGTTTCATTTTTTGTGGCAGAAATCCTCCGAGGCTTCTGCGCTGGACGATCAGATGTTTAAGGCCTCTGGGGATATTATCAGTCTCACGGTAAAACTCGTGATATCGCTTATCGTTTTATGGCGCATTGACTTTTGGATCGCCATCGGAATCATTTTTCTTTTGTCTCTGGGGATTTTTCTAAACGGAAAGGCAGCCAAAAAGACGGACGGATTCTGGGTCAAATACAGGGAGAACATGCGCCACGCCAATTATTTCTCATCCCTTCTCATGCAGCGAGAATATGCTGCCGAAAGAAAACTGTTCTCTTTTGACGATGAGATCGACCGTCGCTATCATGGATCTTATTCCAAGGCGAAACGGGATAACGCAAAACTTGGGAGAGAACGTTTTCAGATCGAAGCGGTCATACAGATATTGTTTGCTGTGTATTGCATCATGCTTGTGCTGTTGCTCCTGCGGCCTCTGCTGGCTGCGACGATCACGATCGGTCTTTTCATCTCAGCCTTTTACGCTGCAATAGAGCTTGAGAAAAGCGCTAAACAGCTGTATGCCGCCGTTTATGATTTTGTCAGCGCATCACGGCAGATGAGCAGCCTGTTTTCGTTTCTTGATCTTGAAGAGGATCCTTCAATGCAGGATGCCGAGCCGGAGAAAGAGATCAGAAGCATCGTATTTCGGGATGTTGTCTTTACATATCCCGGAATGAACAAGCCAGTGCTGAAGCATGTGAGTTTTCGGCTTGAGCCGGGCAGACACTATGCGCTGGTAGGGGAAAACGGCTGCGGGAAATCAACCATGGTAAAACTGTTAGCCGGCCTATATGCTCCTGACAGCGGGCAAGTACTGGTTAACGATATGCCTGTTCATCTGCTTTCACTTTCCGTCCGTCAGCGTTTGTTAACTGTTGTTTTTCAGGACTTCTACCGTTATCCTGTAACGATCCGGGAGAATGTCTCACTGGGTCGGGATCTGCCTGCAGATGATCAAATGTTAAACGACGTGTTTGATCATCTCGCATTTCATCCTGCGGTCATAAACCGCGCAGATGGGTATGACAGCAGCCTTATGCCACTGTTTAAAGCCGGAGCAGGACTATCCGGCGGTGAATGGCAGAAGATGGCGGTGGCACGCTGCATTCTCTCCGCGGCGCCAATTGCAGTCCTGGATGAACCAAATGCTTCACTCGACCCCATGGCGGAAGCTAAAATATATGAAGCTTACCGAGACCTTCTGGCTGACAAAACAACGCTCTTTATTTCTCACCGTTTGGGATCAGTTCGTATGTCGGATGAAATATTAGTGATGAGAGACGGTACGCTGATCGCCAAAGCACCTCATGATGTGCTTCTGAAGGAATGCGATTACTATGCAGACCTGTTCAACACACAGAAAGGACTATATGATGAGTAATAATCAAGCAGATGCAAAAACAGCTCTCCGTTTTATTTTGAAGACAGCTCCACGGAGTTTTGTGCTGATGGTTTTCATGGGACTTCTGAACGGAGCAGCTTTCATCGTAAGCGTCTGGGCAACAGAACGCATCTTTTTTTTCGTTTCCTCTGGTTATTCATGGGATCTTCTCTCCGCTCTGATCCTATATGCAGCCGCTTTTCTTATTTCCGCCGGATACTCCGTGTGGTACATAAGATATCATGTTCAATTTTTTGCTATCATTGATTTTGAGGAAAAAATACGCCGGATGCTGCACGCCAAAAGCCGGCGTATTTCAAACGAGCAGTTGGAAACACCCAACGCCTTCGCGTATATTCGTCAGGCAGATAATGCCCGGCAGAATCTGTTTCGCTATGGTCAGATCTATGTTGAAGCTGTCATGACCTTGATTCAGGCAGCAATGGTAGGTGCATATATTTCTTCTTTCCATCTTGCCTTTGCTTTTCTTCTTCCTCTGTCCGTTCTTCCTGCACTCATGGAAATGCTGTTCGATACCAGGCAGTGGAAACGCGGATATGAGATGATAAGCCAGTGTCAGCGTGAAGAAGCTGAGTATGAGAAAGCTGTCGTTGATGAAGTTGCCTGCAAGGAGAGCCGCTTGACCGGTGCCGACACATTAATGATAAGCAAATGGATAGAGAGCCGGAAAACACGGGATTCAATAGAAGACGCCAAATCAAAGAAAATGCTGAACTTAAGACTATTCCTTAGTATTCTTTCCTGCGCCGGAACCGTAGGAGGTTTCGTCGTTTCAGGGTTATTGTATTATTCGGGACAAGTTGGATTGTCCTCTTTCACCGCAGGTGTGGCTGCATATACTTCCCTTACAGCAATCATAAGAGGCATTTCCGGTACTGCAGGGAACGAAAACCAATTTCGGCAAATGATCCAACCGTTTTTCCGGTACTGGAACATGGAAGAAAGAACCGGATCATCAGACAAGTGTTCATTTACATCGACTGTATCGCTGTCTGATGTGTCCTTTGCCTATCCGAATCAGAAAGAAAACGCCCTTGATCATATCTGCCTGACAATAAAAAAAGGCGAAACTGTTGCCATCGTTGGCGAAAACGGTGCCGGAAAATCCACCCTTGTCAATGTGATTCTTGGTCTTTATCGTCCCTCTTCCGGAAGGATAAAATATGACGGAGAGGACATTTCCGCAGTCAGGGAAACAGTCTTGCACATTCATCAATCCGCCTTACCTCAAAACTTCTGCCGATATAAAATATCTGCGGGAGATAATATTGCTATCGGCGATTTTTCCAAGCTTGATCATGCGCAGATCGATCAAAGGCTTTCCCGGCTTTTCCCGGACGGTGACATCACACACGACACGCTTTTGGGAAAAGAATTCGGCGGAAGAGAACTTTCCGGCGGCCAGTGGCAGCAGCTTTCCTGTGAGAGAAGTTTCTATAAAGACAGTGATTTCGTGGTTCTGGACGAGCCCACCTCCGCCATAGATCCGCTGCGGGAAAAGGCGCTTTATGCCCGCTTTCTTAAAGAACTGAAAGGAAAAACCGGTATCATTGTTACCCATCGATTGGGCGCTGTGCAATTGGCTGACCGCATCATCGTCCTTTCCCATGGACAATTAGTGGAAAACGGAACACATAAGGAACTGTTGGAAGCGAACGGCCTTTATGCTTCTCTGTGGCAAACACAAGTCGCTTCATTCTCACAGAAAGCGTAAAGAAAGAGGGCAGCCTTTCGGCTGCCCCCGGTTCGCGTGTCTGTTTTCTTTTCTCTCTTTCGGACACCCGGCTGTTAAGGCCCGGCTGCCCCGGAAAGATCGGCTCCGCTGAAATAACGTTCGAACAGTTTCCAGACCTCCGGCGTTTCCATTCCCAGCCGCCAGGCCGCAAGGCCTGCCGGTTTGGAGGGACGGACTGCCGCCAGGCGGGCTGCCATGGATTCCGCATCTTCGATCCAGACTCTGGCTCTGACGTTATCCATGGTGAATTCCGCATAATTCTGCCCCGTAGCGGCATCCCATGCGGGCTGCGCGCCGTACTGCGCAAGAAGTTCAGCCGTCGCATTCATGTTCAGCAGGCTGCTGTCGGGCTTGGCGCCGGTGCCCTTCCAGACCCTGGTAAAGAACGGAACGCCCAGGATGACCTTCTCCGCGGGGACCTGCGCCAGCGTCTTCTCGAGGCCCGACGTGACAAAGCCGAGCGAGGCGGAAGAACCGGCTTCCGATCCCTGATAGTGTTCGTCATATCCCATGACGATGAGATAGTCCGCAAAGATTCCCTGCTCCTTACGGTCGTAGTGGGCCGTCCAGGCGGTGGGCACGTAGTTGTCGACCGACAGCACGAGCCCTTTCCGGTGGCAGGCAAGCGACAGTTCGCGGATGAACTGTACGAATCCCCTTCCCGCGTCAGAAGGCAGATTCTCGATGTCCACGTTGAGCCCGTCGGCGCCCACGGCAGTGATGGCGTTAACCAGTTCCTGCACCAGTCTGGTGCGCTTCGTGGTCTCGTTCATCACCGCTTTCAGCCGGTCGCCGTATACCTCGTAATCCATGTTATTGACCAATGCCCAGACTTCGAGGCCCATGGCATGTGCCTGTTCCACGTAAGCCGCGGATGAAGCGTTGTCAAAACCGCCCTCTCCGTCATTCAGGAAGAACCAGGTGGGTGAAACAACCGTTACCCCCTTTGCTTCAGCCATTAGTTCACCCAGTTTTCCGTTATCGATGTCCCGATAGGCGATCTGGTGCCAGACCAGGCAGATGTTCTGACGGGTAGAAACCCCTTCGTAAACAGGCTCCGTGTATGCGTGGGGCAGGGTCTCCTTCCCGGCCGTCATTTGGCCGGATCTGTCGACGTAGCCCTCGATTCCGTCTTCCGTGCAGACGTAATACCACTTGGACTGCTGCTTCAGGAAACGGACTTTTTCGCCCGCAGCCAGCGTCGCCATGATGGGGCTCGACACTCTGGCTTCCTTCCGCAACGTGATATTTTCTTCCGCCGTCAGAATGTCCTGCTCTCCGAAGGCCGTCCGGATCACCAGCCTGTCAGGGTCGGCATAAAGCTTCCAGTGCATGTCCGTGTACTGCGCGGCATAGTCCAGCAGCACGTAGAGCGCACCGTTCGTTTTTCGAAGGACGGGATGCCCTTCGAACACCGCCCCCTTGTCAGCCCAGAGGGTCTTGTCGGGCAGAGTGTACAGCAGTATTTCCTCGGTCTCATCCAGATAAAACCGGGCATTGATCTTCAGCAGATAGGATGGAGAAAGGTAAACGGCTCCGTCTGCGATGACCGCATCTTCATGAGACAGAACGTCATTGGTGACCACGGCAAGAGCGCCGGGCCGAGAGGCAAAATACTGGTCCAGATCCGCATGTTCCGTGCTCGGCCGGACTTCCAGAATGACAGCCACGGTCAGCAGTACAGCCACGACGGCAAGGACGGGCCACACAGGGACTTTTTTCTTTTTTTTCTTGTGCGAGACCATGTTTTTTCCTCTCCCTTCCGGCTGCAGTATAGCATAATCCGCTCCGGATTGTAAAGGAATTAGGTCTGTTTTCAGCCGCTTTCCGACAGCGTTTCTCCATAATGATTACAGAAGGGTATTACGGGTCGGCTTTCGCAGGGCTGATGCCCGGACGTTCGGCACCGCTCCCGGTCTTCGGCTTTCGCGTGATCATATCCGCGGCATGATACCGTTGTTCCCTGTCCCTTTCGGCTCTTCCTTTTCGAACCGGATCAAGCATAGCGCCGTCCCCTTTTCCTGTCACGCGACAGCGCCCCGATCCCCGCAACACTTCCGGCGTTTTGTTGCACGGGAGGCATCTTTTCGCAAAAAACTTCTTTCATGCTGCATGAAGGCCGTCTTTTGTTGAAAAAAGCGCTGATCCGGTGCTATACTTGACTTGATCCACGAAGCATTTCGCATTCTCCCGGAAAGGAGTTTTCATGAAGCTGATCCTCCGCACTCTGGGGCGTTACCGGAAAGCCGTGCTGCTTGCCGTTTTCATCAAGCTGCTGGGTACGCTTTCCGAGCTGACGATCCCCTATATCTTCGAACACGTCGTGGACGAAGTGGTCCCGTCCGGCGCGCTTTCCCCCGTCATCCTGTGGGGACTGGCCATGTTCGCTGCGGCTGTCATCTGCCGCCAGCTGAACGTGACGGCGAACCGGAAAGCCGTGGACAACGCCCACCGGATGAGTTATGAGATCCGTCAGGAACTCTTCATCAAAACTTCCAATCTGAACGGCGCGCAGTTCGACAGTTTCGGCCTGCCGAGCCTCATTTCCCGCATGACCTCCGACAGCTACAACGTCCAGTCCGCAGTTCAGCAGTTCCAGACGCTCTGCGTGCGTGCGCCGATGATGCTGATCGGCGGCGTGATCGTGACCCTCGTCATGGACGCGCATCTCGCGCTGATCCTGGTCATCATGCTGCCCTTCCTCATTGCGGTCATCCTCTTCGTCTCCTCACGGGGCATTCCCCTCTATAAAAAGGTCCAGGCCAAGCTGGACACCATCGTCCGCGTCATGCGGGAAAACATCACCGGTATCCGCGTGGTCAAGGCGCTTTCCAAGGAAGACTACGAAATGCGCCGTTTTGCCGCGGCCAACGACGACATGACGAAAAGCGACATCAAGGCGGCGACCATCATGGCGGTGCCCGGCCCGTTCATGCAGCTCTGCCTGAACACAGGCCTCACGCTGGTCGTCCTGATCGGCGCCGGCCGCGTCAATGACGGCCTCATGAAGCCGGGCGTCATTCTCGCCTTCCTGACCTATTTCAACATGATCTCCATGGGCGTGATGGGCCTCTCCCGCATCTTCATGACGATGTCCAAGGCCAGCGCCAGCGCGGACCGCATCGACGCCGTGCTACAGACGGAAACTGACGAAGACATCCTTCCCGAGGCGCAGGGGCTTAAACCTTCGGGCGATGAGTTCATCCGCTTTGAGCACGTCGATTTCTCCTACGGCGAAGGGAGCGGTGACAGTGAGGGCTTTGCCGGCGGGCAGCGGGAAAAGGCGCTTGAAGACATCAGTTTTGCCGTGAAGAAGGGCGAAAGCCTCGGCATCATCGGTCCGACGGGCTGCGGCAAATCCACCGTCGTCAGCCTCCTGATGCATTTCTATGATGCGACCTCCGGCGGCGTGTTCGTGGACGGCCGGGACGTGCGCACCTATGAAAAGGACGCGCTCCGCCGCCGTTTCGGCGCCGCCTTCCAGAACGACATGATCTTCCAGGATACGCTTCGCGAGAACATTGATTTCGGCCGCGGGCTCACGGAAGATGCGCTCCGGAAAGCTGCCGGCGACGCGCAGGCTTCCGAATACATCGACAGCCTCCCCGAAGGCCTGGACTACCTCGCCGCCATCAAGGGCATGAACCTTTCCGGCGGTCAGAAGCAGCGCCTGATGGTCGCGCGCGCCCTCGCCGCGGATCCCGAGATCCTGATCCTGGACGACGCCTCCTCCGCGCTTGACTACCGGACCGACGCCGCCATGCGGAAGGCCATCACCGAGCACCACGCCGGCAGCACGCTGATCATGATCGCCCAGCGCGTTTCCAGCGTCATGAACATGAAACAGATCCTGGTACTGGACAATGGCCGCTGCATCGGTTACGGCACGCACGAGGAGCTCCTTCGCTCCTGCCCCGCCTATCGCGAGATCTATGAGATCCAGATGGGCGCCATCGCGGGTTAGGAGGTGCGTCATGCCGGGAAAAGGTGACAGAGGAAGAGTCAAGGAAAAGCCGAAGGACGCCAAGGGCGCCCTGAAGCGGATCCTCACTTATCTTATGGAATACAAATGGATCGTGCTCCTCCTGCTCTGCTTCTCGCTCGCCGGGAACGTCGGGAACCTCCTCGGCCCGCGCTTTGCGGGCAAGGCCATCGGCGCTATGGAAGCCGGCGCGAAACTGGGCAAAGGCATGATCGACATGGCGCTCGTCAGGCACTACGCCATGCTCATGCTCCTCTTCTACGCCGGGAGCAACGTTCTCAACTTTACCGTGAACATCTGCATGATGCGGGTGGGCCGGCGCATCGCGCGCAACATGCGCCGCGACGTTTTCAATAAACTCATGACCCTGCCGGTCGGCTATTTCGATCGTAACCAGGCCGGCGACATCATCAGCCGCGTGAGCTACGACATCGACGTGGTCGCGCTCAGCCTCTCCTCCGACGTGATCCAGATCCTGACGAGCTTCATCACGGTCGCGGGCAGCTTCATCATGATGTGCACGATCTCTATCCCGCTCGTTTTCTGCATGCTCTTTACGATTCCCGTGAGCGTGCTCTTTACCCGCAGCATGTCGAAAAAGACCCGTCCCCGCTACGCGCGCCGGAGCGCCGCCTACGGGGCAATGAACGGCTTTGCGGAGGAAATGTTCACCGGGCAGAAAACGATCCTTGCCTACGCGCATGAGGACGCAGTCTGCGAAAAGTTCAGCCGCATCAACCGCGATGCCGCGGAAGCCTACAAAAATGCCGACGGCCTGGGCATGACCATGGGCCCGACCATCGGCATGATCTCGAACTTCGGCCTGGCCGCGATCGGCATGGGCGGCGCGGTGCTGTACATGCTGAAGATCGTCGGCCTTGACCAGATCTCGAGTTTTGTCCTTTACAGCCGCAAGTTCTCGGGACCGATCAATGAGATCTCCAATATCATCAACGAGATCTTCTCGGCGCTCGCAGCTTCGGAGCGCGTCTTCCGCCTGCTCGACGAGCCCGAGGAGGCGAAGGATCTCTACGGCGCCGCCGAACTCGAAAACTGCGAAGGCCATGTGGAAGCGGACCACGTCAGCTTCGGCTACGTTCCGGAAAAGACCGTCCTGCATGACCTCTCCCTGGAGGCAAAGCCCGGCCAGACCGTTGCGATCGTCGGCCCCACCGGCGCCGGCAAGACCACCATCATCAACCTGCTCATGCGCTTCTACGACCCGAACGGCGGACGCATCCTCGTGGACGGCAGGGAGCAGCGGGAATACACCATGGAGAGCCTGCGGCGTGCTTACGCAATGGTCCTGCAGGATACCTGGCTTTTCAACGGGACCATTTACGACAACATCGCCTACGGCAAGGAAAATGCTTCGATGGACGAAGTCGTCGCCGCCGCGAAGGCCGCCCGCATCCATAATTACATCATGCGGCTTCCGAACGGCTACAATACGGTGATCACCGAGGACGGCGGCAACATTTCCAAGGGACAGAAACAGCTCCTTACGATCGCGCGGGCCATGCTCTACGACAACAACATGCTGATCCTCGACGAAGCGACTTCGAACGTCGATACGAATACCGAACGGCAGGTGCAGCGGGCCATCCGAAGCCTCATGCAGGGCAAGACCAGCTTCGTGATCGCGCACCGGCTCTCCACGGTCCAGAACGCCGACCGGATCCTCGTCGTCGATCACGGCGACGTGGTCGAACAGGGCACGCACGACGAGCTGATGGGAAGGAAAGGCTTTTACTACCGGCTGTACGCCAGCCAGTTTGAATGAAAGATCCTTGCTGCGGTCAGGATGACAGCTCCCGAAGACGCAAAAAAAGACCGCGGACGCTTTTCCGTCCGCGGTCTTTTGTAAAGCCTTCGAATTATTCGTCGACTTCAACGATCTGTTTCTTGTTGTAGGAGCCGCATGCCTTGCAGACCTGGTGAGGTACCATCAACGCACCGCATTTGCTGCACTTGACCAAAGTAGGATTGCTCATCTTCCAGTTTGCTCTGCGGCTGTCTCTTCTTGCCTTAGAGGACTTATTCTTGGGACAAATAGACATATGATCCACCTCCTTCGCTCCCAGTCACGACCCCGGATGAAGTCCTCCCCGGAAATCGTGCTTTTCGATTATAGCCAAAGCCTCCCCGCCTGTCAACTGTTTTTTTCAGTTTTTTCAGGCAAATTTTTACGGCCCGTTCCTGTTTGCATTTTCTCCGTTTTTTGCTAAGATAAAGATAAAGTTTGCAATCGGTCCCCGCCGGACCGACGCGTTCATTCGGAAAAGAGGTACAGCACATGACACTGAAAGAAGCCAGAAGCGCCCTGATGACGCTGCAGGAAAAGATCGCCGCGTACGGACATGCCATGAGCGTGATCTACTATGACGGCAGCACCACCGCGCCGAAAGGCACCGCAGCGAACCGCGGCCGCTCGCTCGGCGTGCTCAGCGAGGAAGTCTATAAGCTCCAGACCGGACCGAAGACCGTAAAGCTCCTTGAATTTCTGGATGCTCATAAAGCCAGACTCTCACAGGAAGAAAAACGCATGGTCTTCCTGATGCTGAAGGAGATCCGCTATCTGCAGAAGCTCCCGATGGACGAATACATCGCCTATGAAAAGCTCCTGGTCGAAGCCGACGACGTCTGGCACCGCGCAAAGGATACAAGTGATTTTGCCCTGTTCGAACCGTACCTTGAACAGATCTTCGATACGCTCCGCCGCTTCGCGAAATACCAGGATCCGGAAAAAGATCCCTATGACTACTGGCTGAACGAATTCGAAGAAGGCCTGAACAAGGAAAAATGCGACGCCTTCTTCGGCGCGCTGAAGGAACGCCTCGTCCCGCTGATCGCGAAGATCGGGAAGGCGGAGCAGGTCTCCGACGCCTGCATCAAGGGCGATTTCCCCGAGGACAAACAGGAAGAACTCGCACATTTCCTCATGAAGCTGATCGGTCTGGACCTTGATCACGTAGGCCTTTCCACGACTGAGCACCCCTTCACCACGAGCCTCGGCTCGCATCTGGACGAGCGCATCACGACCCACTACTACCGCGAAGACGTTTCCTTCTCGATGTTCAGCGTGGTACACGAAGGCGGGCATGCCCTGTATGATACCGGCTCCAGGGATGAGTTTGCCTTCACCGTCCTGGACGGCGGCGTGTCCATGGGCATTCACGAGAGCCAGAGCCGCTTCTACGAGAACATTTTAGGCAGAAGCAGGGCATTTGCCTATGTTATCCAGCCTGAACTCAGGAAACTTTTCCCGAAAAACTTCGCCAAGGCATCCGTGGAGGATATCTATAAAGCCGTAAACCGCGTACAGCCGAGTCTCATCCGCACCGAAGCCGACGAGGTCACCTACAGCCTGCACGTGATGATCCGCTACGAACTGGAGAAGCGCATTTTCGCCGGCGAGCTTAAGGTGCACGATCTTCCCGCCGAGTGGAACCGCCTCTACAAGGAATACCTCGGCATTGACGTGCCGGACGACAAACACGGCGTCCTGCAGGATTCCCACTGGTCCGGCGGCCTTGTCGGTTACTTCCCCAGCTACGCTTTCGGCAGTGCCTACGGCGCTCAGTTCCTGAAGAAGATGAAGGAGACCGTCGACGTGGACCGCTGCGTTGCGGAAGGCAACTTCGCCCCCATCAACGCCTGGCTCCGCGAGAACATCTGGCAGCACGGCAGCCTCTACACCCCGGCCGAACTCCTGGACCGCGTCCTCGGCGAAGCGTTTGACCCGATGGTCTACGTGGAATATCTCGAAGCGAAAGTGAAGGACATTTACGGGGTATAATTAAACCTCCCTGACAAAGCTGCGCCCTCCCCGTTTTTCGGGGAGGGCGCTCTTTTTGTGCTGTCATTTTCTGATATAGGTCTGGTTCTTGCTGGTCGGCTTATCCGGGATGCCTCTCACGATCAGTTTTTCACCTTTGATCCTGCATGTTATCTTACATGTTTTCTTGCATTGTTCCGCAGCAATTCTCTTCCCACAGTTCCGTTATCACGTGATCAGTTCACGGATGCTTGTCTTTAAGTACCTTCTTACGGTGGCATAGGCAAACAGCAGATACAGCGCCGCAAAGAGAAGGCAGGCCGGGAAAGTCAGCCACGACGGCAGCACCAGGCCGCCGAAAATGAGCCCGTACAGCAGGATCAGGATGACCGCCGCCGCAAACGCCAGGATGAAGGCCGCTCCGGCGCGGACGAGGTGTTCGCCCCAGAGCATCTGCAGCACCGCGCTTTTCGACAGGCCGAAGATTTGAAGATAGCCGAGTTCCTTTCTGCGGTAGAACAGCTCCGTCCGGATCACCGAGACCATGTACAGGCAGATCAGGAGACACATGGTAAAGAAGACCGCATAAAAAACCTTCATGACCTGATCGATCTGCTCGCTTCTCTCATCGATCTTCTGAAGATAATAATTGGCCCAGCCTTTCTGCCCCTCGTCCAAACCCGGGATCTCCATGAACAGCACATCCTCTACGGCCTGCCGCTTCTCCGGATCGTCTGCCATGCCCCGGATCACGCACATGAGCGAACCTGCGAAGACCGGTGTTTCCTTCTTTTCCCCAAATGTCTTCAGCGTTTCATACGGGATAAAGATGGCCGCCTTCTGCGTTCTCATATAGTAAAGATCCACCCGGAAATGCTCGTTGAAAGCTGCTTTCTGCGGGATCGTGACTGCGCTGACGGTAAAGATCCTGCCGCAGAAAGCAAATGTCTTCCCGACGCAGTCCGCAAAGCTCGTCCCCGGGAAGAGGACCTCCGCCGTCTCCTGCGTGATGATCACTTCATCATCTTTTTTGGGGAAAACCCCTGCTTCCAGCATTCCACCAACATTCAGAACGGAATCCCCCGCCGGCATCAGGTAGTAGGCAGTCAGGCCGTTATCCTCGGCTTCATAATAGTCATAGACCGTGACCCATTCCTTGTGGCCAAACTTCTCATACTGCTCTTTCGTGAAGCCGGCAAGGTCGACCGGATAACGCTTTGCATACCAGCGAAGCGCTTCTTTGGCGCTTTACGGCAAAGTAAACCGGCGGCACGGGTCTTGTCCGCTTAAAGCTCAGTCCCGTTCCCCCCGCTGCTGCGGCCTCCGGCTGCGGCAGAGTCGCGCCCTCTTCCGCAGTTTCAAGTTCCCCGTAGTCAAGCGGCAGAATAGCGTCCGCAAATCGGTCGAAGCAGTCCTCATGCGTCGCGACAATGATGATCCGGTCTTTATTCTTAAGGCCTGCCAGGATCTCCGCGATCTTATCCGAATTCTCGGCATCCAGCGAAGCCGTCGGCTCATCGGCCAGCAAGAGCTGCGGGGCGTTCAGAAGCGCACGGGCAACCGAAGCCCGCTGTCGCTCCCCGCCCGAGATCTCCGACGGATATTTCTTTAAAAGCGCGGCAATGCCGAGCTGCCCCGCCAGCTGCTTTATCCCCTGCGGATCGTTCCGGATGAGCAGGAGATTTTCTCGCACCGTCAGGCCGCCAAGCAGCAAGCTTTTCTGGAAGATCATGGCCGTCCGTAAGCCGCCGCTCTCGCAGATCCCCTCATACTCCGTATCCACTCCGCCCAGAATGTTCAGCAGCGTCGTTTTGCCGCAGCCGCTTACGCCCTTGATCACGTAAAGTTTCCCGCTCTCAAATGTATAGGAAATATCTTTCAGTACCGTACGGTTATCAAAGCTTTTACTTAATTTTTCCAGGAAAATTTTCATAGCAGTCCCCTCACAGTACGTCGCGGTTCGCGATCAGATTCTCATACCAGGACAGCTGCTTCACCCGGTGGAACCGGAGCGAAAGCAGGCCCGCCGCGAGCAGGACCGCGCCGCCGTAGTAAGCCGCAAGCAGGACAGGGTTGTAGCTGAAGAGCTCATAATCCGTGAACATCCGGCGGTGATTGAGGAGATTGCCGAGCAGTGACAAGGGCAAAGCGATCAGCGTTGCGAGGCCCAGGAGTTTTACAAAATTCAGCGTTCCGAGCAGCACCAGGCCGCGCAAAATGCGTTTCCGTGCATAGCCCGCATACTCAAAGACCGAAACAAAAGCGTTGTTGTAGGTAAATTCCGCGCGGCTCATCTCCGCAAAAAAGACAACGGTAAAGAGGGCCGCAAGCAAGGCAAAGGGCAGCAGGATCCAGGAAACGTAAGGCAGTTCCCACTCTTCGATGTGGTGGACGGCGTTTCTGGTCAGCCAGCAGTCCTGCCTCGCAAACGCCTGCCGGTACGTCTGATAAAACGACTCGAATCCATCGAACGAATCAAAGAACAGAAAGTAACTCCGCTGTCCTTCTCCCATGAAGAAGTTTTCGTCCTGATCGAGGTCTCGGATCAGCGCAGCATTGACGAAAAAGAGATTATCCATCATCCCTGAATCCGGATTATCAAGGATGTAGTCGGCCCCGCAGGCGTTCAGATAGATCATGCCCTGCTTATCCGGCTTCTTCAGGATCCCGACGATCTCCAGTTCAACTTTTCCCAGTCCGTAGAACTCCTTCGTCAGCGTCTTGCCAATCAGCTTCTCGTGCTTTCCGGGCCGCATTACCTCGGCCATTTCATAACTGAGGATCACCTGTTCTGGCGCGGTATAGTAAGTGCCGTACTCCAGTTCTTTCGCCAACAGGAACAGTTCTTCCTTCTCCGGCAGAACCCAAATAAATGAATCCAGCGATTTCCTCGCTCCGGTCGCAGGATCGACTGTTTCGTCCGGTACTGATCCACGGTAATTCACCACAATTTCCGAGACGCGTTCCCATTCCGCAAAAAGGTCATTGAGCCTGGCGCCTTTCGTGAGAGACAGTTCCAGCACGTTGAGCCGGTACATCTTCTCGCAGGTGACCGCCAACTTGTGCGACGGCGTATCCGCGAGGACAGGGAAACTGTCAGAAACAGCAGGAACAGCCGCTCCGCGCGTTTCTCCCGGCGGGAAGAAGTGAACCATTTGGCGAGGAAAGGAAGCGGATCCGGAAGGGCATTTTCGGATAATCCGGCCGGACCCGAAGCAGCATCCTGCACAGCCGCCTTGGCCGCGTCCTCGCTGCCCGCGTTCTTCCTACCCTGACGGTGCGCGGCTTCCTCATCCGGCACCGCCTCTTCCATCCACGGTGTCTTGTCTTTCTTGGAAAAATGCACGATCGCATCCGCATAATCCACGGCTGCCTGGTCGTGTGTCGCGCAAATGATCAGGACCTCGTTTTTCAGTGCCGCCAGCGTCTCAAATACCGCCTTTTTATTGACCGGATCGAGTGCCGCTGTCGGCTCATCGAGAAGCAGGACCTTCTTTCCCTTCAGCAGCGATCGGATAATGGCCAGCCTCTGCCTCTCCCCGCCCGAAAGCGTCGGCGGGAAAGCATCTTTTCGCTCCTCCAGGCCGAAGCGCCGAAGCAGGGTCGGGATCTTCTTCCCTCCGCCAAGGATCCGCAGGTTGTCCGTCACACTTAGGTGATCCACAAAGACCGGATCCTGCGTGATGTAATCAAAAGAAGCCGGGTCCTCATGGGTCACCCGGCCTTTATATGTCTTTCCGTCCCAGCGGACCGTCCCTTCAGAAAAAGGCACGAAACCCGCCAGCAGATTTAAAAACGTGGTCTTGCCGCTTCCGCTTTCTCCGAGCAGCAGATACAGGCCTCTGTCCCGGAAACTTCCGGAAAAGC
>CADAOF010000009.1 GCA_902789555.1 uncultured Lachnospiraceae bacterium
TGCCGATATAAATCGACAGCGTCTCGTTTGAACTTGTAACTGTATCGCATAAATGTACCCCCTTTGCTGGTGTTGTCCAGTAAAGGGGGTACATATCACCGGGCAGTCTTCTTTGCTGTATCCTGCGCCTGTGAACATTGACAATCATGGGAGAAAAGGGTATAGTATATTAATATTGTGGGGTATTGCAGCCTGCCGGAAAACGGGGCGAAGAATACCGCATGATGCCTTGAATTAACCGAAATCAAAGCCGTTGGCTTAGGTTGGGATAAGGAGTAAAAATGACCGGAAAACGCTTGTGGCAGACGCTTCGCCTCTGGTCGATGAAGAGCAGCGTGAAGCGCGTAAACTATCTGCGCCGGAAACATATCTTCGGAGAGATCGGGGAAAACGTTACCATCATGGACCGGAGGATCCCGCTGTATGCGCGTCTCATCCGGATCCACAATAACGTGCGCCTGGCGTCGAATGTTACCTTTGCCACGCATGATATCACGCATTTTGTCCTGAGGAAACTCCCTGGGGGAGACAGAAAGGATGCGCTTGAGACGATCGGCTGCATCGAACTGATGGACAATGTTTTCGTCGGGACCAATTCGACCATCGTGGGCGGCGTCAGGATCGGCCCGAACGCAGTGGTCGCGGCAGGCGCCGTGGTCACGAAGGATGTTCCGGCAGGGACCGTCGTCGGCGGCGTTCCGGCCAGGTACATCTGCAGCTATGACGAATGGCTGGAAAGAAGAGAAGACCGGTATCCGCCTGAGCTTGCACCGAAGCATCAGGAGGTTTCGGACGAACTCGTGAAATACATGTGGGAGCAGTTCGAAAACAGCCGCAGGAAATAAACATGCGGTGAAGGGAAAAACTTGAATGACAACGAATTATGATGTTTTGCTGGAGAAAGTCCGCGCGCTGGGGATGGATTACCGCTGGTCGCGCATGTTCGTGAAAAAACTGCGCGACGATGAGATCGCTTTTCCCGTTGCCGATGAAGAAAAGAAGAAATGGGCAATGGAGAAAGGGTTCTTCCCGGGACGGATCGAACTGTACGGCCTGACTGAGGATAACTGGCGGGATTATGTCCCGGATTATCCTTACTTCATGCTGCATCCCCTGAACAACCATTTCCTGAAATGGCTGGATAAGACTACGCTGAAATATGTTCTGAACAGCGGCGGCTGCGAAGAAACGATGCCGGAATACTACGTCTACGTGGAGAACGAACTCTGTGGCGGCGGTTTTACCTATCTGATGGACTGCCCGCAGGACATCCCGAAAGACAAGGATTTCCTTTGGAATCTGCTGCAGCAGAAAAAGATCCTGGCCATGAAACCGAATTCCGGTACGTCCGGAGGCCTCGGGTTCATCAAACTGGAACTCAGGGACGGCAACCTTTACGAGAACAACAAGCCGATCGGTACGGAACGCTTTGACGAGATCCAGGATATGATGCGAAATTACATCATCACGGAATACGCCAGGCAGCATCATGACCTCGCGAAGATCTGGCCGGACAGCGAATGCACGCTCCGCGTCATCATGTGCAAGGTCCCTTCGCAGGACCGTTATGCACCGGCGGAGTTTGCCGACGTGATCTCCTTTGCAAGATTCGGCGCGGCGATCTCGGGCGGGACCAGCAACCTGTCTGCCGGCGGCGTCGGCATCGGTTTTGACTTTGAAACAGGCAAATACGCACCCGTCGGTGTCCGTTACCGCCGTTTCTGTGAAGACGGCAACTGGCGGATCGACCGGCATCCGGATACCGGCATTCCGTGGAAAGACGGGCAGCTTCCGAACTGGCCTTATGTCAGGAAAATGATCCTGAAGATGTGCACCCATATGTCTTCCCTGGATTACATGGGCTTCGACATCATCATAACCGAAGAGGGAATGAAACTCTGCGAGATCAATTCCCATGCCGCGCTGGACTATTCCCAGGTCCTGTCAGGCGCTGCCCTGAAAAAACCGAAGGTCAAGGCTTTCTTTGAGAAAAAAGGTCTTTTTGCCGTCGACACGAAAGCCTTCTATGAAGCGTACGCAAGCAGCAGGGAATAAGGAACACCGCAGAAGGAGAAAAAGGAATGGCTGAAGCAAAGGTGCAGCAGGAGATCCGGACGGATATCCCTCACCCTAAAAATACCATATATACGCGCTGCATCAAGAGAGTGCTTGATGTCGTGCTCAGCGGTACGGCAATCGTCGTTCTGAGCCCCGTGCTGCTCGTTTTGATGCTGCTTGAACTGATCATTCACGGAAGACCGATCTTTTACATGGATAAACGTCCCGGAAAAGACGGCAGGATCTTTGAGATGTACAAGTTCCGCTCCATGCTCAACGAGACCGAAAGAGACGGAAAGCATCTGACGCCGGCGGAAAGGATCACACCGTTCGGGCGCTTCCTGCGGAGGACCTCTCTGGATGAACTGCCGGGGCTGTTCAACGTGTTCAACGGAACGATGTCCGTGATCGGACCGCGTCCGCTGATGGTGGATTATCTTCCGCTGTACAATGAGCGGCATAAGTACCGGCATAGTGTCCGCCCGGGTCTTGCCTGCTGGAGGATCGGCGGAACGGATCAGCTGGATTCCTCGACCTGGACCTGGAACGATCAGTTTGAAAGCGACATCTACTATGTCGAACATGTCAGCTTCTGGCTGGATGTCAAAATGGTCCTGAAGACCTTTAAGATACTCTTTTCGCGAAGCGAAATGCGGACCAATTCAAACAGGGTCAAGTTTGACGGAAAGAACCTTCTGGAAACGCGGACGAAGAAGCAGATCCTGGCGGATGAAGCCGCAAAGGCCGCGGAACAGATGAAAACAGATAATTGATGAATACGGAGAGATATTTTGAAAGCTTTGGTAGTTGCGGGCGGGATCCCGCAGATCGAACTGATCAGGCAGCTGAAAGAAAGAGGAATCGAGACGGTGCTTGTGGACGGAAACGCTGCAGCAGTCGCGAGGCCCTTCGCTGATAAATTTTATCGAGTGGATATTTTTGACATTCCGGCCGTGAAGATCATTGCGGAAAAGGAACAGGTCGACTTCATTCTGACCGTCTGCGCGGACCAGGTACTGCTGGTCGTGGCACAGGCCTCGGAAGAGCTGGGGCTGCCCTGCTATATCGACTATGAGACCGCACAGGCCGTGTCGGACAAGATCAAGATGAAGACTTTGTTCAAGCAGATCGGTGTCCCTACCACGGATTATATTACGACGGACTACCTCGATGAGGAAGCCGTTTCCCGTCTGCGTTTTCCTCTGGTCGTCAAGCCAATCGATGCTTACAGTTCGAAAGGGGTACGCAAGGCGGCCAACATAAATGAGCTGCGGCGCTTTTATACGGAGGCGCGCGAGATCAGCCGCAGCGGCGGCGTGATCATCGAAGAGTATTTCCAGGGCGAGGAGATCAGCGTGGACGCGTTCGTGACCGGCGGAAAGGCGAAGATCCTGACGGTGACGAACAGCGAGAAGGTCAGGAATAAGGACCGTTTCGTGATCTTCCGCGGACGATATCCGGCCGCGGTCTCAGACACTGTATTGCAAAAGATCGAAGAAATTGCGCAGAAGATTGCGGAAGGATTCGGACTTTGGGAATCCCCGCTGCTGATCCAGCTGCTCCATGATGGCGATAAGGTTTCCGTTCTGGAATTCTGCGCGAGGACAGGCGGCGGCATGAAATGGCTCATGATAAAGCATGCCTGCGGTGTGGATGTCATTAAGGCGACGATCGACATCACCCTCGGCCTCACGCCCGATCTGAAACGGAGGGATACCGGCAACAAGATCGTGGTCAATGATTTCATCTACTGCCGTCCCGGCATCTTCGATCACCTGGAAGGCTTTGAGGAAATGCATGAGCAGGGGCTGATCAATGAATACCGCCTGATCCGGACAAAGGGCACCGTCATGCGGGGCGTGACCAGCAGCAGCGACCGCATCGCCGGCATGAACATCGTGGCCGACAGCATTGAGGAATTTAACGAGAAAGAAAAGAAGATTCTTGAAACGATCAAGGTGGTCGACGCGGACGGAAAGAACATCATGAGGAAAGATCTCCTTCCGCCGCTCAGATAAGGAAGGCATAAGGCTGCCGGTCTCATAAAAATTAAATCAGCAGAGGAAAGCACGATGCTTTACAGATTATTATCCCATAACCGTCTGGACAGAATGTACGTTTTCGCCAGGACGATCCGTCTTTCGAGGAAGAAAAAGAAATATGCCCGGAAACGCGTGAAAATGATCGGCGGCGGTTATCGGGGAACGAACAGAGAATACCGGGAGGTCGTCTGCCGCTATTGGAAGCCGTACGGCATAAAACCGCGGAAATTCTGGTATGACCTGTACTGCAGCGGGCAGGATGCCTACGATCCGAGATACATTCCCGATTCCGTGTGGTACCGGAAGATCCTTCCGTATTTCAACAATCTCCTGCTGCGGCAGGCTTACGTCGACAAAGGCATGTACAACCGCCTGGTGACAGGGGTCAGAAAGCCTGAAACGATCGTTAAGAGAATCGGCGGCTACTATTACGACGGAGACGGCGAGACAGCGATCACGCGGACTGAAGCAGAAGCGCTCTGCGCAAAGGAAGAGCACCTGATCTTCAAGCCGTCTACCTATACGGGCGGCGGCGCCGGCCTTGTCTTCTTTGACAGGGAAGACCATGCACAGTCCGTGAAGGACATTTTTGACGGTTATGTTTCCGGATTCGTGGCACAGAGGATCGTCAGGCAGCATCCTGACCTGGCCCGGATCAATAAGGGATCCCTGAACACGGTGCGTGTCGTTTCCTTCCGCTTCAACGAAGAGGTACATATCCTTTCGACGATCCTCCGGATGGGCGGCGTCGGTGCCCGCGTGGACAACATCTCCGCCGGCGGGATCTCCTGCCGGATAAAGCCGGACGGCTGGCTTGTGGAGAAAGCCGTCACGAGAAAATCCGTCTGGACGGATGAGCACCCGAGCGGCCTGAAATTTAAAGATATCAAGGTTCCCTGCTTTGAAAAGATCATAGAGACCGTGAAACGGCTTCACCTTACGCTTCCGTATTTCGATCTGATCGGCTGGGACTTTGCCGTCGATGAAGACGGTGAGCCGGTCTTCATTGAATTCAACGTGATGCCCGAACAGAACCAGATCAGCTGCGGTCCGTCTTTCGGAGAACTGACGGATGAGGTGCTGGCAGCCGTATTCGGCGGAAAACTTCCGGAACGGTTCTGACGGCAGAAAATGCCGCAGACCGTTCATCAGAAAAGCAAAAGAGGTGACATATGGGTCTGATCCCTTTGCACAAACCTTCCCGCAGGAAGATGGAACAGCTGTATATCAAGGCCAGAATGCATTCTCTGTCGAATGATCAGACGAAGAATGTAAAACCGCTGCTGAAGAGCATCGGCAACGGTTATGACGGAAGTGTTTCCGAGTTTAAAAAGACGGTGCTTCCGTATTGGGAGCCGTTCGGCCGCAAGCCGGAGAAATATTGGTTTGACCTCTTCTGCAGGGAACTGGACCATTATGAACCGAGATACATTCCGGATACGGTCTGGTATAACGACATCCTGCCTTACTTCAACTACATCGCGATCAACAAGGCATACCGGGACAAGGGTATGTACAGCCGAATCCTTGCCGACGTCAAAAAGCCCGAGACCGTAGCCAAGAACATTGCCGGCTATTATTTCAACGGCGACGGAGACCGGCCGATCTCGCTTGAGGAGGCAATAGGCATCTGTGAGAAGGAGGAGCATCTGATCATCAAGCCGTCCGTCAACAGCGGCAGCGGCAGATCGATCACCTTCTTTGACCGGGACGACCCGAAGACGGAGAAAATAGCGGATATCTTCAGCAGGTTCAAGTACAACTTTGTCGTGCAGAGACTGGTGAAGCAGCATCCCGAGCTGGCGGCGATCAATGAACGGTCGCTGAACACGATCCGCGTCGTATCCTTCTATTTCAAGGGGGAAGTCCACATCCTGTCGACGATCCTCCGGATGGGCGGCGTCGGCGCCCGCGTGGATAATTTCTCGGCCGGCGGGATCTCCTGCCGGATCATGCCGGACGGCCGGCTGGATGAGAAGGCGATCAAAGGCGACCTGAGCTGGACGGATGAGCATCCGAGCGGCATCAAATTCAGGGACATCTCAGTTCCTTCTTTTGACAAGGTCATTGATACGGTAAAACGCCTTCATCCCACTCTGCCTTATTTTGCAATCATCGGCTGGGACTATGCCGTGGATGACTGCGGGGACCCGGTTTTCATTGAATTCAATATCATGCCTGAACCGAACCAGTTCAGCTGCGGAACGACCTTCGGTGAACTGACGGACGACGTGCTGAAGGACGTATTCATCGATAAGACCAGAAAGAACGCGTTTTATTGAGACCCTCGTGCAGAAAGGAGCACCCCATGAAAATAGCAATACTCGGTGCCGGAAATGCCGGCTGTGCGGTTGCTGCCGACCTGACCATGCACGGACATGATGTGACCCTGATCAAGACGTCGCATGCGATGCATGATGATAACTTTCAGTTTCTTCTTGAAAACGAAGGGAAAATGACCCTGAATGAATTCGGCGAGATCAAATCGGCCAATATCCACAGGCTGAGCCGTGACGTCTCGGAGATCCGCGGCGCGGAGATCGTGATCATTTACATTCAGACGAATTACCATGAACAGCTGATCGAGCGCATTGCGCCGTTCCTGGAGGACGGCCAGATCCTTCTGATCAATCCGGGGTATCTCTCCACGGCGTATGTTCTGAAGCACTGCGGGAGTAAGGATATCATCATCGCCGAGGCGGAGAGTTCCTTCATCGACGGGCGGATCATGGAACCCGGATATTTCCGGGTCGGTTTCCGCAACGTCAGGAATCCGATCGGCATTTTCCCGTCTTCCCGGAAGCAGGAGGCTGCCGCGAAGCTGGATCAGCTGGGCGAGCGCCTCGTATATCTTGACTCAGTCATCGAAGCGGCGCTTCACAACCCCAATATGGTCGTGCATACGGTCGGTTCGGTCATGAGCATACCGCGGATCGAATCTTCCAAAGGCGAGTTCTGCCTGTACTATGAAGCTTATACCCGAAATAACCCGCATACCTGGATGGTGCTGGACGCGCTGGATAAGGAAAAGATGGACGTTCTGGGAAAACTGAACTTTGCCAGAATGCCTTACGTGGAAGCGTGCAAATACCGCAATTCGCTCGACGATACCATGGATGCCAAAGAGGTGTTCCTAAATTATGCCGAGATGCCGACGCGCGCGAAAGGCCCCACGAAGGTCGATTCCCGCTACATTTCCGAAGACGTCCCTCAGGGCCTCGTCATGCTGGAAGCTCTCGGGAAGGCCCTGGACATCGCCACCCCGATTTGTACGGCCCTCATTGAGATCGCCTCTGCCGCGTTGGGGAGAGACCTGCGCGCGGAAGGCCGCACGCCCGAAAAACTCGGACGGGAAAATATCCACAGGATCCTCAGAGACTGCGGCAAGGAGAACTGAACACCGGAATAATCGGCGTCCGAACCGGATGACCGGCAAGGACGTACCTGATCTTACGTCATACTGCAGAGAGCCGTAATGGGAAAAGAATCCAGAGTAAGAAATACGATGCTAACCATGATGACCAGCTTCGGCAATGAGATGCTGGTCGTCATTCTTAAGTTTGTCACGAGGACGGTCTTCATTCGGACACTCGGCAAAGCTTATCTCGGGATCAACGGCTTATTTGCGGACGTCATTTCGATGCTGTCGCTGGCGGAACTCGGCGTGGATACGGCGATCACCTACCAGCTGTACAAACCGTTGGCGGAGCATGACGACAAGAGAGTCCGCGTGCTGCTGAAGTTTTATAAACAGGCCTATCGCGTGATCGGTACAGTGATCCTGCTGATGGGGCTGGCCATGATCCCCCTTCTGCCGATCCTGATCCGTGATTACGAGACACTGGCGGACCTCAATATCAACGCCGTCCTTGTCTTCATGATGTTTTTGCTGCAGAGCGTGTCGAGCTACTGGTTCTTTGCCTACCGCAGCACGATCATGATCGCCAATCAGAGAAAGTATGTCCTGGACATCGCGGGCTACATCATCGCGGTCATAAGCAATGTCGCCCAGATCCTCGTTCTGGTTTTTCTGAAGAACTTTATCGCCTATACGGCAACCGTCCTGAGCTTCTCGGTCATTGCCAACCTGGTCTATGCGCTGATCGCACAGCGATATTTTCCTCAGTTTTTTACCAAGGAAGAGGACAGACTCAAGAAAGAGGAGGTCTTCAGCCTCTTCAAGGACTGCGGTGCCGTTTTCCTGTATAATGTGAACGGTGTCGTTCTGAAGGCAACGGATAATATCGTTCTCAGTTCATTTCTGGGGCTGCCGATGGTCGGCCTGTATTCCAATTATCTGCTGTTCTACACGACGATCACGAAACTGCTCGGACAGGTCTACCGCTCAGTCAGGGCCAGTATGGGAAATCTGTTCGTTGAAGCCGATATTGACAGAAAATTTCGGATGTTCAAGGTGATGAATTTCCTCACGGTTGTCCTTTACGGGACGGCGGGGGTCGGCATCACGGTCTGCGCGGACGAACTGATCCGGGTATGGGTCTCGGACAGTTATGTCATCGCAGAGCCGTTTGCCCTGCTGATCGGTATCGAGATCTACCTGTGGGGGCTGGTCAACAACATCTATCAGATCCGCAACGTCAGCGGAACTTTCCGCAACATGTGGTACCGGCCGCTGTTCGGCGTCGTGATCAATATCGTCGTTTCGGTAGGCCTCGTGCAGGTCTGCGGGATCTACGGCGTGATCATCGGAACGCTTTCAACGCTGCTCCTGACAAATATCGCCATGGACGTGCATGTCGTTTACAGATACAGCTTCGAAGGATATAAACCGGAGATCGATTATTATCTGAGGAACGGGCTGTATCTGCTGGTGACGGCGGGCGTGTGCCTGGCGGACCGCTGGATCTGCAGTCATGTCTGTGTCGGCCGCGGCTGGCTTTCCGTGATCGTACATATCGTGATCGTCAGCATTTCGGTTCCGGCAGTTTTCCTCCTTCTCTTCTGGAAAACGGAATCCTGCAGATATCTTGTCGGACTGGCCAAGGGGATCCTTGGCAAACTGAAGAATAAATTCCGCAGAAAAAAAGGCTGAGAACAGGCAGCGAAAACGGACCGTTCCGCCATGTTTGATAACGATCCGGGAGGACATCGTGAACATCAAAAGCAGGATCAAAGAATATTTCGAATCCTACGGCAGACACTATGACTGGCACAAAATGGGGACAGGGATCCCCGTGCTCGAAAAGCTGCGATGCTTTGAGTGCCGGCTCATTCACGGAGTCAATCCGGAGTATTATGTCGCCATGGAACTGTATAAAAAGCGCCATGCAGAGATCCGAAAGTACATGGGGACCGTGCAAAGCCGTAAGATCACCCGGAGAATGCTGAAAAATTCGGATTTGGAAGAACATCGCTCCGTCGGCAACAAGCTTTGCTTTGATGAGTTTTACGGCGCGGCCGGATTCGTAAAGAGGGAGTTCCTGGGAACGGAGAAGGCGACCGGGGATGAGATCAGGGCATTTGTTGAAAAACACAGGGCGGTTTTTAAGAAACCGCTGTACCAAAGCGGCGGTTCAGGCATCGAACTGCTTCGCCGTGAGGACTTAAATGAAGAGGTGCTTGCGGAACTGAAGCGCCGTGCTTACGTGCTGGAGGAGAGGATCGTACAGCACCGTCAGCTGAGCGCGATCAGTCCGTCCTGCGTGAACAGCATCCGCGTCGTGACGATCCTGGACAGGAACCGCACGCCGCAGATCGTCGGTGCCGCCCTTCGCTGCGGCGCGGCCGGAAGCATCGTGGACAACGTGCATTCCGGGGGGATCGCTTATCCGATCGATCTGAAAACGGGCAGGATCATGTGTCCGGGAAGAGACAATGAGACTGAGAGATCCTTTGACACCCATCCTGTTTCGAACACTTACATGATCGGTCTGCAGCTGCCGAACTGGGATATTCTGCTGCGGGAAGTCTGCGAAGCGGCAAAACTCTCCAAAAATATGATCTATCTCGGCTGGGACATGGCCATTACGGAAGACGGCGTCGATTTCATCGAGGCAAATTTCGGACACGGTATTGATGTGATCCAGTACGACAACGTCGGTAAAAAAGAAATCATGAGAAAATACCTGGAAGGAACCCCTTGCGCTTTCTGACCGGGAACGGTCGGGAAGGAAGGCAGTGACCCGTTTGCCGGAGTATTGCGGTTCGGCTCCGGCTGAAGAATGATTCGGAGGACAGCGTGAACATATTTGGCAGGCTCAGAGAATATTTGAAGTCCTACGGCAGAAACTACAACTGGAAAAACATGGGGACCGGGATCCCCGTGATTGAAAAGCTGAGATGCTTTGAGTGCCGGCTCATTCACGGAATGAACATGGACAATTATGTTGCCATGGAACTGTACAAAAAACGGCACGCGGAGATCCGTACGTACATGGGCTTCATTCAAAGCCAGAAAATCACCGAAAAGATGCGGAAATCGTCGGAACTCGCCGAACGCCGTTCCATCGGCAACAAGCTTCTTTTTGATCAGACTTACGGCGCAGCCGGATTCGTGAAAAGGGAGTTCCTGGGAACTGAGACCGCATCCGGGGAAGAGATCAGAGCATTTGTTGAGAAACATGAGACGGTGTTTAAGAAACCGCTGTACCAAAGCGGCGGTGCGGGCGTCGAACTGCTTCGCCGGGAGGACTTAAACGAAGAGGAACTCGCGGAGCTGAAGCGCCGTGCTTACGTGCTGGAGGAGAGGATCCGCCAGCACAGCGTGCTGAATGAGGTCAATCCGTCCTGTGTAAATACCGTGCGTATCGTGACGATCCTGGACAAAGACCGTAATACGCAGTTTGTCGGCGCCGCTCTGCGCTGCGGTGCGGCCGGCAGTATCGTGGACAACATGCATTTCGGCGGGATCGCCTATCCGATCGACCTGAAAACGGGAAGGATCTCAGGCCCGGGCAGAGACAATGAAACCGAAAAATCCCATGATACGCATCCGTCCTCGGGCATTTTCATGATCGGCCTGCAGCTGCCGCACTGGGATGTGCTGCTGCAGGAAGTCGGTGAAGCAGCCAAACTTTCCAAAAACATGATCTATCTCGGCTGGGACATTGCCATAACGGAAGACGGTGTCGATTTCATTGAAGCGAATTTCGGACACGGCGTGGACGTGATCCAGTACGATAACGTCGGAAAGAAAGAGATAATGAGGGAGTATCTGAAAGGTACCTCCTGTGAGTTCTGATGATTTAATAAAATACTGCTTGACTTTTTTTGATTTGTGTAATATAGTCAAAACGCTATAGATACCATTGCCTTTCGATTATAGGTGAAGCATGAATACCAAACAGTTTCAATACGTTCTGACACTTGCGCATGAAGGGTCGTTTTCCAAGGCGGCCGACCTGCTGAACATCACCCAGCCTTCGCTGTCGCAGTACGTCAAGAAGATCGAGAAGGAAATCGGTACTGAACTCTTTACCCGGACGAACGGTGATGTCAGAATTACGGATGCCGGAAGGATCTATATCGAAGCCGGCAGACGGATCCTGGATATCGAACATCAGATGGAGAATGCGTTCAACGATATTGCAGAATGCAAGACGGGCTCTCTCATCATCGGAACATCGCCTTTCCGTTCCGCGTCCATGATGCCGGTGGTCGCCGGAAAGTTCAAGGAACTTCATCAGAACATGTATCTGGTGATCCGCGAGAAAACGACGGCTGAACTGCTGGACGGAATGGAAAAAGGGGAATTTGACCTGGCGATCACGATGCTGCCGGTTGACGGCAAGCGCTTCAGCCATGAAGAACTGCCGGAAGAAGAAATCATCCTTGCGGTCCCGGCAAAATGGGGAAAGTTCGATGCAGCGGAGTGCAGCGGCCGGAAATACCCGGCCGTGAGTACGGCGGTTCTCCGGGAACGACCGCTGGTGATGCTGACGGAAACGCAGTACATGCAGAAACAGCTGGACGATCTGCTGTACGACGGTGAGAGCGGAGCGGTTCCCGCTGTCGTCGTAAAATCCCTGGAGGCACAGATCGAGATGGTCAAGGCCGGCGTGGGCATGGCCGTGGTGCCAAGCGGCATCGAGCGTTTCTGCCGGGACGGATCCGTCACCTTCTATTCTTTTTCCGACCGGCTGCTTAACCGGAAACCCGCCGTCATCTGGCGAAAAAGCGTTAAGCTGTCGGAAACGGCCCGGGAACTGATCTCGGTCATCAAAACCATTCAATGGTAAAAACGAAATAACTCGGAAGCTGATCCAAAAGCTTCAGACATAAGGAGGAAACACAATAATGCCTGCTGCATTAACCTACCTGGCCATCATGCTGGCGGTGATCATCATCTGGTTTCTGCTGCTGAAACGTCCGGTCTACGAGGCCGTGCTGATCAGCTTCATTCTGCTGCTGACGATCACGGGGACCTGGGGAAAGGTCGGCGGATATATCAATACCGGCCTGAAGACCTCGCTCCTGTATTCCATGACCGCTTTCTGTGCCATGTCGATCCTGCTGACGAAAACGAAGGTGATCGACAGCGCGATCGCGGTCATTCTTGCCCTGCTCGGCCGCGTGACCGGCGGCGCCGGCTATGTGTCCGTCGTTGCGAGCGCTTTCATGGGAGCCCTGTCCGGCTCCGGTCCCGGCAACGTCATGGCGACAGGTTCGATCACGATCCCGGCCATGAAAAAGTCCGGCTTCCCGGCTGAACTGGCGGCCAATATCGAATCGAATGCTTCCTATCTCGGCAACATGATCCCGCCTTCGGGCAACATCACGGCTGCTCTCGGCGCACTGATCGGGATGGCTGCGTACGGCGAAGGCTTCATTTCCCAGTCTGAATTCTGGATCGTTCTGTGGGGATGCTCGCTCTGGTTCATCCTGCAGCGCCTGATCATGGTCTTTGCGTTCTGCAAATACTATAAGGTCGCTCCGGTCGCGAAGGAAGACATCCCCAGCCTGAAGGAGACCTTCAAAAAAGGCTGGCAGGGACTCCTGCTTCCGCTGATCATCCTTCTGCCCTTCGTTCTGGACTATTTCTTCAAATCCACTTTCTTTACCGAAAGGCTCGGCAAGGACGGTGCGAAGTTCATGTCCAGCAGCCTGCTGATCTTCATCGGCGGTCTGGCCTCCATCTACGGCGTCCTCATTGCCAAGGATAAGAAACAGGTCACGCCGCACGCCATCGCGAAAATGTTTGCGGACGGCATCAAAACGATCGCTCCGGCCATCGGCGTCTGCGTGTTCGGCTACATGATCGGCGCGCTGTTCACCGACCTCGGCGTGACGGACGAGATGCTGACCTTCATGGAAGGTCTCAGCATGGGCAAATTCGGCCTGGTCGTCTTCGTCTGCCTGATCACCTGCCTGCTCGGCATGGTTATCCCGGGAAGTTCCCTGGTTGTCATTTTCGGCCCGGTCTTCATTACGATCCTGGCTTCCAAGGGCGTCAATCCGGTTCTGGCTGCTGCAATGCTGCCCTGCTACTGCGGCGTCATGTGCGGCATCACCCCGCCGCTCGGCCTCGGCATGTATGCAGGTATGAGCCTTGCCGGCTCCGACTTCGGCAAGACGTTCAAGAACAATCTCTGGTGGGTCGCGGCCCAGTTTGTCATGGAAGTCATCGTGCTGATGGGCTTCCTGCCGATTCTCGGCCTGTAAAAGGAGGAACTGACGATGAAAGAAACCATGCAGAAAATCGCAAGTGTTTTCAAAATGATCTTCGGCTACGGGATCATGATCGTTCTTTTTGCCGGCGGCCTGACGTTCTTCGGATACGTTGCAGCCCTCTGCATCGGCGGAGATACGGCCGCAGCCATCTGCAAATGGATCTATAAATCCATGGTTCCCG
The DNA here is from genome assembly GCA_902789555.1 of uncultured Lachnospiraceae bacterium. GTDB lineage: Bacteria > Bacillota > Clostridia > Lachnospirales > Lachnospiraceae > UBA6987. The sequence continues at coordinate 13,912 of CADAOF010000009.1, forward strand.
TCATGATCTACGCGTCGACCGTGCTGATCCTGTTTGGCCTGCTGACCATGTATCTCGCGGGAGAAAAGGCACTGGTCCCCGGCATTAAAAAGAAAGAAAAAGAAAGCAAATAATGAAAAGAGGGAGACAGCGAAAAGACTCCCCGATTAAAAGAGACCGTCTGTTTTTAGACAGACGGTCTTTTTTTGGCGTCAGACATCTTATTTGCCGGGGAATGGCCAGAAGAATCTTGTTTGCTCAGGCTGCGCAAAGCATAAAGCATTGACATTCACAGGGAAAAAGGGTACAATCACACATTGGAAAGTTATAGCAATCAGCGGCTTTTCAAAGATGCCGATAAAGGAGAAAGGGCACGATCATGGATCGCAGAAACATCAGCTTCAGTCCGCCGGATATTTCAGAATTGGAAATAGAGGAAGTCGTACAAACTCTCAAAAGCGGATGGATCACGACCGGCCCCAGAACTAAACTTCTGGAGAGAAGGCTGGCAGCATATATTGAAACGGGAAGAACCGATATCGATACCGAAAAAGAAACAGCCCGGTGGAGCAATCGGGTGGTTTGCCTTAGCTCAGCGACTGCCGCGGAAGAGATGAATCTGCGGATCCTCGGCATAGGACCGGGGGACGAAGTCATCGTTCCTGCCTATACTTACTCGGCAAGCGCCTCTTCGGTCATTCATTGCGGGGCAACCGTTGTTTTCGTTGACATACAAAAAGACGGTGATCCGGTAACCGGCATGCCTGAGATGGACTATGATGCTTTGGAAGCGGCGATTACCGGGAAGACTAAAGCAATCGTTCCGGTGGATCTGGGCGGACTTGTCTGCGATTATGACCGGATCTTTGAAATCGTGGAGAGAAAGAAAGATCTGTTCTCGCCTCTTCAGTCAGACGGTTCCATCCTGGGAGATCTATCTTCAAGGATCCAAAAAGCTATCGGGCGTGTTGCCGTAATGGCAGACTGCGCGCATTCCCTGGGCGGATCGCGCGTGTTCCGCGGAGAAAAGAAATACTGCGGAGCGATTGCGGATTTCACTTCATTCTCCTTCCATGCCGTGAAGAACTTTACGACGGCAGAAGGCGGCGCAAGCACCTGGCTGCCGCTCGAAGGGATTGACAATGCTGAAATCTATAAAATGTTCCAGCTGCTGTCACTGCACGGTCAGAATAAAGACGCACTGGCCAAGACTCAGATCGGCACATGGGAATATGATATTATCGGTCCCTGGTATAAGTGCAACATGACGGATATCATGGCGGCGATCGGGCTGCGGCAGTTGGACAGGTACCTCGGTCTTCTGGAACGCAGAAAAGCAATCATCAAACGCTACGATGCGGTTTGCGACAGTCTCGGCATCAGGCATCTGATCCATCATACTGCCGATATGGACAGTTCAAATCATCTGTATCTCATTCGTGTTCCGGGAATGACAGCAGAAAAGCGCAATGAGTTCATCGTAAAAATGGCGGAAAAGGGCGTAGCAACGAACGTTCATTTCAAACCTCTGCCTCTGATGACAGCCTACGGCGCTGACTGTTCTGCGTACCCGAACGCATACGACTATTACCATAATCTGATCACACTGCCTCTTCATACGCTGCTCAGTGATGAAGACGTGGAATATGTCTGTGAGTCACTGAAAAAAACGCTTAAGGAGATCTGAAAATGCTGAAAAGATGGGAAGACCTCCCGGATTTCATGCGCATAGACGAGGTCAGACCGTATTGGCAGATTCTGGAACGTAAAAAAGGCCAGATTCTGCTGAAACGTGTCTTTGATTTTGTTCTGGCGCTGATTCTGGGAATGATTTTGTGTCTTCCCATGTTTATTATTGCCATTTTGATCAAACTTGACAGCAAAGGACCGGTTTTCTACCGACAGGAGCGGGTCACGACGTATGGCAGGCATTTTCGGATCCATAAGTTCCGTACCATGGTAACGAATGCCGACCAGATCGGCACGGCAGTCACGGTCCAGGGTGACAGCCGGATCACGAAAATAGGGGCTGTCTTAAGAAGGTTTCGTCTGGACGAGTTTCCTCAGCTGATAGACGTTTTGACCGGAGACATGTCATTTGTGGGAACCCGGCCGGAAGCGGTGAAATATGTTGAGCAGTATAAGCCGGAATATTATGCGACGCTGCTCATGCCGGCGGGAATAACAAGTGAGGCAAGCATCCGGTATAAGGATGAAAACAGATTGCTTTCGGCAGCGGACAATGTGGACGAAGTTTATATGACACAGGTCCTTCCGGCAAAGATGCAATGGAACTTGGAGAGTATTGAGAGATTCCGGTTTCTTCGGGAGATCCTGACAATGTTCAGGACGGTGCTGGCTGTACTGGGGAAGGAATACGGTTAGAGCTGAAGGGGACAGTAATGGCAGAATTAAGCGTACTTATGTCGCTGTATATAAAGGAAAAGCCCGAGTACGCACGTGCGTGCTTCGAAAGTCTGCTCAGACAGACCGTTCAAGCGGATGAATGGGTGGTGGTTGAGGATGGTCCTCTTTCCGATACCATGTATGCTCTGTTAGAGGAGTACCAGAAAGCGCATCCCGGACTGATAAAAAGGGTGCCTCTTGAAAAGAACCAAGGTCTTGGTACTGCGTTAAGCGTTGGAGTCCCTGAATGCCGGAATGATCTTATCGCACGTATGGATACCGATGATATTGCAAGGGAAGACCGCTTTGAGGTCCAGCTTGCAGAATTTAAAAAGGATCCGGAACTGGATATATGCGGGTCTCAAATCGACGAATTTGAGGATACCCCGGATATCATCGTTGCACACAGGTCCGTCCCGACGGAACACAGCGAAATCATAGAATATCAGAAAAAAAGAGACGCTTTCAACCACATGACCGTCATGTATAAGAAGAAAGCCGTTCTCGACGCCGGGAATTATCAGCCCTGTCCGCTGATGGAGGATACCTATTTATGGGCAAGGATGATTATGAAAGGTGCAAAATGTAAGAATGTTGATGAGGGACTGGTCTATGCGCGCATAGGACGTGACATGTTCGAAAGGCGCGGAGGCTGGTCCTATTACAAGAAATACAAAAGCGGACGGAAAAAACTTCTGGAATCAGGTTTTATCTCAAATTCGGACTATCTGTACACACTTGCGGTACAATTTGTAGTTGCGCTTATCCCCGGAAAGCTTAGAGGATTTGTTTTTAAAAAGATCCTGCATAAATAAGTTCCACTATTGCAAAGGATGCTGAAATGATCATATTGCACATCGCATCGATACGAAACAATCCATTCAACGGCGTATGTGTTGTTGTGCCTGAGTATATCAAAGAACAGAAAAAACTCGGCCATAGGGTTGCTTTGTTGAATATTTCGGGTGAAGAGGTCGACGGAGTTGAGCTTCTGCAAACCGAAAATTTAAGATTGGATCAGCTGCCGGTACCTTTTAACAGGCCTGATATTGTGATTTTTCAGGAATGCTACCGCGTAGAGTACCTGAAGATCTGGCCTCAGCTGAAGAAGAGGGGCATTCCTTATATCATTATCCCGCACGGGGAACTGGGAAAGGAAGCTCAGCAGAAGAAGCACCTGAAAAAAGTCGCCGCGAACCTGTTGTTCTTTAACAGGTTCACAGCCAATGCCGCGGCTGTCCAGTGCCTTTCGCAGCGAGAATACGACAACACATTTTTCGGGAGAAAAAAAATACTTGCCACCAATGGCATAAACATTCCCGATGCCGTTGCGCATGTAAACGGCAGACAAAACGTAAACATGACCTATATCGGCAGACTCGATGCATATCATAAAGGCCTGGACCTGCTCATTTCGGCAGTCAGGGAGATAAAACCGGTACTCATAGAGAGTGACGTGCGTCTCAGCATTTACGGTCCGGATTACGCAGGAAGGTTCGCCCACCTGGAGAATCTCATAGCAGAGGCGGAGGTCGGGGATGTCGTCCTTCTTAATCATGAGGTCAGCGGAAAGGAAAAGGAAGATATCCTGATGAACACGGATGTGTTTATCCAGACGTCAAGGTTCGAAGGGATGCCCCTGGGCATTCTGGAAGCCATGAGTCTAAGCATCCCTTGCATAGTTACGGAAGGAACGACGCTTGCGGGAAAGATAAGCACTGCAAAAGCTGGATGGAACGCCGGAACCAGCGCTGCGTCAATCGCGGAGGCAATAAAGACCTGTCTTTCACAGAGAAATATGTGGCCCGAAATCGGTAAAAAAGGGCTGGATTTGGTTAAATCTGAGTATTCCTGGAACAGGATAATGATGGATACTGTTAAGCAATACGAAGAGATTCTTGAATCTGTGAAAAGCTGAAGGACAAGAAAGAAGATGAAACTCATCAACGGTTGGTACAAGATAACCACCTTTTTAAAACTGAAGGAATACGATCTTCTTTTCGGAAAGAAATTTCGTCACGGAAGGATATCTTTCCGAAAAAGGTTTACCGTTCTGGTGGAAAAGGGCGGTGAGCTGCGCATTGGGAATGGGTGCTTCTTTAATAATGATTGCTCCATAACATGCATGGGAAGGGTATCCGTAGGAGAAAATTCCATATTTGGAGAAGGTGTTAAGATCTATGATCATAACTATCATATCAATAATGCTGGTCGATTAATCAAAAATTCCGGACACACGCTTGGAGAAGTTATTATTGGTAACAATTGTTGGATAGGCTCTAATGTTGTCATTCTAAAAGGCGCGAACATAGGAAACAACTGCGTCATAGGTGCAGGATGTGTCGTGAGCGGTACGGTCCATGATGACACACTCGTGATGCTTGATTCTGTCAACTTAAAAGCAGTTCCTTTGGAACGAAAAAGCAAATGAGATCTTTCACTCTGAAAAATAGCATAACGATTCCTACGGAAGCGAATAAGCTGACACTGGTGATGCTTGCCTTAAACAGCATATTCGTATTTTTTAATCCCGATATGTTCATGGGCATAGCGGATTATTTCTGTTTCCTTGTACTGTTTATTATTTTTTCGGTGCTTACAAAAAAGACCTTTGCTCTTACGCATGAAATCAGGTACCTGATCGTCCTTCTGTTCTATATGTTCATAGCTCTTGCGGTAGCGGGACTTCAGGGCTTTTTTTCTTCGGGATATTTCCTGTCATATCTTATTTATCTTCTTGTATTCATACTGGCGCTGAACCAACATTATTTGAAGGAAGATATCGATTTTCTGCTCGATATGTATATTCTTTCCGCAGTAATAATCGCAGTTTTGATAATCGTACAAAGATATGACTATTACGGCAGCGGCAGCGAGCGACACACCATTAAGATCCTCAGTCACGACGCTTTTGATCCAAACTTCCTTGCGGCTTATCTTGTCGTTCCCGCAGTCCTGGTATTCTCGAGAATGCTTCGAAATTTTAAGGCCGGGAGACTGATTGCCTTGTTGCTTATTGTTGCCGGAACTCTTTATACGTCGTCGCGCGGCGCGGCAGTATCCATGGCCCTGGGAATGGCCATAGTGGTCTTTGGGTTCTGCAAAGGCAGAAAGAAAGCCCGCAGGATCCTGACCATAGTGCTGATTTTGGGTTCAGGCATATTACTGGCGAAAGAATTCATTCCGGGCAATGCCCTGATCCGTTTGCTTAACTTCAAGGCATACACCACGGACGGAAGCAACTCGAAACGCTTTTTGGACTGGCAGTACGGACTTCAGGCCTATATTAGGAGGCCGTTATTTGGATATGGTTTGATGGGCGAACTTACGATTATCAAAGGTGCATTGAATGTAGAGTATATTTCTCACAATACGTTCATTGCCTTTTTACTGCAGTTTGGTGCAGTTGGCTTCCTGCTTATTTTAGCGGGACTGGCAGATTTGCTCTGGAGAATAAGACGCAATGCCACACTTGTGGCTTGCCTGCTGTCCGCATTGGCGGTATCATTCTTTGTGAGCGCGGAAGTAACATTGTTCTTCTGGATGCCGATAATATATGTCACTGTTATTTCAGCATATGAGAAGCAGAACGGCTGTATGTTTGATTTTGGTTAAGGAAGTCTAAAAAAGACGGTAACGGAGATGCAGAAAGACCTGATTAGTGTAATAGTACCTGTATACAATGTCGAGGCGTATGTTGAGCGGTGCGTTAAGTCCATCCTTGGTCAGACATACCCTCAGATTGAAGTTGTCCTGGTTGACGACGGTTCAAAGGATTCCTCCGGCCGGATCTGTGACGAACTGGCCAGGGCAGACAGCAGAATCAAGGTCATCCATCAGGAAAACCAAGGGCTCGGACCAGCAAGGAATACCGGGTTGGATAACGCTTCCGGTGAATTCGTCACATTTGTAGACAGCGACGACTGGGTCGAGCCCGATTCGTACAGGACCATGCTTGAGAGTCTGGTGGAACACAACTGTGATATAGCAACCTGCGGACGAAGCGTGGTCAGTGATACCAGATTGATCAAGAACTTTTTCTGCCTGCCAGAAGGCATCAGAATAGAAAAGCCTGAATCAATAAAAAGGTTCCTTCTGCAACAGGATTTGAACATGTCCGCTTGCGATAAGTTATACAGAGCATTCTTGTTCAAGGACGTAAGATTTCCCGGTGACCATCTTGTTTCTGAGGATATCGTGCCTATCTATACTGTGCTTAAAAAGGCCTCAGGTGTCTATCTTACGGGAAAGCCGTTTTACAATTACTATTACCGCGAGGGATCGTTGTCAAAATCGGCGTTCAACCGCAAGCTTTTCGGCGCATATATATATTCAAAGTGTGCGTGTGACGACGTAAGGAAAGAATTCCCGGAACTTAAAAAAGCTGCCGAATATTTTGAAATGGATATAAAGATAACCATATATCGCAACATGAGAGGCAGCAGATATACAGGAGAGGAGGCTGAACAAATATATTCCGAACTGAAGAGGGACTGTCCGGCTGCCATGAAAAACAGATATCTTTCTTATAAACAGAAAATTTATCTCCTTCTGGCGATTCTTAAGATGGACAGAATTCCAAATGCGATTTACGGAAAATATAAGCAACGGAAATAGGTTTTATGGACAGCAGATTTAAATATCTGATAAAGAACACGAGTGTTCTGACTATAGGAAGTTTTTCTTCCAAGATTCTGGTATTCCTCTTAGTTCCACTTTATACAAGTATCCTGAGCACAGAGGAATACGGACAGTATGATCTCATTGCGACAACGATACAGATGCTGATGCCTGTACTGGCAGTAAGCATGTATGAAGGAGCGATGCGTTTTATAATGGACAAGAGTAAACCGAATGGACAGGTGGTTTCCATAGGATTTCGGTTTGCGATGATTGGCATAGTTATATTCACAGCACTGGTTCTGCTGAACAAGTTTTTTCGTTTTTGGGATTTTGCGGCAGACTTCTGGTTGTATATCATTTTTTATTTTACATTCAGCCTTTTGAATCAGTATGCAAACCAACTGGCGAGAGGATTTGAACAGGTCAGGACCATAGCAATATCTGGAGTCATCAGCACAGTAATCGTTGTCGGATGCAATATCCTGTTTCTACTGGTGTTAAAGCTGGGACTTAAAGGATTCTTTCTGGCTTACATCCTCAGTTATATAGTTACCGGTCTGTATGTTTTCAATAAACTCAAGATAACAAAGTATTTCGAAAAAGTTACGGATACGGGGCTGCAGAGGGAGATGCTTTCGTACTCCGCACCTCTGATCCTTAATACCATAGGCTGGTGGGCAAACAATTCTCTGGATAAATACGTCGTCACATGGCTGTGCGGAGTAGCGGTTAACGGAGTGTTCTCAGTATCTTATAAGATCCCGAGCATTCTGAATGTCCTGCAAGGTATTTTTATCCAGGCGTGGCAGATTTCTGCGATTAGAGAAACCGATTCGAAAGATTCCGCAGCCTTCTACGGAGGCATACTGGATGCGGTCAATATTTTGATGAGCTTTTGCTGCATGGTCTTAATCGCGCTGACCATACCTATTGCAAAACTGCTGTTTGCAAAGGAATTCTTTTATGCATGGCAGTATGCACCGTTTCTTCTTTTAAGCAGCGTCATCAACGCTGCAGGAGGTATATTGGGACCGGTTTTAAGCGCAAGAAGGGATTCCAAATCGATGGGGCTTGCAGCACTGTACGGAGCTCTTTCAAATCTGATTCTGAATGTGTTGCTTGTATATCTTATAGGGGTTCAAGGCGCTGCTATAGCCACGGCAATTTCCAGTTTTGTGATTTTCCAGTTCAGACTGAAAGCGGTCGGAAAAGAAGGGATAACAATCAATTACGTGAAAGTCGTAGCACCGTGGGTTATGATGGCGGTGCAGAGCATGTTGATGATTTATACGAAGATGTACTATCTTCAGGCGATAACGATACTTCTTTACTGCATCATCATCCGAAAGGATTTGAAAGAACTGATGCTGAAGGTTAAGATATTTGTATTCTCCGGGAAGAAAAAGGTGTAAAATGATGACATCAATAAAAAACAAACTAAAGCAAAACAAATTAATCGTTGCTATTTATATGAAACTGTACGGGCATAAAAAGGAAGTCCGAAGGGTGCAGATTGCAAAAGATACATTGCGGAATGAAGGCTTTGATTATCTTGTGATGGTAGAGGACGCTCTTACAAATGCAGGTGCGAGATACTTTGTCAACTTCGGAAGTCTGCTCGGACTTCTTCGCTCAGGAGAGTTCATTTCTTGGGATTTTGATATCGATTACGGAATCTATATTGACGACAGTTTTTCCTGGGAAGATCTCAGAAAGGCCATGAATGGAATAGGAATGACTTTGGCAAGGCAGTTCTCTTTTGACGGCTTGGTTACGGAGCAGACATACAAGACTGAAAAACTCACCATCGATTTCTTTGCGCATTCAGAGGACGAAAACAATTCTTACGAATATGTATACTTTAAGAAAAAAGAATACAAATACGATTCACTTGACGATGCGCATGTCTGCAGACTTAAAATGTATAAGTTCCCGGGCATTACGAAGCGTAAGATTACAAACAGAGACATAGATATTTCGGTCCCTGTCGATGCTGAAAAATATTTGGCGAGTATCTACAGGGAGGACTGGATGATTCCGAATCCAAACTGGATATCTGCGGAAGGCCCCGCATGGAACGAACTTGATAATGTAATAGGACACGGTGAGTTTTTCTAATTATTCAATAGAACAGGAACGAACGATGAATTCAGATCAGGTAAAAACCGAGGTGTTAAAGATACTGGTGGCATTCGATAACTTTTGCACCAAACACGATATTAAGTATATCATCGGATACGGAACCATGCTCGGAGCAATACGGCACAAGGGTTTTATACCCTGGGACGATGATATCGACGTAGTATTAACAACAAAAGAATACTATAAGTTTAGGAAGATTGCCAGGGAATTGAGGTTTTTGGATGACGAAAAAAGATACCGTGTGATGATCCCTGGGGATGATGATTTTTGCTATTCCTTTATGAAGATAGTAGATACCCATACCAGAGTCAAAGAAAAGAACATCGACAGCAGGTATAACATAGGGCTGTTCGTTGATGTGTTCCGGGTGGATTATTGGCCTGAGTCTAAGTTGGTTGAATTCTTTGCCTTGAAAAAATCACGGCTCATTTTGAAAATAAATGAAATACTTATCCGCGGGAATTTAGAGCCGAATAGCAAGCTTGCCTCTTTAGACAAGGCATTAAAGCCTGTGGACCTTGTCCTGAAACTCTTAGGGATCAGATCCAAGGATCTGTGTCTCAAACTTGAAAAGACCGGCTCAAAGCGCAGAAAAAGCCGTTATATGGGGAACATGATGTCTGGGTACGGACGAAGTTCTGAAAGGCTTTCTGCGGAAATATTTGACAACTATATCCTTGCGGAGTTTGAAGGTCTTAGATTTCCTGTGCCGAAAAACTATGACGGATATTTGAAGTCGATCTACGGTGACTATATGAAGCTTCCTGATGTCTCTAAGCGCATTGGTCATGAGTATGATGTTGAGAAGATAAACTGAAGCAGCAATTGATTGTTTTTCCAGAACAATCTATTTCATCACAAAGGAGAACGAAAATGCAGGCCATTATACTTGCAGCCGGAATGGGCAAACGCTTAAAAGAATTGACCCAGAATAATACAAAGTGCATGATCAAAGTCAACGGAGTGACCCTGATTGACAGAATGCTTCACCAAATCGAAAGGCTTCACCTTTCGAGAATCGTTATCGTTGTCGGATATGAAGGCCAGAAATTGATCGATTATATCGGTACGTTAGGCATTGAGACGCCGATCGTTTTTATCGATAACCCGATTTATGATAAGACGAACAATATCTATTCCCTGGCGCTCGCCAAAGATTGGCTGCTTCAAGAGGATACGCTGTTGTTTGAATCGGACCTTATCTTTGAGGACTCGGTTCTGGACGCGCTGGTTTCCGACCCACGGGACACTCTGGCATTGGTCGATAAATATGAATCATGGATGGATGGAACCTGCGTTAAGCTCGGTGATGATGACAGTATCGAGGCGTTTATCCCCGGAAAGAAGTTTAAGTTTGCCGAGATCAAGGACTACTACAAAACTGTCAATCTTTACAAATTCAGCAAACATTTCAGTGAAACGCATTATGTGCCCTTTTTAGATGCTTATCAGGCAGCTTTGGGGGAAAACGAATACTACGAACAGGTACTTCGCGTAATCACCATGCTTGATGAGCCGGTCATCAAAGGAAAACGCCTTAACGGGCAAAAATGGTATGAGATCGATGATATTCAGGATCTGGATATCGCAGAATCCATTTTCACGCCTGATGAGGATGAACGGGTGCGTCTTCTGCAGGGACGCTACGGCGGTTACTGGCGTTATCCGAAACTGCTGGATTTCTGCTATCTGGTCAATCCTTATTTCCCGCCGGAGAAGATGAAGGACGAACTGAGAGCGAATTTTGATACGCTTCTTACGGAGTATCCTTCGGGGATGCGCGTCAACAGTCTCCTGGCTGCAAAGAATTTCTCCGTCCATCAGGAGAACATTCTGGTCGGCAACGGCGCCGCGGAACTGATCAAGAGCTTAATGCATTATTTGTCCGGGAAAGTCGGCTTCATTCGTCCTACGTTTGATGAGTACCCGAACCGCTATGACAGAGAGCATTCAGTGGATTTCATCCCCGATAATCGGGATTACAGTTATACGGCGGGGGACTTGATGACTTACTTCGGTGAACATCCGGTAGACACACTGATCCTGGTCAATCCTGATAATCCCAGCGGGAATTATATCCCCAAAGCCGATCTTCTTCGCCTGATAGATTGGACAAAGGACGTCGGGATGAAATTGGTCGTTGACGAGTCGTTTGTAGACTTTGCTGATGAAGCGGACAGTTCAATCATTGACCAGAGCATTCTTGCCGCAAATACGCACCTGTATGTGATGAAGAGCATTTCAAAATCTTATGGCGTACCGGGGCTGCGGCTTGGCGTCCTTGCTTCCGGTGATGCGGAAACCATTGCAAAAATGAAGAAAGATGTGGCTATCTGGAACATTAATTCATTCGGCGAGTTCTATATGCAAATCGCAGAAAAGTATAAGAAAGACTATGCCGCGGCTTTGGTTAAACTCAGAACAGAGCGCGCAAGGTTCCAGCAGGAACTTGCCGGAATCAAAGGCGTAAGGGTGATTCCGTCTCAGGCCAATTATGTGATGGTTGAGCTGGAAGAGGGGATCAGCCCCAAAGAACTGCTTAAGCGGCTTCTGGTCAGGCATAATCTGTTGATCAAAGAACTGACGACGAAGACGAACGGAAGAAATTATCTGAGGCTTGCGGTGCGGGATATGGCAGATAATAATACCTTGGTTGCCGCGATGAAAGAGGAACTGGAATAAGATTTACTGAAGACAGAGGAAAGCGTATGAAGATCACGATTGTCGGAGGGGGGAATATCGGGACTCAGTTTGCCGTGCATTGTGCGGAAAAAGGCCATGAGGTCACCGTCTATACGTCAACCCCCGAACTATATGATGGATATCTGAATATTGTCGATGAAAACGGTGTGACGACACATGAGGGGAAAATCAAACAAGCGACCGCAGATCCGGAAACAGCGTTCAGAACGGCAGATTTCATTATGGTCACCGTACCGGCAACAATGATGTTGAAAACCGCCGATACGATCTATGAACACACTGACGCGTTACCGCTCATCGGTGTTGTTCCCGGAAATGGTGGAAGTGAATGTGCTTTTAGGCAGTGTATCGAAAGAGGAAACATATTTTTCGGTATCGAGCGTGTGCCAGCAATCGCCAGACTGGTGGAGAAGGGCAAAACAGTGCGATCGACCGGTTATCGGGAAGAACTCCATGTAGCAGCGATGCCGAAGAAAAATGCAGGAAACTGCGCAGCGCTGATAGAAGAGATCTTCGGCATCAGAACGACGGTTATCCCGACTTTTCTGAATCTGACTATGACTCCGTCCAATCCCATCCTACATACAACCAGACTGAAATCGCTCTTTTGTGACTGGCACGAAGGTGTGATATATGACTCGGTCCCGTTGTTCTATGAGGAATGGGATGATGCATCTTCGGAACTGCTTATAGCCTGTGATCAGGAGGTGCAGGAAATTTGCGGAGCTTTGCCGGAATTTGACCTTCGGTTTGTAAAGTCTCTTCGTGTCCATTATAACAGTCCAACAGTTGAAGCGATGACAAAGAAGATTTCTTCAATTGCGGCGTTTAAGGGGCTTACTACGCCTACCGTAAAAGTGGACGGAGGCTTTATTCCAGACCTGCATTCCCGCTATTTTACAGCAGATTTCTCATATGGTCTGACGATTATCAAACAGGTGGCAGTATTTGCGGGGGTTAAGACGCCAAATATTGATGCGACATTAAGCTGGTATAAAAACATAGCAGTGGAAACGGATGAATTCAGATTTTCTGATTACGGAATAATTAACAAAACCAGTTTCGAAAAATTCTATCTGATGTAATATGCGTCGCGGGGGACAATATGGCACTGACCCGATATGATTTTGAAGTGTTGAGCTATTTGGAGAGGGTAGAGAAAAGCCCATATTCTGTGCGGCAATTAGGCGATGCTCTGTGTATCTCAGGAACAGCCGTGATGAAAAGCATAGAAGAACTGGTTGCTCGGGAAATGGTGCGTGCCACAGCGGAAACACTATCAATCACTGAAAAAGGCAGAACAGCATTAGAACCATATAGAGTGCGGAGAGCAATCATCCTTGCGGCCGGATTCGGCTCCCGAATGATGCCGGCTACGGCAGACCGACCTAAACCGATGGTTCGCGTCAACGGCGTGCGGATCATCGACACACTGCTGGATTCACTCACGGCGGTAGGGATCAGGGAAATTACGATCATAGGCGGATATCAGTTCGAAAAGTTGAAAGAATTGCAGGAAAAATATCCTTATGTCAAGCTGATTGAGAACAAGGAATACGCTGTCACAAATAATATTTCCTCAGCCCTCTTATCATTTGATGCGCTGCACGACGGATGCTATTTCTGTGAGGCTGACCTCTATATCACAAACCCGCGGATTATCACAAAATATCAGTATGCCAGCAACATTCTGGGGTCTTATTCATTGGAGACCGATGACTGGAGCTTTAAAATGGCAGACGGATATCTGACGGATTACCGAAAGGGAAATACTTACTGCTACAACTATTACGGGATATCCTATTGGACACCCGAGGATTGTGAGAAACTGAAGCAGGACTTTGCTGAGGTTTATCAGGATCCCAACGGAGGAAAAGATTATTTTTGGGAGTTCATTCCGTTCGTCCTGAGGAAGGACAGGTACCGGGTGGAGATCCGGCCTTGCAGAAAACAGGACATTATGGAAATAGATAATTATTACGAATTGGCACAGTTGGATGCTGGCTATCGGTGAAGAAGGAGTGTGATGCGCGATGAAGTGCTATGAAGGCGCGATACTTTCGGTGAACGGAAACAATGATGTTTTTCATTATCTGGTAGAGGACGGCGGAAAGATTATTTATGTGGGAAACACACTGCCCGAGCAATATTCCGGCGCTGAAACGGTGAAACTGGGGAAAAGTGCTCTGATTCCGGCGTTTGTCGATTCTCATCAGCATTTTGCCTCGTTTTCAACTTTCCAGGCTGGGCTTAACGTGATGGAAGCAAGCTCTAATGCAGAAATTTCGGAAATGATCCGGCAGTTTGCGGCGCGGTCGAAGAAAAAGACATTGATTTGTTTCGGAGCGTCTCCTTATTCCGTGAGAGAAGGCCGTCTGATCAGTCGGACAGAACTTGATGCGGTGTGCCCGGACAAAGAAATAATGGTCGTCAAATACGACGGGCATGCCTGCATTGTCAATACAAAGCTTCTGAACAAAATGAATGATAAGGTAAAGGGTCTGCGCGGGTATCATCCTGATACGGGAGAAATGAATCAGGAAGCGTTTTTTACCTTCTCCGATTACATTTCCGGATCCCTGTCACTGATTGAACTCTTCAGCAATATGATGGACGCGGTGGATTTTATGGCACGGCACGGGATCGGTATGGTCCATACCGTGAGCGGAGTCGGATTTGCCATGAACCTGGATATAACTTTAGAGAAGATCTTTGCCAAATCTCTTCAAAACGGCTTTCAGCTCCGCGTATTTCCTCAGCCGATGAATATCAAGGTCGCGGCCAAAAGAAAACTGCCGCGTATCGGCGGTTGTTTTGAGAGCGCGTTGGATGGCTGCTTTGGATCGCATGATGCTGCAATGCGGGAACCTTATATTGATGAGGAGGGAGGCAGAGGCGTTCTGTATTACAGCGACGAGAAAGTAACGGAATTTTGTAAAGCCGCAAATCGCGCCGGGCTTCAGATCGAGATGCATGCAATCGGTGACAAGGCGTTTGATCAGGCTACAAAAGCACTGAAAGCGGCACTGGATGATTATCCGCGTAAGGATCATCGGCACGGGATCATCCATGATTGCCTTCCAACGGAAGACGGCATCAGGATTTGTAAAGAATACGGCATACTGATGCCGGTACAGAGTGCTTTTATCAATTGGAAACAGGAGCCTAATGAATATTTGGAGTCTATCATGGGAAAAGATCGCTGTGACAGACTGAATCCAATCAAAACGTTCCGGGACAACGGAATCGTTGTCTCATTTGGTTCCGATGCCCCTTGTACATCGCCGGATCCAATCGTATGGATCGATAAGGCGGTCAATAATGACAATGCAGCGGAAGCAATCAGTGTACAGGATGCTCTTCGTATGTGCACATACAATGGTTGTTTTACGACGTTTGATGAGAATAAGCGCGGAAGCCTTGAGGTGGGAAAAGTCGCGGATATGGTTATTCTTTCCGCAAATCCTTATGTAATTCCCGCAGAACAATTGAAGGATACGAAGGTTGAAAAACTCATCCTTGCCGGGAAGGAATACAAATCAGCAAAGCGCCCTGTGATGAAAGCGATTTTAGATGGCGTAACAAGTAAAAGCAAAGAATATTAACAGGAGAGAAGCAAGCATGACGCGAGAAGAGTTCTGCATTCTGAATAATTTGTATGAAGCCTCTGTCGGCAGAGCCAAATGCACTGCAGATTTATTCTTGAATCATGCGCTTCAAAACAAGGAAATCTATTTAAAACTTGTCGATTGCGGGTATATTGACGATCGAAACGAAGGAATAACCGAAAAAGGAGTAGCTGCCCTTGAACCATATCGGGTTAACGGTGCAGTCATTCTTGCGGCAGGATCTGCGACTCGTTTTATTCCGCTTTCTTTAGAGCGGCCGAAAGGATTATATGAGGTTCGCGGAGAGAGGTTGATCGAACGTCAGATCCAGCAACTGAAAGAAGCGGGAATCTCAAATATTACAGTTGTTCTCGGATATAAGAAGGATATGTTCTCTTACCTGGCGGATAAGTACGGAGTTCGATTACTGTTTAATCCTGCTTATAATGTGAAGAACAATATTGAAAGCCTTTTAGTTGCTCGTGAATACCTGCATAACAGTTATATCTGCGTTTGCGACAGCTTTTTTACGGAAAATCCTTTTCACCAATATGAATATCGTTCTTTCTATGCCGGATACAGCACATGTGACGAAGAAAATGAGATGTACGCGCATATCAGTGATGATGGGCGGATCATACAGATGGTGATGGCTGAAAAAGGCGGCTTAATGCTTTTGGGACATGCTTTCTGGACGAAAGCATTTTCGCAAAAATTCGTTGAGCTTGCACTGTCGACGAACGGAGAATACGATAGCAAGTATTGGGAATGGTTGGTAAAAGATCATCTTAAAGATCTTCCTCCTCTTTGCTATAAGGAATATGCTCCCGGAACTATATTTGAATTTGATTATTTCGAACAACTGCGGCAGTTTGATCCCGGATATGTCGCTCATGCACATAGTGACATCATAAGGAATATAAAATTGGTTTTTCGCTGCGATGAGGAAAACATAGTCGACTTCCGTACAGTTAGTGAAGGCCTGACAAATACTTCTTTTATCTTCCGAATCGACGGTGAGGACTATATTTATCGGCATCCGGGAGACGGAACAGAGAAAATTATCAGCAGACGCAATGAAAAAGCATCTTTGATAAAAGCTAAGGAATTTGGCATTGATCCTACCTTCATCTATATGGATGTCGTAGAGGGCTGGAAAATATCGAGATTTGTTAGCGACTTTCGAGAACCGGACTACAGTAATTTTGAGGATTCAAAAAAGATCATTAAGGTGCTGCAGAAACTGCATGGGCTCCCGGTCGTGATGAATTACGGATTAAAGCCGTTTGAAGATGCCGTGACGATCGAGCATCTTCTTAGAGAAAAGGATGTCCGTTGCTTTAATGCGTATGAAGGACTGAAAAAGAAAATAGAAGCATTGTACGAGAAAACGAAAGGCGACGGAATTGAAAAATGTTTCTGCCACGGCGATACATATAAGCCCAACTGGATGCTCAAGCCCGACGGAGAGGTAATTCTGATTGACTGGGAATACTCCGGATATTCCGATCCGGGCATAGACGTTGGCTATTATATTGTTGACGCGATGTATGATTTTGAAGATGCAAAGAGGTTTATTCGGGAGTATCTTGGGAGTCAGTGGTCTGAACAGAAAGAATTCCATTTTATGGCGTATACGGCGATAATTGCCTATTATTGGTTCGTTTGGGCGATGTATAGGGAGTCTTGCGGAGCCAATATGGGAGATGCCCTTCATAATTGGAGAGAGATGGCAATAAAATACTCGAATTATCTGTTTGACCGGATTTGAAGGCGAAGTTGATTTTAGCGTATTACTGTATTATAATATTTTAGTTTAGTGTTATTGATACCTGAGCATCAAAGGAGATTTATTCCATGCAGGAAAAACAATATCAGGAAGAATATGTTGAAGTTAATATCAAGGACCTCTTTTGGTCCGTACTGCGCCATTGGCGTGTACTCCTGGCGGCCTTGCTTATCGGCGGCGTTTTGCTTGGGGCATACAAGGGGTATAAGGAACTGAAGGTCATTCGTGATGCCGACGAAGTCAAAGCCCGTCAAGAAGCCTACCAAGAAGAGGTGTTAAAATATGAAAAGCAGAAAAGTCAACTGGAGTCCGATCTGAAGAATCTTCGTGATTCTCAGAATCAGCAGCAGTATTATAAGGACCATGCGTTGATGCTGCAGATGGATCAGTATAATGTTCGGATTATTTCCGCATCCTACTTCATGGAAATCAGCCAGCAGGCTGATATGGACAAGGAGTGGGTCATCAACTACGGGCAGGCACTCGTGAGACGGTATCAGGCAGCATTAGGTCAGTTGGATCTTGACAAGCTGATTGCAACGGCAGAGCAGCCTGACCTGACCGTTACCAACCCGGCAGGAAGCAGCCGGAAACTTCTGGAAACGTTCACGGATGATAAAGTGAGTGTTCTTTACGTAACGGTCCGTGCGGATAGTGAAGAGAGAGCAGCGAAAATCTATGCAGCAGTCGAGAAAACGCTGGCGGAACAGGAGATGGCGCTTTCCGGCGCTGACGGACGCTACCGTCTGAGCAAGATCTCAGAGATACGCTATTCTGATGTCGATGCAGAAATAGGTAAGGTCCAAACGAACTTTGAGAAGAGCGTACAAAGCACTATTGATTCTATCACTGACAAGGAGAAAACCCTTTCTGAGCTGAAAGCACCGACGAACTCCACGCCGACCATGAAGTCTGCAATCAAGAGTGCTGTAAAATACGGCATTATCGGTGCCGTCGCCGGACTGTTTGCAGCAGCATTCATTGACCTTGTCCGTATCGTGCTGCAGGACCGCCTGAACAGTACGGATGAGGTGACCAGACGCTACGGGCTGCCGATGCTCGGGACGATTGCTGAAGAGGCGAAGAAGAAGTCCAAATTGGACACGTATCTCGAAAAATGCCTGGGCTTCAATTCACACGGCTCCGCTGAGGCGGCAGCAGACTATGCTGCATCCAACATCCGATTCCAGATAAAGGACAGCAGCAAGGTGCTTCTGGTCGGCAATTGCAGACCGGAAAAACTGAGCGCTCTGAGGGAGCAGCTGGCTTCACGCCTGGAAGGTATTGAAATCATTGCTGCCGGCAACGTGAATGAAGATCCTGCGGCTGTCAATGCGCTGCGCAGTGAGACGGCAGTCGTCTGTGTGGAAGAATGGAAGAAGACTCAGCATAAGGCCATCCGCCGCGAACTGCAGACGGTTGCGGATTCCGGCAACAGAAATCTGGGATTCATCGCTGTGCGCTGAAATATGAAATGAAACAGTCCCCGCCGTGTGCTGTGTGCAGCGGGGACCGGTTATGTCCGGAGCTTTCTTAACGGACGGAAGAGGTGACTTTTTCATGAAGAAGATCTGTCTGATCTATACCGGCGGGACAGTCGGGATGGTCAAGAGTGAGCAGGGCTATGTTCCCGACAGCGCAAGGTTCGCGGCGGAGCTGGCAGCGATCCCGGACCTGGGTTCTCCGGATGCGCCGGCTTATGACGTGGTGGTCTTTGATCCGCTTCTGGATTCGAGCGACATTGCCGTTCATGAGTGGAACAAGATCGGCAGCGCAATTGCGGAGCGCTATGATGCCTATGACGGCTTCGTGGTGCTGCACGGGACGGACACCATGGCTTACAGCGCAAGCGCGCTTTCCTTCATGTTGGAGGGACTGGCGAAGCCGGTGATCTTCACCGGAGCGCAGATCCCGCTGTATGAGATGCGCAGCGACGGCCGTGACAATATCGTGACCGCAATGATGATCGCGGCCGAAGGCCGCGTACGCGAGGTGGGCCTGTATTTTGGCGGAAAACTGCTGCGGGGCTGCCGGGCGACAAAGAGTTCATCGGATGCGCTGGAGGCTTTCGAATCGCCGAACGCGCCGCTTCTCGCCGAGGCGGGCATCCGCATCCGCTACCTGCAGGATCCGGACGGGACGCTTCCGAAAAGTCCATTCCGCTTTCAGCCGTTTGCGGATGTTCCCATCGGCGTGATCAAGGTGTTCCCTGGGATCCAGTTCGAGTTTTTTGAGCAGGTCATGACCGATAAGCTGAAAGGCGTCGTGCTCGAGACCTTCGGGACGGGGAACGTTCCCAGTTCGCAGAAAGCGCTGCTGCACATTATCGCGAAGGCACATAAGAGCGGGAGCGTCATCGTGGCACGGTCGCAGTGCGCGCAGGGGCAGGTCTCTCTGGGGACCTACGCGACCAGTCGGGCTCTCGTGGATATCGGCGCGGCAAACGGCGGAGACATGACGACGGAGGCAGCACTGACCAAACTTTACTACCTCTTCAGCAAGGGGCTGGACATTGCGCAGATCAAGAAACTGGTGGAAAAGAATCTAAGAGGCGAACTGAGCGAGTAGATGCGTCAAAAGATACGATAAAAGCCGGCAGGTGAAGGCCTGCCGGCTTTTTGCTGCATCTGAAGCTTACAGCGAAGGGATCAGGGTGATGAGTTCCCGGATGTCGTCGATATGATGATCGGCAAAAGGTTCGATCAGGGCGCGGGTCTCCGCATCCTTTTTCTGCAGGTATTCGGTCCAGACCGTGGTCAGGCCGACGGCTTTTGCCCCGTCCAGTTCGTGATCGCCGCCGTCGCCGACGAAGACCGCCTCTGCGGGACTGACCTTCAGGTCAGCCAGCGCCTTTCGGTAGATCTCCGGCTCAGGTTTGACCATCCCGACACTGCAGGAAAAGATGACCGTATCGAACAGTTCGGCCAGGGGACTCCTGTCCCAGGCTTCGATGTCGATGATGTCGGCATTGCTGACGACAGCAAGCTTAAGACCGCGCGCGCGGAGCGCCTTCACGGTTTCGAGGATGCCCGGCTGCAGCTCGGTAAGCGCTTTGGTCATCCGGGTCAGCCTTCCTTCCAGAACGGCAGTTTTCTGCGCCTCAGTGACCGGAAAGGGCAGGAGAGCACAGACGGTGCCGATCAGTTCCGCACCGCTCTCAAATTCACCGAGAGCCCGCCTGCGGCCGATTTCCGGTGTCCAGAAATACTGCGCCCATTCCCTCGGACTCAGGCCGAGCGGCCCGCACTCCAACGTTTCCAGCAGAGTACGCGGATCAGCCAGAGTAAAGAACATGTCGAACAGAACAGCTTTTTTCATTCGTGTTTTTTCTCCGCGTTCATTCCGCGGCTGCTGACCAGATTGGCCCGGTCCGCGAGGGAATTTCTGCGCGGCCTGCGGCCGGAGTCCTCGGCAGCTGCATTTGCCTCCGCGGCGGCTTCGGCTTCTTCGGCTGCATTTTCCTCCGCAGCAGATCCGGCTTCCTCAGCCGCGTTGGTTTCTTCGGCTGTCTTTGCTTCCTCCGCCGGAAGGTCACGGCCTTCTTTCCTTGCTTCGCGCACAGCTTTCCTGTGAGCTTTCACGGCTTCTCTTGCCGCCGCTTTCTCCTCGGCTTGCTGCTGCTTTATCTTTTCGGCTTCAAACTCAGCAGCAATCGGAATATGCGGCGCGTGCTTGTTGTAACGGCTCGCCAGCCGGTCGCCCATCGCCTTGATGAGGATGTTCCGGAAGCCTTCCAGCTTTTCCCTGGTGAAGGCGCGGCGCGGGATCAGGAAAAGATCCGTGCCTGAGGTGTAGACCAGAAACGACCTCCGCGTTTCAAAAGCGGCAGGATAATCCGCAAACAGGCCGGAAGAGCTGAAGGCGATCTCCGGGATCTTCATGGTCATCCTGGTATCGGTATAGCGCAGGATGCTCTTTTTTCCCAGGATGTTGGAAGATGATTTGGAATAGCGCCGTATGGTCATTTCCAGCTTAGTGATCTGCAGCAGCAGCCAGAAAACGGCAGCGCCGGTGATGTAGACGCTCGGTGCCCAGAGTTCAAGCGCGCTGTACTGAACGACCGTCCTGTAGATCATGAACGCGATAAGCACGCCGAGCGAGACGTACAGAAAGATCGTCCGGCTCATGAAGTGGATGTAGTAATTCGCGGCACGGTAGTCCTGTTTCGTGACGGTAAAGCTAACTTCCTGTGTCTGCATGCGTTTTCCTTTCAGTAGAGGCTATCGGAGCGCGGATCAGGCTTTGCCGAAAATGATCTTCAGCATTTCGCCCGGCTTGGGCACGCTGCCCTTGTACAGGCTCATCAGGCTGTAGACCTTGCCGGCAAGATAGGTGACCAGGATTGCAAGGATCACGGTGATGCCGAGGCAGGCAGCGCCGGCCCAGACCGGAATGACGCCCATGAGGAGCCGCACCGGCGTGACCATCATGGCCGTGAACGGAACGAAATCATACCAGGCGATGCCCTGCGGAGCAGAAGAGATGTTCCGGAGCGAAGTCAGCAGAACGACCAGGTAACTGGCGACCAGGACCAGTTGAAAGATCTGCATGGAGGAAGCCAGTTCTTCAGGCTTCGAGACGAAACTCCCGGCAAGACCGGCAAGCGAGCAGTAGAGCAGGAAGCCGCCGGCGATGATCAGCAGGGCGATCAGGATCCGGAGCGGCGAGTAGAAGTTCATCACGGTACCCAGGAAAGAGAAGAACCTGAGGATGCCCATGGTGCTGTTCGGATGGATGCTGCGGGCGAGGAACGAGCCGAGGCTGCAGCCGCCGACAAGCGCCGCGATCCACAGGCCGAGCTGCAGCAGCGAGGTGCACCAGGCGGCGAGGACCTTCCCCATGACCATGGCCTTCGGCTTCACGGAGATCAGGAAGGTATCCATCAGCTTGGAGGTCTTTTCCAGAATGACCTGATTGGCGACGGTGTTGCCGTAAAAGAGCACCAGGAAATAGATCAGCATGATGTTGAGGTAAGGCAGCGCAATGTTTGCGACCTCGCGCAGCGCGGCATTGGCGTCGCTTTCTTCCGCTTCGGGATAAACGATCCCGATCGGGTCGAGGAGCGCAGCCACCTGCTCAGGCGAGGCGGCCATTTTCGAGACAAGGATCCGCGGGAACAGGTTCGCGAAGGTGTTCGCGCACGCCATGGCCGTATTGAGATCCTCAGTCTCCGCGTCATCGGGCATGAGGGCATTTACGCTGTAGCGGCCGTTATCCTGACGGATCAGGAGCGCGTAAGCGCCCTTGCCGTATTCTTCGGCGGCGCGGAGCGCTTCTTTTGCGCCGGCATAGCGCGTGCAGGGAAAAGCATCACGGACAAGCAGCACATCCAGATCATCCCAGTCATATCCGTCCCCGGTACTTACGGCATAGAAGACCGCCTTCACGCGGGCGAGGTAGTCTTCTTCGCTGCGCGGGGAGTCGGATTCATGGCCGGCTTCATCCGGATCCGGACGGTTCCGTTCGGAAAGCGGCATCAGAATGGCGGGGATGAGGAAGAATAACAGGGCAAGGACCACGGTCCAGCCTTTGTAGTTCTTTCCGCCCATGATCTGACGGCAGGTAAAGGAGAAAACTTTGGAAAGACCTTTCATTTGCCTGCCTCCTTTCCGATGGCGAGGCGCAGGATGCGGCCGAAGCTCAGGCGCTTGCCCTTATAAATGATGAGGCTGGAGTAGACCTTCGCGGCAAGCAGCAGCAGGAGAACGACTAAAGCGAGGTGAGCGAGCCAGCCGAGCGCGACCGTGGCGATCCCCACGGAACCGTACATGTAGAGTGTCGGCGCGGCGAACATGGACAGCACCGGAACGATGCTGAGCGTTTTCGCGAGACCTCCTTCGGGAACGCGGACGGCCATCGTCATGATGGAGACCATGTAGCCGCCCATGATGAGGAAGAGGCAGAGGCTCATGGCGCCGCCGCTTTCCTCTACGCTCGAGCATCCGGCGCCGGAGAGGCCGCTCAGGATGCCAAAGACCAGGAGCCCGATCACGGAGGTGACGATCAGGACCAGCAGGACGCGGGGCGAGAGGTTCAGCTTCAGGATGCCGCCGAGGTAACTGTCGACGCCGGACATGTCCATGAAGAGCCCGAAGATCGTGCGGGAAAGGAGAGCGCCGCCCAGAAGGCAGGTGAAATACAGCAGCGAGTAGATCAGGGAAGCCAGGACCTTGCCCAGAAGGAGAGCGCCGGGCTTTACGGAAACGAGCAGGAGGTCGACCAGCTTGGAGGTCTTTTCCTCCACGACGGAGCGGATGACGAAGTTGACCGAGATCATGGAGATCATGATAAGGAGGACCGAGAAGCCGAGCTGGACCGTATAGGCCCCGGACAGGCCGCCTTCATTGCTCACGTCAGCCTCTTCGGGCTCGGTGCCTTCAGGCCCGGGTTCGGCGGGAGCAGGTGCCTTGTCAAGTTCGGATGCATAGATCATGTTGCTCTCCGCCGCAGTCAGCTGATCCGCCTGTTCAGGCGTAAAGCCCGCGTTCAGCAGAAGTTCACGGCGCAGATAGGCGGCGGTCAGTTCGGCAGCCCAGTAACTCCGGGAGGCATCGCCGGCAATCTCGACCGAAAGGCCGTTTTGACCTTTTGCGAGGCGCAGTGCCGCTTCTTTCTCGGGCTTTTCGGGGAGTCCGATTTTCACGGTGACATCTCCGAGGCCGGCATCCTTCAGGTAGGCCTCCAGGCCTTCCAGGGAGAGCCCGGACTGATTGTCGACATAGACCGCGGAAGGTTCGCTTTTACCGGATCCGCCGCCCCTGATCAGGGACAGCAGGGGAGTTGAGCAGAGGCCCATCAGCAGAACGATGACCAGGGCGCGGATATTGGCCTTGGATTTCAGCAGCTGGGCCAGCGTGAAGCGAAAGACCTTCCCGGTTCCGGAAAAGGTTTCAAACTTCATGAGGATGCTCCTCTCCGACCTTCTCAACGAAGATCTCATGCAGCGACGGTTCGCGGAGGTCGTAGGTGATGATGGGGATGCCCGCGTCGATCAGGGTTTTCAGCAGACCGCCGGCCTGTTCCTCGCCGCTCACCTTCAGTTCATATTCGTTTTCTTTCTCGGAAATGACTGCAGCGCCGGCTGCCTCAATGTAAGGCATGGCGTCGGCTTCGCATTTTAAGTGCAGATGCACGCGGCCGTAGCTCTTCTTGATGTCGTTCAGGTTCCCCTGCAGGACGGCGTGCGAGCGGTCGAGAATGGTGATGTCCGTGCAGAATTCCTCCACGGTCGCCATCTGGTGCGAGCTCATGATCAGATATTTGCCCTTCGCGATCTCGTCACGGATGACGTCGCGGATGAGGTCCGTGTTCACCGGGTCGAGGCCGGAAAGCGGTTCGTCCAGGACGATCAGTTCGGGATCGGACAGGAGAGCGGTCATGAACTGGATCTTTTGCTGGTTGCCCTTGGAAAGCTGTTCCGCGAGCTTCGGCTTTTCCTTCTTCACTCTGCCGCCGACACCGAAGCCGCCCTTCTTTTGACCGAGCATGTTCTGCGAAGGCGCAAACATGTTCGGATACAGATATTCCTCGACTTCAAGGCGTTTCGCGAGAGATTTGATGCGGACTTTAGCCTCTTCTTTCGGAACGCCGCGCAGACCGGCAAAATAGATCAGCTGGTCCATCAGGGCGTATTTCGGATACAGCCCGCGCTCCTCGGCGAGGTAGCCGATGTTGCAGGAGTCGGTGGTGAGCGGCGCCCCGTTCCAGAGGACCTCACCGCCGTCCTTGGCCAGCATGCCGAGCATCATGCGGATGGAAGTGGTTTTGCCGGCGCCGTTCGTACCGAGCAGAGCATAGACACCGGGACGGTCCATCGAGAAGGAAAGGTCCTCCACGACGACTTTGTTCCCGTATTTTTTGTGCAGATGAGAAACGATCAGACTCATTTGATATCTCCTTCAGGGATTCATGATGAAAAGCCGGCAGGCCGGCGGATCAGACTTTGCCGAGGGCATGGTCCTGCAGCGCGCTGAACGCAAGGAGCAGGGCAGTGCCGATGAGGATGCCGCCGATCACGTCGGTAAACCAGTGCCAGCCGCAGAAAAGGCGGAGCAGGACGATCAGCAGGACCAGACCCTGACAGGCAAGGACCACGATGCGGCGCAGTTTCGCGTCGTTCAGGCGGCTTCGGAATTCCAGGGCGGCGGCGCCGAGGAAGGTGATGCCGAGCATCGTATGGGAAGAGGGGAAAGAGGCCGCAAGCTGACCGTCCTCGAGGATCGGACGGTAATTGATCACGAACTTCTCAAAGAGAAGGTAAAAAGCCAGTACGACGACGTAATAGGCACCGAGAAGATAGATGTCCTTATCGACCGCAGAGAGCTTTTTGCCCTTGATCAGCTGCAGCAGGCCCAGGAAAGCGAAAAACACGGCGGACAGGAGTGCGATGTAGCCGATGATCTCCGACAGTTTGTAAAGGACGTTGATCTGACCGGTCAGTTTGAAAAAGGCTCCGTTCAGCGCGGCAAGGCCGATGTAGGACCCGTTCGGACCGATCGCTTTGACGTCCACGGTCTTCAGGAGCAGGATCAAAACCAGGAACAGGCCGCAGAGCACGGCGGCTGCGAAGGTTTTCTTAAGAGATTTATCCATGGCAGTACCTCCTAAATATGCAAATCCTTGTCATGTCGTGTTGTTTCAGTATTCGATCCCCTTCCGGCCCATGACGCCTTCGTCATAAGGGTGGCGGATCTTCCGCATCTCCGTGATGTAGTCGGCAGCGTCGGAGAGGGCAGGGGAAGGGTCGCGGCCGCTAAGGACGATCTCCAGGTTTTCCGGCCGGCAGACGAGAAAGTCCAGCAGCTCACGTTCCGGAACGATGCCGCAGTTCACTGCGGAAATGATCTCGTCCAGGACCAGGAGACCGTAACCGTCAGAGGCTTCCTTTTCCGCGTTCAGCAGGAGATCCGTGTAAGCCTTTTTTGCGCGGGCGAGTTCTTCGTCGTCCATGTTCCAGATAAAGCCGAGGTTCTCCGTGATCACCCGGACTTCGATGCCGAGGCGGCGGAGCGGTTCGATCTCCGAACTCGTTCCGTCCTTGAAGAACTGCACGAAGAGAACTTTCCGTCCGGCACCTGCAGCACGTACGGCAAGGCCGGCAGCAGCCGTCGTTTTTCCTTTGCCGTCGCCGCAATAGATATGGATCAGACCTCTCATGACGCCTCCTGTTTTTGCAGTGATTATCAACCATTTATTATATGGCTTATGGCGCGCATTGTCAAACATCCGCGGCGTTTTACAGACGTTTTTTCGGCAGGGGAGCGTCTCTCTTTTTCAGCCCGCGGGGGTGGACGGAGACGGTAAAAAATGCTATGCTGAGAGCGTCATGAAGAACGCGAGACTGAAAGGACTGATCGGGGACGCGAAGACCGTGGTCATGCTGGGCATGTGCAAGAATGCCGGCAAGACGACGGCTCTTTGCCGTCTGATCCGGGAACTGGCTGAAGAGGGCGGCGCGCCGGCTGCCCTCACCAGCATCGGGCGGGACGGCGAGAGCCGCGACCTCGTGACCGGTACGGATAAGCCGCCGATCTACATGTACGAAGGCATGCTGGCGGCGACAGCGAAGGAACTCCTGCCGCTTTCGGACGTTTCCCGCGAGATCCTGGCGGGGACCGGACTGTACACGAGCCTCGGTGAGGTCATGATCTTCCGGGCGAGGAGCGACGGTTTCGTGCAGCTCGCAGGCCCGGCGATCGTAGGGCATCTGGAGCCGCTGAAGGAAATGCTCCGGGGGCTCGGTGCCGGGCGGCTGCTGATCGACGGAGCGCTTTCCCGCAGGAGCCCGGCAGCCGCGGCAAAAGACGGCGCCGTCATTTTGTCGACCGGAGCGTCGCTTGACCGCAGCATGGAGCGGACGGTCACGGAAACGGCCTATGCCGCAAGGATCCTCTGTTTGCCGCAGGAAGCAGCTCCGGGAGAGGAAAAGGGCCATTTTACCCTGTTCGGCGAAGATAAGAACGGCAGACCGGCGGAAGATTTGAACGCGCTTCAGCGCGGCATGGGAGAGGAGACGCTTCTGATCAGCGGCGCGCTCACCGAATCGCAGGCAGCCGGCCTGCTGAGAAGCCCCGTGCGGAAGGAAGGTCTGACGCTGCTTGTGCGTGACGCGGGCTGTCTGATGCTGCAGCGGGAGACCTTCGAGGGACTCTCGCGGCGCGGCGTAAAGTTTGCCGTAAGGAACGCGGTACGCCTGGCGGCAGTTACGGTCAATCCGGTCTCAGCCGGCGGCTGGCATTTTCCGGAGGACGAATTCCGGGAGAGGATGCAGGAGGCGGTCGGCGTACCGGTCCTCAATGTGATGACGGGGGAGGAAAGCCATGATCCGGCTGACATTTGAACAGAAAGAAGAGCTGGGATACAATACGGTGCGCAGCTGGCTGCAGCCGGCTTCTCCCTACGGCGCCGCAAGGCTGAAGGAAGAGGGTTTTTACGGTCCGGACAGGCGGGAAGAACTGGAACAGGAATTCGACAATGTGGCCGTCCTGCTGGAGGCGCTTGCGGATGGCGAGGCGGCGGTCCTTTCCCTGCAGCAGGCACTTTCCGGTCTTAAGGAGGTCCGCGGAACGCTGGCCGCCTGCCGGGAGCGGAGCCTTACCGAAGCGGAACTGTATGAACTGACGGCTTTCTGCCTGCGCCTTCGGGACTGCATCCGCAGGGCGGAGGCGCTGCCGGGACATGAGCGGCTGCACGGCGCGGGATTCATTTCACCGGATCCTGCGATCCGCATCCTGCATCCCGAAGACAGCAGCCGCGTCAGTTTTTATGTTGAGGACGCCCGCACGCCTGCGCTGCAGGAGGCGCGCAGCGAAAAGCGGGAGATCGAACTGCGCCTGCGTACGGAGGCGGAAGCCGGCCGCCCGGCACTGCTGGAAGCAAGGCAGGAAGCTGTACGGAAGGAAGAAGATGCCCTAAGTGAGATCTACCGGGACATGAGCGAAGCGCTGAGACCGCTGCTGGCGGTTCTGGAACAGGATGCTGAAGCCGTCGGCCGCCTGGATGCTGCGATCGCCAAGGCACTGCTCGCACGGCGCTTTGGCTGCAGCCGGCCGGTCATCGGCGGGGAGAGCCTGGTCCTGGAGGACGCGGTGCATCCGCAGGTCGCGGAAGCGCTGAAAACGCGCGGCAGAGCCTTCGTCCCCATCAGCGCGGAGCTTCCCCGCGGCGTGACCGTGATCACCGGCGCCAACATGGGCGGCAAGAGCATTGCTCTGAAGACGGTCGTCCTGAACACGCTTCTCGCCCTCAGCGGCTGCTATGTGTTCTGCCGCAGGACTGCGGTGCCGTTGTTTGAAAACATCGAACTCATCAACCGCGACTTCTCGAACGCGGAGCGCGGCCTTTCCAGCTTCGGCGGCGAGATCCTGCGCTTCAACGAGGCGGTCTCAAGGCTGGGAGACGGCCTTTCCTTCATTGCGATGGATGAATTTGCCCGCGGGACCAATACCGAGGAGGGGGAAGCGATCGCGCGGGCGGCAGTTTCTTTCCTGTCGAAACAAAGTGCGGTGACCCTGCTGACGACGCATTACGACAATACGGCGGCGCTCGCGGTGCGGCACTATCAGGTAAAGGGACTGAAAAAACTGGAGGAACTGCCGGAAGGCACGGTCTCCGGTACGGGAACGGACCGACTGCGGCTCATCGAACAGGCCATGGATTACGGGCTGATGGAGGTCGAGCCGGGGACGAAATGTCCGCGGGACGCGGTCCGGATCAGCCGGCTGCTCGGTCTTCCGGAAGAGATCCTGCAGGAGGCGGAGAAAGCACGCTGACAAACCGCAGTCCGGCAGAGACGGTCTGCTGAGCGGTTTGACATTCCGCAGAACGGAAAGGAGGCAGTGAAAATGATTTTGGCCGGATTCATGGTCCCTCATCCGCCCCTGATCATTCCCGAGATCGGAAAGGGCGAAGAGGAAACGATCCGCGAAACGATAAACGCTTATGAACGCGCAGCCGAGGAGATCGCGGCGCTCACACCGGAAACGATCATCATCACCAGCCCGCACAGCGTGATGTACGGGGATTATTTTCATATTTCTCCCGGAAAGGGGGCAAAGGGATCCTTCCGCCGCTTCGGTGCGGGAAGAGTCCGTTTTGAGGAGGATTACGATACCCTGCTTCGCGACCGCATTTGCACGCTTGCCGACGCAGCAGGCTTTCCGGCCGGAACGCTCGGGGAAAGGGACGCGGAGCTGGATCACGGGACCATGGTCCCGCTGTGGTTCATCCGCCGGAAATACCTCGGGGGAAGGATCGTCCGGATCGGCCTTTCGGGGCTTCCCCTGAGCGACCACTACCGGCTGGGACAGCTGATCGCCCGCGCCGCGGAGGATACCGGCAGGCGTGCCGTGTTCGTTGCGAGCGGTGACCTTTCCCACAAGCTGCAGCCTTACGGACCTTACGGCTACGCGCCGGAGGGACCGGCGTATGACCAACGGATCATGGACGTCTGCGGCCGGGCTGCCT
This sequence comes from uncultured Lachnospiraceae bacterium, assembly GCA_902789555.1. Taxonomy (GTDB): domain Bacteria; phylum Bacillota; class Clostridia; order Lachnospirales; family Lachnospiraceae; genus UBA6987. The sequence continues at coordinate 43,627 of CADAOF010000009.1, forward strand.
TCGGAGAACTGTTTGATTTTGACGAAACCTTCTGTGATAAGGCCGCGGAGTGCGGCCACCGCTCCTTCGTGATCATGGCGGGTGCCTTCGACGGCGTCCGCGTGAAGGCGGAGGCATTTTCGCACCAGGACGTGACCGGCGTCGGCTACGGGATCTGCAGCTTCTATCCGGAAGGGTCGGATGAGGGGCGGCATTTCCTGCAGGCGTATGAGGCGCGGATCGAGAAGGAAATGCGTGAGAAAGCCGAAAAGAGCGACGCTTTCGTGAAGCTTGCGCGGGCTTCCGTGGAAAGCTGGGTGAGGGACCGGCGCGTCCTTCCCCTGCCTGCGGATCTGCCGGCGGAACTGCGCGCGCGGCGCGCGGGCGCCTTCGTTTCCATCCACAAGAACGGGCAGCTGCGCGGCTGCATCGGAACGATTTCCGCGGCGGAAGACTGCCTCGGTCAGGAGATCATTCAGAATGCGATCAGCGCTTCGTCGCGCGACCCGCGCTTTTCCCCGATCACTCCGGACGAATTGAGATATCTGGAGATCAGCGTGGACGTCCTGGGTGACGCCGAACCGGTCGATTCGCCGGATAAGCTGGACGCAAAGCGCTACGGCGTGATCGTCACGCGCGGCCGGAAACGGGGGCTTCTCCTTCCGGACCTTGACGGCGTGGATACCGTGGAAGAACAGATCCGGATCGCGAAGAAGAAGGCCGGCATCCGGGAAGATGAAGACTGCAGCCTGGAACGTTTTGAGGTCGTGCGGCATTACTGAGACGCTTTGGGCAGGAAGGGGATCCGATGGCGGTATGTGAAGTCTGTTTCAGACACTGCAGATTAGAGGAAGGGCAGCTTGGCTTCTGCGGCGCAAGGACCGCCCGGAACGGACGGGTGGTGGCTTATAACTACGGACGGATCACTGGTCTCGCCCTGGATCCGGTCGAAAAGAAACCTCTCGCGCGCTTTTGCCCGGGAAGCCTGATCCTCTCTGCGGGGAGTTTCGGCTGCAATCTGCGCTGCCCTTTCTGCCAGAATTACGACATTTCCTGGTCGGAGGAGGCGAAGCGATATGCTGAAACAGCGGAGATTTTCAGCCCGGAGGAACTGGTGGAGATCGCGCTGCGGACTAGGAGCCGCGGCAATATCGGCATTGCCTATACCTACAATGAGCCGCTGGTCGGGTACGAATTCGTGCGGGATACGGCGCGTCTTGCCCGGGAATACGGTTTGAAGAACGTCCTGGTCACGAACGGGACGGCCGAACTTTCCGTCCTCCGCGAGATCGCCCCGTACATCGATGCGATGAACATCGACCTGAAGGGCTTCACCGACCGCTATTACCGTGAGGTCCTGGGCGGGGACCGCGCGATGACCATGGCTTTCATCGAAGAAGCCGTCAGCACAGCGCACGTGGAACTGACGACCCTGATCGTTCCCGGAGAAAATGACAGCGAGGACGAGATGCGCGAGCTTTCCGCGTGGATAAGTACGCTGAGGGAACCGGACGGAGAAAGCGTTCCGCTGCACATTTCCCGCTTTTTCCCGCGCTTTCACATGACCGACCGGAAGGCGACTCCCGTCCGCTTGATCTATCGCCTGGCCGAGATCGCCCGCGAAAAACTGGACTATGTTTACCCGGGCAACTGCTGAGGGGGACAAGTTACAGCATTTGCGCGGACAAAGCCCTGCTTTGCTTGCTGTCGGCAGCTTTTTGGACTATTCTGCCGTCGAAGGGAGGCGGAAAACATGAACACGATAGGTCAACATCTCAGAAACATCCGTCAGGAGAAACAGATCAGTCAGGAGGAACTGGCAGAAAAGGTATTTACCACGAGGCAGACCATTTCCAATTATGAGACAGGAAAATCGTCGCCGGACCTCGGGATGATCGAAGCGCTCGCCAAAGCACTGGAGGTCGACAGTGAGGCCATTCTTTACGGAGACGGGAAAGATGAGCAAAAGCGGCATGCCTGGACACTGTGGATCGGTGCGCTGATCCTGATAGTCCTGATCCTGATCCTAGCGTCCGCAAGCATGGAGTGGATTCCTGCTGCCGATGATTTTAAGCGGATCCTGGTATACTGCTTCTGGAAAACGGTCCTGCTTTGCCCTGCCGTTTTTCTTCTTGGCTGGAGCACGGCCGGCGTCGTTCTTCTCTATGTTCCGCCGGAAGAACGCCTTTTCCGGCAAAACCGGAGGATCATGGTCGGAACGGTCCTGATTACGGGACTCTTTGCGGCGGCAGCGCTGCTTACGGTTCTTTCGGCCACGGGAACGCCGCTTGCGGGACCGAGATACGGCGTACTGGGAAAGGGCATTTTCAGCCTTGTGTACACGGTCGCGCACCGTTTCTGGCCAAATATCCTCTTTGTTCTTCTCGGCGCCGCCGGCTGCGTGTGCGCACGGGGAAAAGATGCGTAAAAACCACGCTTTCTTTCGAAAAACGCTTGCATTTTAGCGGAATTTTTATTATTCTATGAATGGAAAAACGCGTGACGGTTCTTTTTTACGTGAAAATAACATCAAATAGAGGCGCGAAGCGAAGGGTAGTCTTTTTCCTGCGGGAACAGGCAGTTCCGGAGAAAGATGAAGGGTCGTTTCGCCGAAGGGAAGCGGAGTGCCTGCCCGCTTTCCTGGCAGTCCGAGTCCAGCACCGGCTGCTGTCATGCCGTGCATGAAGCGCTATTGAGAAAAGATCTCGATAGCGCTTAATTTTTGGAGGGAAAACATGAAATCTTTGATCCGGGTCCGCATGGGAGCGGAAGACGCACATTACGGCGGGAACCTCGTGGACGGTGCGCACATGCTGCATCTGTTCGGCGACGTGGCGACCGAACTGCTGATCAGGAATGACGGCGACGAAGGCCTGTTCTGCGCCTACGACAGCGTGGAGTTCCTGGCACCGGTCTTTGCCGGCGACTACATCGAAGCGGAAGGTGAGATCGTAAAGATCGGCAATACCTCCCGCAAAATGAAATTCGAGGCGCGCAAGGTGATCGTGCCGCGCCCGGACATCAATGAATCTGCCTGCGACGTGCTTGCGGAACCGATCGTGGTCTGCCGCGCGAGCGGGACCTGCGTGGTGCCGAAGGACAAGCAGAGAATTGCGCATTAACAGGAGTCGGATATGGAAAAACTGATCATTACGGCGGCCATCTGCGGCGCGGAAGTGACCAAGGCGCAGAATCCCGCCGTCCCCTATACGGTCGAAGAGATCGTCCGCGAGGCAAAGAGTGCCTATGACGCAGGCGCGGCGATCGTGCACCTGCACGTCCGCAGGGACGACGGCACGCCGACCCAGGACCGTGAACGCTTCCGCGAATGCATTGACGCAATTAAGCGTGTCATCCCGGACGTGATCCTCATTCCGTCTACGGGCGGAGCCGTCGGCATGAGCGCCGAAGAGCGCCTGCAGCCGACCGAACTCTTCCCGGAGATGGCGACGCTTGACTGCGGTACCTGCAATTTCGGCGATGAGATCTTCGACAATACCATGCCGATGATGCGGATCTTCGGCCGGCGGATGATGGAAAACCGCATCAAGCCGGAGTACGAGTGCTTCGAAATGGGGCATCTGGATACCATCCTGAACATGGCGAGGAAAGGTGAGGTGCCCGGCGCGCCGATGCAGTTCAATTTCGTGCTGGGCGTTCCCGGCTGCACACCGGCAACGGTCGGAAATCTGGACTGGATGGTGCGGCAGATCCCCGCGGGGAGCACCTGGACCGTGACCGGGATCGGGCGGCATGCCTTTACGATGGCGGCGGCCGGGATCGTGATGGGCGGAAACGTCCGCGTGGGTTTTGAGGACAATCTGTACCTCTCCCGCGGCGTGCTCGCGAAGACCAACGGAGAACTGGTAGACAAGGTCGTGCGGCTTTCGCGCGAGCTCGGCCGTGAGATCGCCTCACCGGCGGAAGCAAGACGGATACTGGGGCTGCAATAAAGTGCCTCGCAGACAGACGAAAGCTTTCTTAGAATGATTCACTTTGTTCATATGTTCTTCGAAAGCACTGTCTGCTCTGCTCGGCGGGGACAGGCGGAAAAAGCGCGCAGCTGTACAGCGCCGGCGGCTCACGCCGGACAGCGCGACGTCGCACTCGCAGGATAAGAAAAGTAAATTTGTTCTGAAGGAGATAAAGAATGGAACAGTTAAAGGGTGATAAGTACGGGGCGCACCGCGTGATCGAGCCGAAGGGCGTGCTCACGCAGGCGGCGTGGAAGATCGACAACGACATGTCGAAGCATTACAGCAACGAGATCATCTGCGACGTGATCTCGCTCAACATCGACTCGGCGTCGTTTACGCAGATCGAAGAGGCCTGCGGCGGCGACGAGAAGAAGATCGGGGAGATGATCCTCTCGATCGTGGGCGAGCGCGGCAAGCAGCAGAATCCCGTGACCGGTTCGGGCGGCATGTTCATCGGCAGGGTCGCCTACATCGGCGATGACCTGAAAGACCGCGACCTCAGGGTCGGCGACCGCATCGCATCGCTTGTCTCCCTGTCCCTGACCCCACTGAAGATCGACAGGATCCTGGCCATCCACAAGGAGATCGACCGCGTGGACATCGTCGGCCAGGCCGTGCTCTTCGAAAGCGGTCTGTACGCGAAACTCCCGGATGACATGTCCGAAGCCCTTGCCCTCGCGGCGCTCGATGTTGCCGGCGCGCCTGCCCAGGCGAGACGCCTCCCGAAGGAAGGCGACAGCGTGCTGATCCTCGGCGCGAACGGTAAATCCGGTGTCCTCTGCGGCTACGAAGCCATGAAAAAGGTCGGCCCGAAGGGGAACGTCGTCGGCGTGGTCCGCAATCCGAAGCAGGTCCCTGCCCTCATGGAACTCGGTGTCTACAACAAGGTCATCGTGGCCTCAGCGACTGAACCGGTCGCCGTCCTGAATGAGGCGCTCGCAGCCAATGACGGTAAGGAATACGATATTTCCATCTGCTGCGTGAACGTGGAAGCCTGCGAAATGAGCGCCATCCTGCCGGTCCGCGAAGGCGGCATCGTCTATTTCTTCTCCATGGCAACGAGCTTTACCCGTGCGGCGCTGGGCGCCGAGGGCGTGGGCAAGGACATCACGATGATCATCGGCAACGGATACGCGAAGAATCATGCCGAGATCACGCTGAACGTGCTGCGTGAGAATAAGAAACTGAGGGAGCTGTTTGACAGGAAATACGTGTAAGGCGGGGAGATGATGCTTCCTGCCTCGCAGACAGACGCAAGCTTTCTCAGAACGATTTACTTCGTGCATATGTTCTTCGAAAGCTCGGTCTGCTCTGCTCGGCAGGGGACATGCTCTGCCCGGTCTGTTTACTGAAGATTTACTGACATCACATCTCGTCATGAGAGGGAAAGGGAAAAATAAAAACCATGAAGACCCGTAACGGATTGTTTGCCGACGTACCGGCAGAACTCTGGAACGACTGGCACTGGCAGGTCAGAAACCGCATCGAAACGGTCGAGGACCTGAAAAAATACATTGAGATCACACCGGAAGAGGAAGAAGGCATCCGGAAATGCCTGGGCGTGCTGCGCATGGCGATCACGCCGTATTATCTTTCCCTGATCGATCTCTCCGACCCGCACGACCCGATCCGCCGCCAGGCCATCCCGACGGCTGCGGAACTGCATCAGTCGAAGGCCGACCTGCTCGATCCCCTGCATGAGGACACCGACTCGCCGGTCAAGGGGCTGACGCACCGCTATCCGGACCGCGTGCTCCTGCTCGTGACGGATCAGTGCTCCATGTACTGCCGCCACTGCACGCGCCGCCGCTTTGCCGGCCAGACCGATCAGGCCGTTCCCGTGGACAGGATCGACGCCTGCATCGAATACATTAAGGCGCATGAGGAGGTTCGCGATGTCCTGATCTCCGGCGGCGACCCGCTCGTCATGAGTGACGAACGGCTGGAATACGTTCTTTCCCGCGTCCGTGCGATCGAGCACGTCGAGATCGTCCGTATCGGCAGCCGCGCGCCGGTGGTCATGCCGCAGCGCGTTACGCCCGAACTCTGCGCGATGCTGAAGAAATACCATCCGCTGTGGCTGAATACTCACTTCAACCATCCGAAGGAAGTGACCGAGGAGTCGAAGCGCGCCTGCGAAATGCTGGCCGATGCCGGGATCCCGCTCGGCAACCAGAGCGTGCTGCTTGCCGGCGTGAACGACTGCGTCTTTACCATGAAGAAACTCGTGCATGAACTCGTGAAAATGCGCGTCCGTCCGTATTACATTTATCAGTGCGACCTGTCCATGGGGCTGGAGCATTTCAGGACTCCCGTGGGCAAGGGCATCGAGATCATCGAAGCGCTGCGCGGCCATACCTCAGGCTTCTGCGTACCGACTTTCGTGGTCGACGCACCCGGCGGGGGCGGCAAGATCCCGGTCATGCCGGACTATGTCATTTCCCAGACGCCGCGCAAGGTCATCCTGCGCAACTTCGAAGGCGTGATCACGACCTACACCGAACCGGAAAACTATAAGGAGACCTGTCAGTGCGAGTACTGCCGCGGCGAGAAGGAAGGGAAACTTGTCGGCGTGGCCGGACTGGAACGCGGCCAGGCACTTAGCCTCGAACCGAGGGACCTTGCCCGAACGAAGCGCTGCAGCTGCAAAAAGAAAGGAAGCGCTGATGAAGAGTAAACTGGGACTTGACGAAGCGCTGGTCGGGCGTGCCCGGGCTTCCGCGATGAAGGTCGCGGAGGATACGCAGCGCTTTATCGACCGGCATACCACGGTCGCCGTGGAACGGACCGTCTGCCGCCTGCTCGGCATTGACGGCGTGAATGACGTTGGCGTGCCGCTGCCGAATGTTGCCGTGGACCATCTTTCAGCGAAGGATATTCTGAGCGACGGCGCGGCGCTCCGCATCGGAAACGCCATGGCAGAACTCGGCCTTTCTCCGCAGGAGATCGCCGAAGGCATCGACCGCGGGGAGATCGACCTTGCGGCCATGCCGGTCAGGAGTGAAGAGGAGATCCGCGCGGCGCTCGCACCGGTCGTGGAGGAAACGCTCGGGCGGATCCGCGGGAACGTTGCAAGACGGCAGGAGTATCTTGCCGAATTCGGCGAAAAGCAGGGACCGTACATCTACCTGATCGTTGCGACGGGCAACATTTACGAAGACATTACGCAGGCGAAGGCTGCGGCAAAGCAGGGGGCAGACATCATCGCCGTCATCCGTACGACGGGCCAGAGCCTGCTGGATTTCGTGCCCTTCGGTGCGACGACCGAAGGCTTCGGCGGCACCTACGCGACGCAGGAGAATTTCCGCCTGATGCGCGCGGCGCTCGACGAGGTCGGTGAGGAACAGCACCGTTACATCCGCCTCTGCAACTACTGCTCGGGCCTGTGCATGCCGGAGATCGCCGCCATGGGCGCCCTGGAGCGCCTTGACGTGATGCTGAACGACGCACTCTACGGCATCCTCTTCCGCGACATCAACATGCAGCGGACGATCATCGACCAGTATTTCTCCCGCGTCATCAACAGCTTCGCGGGGGTCATCATCAATACCGGCGAGGACAACTACCTGACGACCGCCGATGCCTACGAAGAGGCGCATACGGTGCTGGCCAGCCAGTTCCTGAACGAAGCCTTCGCAAAATGTGCCGGCCTTCCGGAGGAGCAGATGGGCCTCGGCCACGCCTTTGAAATGGATCCGGACCTGCCGAACGCGTTTTTATACGAACTCGCGCAGGCACAGATGGCTCGGGAAATATTTCCCAATGCGCCGCTGAAATATATGCCTCCGACTAAGTTCATGACGGGAAATATCTTCCGCGGCCACGTGCAGGACGCTCTCTTCAACATGGTCACGATCCTGACCGGCCAGAAGATCCACCTTCTCGGCATGATGACCGAGGCCATCCATACCCCGTTCATGAGCGACCGTGCTCTCGCCATTGAGAACGCGCAGTACATTTTCCGGACCATGGCGGATTTCGGCAGCGAAATCGAATTTAAGGAGGGCGGGATCATCCGCAGCCGTGCGGCGGAGGTGCTGCAGAAGGCGGCCGATCTCCTCGGCGAGATCGAGCAGATGGGCCTCTTCGCCACTCTGGAGAAGGGGGTCTTCGCCGACATCAAACGGCCGCTCGACGGCGGCAAGGGTCTGGAGGGTGTCGTCCGCAAGGCCGACGGCTATTTCAACCCCTTCATTGAGGAAATGCGGAAGGAGGAGAAAGCATGAGTTCCGGACTTTACGACATGTCTGCGAAGGACTTTGACAAGACGCTCGACCTGACGATGTTAAAGCCCTACGGCGACACAATGAACGACGGCAAGGTCCAGCTTTCCTTCACGCTTCCCGTCCCGAACGACGACCGCGGCATGGAGGCGGCGCGGCTCATCAGCCGCCAGATGGGATTGTCCGAGCCGAACGTAGCCTACGCCCGCGCCCTCGATAAGGAATTTACCTTCTATGTCGTCTACGGATCCTGCACGCACAGCGTCGACTATACGAAAATCAAGATCCACGCGATCGAAGACAAGGCCATGGAGATGGACGAGGTCGACGAGTACATCCGCGAGCACATCGGACGGAAGATCGTCGTGATCGGCGCGTCGACCGGTACGGATGCGCACACCGTCGGTATCGATGCGATCATGAACCGCAAGGGCTTCGCGGGACACTACGGATTGGAACGCTACGAGATGATCGAAGCGCTGAACATGGGCAGCCAGGTCCCGAATGAGGAATTCCTGGCCAAGGCGCGCGAGATAAACGCAGACATCCTGCTGGTCAGCCAGACGGTCACGCAGAAGAACATCCACATCCAGAACCTGACTGAACTCATTGAGCTGGCGGAGGCCGAGGGCATGCGCGAGAATCACGTGATCTGCTGCGGCGGCGCCCGTATCACGCACGAGCTGGCCAAGGAACTGGGCTTCGACGCCGGCTTCGGCCCCGGCAAGTTTGCCAACGACGTCGCTACCTTCTGCGTGAAGGAAATGGTACGGCGGGGAATCAGATAAGGGTAGGTAATCATGCAGAAAGTTCTTTGGACACCTTCGGATGAAGTGAAAAACGGCTGCCGCATGGCGGATTTCATGCGTTTCGTGAACGCACGCCGCGGTACGAATTTTCATGAATATAAGGAACTGTATCAGTGGTCGGTCACGGAGATCCCGGCTTTCTGGGCCGAACTCTGGCACTACTTTGACATCGTCTGCGCAAGACCGTACGACGCGGTCGTCGACGATCTGAACCGCTTCCCCGGCGCAAAATGGTTCGTGGGCGCGAAGCTGAACTATGCGGAGAACATCCTCCGTTACTGTGACCGTGAAGGCACGGCAATCACCTTCCGCGGGGAGGACTTCGAGCGCCGCGAGATGACCCGCCGCGAACTGCTGCGGCAGGTAAAAGACATGGCGGCCGCGTTCAGGAAGGAAGGCGTGAGGCCCGGCGATGCTGTTGCGGGCTACATGCCGAACCTTCCGGAGACGATCATCGCGATGCTTGCGGCAGCTTCCGTCGGGGCCGTCTGGTGCTCCTGCGCGACCGATATCGGGGCGATAGCGGCGACCGACCGCGTCGGCCAGGTAAAGCCGAAGATCCTTGTCACCGCGGACGGCTACCGTTACAAGGGGAAGACCTTCTCCACGCATGACAACGTACGGGAGATCGCGAAAAACATCCCCTCGCTTGAACGAGTCGTCGTGGTGCACTATGCCGGAGAGGACGATTTCAGCGACATCCCGGATACGGTCCGCTATGAAGACTACCTCGTCCCGGCGCCTGCGGATTTCGCTTTTGAGCAGGTAGAAGCCTCCCATCCGCTGGTCGTCATGTTCTCTTCCGGAACGACCGGCAAGCCGAAATGCATGGTCCAGTCGCACGCAGGCATCCTGATGAACCAGCTGAAGGAACTGATCCTGCACTGCAACATTCAGGAGGGAAGCAAACTCCTCTACATCACGACCTGCAGCTGGATGATGTGGAACTGGATGGCGGCAGCCCTCGGCGCCGGCGCCGAACTGGTCCTGTACGACGGCAATCCGTCCTACCCGGACGATGCCGCGATCTGGAAGGTCCTGGAAGAAGAGAAGGTCACCGATTTCGGCCTGTCTGCCAGCTACATCCATATGCTGATCTCCCACGGATTCAGTCCGAAGGAGCATGCGGATCTTTCCGCACTCCGCGCCATTTCCCAGACGGGCTCGGCGCTTTCGGATGCCGGCTGGGAGTTCGTCTACCGTGAGATCAAGAAGGATTACCACTTCAATTCGATCGCCGGCGGCACCGACATCAACGGCTGCTTCGGCATCGGCAACATGATGATCCCGGTCGTGGCGGGCGAACTGTCCGCTCTCGGTCTCGGCGAGAAGGTGGAATGCTACGATGACGACGGGCACCCGATCCGCGACAGGGAGGGCGAGCTCGTCTGCGAAAAGCCCATCCCTTCCATGCCGATCTGTTTCTGGGACGATCCCGACGGACAGAGATATTTCAATGCCTACTTCACGGTCTACCCGGGTGTCTGGCGCCACGGCGACTACGTGATCCTGCACGGAAACACCGGCGGGCTCACTTTCTGCGGGCGGAGCGACTCCATCCTGAAGCCTTCGGGCGTGCGCATCGGCACCGCGGAGATCTACAATCAGGTGAATTCACTGCCCGAGGTGGAGGATTCGCTCGCGGTCGGCCAGAACATTGCCGGCGACCAGCGGATCGTGCTCTTCGTGAAGTGCCAGCCCGGCTGCAAAATGGACGACGCCCTGGTCAGGAAGATCAAGACGACGCTCCGCACCAAGGCTTCGCCGCGCCACGTACCGGCAGTGATCCTGGAGACACCGGAGATCCCGACGACGCTGAACGGCAAGAAGGTCGAAAGCTCGGTCACCGCGATCCTGAACGGAAGACCGGTCGGGAACCGGGATGCTCTGTCGAACCCGGAGAGCCTGAAGTTCTACGAAGACATTCTGCCGCAGCTTAAGGCGTAAGCAGCGTCCGGACATGCAAAAAGGGAAGCCGCCCCGGCCGGAGCGGCTTCCCTTTTGCTTATGTCATCGTGAGCGACCGGTCTGTCAGCTGACCGGCCTGGTTGATTACGCAAGAAGATCATACAGCATCTTGGCAAAGAGCAGACCGAGCACGACGAAGATCATTCCGCGGACGCGTTTCGATCCGCCGCGGATCGCGTAGCGTGCACCGAGATAATTCCCGGCAAGGCTGCAGGCCGCAGCCGGCAGCACGAGCCGCCAGGCAACGTGGCCGTTCAGCGCCCAGACGGCGGCAGCCGAAAGATTGGCGGTCAGGTTCGTGATCCGTGAACTGCCTGCGGCAGTGACCAGATCCATGGACAGGAATGCCGTAAAAGCCATGATCATGAAGGTCCCGGTACCCGGCCCGACCAGCCCGTCATAGCAGCCGAGCGCAAGCCCGATGAGAAGCGAGACGATATCCTGCTTTCGCTGTGAAACGGCCGCCTGCTGCTCAGGCGAAACCGATTTCTCCGCGCCGAAATCCCGCTTTACTGCAAGGAAAACGGCGACGGCCGGAAGCGCTGCCAGCAGGATCGTCTTGAAGACGGCTTCCGGCATCTTCGCGGCGAGGGACGCACCGGCTGCCGACCCTGCGATCGCGCCGACGACGCCGAAGAGGACCGGCCGAAGCTGGAATTTCCCGCTGCGGACGTACTTGACACCGGAGATGACGGAGCCGCAGCCTGCCGTGAGCTTATTGGTCCCCGCGGCAAGCTGGGCCGGCAGGCCGGCCAGCAGATAGGCAGGGATCGCAATGAGCCCGCCTCCTCCGGCAACGGAATCAACGAAGCCCGCGAGAAAAACGAGCGGACAGACGATCAGCAGTTCTTTCAGCAGTTCCGGCATGGATCAGTTCCTTTGCAGCAGGATGGCTGCGCATCATTCCAGTTCTCCGCACACGCTTTCGGCAGCCTGCAGGATGCTTCCGTCCCTTACCATCTTTTCCGCGGCATTCATGAGCGGATGCATCACCACGTCCTTTTCGACCGGCGGGACCTTGGTGCGGATGCGGTCATAGACCGCGCGGGTCGCCGGCGCGAGTTTCTCTTCGCCGCGCAGCCACAGCGCCTGCGCTGCCGCAAAGAGTTCGAGCGAGACCACCTTGCGCGAATTGTCGAGGATCATCATGGCTTTCCGGGCTGCGGTCGTTCCCATGCTGACGTGATCCTCCTGTCCGGCGGAAGAGGGGATCGAATCCACCGAGGCCGGGTGTGCGTAGACCTTGTTTTCAGAAGTCATTGAAGCCGCTGCGTACTGGACGATCATGAAGCCCGAATTCAGGCCGCCGTTTTTCGTAAGGAAAGCGGGAAGGCCCGAGAGGTTCGGGTTGACCAGGCGTTCAATGCGGCGTTCCGAAACGTCGGCGTATTCCGCGAGCGCGATCCCGAGGAAATCCATGGCGAGCGCGATCGGCTGGCCGTGGAAGTTGCCGCCGGAAATGGCTTCGTCCTCATCCGGGAAGATGATCGGATTGTCGGTCACGGCATTGATCTCGCGGCTCACCGCATCCCAGACATAGGCTATGGCGTCGCGGCTCGCCCCGTGGATCTGCGGCGTGCAGCGGACCGTATAGGCGTCCTGCACCTTGTCCGGCTGCAGATCCGCGGCAAGGCCGCTCCCTTCCAGAAGCCGCAGGAGATTGGCAGCAGTCTTCATCTGGCCGGTCTGTCCGCGCAGGGCGTGAAGCTTCGGATCAAAAGCTTTTTTGATGCCGAGCTGGGCTTCGCAGGTCATCGCAGCGGCGATGTCCGCCGTCTTTGCGAGCTGCAGGGCATCGTACACTGCATTGCAGGCAATGGCGGTCATGATCTGCGTGCCGTTGATGAGAGCGAGTCCTTCTTTCGCGGCGAGCTGCACCGTGGGGATCCCGGCGGCCTTCATGGCTTCCGCACCGGGCACGGTCTTTCCCTGATACTCCGCTTCGCCTTCGCCGAGCATGACGAGGACCATGTGGGCAAGAGGTGCCAGATCGCCGCTCGCGCCGAGGGAGCCCTTTTCGGGGATGACCGGGTGCACGCCCGCATTCAGCATGGCGGCAAGAGTCTCCAGCGTGGACAGGCGGATGCCGGAATTGCCCCGCGAGAGGGCGTTGATCCTGAGCAGCATCGCCGCGCGCACGACCTCTGTCGGCAGCGGATCGCCCATGGCACAGGCGTGGGAGCGGATCAGGTTGACCTGCAGTTCGGCGGTCTCGTCCTCAGGAATATAGCGGTCCGAGAATCTTCCGAAACCGGTGGTGAGGCCGTACACGACGGCCTGCTGTTCGAGTTTTTTGTCCACGAAGGCGCGGGCTTTGCCGACCGCGCGGCGGGACGCTTCGGAGAGTTGAACGGGTTCATGTTCCCGCGCGACCTTGATCACGTCGGGGATGGTAAGATGAGTGCCGTCAAGGACGATCATCACTAAAGGCTCCTTTGGTTTATGGTTTAGAGAGGATTGTTCAGGCTTCTGCCGGTACTGCGATCCGGCCGTCTTTCACGACGGTCCGGACAAGGTTGCTGCCGAAGCGGTAGCAGATGAAATCGAGATCGGAAGCGTTCCAGATGAGAAGGTCGGCCTTCTTTCCGGCTTCGATGCTGCCGTGCGAGGCCGCGCGCCCGACTGCTGCCGCGCCGTTTAAGGTGACGGCGGTCAGGACTTCCTCCGGCGTCATGCGGTCCTTCAGGCAGGCGAGGTTCATCACGAACTGCAGGTTCAGGCTCGGGCAGGACCCCGGGTTGTAGTCCGTGGCGAGCGCGACCGGGACGCCGGCTTCGATGAATTTCCGCGCCGGGGCATAGTCCGCGCCCAGATAGAAGCTGGTCGCCGGCAGGAGGCAGGCGATCGTGCCGCCCTTTGCCATGCTTTCGATGCCCTTCTCCGTGACCGCGATCAGGTGCTCCGCGCTGACGGCGCCGAGTTCTCCGGCGAGCTGTGCTCCGCCGAGGGCGTCGATCTCATCGGCGTGGATCTTCGCCTTAAGGCCGAACTCCAGGCCACGCGCAAGGATCCTGCGGCTTTCCTCCACGGTGAAGACACCGGTCTCACAGAAGACGTCGCAGTACTCCGCAAGGCTTGCGGCAGCGACGGCCGGGATCATTTCCTCGCAGATGAGCTTCACGTAGCCTTCGTGATCGTCCCTGTATTCCGGCGGGAAGGCGTGCGCGCCGAGGAAGGTGGAGACCAGTTCCACGGGCTGCGCGCCCTGCAGGTTCCGGACGACGCGGAGCTGCTTCAGTTCTTCTTCGAGGGAGAGGCCGTAGCCGCTTTTCGCTTCGCAGAGGGTGACGCCGAAGGAGAGCATCTCACGGAGAGCAGTCAGCGCCTTTGCGGTCAGTTCGCCCTCGGAAGCCGCCCTTGTTGCCTTGAGCGTCGAGAGGATCCCGCCGCCTGCGGCAAGGATCTCCAGATAGGTCTTCCCGCGGAGCTTGTCGGCCAGTTCGTGCTGCCGGAAGCCGCCGAAGACGAGATGGGTGTGCGCATCGACGAGGCCGGGCGTGACCAGGCGTCCGCCGGCATCCAGCACTTCATAGCAGTTCTCAAGATCCATCACCGGCGGCTCGCCGCTCCCGACTTCGAGAATCACGCCGTCCTCCGTGAGGATCCAGGCGTTTTCCCGTTTCAGGATATCGCCCTGCGCGGCGCCGGCCTTCGCTTCTTTGCCCGTCGGCGTTGCCAGCAGGCCGATATTGGAAATCAGTAATTTTGACATCTCAGTTCTTCCCGAATACCTTGTCTACGGCTGCATTCACGATGTCCGCGTCCGCTTCGTTCGGCATGGTGATCATGTCGCTCCCCTGCCGCATTTCGTTATATTCCGCGGCAGTCGCCACGGCGTTTTCGTTGCCGGCCCAGCTGCGGCGCGCGACGCCCACCATGGTATCCCAGGGCATCGCCATCCGGAGGATCGTATCGACCCGTTCGGAGCCGTCCAGGACCATGCCGAAGCCGCCGTTCACGGCGCGTCCGATCCCGGTGCCGCCGCCGTTGTGCAGGGCGATGTAGCTCATGCCGCGCGCGGCGTTGCCCGCGTAGCACTGCACGGCCATGTCGGCCATGATGTTCGAGCCGTCCTTGATGTTCGAGGTCTCGCGGAAAGGCGCGTCGGTGCCGCCGGTGTCGTGATGGTCGCGGCCCAGGATGACCGGCCCGATCTCACCGTTCCGGACCATCTCGTTGAACTTCAGGGCGATGTTCAGGCGGCCCATGGCATCCTGATAGAGGATGCGGCACTGGGTGCCGACCACAAGCTTGTTCTTCTTCGCGTCGCGGACCCAGACGTAGTTGTCGTAGTCCTGGTAGCGGCGGTTGTGGGTGCGGATGTATTCGGCGGCTGCTGCGTCGGTCTTATCCAGATCCTCGGGCTTTCTCGACAGGCAGCACCAGCGGAACGGCCCGTAGCCGAAGTCGAAAAGGCAGGGACCGAGGATGTCTTCCACGTAGGAGGGGAACACGAAACCGTCGAGGTCATTTTCGCCGTTGCGGCAGACAGCCTTCACACCGGCGTCGTACACGGCCTTCAGGAAGCTGTTGCCGTAGTCGAAGAAGTAGGTGCCGCGTTCATGGAAGCGGCAGATCATCTCATAGTGGCGGCGCAGGGACACGTTCACGCGCTCACGGAAGCCTTCGGGATCCTTCGCCAGCATTTCGGTGCGTTCGGCGAAAGTCAGGCCCTGCGGGCAGTAGCCGCCGTCGTAAGGCACGTGGCAGGAGGTCTGGTCGCTCATGAGGTCCACGTGGATGTTCTTTTCGTAAAGATATTCCAGAAGGTCCACGATGTTGCCGTGATATGCGACGGCGCAGGCTCTGCCTTCCTTTTGGTGGGAGAGGGCGATGGCAGCTGCTTCGTCCAGGCTGTCTGTCCGGTGGGAGACCCAGCCCTGTTCGAAGCGGGTCGCAATGCGGGAATCATCGACTTCGGCAATGATGGCTGCTGCGCCGGCAATCTCCGCGGCCTTGCCCTGGGCGCCACTCATGCCGCCGAGACCGGCGGAGACGAAGAGACGTCCGGCCAGGTTCCCGTCGGTCGGGATGCCGAGTTTAAGGCGTCCGGCGTTCAGGAGGGTATTGAAGGTGCCGTGCACGATGCCCTGCGGGCCGATGTACATCCAGCCGCCGGCGGTCATCTGCCCGTAGTTCGCGACGCCGAGCGCCGCGGCGCGGTTGAAGTTCTCCTGGTCGTCAAAATTGCCGATCATCAGGCCGTTCGTGATGATGACGCGCGGCGCGAGCTTATGGGACTTGAAGAGGCCGAGCGGATGGCCGCTCATTACGACCAGGGTCTGTTCGTCGGTCAGGATCTCCAGATATTTCTTGATCAGACGGTACTGCATCCAGTTCTGGCAGACCTGCCCGGTCTCGCCGTAGGTGGTCAGTTCGTAAGGATAGAGCGCGACGTCGAAATCCAGGTTGTTGTCGATCATTACCTGGATGGCTTTCCCTTCGATGCAGGCGCCCTTGTATTCGTCGATGGGGCGGCCCCAGAGCTTGCCTTCGGGACGGAAGCGGTAGCCGTAGATGCGGCCGCGTTCATCCAGCTCGCGGGCAAATTCCTCGGCCATCTGCGCGTGGAACTGCTTCGGGACGTAGCGCAGGGCATTGCGGACGGCAAGGCGTCTGTCTGCGTCCGAAAGGTGCGATTCACGCTTTGGTGCGCGGCGGTATTTCGGATCCATCGCAGGGTATTCCGGCAGGACGTCGTCAAGCTGAACGGTGATGACTGGTTCCATGTGATTCCTCCTTATGAGAGGGCCGCGGCCGGATGGCCCGGGCGGCCGGCAGTTTACGTTCGGGGGCAGTGCCCTTTCCAAAACAAATTATAGCACTGCGGCGGGCAAAGTCCACTGCATCTCGGTAAAGCACTTTCGCGCCCGAAAGCGGAACGCTATGCAAAAAATGCTTGACAAAGGCGGTTTATCCCGATAAACTAAAGACAAAGGTTTATCGGGATAAACCCGCAGGGCGCTTGCAGCCTGACGAAAAATGTCTCTGAAGGAGGGAGATTCCATGATCAATATTGAACTCGGCGCCGTGCAGGAGCGGTTCGCGGACCTTGTCTGGGCAAATGAACCGATTGCTTCCGGCGAACTTGTCCGGATCTGCGAAAAGGAACTGCAGTGGAAGAAACCGACGACTTATACCGTGCTGCGCAAACTCTGCGAAAAAGGACTCCTGCGGAATGCGGACGGGATCGTCACCGCCCGGATCTCGCGTGATGAATTCTATGCGAAGAAAAGTGAACAGATCGTACAGGGCTCCTACCAGGGGTCGCTGCCGGCCTTCGTTGCGGCCTTCGTTTCCCGGAACGGCCTGAGCGCCGGGGAGGCGGACGAGATCCGGCAAATGATCGACGCGTTCCGAAAAGGAGAGCAGTCATGAGCAAGGTATTCCTGAAGATTCTGAACATGAGCATTGCGGCAGGGTGGCTGATCCTGGCAGCGGTTTTTCTGCGCCTGCTGCTTCGGAAAGCGCCGCGGAAGATCGTATGCCTTTTCTGGGGGCTTGCAGGACTGCGGCTCGTCCTTCCTGTTTCGATAAGAAGCCTTTTCAGTCTGATCCCGAGCCGTGATACCGTGCCGGCGGATATTGCGCTTTCGCCGGCGCCCGCGATCGATTCGGGCATCCCCGCCGTCAATTCTGCGGTCAATCCCATCATCGGTTCCTTTGCACCGGATCCGCAGACCGTGGCAAGCGTCAACCCGCTGCAGGTCATCATCCCGGCTGCCGCGATCATCTGGCTGGCAGGCGCCTGTGCCATGCTGCTTTACACGCTGATCTCATATCTGAAAATGAGAAGGACCGTTACCGCTGCGGTGCCGGCAGGAGGCCGTGTCTATGCCTGCGATGAAGTGGATTCGCCTTTCATTCTCGGCGTTTTCCGTCCGCGGATCTATATTCCTTCCGCGATGGAAGGGGAAACGCTTGCTGCGGTCCTTGCCCACGAAGAGATGCATCTGAAGCGTCGGGACCATGTCTGGAAGCCGCTTGCGTTCCTGCTCCTTTCCGTCTACTGGTTCAATCCGCTGTGCTGGCTGGCCTTCATCCTGCTTTCCCGCGATCTTGAGGCGGCCTGCGACGAGGCGGTCATCCGCGGCATGGATAAGGAGAGCCTCGCGGCCTATTCTCAGGCGCTGCTCGACTGCAGTTTCCCGCGCAGACGCATCGCAGCATGTCCGCTGGCTTTCGGCGAAGTCGGAGTAAAAGGTAGGATAAAGAACGTCCTGAATTATAAGAAACCGGCCTTCTGGCTGATCATCATCGCCGTCCTTGCCTGCATCGTGCTGACGGTCTGCTTCCTGACGGATCCGAAGAAACAGGGGGAAGAGCCGACCTCCGCTTTTTCGCAGGGCTTCTATATACGGGAGATCTGGGAGAGCGAACAGCTGCAGCCGTACATTCATTTTCAGGACGGCGTAAACTGGTGGTGCGGCGCAAGTGTTGAGATGTCTTTCGGACTCTCCGGAAAGTACACGGTCAGCGGTGACCGCGTGAGAGTGATGCAGACGCAGGGGACCGAGATCCGGGAAAACACATATATCGAACTGCAGGTCCTTTCAGAGACACGGCTGAAAGTGACGGCCGTCTCAGAAGACTTTTTTGATCCGGGAGCGGTATGGCTTAAGGAGGGAGACGTGCTCAGAAAGATGGAGTTTGCCGTTCCTGAAATGTATGAGGACTCTCCGCTGCTGACGCAGGGCAGTGCCTGTGCCGTTCTTGCGCAGTATAACCCGTATGCCCTGCTCTTTCCTGATGAGATCGATCCCGGCAGAGCCGTCTTTCTTCAGATAAGCGGCGCGACGGAAGGTGTTCTGACCGGAGACGATACCTCTTTTGCCCTTCAGAAGAATGAGGGTGACGGATGGAAAACGGTCTATGATGCGATCTCGGATGACGCTTCCGTGGATATCTCCGGGGGAACGACGGTCTTTCAGGGACTGGACTGCGGGGATACGTTCGAAGTGCACGGAGACGGACATTACCGCGTCATCAAGCGGATCTATGTGCAGGAAGGCGTGCAGTACTACACTTCGGATTTTTACGTTCTGAAGCACGCCGATCCGAAAAACTATCAAAAGAGCAGTTTTGAAGTCAATCCCCGGGAGGAACTGACCCTCAGCATCCGGTACCCGTCGGTGCAGCTGCTCGGTCCTGCACCCGTTGCGCCCGGATATGTTGACGTCACGCTTTCCCTCCTTAGGGATACGGGAATCGAGCCGATCTGCGGAAATTCGGCAGACTGCATCATCGAAGAACTTATCGGAGGGGAGTGGTACACGGTGCCGCGGCCGAGCATTGTCATGACCCTCGAGGGATACATGCCCACGCTCGAAGAGCCAGTCGTCCAGTTGTTTTTCCTCGGAGGAAGGGTGCAGCATCCCGGCCATTACCGGCTGCTGAAACCGGTAAACATCGTCGACAGAGAGGCTGGGAACACGGCTGAGTATTACGCCGCTGAATTTGACGTGACCGCTGAACTGCCGGCGGCTGGGAAATAAAGAACGTCCGGCGGACCGCCGGAATTGAAGCCTTTCGGGTTTGCCGGACTGCGACTCGCTTCGCTCGCTGCATAAGTTCCGGCAGCCATGTTTCTTCGCGCTGCGCGCTCGAAGCATGGGCCGTCACTTATCGAACCGGTACCCGGTTCTCGCCCAGAATATGCGCAGAAAAAAAGACCCTCAAACGAGGGCCTTTTTTCTGCGGGTAGCCGGACTCGAACCGGCACGGCATCGCTGCCGACGGATTTTAAGTCCGTTGCGTCTACCTATTCCGCCATACCCGCGCGTGGACCTTCAGGGACTCGAACCCGGGACCGATCGGTTATGAGCCGACTGCTCTGACCAACTGAGCTAAAGGTCCGCGACCTCCCGATTCTAACAAAATCAGGAAAAGGTGTCAATGACTTTCGTGAAGAGAAGATCCTTCGCTCCGCTCAGGATGACAAAGACCTGTCATCCTGAGCGAGCGAAGCGAGTCGAAGGATCTTACCCCTTCGGCGGTTCGACCTCGCCGGCGGCGATGTGCTTCAGCGCGTTTCTCGCGCAGAGCGTCACATAGTGCTCCGCAAAATACGCGGGGCTGCCTTCCGTCACCGGAACGCTGCGGCCGTACTCGGAGAGGAGATGGCAAACGTGGCTGAAGACCGCCTGATATTTCAGGGAAGACGTGACGCACAGATAGTACACGTTGTACTTGGGCTGCCAGTACAGCGCCGTATGGACGCCGCGCGGGTCCTCCTTCAGTTCCGGAGGCAGCACAAGAACGCGGCGCGCATCGAAACTGAACGCGGCGACGGGCGCCGGGATTCTTTCCTTGCGGTCGTTTTCCTTTGCCATGTTGACGATGGCCTGCAGGGCCCTCATCAGATGGTCTGCCTGCGCGGAGATCGGGATCTCGTCCATGGAATTCACCTTCGTCACGGTCAGGGCGATCCCGCCGCCTTCGGCAGGGGAAAGCTCGACAAGAAGAGGGAATTCGTTGGGCTCAAAGCCGAATTCCTCGGAGGACTGCTCCATCATTTCCCTGACGAGAGCCTGGGCCGCCTGATCGCCCTGAGCGATCGACTTGATGCTGAGGTGGCGCTTGATGAGGTCTCCCGGGGTCAGGATGCAGCGGATCTGGTTGTCATTAACTTTTTCGATCTTCATTCGTGTTTCTCTTTATTATTCTCCCATCTTTTCCAGAGCGGCAAGCTTGAGGGCGGTGCAGAGCACCTCCATGGCCTGCTCCAGTTCGGAGGTCGGCGGCAGCGACGGCGCAATGCGGATGTTGCTGTCGTCGGGGTCCTTGCCGTAAGGATAGGTGGCGCCGGCGCCGGTCAGCACCACGCCTGCTTCCTTCGTCAGGGCAACGGTGCGTTTGGCAAGTCCGGGATCGGTGAACAGGGATACGAAGTACCCGCCCTTCGGCGTCTCCCAGCGGCCGATGCCGGCGGGGCGGATCTCCTTCTCGAGCCAGTTCAGGACACTGGCAAAGCGGGGCTTCAGGATGGCAGCGTGGCGTTTCATGATCTCCAGCGCGTGTTCCCTGTTCTGCAGGTATTTCGCGTGGCGGAGCTGGTTGACCTTGTCGTAGGAGATGATCTGCACGCCGATGAGCTTCTGCAGGTAAGCCTGGTTGGCTTCCGAGCAGGCCATGCAGGAAATGCCGGCGCCGGGGAAGGTGACCTTCGAGGTGGAGGCAAATTCATAGATCATGTCCGGATTCCCGGCCTCGCGGCAAAGGGTCAGAATATCGTCGAAGGGAACGAAATCGCCGTCGAATTCGTGGATGCAGTAGGCATTGTCCCACATGATGGCGAAGTCAGGAGCGGCGGGCTTCAGGTTCGCCATGCGGCGGATCACCTCGTCGCTGTAGATGATGCCGTCGGGGTTGGAGTACTTCGGCACGCACCAGATGCCCTTGACCTTGGGATCCTTGACGAGCTCCTCAACAGCGTCCATGTCGGGGCCTTCGGGAGTCATCTTAACGGTGATCAGCTCGAAACCGAACAGTTCGGTGATGCGGAAGTGACGGTCATAGCCGGGGGCGGGGCAGAGCCATTTGCGGCCTTCAACCTTATTCCAGGGCTTTTCGGAATGCAGCAGACCGAAATCCATGCCTTTTGCGACCAGGTCGTACATTAACTGCAGCGAAGCGCTTCCGCCGACGAAGATCTCCGAAGGCTGGCAGCCCAGGATGTCGGCCCACATGGAGCGGGCTTCGAGGATGCCGGCGAGGTTGCCGTAGTTGCGGACGTCCATGCTGCCGGACGTGCAGTCTTCCAGGGTCAGGACGTTCAGAATGTCGGAAACGGCGTTCAGCTGGTCACGGCCGGGTTTGCCGCGGGACATGTCAAGTTTCAGGTTCAGTGCTTTCAGTTCGTCGTAGTGTGCCTTCACGGCCGCGTACTCATGATGCCTTTCTTCGGGCGTCATGTCACGGTAGGGTTTCATCGCGATCTCCTTTGTTTCGTGTTTTAGTTGTTGGTGTAGTTATCAAAGTAGCCCTGTACCAGGACCACGGGCGTTCCCTTGTCGCCGGAGCCGCTGGTCAGGTCGCAGAGAGATCCGATCAGGTCGGTCAGCTGGCGGGGCGTCGTGCCTTCGGAGGCCATCTGGCCCTTCAGGTCGCCGTCTTTCTTGCGGATGCTGGCGGAAATGGCTTCCTTCAGCGCTTCGCCGGACAGATCCTTGAAATCATTGTCGGCAAGGTATTTCAGCTTCAGCTCGTTTGGCGTGCCGATGAGTCCGGCAGTGTGGAACGGGGAGACGACCGGATCGGCCAGCTCCCAGATCTTGCCCTGCGGATCTTTGAAGGCGCCGTCGCCGTAAACCATGACTTCGACGTGCTTTCCGGCGGCTTTCAGGATCTCGGCCTGGATGCCTTCCACGAGAGGCTGGCTCTCGCGGGGGAAGAGCTTGACCTTGTCCTCGGTCGCCTTGTTGGAGCCGAGCAGGCCGTAGTCGGCGTTGAAGCCGCTGCCGTTAATGGAGGCGGTCATGATGTCGTCGAGGCTGAGGACCTTCTTCGCGCCGGCGGCAAGGAGCAGGCGTTTGGTGCGCTTCCGGGTATGGATGTCGCAGTTGATGACGGTATCGGTGTAGGCGAGCACGGCCTTCGGCTGGTTCGCGAAAATGATCTCCGCCTCGGCGCCGCAGCCTTCGATCAGCTCTTCGTAGTAGGCGACGTAGTCCATGCCGGTGAAAGGATGGCGGGGCGCGCCGAAGAGTTCCTTAAAGCGTTCGCGGGTCAGCACGTCGGAGTAAGGGTTGACGTCTGCTTCGTCGACCTTGTCGATGTCCACGAGGGCGTTGCCGACTTCATCCGACGGATAGTTCAGCATCAGAACGACCTTCTTCACGCCGCTTGCGATGCCGCGCAGGCAGATGGCGAAGCGATTGCGGGAGAGGATGGGGAAAATGACGCCGACGGTGCCGCCGCCGGTCTTGGCCTTAACGTCGGCAGCGATGTCGTCTACCGTGCAGTAGTTGCCCTGCGCGCGGGCTACGATGGATTCGGTGATCGCGATGACGTCGCGGTCGCGGAGCGAAAAACCGTCGCTCTCGGCGGCAGCGAGCACGCTGTCCGTGACGATGCGGACCAGATCGTCGCCCTCACGGATGATGGGGCAGCGGATGCCGCGGGAAACTGTACCGACTCTGCGTTCTTCCATAATCGTGTCCTTTCGGAATGCAAACTAAAAGTAAGGGGTAAAACTGCCCCACGATGTGTATTATAAGGCCTCCGCGGAAAAAATACAATAATAATTATGCGGTGCGGCAGAAGCAAAAAGAACTCCGCGGGGATCTGCGGAGTTCTTTCGGTGTTTTTCCTTATTCCGTTCTGAGCGCGACCACGGGATCCTTTTTCGCTGCGCTCCGCGAAGGAATGATGCCGGCGATCAGAGTCAGCAGCATGCTGATGGCAACCAGGATCCCCGCGACCGGAAGCGGCAGGACGGCCTTCAGGCCTTCGATGTCCGTGAAGTGGTAGAGGATCGCGTTGATCGGGATCGTCAGCAGGTAGGTGATGCCGACGCCGAGGAGGCCGCTCGCAAAGCCGATGATGACCGTCTCCGCGTTGAAGAGGCTCGAAACGTTCCGCTTCGAAGCGCCGATCGCGCGGAGGATGCCGATTTCCTTGGTGCGCTCCTGCACGCTGATCAGGGTAATGACGCCGATCATGATGGAGGAGACGATGAGGGACACCGCGACGAAGGCGATCAGCACGTAGGTGATGGCGTTGATGATCGTGGTGACGGAGCTCATGATGAGGCCGACGTAGTCCGTATAGCGGATCTGCTGCATCTCGGGGACGCTCTCGTTGTAGCCGGAGATGGCTTCCTCGATCGTGTCCTTATCGGCAAAGGAAGAGGCGAAGAGGTTGATGCGGGAAGGATCAGCCAGCTCCAGGCAGCCGAGTTTCACCAGGTTGCCGTCATAGCTTCCATCGGCAAATTCGAGGACGTCGTCGTAGTATTTCGCTTCCTGCTCTTCGGAAAGTCCCGGCAGGGCGGCCTTCAGCAGGGCGGCCAGCTGTTCGGGCGTCATGGCGGAAAGCTGCGTCCGGACCTGTTCGGCGTACCGGCTGCGGAACTGCTCCTCAATGAGGCGGGAAGCCATGGCTGTGAAATCCTCGTCGCTCATGGCCTGGATATAGGAGAGGGCGCCTTCCGCGTCCATGCCCATCTGGGAGGCCATGGCGCCTGCGAGCTGCTGCTCGACCGCGCTCCGGTCAAGACCGGCAAGCTGCGCGGCAACGGTCTGCGTGACCGTTTCGTCATCCGGGATGCTCATGATGCGCGTGTAGATGTCGGCAAGCTTCTCTTCATCAAAGTCTTCGAGGGCTTTCAGGAAAGCCGCGGCCTTTTCTTCGGGCTTCGAAACGTCATTGTCCTTAAAGGGCAGGCCGCTGAAGATATCGATGCCGGGATCCGCCTTCTGGGCCTTCACGGCAGCGCTCTCTGCGGCATGTGTGATCAGGTATTCGGTCAGCAGGTGCGTATAGCCGATGGAGCCGTATTCGCGGCCGGACACGGCGTCCTTATTGACCTTGGCGATGCCGGTGACCTTCAGCTTCAGTGCGTTGTCATAGAGGAACTGCAGACCGGCGGAAGAATCGCGAAGATCCAGCCAGGTGCCGGAAGCCTCGTCATAGGCGTAGCAGTCGGAAGGAAGAACGCTGCGGTAATCGAGGGCGCAGATCTCTTCGTAGGACCATTTCTTCGTGTCGTCGTATTCAACGGTCTTCTGATGCATGGCCGCTTCGATCAGGGCTTCGATGTCCGCTTCGGGCCTGAGACCCATGGCGAAGAGCGTGAGGTCGCTCAGTTCGTTGTGATCGTCCACGAAAAGAATGATCTCGTTGTGGGCGGAAGGCCAGCTGCCGTACAGGAGCTCGTACTGCTCCTTCGTAACGTCGCTCACGGGGGCGCCGCCTTCGCCGGGTAGCAGTTCCTTCCACAGGGACATGTTCGACTCCATGGAGGAGGAAACGCCGCCGAAGGCGGACTGCTCACGGAGGGCCATCATGGCGGAAAAGTCGGGACCGCCGTATTTCTGCATGGCCCGCATGGTGATGTCGGTAGTATCCGAGAGCAGGAGTTCCCCGTCCACGCCCTTCGTATAGATCTGCAGGTTCAAGCCGTAGCCGTACTGGATGCCGGCAAGCGCCTTCGAAAGGTCGCTCCCCTCCTTTGCCTTTTCGGTCTCCAGCCAGACCTTGAAGGCTTTCAGGTCGTTCTTGCGCGCTTCGATCTGCGTCATGGCGTTCACCATTTCGTAGAACATTGCCTTCTGGTAAACGGCGTCGTCCTCATGCTCGCTGAGCGATTTCGCGCGTCCCATGAAGGTGGAAATGAAACTGCTCATGTCCAGCGTCTGCGCCTCGATGGTGATGGGGTAGGAGGTAAGGGTCTGTTCCTGCACCGAATCGATATAGTTGGTCGTGCCCTGGGATACGGCATAGATGAGGGCGATGCCGATGATGCCGATGCTGCCGGCAAAGGAGGTCAGGATCGTGCGGCCTTTCTTTGTGAAGAGGTTCTTTAAGGACAGCCCGAAGGAGGTGGCGGCCTTCATGGACGGATTCTTCTTCCTCACGGCCGTGGCGGAAGAAGCTTCGCGCCCGCGGGCTTCCGCTTCCAGCTCTTCCGGGGACACCGGCTGGCTGTCGGAAAGGATGCGGCCGTCCAGCATGCGCACGATGCGTGTGGAATAGCGCTCCGCAAGATCCGGGTTGTGCGTGACCATGATGACCAGACGGTCCGAAGCGATCTCCTTTAAGATATCCATGACCTGAAGGCTGGTCTCGCTGTCCAGGGCGCCGGTTGGTTCGTCTGCGAGGATGATCTCCGGATCGTTCACGATGGCGCGGGCGATCGCGACGCGCTGCATCTGGCCGCCAGACATCTCGCTGGGCTTTTTCCGCAGCTGATCGCCGAGACCGACCTTTTCAAGGGCGATCCGGGCCCGCTCGCGGCGCTCCCGCTTGCCCACGCCCGCAAGCGTCAGGGCGAGCTCCACGTTCTGCAGCACGCTCTGGTGCGGGATCAGGTTGTAGGTCTGGAAGACGAAGCCGACGGAGTGATTGCGGTAGGTGTCCCAGTCGCGGTCCTTATATTCCTTCGTGGAGCGGCCTTCGATCACGAGGTCGCCTTCCGTATAGCGGTCCAGCCCGCCGATGATGTTGAGAAGCGTGGTCTTGCCGCAGCCTGAAGGGCCGAGGATCGACACGAACTCGGACTTCCGGAAATCAAGGCTCAGGCCGCGAAGGGCATGAACGTCCTCCCCGGCTGCCGGGTAAACTTTGGTGATGTTGTTTAAAGAAAGCATGATGGAGCCTTTCTGCCGCCTTCACTTTTGCGGAAGGCGGCCATGGCTGAAAGCCATGACGGATGAGGTTGCCTGGCAGCAACACAAAAATTAATTATACAGAAAAGCCCTCTCCGCGGCAAGGCAGAGAGGGGCATTTTAAGGAAAATTAAGAATTGAACAGCCGGTTAATGGGTTATTTCTTCAACTCCACAAGAGGGATCCAAGAAAGAACATCTTCCTCGGTGTAGTTTCCGTACACGGTAAGAATAATTATATAACGGTCAATGCTCCATATCGCAAACATCGATTGTTCTGTTGTACATACATACAAATCGACAGCTGTTTTTGAGATGGTAAAGTGCTTCAAAATATGCTTATCTGTGTCAGCGGTCAGTGATCTTCCGACTGTCTGTTCCAGTTCAATTATGTCTCCGGCAGCATTTTGAAAGCGGTAACGCGTCTTGCTTGGATGATAGTGGTATTCTGTTTCCGTAAAACCCTCAGGAACAGAGGAAAACGAGACGATATCGTCTATTGGTTTGCTGCTTGTGCCCTGAAAGTGATAGTCAATATGTCCGTTAAAAACAATATGGAACATTTTTACGACAGTTTCTCTGGCGCTGGCGGAGACGGAAAAGAGACCTGCTAAAGCAAGCGCAATCAGCAGAACAGTAAGAGCAAGGCGTTTTCCAAAAGTGTTGGTAAAACGCCAAATCGGCTGCCGCTCTCTTTTAATGAGCCGATTCATTCGTTTTTCAAAGCGAGGCGAGAAGGTGTTTTTCTGTGCGGTAAGAAAGGGGGCATAATCCTGCTCGATGACGATACTGAGTGCACTGCGCAATGCATCATTATTCATTCCTGTGTTCCTCATATTTCTTTGTAAGGAGCTGCTTGGCACGAAGCAGCCGCTTCTTCACGGTCGTGATGGGGAGATGATTGACCTCGGCGATTTCTGAAACAGAAAGATCCAAAACAAAACGCTGATAGAGAACTTCCCGATATATTGTGTTAAGATCCCTGATTATTTCCGAAAGGACATGAGCATCAGCGGCACTCAATTCGTTTTTGAATGCGGTATCCGTCAGCAATACATTGTCGAGAGTAGTATCAATAGGGATCTCACGGCGCTGACTTGCCTTTTTGACGTAATTAAGTGCAGTGTTGCGGGTCGCCGTCAAAAGATAGTAAATAAGAGTGCCGTCAGCGGATAGTCTTTGAACAGTCGGCATATACTTTTGAGCTAAACGCAGAAAGAGCTGCTGCACAACATCTTCCGCATCAGCCTTATTCAGGGTGACCGAGAACGCAACAGCATACATCTTATCCCGATATTGACAATACGTCTCCTCAAGAAGCCTTCTATTCTGATCATCCAGGGGAACAGTCAGAAAAAGCAACATCTGGGTTCTCCTTATGTTTTAATAGACTACTGTGTTCTGACAGGTTATCGGCTCGCTTCCTGTTGCAGCGTATATTGTAAATTCCGACGTAATACGGTAGGTTCCAGTTGAAGAAAGGTGGAGTTCGTGATCTCCATTATATGAACTGCCACTGACATTATCAACCCATTCATTGTCAGGTTCTCCGTTATTCACCTTGATCCAAAATATGCCAAGGGTCCTTTTTTGAACATATGTGGTTATTTTTGCACCGGTAGTAATGCCATTGTAACCGACGTATGAAATGGCAATATATAACTGACCGGAAGCATCAACAGAAGGAATTGAATCGGCACGGCTCACATAACTATATCTGAGGCCTTCTGAATCGGCGTGCACCGGTTGGCACAGAGAACTGAACATGAGAAGGACAGTAAGGAATAGGACGATGACTTTTCTGTTTTGCATGATACCCTCCAAAAGTGTTTTTGGCAATGAAGAAGTATTGATAGTATGGTATGAACCATACAAAAGCTTCTTCATTATTAAATAAACAAGATAAAAACTTGAAAAGGAGACAAAATATAGACAGAAATAAATTACCTAAGATTGTTAAGAACACTAGTGAAATACTTAATAATCTTCTACGAGAACATTGGATTATTAGTCTCCTTTTGCCATTTTCAGAATGTCTATATAATAAAAGAATAGTTTAGAACTGCTTTTTCGTCGAAACTAAATCTGAGCAAAGAGGAGGACGAAACAATGAAAAAAAGATGTACCACATTATTCTTTGCGGCGGCAGTGGTATGCATAACTTGCCTGGGAATCGGCGTAAAGGCGTCATGGAACTGGGGATATGAACATATATCTCCAGCTGGTACTGCAGGTCAAACGTTTTATACTTCGCAAGGGGTACTGAGCTGGAATACATACGTCTTTACACACGTATGCGGTGGTGATGTTCAGGCGCACCTCATGGAGGGGACAACAGGATTATCAGACGCATTTGTTTATTCTACTTCCCGTAAAGCAACAGTGATACTTCAGGAAATGGATGACAGTTCTCCAACAAATGCAAGAAAATACGAAGCTTATTTTACTGGAAGTCAGAATTACAACCATCCGGGGACGTGGAATAATACATACACAAATAGTGCCACACTTGAGAGTGATGGAAATGTAGAACTAAGGTTATCTATTTATATATCAACTAATTCTGAAGATACATCGACCGCTGTTAACACAAGTATCTTCACGTACGAATTTGGAGTAAGAAACTAGAAGCGGTAAAGGCTGTAGAAAACGATAATAAACAATTTTGAATATTATAACATAAGAACAAAAAACACGCTTCTACAGAATCAGAAATAATATACATAGAAAAAAATAGCTAGTCTGGTTAATTAATGATTAACACAGACTAGCTTGGTATGGAGAGGATGAATGATTATAAGATGCAAAAAAATATTCATTATATTTGCTATTGGGGGACTTGTGCTTCTGATTTGTTCTTGTAAAAGGGAGCTAGAACAACAAGAGATGTCAACAAGAGATAACAATACTCAGAGTATAATTAATTTGGAAACGGCAATGGATCCTCGTGAGTCTTTTCAGGAAGCTGCTTCGAAAAACTATCGGTATTCAGGAATCGTGATGAATGAGAAGTCCGGCTGGTGCTACAAATTAGTGCAGGAAAAGGATAATTCGATTTCCTTTAATGAATACTACCGATTTATCGGCGTGAATCTGCGTTACCGTTATGATGATAATTGGAAAACCACCATTTGGTTTGAGAAGGCTGTCCCGAACGGGAAAGCAGTTTATTACCGTGCGGAAAGGTATCGCGGTATTCTGATATTTGGCGAAGACAGCGAGGCTTCTGCTGCGGACCGAAAGCGCATTGATGCAATTTTTTCCAATCCCTGGAGCGATGAAAACCAAATATATATGATAGATCCGTCACAGATCCCAGCAGAGACGCTGGATAAAGATCTGTTTACAGATGCCCTAAATCATGTAATTCCTGCAGCGTATTCGGGAAAATACGCTAACTATCCGGAATATGCTATGGAAGTCGAAGCGGAGTATCAGGACGGATACCGCTTTCAGGTAGCTTTCATGATCGAACAGGGCGATATTGCGGAGCTCTGGTTGGATGTGCTATATCGAATCGGTGACGGCTTCCGAGACTATAAGCAGCTTTCGGACCTGGTGGATTCAGGAGAAGTAGATGCTGCCCAGCGGGGAGCGTTTGACCTGTTGCAGTCGGTGCGAAAAGAGGTCAGGGACGAGAACAGTTTTATTGCTGCAGCAGACAGTTATAAGGGTAAAACTGTAGCCGGAATTGATTTGTCCAGACTTTATATTTTTCTTTTGGCGATTGAAGAGAATCGGGACGAAAAATACGATAAATACAGTGAAAGCCCAGTCTGGATCCGAGAGGAAGTTAGTCGGGAGGAATACGAAGCCGCTTGGAATAACGCACATTCGGAGATAAGGCCATGAGAAAAACTGTCACACGTGTTCTTATACTTATTATTATAGTCAGTATTTTTTGCAGGGCCCACCCTATGTCTGCAAAAAACTGGGGTTATGAGCATCTTCTAGGCAGAGTTGTTGCTGGTGAAATCTGCAGGACTGGAGATGTAATTAAACTGCACTACTGCACAGAACCAAATTATGAAATTAAGGGTACCGATATCTTTATTGAGCTTTTCAATATTGACGAGAATGCAAATGATTCAATGTATCGCTGCGAGGGTCGTGCGTATTATTTGGATCTGATGGAAGAGGACGAAAATGACACGCAGATCGTTAGATCATTTATTAACTATTATGAATTGGCAGAGAATGGAGAGTATCGCCTAGGTGAGTGGAAAGAGTACTACGTTAATCCGGGAATCGTGGAAGATGATGGTCAGGTTGAACTGTTTATACGTTCCTATATAACGAGAGATATGCGAGACACCTCATCAAGCGTTGCTCCTCCGTTATACTACACTGTTGGTGTCAGAGAGTATTGAGGAGGAGAATGAGAAAATGCAAAGAAAACGGAAATCAGTTGCTTTGATTTTGCTCTGCATTATTGTTTTATGCTCTTGTATGAATAGATTGCCAGAACCAGCTGATCAGACGGAAACAATTGATGACTATGTCGATTCGCAATCCGTACCGTTTTATAGACATATTGCCGCACAAATGGATGATGAAACCGGGTGGTATTATCAGTTTATAGAAGAGGTGATAAAAAGCGGCGAAATAGCTCCGCATTATGTGTTTCAAGGATTCAATCTTCGTTATCGTTATAACGATGCTTATTGGTCGTACAATTATCTGAGGGAGCAGAATGAAGATGGAACCTATGCTTACTATCGTTTCAAATCCAAGAGTGGTGCGCTTCGATATGGAGAAGGTGGTGAAATAGAGCGGAATGACTGGAAAGTGATTGATCGGGTTTTTGACAAAAGTTCCAGCGGAATTGAATTGATTAGAATAGCAAATGAAGATCGAGATGAGTATCACTTTGAAGCAATTGATGGAAATGCTTTTTTTGATCTGGTTAGCAAAGCGATGAGCAGTCCTGCCTGTGAACCGGGAACGTCAAAGCTATACTGGGAAAAGCCAAGCTATGCGATCAAGGTGGAACCATATTATATAGATGGATACAAGTTCCAAATCTGTTTTGTTATGCGGGCAGGACGAATCGGAGAAGTATATATAGACGTTCTGTATCCGACGGGTGATGCTTATAACGACTACGTTCAGTTGTCTGATTTAATCGATGAATGGAAAGCGGATGAGGGGCAGTATGATGCTTTTGAATTGATTCAGAATATTCGTAATAGAATCAAAAGCGAAGGAAGTTTTCTTGCTTTCTCAGACCGCTATAAGGAAAGGTGTGTGGGGGGCATTGATTTTGCACGTCTATATGCATTTTTAAATGCGATTCATCTGAATGAAGACACTTCATATAACAATAATTATGAGAATCCACCGAGAATTGTAGAAGAGATTTCGAAAGAAGAGTTTGATGCAGAGAGTGGACAGTGAGCAACTCATTAGTGAAAAGGAGCAAAGATGACAAAACAGAGGAAGAAGCGTATTAGCTATATAATGGGGTTTTGTATACTGATTATTACCCTCTCTTCCTGCGGGAAGGCACCTGTTGGCAGCGCGGCAGTACCCGGGAGTGCTTCGGTGCCGGTGAGCACAGCGGCTTCCGAAAACTTTGCGCCTCCCATGACGGCTGATACACGCGAATATGCCCCGACCGAGATCAAGGACAGAAGATTTGCCTATGAGCTATTGGATGACGACTGGGTGGCGATTTTTCGCTACGACTACGTCGAGGATAATACGATCCCTTATGTGTTTAGCTTTGTTATTAATAATATGCGCTGCCGTTACAACGAAGAGTGGTCGGAAACATTGACGGAGAACACGGATGAGAAAGGGGATCCTGTCTATTTCATCAGCTATACGAAGAATCCGGTCAAGTCCTGGTTCTCCGTAAATGATGCGCGGCGGAAAGACAGAGAAAAGATAAAAGTGCTTTTTGAACAGGGACTGAGTCCGGAGCAGATGCTTGCCATAAGCGAAGATTCTCTGCAGTTTGAAGAACTGGATAAAGACCTGTTTCTGCGCCTGATACGGAAGGCGCTCACGGAGGAACAGGCGCCGGAAAGAGACGTCCCGAAACGCAGATCTGATGAGTCTTCCCGGATATCTGGAAAAGATAGTGATCGACGTTCTTTATAAGACAGGCGAGGCGTATAACGATTACGATCAGCTTTCGGATCTGGTGCGAGACGGCAAGGCGAGTACGGAGCAGCAGGAGGCGTATGCCCTGATCCGGAAGATCGAGGATGCGGTCGTCGCACAGAACCGCTTCGATGCGTTATGTGACGAGTATGAAGAGCTGGAACTCGGCGGGATCGATTTCGGCCGCCTGTGGCAGTTCATGCAGGATCTAGAAAGCGGTGCGATCCTCTTTGATGACGGAGCAAAATACAACTGGGAGAAAAACCGTCCGAATATCAGGAAAGAAATGACGGCGGAGGAGTTTGCGACAAGAGAAGTGCCGACGGGAATAGAAGAAACGCCATAATTATTTATTTATTTGTGCTACTATGTCTTCGGAGGAATGGAACGATGCTTCAAAGACACAACAAAAACAGCAGAATAACAGTGATCATATTCCTGGCCATTCTTACTCCGGTGTCAGATCCTGTATATACTCATCCCGCGCTTACCATGCCGGATGATACGCGGGAGTTCGCACCGACTGAGATAAGGGAGAACAGACGCTCTTACGAATTGCTGGACGACGACTGGGTGGCGGAGTTTTACTATTATTATTACCCGAAAGAGCTGTTTCCGTATGAACCGGCACCTTATGCCTATTCCTTTGCCATCAACAACATGCGTTACCGTTACAACGAACAGTGGACGGAATCAGTAACAAAGAATCAGGACAGAAGCGGGAACACTGTTTATGATGTGGGATACTCAATATACCCGGTTAAATCATGGTTTTCCGTGAGTGACAGCCGCCGTAATGATCTGGAAAAGCTGAAAGATCTTCTTGCACAGGGCTTGAGCCCGGAACAGATGCTTGCGCTGGACGAAGATGCCCTGCAATTCGAAGAACTGGACAAGGATCTGTTTTTCCGCCTGATGAGGAAGGCATTGACAGATAATCAGAAAACGGAAAAGGACGTTCCATCCAGGCAGCTGGATTATTATTACAGCATGGAATATGAAAATGATTATTCGGATGGATATAAGCTCCAGGTCTGCTATTTTGGGGCCGGCGGCAATATGGGACAGGACTGCTATCTGGAAAAGATCGTGATCGACGTTCTGTATAAGACCGGTGAAAAATACAATGAATATGATCAGCTGTCGGATCTGGTAAAGGACGGCAAGGCTAGTGCGGAGCAGCAGGAGGCGTATGCCCTGATCCGAAAAATTGAAGACGCTGTCGTTGCACAGAACCGTTTCAGCGCCTTAAGCGCAGAATATGAA
>CADAOF010000010.1 GCA_902789555.1 uncultured Lachnospiraceae bacterium
CATCGGCGCGGAGTTCCTGCGCGAAGGCCAGACCGTGATCGACGTCGGCATCAGCTGGAACGAGGCAAAACAGAAACTCTGCGGCGACGTCCGCTTTGAAGAGGCGGAACCGCTCGTTGAAGCGATCACGCCCGTACCCGGCGGTGTCGGGGCAGTCACGACGAGTGTCCTCGTCAGCCATGTGGTCGAAGCGGCCGCAAGGGCCGCTGAAAAAAGATGATCGCGCTCCCGGAGGGGCTCCGGGAAGAAGAGGCCGTCGCTTATCTGCGCAGGGCGGGCATTGCGGAGAGGAAGGCACTCAGCCCCGAAGAACGGCTCGCAAGATCCGCTGCAGCATGTGAACTCATTGCAGGAAGCCTTGTTTTTGCCGGCGCCGAGACCGTAATGATCTACAACAGCGTGCGCGGCGAACTCTCACTCGAACCGCTTCTTGCGCATCCGGCTGCGGCCGGCAAGCGCTTCGTCTATCCGCTGTGCGTGAGCCGCACCGAAATGAAGGCCTACGCGCCCGGCGCCTGGCAGAGCGGCATTTTCGGGATCCGGGAACCCGTCCCGGAACTCTCCCGCGAGATCGAGCCGGAACGGATCGACCTCGTCATCTGCCCCTGCACGGCGTTTGATGCGGCGGGCCGGCGGATCGGCATGGGTGCGGGGTACTACGACCGTTTCCTGCCGCTCTGCACGCGGGCAGCCGTCATCGCCGCTGCCTTTGAACGGCAGAGAGTGCGCCGGATTCCCGCAAGGCCGTGGGACTGCAGCGTGGATGCCGTCTTTACCGAAAGACACGTTTTCCAGACGAAGAAACGATGACATATGCCGGTGCAGCAGGCGCCGGTGAGCTCTGCTAATCTGTATTGGGACAGGTAAGACTGATGATACGAAAGATCTTCCGGCAGATGCTGGCAGCACAGATCCTGTCGGCCATGACGGTCATGCTCTGCATGCTGGTGGACAGCATCATGATCGGCCGCTTCCTCGGCGTGGATTCCATGAGTGCCTACGGGCTCTCGAATCCGGTCCTTCTGGTGTTCGCGGCCTACGGTACCATGCTTTCCGCAGGCATCCAGGTGATGTGCGGCAAGACCATGGGCGCGGGCGACCGTGAAGGGACCGACGCCTGCTTCTCCGCTTCGGCGGTAATGGCGCTTTCGGTCGCGCTCACGGGGATGGTGCTGGTCCTTCTTTTCCTGACCCCTCTTGCGACACTGCTGGGGGCGGGAAAACCCGGTGCCGATCCGGTCTTTAACCTGACGAAGGATTACCTGAAAGGCTTCATCATCGGCGCACCGGCTTTCATTACGGCACAGATCATGGTGCCCTTCATGCAGATCTCCGGCAACCGCCTGCGCCTCGTGCTTGCCGTCGTGCTGATGACGCTCAGCGACGTCGCTTTTGACCTGCTCAACGTTTTCGTCTTTCACGGCGGGACCTTCGGCATGGGCCTGGCGTCCAGTCTCAGCTACTACCTCGCTCTGGCGGTCGCGCTGCCCTACTTTTTCTCGAAGAAATGCATGTTCCGGCTGAGGCTTAAGGCCGTAACGCGCAGGCTCTGCGGCGAGATCCTGAAATACGGCGTACCCACCGTGATCAACGCGCTTGCGATGGTGGTGTTAGTCTTCACCCTCAACAAAGTCCTGCTTGCCGTGGGCGGCAAGGGCGCCGTGGCTTCCTACTCCGTGATCTCCACGGTAGGGAACATCTGCTATTCCTTCAGCTCCGGCGCGGGTTCGGTGGCGCTCATGCTGGCCGCCATCTTTTACAGCGACGAGGACCGGACGGCTATCCATTCCCTGGTCCGGACCATGAGCATCTACGCCGTTGTCATGGATATCGTCGTGATCATTGCCGTGCTGCCTCTCGCCCCCGCCCTGGTCGGCCTCTTCCTGGAAGACCTTTCGGCGAAAGACCTTGCGGTGCGCGGCCTCAGGCTGTTTTCCTTCTCGCTCCTTCCGTGCTCGCTGAACAGCACGTTCAAGAACTACTATCAGGGCATCGGCCGGGTCCGGCTCACCGAACTCATTTCCGTGCTGCAGAACATGGCCTTCCCGGTGCTGGCGGCGCTCATCCTGAGCTCGTTCCTCGGCACCGACGGCGTCTGGCTCTGCTTCCTCTTCGGAGAATCGCTGACGCTCGCGGTCATCTGCTTCATTGTCTGGAGGAAGAACGGCCGGGTCTCCGCTTCGGCAGAGGACTTTGCGCTTCTTCCCGAAAGCTTCGGCGTCGCTGCCGCGGATACGCTGGAAATGACAGTGAAGTCGCAGGCGGAAGCCGCGGATGCGTCCGTCCGGGCGGCCGATTTCTGCACGGCCCACGGCGAAAGCGCCCGGAACAGCATGCTCATTTCCCTCTGCGTGGAGGAGATGGTGAACAACATCGTGGAGCACGGCTTCCGGGAGGGCAAGACCTACCAGAGCGTGGACATCCGTATCCTCTTCAAGGGCGATGATAAGGTCATCCGCATCCGGGACAACTGCGTGAGCTTCGACCCTGTGGAATATCTGAAGCTGCACGAGACAGACGATCCTGCGGCGCATATCGGCATCCGCATGGTCATGAAGATGGTGAAGAAAGCCAACTACGTCAATTCCCTCGGCCTGAACAACCTGACGCTTACCCTGTGAGCAGAAGAACCGGCCGGTTTCGAAAAGCATTCCGAAAAGGAGATAAAGAAGCATGAAATATGAACTGAAAAGAGACGGAAGCGCGCTGACTGCGGAACTGGAAGGCCGTCTGGATACCACGGCCGCACCGGGGTTTCAGGAGGTGCTGCAAAAGGAATTTGACGGCACGGACACGCTGACCTTTGACTTGGAAAAGCTGGACTATATCTCCTCGGCCGGCCTCCGGGTGCTGATCTCTGCCCTGCGGGAGATGAGGAAAAAGCACGGCAGCATGAAATTGATCCACGTGAGCGAGATCATCATGGAGATCTTCGAAGTGACCGGCTTCGCAGACATCCTGACGATAGAATGAGCAGGCAGCGGAATAACGGAAAACGGCGGCATCCTGACGGATGCCGCCGTTTTCTTTCGGCCGCGCCGGCGTGCGGCCTCATTTCTCCGAAGAGAAATCGTAAAATTCCATCATGTACTTGATTGCGAGGCTCATTAGTACGGGATTCTGGAAGCGGTGGTCCGCCTTTTCGACCGGAATGAACTCGATCAGCTGGTCATCGGCAAATTTCCGGCTGTCCTCGAAGGGCACGACCTCGTCCGCGGTGCCGTGGATGATCAGCATGTTCTCGGCATAGTCGAGGAAGTCCCGCTTTCGGATGTCGTTTTCCTTCAACTCCTCCAGGAACGAACGGGTGACCAGGATCTTCCGGTCAAAGCCGACCGGCACGTCCTTGCCTTTCATGATCCGCTCCAGCTCTTCGCTGCCGATGATGGTATGCGTCAGGACGTCGTACATGCTGACGGCGGGACAGCGGAGCGCGATCTTTTCGAAGGGGCTGCCGTTCTCGGAAATGTACTTCAGCAGAAGATAGCCGCCGAAGCTCGTAGCGCAGGCGTAAAGACGGCTGATGCCGAAGCCCTCGCGGACCTCCCGGATCACGAGCCGGAGATAGTCCATGCAGTCCTCCAGAGATATCTTTTTCTTCACGTCGTCGCCGTGCGCCGGCCAGTTGAATACGGTGACGCACACGTCCTTATGCTTCGAAAGGGTCTTCTCCGCGAGCTTCGCGCAGGCGTTGTTGTCCTTGTGGCCGGCAAAACCCGTGCAGAAGATGACGGCCTTGTCAGCGGCACCTTTTTCGGTGAAATACATCTTGCAGCGGATGTTGTGACCTTCCGCATTGATCTCAAAATACTTGAACATTTCGCTCTCCGCTCGGGCTCAGAAGAGCCCGAGCCATTTCCTTTCCTTTTCGTCCAGATAGCCCGCCGTAAGCAAGGAATAATTCTTTTGCGCGATCAGGCATGCGGCTGCCCTCCCGGCTGCCGCCTGATGAACGATTCGATTTCCTGCTCCAGCAGGCGGAAGACGTTCGCGATCAGAAAACCGTCGGCGACCGCGTGGTTCAGGCGGACGGTCACGGGCATGAGGAGCCTACCGTTTTCCTCACGGTATTTTCCCCAGTTGACGATCGGCGCGAAATGGAGATACCCGTCCGGCAGTTCGAGATGCAGGGAATCGTAGGAGAGCCACGGAATGAACGACGCGTCAAACCAGTTGGGATGGTTCGCGGCATCCAGCCCGTATTCCCTGGTGTTTTTTGCTGCTTCAAGGTCTGCCAGCGCGGCGGCATGGAACTTCTCGTGGTCCGCGTCGTATTTCGTGTAGACGAGCGTGAAGGTCTCCGTATCTTCGTGAAAGACGTACTGCGTGGGATTGATCACGTCATAGCAGACCAGTTCGTCGGTCTGCCAGAGGTATCCCATCCGGTAATCCTCGCGGGAATTGAGGACTTTCGAGAGGAGATACAGGAAATTAATATAGAACTTTGTCCCGGTCTCCCGGGAATACCGGACGAGATCGGTGACGTCGAGCCGCGCCGTCATGGATGCCGAACACTTACAGTCCTCCGAGAAATGGCGGAAGACGCCCTTCCGGTAATAGGTCTCTTTGTCGATCACTTTATAGTTCATTTTTGATCACCGTCCGTAAGCCGGCATCTGTATATCAGGCGGCCGGCTTCATCCTTTAATAATTCTGTGTTGGGCAGCTGATCGATAAGTGAGATGCTGTATGCATTTTCTTTTTTTACGTCAAACAGTACAGCTTTCAATCCTAACGATCTCATATGACCCATAACGGTCAAAACGGAATCGATTGCGATATGTTTTCTCCTAAAGGGGGAAGCTACCCAATAGTAAAGATAGAGTTCTCCCTTACTCTGGTCGTAATCATATAAACCCACCCTTCCGCACGGTTTGCCGTCATAATGGATCACAAAGGTTTCGTCAAACGGCGGCGTCTTTTCGTTAACATAGGCAAGGTCATATTCCAGCTGATAATCCTCATCAAAAGGAAACCACCGGCTGATTTCCTTTAAATCGGCTTTGAACAGAGGGAAGAGCAAGGCTGCATTTTCATGATCGATGGGCTTTAAATATATGTTATCGCTGACAGATATATCCATTTGTCATTCTCCTCAGAACCGAATCTGTCAGCATCTCATAAACCCGCAGCAGCCAATTTCCGAAAACTCAGATAAACCTAATGACTTATAGAAAGCAGCTGTTTGAGGCGTATTGTCTGCAGTCAGCTCGATCTGCCGAACATCAGGATATCTGTCAAGAACGGCTTTCAGCAGAGCAGTTCCGACCCCTTTGCGCTGCTCGCCCGGAAACACTAAAATATCCTGAACGAATACAATCGTATATCCGTCGCCGACAACTCTGATGATTCCGAGCAAATCATCGTTTTCGTATGCAGCCAGAACGAGTAAGGAGTTTTTATATCCCTGCTCCAATACCGGCATGTTCTCCGTATACGCAGTCCAGCCGACTTCAGTATAAAGCCGGCAAATCTCCGCTTCTTTGTAGTTTTTGTATTCTTTGATTTCCATTAAAGGGCTGACCTCCAAAATGCTTCGATTCTTTATCTTCATTTCGACTGTTTCAGATCGTCTGTCTTCTTCGGTTCATAAGGCCTTGAAATGAAGTCCTTTTGCTGACTGTACAGGCAGCATACCGTCTCGAACATTGTTTTTCCAAGGGGAATTCCTGCACTTCCTCGCCGTTTATGGGGATGGGAAAGTTGAAAATGATTTTTCGGATCTAGCAGCCGTCATTCGGTTTTTCGGGATACAGATCGATCCGCTCAATGAGCGCTCGCATGAGATCTCTTTGTTCCGCCTCGCTGCAGGTATTATACAACGGCTCGAAGGGTAACAGCAAGCGGTAGATATTCTCTCCGGTCAGCTGTTCCTGCCGGATCGTCCGGATCCGTTCCCACCGATAGCCGTTCAGATGCCGCTTTGCCTGTGCCAGATTCCAGTCTTCCTCGCTGATGATCGCTTCATGCTGTCCTTCGTAAATCGGGAACTCCGACTGCTTTACGACATGCATTTCATTACGAGAGCCAAGCCTTTTCTCTGTTTTATGTCTCCCGAAAGCGATTTTGCCCATGTAGATCGGATTATCCAGCGCCAGCTTGATAAAGTGCGACGAGAACCCGGGGATCGTATTGTTCTGGCGGGTCTTTTTGACAAAACCGTTCCGATTCAGATACGCAGCAACGCCGTTGATCCCGTCATTCGCGATGGTCATTTCCTGATACTCCGCATATTTCCGCAGTTTATCCTTCTGTGCATCCAGACTGTACCCGTCTACCTGCATCGCCGTAGAAACGCGGGTGTAGATGCAGCATTTTTTCTGCTTTTTCACTTTTTCTCCCCTCCGGGAAGCTGTGGCAAGGCATCCGGCCTGACGGAAGAGAGCGTCTTCATCTGCTTCACAGCCAGTGTGCGGAGAAGCACAAGGCGCTCGGACATCAGCTTGCCCTGCTCGATCAGGATGGCGTTATAGCTCTCCATATTGGCCAGGACGAGCAGCTGGTTCAGGTCTGCGTGATCCCTGATATTCCCTTTGCTTCCCGGGTTTTCATCACGCCACTCCTTTGCTGTTTTCCCAAACAAGGCTACGTTCAGCAGATCTGCCTCATTGGCATACTTGTACGAGATCTGTTCTTGTGTCAGTTCCGGCGGGATCAGATTTTCTTTTATGGCGTCGGTATGGATCCGGTAATTCAGCTTGGCGATCTCTCGGTTCAGATTCCAGCTCAAGGAAAGACGACTGTTTTCATCCGACTTGAGCCGGCGATAGTCCTTCATGATGTACAGCTGAAACTCCGGCGAGATCCATAAGGCAAAGGACATGGCAATATCGCTGTGTGCGTACGTTCCTCCGCCATAACGGCCGGCTCTGGTGACGATTCCGATGGCATTCATTTCTTCGATCCATCTTGTAGGTGTCATAACAAATCGGTTGAGGCCGGCATCCGGTTTAACCGCCTCGAATTGCACACGGTTAAAATTCGGGTTGTGCAGTTCTTCCCAGATCCCCAGGTACTCAATAGTGTTCCTGTTCCTCATCCAGTTTTGAATAACGAATCGCGGATCACCTGAGTTCCTATACTTGGCAATATCTGTCAGTGATATGAATTCATTCTCGAAATCGGTTGTATATACCCCGATATCGATCCCTTTTGCGTGAATGGTTTCTTTTATGGGTGTTTTAGGCATTATTGTTTCCTCCGCTTTCAGTTTCCATTTCTGCATCAGGATCACTTACGGATCCTTTCTGCTTCAGCATTTCGACCCGGATATAGTATTCCAGAAGCCGAACAAGATAATCCGGCGCATGGCGGCCGTCCCGTTCCCACTCGGACATGGTCCGGTACGGAATCTTAAAATACTCACAAAACTCTTTACGGTTCATTCCCGTACTCTTACGCAATTCAATTATTTTGGAAGCCTTATCCATACTGTATCTCCCATCATCGCCCCAATATGAGAACAGTATAGCACAGGCCGAGAAAGAACACAATGTGTCTATCGCGCTTTTATGAACTTTTTTCAGCCGATCCCAATACTGCTGCAGCCGATCGTTCATCTCTTTTCCGCGCAGCCATCGGAGGGATGACGGAGCGACAAAGTAACGGATGGTCTGAAGTCCCTTCAGCACCTTTGATCCGTACTTCAAAACCAGTTTTGTCATCACATCAATGCAGCGGTCAAAGGCTGCTTTACGGCGCTTAATTCTGCACAATTCCATGTGTTTTGATTATGCGGAACTAACTTCCGCAATTAAGTCAAACAACAAAAACCGGCTGCGGCAGAACATACCGCAGCCGGGTCATTATAGGGGACACTATTTCAAACCAGAGGAAATGTTTGAAAATCTTTCACGTGATCAGCTTTACAATGCTCTGTTTCAGGAAAACCGCTGCCGTCAGCCAGACCGTTGCCAAATACATGAGAGCTAGAACGACGATCATGCTTCCCGCCTGCGCCACGTCCGGCAGCAGGAAAGGACCGTGAAGGATAAGAGCATAGATTCCCGCCAACAGCACATACACAAGCGCAGCCAGCAGCAGCGATGCAGCCAGTTTCACCGCGTATTCCAGAAGAATCAGGCGACAGATACGGCCTTTGGGAAGACCGAAGATCTGCAGATATCCAAGTTCCTGCCGTCGGTAGAAGAGCTCCAAACGAATCACGGAGACTGTGTACAGACAGGCGATGGCAAAGAGCGCCAGAAGCACGATGAACGCCACGCGCACGTAGTATTCGGTTTGGGCCCGCAGCTGACGAATGTACTGCAGATAGTCATTTAAGCTGTCATCTTCGTTATAGCGCAGTCGGTCCTGCAACGCCTCATCTTCCCAGATGCCCGGACAGCTTGCCATGATGACATTCAGATTGCTTTCCTTCTTTGTCCCTACTGTCTGAAGCAAAGAATAAGAGAGAAAGAGATACTGATTCTCTGCGCTGAGCGGCTTATCATCTTTTCCGTAGGCATAATACCAGTCGCGGCGAAAGTCACCGCGGAATCCTTCATTGCTCACGATTCCGCTGACAGTAAGGTCCAGTCCGCAGAAGGAAAAAGACTGATTCAGGCATTGCTCCGGATGTTCCCTGTCATTGGATAAAGCCTCGGCCAAAGCTGAATCAACAAGGACCTCTGTCTCTTTCTCCGGGAAGCGGCCGCCGGCGATCGCGCCGGGCACTCCCAGAACGCTGTATTCCTTAGGCAGCAGATAATAGGCTGTGACATCTCCGTCTTCGGCATAATAATAATCATAGATCGTCAGGTGGCTTTTTGTTTCTTCGTCCAAACCTTTAACCACATCGCCGTACAGCCTTATCAGATCGACAGGCTTATCCTTCTTGTACAGACGGATGGCTTCTGATGTCACGTTTTTCTGCAGAGCTGAGCCAAGCAAAATAATCAGGAAGAAAATCGCTGTGAGCAACAGTTTTGCAGGCTTCAGCAATCCAGGCTGCCTTTTCAGGACGTAGGTTAAGCCCCCCATCCCGCGTCTGGATGCAGAGCCTTGCCCTCCCCCGCGCAAGGCGGGGGAGGGTGTCGCCGATGGCGACGGGAGAGGGCGACTTGTCCAGGACGCTTCCTCTGTTCGTCCCCCGCCGCCTGCCTGACGAGGGGGGAGGCAAGGCTTTATCACACCGTAATCCAGTTTTATGATCTCATCCGCATACGCATCAAAATATCCCTCGTGCGTAGCCACGATCAGGATCCGGTCAGGGCTTTTCACCCCGGCTATCATCTCTGCGATCTTCCGGGAGTTCTCATCATCCAAAGAAGCCGTCGGCTCGTCTGCCAGAAGCAGTTGTGGTTCCCGTAAAAGAGCCCGCTCGATGGCAGCCCGCTGGCGCTCTCCGCCCGAAAGCGTTCCGGGCAGCTTCTCCAACAGTTCGTTGATCCCGAGCATTTCAGCCTGCGCCTCCACAGCTCCGCCATCTCCCCGGATCAGCAGTAGATTTTCCCTTACCGTCAGCGTGGAGAGGAGCAGGCTGCGCTGAAAAATATAAGCGCTGCGCAGTTTCTGCGGTTCATAAATGATGCTGCCCTCATATTCTTTTTCTACCCCGCCGAGGATATTGAGGAGGGTACTTTTGCCGCAGCCGCTGACGCCCTTGATCACATACAGCTTCCCGCCCTCAAAACAGTAATTCAGTGCTTTCAGGACCGGTCTGTCATAGCTTTTCGAAACGTTCTCAAGACGTATTTCCATGCCGCACCTCCCCTACAGAAGGTCCCGGGCTGCCATAATGAGCTCATACCAGGTCCCGGAACGGAAGCGTTTAAACGTGAACCGCAGTACCAGCCAGGCCATTCCGAAAAGCAGAAAAACGAAGCCGGCGATCAGCCAGGGATTGTAGGTGAAAATCTCAAGCGGCAGCAACAACTTTTTATGGTTGATCAGGTTCACTCTCATCGTCAGGATGACCGTCAGCACCGCAGCAATCAGCAGCTGTTTTGCCAGCTCCAGCAGGGATAAGCCCATAAGCTGCCGCAGCAGCTTCTTTTTTTCGAAACCGGCGTACTCAAACACCGCCGCAAAACGGCTGTTGTACAAAAATTCCGTACGGCGCAGCACGCCGTAAAACAGACCCGTAAGGAGCGTTGCCAGCGCAGCCGAAGGCAGCAGTATCCTCGAGATGAGGGGCCAGCGAAGCTCATAGCTGATCGGCAGGCCTGCCTTTTCCAAGTGGAAATCACCGCCGTACTTTTCATTCAGTGCATCGGCAAAATCCCGGTAATAGGAATCCATCGCGGCATAGTTCTGAAAATACAGATAGTATACCCGCTGCCAGCCGCCGCTTCCGGAATAAAAGCTTTCATCCTCCCGGTAACCGTCAAGCGTGGAGGCGCTCCCGTAGTACAGATTCCGCTCATTATCGGGATCGACATTTTTTCCGTAATCAATCTGCGATACGTCCGCCGCGTCCAGATACACTCTTTCCGCATCGTTTAAATCTTCCGTGATGCCGACAATCGTCAGCTTCACGTCACCCCGCTGATACAGCTTTCGGCTTATGGTGCTTCCGATCAGCTTTTCCGGCCGCTTCCCTGCCAGCTTTTCTGCCATCGCCGGAGAAAGAATGA
The DNA here is from genome assembly GCA_902789555.1 of uncultured Lachnospiraceae bacterium. Lineage (GTDB taxonomy): Bacteria > Bacillota > Clostridia > Lachnospirales > Lachnospiraceae > UBA6987. The sequence goes on from CADAOF010000010.1 coordinate 10,578, forward strand.
TCTGATCCGGGCCGGTAAACCAGCTGCCGTATCGGATCCTGCTGCTGATACGGCAAAGCGAAGGATCATCCGGCAGAGCATTGAACGTCATTTCATAATCCGGTGAGTCATACATGATGACGTCCGGAGAATAAACGATGCCGTCCGGGCAGCTGCCGTTGTAACTTAAGGTCACCACCCGCAGCCGGGAATCCTCCGGCAGGACGTCGTTCACATCCAGTCCTCCGTGCAGGATCAGCTTCAGCATGTTCAAATGGTACAGCTTTGCCATGGTCACGTCGCTTTTATGCGCCGGAGTATCCGCCAGGCAGACAAGACAAAGAACCAGGGTCAAAAAAAAGATAAAGCAGAAGCGGGAAAACTTCTCCCGCCGCCCGGAATGGAACCATTTCCTGAGGAAAGGAAAAGCACTGCGGTCCCGCCCGCCCCCGGACGCGGAGGCAAAGAGCGCCGAAGGTGACGAGAGGGGACGGCTTACCGGGCAGGCGTCCGGTTTCATCGCATCAGAAGAGGGACAGGATTCCACTCTTCCTGTCCCTTTATCAAACTGCAGCACAACGTCTGCATACGCTTTGGCATCCGGGTCATGCGTGGCGCACAGAATCAGGACTTCCCCGGACAAATCCTTTAACAGCTCAAATATCTTTCGTTTATTCCCGTCATCCAGCGCCGCCGTCGGCTCATCTAAGAGCAGAACCTTCCGGCCTTTTACAAGCGCCCGGGCTAACGCCAGACGCTGCCGTTCTCCGCCGGAAAGCGTTGTCGGCAGCTGGTCCTTCTTTTCAGCCAGGCCAAAGCGATTCAGTTTTTTTTCAACCGTTTCATCGGAAATACCAAGCAGTTTCAGATTGTCGGCAGCACTTAAGAAATCCGCAAAGAAGGGCTCCTGTGTAATGTATTCCGCCTCACCGCGCAGCATTTCCGGAAGTTCACGGTCAAAAGCTTCCCCCTGCCACTTAATGCTTCCCTCTTCAAAGGGCAGCATACCGGCCAGAATATTCAGAAAAGTCGTTTTGCCGCTGCCGCTTTCACCAAGGAGAAGGTAAAAGCCGGTATCGGACAGGCACAGATCGACGTCCCGCAGCGTCGGCGGCTGTCCCGGATAGCTTTTTTTCAAATGCTTGATGGTCATCATGGCATGGTTTCCTGCGTGCTCGGCACCGGCTGATCCGGGATATCATATTCCATACTGTCTCCGGTCCATTCGATCTCAGGCATACTTTCCCCCGGGCTGTCCTGTCTCGGCAGGTAATAATCTTCCGGCCATATGTTATTCATCAGGTCGTTTGTCATGTCATACAGCCGTCCGAAATCGATCTCACCGATCACTTTATTCCTGTAAGACTCCGCATTATAATTCGGTTCAAATTCCCGCCCTTTCAGACTCTCCGAGATCTGCCGCAGCAGGACATAGGCTTCCTGCTGATCCGGCGTTGCTTTTCCTTCTTCTACCAGATCAGAGAGTAAAACGAAGTTATCGGCACTGCCGTAAGCAACATCAATAAACACCTCGTCCATGAAGCCCCAGCATTCCAGGAGAGCAAAGCGGAACACATATCCGTCCAGAAATTCTCTCTCCCGGAAATAATCGGCCTCGTAGAACGGACCGTCGAAGCTTCTTTGCCGTTCCGGCCAGCGCGGCGTTGCCGTGAGCGCGGTTCTCATCAGACGGAAAAACTGATCTTTATCCAGCACTTCAAAATTTACTGTAGACGGATCTAAAGAGAGAAGATCCTCCGGCTTCGTGCCTGCCTTTAGCAGACTCTCAATCACAGCCAGATCCCGCTCCAGTCCCTCTGTATTCTCCGTGTAGCCGGCATCCTGATAGGAACCGGAAATACCGGTTTGATAGGGACTTAAGCTGACCGCTTTCACGGGAGAATCATTCCAGTGGCGGATATTATCGATTCTGAATGTATAGTAAGGTTTAGCGTCGGAAGAAAGATAAGCCTTAAAATCTTCATAAACAAAACTGAACACCCATCCGTCACCGGCCGGATCGCCTTCCCGGGCGGCAATCCGGTACCTGTTCTTCACACCGGTAAACGCCTCTCCAGTGGGTACTGTTGTTTCAGACGGATTCGTCAGTGCGCAGCCGGCTGCGAAAAGCGAAACGATCACCATAACAGTCACGATCCCTGCACTGGGCTTCTTATACCGCAGGGCAGCCTTTACTCTTTCCCTGATTCCGACTTCTCCAAAGGCTGTAGGGCAGGCGCTGATCCAGTGTTTCGGTGCGCTCAAGGCCAGAAGGGCGGAAGAATACGCCTTTCGGTACTCCGGCGACTGACCACGGATGGCTCGCTCGTCGCAGGCTTTTTCGATATCCCGGCCAAGCAGAACATAACTGATCCACAGGACCGGATTGAACCAGTGGAGAGAAAGCAGCAGGAAGCCGAGCAATTTCCAGAGAGGATCTTTCCGGGCGATATGTGCCTTCTCGTGTGCCAGTACGCAGGCCTGATTCTCATCGGAAAGAGCTGAGGGAATATAGATACGCGGCCGCAGCAGGCCGAAGACAAAAGGCGTTCCCGGTTCATCGCAGAACCAGACATTTCCCTCCAGATGTACGGAAAGGCGGGATCTGCGCCACACAAGGAGATAACTCCCCATCATGTAAAGGAGCATGCCTACTGCGCCGGCCGCCCAGACAGTGGACAGGACCGGCAGATATTTTTCTCCCAGTGTCTTCGGTGCCGTAAGCGCGTCCTTCGTTACCAGCACATAGGATTGACCGCTGTCATCTCTCTGCAGCATCACCTCCCGGCGCTCCACGATTTCCATGAATTCCTTATCATCGGAATCAATCCGGGTTAGTTCATCCGGGATTGATTCCGCCAGCCTTGTCACGGAGCTGCCGCTGCTTACCGTTTCCGGGATCACGGAAACCTTACTTTCCGGCAGTTGCCAGATGAGAAGACGCACAGCGACCAGAAGCCAAAGTGCACAGACAAGGCCCCTCGGCGCTTTTCGGAAGCAGAAACGAAGCAGCATCACAAGTCCGGCTGCGACCGAAGCAGACAGGCTTATCTTCAGCACTTGCAAAAAGATTTCCTGCAGATTCATTTCGCACCTCCCTGTTCCATCTCTTCCGGATGGACTTCGTGCTGTGCCGAATCATCTTCCACACAGGCGTCGATCAGCCGCCGGATCTCCTCTGCTTCCTGGACCTTCAGTTTTTTTCCGGCGGTAAAAGCTGCGATAAAGGCCGGCAGCGAGCTTTCAAAGGTGTCGCTCATGAAAGCTTCGGTCTGCGCGGCAATAAAACCTTCCCGGGTCAAAACAGCGGAAATGATCCCGTCCTCCGTCTTAAACAGGCCCTTATCACAGAGTCGGCGAAGCACGGTATAGGTGGTGGAACGTGCCCAGTCGAGCTCTTTTTTGCAAAGTTTTACCAATTCTCCCGAAGAGATCGGTTCGTGGTCCCACACGATCTGGGCAAACGCGTTTTCTGCTGCTCCTAATCTGATTTCTGTCGTTATCCGGCTCATACTGTCTTCCTCCCAAGAAAACGCCTACAAGCTGTAAACATTTGCTTTGAGTTTACAACTTGTAGGCACCTGTGTCAAGTCCTATTGCAAAAAACTTGTGTCAGAGTTGGGATCAAAGCATTTGAAAATGCTTCAGCGCTTCTTCTATCACTTTTTCTTTCTCCTCCGAGCAGTTCGGCTGCCGGGATTCCTCTGATTTGGGCAAATTGTAATTCTCCCGCATATCCAGGCCGTGTTTTCTTTTCACCTGCGCGATATTCAGGTGTGTCACATGAAATCCGTAGTTTGCCTGTACCCATGCCTGGAGCTCATCATAAGTCGCACCGGTCTGCAAACCGGATGTATCCAGATTCTCCAAATCGAATTCCACCCGGATATGCTTTGTTGACATGTTTCCCTTGGAAAGCAAGACAACGCATTCCACATGCTCCGTGAAGGGGAAGAGTTCGAAAGGCCGAATCGCTTTGACGGCATAGCCGCCCTTCGTCAGCATGCCGAGGTCGCGGGCGAGAGATTCGGGACCGCAGGAGACATAGACGATACGCTCCGGGGAGAGGGCAAGGAGGGCGCGGATGAATTCCGGCGTGCAGCCGGAGCGCGGCGGATCGAGAAAGACAGCGTCCGCATGTTCACTGCGGGCGGCAAGCTCCGTCATGAAGCGGCCGGCGTCGGCACGCACGAAGCGGGCGTTTTTAATATGGTTCATCCGTGCGTTTTCGCGGGCGTCGCGGACGGCATCGGCGGAGAGTTCGGCGCCGATGACCTGCCCCGCGTGCCCTGCGGCGATGAGACCGATGGTCCCGGTGCCGCAGTAGGCATCGATGACCGTCTCCGTGCCGGTAAGTGCCGCGAAGTCCACCGCGGTCTCATAGAGCGGCTCCGTCATCACGGGATTGACCTGGAAAAAGGAGGCAGGTGAGAGCTTGAACGAAAGGCCGCAGAGCGTATCGGTGAGATACCCGGGGCCAAAGAGCGTGATGTTTTTCGCGCCGAGCACCATGCTCGTGCGGCGGTCGTTGACGTTCAGGATGACGGAGGTCACCTTCGGATGCGCGGCGGTCAGCTGCTGCACGAACTTGTTCTTTCCGTGCATCTCCGGGGAGGCAGCGACCAGGATCACCATCATCTCACCTTCAGCACGGCTTTTCCGCACCATCACGTGGCGGAGAAGCCCGGTCTTCCGGACCTCGTTGTAGACGGGGAGGCCGAATTCCTTCGCAAGGCGGCAGACCGTGCGGATCACGGCCTGGCACTCTTCGTCGTCCAGGCGGCAGGAGGGGACGGTCACGACTTTGTGGCTGCCGGCTGCGTAGTACCCGCCGGAAATGCTGCCGTCCGCGCTGCGCGTAAGGACCTGGTGGACCTTGTGGCGGTAGTGAAGCGGATCGTCCATCCCGCAGATCTTTGAAACGGCGCAGAAAGACCCGAGCAGCTTTTCGAGACGCTTCTGCTTCTCGGCAAGCTGCCTGTCATAGGCAAGGTCGTCGTATTTGCAGCCGCCGCAGGCTCTGAAGCCCGGGCAGGAGGGAAGAGGGGCCATGAAAACCTCCGGAGTCGTAAAAGGAAAAGCCCGGCTGCGGCCGGGCAAAGGGTCAACTGAGTTTCATGTCGCCGTCCTTGATCCAGCCGAGTCTGCGGCAGGGGATGGCGATGAGATACGACAGAGCGGCCGGCAGCACGATGCAGATGAGTGCGAGGCCGAGCCAGTCAACACCGGTGGGAGAGACAGCCGCGGCGCCGCGGGAAACAGCCTTTGCCGACGGTGCAAGCCAGCCGGTAATGACGCCGATGGGGCCGCACATGCCGCAGGTGCCCATGCCGGAATTGATCGGTTCACCGTTCATCTGCAGCTTGAAAACGCAGGTCGCGATGGGACCGGTGATCGCGGACGCGAGGGTCGCCGGGATCCAGATCTTCGGGTTCTTCACGATGTTCGGCATCTGCAGCATGGAGGTGCCGAGACCCTGGGAGACCAGGCCGCCGAAACGGTTTTCCTTAAAGGAAATGACGGCGAAGCCGATCATCTGCGCGCAGCAGCCCGCGACGGCGGCGCCGCCCGCAAGGCCGGTCAGGCCGAGCACGGCGCAGATCGCGGCCGAGGAGATGGGCAGGGTCAGCGCGATGCCCACGAGAACCGAGACCGCGATGCCCATCCAGAAGGGCTGGAGCTTGGTCGCTTCGTCGATCAGCAGGCCGAAAGCGTTGGCAGCCTTGCCGATGGGCGGGGCAATGAGTTTTGCGAGCGCGACGCCGACGAGGATCGTCACGGCGGGCGTCACGAGGATATCCACTTTCGTCTCTTTTGACACGGCCTTGCCGCATTCGGCGGCAATGATCGCGATGATCAGGACAGCGAGCGGTCCGCCCGCGCCGCCTTCCGCATTGGCGGCCCAGCCGACGGCAGCGAGAGAGAAGAGGACCATCGGATCGGCCTGCAGGGCGCGGCCGATGGCAACGGCCATCGCAGGTCCGCTCACGGCCATCGCGTAGGTCCCGATGTCCACGAGGAACTGGACGTTTAACTGCTGGCCGAGCGTTTTGATGATGGTACCGATGAGCAGGGAGCAGAAGAGACCCTGCGCCATGGCGCCGAGCGCGTCAATGCCGTAGCGCTTGCCGGAAAAGACGATGTTTTTGCGTTTCAGAAAGTCCTTGAAGGAAGCCATTTCAGATCTCCTTTTGGTTGCTGCCGCTATTGTACCCGCAAAAGGAGAAAATGGCAAGGATGATTTACTGTCTGTAGGTCTTCATGAAGTCCGCGAACTTCTTCATGGCTTCACCCAGGACCTCGACCCGCGGCAGGTAGACGATGCGGAAGTGGTCCGGCTCCGGCCAGTTGAAGCCGCCGCCGCGCGTGATCAGGATGTGCCTGTCGTGCAGTAGGTCGAGCGCGAATTTTTCATCGTCCTTGATGTTAAAGCGTGCTGCGTCCATCTTCGGGAAGATGTAGAAGGTGGCTTTCGGCTTGACCACGGAAATGCCCGGGATGTCCTTCAGCGCGTTGTAAATGAACTCGCGCTGCTCGTAGATGCGGCCGCCCGGGACGAGGTAGGTCTCGACGCTCTGGTAGCCGCCGAGGGCGGTCTGGACGATGGACTGCGCGGGCACGTTCGAGCAGAGGCGCATGTTGCTGAGCATGTTGAGCCCCTGGATGAAGTCGCGGCCGAGGGCTTTGTTGCCGGAAAGGACCATCCAGCCGATGCGGTAGCCCGCGATCATGTGCGACTTGGACAGGCCGCTGTATGTGACGCAGAAGAGGTCGGGCGCGAGGCTGGCGATGGAGACGTGCTTCAGCCCGTCCATGACCAGGCGGTCGTAGATCTCGTCGGAGAGGATCATCAGCTCGTGCTCGCGGGCGATCTCCACGATCTCCTGCAGGATCTCCACGGGATAGAGGGCACCGGTCGGGTTGTTCGGATTGATGATGACGATGGCCTTCGTGCGGTCTGTGACCTTACGGCGGATGTCGTCGAGATCGGGATACCATTCGGACTGCTCGTCGCAGAGATAATGCACGGCCTTTCCGCCGGCAAGGTTCACGCAGGCCGTCCAGAGCGGGTAGTCGGGCGCCGGGATCAGGACCTCGTCGCCGTCGTCAAGCAGCGCGTTCAGGCTCAGCTGGATCAGTTCGCTGACGCCGTTGCCGGTGTAAATGTCGTCCACGGACAGGTTCGGGATGTGCTTCAGCTGACAGTACTGCATGATGGCCTTGCGCGCGGAGAAGAGGCCCTTGGAGTGCGAGTAGCCTTCGGTCTCGGTGAGCTGGCTGCTCATGTCCTGAATGATCTCGTGGGGCGTGCGGAAGCCGAATGGCGCGGGGTTGCCGATGGACAGTTTCAGGATCTCGATGCCTTCCGCTTCCATGCGGTTCGCTTCATCCACGACCGGTCCGCGCACGTCGTAGAGGACGTTGTCCAGCTTATGCGATTTGGTGAATGTCCGGCGGCCGTTTTCATCGCGTGCCGGCACGGCGCTTTTCACGGAACCGGGCGTTTTGCCGTCTCCGTTCTTCAGCCATTCCTTGTCGCATTCGAGGATCTTCGCAAGGAAGGAAAGCGTCGCGTCGCGCGGCACGGTCTTGCCGCTCACGTACTGGCTGACGTGGCTCTTGCCGAGTTTCATGCCAGCGGCTTCCGCGGCGTTCACAAGGTCGATCTGTTTAAAATGTTTAAGCTGCATGGCCGCTTTCAGGCGGTCGGCAAAGATCTGTTCAGACATAGGGAACGCTCCTTTTAAACCGGGGTTCAGTATAAAAACGATTATAAGTGCCGGAAACGGTGCCGGCAAGGGCGAAAAATGCGGGATCGCGCCTGATTTTTGCAGAATGAAATACAATAATGCAATAAAGTTCAAAACAGGTTCAAATATAATCGCTTCAGGAGGACACAGAACTGCGGGGAAAGATCCTTCGCTTCGCTCAGGATGACAAAGGAACAGAATAACGGAGGAACAGGATGACAAAAACACGGAGGGGCAAAGGTGCGAAGCGAGGGGGGCATGGGAGAACAGCAAAAAAATAACCGGGGCAGAAACTGCCCCGGCAGAGATGTTTGTACGTATTACGGCTCGTTCACGACGGCGGCGAAGAGCGGGACGTCATTGGTTCCCAGGACCAGCATGAAGAACGGCCGGTCGAAGACCATGTCGATCTCCGTGTCAAGCAACGGCTCACCGGCCAGATACTCAACATATGAGGCGGCGCTGATGCCTTCTTCGTCCATGATGAGGCGCGTTCCCTGCTCTGCTTTTTGCAGGTAAACGCCGGGCGTATCGGTGATCGGCGTGTAATCGGCCTGGTCCGCGGTGAAGGCGGTTTTGATCCCCAGCGCCTGCAGGGCTGCCGTCAGATCCTGCTGATAACTGATGTCCAGCTTCGGCACGGTCAGGTTGATCCAGGCAAAACTGCCGGTGATCCCGCGGTTCGTCGTGCCGTGGTAGAAGCCGTCGGCCGGATCGAGGGCAAAATAGTCGTCACCTTTGAACGGATAGGCCAGGAGAGTCCTGAACGATTCTTCCTGCATCATTTCCGAGACGCTCGTCCCTTCATTCGGCAGGAAGAACAGGACACGGCCCTGGCGCGTACCTTTCTGGATAAAGCGATATTTGTCCGCGGTAAAGAGCGTCGTCGTGTCGTGATAGGAATACATGAATTCCGCATCGACATCACCGGCAGGGCTGTGGAAGGTGCCTGGCTTCGTGTTGTCCTTATTGAATTCATCGCCCCATCTTGTCTCGTGCAGAATAGTGCTGATGAGGGCAAGCGCCGTGTCAGAAGGCAGTTCGATCCCCTTCACCTGATCGGCGAGCAGCCCGCCGGTCATATCGTTCAGCCAGCGCTGCAGCAGGCTGTTGCAGCTGTCCGAGCCCATTTTCCCGATAAATGCAGAGGCATAATAGCTGTCGGCAAGGCGCTGCACGGTGCTTTGCTGATACTGCAGGCTGTCGTTCAGCCAGAGCGAATTGGCGAGGACCGTCTTCTCGCGGCCGTCATCCTTGTAGCTCAGACCCCAGATCTTCGCAGCCTGGTCGCGGAGCTGCTCGATATCCGCGGCACCCAGGGCACTCAGGATCTCCTGACGGGTCTCGCCGTCCGTGATCTCCGCGAGCATGGCGGTTGCCATGAAAATGTTGACCGGCGACATGACGGCGCTTTCTTCAGTCTGATCGGAAAGAAGCAGGAGCATCGTGTCGGCAAAGAAACCGCGGTACAGTTCAGCCGCATCCCGGCCGTTGATCCAGCGGGAATAGGCCGGACTCTGCACGAGGGGATCGTCCCGCTCTTCCTGCCAGGTCATCTCTTCGGGATAAACAGGCTGTGCGAGCAGCTTTGCTCCTGCGGAGTCATGAGGGGCTTCGATTATCCCGCCGGCTTTTGGCGCTTCCGACGCCGGCGTCTTCCAATCGTCTCCGTTTCTCCGGTTCCCGAACATGGGGGCAAGCAGGAGGACCAGGGTGATCAGCGCGGCAGCGGCGCCGGCGCGGAAAATGAGTTTTCGCCGGGCGGCTGCCCTTTCCGCCCGTTTTGCCGCGCGGATCTCTTCCGGAGAAGGTGTTTCCGCGGCTTCGTTTAATAAGTCGTCATCCAGTTCGGTGATGGCGTCCATCAGTTCATCTGTTTTCATTCGATCCACTTTTCCTTTTTCAAGTATGCCGCCAGTTTCTTCCGGCTGCGGGCAAGGCGCATGGTCACCTGGCCTGTCGTCATGTCCCAGCGGGCGGAGAGCTCCGCTACCGTGTCCATGAACCAGTAGCGGCGGATGAAGAGGTCCTGGTCGGGCTGCTTCATGCCGCGGACGAAGGTGCGGACGGCTTCGGCGAGCTGTTCCTTTTCGAACAGGGTCTCGGGAGTCTCCGCGGAGGCGACGACGTCTTCCAGTTCTTCGAAGGCTGCGTCGGCTTCACCGCCGCCGCGCTTCAGCGCGCCTTTTCTGCGCAGGCGGTCGATGGCGCGGCGTCTCGCGATCCTTCCGAGGAAGTTGGCAAGGCTTTCCGGCCGGTTCGGCGGAATGCTGTTCCAGGCTTCCAGAAGGCAGTCGTTGACGCATTCGCGGGCATCCTCCTCATTGCCCAGGATCCTTCGGGCAATGGACAGGAGGTACCCGCCGAGGGCTCTTTCCGTAAGGGTCAGAGCTTCCTCGTCACGATTCCAGTACAGATCCGTGATGCGGCGGTCGTCCATGGGGGTTCTCCTTTGCAAAGCGCTTTCACCCATGCAGTCGCAGGGCAGGAAGGAATGTAACAAATAAAAAAGCAGTCTGCGCCGGCAGCGGACTGCTCAGATCCGGCATTAGGACACACGGCTGACGGCACATGTGCCGGCAAAGGCCGGATCCGGATAAAAACCGCGCCAACCGATGCGCGGTTTTTACCGAGCGACAAGCAGAAATGCATCAGCATTTCTGCGGATTGCGAGGTTGCCGGAAAAACGGCTTGAAGCCGGTACATTGCTGCCGTCCCGTGCGGACGCCTGCCGGAAATGAGCTGCCTGCTGCGGCGCAGACTGCAATCAAATATGTCGGCAGACAGTCAAGAGGCTGCCGGCGGGACGGCTGATCTCATTTGCGGGGGGCGTTTCAGAAATGGTTCATATCCCCAGGCTCTTGAGAAGGCCGGCGAGGCCTTCCCGCTCGAAAATGTCTTTGAAGTAGCTGAGTTCGTCACTGATGAGCAGGTCGATCATGCGCATGCCGAGGACTTCCACGGGGGCCTTGTCGTCGGTCAGGATATGGTTTTCTCCCTCATACGGCGTAAGGGCGGCGGAGACGGTCTGCATCATCTGCGCAAGGTCGGCCCGGTCGGCGACACTCTCTTTGCCGCGCGCCAGGAGGTCGGCCGGCATTTCCTTCATCGAAGCGAAAAGCTCACGGTTCGTCGTATAGGGAACGTCCGCGGTCGCGACATGGGGGAAGATCGAGGCAATGGTGTCGCAGAGATAGTGGTTGATGGAGAGCTCGCCGTCGGAGTGCATGGAAAGGTTTACGACCATCACGCCGTTTTCGGTCAGGTGATCGCGCACCAGCGTGAAGAATTCGGTCGTGGACATCTGAAAGGGGATCGTGATGTCCTGGTAGGCGTCCACCATGATCACGTCGTACTTTTCCTTAATGGTCTGGATATAGGCGCGGCCGTCGTATTCCGTGACCTTCACTTCTTCGGGGAGGTTGAAATATTCCTCGGCGAGCTTCGTGATCTTGCCGTCGATCTCCACGCCTTCCACCGGCGCACCGGGAAAATAGCGCGTGCACTGGGAGGCGAAGGTGCCGGTCCCGTTGCCGAGCACCAGGACCGAAGGCGCTTCCTTCCCGGCCATGACCGGCGCCGCAAGGGCATAGTCGTAATAGAGGCCGGTGAGGCCGCCTTCCTTCATGGCCACGGACTGCACACCGAAAAGGACGTTCGTGGAGAGGATCACCTTTTCGGAGTCCTCACTGACCTGCAGGTAGTTGTAGACCGATTCACCTTCGTAAAGCAGGTCGTTCTGCCAGAAGGCGAAGGAGTTATTCCGCCCGAAGATCACGCAGAGGACGAAGAGCGCCGTCGCGACGTAAGGCCCCGGCTTTTTCCATTTCGCGCTGATGAAGAAGATAAGGGCAATGGCAAGCAGGATGCCGGCGAAGATGAGGAAGGTGACCGAGGTCCCGACGGAAGGGATGGTCACGAAGGTGGGCAGGAAGGTGCCGATGATGCTGCCGATGGTATTGCAGGCGCCGAGACGGCCTACGGTGCGGCCTCCTTCATCGAGGCTTTCGATGGTCGCCCGGACAAGGCAGGGCGTGACCGTGCCGAGCAGGAACAGTGGGAACACGAAAACGATCATGCAGCTTGCGAAGGCTGCCCAGATCAGGAAGTTCGTATTGATGGCGAGGACCATCAGGGCGGAAACGCCGAGGATCACGTATTTGCCCACGACCGGGATCGCGGCGATCCAGACCGCGGCGATCAGGATGCGGCGGTAGAGCCTGGCGGGATCGGGATCCTTGTCAGCCGCCCGGCCGCCGTAGAGGTTGCCGAGTGCCATCGCGATCATGATGACGCCGATGATGATGGTCCAGACGATCTGCGACGAACTGAAGTAGGGCGCGAGCAGGCGGCTGGCGCCGAGCTCGACGGCCATCACGGAGACGCCGGCGAAGAATTCGGTGAGGTAGAGGAACCATTTGTTCTGAAGAATGCGGTATTTCATAGCGGATCTTTCGGGGCGGCGGGGCCGCTCAGTCCTCCTTCCGGTTAAGGTCGTATTCCATTGTCCGGGAGCGTGTCTTCATGCCCATGCTCTCGTAGAATCTCAGCGCGGCATCGTTGCCTTCCCAGACGTTCAGGGTGATGCTGCTGCAGCCAAGACGCCTTGCTTCCTTCTTTACGTGGTCAAAGAGGATGAGGCCGACGTGCTTCCTGCGTGCCCAGGCGTCCACGCAGATGTCGTCGATGTAGAGAACGGTTTGCGGGACCATCATGGGCGGTGTCTGCACCGGGCGTTTGACCTGGCAGAAGGCATAGCCCCGTACGGCGCCGTCCTCCTCCGCAACGTAGATCGGGCGCTCATCGTCCCGATACATGCGGGCAAGGTCCTCCGCGGAATATTTGGTCGTTCCGGAGATGAAGAGGTCCGGACGGATCCAGGCGTGGACTTCCAGGACCTGGGAGAGAAGGTTCAGAATAGATTCGGTGTCGCCCTCGCAGGCGCGGCGTATGATCATGATAGGTTTCCTTTCCTCGGGGACGGCTCCGCATCCGGTGCAAACCTTTCTCAGAGCGATTCACATTCGTTCAAATGCTCTTCGAAAGCTTTGCCCGCTCTGCGCCGCATTAGATCCCTCTCACGTGTATCGCGTGCTTCGGGCACATTTCCTGGCAGCAGAAGCAGCGGATGCAGCGGCTGTAGTCGTAAACGGGCGGCTGGTCTTTTCCTTTCCTGAAGTCCACGGCTTTGCCGGGAACGGGGCAGTGCGAGACGCAGACGCCGCATTTTACGCAGGCTTTCTTATCGATGTAAGGCCGCTTCGTGACGTGGTTCAGGATGCCGATGCGCCGTCCCCACTTGCCGCCGTTCATGCCCGGGCGGCGGTCGACGTTAAAGGCGGGATTACCGAAACGGGAGACGAGTTCCGCTGCGGTGACGGCTGTCACGGAGGGTTCGGCACCGCCTTCGCCGGGTTCCGCGAGCAGCAGTTCGATATCCGCCTCTTCATGGCGGCCGATCCCCAGGAGCTGTCCTTGTTCGCAGGTCGGGACCAGGCGGGGATCCAGGTTCACGAGGCGGCAGAAGGTCGCGTCGAGGGCGACCGGATCAGCGGAGAAGAGAAGAACGTTCATGGGCACGGGGTCGCCGGAACCGGGACCATTCCCCTCCATTGCGACGATCCCGTCCATCACGTGCAGGCGGATGTCGGTCTTCCGGTGGATGTCCGCCAGCATGCGGGCAAAAACGTTCGGGTTCGGGTATGTGACATGCCCGGCGGCCTTGCGCATGCCGCAGATGAAGCCGTAGACGTTCTTGACGGCGCCGGTGATGCGCTCGAGGGCGTGAGTCTTCATCTTGCAGACGTTGACGATCGCGTCGGCGCGGGTGACTTCCTTCGCGAAATAAAAGCTCTTTGCGGTCTTTCCTTCGGGATAATCGGTCAGAACCTCCTCGTTCATTTCCGCTTCGCGGACGCCGAGCGCACGGAAGGTTTCGCCGAGACCGAGGCGCGCCGCGACGGCTTCACCCTTTCCGTGTCCGGGCGAGTCGCCGCAGGAAAGGTCCGCGCAGCCGTATTCACTGAGAAGGCGCAGGACCGCTTCGATGACCGCGGGATGCGTGGTCACGGCCTTATCCGGGTCGGCGGCGGAAAGATAGTTCGGCTTCACGAGGATCCTCTCCTCGTGACGGATGAAACTGCCGATCCCGCCGAGCGCAAGAACGCCGGCCTTCACGGCCCGGAAAACGGTCTCCTTGTCGTAAGTGTTGCAGGGAACGATGATGACTTTGGATCTCGTATTCATTTCATTTCCTCAGGGCTGCCGGCGCGTCACGGAAAATGCCGGCGATAACAGAAAGAGTATAACAAAAAGGGAAAGACTTGACAACACTTGCCAATGCCCCGGAAAAGGATATAATGAAGGCAGACGGATCTTGCGAAAAATTGAAGCAACGGAAAGGAGATGCCGGATGAAGAACACGAACCGCCGCTTCTGGGCGGCACTCATCATCTTTTCCCTGACCGGGCAGATCGCCTGGGTCGTGGAGAACATGTACTTCAATGTCTTCATTTACAAGATGTTCAACGCTTCGGCTGCGGATATCGCCCTGATGGTGCAGGCCAGCGCCATTGCGGCAACTTTGACCACGATTCTGATCGGAGCTCTATCTGATCGCCTCGGCAAGAGGAAAATTTTCATGTGCGCGGGCTATATTGCCTGGGGGATCTCCATCCTTGCCTTCGCTTTCATCCGGACGGACGTGATCGGGAGCCTCTTCGGTGCGGCCGTAAGCGCGGCTTCCGTGGGCATCTCCCTGACCATCATCCTGGACTGCGTGATGACCTTCTTCGGCTCGACGGCGAACGACGCGGCCTTCAACGCCTGGCTTACGGACTCCACGACGGAAAAGAACCGCGGCGCGGCGGAAGGCATGAACGCCATGATGCCGCTCATCGCGATCCTCGCGGTCTTCGGCGGGTTCATGGGCTTTGACCTTTCGAAGGCGGAAAGCTGGACCACGATCTATATGGTGATCGGCGCCGCCGTCCTCCTCATCGGCATCCTCGGCTTCTTCCTCGTGCAGGAACAGCCGGCGGCCCCGCCGGACGAACTCGGATACTTTGCCACGATCGCCTACGGCCTGCGGCCTGCGGTCTTCAAGAAGAACCGGGCGCTCTATGCCGCGCTCGCCTGCTTCGTCGTCTTCAACATCGCGATCCAGATCTTCATGCCCTACCTGATCATCTATTATGAGAAGAGTCTGGGCATGGCCGACTACGTGCTGATCATGGCGCCGGCGATCATCCTGGCGGCCGCCGTGACGGCACTCTACGGAAGAGTCCTGGACAGGAAAGGCTATCGGCGCTCCGTTTTCCTGCCGCTTCTTCTGCTCCTCGGAGGCCTCATTCTGCTGTGGCTCGTGCCTGCAGTCATTCCTGCGGAAGGCCTGCTCATGAAGATCCCGGTCTTCATCGGTTCCCTCCTCATGATGAGCGGGTATCTTTCCGGGATGGCAGTCTTCGGTGCGGAGATCCGCAACCGGACGCCCGAACGCATGGCGGGGCGCTTCCAGGGACTCCGCATCATCGCGCAGGTGTTGATCCCCGGCGTCATCGGCCCGGGCATCGGGGCGGCGGTCCTTAAGGGGGCTGCGACCATTGTGAACGACGACGGCACGACCTCCTTCCTGCCGAACGCGAAGGTCTTCCTTGCGGCTGCTGCGGTCTGCGCGCTCCTCATCACCCTGCTCACCCTGTATTTCCGCAAAAGAAAACAGCCCGCCTGAACGGACTGCGTTAACGAAAAGTATACATGCATGAACAAAAAGGAAAAGCCGCGGTACGAAGCCGCGGCTTTTTGTCACTCGACCTTGATTCCTGTCCTTTTTTCGTAATCCTCCAGGGCTGATTTGATTGCTTCCTCAGCGAGCACGCTGCAGTGCATCTTGTAGTCGGGGAGGCCGTCCAGCGCCTCCGCAACCGCCTTGTTGGTCAGCGTCCGGACTTCGGAGAGGGGCTTTCCTTTGATCAGCTCCGTCGCCATGGAACTGGAGGCGATGGCGCTGCCGCAGCCGAAGGTCTCGAACTTGACGTCCTCGACGATCCCGTCTTCGATCTTCAGGTACATTTTCATGATGTCGCCGCACTTCGCGTTGCCGACCTCGCCGATGCCGTTCGCATCCTCGATCACGCCGACGTTCCGCGGATTGCGGAAATGATCCATTACTTTCTCACTGTATAAAGCCATGCGGCACCTCCTTACAGAATGAATTCTTTTTTGCCTGCCATGAGGTCTCTCCAGACGGGAGAGAAGCCCCGCAGGTATTCGACGACCTCGCGGACCGAGCGGATGATCTCGTCCACCTGGGCTTCGTCGGCATCCTCGCCGAGCGAAAGGCGGAGGGACCCGTGCGCGACGTCGTGCACGCGGCCGATGGCAAGCAGTACGTGGCTGGGGTCGAGCGACCCCGACGTACAGGCGCTCCCGGAAGACGCGCAGATGCCCCTGTCATCCAGCAGCAGGAGGAGCGATTCGCCCTCGATGCCTTCAAAGCAGAAGTTGACGTTCCCGGGCAGGCGCTTTTCAGCGTCGCCGTTCAGGGCGCCGTGAGGGATCTGCCGGAGGCCTTCGATCAGGCGGTCCCGGAGCTTCGTCAGGTGCGCGGCGTTTTCCTCCATGTGCGAAACGGTCTCTTTCAGTGCCGTCACCATCGCTGCGATGCCGGGGACGTCCTCGGTCCCGGCGCGCTTCCCGCGTTCCTGGGCGCCGCCCTCGATCAGGTTCGTGAGCGGAACCCCCTTCCTGACGTAAAGGAAGCCGACTCCCTTCGGTCCGTGGAACTTGTGCGCGGAGGCGGAGAGCATGTCGAAGCCGTCTTCGGTGCTGACGGGCAGATGCCCCATGGCCTGCACGGCGTCGGTGTGGAAGAGAACGCCCTTTGCGCGGCAGACCGCGCCGATCTCGCGAATGGGCTGAATGGTTCCGATCTCGTTGTTCGCGTACATGACTGAGACCAGGCAGGTATCCTCACGGATGGCCGCCTCGACTTCGGACGGAACGACGATGCCGTTCTCGTGGACATCCAGCAGGGTGACCTCAAAGCCTTCCTTTTCCAGCGCTTTCAGCGTGTGGAGGATGGCATGGTGCTCGAAAGCGGTGGAGATGATGTGCATCTTTCCCTTACGTTTTCCGATGGCGGCGGCGGAACGGAGGGCCTGGTTGTCAGCCTCGCTCCCGCCGGAGGTAAAATAGATCTCACGCGGCTCGGCGCCGATCACGGCGGCGACGTCCTCTCTCGCCTTCTCGAGAATCTCTTTCGCTTTCTGACCATGCGAATACAGGCTGGAGGGATTGCCCCAGCCGACGGCCTGCGTTTCTATCAGGGTACGGACAGCCGCTTCACTCATCTTCGTGGTCGCGGCATTGTCGGCATAGATCATGTGCTGTGCTCCTTTCTGCGGTGTGCAGAATGATCATACACCTATTAACCTACTAAGTCAATAGGCAAATGGCCGGCAGAAGGCTTGTTTTCGCGAAAACCCTCTTGATTTGCCTATTCACCTACTGTACAATAGGAACAATGACGGAAGGAGGCTCTCTTATGATCTCGACCAAGGGAAGATATGCGATCCGCGTCATGCTGGATCTGGCAGAAAACGATACCGGAAAATACATCCCGCTGAAGGATATTGCCGAAAGACAGGGGATCTCGAAGAAGTATCTGGAGATCATTGTGAAGGACATGGTCGCGGGCGGTCTGGTCGCCGGCGCGAGCGGCAAGGGCGGCGGGTATAAGCTGTGCCGCCGGCCGGAGGAGTATCCTCTCGGTGAGATCATCGAACGGACGGAAGGGCCTCTTGCACCTGTGGCATGCCTTGCCGAGGGAAAGGTCAACTGCCCGCGTGCCGCGGCCTGCGAAACGCTGCCCCTGTGGGAGGAGTATGATAAGCTGACGCACGATTTCTTTTACGGGAAGCGGCTCAGCGACCTGCTGCGCAGGTGAGCGCTTAAGGAAAAAGCGTTTGCGCGGCGATCGGAAGCAAAAGAAAAACGCGGCGTCACCACCGCGTTTTTTTCATGCCGGACAGGAAAGACTTCGCCTTTCCCTTTGTTTACTGCCCGCTCTGCGAAAGCACGTATTCGTAGATGCGTTTGTTGGTCTCGGCATCGTAGTGGCGTCCGTCAGATGTCGTGTAGCCGATGCTCTCGATGTATTCGCCCTGATCGATATAGGACGCGGTGGTATGCGTGAACATGTAGTCCATGAAGCTGCTTATCGCCAGATTATAGGCTTCGGCATCCGGGACATCTGACGGCTTCTTCCCGTCGCCGCCGATCGGACCGTAGGAAAGAATGTAGAAAGTGATATCCGGGTACTTTTCGATCAGCTTGTTCAGTTCGGTGCTGTACTTGTCCGCGACTTCATAATTGTATGGGGATACTTCCTTCGCGATGTCGCCGGCACCGAGGGACCAGTAGACGGCATCGATCTCATGCAGACCCGCGAACGCGTCGAGCGTGGGAATGGCGGTGTTGACCATCCAGTAGTAAGCGGCGCCCCAGGCAGCGATGAAATAGTCCCGGTCGGGATCAACGGCAACGGTATCATGGATCCCGACGAAGCGGGAATCGCCGATCCAGACGCGGTAACCCGCAGAGGAGGATTTGGTCGGTTCGGGAGGTGTCGGAGGGGCCGTGGGCGGAACGGTCGGCGCTTCCGTGCTTTCCGGTTCGGTGGGAACGGCGGCCTCCGTGGTTCCTTCAGTCTCCGTGGGTGCCGGCGCGGCTTCGGTGCTTTCCACCGGTACCTCGGGGCTGTCGGTGCCTGCGGGCACCGAAGACGGCACGCTGTCGGGATCCAGGTCGGTGATCCCGATGATGGGAAGCGTGGGACCGGGGACGTCCGGCGTGCGTGAGCCGGCGCTGCAGGCACAGAGAAGCAGAGCCAGCAGCAGTGCCGGCAGTGCCCGCAGGGGGCGGTATCCTTTGTTCTGATGAAGTCTCATGCGATACCTCTGTAAATGGTGTTGATAAAACCCGAAAGGGCAGTGCCGCGCCTGTTCTCAGCCGGGAAGGATCCCGAGCAGTTTCCAGACGGAACCCGGAAGGAGGATGTCAAAACGTTCCACCGCTTCCACGATCAGAACGTCGGCGTTCAGGATCTCATCCTTCATCGACGCGTCCAGATAGTCGCGGTGCAGGATCAGGGTCTTTTGGAAGCCGCGGGTCAGCGGTTCCGACATGTTGACACGGAAGGAGTCTCCGACCAGGACCAGGGACAGCCCGTTCGGATTGTCGCTTTCGGTCCGGCGGACGTTGCCGTTGTCGCTGGACTTGTCACTCGTGACGCTGTATTCCGTATCGACGTCCGGCACGTAATACTGTACGGGCGGATAGCTGCCCGAAGAAAGGTTGCCGAGTGAGATCAGGTCGCCGGAAGAAATCGTCTTCTCGGTCACGGGAAGGTCGGGCGAGTAAGGGTCCGCAGGCTCCATCCCCAGTTCCTTTTCAATAAGGTAATCGGCGATGTAAGCCCCGTAAGGCGTCCAGTGCGTGTCGTAGCGGTAGTAAGTCTCGTGATAGAGATCGCCGGCCTTAAGCGCCTCCGAGGGATAGAGAGCGGTGATGCCTTTCTCCTGCAGATACCGGATCAGGCGGGGCTCCCGCTTGTCTTCGTTCTCGACGGTGTACGTCGGCATGTATTCCGAATAGATCTGCTCCTTGTTCGGGGCGAACAGCACGATCAGCTTGATGCCGAGCTTGTCGCAGCGCGCCTGGAGCTGCATCAGCGGAGTGGCGAAAGTTGCCAGATCCCCGTCGGTCAGCAGGTTCGTTCCCTTGTAATATTCGACGGAACGTGCAGCGGAGAGGAACAGCCAGTTCCTGCGGCCGATGATGACGCCCTGGCCTACGACGCGGGGCGACATTTCCTCCGTGTCGACGAGTTTCTCCGTGACATCCAGACGGAAGGTCATGCCGCAGTCGCGGCAGCGGTAATCGGTATAGCCCCAGTGTTCGTAGTCGGCTTCTACGGTGCGGATCTCTTCGAGATCGTGCTCATCCCTCGGATCATATTCGGTGGATTCGGGCTCTCCGGTTTCGGACTCGGAGGTCTCCGATTCACCAGTCCCGGACTCATCAGTTCCGGATTCATCAGTTTCAGACTCACCGGTTCCCGACTCATCGTTCCCGGATTCGTCGGTTCCTGACTCTCCGGACTCCGTGCTTTCGGGAACGGTCGTTTCCGGTTCGGAGGACGGCGCTTCGGTCGATTCCTGCCCGGAAGGTTCCGGCGCATCCGTCGGAGCCTCTGCCGTCGACGTTTCGGGGGCTTCGGTGCTTTCCGGCTCAGTGGCCGAAGGCTGTGTCTCTTTTCCGGGGTCGTGCGGCTTCTCTGGCTTCAGGCTTCCGGTGCGGATCAGGCGGTCAAGCGGAGGGAAGATCTCATCATTAAAGAAGAGTTCCGCGGAGCCGTTTACCTGCCGGTAGAAGCGCACCAGCGGGCCGCGCAGCGGCGCCCGGTCGTTGTACCAGTTATCGACGCTCTGGCAGGAATCGATGAGTCTGTCCCATTCGATCTCGGCCATGCGGCGGTTTTCCTCTTCCTCAATCTGCTGCCGGTCTTCGTCGGGATGCATGGCACGGTAAATGCACCCTGCCCCGACGGGCAGGATGAGAAATGCCAGAAATGCGATGATCCAAAGTTTATTCTTCATCAGGCAGCCTCAAAAAAGATAATTATGGAAAGGGTGCGGACGGAGCCGGCTGACGGCGCTCAGGTCCCGCTGCCCTCATCTGGCTGTTCGCTGTCCGCAGCCGTCGTTGTTTCTTCAGGCGTCGGTGCGGCAGTGGTTTCCGGCGCAGCCGTGGTTTCGGGCGGCGCGGTGGTTTCCGGCGCATTAGGGTCGCGGTCGCTGCAGTAGGTGCAGAAACCGTCAACATAATGATGTCCGTGAGCCGCGATCTCTTCGGTCCGGGTCTCACTGCATTTCGTACACGTGTAAGTCCTCACACCGGGTTCAGTACAGGTCGGTTCGGTACTGACAACACCTTCGTTCCAGCTGTGTCCGGCTGCAGGGATCGTTTCGGTCCGGGATTCGCCGCAGGAGCAGGTATAGGTTCTTTCACCCGGCTGCGTACAGGTCGCTTCTTTCGTTACGTTGCCGCTGCCCCAGCTGTGTTCGTGGGCTGTCGTCGGTGCTTCCGTGGTCGCAGGCGCCTCAGTCGTCGGCGCGGCCGTGGTCTCGGGCGCGGCCGTGGTCGCAGGTTCAGTCGGCGCAGCTGTGGTTGCGGGCTCCGTTTCCTGAACGGGATCGGCAGTCATGTTAAGGATGTTCAGCACTTTCGGAAGGGAAGAGAAAAACTGGGTGTCGAAGCGTTCCACCGTTTCCAGAACCAGCACGTTGGCACGAAGGATCTCGTTTTTCATCGACGTGCTCAGATAGTCGCGGTGCAGGATCAGTGTCTTCTGAAAATCCTTCGGCAGCGTTTCCCCCATGTTGATGCGGAAGGAGTCGCCGATCAGGACCAGCGACTTTCCGTTCGGATTGGTGCTCACCGTACGGCGGACGTTGCCGCTGCTGGCGCTGACATTGCTGGTGATCGAAACGGACCCATTGGTTGCCGGATAAAAACACGGGACTGCCGGGTAGTTGGAAATGCCGCCGAGCTGGAGCAGGTCGCCGCTGCGTTTCGGCGCCGTGGACCCGGGCAGATCGATGGAATAGGGATCCGCGGGAGTCATGCCCAGCTTCTTTTCGATCAGGTAGTTGGCAATGTAGGCGCCGTAAGGCGTCCAGTGGGTATCGTGGCGGAAGTAGGTCTCGTGGTAGAGGTCGCCGGCTTTCAGCTCCGCGAGGGGATACAGGACGGTGATACCCTGGTTCTGCAGATGCCTGACGATGCGCTGCTCCCGTTTGTCCGAGGTCGCGACGGCGTACGTCGGCATGTATTCCGAATAGACCTGTTCTTTATTCGGCGCGATCAGTACGACCAGCTTGATGCCGAGTTTGTCGCAGCGCGCCTTGATCTGTTTCAGCACGGAAGCGTAGTTCGCCAGTTCCTGAGCAGTGGGCAGGTACTGTCCCTTGTAGTATTCGACGGAGCGCTGGCCGGTATAGAAATACCAGTTGCTGCGGCCGACGATGACGCCCTGTCCGATGACGCGGGGGGAGAGCTGCGAGGAATCCACGAGCTTGTACTTGATATCCAGACGGAATCCCCTGCCGCAGTCGGTGCAGCGGTAATCGGTATAGCCCCAATGTTCGTAGTCCGGGGCGACGGTCCGGATCGCAGCCAGATTGTGACTGCTTCTCGGATCGCTTCCCGCAGGCTGCGTCGGGGCGGCTTCAGTTACGTTGGAAATGACGGCCTGGGTGGTTTCCGGAGCCCTGGACGTTTCCTCAGGCGTGCCGGTCTCGGTTCCGGAAGCTTCGGTGTCCGGAACGCTCTCGTCTGCGGACGGGTCTTCCGGCTCCGAGGTCCCGGGTTCTTCAGCGGAGTTTTCCGTCGCTTCCTCTCCGGACGGTTCCGGATCGGTCTCCGGAAGTTCTTCCGTCGGGTCGTCGAACGGCGTTTCGGTATCTTCGGGGTTGAATACGGCATTCCAGTCAAAGTCCGTCGGCTGTTCGGCCGCAGGATCCTGACCGGCCTGCGGATCGCCGGTTCCGGCGTTGATCAGACGGTCGAGCGGGGCCGCAATGCGGTCGTCAAAGAAGTGCTCCGCGGAGCCGTTTACCTGCTTGTATAGCTTCATCAGGAGGCTGCGCAGCGGCGCACGGTCGTTGTACCAGCTGTCGATGCTCTGGCAGGAATCGATGAGTCTGTCCCATTCGATCTCGGCCATGCGGCGGTTTTCCTCTTCCTCGATCTGCTGCCGGTCCTCATTCGGATGCGCGGCACGATAAACACATCCGGCCCCGACGGGCAGGATGAGAAATGCCATAAATGCGATGATCCAGAGTCGGTTCTTCATTCAGCAACCTCAAAAAGGAAAGTTATGGGAAAGAGACCGGCCGGAGCCGGCTGACGGCGCTCAGGTCCCGCTGCCCTCATCGGGCTGTTCGGGATCTGCGGCCGTCGTTGTTTCATTTGCCGGCGGCGCAGCGGTGGTTTCAGGCGGCGCTTCCGTGGTCGGCGCAGCGGTGGTTTCAGGCGGCGCTTCCGTTGTCGGTGCAGCGGTGGTTTCGGGCGGCGCTTCCGTGGTCGATGCAGCGGTGGTTTCAGGCGGCGCTTCCGTCGTCGGCACAGCCGTAGTTTCAGGCGCAGCCGTCGTCGGTGCGGCGGTAGTTTCCGGCGCAGCCGTTGTCGGTGCAGCAGTGGTTTCGGGCGCAGCCGTGGTTTCTGGCGCAGCCGTGGTCGCAGGTTCAGTTGGGGCAGCCGTGGTCTCGGGCACCGGTTCCTGGACGGGATCGGGTGTCATGTTCAGGATATTGAGCAGATTCGGGAGGAAAGCGAAGAACTGAACGTCGTAGCGTTCCACCGTCTCCAGGATCAGCACGTTCGCGCTGAGGATCTCGTTCTTCATCGACTCACTCAGATAGTCGCGGTGCAGGATCAGAGTCTTCCGGAAATCCTTCGCCAGTGTATCCGACATGTTGACGCGGAAGGAATCGCCGATCAGGACCAGGGACTTTCCGTTGGGATTGGTGCTGACCGTCCGGCGGACGTTGCTGGTATTGGCTTCGCCGGTGAACGAGATCGATGCATTGGTGTTGGGAACGAAGTACGGGATGGACGGTCGGTTGGACGCGGGAATGTTGCCGAGCTGCACCATGTCGCCGTTGCGGATCGTTTTCGTTGTTCCGGGCAGATCAACGGAATAGGGATCTGCGGGACCCATCCCCAGCCTCTTTTCGATGAGGGAGGCAGCGATGTAAGCGCCGTAAGGCGTCCAGTGGGTATCGTTGCGGTAATAGGTTTCGTGGTAGAGATCGCCGGCCTTCAGCTCCGCAAGGGGATACAGCACAGTGATGCCCTGGTTCTGCAGATGACTGACGATGCGCTGCGCACGCTTGTTTGCGGTTGCGACGGAGTACGTCGGCATGTATTCCGAATAGACCTGCTCCTTGTTCGGTGCGATCAGCACGAACAGTTTGATGCCGAGCTTGTCGCAGCGGGCCTTGATCTGCTTCAGTACGGAGGCGTAGTTTGTCAGCTCCTGAGCGGTGGGCAGGCATTGCCCTTTGTAATATTCGACGGAGCGCTGGCCGGTATAGAAGTACCAGCCGCTGCGGCCGACGATAACGCCGGAGCCCACGATGCGGGGCGAAAGCTGCGAGGAGTCCACGAGCTTGTATTTGACGTCCAGACGGAACGTCCGGCCGCAGTCGGTGCAGCGGTAATCGGTATAGCCCCAGTGCGTGTAGTCGGGCTTGACGGTCTGGACCGCGACAAGATTATGATTCTTCCTCGGATCGTTCCCCGCGGGCTGCGTCGGCGCGGCTTCGGTCACATTGGAGACGACGGCCTTCGTGGTCTCCGGGGACTTGGTCGTTTCGGGAGGCGCAGCCGTTTCAGAGGCAGCGGGCGTGCCGTTTTCGGTCTCGGAAGCAGCGCTGTCCGGAACGGTCCCGTCTTCGGCGGAATCTTCCGGATCCGTGGCTTCGGTCTCGTCCGCGGTGCCTTCGGTCGATTCCTCTCCGGACGGTTCCGGATCGGTCTCCGTCGGTTCCTCGAACGGATCTTCATACGGCGCGTCGGTATCTTCGGGGTTGAATACGGCCGCCCAGTCGAAATCCGGCGTCTGCGGTTCGGCTTCGGGATCCTGGCCGGCCTGCGGATCGCGGGCTCCGGCATTGATCAGGCGGTCAAGCGGGGCGGCAATGCGGTCGTCGAAAAAGTGCTCCGCAGAGCCGCTTACCTGCTGGTAGAGCTTCATCAGCGGACTGCGCAGCGGCGCGCGGTCGTTGTACCAGCTGTCGATGCTCTGACAGGAATCGATCAGCTTATCCCATTCGACCTCGGCCATGCGGCGGTTTTCATCTTCCTCGATCTGCCTGCGGTCTTCATCGGGATTTGCGGTACGGTAAACATACCCGGCTCCGACGGGCAGGATGAGAAATGCCATAAATGCGATGATCCAGAGTCGGTTCTTCATTCAGCGGCCTCAGAACTGGAAGTAGATGAACGGGTTGTAGTTGGAGTTGGTCAGCAGCAGGATGCACAGGAAAAGCAGGAAAAGCAGCCAGATCTTTTCCAGGATCCCGCGGGTAGCTTTCTGTACCTTGTCCAGCAGGAAACTGAAGTATTCCTGGAAAAAGCCGAGGCCCAGGAAGGCACAGAGGAGAGCGAGCAGGCGGCGGAAGGACAGGAACGAAAGTACGGTCTCGTCGACGCCGCGGGTGCCGAACAACTGGCCGATGAAGGAGAAAGCATCCGGCAGGGTATCGGCGCGGAAAAAGATCCAGCCGACAAGGACGACCAGGAAGGTATAGACCTGGCCGGGCAGGCGGAAGCGCTTTCTGCGCGATCTGCGGTTTCTCTTGGAGTTCTTCGTGAGGCAGTATTCCGCGATGCGGAAGATGCCGTGGTAGATGCCCCAGAAGAAGAAGGTCCAGTTCGCGCCGTGCCAGACACCGGTCAGGAAGAAAACGACGGCCATGTTGAAGACCGCGCGGCCTTCGCCTTTCCGGTTGCCGCCGAGCGGAATGTAGACGTAGTTGCGGAACCACGAACCGAGCGAGATGTGCCAGCGCCGCCAGAAATCAGTCACGCTGTCAGCGAGGTACGGATAACGGAAGTTCTCCTTGAAATCGAGGCCGAACATCTTGCCGAGGCCGATGGCCATGTCCGAGTAGCCGGAGAAATCGTAGTAGATCTGGAAGAAATAGGCGAGAGCGCCGAGCCAGGCGAGGCCCGCGCCGATCTTGCCGACTTCGAGTGCCCAGATGCCGTCGGCGATCTCCGCGACGGTGTTCGCGATCAGGACCTTCTTGGCGAGGCCGTAGAGGAAGCGGCGGATGCCTTCACTGAACTGCTCGGCGTTTTCCCGGCGTTCGGTCAGCTGCGCCGAAACGTCGGAATACTGGACGATGGGGCCGGCGATCAGCTGCGGGAAGCAGGAGACGTACAGGGCGAAGTCAAGGGGATTCTTCTGCAGCTCGGCGTCGCCGCGGTACACGTCGATGGTATAGGAGAGCGCCTGGAAAATGTAGAAGGAGATGCCGACCGGCAGGATGATCCGGGTGAAAGCCCCGGGCTCGCCGCCGAAAAGGGCACTGATCTGTCCCACGACGTCGCGGAACAGGTTGAAATATTTGAAATAGAAAAGCAGGCCGAGGTTCAGGATGACCGTGGCGGCCAGAAACGCTTTCCGGGCGGCGGGCGTCTTTCCGCGGGAGACGAGCAGCCCGCCGAAATAGTTCAGCATGATGACCGCCAGCATCAGCAGAAGGTATTTCAGACCGCTGAACCCGTAGAAGACAAGGCTTGCGAGAAGGAGGACGACGTTTTTGCGGCGCCGTTTCTTTTCAGGGGAAGAAGCGGGAAGAAGGCCGATCCCGTAATATAACGCCAGCGTGAGCGGCAGGAAGGCCTGCAGGAATATGAGCGAACTGAACAGCATCTTCAGGGGAGTCCTTTCCGTAAAGTGACATCTTAACATTATAGTAAGTAAGAGTTCTTTTTGTCAACCGGAAGCGAAGAGCGGAAACCACGGGAAATCATCCGAAAAACCGCAGAAAATAAAGCGGAAAAGCAGGGGAAAACGCGAAAAAACGCTTGCATTTATTATTTCCGTCTGTTATTATAATCGGGCGCTAAAAAAACACGTGCGCGGATCTGCGGGAGCGGTGCCGTCCGAAAGACGGTCTTCCAAGGGCGAAACGCACGGAAGAAAAACCAAACGGAGGATTTCCAAATGAGCGTTATTTCCATGAAGCAGCTGCTGGAAGCCGGTGTGCATTTCGGACACCAGACCCGCCGCTGGAACCCCAAGATGGCCCCTTACATCTACACCGAACGCAACTCCATCCACATCATCGACCTGCAGAAGACCGTCGGCATGATCGACGACGCCTACAACGCGGTCGTGAACATCGTGGCTGAGGGCGGCACCATTCTGTTCGTGGGCACCAAGAAGCAGGCGCAGGACGCCATTCAGAGCGAAGCGGAACGCTGCGGCATGTTCTATGTCAACCAGCGCTGGCTCGGCGGCATGCTGACCAACTTCAAAACCATCCAGAGCCGTATTGCCCGTCTGCACGAGATCGAGCGCATGAGCGAGGACGGCACCTTCGAAGTGCTGCCCAAGAAGGAAGTTGCTGCGCTGCAGAAGGAATGG
Source organism: uncultured Lachnospiraceae bacterium (assembly GCA_902789555.1). Lineage (GTDB taxonomy): Bacteria > Bacillota > Clostridia > Lachnospirales > Lachnospiraceae > UBA6987. Next base: position 37,533 of record CADAOF010000010.1, read on the forward strand.
GACAAGCTTGAGAAGAACCTGGGCGGCATCAAGAACATGAAGCACATCCCGGATGCCATCTTCGTGGTCGACCCCAAGAAGGAAAAGATCTGCGTGCAGGAAGCCCGCACCCTCGGCGTGACCCTGATCGGCATCGCCGACACCAACAGCGATCCGGAAGAACTCGACTACGTCATTCCGGGCAACGATGACGCCATCCGTGCGGTCAAGCTGATCGTCGGCAAGATGGCGGACGCCGTGCTCGAAGCGAAGCAGGGCGAGCAGCTCACCGATACCGCGGCCGAGGCCGAAGAAGCCCCTGCCGAGGAGACCGCTGAAGAGAAGACGGAGGAATGAGACAATGCCTGCTGTAACTGCTGCTTTAGTCAAGGAACTGCGTGATATGACCGGCGCCGGCATGATGGACTGCAAGAAGGCCCTGACTGCCACCGACGGTGACATCGAAAAGGCTGTTGAGTTCCTTCGCGAGAAGGGTCTTGCCGCCGCCGCCAAGAAGGCCGGCCGCATCGCGGCTGAAGGCCTCGTGACTGCCAAGGTCGAAGGCAATAAGGCCGTCATCGTGGAAGTCAACAGCGAGACCGACTTCGTGGCGAAGAATGCCATCTTCCAGAAGTACGTGTCCGACGTGGCCGACCAGATCATGGCCTCCGCGAACGGCACGCTGGAAGGTTTCCTGGCCGAACCCTGGGCTGCCGATCCTACCCTGACCGTCGAACAGGAACTGTCCGAAATGATCAGCCGCATCGGCGAAAAGCTGTCCATCCGCCGCTTCGAAAAGCTTGAAGCGACCGACGGCGCCATCATGTCCTACGTCCACGGCGGCGGCCGCATCGGCGTGCTCGTGCAGGCCGTGACCGATCAGCCCGAAAACGAGGCTGTTCTCGAAGCCATGAAGAACGTTGCCATGCAGATCGCTGCGCTTCGTCCCCAGTTTACGGACAGAAGCGAAGTCCCGGCCGACTTCATCGAGAAGGAGACCGAGATCCTGAAGGCGCAGATCATGAACGATCCCAAGGAAGCCAGCAAGCCTGAGAAGGTCATTGCCGGCATGATCCAGGGCCGCATCTCCAAGGAGATGAAGGAATTCTGCCTGGCCGACCAGATCTACGTCAAGGCGGAAGACGGCAAGCAGACCGTTTCCCAGTATCTGGCCGACGTCGCGAAGAAGAGCGGTGCTTCTCTGAAGATCAAGAAGTTCGTCCGCTTCGAAACCGGTGAAGGCATCCAGAAGAAGGAAGAAAACTTCGCTGAGGAAGTCGCGAAGCAGATGGCCTAAAGGCCTGATGCAGAGGAAAGAGCTGTCCGAAAGGGCAGCTCTTTTTCTGTTTCCGTTTATATGTCCCATATAAGAAAAGTTATGACGCAAAGCGGGAATAAATTATTTATTAACGGATTCAAAACAAAAATCCGCGTTTTTCATCTTGCAAAAACCTTCTGCATCGCCTATACTGGTTAAGACGCGAAATAGCGTAAAAAACGCAAAACGAGGTAAGCGTATATGAGTTATTTATTCGCAATCGCTGCGTCGGACATCAGCATCGAAGAAGCGCTGGGCAACATGATCGTCGGCTTCGGCGTCGTTTTTGTCGTGCTGCTGTTCCTCTGCGGCGTCATTTCCCTGTTCAAGTTCATCGGGAAATTGGACAAATCGAGTCAGAAGGCCAAAGCGCCCGTTAAGACTCCGGCGAAGGCAGCTCCTGCTCCGGCGAAAGCCGCTGCGCCTGCGAAACCCGCAGGTGTGGGCGGAGAAGACGGTGCTGTCGTGGCCGCCATTCTTGCAGCCGTCGCACAGCAGTGCGGCCCTAATGCCAAGGTGACGTCGATCACCAGAAGCAACTAATCATCATTAATCATTCCAGGAGGAAAATAACAATGAGTTCTTACAAGATCACCGTGAATGGCGTAGCCTATGACGTAACTGTTGAAAATGCCGGCTTCGGCGGATTTGCCCCCATGATGAGCGCTCCTTCCTTTGCGCCGTCCGCTCCCGCTTTTGCTCCGGCTGCCCCGGCTCCTGCTGCCGCTCCCGCTCCCGCCGCTGCTCCCGCTGCCGCCCCTAAGGCTGCCGCTCCTGCTGCCGCCGGCGCCGTGAACGTTGAAGCGCAGGTTATCGGCAAGATCTTCAAGATCGTTGCCAAGGTCGGCGATACCGTGGAAGCCGGTGACGACATCGTCATCATGGAATCCATGAAGATGGAAATCCCGGTCGTGGCTCCTGAAGCCGGCACCGTGGCTGCTATCAATGTGAAGGAAGGCGACGCCGTAGAAGTTGGTGACGTGATCGCAACGCTCAACTAACTGACATAATTACGGAGGGTCTTACTTATGGGCAATATCGGACAAACAATTGCCAACCTGGCACAACAGACTGCCTTTACGAGCCTGACCTGGGGAAACTACGTGATGATCCTCATCGCGTGCATCTTCCTTTATCTGGCCATCGCAAAGGACTTTGAACCGCTGCTGCTGACGCCCATCGCGTTCGGCATGCTGCTGGTCAATATCTTCCCCGGCATCATTTCGAAACCCACGACCACCTATCTGAATGACAAGATGGAAGAGATCGCGATCGTGGAGTTCGAAGGCGAGGATCTGGAAGCCGCCTTTCAGGTATGCGTCCCGAGTGAGAATTCGACCGATACCAAGTACGTCCTGAAGGACGCCGCCGGTGTCGACCAGGTCGTGATCACTGCCGGACGCGATGCCACCACGGGCGAGCTGAAATCGCTGGACGCCAGCGTAGCCGAACTGAAGGCTGCTCTGGAAAGCAAGAAGTTCTCCACCAAGGAGAATGCTGCGGGTCTTCTGTATTACTTCTACAAGCTGGATGAATGGGCTGTCCTGCCGTGCCTGATCTTCATGGGCGTCGGCGCGATGACCGACTTCGCTCCGCTGATCGCGAACCCCATGAGCTTCCTGCTCGGCGCTGCGGCGCAGTTCGGCATCTACGTAGCGTACTTCGCAGCTATCTTCCTGGGATTCACTGGCAAGCAGGCCGCTGCCATCTCCATCATCGGCGGCGCTGACGGCCCGACCTCGATCTTCCTGGCGTCCAAACTCGGACAGTACCAGCTGATGGGCCCGATCGCCGTGGCGGCATATTCCTACATGTCCCTGGTCCCGCTGATCCAGCCTCCGATCATGCGCGCCTTCACTTCCAAGAAGAACCGCAAGATCAAGATGGGACAGCTTCGTCCTGTTTCCAAGCTGGAACGCATCCTGTTCCCGATCATCATCACCATCGTCGTGGCGATGATCCTGCCGACCACCGCTCCGCTTATCGGTATGCTGATGCTCGGCAACCTGTTCCGTGAATGCGGCGTGACCCGCCAGCTGCAGGAGACCGCATCCAACGCTCTGATGTACATCGTCGTCATCCTGCTCGCGACCTCCGTCGGCGCGACCACCAGCGCGGAAGCCTTCCTGAACCTGAACACCCTGAAGATCGTCGTGCTCGGCCTCGTGGCCTTCATGTTCGGTACCTTCGGCGGCGTGCTGCTCGGCGACGTCATGTGCGTGCTCAGCAAGGGCAAGATCAACCCGCTGATCGGTTCGGCCGGTGTGTCTGCCGTTCCCATGGCGGCCCGTGTGTCCCAGAAGGTGGGCGCTCAGGAAGATCCTACGAACTTCCTGCTGATGCACGCCATGGGTCCGAATGTGGCCGGCGTTATCGGTACCGCTGTTGCGGCCGGCGTGTTCATGGCCATTTACGGCATTTAAAACCTGAGAATATCGGGAAATACAGGACCGGGGAAGTCTTTACACTTCCCCGGTTTTGCTTTATAATGGATGCGGCTTTCCTGGAGAGGAGAGATCACGAAAGGGGTTTTAACATGGCGGAAGAAAAAAGACCGGTAAAAATAACGGAAACAGTCCTGCGTGACGGACACCAGTCGCTGATTGCGACCCGCATGACGACGGACGAGATGCTGCCGATCATCGACAAGATGGACAAGGTCGGCTACCACTCCGTGGAGATGTGGGGCGGCGCAACCTTTGACGCCTGCCTGCGCTTTCTGGACGAGGATCCGTGGGACCGCCTGCGGAAGCTCCGCGACGGCTTTAAGAATACCAAGCTGCAGATGCTGTTCCGGGCGCAGAACATTCTGGGCTACCGCCATTACGCGGACGACGTGGTGGAATATTTCGTGCAGAAATCCATCGCGAACGGCATCGATATCATCCGCATCTTCGATGCGTTAAACGACGTGCGCAACCTCGAGACCGCCGTGAAGGCGACCAAGAAGGAAGGCGGCCACGTCCAGACGGCCATTTCCTATACCCTCGGCGAACCGTACACGGTCGAGTATTTCTGCCATCTGGCGAAGCAGATGGAGGACATGGGCGCGGATTCGATCTGCGTCAAGGACATGGCCGGCCTGCTGATCCCTTACGAAGCGTCCAAACTCTTCAAGGCCCTGAAGGAGACCGTGAAGGTCCCGCTGCAGATGCATTCGCACTATACCAGCGGCGTTGCCGCCATGACCTACATGCGCGCGGTCGAAGCGGGCTGCGACATCATCGATACCGCCATGAGCCCCTTCGCCCTCGGCACCTCGCAGCCGTCGACTGAAGTCATGGTGAAGACCTTCCAGGGAACGCCTTACGACGCCGGCGTCAATCAGGAGCTCCTGCTGGAGATCGCCGACTACTTCCGTCCGATCCGTGAAAAATACCTCGCAAGCGGCCTGATGAATCCGAAGGTGCTCGGCGTTGACATCAACACCCTGAAGTATCAGGTGCCCGGCGGCATGCTGAGCAACCTGGTCAGCCAGCTGAAGGACCAGCACGCGGAAGATAAGTTCTACGACGTGCTGAAGGAGATCCCCGAGGTCCGCGAAGATCTGGGCATGCCGCCGCTCGTGACCCCGTCCAGCCAGATCGTGGGCACGCAGGCTGTCATGAACGTCCTGTTCGGCGGCCGCTACAAAGTCGCGACCAAGGAAACGAAGGCGCTGCTGCGCGGCGAATACGGCCAGACCGTCCGTCCGTTCAACAAGGAAGTGCAGAAGAAGGTCCTCGGCGAGGATGCCGAGATCATCACCTGCCGTCCGGCCGATCTGATCCCGAACGAGCTGCCGAAGCTCCGCGAGGAAGTCGGCGAATATCTGCAGCAGGATGAGGACGTCCTGTCCTACGCCCTGTTCCCGCAGGTCGCCATGAACTTCTTCAAGGAACGTGCCGCCGGCTTCCCGGCCAAGGCCGAGAAGGCGAAGAAAGCTGCCGAAGAAAAGGCGGCCAAGGAAGCCGCGAAGAACGCCCCGAAGGCGCCGGAAGGCCCGAAGGAAGTCGTGAAGTACGTTCCGGCCTCCGCCCCGTTCCTGGGCGCGGTACCCGGCTACGTTCCTGCCGTCGGCGAGATCCCGCCCATGGCCGGCGAAGCTCCTGCAGTCCCCTTTGCCCCCGGCCAGAGCGCCGAAGGACAGTGCAGCGTCAACGGCGCCGCACTGAATTATCAGGTAAACTGCTTAGGATAAGAGGCTGAATAAGCCGGAAGACCGTGAGCCGGCCCGCAGGGCCGGCTCATGCCGCATCCGAAGATCAATAGGAGATATAAGGAGAGTACAGTCATGGATCCGAGAGAAGAAGCCGTTGAAAAGATCAGGGAAAACCAGGAGAAGGCGGAGGCACTCGTGAGCGCGGTATCCGGAGGTTCGCCCATCATGCGCTGCATCGGTTTCATCCTCCTTCTGCCGCTGTCGAGCCTGGGGTGCCTGATCGGAGCCCTTATCGTCGAAAACCTCAACACCGGCAGATGGGACGAAGCCCTGGTGACGTTTTCGATGTTCCTTGCGCTCACCGGTCTGTATCTGCTTTTCCGGAAGAAACTGATCCCTGCGGTCGCTGTCACGAACGGCGTGCTCGCGGGCGTCCTGATCCTGGGCATCACCGTACTCATGGCAGTTACGAAGGGAAATACCGACGGAAGCGTGATGATGACAGCATCCCGGATCCTGGCGCTGGGGCTGCCCGGTTATTTCGTGATCTATATCGGCATGCAGGCGGAATGGATGCTGGTCGTCGCCACCGCTGCGCCGGTCCTCGCCTTTTTCCTTTCCGTGATCCTGCAGAAACGCTTTGGCCTGCTGAAAAAGGCCATCCCCTTCCTCGCGGCGGGCGCCCTTTGCATCGGCGCGTCCGTGATGCTGTACGCGAACCGTCCGTCGGTCCGCTACGGAGGGCACGGCTTCGAATACATGCACGGCTGGTCCAGTACCGACTTCTCCGACTACATGGTCTGGAGCGAACCCTCAAAACTGGCAAAACTTGATCACCCGGCGAGCTTTATCATCGAAGAGGAAAAGGACATGCCGCGTCTGGACGGGGCTGAAGCCTGTTTCCCGCTCTATTCAGCCGCCGCGAAGGCCGTCTACAAGGATATCGCAGCCATTGAAGAACGGTATCAGAGGGGAGAGGGGATCGAGGAGTGGAAGAAATGGAACATCATTTCCGAGAACGGCAGGATCGTCTCCTTCACAAATACCGTGAATGCGTTTGGCCGGCTGCTCATCGAAGAAACCGACATCGTCTTCGGTGCGAGACCTTCCCGAAACCAGATGCAGGAGGCGGAAGACAGGCACATTCAGTTGAATGTCACGCCGATCGGGAAGGAAGCTTTCGTCTTCTTCGTGGAACCGGACAATCCGGTAACGAACCTCACAAGCGAACAGATCCGCGCGATCTACCACGGCGACATTACGAACTGGAAGGAGGTCGGCGGAAAAAACCAGCCGATCCTGGCCTTCCAGCGTCCGGCGGATTCCGGCTCCCAGGCCATGATGGAGTGGTTCATGGGCGACGTTTCCCTGAAAAAGCCGCAGACCTACGAGTACGTCGACGCGATGATGGGCGTCTTTGAGAAGGTCGCCCAATATAACAATGAAAAAGGCGCCTTCGGCTATTCCTTCCGCTATTTCGCGGAAGACCTGCATCAGGAAAACGACGTCCGCCTGATCGCGGTGGACGGGGTCCTGCCGACACGGGAAAACATCGAAAACGGTTCCTACCCGCTGACCGTTGATCTCTGCGCAACGACCCGTGCAGACAACAAAAATCCGTACGTGCAGCAGATGGTCGATTTCATGCTTTCGGAAGACGGGCAGGAACTGGTGGAAAAGAGCGGCTACGGGAGAGTGAAGTGAAGGATTTTGACGCAGCAGTCTTTGACATGGACGGACTGATCTTTGATTCGGAACGCGCCGGCTTTGAATGCTGGAGCGAGGTGGCGAAGACCTACGGATTTAATGACATTACGGCGCTTTACCGGGAGTGCATCGGCTGCAGCCGCGTGCGGACGGAGAAGCTGGTCAAGGCAGTTTTCGGCGAAGACTTCCCCTATGACCGCTTCCGGCAGCAGGTGTTCGAACTGTATACGGAGCGCTACGGCGGCGGAAAGATGCCGCTGAAAACCGGCGCGCGGGAGATCCTCGAATACCTGAAAGCGAAGGGAATAAGGACCGCCATTGCCTCTTCTTCGGACAGGGAGATGGTGTGCAGCCTGCTTGACGGCGCGGGGCTTACGGGATACTTTGACGGGATCGTTGCGGGCGACATGGTGACAAGGAGCAAGCCGGAACCGGATATCTTTCTCGCAGCCTGCAGGCTTCTCGGGACGGCGCCGGAGCGGACCGTTGCCGTCGAAGATTCCTACAACGGCATTCGGGCGGCGCGCGCGGGAGGACTCCGGCCGGTCATGGTCCCGGACATGCTCCCGGCAGACGAAGAGATGCGCAGCCTTGCCGAGACCGTCGAGGACAGCCTCCTTGATGTCATCCGCTGGCTGGAAACGTAAATGTTTTGCAGAAATGGAATAAATGTTCAAAAAATCTCTTGACAGTTGACGCACGAGGGCTTATCTTAGGATAAACCGATGCGAAAGAGTGAGTACCTTTCAGGTGAGCAGGAAGAGCTAGCCGCAGATGGTGGGAGTGCGGTATGCAGCCTTTAAGGGAATGGACTTTCAAGGGCAAACGGAACGGCCTTCGGGCTCAGTATGGGAGACGGGGATGGCGCCCCGTAAGCAAAGGCCGGCATATGTCAGTATGCACAGAGTGAGCGCATTGCGCTAAGCCGGGTGGCACCGCAGGACCTTACCGATCCTGTCCCAGCGAAATACACTGGGACAGGATCGTTTTTTGTCCCGGAAACCGGACAGGGCAGAGCCCGTCCGCAAACGGAGCGCCGCAGGACGGCAGAGGAGGAAACAAAATGGCAGAACAGACAAAGATCCCGTACAAGATCTATCTTGAAGAAAACGAAATGCCCACGGCATGGTACAACGTCCGGGCGGACATGCAGAAAAAGCCTGCGCCCCTGCTGCACCCGGGCACGCACGAACCGATGAAGGCGGAGGAGCTTGCCGCCGTGTTCTGCGAGGAACTGGTGAAACAGGAACTCGACAACGATAACCGGCTGATCCCGATCCCCGACGAGATCCGGGATTTCTACCGGATGTACCGGCCTTCGCCGCTCGTCCGCGCCTACTGCCTGGAAGAGAAACTGCAGACGCCGGCGAAGATCTACTATAAGTTCGAAGGGAACAACACGAGCGGCAGCCACAAGCTGAACTCCGCGATCGCCCAGGCCTACTATGCAAAGAAGCAGGGCCTGAAGGGTGTGACGACCGAGACCGGCGCCGGCCAGTGGGGCACCGCGCTTGCCATGGCCTGTTCGTATTTCGGCCTCGACTGCAAGGTCTTCATGGTCAAGGTCTCCTACGAGCAGAAGCCTTTCCGCCGCGAGGTCATGCGGACCTACGGCGCGTCCGTGACGCCTTCGCCTTCGATGACGACGGCGGTCGGCCGGAAGATCCTGGAAGAGCATCCCGGCACCACGGGGAGCCTCGGCTGCGCGATTTCGGAGGCGGTGGAAGCAGCGGCCTCCGAACCCGGCTACCGCTACGTGCTCGGCAGCGTTCTGAACCAGGTCCTGCTGCATCAGTCTGTGATCGGCATGGAAACGAAGGCGGCGCTCGACAAGTACGGCATCAAAGCGGACATGATCATCGGCTGCGCGGGCGGCGGCTCCAACCTCGGCGGGCTGATCTCGCCGTTCATGGGTGAAAAGCTCCGCGGCGAAGCGGATTACCGCATCGTTGCCGTCGAACCGATGTCCTGCCCGAGTTTTACGCGCGGCGTCTACGCTTACGATTTCGCGGATACCGGCAGAGTCTGCCCGCTCGCGAAGATGTACACGCTCGGCTGCGATTTCATTCCGGCACCGAACCACGCGGGGGGCCTGCGCTACCACGGCATGAGCCCGATCCTGAGCGAACTTTACGATGAAGGCCTGATGGAGGCGATCAGCATCCCGCAGACCCGCGTTTTCGAGGCGGCGGAGGAGTTCGCGCGGGTGGAAGGCATCCTGCCTGCGCCCGAGAGTGCGCACGCGATCTGCGCGGCGATCGACGAGGCGAAAAAATGCAAAGAGACCGGCGAGGAGAAGACCATCGTCTTCGGCCTCACCGGCACCGGTTATTTCGATATGGTGGCATATGAGAAGTTCCACGACGGGAAGATGGAAGACTACTGCCCGACGGATGAGGAACTGGCTTCCTTCCGCACCCATCTGCCGAAGATCTGAGACCCCGTACGGGACAAAAACCGTGCTCCGGGCAGGCAGCCGCCTGCACAGACCCGGCATTAGGACGCCCGGCTGACGGCACATGCGCCGGAGAGTGCAGGCACCGGAAAAAACCCGCGCGATCCTCTGCGCGGGTTTTTCCGATGTTCAGCGAAAATGCATCCGGCATTTTCGCGGTTCACGAGGCTTCCGAGAGCCTGCGCGAAGCCGCCGCATCTCCGTGCCGTCCCGGGCGGACGCCTGTCGGGGATGGGGAGGCCGGCTGCCTTCCCGGAGCGGGCTTTGTTTCGGGATGACAGACAGTTCTCAGACGTCCAGTGAGCAGAGGTCATCGGCGGTCTCGCGGCGCACGGCGATGCGGCTTTCCTCCTTTGTCAGCATCACCACGGGCGGTCGGCCCAGACGGTTGTAGTTGGACGCCATGGAGTAGTTGTAGGCACCGGTCGTGCAGACGCAGACGATGTCGCCGCGGCGGATATCCGCCGGCAGGGAAACGTTTTTCTGCAGGATGTCGCCGCTCTCGCAGCAGCGGCCGACCAGATCGAAGCGGTCCTTTTCCGCGGTCTCGCGGCTGCCGTGCAGCACCGTATAGCGCGCTCTGTAGAGGCAGAAGCGCGGATTGTCGGTCATGCCGCCGTCCGTCGTCACGTAGTTCTTGAAGCCGGGGATGTGCTTGACCGTGCTGACCGTGTAGACGGTCATGCCGGCGTCGGCGACGATGCTGCGGCCCGGTTCCATGAAGACGCGGAGGGAAGAAAGACCGTTCTTCTTCATATCGCTTTTCAGCCGTGCCGCAACCTCTCCGATCCTTGCGGGGATGTCGACCGGCGGATCGCTGTCCACGTAGCGGACGCCGTAGCCGCCGCCGAAATTCATTTCTTCGGCCGCATAACCGAAGCGGTCCCGCATCTCGGCGATGAAATCCGTCATCACGTCGGCTGCCCGCTCGAAGACGTCCTCGTCGAAGACCTGGGAACCGACGTGGATATGATAGCCCTTAAGCCCGATCCCGGGACAGTTTAACGCCGCGCGCACGAAGTCCGCCGCCTGGCCGGTCAGGATGGGCATCCCGAACTTGACGTCGACGGATCCAGTATTGACTTCCGCGTAGGTGTGCGGGTCGATGCCCGGTGTGATGCGCAGGAGGACGTCCTGCTTCATGCCGCGCTTCAGCGCCTCCCGGTTCAGAATCGCGAGTTCTTCCGGATTATCCACGACAAAGCGGCCTACACCGGCTTCAAGCGCGTATATGATGTCTTCGTCCGTCTTGCCGTCGCCGTGGAACATGATTCTCTCTGCCGGAAAGCCGGCGGCAAGCGCGGTGTGGATCTCACCGGCGGAGACGGCGTCCACGCCCATGCCTTCGTCAGCCATGATGCGGTATATTTCCTTGAAGGATGCCGCCTTGCTCGCGTAGAGCGGCAGGCTCCCCGCTCCGAAATGCTTTCGGAAGGCCTCCTTGTACATCCGGCAGTTGGCGCGGATGCGTTCTTCGTCAAAGAGATACAGCGGCGTGCCGTACCTTGCAGCAAGTTCCGTGACGGAATGCCCGGCAAAGCGGAGCGTCCCGTCGGGGTCGCGGCTGATGTTTTCGGAAAGCATGTCGGCTCCTTTCTGCTGCCCGGGCAGCGTCGGCTTGGTCCTGAAAGCCGGAAAAGATACCCGGTCTTTTTACCGGTTTAAACCATTAAAGCACATTCGGACGGATTTGGAAAGAGAAATGTTACATTTCACCGAATTTTGCGATAGAGTAAATAAGGGATACCGGTAAGAGCCACTTCTTCAGGGCTGCGGACCCGAAAAAGGAGAAGAAACGATGAAAAAACGCATTCTGAACAGGCTTCTGTGCGCGGTGCTGGCGGTATCGCTGGCCGCATCGCTTGCTGCCTGCGGCGGAAAGCCCGGACAGGAGAGCACGCCCGGCTCACAGGAAGTGCAGAGCACGCCGGAAGAAAAGCCCTCTGAAACAAAAAACGAACCCTCCGAGGCACAGCCGGTGCCCGAAAAGCTTGCAGAGATCCTGGACGGGGAGGGAAAGCGCCTCGGCGCGGTCGACGCGAATTCTGCCTGCAGTGCGGTGAACGGCGGGGTTTTTTACAGTGTCGTCGACATGAAGGAATATGCCTTAACGGGAACGGCAAGATACCGCTTCTTCCGGGCGGCAGACGGGAAGGACGTCCTTCTCGGCACGCTTGAGGAGCAGAGTTACGAAGCTTTTTACGCGAGGACGGAACTGGACGGTACCGTCTACACTTTGGCCACCGAAGGCAACCCCTTTGACGACAGGCCGGATACTCTTTGGCTGCTGGCATTCGACCCCTCGGCGGAAAGCATGACGAAACATGAAGTCTCAAAATACGGCTTCCCCTACGCGGCCATGGCGGCGGCAGACGGAAAACTTCTTATCATGAACCACGAGATGAGTTCGCCGAAGAGCGACAAGGTGTACGAATTCGACCCGAAAACAGCTGTGGTCCGCGAGATCCTTTCGCTTTCGGATGACGGGACTTCTTCACTCCGGGGCATTGCCGCCGCGGAGAACGGGTTTTATCTGCTGCGGCTCAGGCTTGCCGGCGGACTGCCGGAGGAAATGCTTCTGGACCGTTATGAGGGCTCAGGTAAGCTTCAGGAGTCGCTTTCGCTGAACGGGATGATCGTCCCGGCCATGAAGGACCTTCCCGGCTTCGAAGGGGAAAACGACGTTCTAATCGAATTCGGCCTGAACGCGAGCGGCTTTGCCGTACAGGACGGACACTATCTGTTCTATGAGAACTTCGGCCGCATCCGCGTGACCGCCGATCTCGTGACCGGGGAAGCGCTCTTTGCCGAAGAAGACCTCTGGAGCATGGCAAACGGCAGCGGGGAGCCGGCTTTCTTTGAAATCGCCTTTGAGCCTTATGCGGCCGGGGAAGGACCGAGGATCGTGCATCTGCAGGACGGAAAACTGCAGCCGCTCCCATTCCGGCCGGATGACGGAAGCCTTCTGCTGCGCAGCGCATCCTGCTCGGCGGACGGGACCTGGCTGATCCGCATGGTGTCTGATGCGGGTGACGATAAACTGTTCCTGTGGAAAGCGAACTAAGCGGCCGGACCGGCGCTTTCCGCACCCGGACGCTTCAGGAAGACCTCTTTTCCGCGCACGGCGGCGAAGAGGTCTTTTTTTGCCGGAACGGTTTTCAAGACGCGCTTTTGGTGTTATGCTGTAAGGGAAGAACCGCAGGAGGCCTCGCGGCCGGAGCAGCCGAAAGAGAAGTTATTCATGGAAAAAAGCTTGTTAAGACGTTTCATCTCCTATTACCGTCCGCACCGGAAGATGCTGGCGCTGGATCTTGGCGCGGCATTTCTGATCTCCGCGACCGGAATGGTCTACCCCGTCGTGACGAACCGGATGCTGAACGATTACATTCCGAACCGGAAGTACGGGACGATCGTGGTTGCCGGGGCCGTCGTCCTGGCCCTGTACGTCGTCCGTTTCTGCCTCCGGTATTTCGTTCAGTATTACGGACACATGATCGGCGTCCGCATGCAGTCCCGCATGCGCCGGGACCTGTTCGCGCATCTGGAAAAACTGCCCTTCCGTTTTTACGACGACCACGAGACCGGCAGGATCATGACGCGGATCACGAGCGACCTCTTTGAAGTCTGCGAACTCGCGCATCACGGTCCCGAGAATCTGCTGATCAGCTCGGTCATGATCCTCCTGTCCTTCATCTACCTCATGACGATCGACCCGGTCCTGACGCTCATCATCTTTGCCTGTGTGCCGATCCTGATCGTGGTGTCCGTCCATTTCCGGAAAGACATGCGGGCTGCGTTCGACGACCGCAGAAAGAGCAACGCCAGGATCAACGCGGCCGTGGAGAGCAGCGTGACCGGGATCCGCGTGACCAAGGCCTATACGAACGCCGAGCGGGAGATCGAAAAGTTTGCCGTGGGGGACAACGAATTCGTGGACGCGTCCAGCCGCGCCTACAGGGCCATGGCCCGCTTTTTCTCCTCGACGGCTTTCATTACGGACGTTTTCAACGTGATCATCCTGATCGCGGGCGGCCTCTTCCTTTACGCAGGCCGCATTAACTTTGGTGATTATTCCACCTTCATCGTTTCCGTCAACCTCTTCATCAATCCGGTCAATACCCTGATCAACTTCATGGAGCAGTACCAGAACGGCGTCAGCGGCTTCAGGCGCTTCGCCGAGATCATGGATGAAGAGCCGGAAAAGGACGCGGAGGACGCCGAGGAACTGCGGGACGTGCAGGGCGAGATCGAATTCCGTGACGTAAGCTATTCCTATCCGTCCTCGGATGAGGTGCTCCATCACATCGACCTCCGGATCCGGAAAGGGGAGAAACTGGCGCTCGTCGGCCCTTCCGGCGGCGGAAAGACGACGCTCTGCCACCTGCTGCCGAACTTTTACGAACTTCCGGAGGAAAGCGGCAGCATCCTGATCGACGGAAAGGACATCCGTCACCTGACCCTGGATTCGGTGAGACGGAACATCGGCATCGTCCAGCAGGACGTCTTCCTCTTCTCGGGGAGCATCCGGGACAATATCCTCTACGGCCGCCCGGACGCGGCGGAAGAGGAAGTCATCAGGGCGGCGAAGCGCGCGAATATCCACGATTACATTATGTCGCTGAAAAACGGCTACGATACCGAGATCGGGGAACGGGGCGTGAAGCTCTCCGGCGGCCAGAAGCAGCGGGTCTCGATCGCCCGCGTCTTCCTGAAGGATCCTGCGATCCTGATCCTGGACGAGGCGACGAGCGCCCTGGACAACACCACGGAGGTCCTGATCCAGCAGGCTTTGGACGAACTGTGTAAGGGCCGGACGACCTTAGTTGTCGCGCACCGCCTCTCCACCATCCGGAACGCGGATGAGATCGCAGTCGTGATTAACGGAGAAATCAGGGAACGCGGAACGCACGACGAACTGATGGCTGCGGACGGCCTGTACAAGGTCCTGTATTCCCTGCAGTTCAGAGAGAACGACCTGATCGGCTGAAGAAAGGCCTGTACATAAGGGACAGGGGCGGGATCCCGGATGATCCCGCCCCTGCTTCTTGTTTTTCAGTAATTATTTGCTTAACGCCTTGGTGATGCGGGCAAGCGCGTCGTCCATCTCTTCGTAGCTGACGACGATGGGCGGGGCGAAGCGGATCGTGTGGTCGTGGGTCTCCTTGCAGAGCACGCCTTCGTGGATGCAGGCCTTCACGTAGTCGAAGGCGTCGCCGTAGAATTCCACGCCGATGAGCAGGCCGCGGCCGCGGATCTCCTTGATCTCGGGATTATGGATCTTCTTCAGGCCGTCCATGAAGTATTTGCCCTTCTCGCGGGCCATCTTCGGATAGTCGTCACGCTGCAGGATCTCGAGCGCTTTCACGCCGCAGGCGCAGGCAAGCGGGTTGCCGCCGAAGGTGGAGCCGTGGGAGCCGGGGGTGTAAAGGCCGAGGATGTCCTTGTTCGCCGCGATCGCGGAGAGGGGCATCACACCGCCGCCGAGGGCTTTGCCCATGATGTAGATGTCCGGAACAACATTTTCGTGCCAGCAGGCGAACATGTCGCCGGTGCGGGCGAAGCCGGTCTGGACCTCGTCGGCTAGGAAGAGGATGTTGTTCTCGGTGCAGATCTTCCGGACTTCGGTGAGCCACCCTTCGGGCGGCAGGATGATGCCGGCTTCGCCCTGGATGGGTTCGGCCAGGAAGGCCACCGTATTCGGGGTGATCGCATCGCGCAGCGCTTGGGCGTCGCCGTAGGGAATGGTCTTAAAGCCCGGGCAGTAAGGGCCGTAGCCGTCCTTTGCGAGCGGATCGGTGGAGAAGCTGATGATGGCGATCGTGCGGCCGTGGAAGTTGTTCGCGCAGGTGATGATCTCCTGTTTGCCGTTCTCCACACCCTTGACCTTCGTGCCCCAGAGGCGGGCGGTCTTTAAGGCGGTCTCAACGGCTTCCGCGCCGGTGTTCATCGGAAGGACCATGTCCTTGCCCGTCAGCTTTGCCAGCGCTTCGTAGAACTCGCCGAGGTTCTCGCAGTGGAAGGCGCGGCTCGTCAGCGTGCACTTGTCAAGCTGTTCCTTCGCGGCGGCCACGATCTCGGGATGGCGGTGGCCGAAGTTGTGGGCCGAGTAGGCGGAAAGCATGTCGTAGTATTTCCGGCCTTCGGGATCGGTCACGACGGCGCCTTCGGCCTTCACGATGACGACGGGCTTCGGCGCATAGTTGTGGGCGCCATACTGGTTGGTCTTCTCAATGATCTGTTCTGAAGAGTACATGATTCCCTCCTGGTGGTGTTGTAATGGAATGCGGCGGACCGCTCAGTTGTTCTCGATGACGGTGCCGGTCTCGCCCTTCAGGGCGTCGGCAGCCTTGTAGAGGGACGTGATGATGGCTCGTCTGCCGGGGGCGGAGACGGCGAAATCGACGGCAGCCTTCACCTTCGGCAGCATGGAGCCGGGGGCAAAATGCCCTTCGTCGATGTAGCGGCGGGCTTCCGCGACCGTCATATGGTCAAGATCCTTCTGGTCGGGCTTCCTGAAATTCAGGGAGACCTTTTCGACTTCGGTCAGGATGAGCAGGACGTCCGCATCCAGGTCGCGTGCGAGGAGCGACGCCGCATGGTCCTTGTCAATGACGGCGGCGGTGCCTTCATAAGCGCCGTCCGCATTCTGTACGACAGGAATGCCGCCGCCCCCGCAGGTGATCACGATGGACGAATCCCAGAGGCGCTTCACGGTATCGAGTTCCACGATTCTCTTCGGAATGGGAGAGGCAACGACTCTGCGCCAGCCGCGGCCGGCGTCTTCCTTCACCGTGTAGCCCTTGGTCCGGGCAAGTTCCTTCGCCTCTTCCTCGGTATAGAAGGGACCAATCGGTTTGGTCGGATTCTGAAAGGCAGGATCGTCCGCGTCCACGGCGACCTGAGTGACCAGCGTCACGACGGGGAGGTCGCCCCGTCCGCGTTTCCGGAGGGCTTCCTGCAGCCCCTGCTGGATGTGGTAGCCGATGTAGCCCTGGCTCATGGCCGAGCAGACGTCGAAGGGCATGGCCGGCGTTACGTTTTTCGCGGCTTCGCTGGCCAGGATGATGCGGCCGACCTGGGGCCCGTTCCCGTGCACGACGGCGATCTCATAGCCGGCAGCGTTGATGTCGGCAAGGTATTCACACGTGCGCTTCACGACGTCCAGCTGGGCTTCGGCCGTGGCCGGACCCTTCCCTTCCTGCAGGGCGTTGCCGCCGAGCGCGACGATGACTTTGACAGCTTTGGCCATGTTCCGCCTCCGCTTAAGCGATCGTGGCCACGATGACGGCCTTGATCGTGTGCAGGCGGTTCTCCGCCTCGTCGAAGCAGTGGCTGTGCGTGCTCAGGAAGACGTCATCGGTCACTTCGCGGATATCGTAGCCCTTTTCTCGGCAGTCCTTAGCCATGGTCGTATTGAAATCATGGAAGGAAGGCAGGCAGTGCAGGAAGATGTAATTCGGATTGTGGGTCTTTTCGGCAAGCGCGGCGTCCACGCGGAAGGGAGTAAGGAGCTTTACGCGTTCCGGGATCTTGTCTTCTTCGCCCATGGAGGCCCAGATGTCGGTATACAGCACGTCCGCGCCGTCGAGCACGGCCGGATCGTCGGAGATCGTAAATGTCGCCCCGGTCTCCTTCGCGGCTTCCAGGCAGCGGTACAGAACTTCCTTCGCGGGAGCGAGTTCCTTGGGACCGAAGCCGACGTAGTGGATGCCGAGCTTCGCGCAGATGTACATCAGGCAGTAGGCCACGTTGTTGCGGGTATCGCCGCAGAAGGCAAGCTTCACTTCGTTCAGAGGCTTGTGAACGTATTCCTCGACGGTCATGATGTCCGCGAGCGCCTGGGTCGGGTGGTCGACGTCGGTAAGGCCGTTCCAGACCGGAACGCCGGCGTAGGTCCGGAGGTCTTCCACGACCTGCTGATCGTAGCCTCTGTATTCGATGCCGTCATAGAAGCGGCCGAGCACTTTTGCGGTATCCGCGAGGGATTCCTTCTTGCCCATCTGGGAGCTCTTGGAATCCAGGAAGGTCACGCCCGCGCCTTCGTCCATCGCTGCGACTTCAAAGGCACAGCGGGTACGTGTCGAAGTCTTCTCGAAGAGCAGGACGATGTTCTTGCCCTTCAGAGAATCCGTGCGGATGCCGGCGCGCTTCTTGGCTTTCAGGTCATGCGCGAGGTCCAGAAGGTAGCGCACCTCCTGCGGGGTGAAGTCCATGATGGACAGAAAAGAACGGCCTTTCAGATTGATCGCCATGTTGATTCCTCCTGTGAGAGAATGATTTGATTAGAGAAGATCCCGGACGAGCGGCATGCTCATGCAGCGGGGGCCGCCCCTGCCGCGCGAGAGCTCGGAGCTCGGGATCGTGTAGGTCTTGACGCCGTGATCCTTGAGGATGCTGTTCGTCGTGTAGTTCCGTTCGTAGACGATGACTTCGCCGGGCGCGATGCACAGGGTGTTCGAGCCGTCGTTCCACTGCTCGCGCTGGGCGTCCACCGGGCTGTCGCCGCCGCAGTGAATGAGGGTCACGCGGTCTATGCCGAGGTGCCGCTCCAGGATGTGCTGCAGCGTATCGTCTTCCTCGGTAATGGTGAGGCCGGAAACGGAGGCCTTGTTCAGCCGCAGCGAGAAGACGCGGAGCGTCTCGCGGATCTCCGGATGGACGATGAACTTGTCCGTGTCCACCTGCGTGAAGACTGTATCGAGATGCATGAAGGAACGGGTCTTCGGGATGTCGAAGGCCAGGATCTCCTCAAAGCCGCTGTCGGAAGAGAGGATGCGCTTCGCGTAAAGCTCTACGGCATCGGGGTGCGTCCTCTGCGAGAGGCCGACCGCGATTACGCGGGGCGAGAGCACCAGAATGTCCCCGCCCTCCATGAAGGCTTCGTCCGTGGGTTCGTACCAGAGCGGGCAGCAGCGGAAGTCGGGGTGATAGCGCAGGATGTATTTGCCCAGACGGGTCTCGCGGTTGCGGACCTGCGTCTGCATGTGGTGAAGGGAAACGCCGCGGCCGGCCGTTGCGAAGGGGTCGCGGGTGAAATACAGGTTCGGCAGCGGATCCAGAATGAAGGGGTAATCCTTCGTGAGCCAGTCGGTAAGCCATACCTGGCTGCTCCGGGGATATTCCTCTTTCCGGAGGCCGCTGATCAGACGCTGGACCAGCTCCGCCGGATCGCGGAACTGTGCGTAGAAATCGACCAGCCAGGCGAGGGTGTCCGGATGGCGGATCCCGGCGTCCTGGAGAAATTCCTTGGTGAAATTGGCGCGCACGTAGGCGTCCTGCAGGACTTCCGCAAGAAGATCCTCCAGATAGACGACCTCCGCGCCGTGCTCGCGCAGGAGCCTTGCAAAGGCGTCATGCTCCTCGCGGGCTACGCGGACGTAGGGGATGTCGTCGAAAAGCATGCGCTCGCGGTAGGCGGGGACGAGATTTTCGAGTTCCCGTCCCGGCCTGTGCAGGAGCACCTTGCGGAGCTTTCCGATCTCGGAATAGACCTGAATGCTCATGCCTTATTTCTCCGCCATGTAAGGGTAAACGATCGCGTCGGAGGGGTTAAAGGTCTCCTTCACGGCGTGCGGGCTCATCCAGCGGATCATGTTGAGCGCCGTGCCGGCCTTATCGTTGGTACCGGACGCGCGGGAGCCGCCGAAAGGCTGCTGGCCGACGACCGCGCCGGTGCATTTGTCATTGATGTAGAAGTTGCCTTCCGCGTGCAGGAGGGCTTTTTCCATTTTCACGATGGCTTCGCGGTCCTGGGCGAAGACGGCGCCGGTCAGGGCGTAAGGGGAAGCCTCGTCACAGATCTTCAGGGTCTCGTCCAGCTTGTCGTCGGGATAGACGTAGACGGAAAGGATGGGGCCGAAGATCTCCTTGACAATGGATTCGTAATCGGGCTTTTTGCAGACGATGACGGTGGGCTCGACAAACCAGCCCTTCGAGTCGTCACAGCCGCCGCCGATGACGATCTTGCAGCTGCGGCTCTTCTTCGCGCGTTCGAGATACCCCTTGCAGCGTTCGAAGGAAGCCTTGTCGATGACGGCGGCGAGGAAGGTGTCGAAGTCGCGGACATCGCCCATCTTCACTTCCTTCATCATTTCCTTCATGGTTGCGAGGACTTCGGGCCAGATGCTCTCGGGAATGAAGGCGCGCGAGCAGGCCGAGCACTTCTGGCCTTGGTATTCAAAGGAGCCGCGCACCAGGGCTGCCGCAAGAGGACGGATGTCTGCGCTCTTATGGGCAAAGATGAAATCTTTCCCACCGGTCTCACCAACAATGCGCGGATAATTGCGGTACGAGGAAATATTTTCTCCAATCTGTTTCCAGACGCCCTGGAAGACTTCGGTAGAGCCCGTGAAGTGGAAACCGGCCAGTTCCCGCCGGGAAATGACGTACCTGGCAACGTCGCTGCCGTTCGACGGGACGAAGTTGATGACGCCGGCGGGCAGGCCGCACTGCATGAGCAGCTTCATGAAGTAGTAGTTGGACAGGACCGCCGTGCGGGAAGGCTTCCACACCGAGACGTTGCCGACGATGGCGGGCGCCATGGGAAGGTTGCCGCCGATGGAGGTGAAGTTGAACGGGGTAATGGCGCAGATGAAGCCGTCGAGCGCACGGTAGTCCTGACGGTCCCAAATGCCGGGGATGGAAGCGGGCTGATCCTTGAAGATCTCCTGCGCGCTCCAGACGCCGAAGCGCAGGAAGTCCGCGAGCTCCGCAATGTCGATCTCCGCCTGGAACACGGTCTTGGACTGGCCGAGCATGGTGGAGGCATTCAGGACCTTCCGGTACGGGCCGGTGATCATGTCCGCGGCCTTCAGGAAGATGGCGGAGCGGTGCTCCCAGGGCATTTCCTCCCAGGCCTTCTTTGCCGCCAGCGCGGCGTCGACGGCTTCGGTCAGTTCCTTTTTGCCGGCGATGCAGCACTCGGCGATCACATGGGCGTGATCGTGCGGCATGGTGACCTTGAACGTGTTTTCCGTCCAGACTTCCTTTCCGCCGATGATGAGCGGGATCTTCACGATTTCCGAAGCCTGACGGTCAAGTTCGGCCTTCAGTTCGGCGCGTTCCTTCGAACCGGGAAGATAGGCGCGGAAAGCGTCGTTTTCAGGACGTTTGATGGTGAAATAAGCGTTGGACATGGTACCCCCCTGAATATGGTTTTTTGTTTTTCCGATCTCTTTTTTACACGAAAAAAGCACGCGAGCGATCAACCGAAAAACGATATAATACCCACCTGCTTTTTGCCGTAGTCTTTTCAATGCTAATCTTAGCAGAAACAGAGAAAAAAAACAACCCCCTGACTGGCAAAAAACCCGTGCGCGGAAGGCTTGCCGCGACAACGGCAAACTATTCTATGAGTAGGGCTTGACAGAAGAATATGATATGAAGTATGATATGTTATACAAATCATACTTAACAAAGGAGAACACCATGTTCACACCGGATGACTTGATGACGGGACTGCCGGAAGAGAAGCGGCCGGAAGGAAAATACGCCTGGACAGCTACGGTCGGTGAAAAGGGGCAGATCGTGATCCCGAAACAGGCGAGGGAGATCTTCGGGATCAAGCCCGGAGACGTTCTGCTGCTGCTCGGTGACAAGGACCGCGGCATCGCCATCCCGCCCAAGGCGCAGCTTGACCAGATGCATCAGATGCTTTTCGGAGGACCGGAAGAATGAATATCGCAGAATTGCAGGACGTCTGCAAGGAATATCCCGCTTTCCGCCTGAACAAGGTCTCCTTCGCGCTGGAAGAAGGAAAGATCACCGGCTTCATCGGACGGAACGGCGCAGGCAAGACCACGACGATCAAATCGATGCTGAACCTCATCCACACGAGCGGCGGAGAGATCCGCTATTTCGGCATGCCGCTTGCCGGCCATGAGAAGGAGATCAAGCAGCGGATCGGCTATTCGACCGGTACGGTCAGCTGGTATCCGAGAAAGACGATCAGAGAGATCGTCGCCGTCACGAAGACCTTTTACCCGAACTGGGACGAGGCAGCCTACCGCAGGTACCTTGCGTTCTTCGGTCTGGACGAGAGCAAGAAGCCAATCGAGCTTTCGGAAGGCATGAAGGTCAAGTTCAACCTGTTGCTTGCCCTGTCGCACCGGGCCGAGGTCCTGATCCTGGATGAGCCGACCAGCGGCCTCGATCCCTTCTCGCGCGACGAACTGCTGGATCTTTTCGGCGAGCTGAAGGCGCACGGCGTGACGATCCTGTTCTCGACGCACATCACCTCGGACCTTGAGAAATGCGCCGACAACATCGTTTACATCAGTAAGGGCGAGATCAGGGCTTTCCGTCCGCGCGAAGATTTCATGCGGGAAAACGGCAGGCCCGGTGAGACGCTGGAAGAGATCTTCCTGCGCCTGGAAAAGGAGGCAAGAGCATGAGCGCACTGCTTAAAAAGGAACTGCGCCTCGGCGCGCTGCTTCTGACGTATCTTTTCATCGGCTTCGGCCTGATGGCGATGATCCCCGGATATCCCATCCTCTGCGGCGTTTTCTTCATCACGCTGGGCATCTTCCAGAGCTTTCTGAATGCGCGGGAAGCGAACGACCTTGTCTATTCCGCCCTGCTGCCGGTGGCGAAGGCCGACGTGGTCAAGGGGAAATTTCTCTTCGCGGCCTTCATCGAACTTGCCGGCTTCGCAGTCATGGCAGTCCTCACCCTGGTCCGCATGACGCTGCTTAAAGATGCCCCGGTCTACCGGCAGAACGCCCTGATGAATGCCAACCTCTTTTTCCTCGGGACGGTGCTTCTGATCTTCGGTCTTTTCAACCTGATCTTCGTGGGCGGGTATTTTAAGACCGGCTATAAGCTCGGAAAGCCTTTCGTGATCTACATTATCGTTGCTTTCCTGGTCGTCGGCGCCGCGGAGGCGCTGCACCACGTTCCGGGCTGCGGAGCTGTCAATGCCTTCGGCTTTGACCACCTCGGCCTGCAGCTTCTGCTTTTTGCCTGCGGGGCTGCGCTTTACGCGCTGCTGACCTTCGCCGCCTACCGGAAGGCCTGCCGGGATTTCGAGAAGATCGACCTGTAAGAAAGACAATAAAAACACGCCGCCCGGGGCGCACTTCGCAAGGAAGTTGCTTTGAGGCAGCTATTACCGGCTCAAAAGAATATGAAATCGGCGTGACAATTGCGGTCACGCCGATTTTATCTCTTGGATTTTGTGGGGCAAAATCCGATGCTCGCCGCTGCAAGTACGGACGAAATAACTACACCTACTACTCCCTGCTGACGGGCAGCCAGATCTCACAGTAGTGGGAATTGTTTACCGCGTCGTTTCCATCTTCGAAGGGCCAATGGATCACACCGAGCTCAGGGGCGTCTCGCAGAATATACCCAGAGGATGGCAGCCACTCTGTCACGATTCGGCGGCGAAGTTCATCCACCAGGTTCGTTGGGTACATACAGCGCTCCGTCTCGCAGACAACGTACAATCCTGCAGGGATCTGCAGATGTGTGTACCGCTTGGCAAAATCGCCGAGGTCTTCTTCAAAATCCTCCAATGCCCATTTGGGCAGCGGATAGGCATAGTAAAAGTCATATCCGTTGTCGCCGAAGTTTGTCATGACGGTATAAACCGTATCGTGAATCCGGCTCCTTCCCTCCAGGACGTACTGCTCCACCCGTGTTTCGCAGGCAAAATCGTGATCCTGATCCTTTTTGTCGTTGGGATCCCCCGAAAAACGCCGCTTAAAGCCGGTCAGCAGCATGGCAGGTTTTTCTTCCAATTTGTATTGCATGTCATTTCCCCCTTCCAGAGTCACTTTGATGTTCAGGCGGGAAAACGAGCGAAGCATGGCCCCGTTGCCGCGCGCTTGCGACGGGGTGATGCCGTGAAAGGCCCGGAACGCCTTGGCGAAGCTGTCCGGGCTGTCATAGCCGAATTCCAGCGCGACGTCGATCACTTTCTCGCTTCCGCTGGCAAGCCTTGATCCGGCCACGCTCAGTCGGCGGTAGCGGATATATTCCCCCAGCGTATAGCCGCAGAGGATGCTGAACACGCGCTGAAAATGAAATGGCGAGGAAAAGCCCTCACGCGCAATGGCGCTGTAATCCAGTTCGTCGTTCAGATGCGCCTCGATATAGTCAATCGCCCGCTGTATCCCGGCAATCCAATCCATCGTCATCCCTCCTGACAAACGCAGCATACCATCCTGAAAATCCGGTTTCCCGACATTCCGTGCGATTGGAAAACGGTTGGGAACAGGCCTTTGTCCTGTTCACAGGCATCCGGATCATGGTCAGCAGCAAAAACAGCTTCCTTACGAAGTGCCTCCTCCGCGCGGCGTGTTTTTTTCGTGCCTCGGCCTTCAGTGGGAGATCGGGAGCGGAGACGGGCAGCCTTACTGCCCCGGTCCCAGTTCTTTCTTAAACCGCGAGTAGCCGGTCTTCGCGAGGTACAGGGCCTGGACGGGGTTGTGGCCGAGCACCCTGTCCTTGGCGATGAGCACCGTCGTCGGCGCGGCGGAGTGCTGCAGGAAGAGGGTATCATGCCCCACGCAGAGGCCGATGAGGACGTTGAACTCGGTCTTTTCCTTCTCGAGGAGCCTCGCCTGCAGGATGGGGTTGCACATGGATTCGTGGCTCCCGCCGCCGTTCAGCTTCTTCTCTTCGGGAACGCCGACGGCGGTCTTGTCCACGGCGCCGCACTTGCAGCAGACGGTATACACGTCCAGCCCGTGCGCGCGGAGGATCTTCGTGAAGGTCCTCGCTTCGTCCAACAGACCGACGCAGGTCGCGACGCCGACTTTCCGGTACCCCATTCGTTCGATGAGGAGAACGGTCTCTTCAACACGGGTCAGCTTACAGTAAAATTCGCTCTCCAGACAGGCCGAGGTCACCGTGAGCTTCCGGGTCTCCTCATCGCCGTACTCCTGTAAAACTTCCTCGAGAACTTCGGGGTCAAGATTCTTCGTCGGGCAGAAATCCGGATATTTTTCCTCGGATCTCGTTCTGCAGGCTTTTACATAGCAGTCTGCGCAGCAAAATTTTCCTTCCATGAGCGGCCTCTTTCTTCCGGTGTTGTCGTTCCTTTGCTTTTGTCCGGCTCTGCATACATCTTACAATATCCTGCCGCCGATTGCAAACCGAAGCTGCGCGCCGAAGGAAAAATGCGCCGGCCCGTTCCGCCCGATTGATTTTCCTCACGGGAGCGGTTATGATGAGGACAGATCCCGCGTACATACGGAGGAGGCATACCATGCGCAGCATTAAGACCGTTTACAAAATAGGGCAGGGACCTTCCAGCTCCCACACCGTCGGTCCGTTCCGGGCCGCCAAATGGTTTAAGGAACAGCACCCCGGGGCGGATGCCTTCGAGGTGACGCTCTTTGGTTCGCTGGCCTTCACCGGCGAGGGGCACGGCACGGAGAAGGCGATCCGGCGGATCCTCCCGGATGCAGCCGTACGTTTCGACTTGGAAACGCAGGACCTTCCGCACCCGAACACCATGCTGTTTCGGGCATTCCGGGGCGGTGAGCTGCTCGGCGAAAGGCGCATCTTCAGCATCGGCGGCGGTTCCATCCGCTGGGAGGGGGGCATCCATCATGAGGAGGACCGCGAGATCTACCCGCAGAAGACCTTCGGCGAGATGCTGTATTACTGCCTCCAGGAGGGAATCAGCCTGAAGGAATTCATCTACCGGACCGAGGGGCCGTCGCTGACCCCTTATCTCTCCACGGTCTGGGCGGCCATGAAGGAAGCGGTCGAGCGGGGTCTTGCCACGGAGGGCGAGCTGCCGGGCGGCCTGCACAACCTGCGCGTCGCAAAGGAGATCTATCACTCCCGCAGCTACAACGAGAGCTCCGAGGTGACCATGAACCGGCAGATCGCGGCTTACGCCTACGCAGTGAGCGAGGAAAATGCCGCCGAAGGCGTTGTGGTGACGGCGCCGACCTGCGGCAGCTGCGGCGTCCTGCCTGCGCTTCTTTACTACATGCAGTTCAACAAGGGCTTCCCGGAAAACGAGATCCTGGATGCCCTGGCGGTCGCAGGTCTGATCGGCAACGTGATCCGCACGAATGCCAGCATTTCCGGGGCGGAATGCGGCTGCCAGGCGGAGATCGGCAGTGCGAGCTCAATGGCTGCGGCTGCGCTTGCGACGCTCTACGGCCTCAGCGCGAAGCATACGGAATATGCCGCGGAGATCGCCATGGAGCACAGCCTGGGACTGACCTGCGATCCGGTGGGCGGCCTCGTGCAGATCCCCTGCATCGAGCGGAATACCGTGGGCGCCATGCGGGCTGTGGATGCCGTCAACCTCTCGCGCTTCCTGACCGGTACCCGCAAGATCTCTTTCGACGACGTCGTGGCGACCATGTACCGGACGGGGAAGGACATGAACGAAAAATACCGCGAGACCTCACACGGCGGCCTGGCGGAGATCTACCGGACTCCGGTCTGAGAATGCAATAACAAAGAAGCTCCGGCGGCAGCCGGGGCTTCTTTGTTTTGCAGATCATTCCGGACCGTGCGGGGCATTCCGGTTTTCAGGCACCGGGCCGGACCGCTTAACGCCTTACTTCCAGGACGGCCGCTTCATAAGGCCGCAGCGTGACCGTGCCGCTTTCCGCGGAAAATTCACCGTAATTGTCCAGCAGCGTTTCGGCATACTTCGTCCAGCCGGGCAGGCGGTATTCGGCCGGGTGCTTCGAGAAGTTTCCGACGACGAAGAGGCGGTTTCCTTCGTACTCGCGGCTGAAGGCGATGATCTTCCTGCTGTCATGATCGTATTCTTCAACATTGCCGAAGATCGCCGTTTCGTTCGTCTTCTTGATCTCCAGCAGTTTCCGGTAGAAACGGTACACGGACTTCTCCGACGCGAGATCCTTCCGGACGTTGATCTTCCCGCGTTCGGTGTAGCGGCTCTGCCAGGGCATCTTTCCGCTCCAGCCGCCTTCGCTGCCGTCCCAGGGCATCGGGACCCTCGCGTGGTCGCGCGCGCCGTAGCGGATGAAGCGGAAGGCAAGGCTCTTCGGCATGCCGTAGGAACGCATCAGATCGTAGACGAAATGGCTCACCGGATCCTTCAGTTCGTCAATGTTTTCGAAATCGGTGTTGGTGAGGCCGATCTCCTGGCCCATGTAAATGTACGGGATGCCGAAGCCCATGTAGGTCACGGCGGCCAGCATCGTCGCCGCCTCGTAGCGGTAATGCTTCGTATCGATGGAGAAGCGGGAAACGCTCCGCGGATTGTCGTGGTTTTCCAGGACGAGGGTGTTCCAGCCGTTTCCGAAGCTGTCTTTCTGCGGACCGAAGAGCCCGTTCTTGAACTGGATGAGGTCGAAGGGCTTGCGGAAAAATTTCAGCCCGGCGATGTTGTCGGATTCGAGGTGCGCAAAGTTGAAGATCGTATCCAGTTCGCGGTTCTCGGGAAGGACGTACGCCCGTGCGTTTTCGGGGGACGGCCGGTAGGATTCGCCGACGGTATAGCAGTCGTAGCGGGAGAAGACCTTGTCGTTCAGTTCCCTGAGGAACTCGTGGATGCGCGGTCCGTCCACGAAGTACTGCGCGCCTTTCTGGTAGGCACCGCGGTCCTCGTCGTCCCGGAGCGGCCAGACCTTTGAAAACATGTTGAACACGTCGAAGCGGAAGCCGTCGACGCCCTTGGCCAGCCAGAAATCCAGGATGTCCGCGATCTCCTGCCTGACCTTCGGGTTTTCCCAGTTCAGGTCAGCCTGTTCCACGCAGAAGAGGTGCAGGTAGAACTCGTCGGTATCCCCGATCCGCTCCCAGGCACTGCCGGTAAAGGAAGAGACCCAGTTGGTCGGCGGCAGGAGGCGGTTCCCCTTTCGGATGCCCGGCCGGATGATGTAGTAGTCCCGGTAGGGCGAATCCGGCGAACTGAGCGCGGCCTTGAACCAGGGGTGCTCCGTCGAGGTATGGTTCACGACCATGTCCATGATGACCCGGAGGCCCCGGCTGTGGCATTCGTCCAGCAGACGGTCGAAGTCCGCCATGCTGCCGAACTTCTCGTCGATCGCAAGATAGTCGCTGATGTCGTAGCCGTAGTCCTTGTCCGGCGACTTGTAGAGCGGCGAGAACCAGACGGCGGTCGCGCCGAGATCCCGGACGTAGTCCAGCTTCGAGATGATGCCTTCGATGTCGCCCCAGCCGTCGCCGTCCGCGTCGCAGAAGCTGAAGGGGTAGATCTGATAAACGATTGCTTTTTTGTACCAATCCGTTTTCATGATAAATGCCTTTCGCAATGGATGATCTGAGATTTCCGTGCCGTAGGGGATGCCCGCGGCAGCTGCCGAAGACCGGCGCCGTGCCCGTCTAGCGGTATGCGAGAACGGTCATGACCACATAGGCAATGACGAGCCCGCCGAGGATGAGCGCCTGTTTGCCGCGGTGCTTCGTGAGAAGACCGATAAATTCGCGGACAGCCGCATTCGGCCAGTAGTACCATTTCGTCGGCGCACCCATGCCGACCGCCCGCATTTTCACGCGCCGCGCGAAGAGGCCGCTCCGGAACACGTGATAGTTGGTCGTTGCAAAAGCGATCTTTCCGCTCCGGCCGGTCTCCAGGATCTTCTCCTTCGAGAATTTCATGTTCTCAAAGGTGTTCGTCGAGCGGTCTTCGAGGATGATCCTCTCTGCCGGAACGCCGCTCTCTTCGAGATACCGCGCGATGCAGGCGCTTTCCGAGATCACTTCGTCCGTGCCCTTGCCGCCGGATGCAATGAAGGTGATCCCGCGGCCGGTCAGTTTTTTCTGCTTCTCGGCAAACTCCAGCGCCCGGTCGATCCTTCCTTTCAGAAGCGGCGTCGGCGTACCGTCCGCCCGGATCGCGCAGCCCGGAATGATCAGGAAGTCCCGGTCGGGCTCCGGTTCGCTGCGGGCGGCGATGGCGTCGGCGTTGATGGTGCCGATCAGCATGCACTCAAAGTAGAGGTAGACCGCGGCGAAGAGGTTGATGATGAGATCGTGGATCATGACCTCCCGTGCGCTGCCGGAGGCAGAGCGGTCAAAGAAGAAAAGGAACGCGAGGCCTGCGAGCAGCAGGAAGGAGAGGATGATCCCGAGCACGTTCACGAGGCTCCGTCCTTCGCGGCGGATCAGCGTAATGTTCGAGACGCACAGGGCGGAGGAAAAGAGCAGGATGAACGGCGCAGAGAGCAGCATGTAGTTCTTCGCGGAGTCCAGCAGGACATGCAGGATGAGATCGGTCTGTCCGGCGAACCCGGGCGTTTGCAGGAGCCTCACCGTAAGGACCAGGTAGGTGACCATGACGGACAGCGTAAAGAGGGAAAAGCCCACGTAGATGATCGTGTTGTAGGAGTAGGGGTTATACTTCAGCTGTTCGCGGAAGGCATGCATGAGGATGCCGATCACCGAAAGGCAGTATGCCGCCATGATGAGGCAGATCGGAAGGGCGTTCTTCTGTGCGCCGCGCGCCATCAGGAACCCGACCGCTGCTGCCGCAGCGGCAGTCGGGATCAGCAGCCAGAAGACATGCGGTTTTTTGTCCCGGGTATCGAATTTCACAAAGTTTTCCTCCGTGAGGTATTCTTATCTCAAGACACAGTTTAGCATATGACTCTTGAAAGAGAAAGGAAAATCGCCTATACTGAGGATACTTTTCAAGGAGGAAAATGCAAAATGGCAAGACTTGTCGAATGCATTCCCAATTTCAGCCTCAGCCGCGAGAAGGATGAGGCCGGCTACGAAGCCCTGGTCGAGACCGCAAAGAGCGTGCCCGGCTGTGTTCTGTTCGACGCCCAGACCGACGGCAATCACAATCGTTCCGTCCTGACGCTTCTCGGCTCTCCGGAAGCGGTGGAGGAGGCCGCCTTCCGGCTGACGAAGAAAGCCGCCGAACTGATCGACATGAACAAACACGTGGGCGAACATTCCCGGATGGGGGCGACCGACGTGATCCCCTTCGTCCCGACGATGGACGTCACGGTGGAAGAGTGTGTGGCACTGACGAAGCGCCTCGGTCAGCGGATCTGGGACGAACTGAAGATCCCGTCCTTCCTTTACGAGGACTCGGCGACCCGCCCGGAACGGCGGAACCTCGCGAACTGCCGCAGAGGCCAGTTCGAAGGCATGCCGGAAAAACTGCTGCAGCCCGAGTGGGCGCCCGACTTCGGCGAGAGGAAGATCCATCCGACCGCCGGCATCACGGCCATCGGCGCGCGGCCGCCGCTCGTCGCCTTCAACGTGAACCTGGCGACGTCCGACGTGCAGGTCGCAAAGAACATCGCGAAGGTCATCCGGGCTTCCTCCGGCGGCTTCCGCAGCTGCAAGGCCATGGGCTTCATGCTGGAGGACCGCGGCATCGCGCAGGTCTCCATGAATCTGGTTAATTATGAGGATACTTCGATCTACGTGGTCTATGAGATGATCAAGACACTCGCGGAACGCTACGGCACGCATGTCGTCGGCTGCGAACTGGTCGGACTCGCGCCGGCCAAGGCCCTGATCGACTGCGCGGAGTTCTATCTGAAACTGGAAAACTTTGACTGCAAGAAGCAGATGATGGAATACCACATCATCGATATGATGGAGTAGGTGGCAGAGATGGATCTGGCAGATCTGACCGTTCGTGAATTTGCCGACCTGGTCGCTTCCGGCGCCCCCGCGCCCGGCGGCGGCTCGGCTGCCGCGTACTGCGGCGCCGTCGGTGCGGCGCTGACAGCCATGGCGGCCTGCCTTACGCAGGGACGGAAAAAATACGCCGAATTCGCTGACCTTGCCGCCGAAACCGAGGCAGAGGCGAAGGCCCTGCAGACAAGGCTCATCGACGTGATGGAGCGCGACACGGAGGCATTTCAGGCCGTGAGCCGGGCCTTTGGCATGCCGAAGGAGAGCGAGGAAGAGAAGGCTGCCCGCTCCGCAGCCATACAGGAAGGCCTCAGGGGCTGCATCCGTACCCCGATGGAAATGATGGAGCTCTGCGACGAAACGATTAGCCTGGCCGCGTCCCTCCCCGGCCGCTTCAACGAGACGAGCGCCAGTGATCTCGGCGTTGCCGTTCTTTCGCTGAAAGCCGGCATTCAAGGCGCCTGGCTGAACGTTCTCATCAATCTCGCTTCACTGAAGGACAGGGAATATGCGGATGCATGCAGAAAACGCGGTGAGGCGCTTCTTGCGCATGCCCTGCCACTTGCGGACGGATGCCTCGCTGCGGTCACGGAACTGATCGGCGGCTGAGGGCGGCGGAAAGGCAGAATATGACAAAAGCAGCGGCGGACGGTTTTGCCGTCCGCCGCTGCTTTTGCCTGCAGGCGGGTCTTTCCCTGCATGCCGTTTCCGGCGCCCCCGCTTACTCCAGTGTCAGCAAGGCAAGCGCCAGGCGGGCCGTATCCTCCAGATCCCTGACCTTCAGGGTCTCTTCGGTGGTGTGGACCTTGGTCATGCCGGTGCCCAGGACCACGGAAGGAATGCCCTTCTGGTTCCAGATGTTGGCGTCGCTTCCGCCGCCGCCCGCGGTAACGAGAGGCGTGCAGCCGATCTTTTCAATGGCACGCTTCAGGTATCCGACAAGTTCGCTGTCTTCCTCGATCTTGTAGGACACGTAGTTCGTGATCAGGTCGCATTCCAGCTTTGTGCCGGCCTCGTCGCAGGCTTTCTGCAGGCAGTCACGCATGTGCTTGGCCTGGGCGACCAGCTTGTCGTAGTTGCGGGAGCGGATCTCACCGAAGATATGGACCTTGTCCGGAACGATGTTGGTCGCGAAATCGGCGGTGAAGGTGCCGATGTTGCAGGTGGTCTCTTCGTCGATGCGCAGCAGGTTCATGGCAGCCACGCCCTTCGCGGCGACCTGGATGGCGCTGATGCCCTGTTCGGGGGCAAGGCCGGCGTGTGCACGTTTGCCGATGACGTTGGCGTCGATCTTCATCTGACCGGGAGCCTGCACGATGATCTTGCCGGGCGCACCGCTGGAGTCGAAGATGTAGCCGCATTTGCTCTTCAGCAGGGATGCGTCGAAGGCTTTGGCGCCTCTCATGCCGCCTTCCTCGCCGATGGAGAAGAGCAGCTCCGCGCTGCGGTGCGGCAGGCCCTTTTCGAGGATGACGCGGACCGCTTCGATGATGCCGCAGACGCCGGATTTGTCGTCGCCGCCGAGGACGGTCGTGCCGTCGGTGCTGATGACGCCGTCAATGATCTGCGGCTTCACGCCGTTCCCGGGCACCACGGTATCCATGTGTGCGCTGAGCAGCATCGGTTCGCCGGGCAGCTCGCCGGGGAAGCGGGCGAGTACGTTGAAGCCGTCGGAGCCGAAGGTCTCGCCGGCATTGTCAGTGATGACTTCCAGGCCCATGGCCTTCAGGTCTTCGGCCACGCGGCGCCCCATGGCGGCCTCGTGCTTCGTTTCGCTGTCGGTCTGCACATACTCCAGAAAATGGTTTAACAGACGTTCTTTGTTGATCATTTTTCTCCTCCTGTACGCTTGATGAGACGGATGCGCGTCTGATGATCGCGAAAATGTATGATATTTCACGCAGATTTCTTATAAAATCATCATAGCACAGGAAACGCAATTTCACCAGCGCTTTTTCCGCCCCTCCGCGCGCCGATAACGGCATAAAAGCGGCATAGAAAAAGGCTTCCGCTGCAAAGGTAAAGATGCTATGATGAAAACACGGAAAAAGCAACATCATTTCTGCAGGAGGATATCAAGATGCCGAGAAAAAAACTGAATTTTCCCAGCAAGGCCAAAAGAAAAGAACTGCTCACTGCCCTGAGGGAACAGCTGGAGAAGGACCCGCAGCTGGCACAGAATGAACAGTATAAAGCATATGTGAATGCCTGGGTCGCCCTGGACCAGAAGATGGAAGCCCTGTCCGCCGAAGACGCAAACGGCGTACCGAAGCTGCTGACCAATGAGGAAGCGGACGACCTGGCCGAGACCATGATGACGACCGCGCAGGCCGGTGAGCTGTACCTTGCGGCAGCAGGGTACGCCGGTGCCGCGGACAGCGCCCCCGCGCAGCTCGCGGAGCAGTTCCAGGAATATCTTGCCAAGGATTTCAGCGCGATCAAGGCGTACGATCCCGCGGTCAGGCAGCTGTCTCTCGCGGAACTCCAGGAAAACGCCCGCACGACGACCATCGATCTGAAAGACCAGACCTTCGAGGCCATGAAGAACATGCAGAACGAGCGGCTGCCCATGAGCATCGTCAATGCCAAGGGCGAGGAACGGCTGGGCGTCTTCACCAAGCCGACCTACGTGCGCGTCAAGGGCAAATATCTGGACATCATCGAGAAGGCCAAGGCAGCCTGCGGCGACCCGAACGATCCCGATCCCGCGAAGGCGCAGGCGGCAGCGGAGAACAGACAGAAGCTGGATAACTACCTGATGGCTTTCCGTCAGATGAAGGCAGGGGTCACGTCCAACCAGCGCGGAAGAAAACTGGCCATGAACAGCAGCGATGACATGACCGTCGGCTTCCTGATCCGCAACCTCAGCAACGAAATCGAGGGCGATCTGACGCCGGACCATGCCCTGATAGAACTGCAGGCCGTAGGCATTCATGAAGCGGAAAAGATCCCGAAAGCCGCGCTGAAGATCCTTGCGGACGGTTTTACGGAGCTGAAAAACGATATTCCCGCCGATCTCAACCTGTACCAGCTGGAGCTTGTTGATGGCGACCGTCTCGATAACCGGAACGTGGCCATGACGGCGATCAGCGACGCCTTCGGCATGGGCGATCTGCTTGCCCGTTCGGAAAGCATGAAGTTCGTCGGGGAGAACGGCGAAGTCACGGAAGGCACCTTCATGGAATACGGCAAGGGCGTCGACCTGTACCAAAAACCGCATCTGTTCAAGCACATGGCGATCAACCCCTACGGCGATCTGGAGAACCGGAACCGGCTCTTCAAACAGATTTCGGATATTCAGGTGCTGGACTATATCTGCCTGAACAAGGACCGTCACCCGGGCAACCTTTTCTACCAGATCGATAAGGATACCGGCAGACTCCGCGGCTTCCAGGGCATTGACAACGATAGTTCCTGCGGCCCTGCCAGATGGCCGAAGTATGAACTGAGCCGGCTCGGCGTCGTCACGAAGTCGACAGCCGATAAGATCAAAGCCATGGCCGAGACGCCCGAAAGGCTGCGCTTCGTGCTGCGCGGCCGCGGCCTCAAGCCAGCAGAAGTCGATGCCGCCGTCGAGCGTCTGCGCGATCTGAATGACGGGATCGAAAAGCAGACGGTCAAGGTCATTGACGATAACCAGATCGGCCGCTATGACATCAAGGATTTTTACCCGAAGAGCCAGAACAAAAAAGCGAGCAACCTGTTCCGGGCGCTGGACGAATATATCGCGCCCAGAGTCAAATATTACCGTGACGCGGACAAGCCGTTCGAACCGCTGCCCGACCAGCCGAAGCCCACGTTAAAGGAAGTGGCGGCTGCCGACAGACGATATACGGTGGGCGGCCTGACGGACGAGCTCGGCAAAGTTTCCCGCCTGGCCGGGAAGAACGAAGCGAAGACCTTCAAGGAAAAGCTGAATAAGGCTTTCCGCGGCAGTTCGGAGTACTATGACGAAATGGTGACGGCTGCCAGGAACTCTGCTGCTCTGCAGCGGCAGCTTCTGGAAGATCGGAACGTGAACAAGGGCGGCATGCTGAACGAGGCCGGAAGCCTTACGACCCTGACGCAGGTCAACGAATCCTTCGAGACGCTGCAGCAGAAGGCGATGACCTATCTGCAGTACAAGGTGGATAACAGCAAGATGCGTCCGAAGCCGCAGTCTATTGAGGAACTGAGGGGCAAGAACGAATACGAGCAGAAGCATATCGATTTTGCCAAAAACATCCTCAAGACGGTGTCGAATTATCAGAAGAGCCTGTCCCGTCCGGAGACGGAAGAGGAGAAGGCGAATCTGCAGGCCAACCAGGAGCGCCGCGAGCTGGAAAGCCGCCGCGCCGAGAAAGCCCGGAACAACCCCGAACAGGGAGCCGCGCCGCAGGCGTAAAAGCGGCAGCCCGAGCAGAAAACGGCGGAGATCTTATGCATTTCCCGCCGTTTTTTCTTGCAAAGCCGGGCACGGGAGAGTATAATGCAGGGCAAATCAGAAAAATACGGAGGGATCTCGTATGCAGGGAAACAAACGTCCGGAAACCATGGAACGCATCACCAATGAGGCGCTTGCGCAGGCTTTTATCGAAGAACAGGTTGCTGAACTGAGAGAACAGATCGGTGACAAAAAGGTGCTGCTCGCGCTGTCCGGCGGCGTTGATTCGTCGGTCACGGCTGCGCTGCTGATCAAAGCAGTCGGCAAACAGCTGGTCTGCGTGCATGTGAACCACGGCTTACTGAGAAAAGGCGAGCCGGAGCAGGTCATCAAAGTGTTCCGCGAAGAACTGGGGGCGAACCTCATCTACGTTGACGCAGTGGACCGCTTCCTGGACAAGCTGGCGGGCGTTTCCGATCCCGAGACGAAGCGCAAGATCATCGGCAAGGAATTCATCGACGTGTTTGCCGAAGAGGCTGCGAAGCTGGAGGGCATCAAGTTCCTCGGCCAGGGCACGATCTATCCGGACATTCTGGAATCCGAACAGGGCGTGAAGGCGCACCACAACGTGGGCGGCCTGCCGCCGGAACTCGATTTCGAACTGGTCGAACCGGTCAAGCTCCTGTACAAGGACGAGGTCCGCGTGGTCGGCAAGGCGCTCGGCCTTCCCGACAGCATGGTCTTCCGTCAGCCGTTCCCGGGGCCCGGCCTGGGTGTAAGGTGCGTGGGCGCCATCACCCGCGACAGGCTTGAAGCGCTCCGCGAGGCGGATGCGATCGTCCGCGAGGAGATCGGGAAGCTCCCCGAAACGCCGTGGCAGTATTTCTGCGCGATCCCGGACATCAAGTCCACCGGCATCAAGTACACGGACGGCAAGGGCGAACGCTACATGGGCTGGGCTGTCATCATCCGTGCGGTCAACACCGTCGACGCCGTGACCGCGACCGTTCCCGAGATCCCCTTCGCGACGCTCTGCACGATGCGCGATAAGATCGTGAAGATCCCCGGCGTCAACCGCGTGCTGTGGGATATCAGCGAGAAACCCGTCGCAACGATAGAGTGGGAATAATCGCAAAAACGTCGGAAACCCGCATAAATACTGGGTTTTTGAAAATTGAAAACGGCGTTTGGCAACGTTTTGGCAACATCTGAATAT
>CADAOF010000011.1 GCA_902789555.1 uncultured Lachnospiraceae bacterium
CCGCTACGATTCAGAAACCGGTCTGTACTACCTGAACAGCCGGTACTACGATCCGGAAACCGGAAGATTCATAAACGCGGACGGATTCGTCAGCACCGGGCAGGGCATTCTCGGAAGCAATATGTTCGCATATTGCATTAACAACCCAGTAAATATGGTTGATTTAGAGGGTTCAATGGCTGAAGCAGCGATTGCAGTTAGCGGTTCTACCTTTGCCGCTTTTACGGCGTGGCTGACTACGATTGGTGGAGCAAACTTTTGGAATCCAGTGGGATGGATAATTGCAGGAGTGCTTGCAGCAGGTGTTATCACTTGGGCGGGAGTAACACTATATAATCGTTGGAAAGCAAGTGCTTCGTCAAAAACGAAAACCCTTTCGGATGTAAAAGCAAAAACAAGCAACTCAAGTGTTTATTATTTAGCATATGTGAATAGTAAGGGCGAACTTATAAAAATTGGTAAAGCAATGAATTACAGTGAAGCTTTAGCAGCTCTAGGCGTTTCAGGTGCCGCCAATACATTGAATAAAGTGTATACATATAACAGAGGCAAATCATCCAAAGCACAAAGAGAATTAGAAAGAAAATCTAGCAATTGGGGCATTTATACAAATAATCAAACGGCAGCAAAAGCATTGGCAATTGTTTTTGGATTTGCTGGAAAGCCAGAGGTTCATGGTTCTGGAATGTATGGGCATTACCATGATTCCACGCACACTTTCCATATCTGGTATGGTGGAAAAATAACTTATTAACAGGAGGATTTAATATGTATCTCCAAATAAAAAAAATATGTTATTTCTTTGAAAAGCTGTCGGATACAGACCGTTATTATTTTAATGATATAGACTATAAGTTTTATTCTGAGGAGGAACGGCAAGGATTAATAATTTCGAAAACTTATGAAGCAAGTGATTTTTTTCTAATTCCCCAAATTTATCGTAATGAAATTGTCAAAAAATATCTATCAATAAAGAACAATCAAAACTTATTGAGAAAGATAGAGGATAAAGATTTTTATCGAAAGTTTCACTGGTATATAGAAGATAATCATTTAGTTGATGATTGGAATCATTTCGAACAATTAGAACTAATCTCCTTTGCAGCCGAGTGGAGTAAGCAAAATCAAATAAAATTCACAATGAAATAAGAAATATCAAAATATCACGCTGTCAGAAGATGAAAAAAATCAGTTGAGGGATATGCTGAAACCATATGGTTTTTGCTTTCCCTGCTTATGAAAACCAGGCTGTTCAACACAAAAAAACGGCCCCAACGCGTTAAAAGCGTTGGAACTATTGACTACAACGCACATTTGTGTTAAAGTGTGTTCGGAGGTGAGATTATGCTGCCGAAGAAAGAGTCATTAACCATTGAATTTAAAAGCGACCTTAAGAAACTTTCGGATTCTGAGATATTTGAAGCCGTGGTAGCCTTTGCCAATACAGAGGGGGGAGAACTTTACCTTGGCATTGAAGACAATGGAGAAGTAACAGGGGTCCATAAAGCGCATGAAAACAGTACAACAGTAAGTGCTTTTATTGCAAATAATACAGTACCCCCAGTATCTGTCAGAGCAGAAATTGTCGAGGACATTTTTCCTGTATTAAAGATTTCCGTGCCCAAATCATATAGTGGGATTACGGCAACTGTATCAGGGAAAACACTGCATCGACAACTCAAAGCTAATGGAGAACCGGAAAATGTTCCCATGTATCCGACAACCTTTGCGACAAGGTTATCGGATCTTCGACTTTTGGATTATTCTGCAATGCCCTTGGTCCAAGGCAGTATTGAAGATTTTGATCCCATAGAGGTGGAGCGGCTTCGACAGTTGATTGCTTCTTACAATGGAGAAAAAAACCTTCTGGATCTCGCTGATGAAGATTTATTTAAGGCGCTGGGGCTTGTTCGGGAACAGAACGGCACGTTATATCCGACAATCGTAGGTATTCTTCTGATAGGTAAAGTCGATGCAATTAAGCGATATGTTCCCACACATGCAGCAGCATTTCAGGTTTTGGAAGGAACAGAAGTAAGGAACAATGATGACTTTGTTCTCCCTTTGCTCCAGACCTTAGAGCGGTTGAATAATAGTCTTGAAGCCCGTAATCCGGAACAGGAAATCGAAATGGGATTGTTCCGGCTTTCGATTCCGGAGTTTGATAAACGGGCAATAAGAGAAGCCCTGGTCAATGCATTCAGTCATCGGGACTATTCAAGAATGGGCCGTGTCAGAGTGACGATCAGTGACGAGGGGCTGACTATTGCTAATCCAGGAGGATTTATTGAAGGTGTTTCTATAAACAATCTCTTGACTGCTGAACCTCATGGCAGAAATCCTCAGCTGGCAGATGCTTTGAAGCGTATAGGGCTTGCGGAGAGAACAGGAAGAGGTATCGACAGGATTTATGAAGGCTCTTTGATCTTTGGAAAACCCTTGCCGGATTATTCAGCAAGCACATCGGTAACGGTCTCCCTGTTTATTCAGCGCAGCAAACCGGATCGACAGATTGCCCAACTGGTGGCTAATGAGCAGAATCGACTTGGACGGCCTCTTTCGCTTAATACTTTATTGGTGCTGAACACACTAAAAGATATCCCGAAATCTACGGTAAGCCAGATTGCTGCAGCAATCAATGTCTCAGAAACGGCAATTAAAGGGATTTTGGACACGTCGATTGAAGCTGGAATAGTTGAAAGCTTCGGAAACGGAAAAAACAGGACTTATATTCTGTCACCAAAGGTATACCGGACGCAGGCGGGAAAGATTGGCTACGTCAGGCAAGTTGATATTGATGAAACACGGTATCCGGAACTGATTATTAATCTGGCAAAGAATACAGATTTCCTATCCAGAGCCGATGTCGTTCAGTTGTTGCATGTGAGTCCTTCGAAAGCATACACTTTACTGAAAAAACTAGTTGCACAAGGAGAATTGGAACTGGTTAACAAGGGCCACTATGCTAAATATCAATATGTTGGAAAACGATAACGCAACAATTCCAACGCGTTCAACGCGTTGGAATTGTTGTATGCGATAAAGGCGAGTTGGATAAAGGCACAATTTAGAAGAGCACTGTCCAATGCATTTGCTCGGTTAGATTAATAACTTGGTTGATTCTGTTCCTGAGAACTGGAGATGGGAACACTTAGGAAATATCCGTCTCGGTATATGGCGGAAAAAGAATCCCCGCAGGAAGAACCAAAGCTGGCGATAATACGAATTCAGAATATGGTTATTCCTTTTCCCCCGCTTGCAGAACAAAAGCGTATCGTAGCTAAGTTGGAAGAACTGCTGCCACTCTGCGAAAAACTGAGATAAGGAGGCTGTAATGGATACACACATTGAACTTTCCCCCGAACTCCCCAACGGAATAATAGAGGCCTATGAGCGGCATGAATTAGCAGTATTTGTAGGGGCAGGTATTTCACGGTTGATGGGTTGCCGGGGCTGGGATCAGATGGCTAATGAATTGGTCGACAAAGTCTGCACTCCAGCCATGGCAGATCAAGTTAAATGCAGCTGCTCAAACAGTAAAGAGAAAATAACCATTGCGAAAAGGATTGCTGAAAAAGAAAATAAGATAACGGACTTCTGGAAAATATTTCACGATGCACTTGTTCCAGACCAAGAGAAAGAGGACATATATTCGAAAATCGCTTTATTTGATACACTTTTCTTAACCACTAACTGCGACGGCCTGTTAGTGAAAAAGTTCCCTTACTCATACACGACAGACTGTTCCAAGGATGAATACTTAAGACGAGCTGATAAGCCTTTCGTTTATTGCCTGCACGGGAATTGGGGTAACGGAACCGAGGAAGAGAAAGAACGACTGATTTTTACTGAAGATAAATATCTATTGGAGTATCAACCGGGGAATCAACTGCCGGATTTTTTACGGCAGGTTATGTATGATAAAACAGTATTGTTTATTGGTTATGGTTTGACTGAATTCGAAATAATCAATGCTGCTTTTGAACCCTCAAAAGTATTGAAGCATTATCTATTAGAGGGTTTCTTTAAATATCAGCAGGAATTATGTAACGCAAAGGCTGAGTATTTTGCAAGCATCGGTGTAAATCTAATCCCATACAGCAAAGACGAATGTGGTTATGCCCAGCAAGCTAAAATAATTTCCGAGTGGATAGATGAACTGAAGCATAAAACACCCTATAATAGCCGTGGAATTCTTGCTGTATTAGAGGCACTTGATGAGTTTTCCGACGAAAATCGTTACATTGTAGAGCAAAGATTGAGACGACCAGATTCACTTAAAGATCTAACAGCTATGCTTGACGCTCTTCCGCAGTGCCTGCACTGTTATGATTGGATTATCTTTTTATTCGACAAAGGAATCATAAAACCTGACGAGATTCCTGCTATTAAGAGAAAGAACGAAAAATCATACAGTTATGTGAATTGGCCTATTTTGCCGTGTGTTTTATCCTGCATAAAAAGAAAAGAACCCACGGAGCACGAAAAACCACGAATAACAGAATTTGTCAAAAAAGCAATAGCAGAAGCATACAAAAACGAAAACGTCCAGAAAAACGAATTCGTAATCAATCAACTTTGGGAAGTATATCTCACTCTAGGTGAATTCCCTGAAGACGACATTGAGATGGCTTTGTGGAATGCTTGGGCCAGTAGTTCCGATTTGGCAATAAGCTTAATGGAACGAAACTATTGCGGAAGAGTATTTGAATGTGCTGATGACAAGGCAGCACAACTCCTCTGCGCCTTTTTCGCAGCAGGGAAAATTGAAAACCGGGAACATCGTTCATATTGGTTTCCCAAACTTGCGCAAAAGATTTCTTCATTCCACAATAATCAGGTCCTTGAACGAATTACAGGGAAATGTCTGGCAATGTTTCTTGAAGCAGAAGAACCAAACCCATTTTATCGAAGCTTTGATGATAGGTATCATTTTGTCAGATCCGGCTATGCATTTTCTCTGTATAAATCTATAGAAATCTTTTTGGTGAATATGGATTCTGAAGCGCAAACAAGAATTATATCTGATTTGTTGCGAAAGGCGGACTCTACAGATACATGGCAATTTTCTCTTCACCTAGCAGCAAAGGTGTCACAAGGAAAAGTGAGTGACTTCGCGGAGAATCCGTTATCATACTCTCATGTATTTGTAGATTTTTACATTTGGTTAGATTCATTTCTATCGTCAAATCATCACAATGATGCGGATGTTAAGACGCTTATTGATTGGATCAGTCGGGCATCTTTTGGATATGATCTTAAGAAAGAAAGCGCTTGGTATGGCACCAGTATAAAATGGGTAAATACATGGCGATATCTTCTGCTTGATCTTCTATCGCGGGTCAATCTGAGTGCTGCAGAATTGAGGGATCAAATCAAAGAAGAGGACCGTTTTGATGAAAAAAGCCCTCTTGAAGATAAGGAGAGATACTATACAGTCCGAGATGTTCCGCATGAAGAGTACTTTGCAAATAATGATTTTTCATCCTATTCTGCTGAAGAGCTTTACGGAGAGATTGTAGCAGAAAAAGAAAAGTCAGTGTGGAGCAATGAGTATTACCATGTTTATGAACTCATTGAAGAATTGGGAAAGAAAATCTCGGATTCACAGCTATGTTCGTTTGTCGACTTTATGCTTTCTAAAACAGGAGATGAATTATGCGCAGTAGCTTCTTTGCTATCTGATGATTCGATTGCTTGCAGAATACCCAGTGATACACTTGAGTCATTCATACAGAAGCTATATGAAATAATCTGTGAACTGGATGCTACCGCAAAAGAACGCCCACAGTTAACTTCCAGTTTCGTATATGCCTTACAACATCTTTCTAAAAATGGATGGAAGCAAAAAGAGATAGGTGAACTGCTTCTGTCCTTTGACACTGGCAGACTCTTTGTTATTGATGAGCCCTATCATGAAGATATGGATGTAATAATGAATATCATTAATGTTGCAGAAAGCC
This sequence comes from uncultured Lachnospiraceae bacterium, assembly GCA_902789555.1. GTDB lineage: Bacteria > Bacillota > Clostridia > Lachnospirales > Lachnospiraceae > UBA6987. Next base: position 5,964 of record CADAOF010000011.1, read on the forward strand.
AGTTTTTTTCACTGACTATTGATAGCATCGCCTCTTGTAAGGAGGTCGATGATCTTAAAGAGCGGTTCTATACATGGCTTGCTGATGTCATTAATGATAATCCCGGAAAGTGGCTTATCTACGCTTGCGCATTTAAATTACAGAATCTCCTTTATCTTGATGATGAAAAAACAAAGTCGTTAGTCTTTCCTGTTTTAAGGAGTGCTGAAGATGTAGCTAGAGTTGCTTTGGCTATGTGTTGTGGTGCATCGGCTATTATCCCTTTGGTGGTTGACTTTTGCTCGCCTTTCGAAATATTAGATGATATTTCCGTGTTGATAAAAAAGGACGGTCAGGAATACCGAAACGCAGATAGTTTTTTAACCTATATGGTTGCGGCCTATCATTTTGGACTTCTTCATCAAGATAATTATCGACATTTTCTCCAGACGCTGGAAGAAGATGCAATGAATCATGTGGCGTGGACAATATGTGAAGGAATTAAAGGTATTGAAGAAAAGCAATGCTACATGTTAATCGACGAAACGCTTCACATGTTAATTGACTATGATTCGAAAGCACAGTATGCAAAGGGAATTATTTATTACTTATCCCGCAAAGAAAAAATAACGGAGGATGACTGGAAAGTGATTTGTCCAATGATAGATCTTGCCCTTTCTAAATCGGGATTGTGGCATAGCATTGAGGATTGTCTCGAAAAAACAGACAAGTTATATGATGATGTCATTTCTTCGATAGACAAAATGACACATTATTCTGAGACAATTTATGAGTTCAATGCGGATAAAATAATCCGCGAGTTGGTTAGGCTTGATGGTTTTTCTTCTATTCAACGTTTTGCCGGGGCGCTTGTTATGCGCAATGTAAATCCTGGCAAATATAGTCAATATGGGGAGAATCCTAAAAAAGCTATTGAACTTCTGGAAAAAGATTAATATCAAGGCTTTTGATTTTGACTCATTGCCTGCAGAAGAAAATATTACGTCAAAGACGTTAACCTGTTTTTGGACTGGTATGGAGAAGTATTAATGGCACAAATGTGTTCCAAAGAAGCGGGCGATGCACGGAACCTCCTTATTTAACGTGGTTTTTGAGCATCGGGCCCTGAGTTCAAATCCCTCCTTCTCCGCTCCCACGTAGCTCGAAATCGTTGTATTTTCAACGGTTTCGAGCTTTTTTGATACGGCCGAAAATTGAGCCCTTTTTGAGGCCAAGGGGTATTATTTGCCAAAAAGGCTTTAGAATGTTATGCGAACGATTAACTATCTTAAGATTTGGCACCATTTTCCACCTCCTCCAGACGGCATCCTGTTGGGCGTTCAAATGAGTTGTGAGTCCAGACAATTTTCACAGTTCCATCCTGAACTTTAATAACAAAATATCTCAGACCTTCAGCCCTATCCAGCCCTGTCGAGCAGGAAATTGCTTCTGCGGATACGTCTCTGAATCAAGTCCCTTCAAGGGGGCAGAAACCCCAGATATTCATTGAACGCGTTGAAAAGCATATCTCCCGAACAAACAGGAAGATAGCGGTCTTCTCCCGCGATGGGAACAAATTCAAAAAGGTCCTGCGCGGCGGTCAGCACCAACACCGGCAGCACTTCCTTTTTCGGGCCGAATACGATCTCCAGATAGGGCACATACTTGGCAGCCTGCCGGACTTCCTCCGGAACCACGACCTCCTTCATCTTGAACTCGAGCGAAAAGAGTTTCTCCGGAGTGATCACGAGCACGTCCGCGTAGATACGGACCCATTTGGAATGCTTGAGCTTAAGTTCAAAGGCAATCACCCAATCTTTGTAATCCCGGACTCCGAGTTCTTCCAGATCGGTAAAGAGCCGGCGCATCGTAAGCCGACAATCCGTAAAGGAATGGATAAGCCCCCGGCTATCGTTCACATTCCGGCCGATATCGCGGCAGCCCTCCAGAAGCGCAGCCAGCCAGGCTTCTTCGGAGAGAGCCAGGAAGTCCCGGGCTTCCGCGCTGTAGGCGCAGATCTCATGCAGACCGCTGTGAGGAAAAGCCTGGCTCACGAGCCCGTGCCAGCAGTCCTCTTCATCTTTCCAGCAGAGTTCCTTCATCAGCGGAGAGCTGTAAAGGAGCCGGTTCACCTCGCTGCGGTCCAGTTCCAGCTCCCGCGCGATCTGGCGGGCTTTGATCCCTTCGCTGCGGCAGATAGCAGAGCAGATAGCCTGCTCTGCCAGTCCTTGTTTGTTCAGCCGGTCTCTTTCACTGATCCGCATACGTTGTCCCATCCTCTCATACGGATTTTACCACAGCTTTGCCGCAAAGAAAAGCCGCCGTGCCTGCGGCCCGCCTCCGGTTGAAGGCGCTCGGGCTACAAATGCCGTCAGCATCAACTCCACTCGGTTCTAAAGAACGAGGAATCAAGGTTTTCTCATCTGTTTTTACTATGCAGCGTCTTCTAAACCGGGTTGGTATTATAATATAATAATTATTAGAAATAAGAAAACAATTGGGGAAAAAGATAAATGGGCCAGCTGTACGACAGAGCAGAGATCTACGACCTGATAGAAAGCGAAAAACGAACCGAGATCATCCGCAGGGACTGGAAACGGTTCCTCGGAGACAGAGAGATCCGTTCTTTCACAACGGGACAAGGGTAAACCTTGTGCAGGTCTGGGATCATGAACCGGACGGATCCATCACGTTCAATCTGCTGTATACCTTCGAGCAGAATGAAAAGATCGTCCAGAAGGAGATCTTTGAAGAGCATTATCATCCGTTTCCGCTGCGGATAGTAAAAGAAAAGCTGTCCGATCTCGGATATGAAGAGTTATCTTTACGTCCATTCCCCTGTGATATCCCAGAGACTGACTTTGAAAAAATGGAATGGTACAGAGTCATTGCAAGAAAAACACGGGAGCACTGCATGAACCGTTAAGGAAAAAGCGTAAACGGCCGTGCGCACCGCCGGCTCATACCATCCTGATCAGTTCGTACTGGCGGCTCCCTTCGCATACGGGCATCTTGTTGCACAGGTCCACGCAGGCCTGGTCGAGCGCGACAGGGTCGAAGGAGGCCAGCATGCCCACGTCCGGAATGATCGGGATGTCGTTTTCGGCGTGGCAGTCGCAGAAGGGCGAAACGTCGCAGATTAGTGAAATGTGGAAGGCGGGCCGGTCTTTTACGACAACGTAGGCGTATTCGGAGATCTTCATTGACGGATCGCCGCGAATTGTTTATTCTGCAGGAAGAACGGTACGGCAGGATGCACACGGGGCGAATATCCCCCGGCAGACGGCAAAGTGAGCAGCGTACCGTGAACGGAGGTGCAGACGGATGAACGGAGAAGCAAAAACGCCGGAACGGACCACTCCCGGGAAAGCCGGGAGCATGGAGGACCTCATCCGGCACGGCGCAGCAGTCCTGGTGCCGCTCGTCCGGGGAGAAAACGGGCCGGCGCTGCTCATGGAAGTACGGTCCATGAACGTCTGGCAGCCGGGAGAGATCTGCTTTCCGGGCGGCCACATTGAAGAGGGGGAGACCGCGGCAGAGACTGCCGTGCGCGAAACGGAGGAGGAACTCGGCATCCCGGCTTCTTCGGTCAGGGTGCTGAAGGAACTGGCGCCGGAACTGCACCGGGAAGGCCGCATGCGCGTGTATCCGGTACTGGCAGAGATCGAAGGCTTTGATCCGGGGCGGCTTACCCTGCGCCGGGAGGAGGTCGCAGAGGTCTTTGCCCTGCCGCTTTCCCGGCTCCTCGCGCAGGATCCGGAGATTTACGACATGAGCGATCCCGAAAGCCCGGACATGCCCGGAAAGCTGAAAAACTACCTCGCCCATTACCCGCCCATCCCGAAGAACAGAACGACGCCTTACTGGGAGTACGGACCCTACGGGATCTGGGGCCTTACGGCGCGCATCCTCGTGAAAGTGCGGGATCATTTCCGAAAAGAAGAGACGGCGCATTGACAGCCGTCTTTTTTCATGATTGGATTTGATTATTGGGGCATATTTGTGCTAAAATATCCTAAAAAGAGACGATAATGCGAAAAAAGGGGAAATCATGAAAACGATCTATCTTGCAGGAGGCTGTTTCTGGGGCGTCCAGCGCTATTTCGATCAGTTTGACGGTGTCAGGGAAACGGAAGTCGGCTATGCCAACGGGCCGGACCGCGCGCCGAGCTATCAGGAGGTCTGCAAAAACAGCGGCCACGCAGAAACCGTGAAGATCGTCTACGACGAAGACCGGATCGGAACAGAGGCCCTCCTGGACTTTTACTTTAACGTGATCGACCCGCTCTCCGTGAACCGGCAGGGCCATGACGAAGGCATCCAGTACCGCACGGGGATCTTTTATGACGACGAAACGCTCCTCCCGGCCATCCGCACCGTCTGTGCACGCGAGGAAGAGAAGGCGGGGCAGAAGCTTGCCGTCGTCATTGAACCGCTGAAGAATTTTTACTCCGCGGAAGAATACCACCAGAAATATCTGGAGAAAAATCCGGGCGGCTACTGCCACATCCCGGACAGCTATTTCCACCTGAACGAATAAGCGGCAAAGAGGCCGCGGAACCCTGCTCCGGAAGGAGAACGTATGCAGATCTTACAATATCCGATGCTGGCCATGTTCGTCCTGGCGACGACGGTCCACCTGAACGCATCCCTGAAACAGAACAAAATGCTGCGGAACAAGACCAAGCCGTTCATCCTGATCGGTCTCATGGGCTTTTATCTCGGTGCGGCGAATCCGGTCATCCTGTCCGTCGTCCTGGCCCTCTTTTTCTCCTGGCTCGGCGACATGCTGCTGATCCCGAAGGGGACGAAATGGTTCACGGCCGGCGGCATTGCCTTCATGGTGAGCCACGCCTTCTTCATTCTGAGCTATGTGCAGGATACCGATTTCCGGACGATCCCGCTGGCGGTCCTCATCCTGCTGCCTGCGGCCTTCATTGCCGCGTCGCTCGTCATTTTCCGCTTTCTGCGGCCGCATCTGCCGAAGGGGCTGTTCTATCCGATGCTGTTCTACCTGATCTTAAACGGCGCGATGAACTGCTTCGCCTGGTTCCGCGCGATCACGGTGGGGGGCGCCGCAGGCATCATCACCGCAGTCGGCGCATTGCTGTTCTTCGTGTCCGACTCATCGCTTTTCTTCGTGCGCTTCCACAAGGACAGCCGCCTGAAGACGCATTTTCTGGTCATGCTGACCTACTCGCTGGGTGAATTCCTGATCATTTTAGGCCTGATCTTGAGATAGGCGATCGATAAATAAGGAGGTCCGATATGAAATATTACCTGTACAATCCGCTGGCCAACAACGGGATCCTGCCCGGCGTTTCCCTTGAGGAACTGAAAAAGACCGGCGCGCAGCCGGTTGACGCAACGAAGACCGACTACGCGGAATTTTTCGGAAAGCTCGCGCCGGAGGATGAGGTGGTGATGGTCGGCGGGGACGGCACGATCAACTACCTGATCAACCACGTCGACTGCGAAAACCTGAAGAACAACGTGTATCTTCTCGGAAACGGCAGCGGCAACGATTTCCTGAACGACATCGGCGAAAAACCCGGCAAGGAGATCCTGCTGAACAAATATCTGAAGAACCTGCCGGTCGCCCGCGTAAACGGCAGGGAGTGGAAGTATATCAACAACATGAGCTACGGGATCGACGGCTACTGCTGTGAGGTCGCGGATAAGATCAAGGCTAAAACGCCCGGCAAGAAAATCAACTACACCTCGATCGCGATCAAGGGCGTGCTTTACGATTTCAAACCCGGCAGCGCGGACGTGACGGTCGACGGCGTGACCCGTCACTTCGACAACATCTGGCTCGCACCGGCCATGAAGGGAAGATACTGCGGCGGCGGCATGATGCTGGCGCCCGGTCAGGACCGCTTCTCCGACAAACTGACCGTGATGATCTACTGCGGAAAGTCCAGGCTGAAGACGCTGATCGCGTTCCCGAAGATTTTCGAGGGCAAGCATGTGGAGATGACGGACAGGGTGACGGTCATCACCGGCAATAAGGTCCACGTGAAGTTCTCCCGACCCTGTGCGGCGCAGATCGACGGCGAGACCGTGCTGAATGTCATGGAATATGAGGCGGAACTGTAACACCAAAACCGCAGCGGCATAAAAATAAACTTTACAGGAGGCGGACATGAAAAAGTGGACCAAATGGCTGCTGCTCCTCGCAGCTGTTATTCTGGCAGCCGGTTTCAGCCGGGGTGCCAGGGCGGCAGATGCGCCGAGCATACGCTATGACGCGAACTGCGTCCATGACGGAACCGTAAAGCGTTATTACGAAGCCACGGTTTCGTTCTATCTCTATAAGGATGAACTGGACGGCTGCATCATCAGCGGCAATCTTCCCGACGGGGTCTATGCCTATGTCAATACGAAAGCGAGCCGGGTGGATCTGAAGGGCACGCCGACCAAGGCCGGGACGTACAAATTCAAGGTCACCGGGGAAGGCCTTAAAGCCGGCAAGTCCTCATCGCCGGAATTCACGGTCACGATCGCGGGGGAAAACATCGTTTACAGCGTAACGACCATGGGCTGCACCTCCTGCAGCGAGGGCGGAACGCCCAAGACCAACTTCGCGGCGGGCGACTGGGTCAGGATGTCGACCACGACCAGTGCAGCCCTGTATCTCGACCATTATGAGACCAGCGTTTCCTCAGTGAAGATCCCGACCGGGAATCCCGGAGAAAGGATCTACGGTGCGCCGATCGGCTTTTTCTACATGCCGGCACAGAACGTTAGCGTCTATGCCGCGCTGAAGGAGAAAAATCAGGGCTCGTACAATCATAACGCGGCGGCAAAGGATACCGGTACCCTCTGCGGTGAGACCCTCATCACGACGATGGAACTGGCGATCGACCGCGGTCTGGTCAAGGCAAGCTATACGTCGGAGTCGATAGCGGACAGGATCCAGAGCGGCATGCTCTACCGCTATAAGATCGATCTGGACAAGAACGGTACGCCCGATCTCGAAATGGTCAAAACCGTTCCGGATTGCTTCGGGACCGGCGGTTACGGCCAGGCCATCTCCGTGCTCTCCGGGAGAAACGTATACGGGAGCTATACGCTGACGATCCCGCAGAACGACATCAATACGTCCGCGGATTCGGCGGTCTATTCGAAGGTCGTATTCAACATGGGCGAAGCGCCGCATACACACAGCCCGAAGCTCGTCGCGGCCAAGGACCCGACCTGCACGGCACCGGGGGGCAAGGAACACTATGAATGCTCCTGCGGCAGCTGGTTCTGGGATGCCGCCGGCAAGAGCGTGATCAGCAACCATGCAGACGCGATCATCAAACCTCTCGGCCACAAGATGAACGTGGTCACGGCGAAGGCGGCCACCTGCACGGCAGACGGCATAAACTGGCATGTTGAGTGCGAGAACTGCGGCAACTGGTACTGGGACGTTTACGGCAACAGCCTCATTGCGGATCACAGCAAGCTGGTCACGAAAGCGTACGGCCACAAATGGTCCGAGTGGACGGTCGTGAAGGCTGCCACGGAGACGGAAGAAGGACTGAAGGAGCGCCATTGCTACAATAATGCGGCGCATAAGGAGCAGGAGACGATCCCGAAGCTTGAGCCGGCGCCGACTGAGCCTCCGACGACTGAGGCTCCGCCCGAGTCAGCAACCACCGAAGCGCCGACCGAACCGACGACAGAGGAACCGCCGGTGACGACTGAGGCGCCGGAAACGACGGAAGCCCCGACTGAGCCCACGACGGAAGAACCGCCGGTGACGACAGAGGTGCCGGAAACGACTGCGGCTCCGACCGAACCGGAAAGCACTTCGGCGCCGACGGAAGCGCCTACCGCGCCCGCCCCTACGCAGCCTGCGCCTACACAGCCGGCTTCGACCGAAGCGCCGCAGAAGGAAGGCGGCGGAAACACCGTCCTGTGGATCCTGCTTGCACTTATGGTCCTCGTTGCCGGCCTCCTCGGCGGCATCCTGATCGGCCAGTCCGGGAAGAAAGGCAAACAGGGCAAAAAATAAGACGTGAGCGTGCAGCAGGCACGAAAAAGACCGCACCCTGAACGGATGCGGTCTTTTCATCTGCTGCGAAGCGGCGTTCATTCGGCTTTTTTCGGTTTCGCTTCGCTGTATTCCAGGTCATGGTCGAAGAGGACCTTTTCCGGCGGCTGCTCCAGAAGCTCGGGATGCAGCAGGTAGCGGCGCATGTCCGTGAAGAAGTGCGCGTAGTGCGCACCGGAGCAGATGCGTTCGTCTGCCGTGATGCCGATGGGCAGGAAGCGCTTCGTGCGCATGGTCCCGTTTTCTTCAACGACGATCCTTTCCGCGGTACCGAGGCTGAAGAAGAGGCCGATATTGCCGAAATTGTAGATGTGGTGATTCACCTCGTGCAGACGGATGGACGCGACGTTGGTCATGTACATGCTCCCGTGGAAGGGAAGTTCGTTCAGCAGGGCGCCGGGGCAGAGGCCGTAGCGGTCGAGCAGGCGGATCAGCGCCACGAGGAAGGTGGCAAGGCCGGGGACCGCGAAGCCGAAGTTCAGGAGCTTCTCCAGAAAGCCTTCCTCCGCGTTTGCGCCGCGCAGGGCATCGATGTTCGCCTCGATCCTGTCGCGGACGTCGTAGATGGTATCGGTAAGGTCGAAGCGAGTCTTGCAGACCAGCTCGCCCTTGTCGATGTGATAGGGATCCTTCAGCACATTGAAGGAAACGGTGCAGTTGTTCCGTGCAAAGAGCTGCTTGTTCATGACGAAGCGGTTGACGCAGGGATTCTGGCTGAGCGCGCGTACATAGGCGGCGATCAGGATGGTCATATAGCCCAGCTTTTCGCCCTTATCCGCCTGCTTGTGGATATAGGACGCCAGGAGTTCCATGTCCGTGCGGTGCTTTAAGAAAATCTGCGCGTCGCAGCGCTGGGGCATGACATAGGGGGTGATCTTGACTACGGGATCGATATCATTGACGCGTCTTCCGTCGGGACGTCTTCCGAACATGGGCTACCTCTTTCTGCGCCGCTTCTTCGTGCGGCAGCATACACGGAAAATATAGCACAAACCTGTGCCGCGGGCAACGGAAAAGAAAAAAATCAGAAATAAAATCGAAAAAAAGAATAAAAAAACCTGCCGGAGCGCGGCAGGATAGTATTCCGTTGACTGGCTGAGCAGGTCACTTGCGTGCGCGCCGCAGGAGGAAGAGGTACCGCAGCCCGTACCAGAGCGCGGTGACGGCAGTCCCGATCAGGATGAAGGCGGTCAGATACCCGCCGTAGCCGCCGCGTTCGTAGAACGAAGTAAGCGGCGAGTCGTAGCCGGGCTCCGCCATGAACCAGTAGTTCGTTCCGGTCGCTTTGTCGAAGAAATACATGAGGAACATGCCGGAGAGGAGGAAAATGGCCGAACGCCCGAAATCGCGGAGGATCAGTTTTTTCGGCTCCGCTGCCTCCGCGTTCCGCACGAGGATCGAGGCGCCGTAAACGGAGACCATGCCGTGGCCCATGAAACCGCAGATGCTGAGGTAATTCCAGAAGGGATAGTACAGCCAGTCCGGAAAGAGCAGGGCGGCCCAGGCGGCCAGGATGCCCGGGTGGAAGATGACGGCGCCGAGGAAAGCGTGGAGTTTTGCACCGAAGGACCCGGGCCGCGCGGCGTTCGTCCAGGCGTGGAGAGGGACCAGCATGTACATGAGGCTGCAGACGTGGATCGGCAGGGTGTAGATCGTGAAGCGGCCGACGAGGAAGGTGATGAAGTATTCGCAGAAGCCGAAAAAGAAGACGAGGGAGCCGGTGATCCGCTCGGCGGTTTTCCGGTGGCGTTCATCGGTCTTTCGGAACCAGACGGCGCAGAGGACCGTGGCAATAAGAAAGACTGCGATGTACACAAGGTGCATCGCGCAGAAACGTTCGTTTCCGACGTCCGCCGGAAGATCTTCACCGTGAAGCCAGAACATAAAGTGCCTCGTAATAACTTCGGCTCCTTGCTCGCACAGATCTTTCTCAGCTCCGTTCCGCTTCGCTTCAAAGTCGCTTCGAAAGACATGTGCTCCCGTTCGCCGCAATCATGCCGCCTCGCGTCCGGGGCAGGCCTGCCAGGCGGGCTGTCAGTCCAGTCTTGCCTTGCCGCTGATCCTTGTGGCAGTCACTTCGCAGCCCTCAAGGAAGCAGGCAGCGTAGATGAGGCTCGGTCTGCCCATGGCTTCGCCCTGACGCACCGTGATCTCGTTCCAGCCGTCCGCAAGCGGGATCAGGCGGTGTCTGATCAGATAGGCTGAAAGGGCCGAGGCAGCAACGCCGGTCGCCGGATCTTCGGGGTAGCCCGCGCGGCAGGGGAACTGCCTTGCGCAGAAGAGGAAGGGGTCTGTTCCCGGTTCCTTCGCGTAAGGGTAAAAGCCTGTCGTTCCGTATTTGTCGCAAAGCGACCAGAGATATTCGTAATCGGGTTCGAGTGCATACACCGTTTCCTTATCGGCAAGCGGAACGATCAGCTTGAAGCGCGAGGTGGCGGAGGATTCCACAGGCAGATCCGCGAGCTTGTCCGGGGTGATGTTTAACGCCCGGCAGAGCTCGTCTTTCGTGGGCGCCTCTTCCTTAACGCGCGGCAGGAACTGTGAAAGCGAGACCTTGACGGTGTCGCCGTCCATTTCCCAGTCGACGAGGACCTGGCCGAGGGCGGTCTCGAGCCGCACCGGGGAGGCGGTCACGCGCCCGGTCTTAACTAACACCGTCACGGCGCCGATCGTATCGTGGCTGCACATCTCCATCTCATGCAGCGGGACGAAATAGCGGGCTTTGACGTCGCAGTCATCACGCGAAGGCTTCATCAGAAACACGGACTCCTCGCCGAAGCGGAAAGTCATCGCCTGCATTTCTTCCGTGGAGAGTTCGTCCGCATCCAGGGTCACGGGCGCGGGATTGCCGCCGCCCGGCTTTTCTTCAAATACGACGGAATGAACGGTTTTGTACATGGAAAGCCTCACTTAGATGAAATCGTAAGAAAAGGATAGCATAATCGGCGGGCAAAGGCAAGAAGCCAAACAGCGGGGCGGCCTTTCGGCCGCCCCGTTTCATTTTTCGCCGGTCCTTCAGACCGACCTTGCTTAATCGTTTACCGGTTCTTTCGGGCCGTAAGGCGTTCCGGTGAGGTCCGGGCGTTCCATCTTGTTGAAGTGGTCGTTCATGTTCGGCTCCACCACGTGGTAGAGGAGCTTGCCGTCCAGGTCGAAGAAGAAAACGACGAAGAGGATGAGATAGGCAAAGCCGGCGACTTTCAGCAGGAACCACAGCGCTTTCAGGCATTTTTTAACGATAGCTTTTTTCATGAGACTCTCCTTATCTGTCGGTGCTTTACCACGAATCGTTGTCATCGAAATCCAGCAGCGTGGGATCGAGCGGCTCTTCGTGCATGACGGTGAACATGTAGTCGTTGATGATCTGACGGATCTCGCGGCGGGAGACCGTGCGCTTATCCGGCAGCGCGTGCGGCAGCCAGATCGCGTGGATGTTCCGCTTGCGGAATTCGTCCTCGAACATGCCGTGGACGCCCTGCATGCCCTTGCACTGCAGCTGGTCGTACATCATGACCATGTCGCAGTTGAAGCGCTCCATGTATTCCCAGAGCTTGAAGATGTGCTCGTGGCCGCCCACGGCCATCGCGCGCATGGGCGCCTTCTCGTTGAACCAGGTCAGGTCTTCCAGGGCGTGCTCGTAGGTGTCGGTGCGCAGCATCTGGTCGAACATCAGGGAGTCCATGTTGATGATGCAGTTGAGGCCCCAGCAGTTGTAGGCCCAGGTACACCAGTGTGAGTAGTAAAGCGGCGCGCAGCTCCAGGCGATCACGCGGTGGCGGGTCTTCGGGAAGGAATTGATCTTCTGCGTCACGCACTTTTCGATGATGCGTTTGACCTTCCTGTCGACGAAGTGCCAAATGTCGCGGTCGCCGTCCTGCGAATAGTAGATGCGGTACAGCGCCTGCGCGACGCCGGTGATCGGGTAGTAGTCCGTGTTCGCGGCAACGTCCCATTTTTCATGCTCGAATTCGGTGAGCTTGTTGAAGGCTTCGGCGTGCCTTACGTATTCGTCCCAGTTCATCTTCTGGCCGGTCTGCTCCTCGATGAAGCGCCAGCAGCCTTCGATCTCTTCCTGGCAGTGCTTCTGCACGAGCGGATCGTCGTAGCGCATGGGCTGCGGCATGGCGTAGAGCGGGCGGTCGAGGAACCAGTCCTGCAGGATGGAGGTGCCCACGGAGCCGTCGCAGGCTTCGTTCGAGGTTACGACCACGGGGCTGTAGTCCGGAACGTCGTTCAGCACGAAGATGCCGGCTTCGGCCTGGCACATCGGGCAGGGGTCGCCAGGCAGGCCTATGGACTGGGCAGCGTCGATGTAATTTAGGACCGTGTGGTTGTTGACGTGGCAGGTGACGAAGTAGGGGATCATCTGCAGGGCCACGTCGTCCATGCGGTCGCGCCAGCCGTAGAAGATGTTTCCGGAAACGGTCTCGTCATGGGAAATCGTGTTCTTCCAGACTTCATTCCCTTCACCGTTGTAGCGCGTATCGGCCTTGAACATACGCATGAACTGGCGGATGGTCTCACTGACCATGCCGCGGTAGTGCCAGGCGGAGGCCCGGAGTGCTTCCCCGCGCGTGCCTTCAAGGCCGCGGTCGAACCAGTGCATGACGGTGAGGTAGGTCTGGCCCATCCAGCGGTAGCGGAGAGTTCCCTGAAGGAACGGGACGAGGCCGCCGCCCTTCATGATGTCCATGACCATGTGCGCGTAGTTGTACAGCCAGATATTATTGAAATAATACATGGTGTCCTTCACGCCGCGCCACTCGCGGTGCTTATAGAGGCCGGTGCCCGGGATGTAGAGGTCGCCGAGGCGGCGCTCTTCGTGCGGCTTGCCGTACATGAAATCGCGGGCGGTCTTCTTAACGTCGAGATTCTTGATCTTTTCCGCCGTGTCTTTCGCTTTCTGTTTGAAGTCGGTTGCTTTCAGCTTTTCGAGCTTTGCCGCGGCCGCTTCCTTTAGCTTCAGATCCTGCAGCCAGCCCTTGGAGAACAGGCGGATCTCTTTTGCTTCATTGGTCTTGTAGATCATGCTTCACCTCCGGATGCCTTCTGCTCCTGGGCAAGTTTCTTCAGTTCGATGCTCTCGACGAAGGCCTGGAAACGGGTCCTGAGCTGGCCGACGGCGTTGTTGACATATTCTTTTTCGATGGAGCAAACCGGGATGCCGTAGTCACGGTTCAGGACGATGGTGTCGATGGTCCGCTCGTAGCTCCAGTATTCGCAGAACTTCATCTGCGCGATGACGATGCCGTCCGCCTTGTATTCCTTCGCAAGATCCGCAAGATAGGCCTTGCGTTCCCGCATGACGTGCTGTTCCATGAAGCGCGGGCACTGGCTGTGTTCCAGATAGTGGCGGGCGATCGCGTAGAGCGGCGTTTCGCCTTCTTTAACAACGATGTCCTCGCGGCCGGGGAGAGAGCCGTAGCAGTGGCGGTCGGCAACCACCAGAGCGCCGCATTCCTCGATCAGCTTCGTGAAATCGGGGTCGTCTTCCTCGGAGCCGGCAAGGACCACCTTGCAGCGCCACGAAGGCTTTTCATCGGGCTCGCGGGTCTTTAGCTGCTCCGCAATGTCGCGCAGCTTATCCATGATGAGGTACTTCGGGCAGACCTGCGTGATGAGCTGGATGATCTGGAATTCGCGCCCGGTGATGGTCGGATTGTCCAGTTTCCGGTATTCGCCGATCTCGCGGATCAGGCGGCAGAGCTCGTTGTGCTCTTCGATGGCCTTCATCAGCGCTTCGTCCGAAGTATCGATCCCGAAATGCTCACTGAGCTTATCCAGGACGTGCGCCTGCAGCTGGCGGGCGTAGTGGTCGACGGAGTTTTCGTTCTTCTTGAAGGGGACGTCGGTGAACTCGCAGAAGAAATCGGGGTTTTGGATGACGTCCATCCGCTGCAGATGCTCCTGGAAGCGGCAGGTGACGGTGCAGGTCTCGGTCGCCATCTCGGCGTCCAGAAAGTTGAAGCCGCCTTCCATGGCGCGCTCCAGAAGACAGCGGCCGTACATGCAGGTACGGTTGGTCATGTAGTAGGTCGCGATGTCCGGCGAAGTGCTCCGGGGCGCACGGAGGCGCACGGAGAAGCAGCCGGGGATGTCCAAAAGGACTTCCGGCATGAAGTTGCAGGTGTAGCCGAGGGCGCGTTTTCCCTCTTCCTTTGCCTGCCGGACCAGGTCGTTGCCTGCTTCCTGGAGCAGGTTTTCAAATTCGATGATGTGTACTAGGTCACGCACGCAGGGACCTCCCTTTCGTTTCGGGTATTCGATTGTTTTTCGGTCAATTGCAGACGACGTCTGCTCCCTCTTATCAATCTAACATATTTTCGGGAAAACGTAAACCGGAAAATGCACGGACGGCAAAAGGAATCAAAAAAAGCCTGCGGTTTGTTTCCGCAGGCTTTTCCGGCTGCTTGGAGCCGTTATTTATGTCATGGATCGGCTTAGAAATCCACTTCGGTGTCGTAGTAGCAGCACTTCAGCAGCTTTTCCATCTCTTCCTGGCTCGGCTGACGGGGATTGGAGCCGGTGCAGGCGTCTTCGATGGCGCGGGCGGCGATGCCGGGCAGCGCGTTGGAGAAGGCCATGCCGGCTTCTTCCAGATACTTCTGGGCCCTGTCAAGGAACGGCGCGATGAATTCGCACCGTTACAAGTCGTTTTTATGCTTTTTCAGAAATGGACCGTTTCTTCGCGGATGCGGCGGATCGCTTCGAGGATCAGCAGGCCGTGATCTCCGGCGAGGCCTTCGGCTTCGTAATCCTTATACCGGTATTCGTTCAGGTATTCGTTTCCGCAGCGGACACGGGTCGCCTTTACGGAAAGACGGAGGTCTCCGGCGGCAAGGTCCAGTTCAAGACGGGTGCCGTTTTCCGCGGGCGTTTCCCGAAGCGACCAGGTAAACCAGACGGCGTCCGCCGCGTCGTCGCCGGCTTTTGCCGCAGGCTTTTCGGGAAGCACGGCGGCGTACAGGGTGGTAATGACCCGCCAGCGCGGATCGCGGTCCCAGGCGCCGAAGGTCCTTACCTGCACGAGGGGAAGATCCCGTACGCCGGTCTCCTCCATGAGCTCCCGGGCAGCGGCAGTCTCCAGATCCTCACGCAGTTCGACAAAGCCGCCGGGAAGCGCAAACATGCCGATGTTCGGGTGTCCGCCCCGTCTGATCAGCAGCAGCTCGCGGCCGGAAAAGACGGCAATGTCCACCGTATTGCTGGGACAGTCATATTTCTTCGGGTCGTAAGCATCGAGAAATTCCTGCAGGGTCTTGCCTTTCCCATCCCGCTCTCCGGTACCGAGAAAGGCGGTATTGTCCTGTAAATAGCTCATTGGTCTCCCTTTCGGGGCGGAGCGCCGGAAGCGCCCATCTCCCCCTGCTCAGCCATTCGGTAGCCGACGCCGACTTCCGTGATGATGTACTTCGGGTCGTTCGGGTTTTCTTCGATCTTGCGGCGGATATTGGCCATGTGTACCCGCAGGATCTTGTTGTCCATGCCCGACGAGGGGCCCCAGAGCTCCCGCATCATCATCTTGTAGGTGAGCACGCGGCCCGGATATTTGCCCAGAAGCGAAATGATACGGAATTCGTTCGGGGTAAGGCCTGCGTCAACATCCCGAATATAAACCCTCATTTTTTTATAGTCAATCACCAGATCGCCCACGCTGTAGCTGCCGCTCAGGGCCACCTCCTCGCTTTCTGCTGTCGTGCGGGTGTGGCGGAGCGCCGCCCGGATGCGCGCTTTCAGTTCGACCACGCCGAAGGGCTTGGTCAGATAGTCGTCAGCGCCCAGATCGAGGGCATTGGCCTTGTCCGCTTCCTGCGAACGGGCGGAGATCACGATGATCGGCATCTGGGTCCATTTCCGCACGCTTTCGATGACCTTGCCGCCGTCCATGTCCGGAAGACCGAGGTCCAGAAGCACGCAGTCCGGACAGTGCGAGGGGATCATCTGCAGGGCCGTGCCCGCAGCGGCAGCGCAGAGAACGTCATAGCCCTCCGCGCGCAGCGTTGTTTTCAGAAAGGTGCTGATCCCGGGATCATCTTCCACGATAAGTATCTTTTTTCTTGCGGTCTCTGTCATTCCGTCTCCTTTTCGAGCGGGAGCGTAAAGCTGATCTTCACGCCGCCGTGGCGTATGCTTTTTTCGGCTTTCATTTCCCCGCCGTGAGCGCGGATGATCGAGCGGCAGACAGAGAGCCCGATGCCCATGCTGCGGACGGCGTCCGAGGTCCCGCGGTGTGCACGCGGAGAGGAAACAGCGTCGGAGAAGAAGGAGGCGATGAGATTCTCGGGAAGATCCCGTCCGTTGTCTTCCACGGAGAGCTCGGCGGCGTCCTCTCCTTTCCGGACGTGGAGCCAGATCCGGTCCGCGTCCTTTGCGTGTGCGGTAACGTTGTCGAAGAGGTTGAGCAGCACCTGCTCGATCAGAACGGGATCCATCGGGACCATGAGGATCTCATCGAGCCGGTCCGCGACCACCGGAAGCGCGCCGTCGGTGCGCCGGTATTTGGCAACGGCGCTGCCGATGATCTCTTCAAGCACCTCCTCCTGCTTCCGGACACTTCCGCCGTCCTTCAGGACGCGCGTGACCGTCAGGAGGTTTTCCGTCACGCGGATCAGCCATTCGGCGTCTCGACGGATGCCGCCGGCAAGCGATTTCTGCTCTTCAGAAGAGACGTTCTCTTCCATGAGGACCGTAGCCGAGCCGAGGATCGCCGAAAGGGGCGTCCGCAGGTCGTGCGCGATGGCGCGCAGAAGGTCCGCCTGGATCCTTTCCCATTCCGCCTCGAGGCGCAGCTGTTCCTGTCTCTTTATCTGCGTGGTCAGCGCACTGATCAGAAGAGAGACGCCGAGCATGACCGTCACCGTCAGCGGATAGCCGGGATAAGTCACGTTCAGTGCCCAGAAGGGAATCGTAAAAATGTAATTCACGCAGAACGTTCCGACGAGCGAGGCAAGGACGCCCCAGAGATATCCGTCGGTAAAGCGCGCGATAAGCGCGACAGCCAGAATGTACATGGCCATCGCGAAGGGATTATTGTCGTTATCAATGCGGGCAAGAGCAAGACAGATCGCGGTCGTCAGCCCCAGCACCGCAAGAAAGATGCACAGATCGGTCAGGAGCCGCTTTGTATTCTTTTTCGCCATGCGAACAAGCCTCCTTTTCCGACTAATCATAGCACCTGAAGAGAGTTTCGTGGCGGCTCCGCAGGGAAAAACGATATCCTTTCCGAAAAATTAACGCGGAATCAGTGTATTGTCAAAAAGAAGGAACGCGGCGTGACCGCGGACGGAAAGGACGGATGATCATGGGATTATTTCATAAAGGCGGAAAGAAGGAAAAGCAGCTGACGAAGTACAGGATCACCATGACGGTCGACGGCAAACTGCACGAAGACAGCAAGCCGACGGTCGTGGAGATCGAAGAAGACTGCGAATTCAACGCGATCTGGGAAGCGGAGAAAAAGAATCCGCACATGAAAGTTGCCAAATGCGAAAAAGCAGAATAAAGTTTCCTCCGGGCGGACTGGGCTGCCCCGAACCGCGCTTCGGCGCGGTTTTTTATTATGTTTGAAACATGGTGATCACACGGCAGACCTTGTAAAACGAAATATGGCTGTGTACAATGAAAACGAAGCAGCCGGTGCTGATCTGCCGGTGGATCCCGCAAAAAATTGAAACGTTTTGTCGTGAAACGACGCTTATAAGGGTGAAAGACCCTGAGAACGGAAAGCTTCTCGGAGAAGGAGGTACAGCCTTGGATGACAACAAGATCATAGAGCTTTATTTATCCAGGGATGAATCCGCTATCCGGGAAACGCAGGAAAAGTACGGCGCTAAACTTTGGCAGACGGCTTACCGAATTCTGGAAAACCACGAAGCGGCAGAAGAGTGCGAAAACGACACCTATCTGAAGGCCTGGAACAGTATCCCGCCGCATGAACCGCGGGGTTATCTCTTCGAATTCCTTGTCAGGATCATCAAACATGAAGCAATTGATGCATGCCGGCGAAACAGCCGGCTGAAACGGAAGGCAAATTTCTGCGAACTGACGAAGGAAATGGAGGAATGCCTGCCCGGGGAAGGAGGCGCGGACCGAAAAATCGAATCACAGGAACTGAATGAAATCATTGCGGATTTTCTGCGGGGTTATCCGGAAGAGCCAAGAGGCATCTTCCTGCGCCGCTACTGGTATTTTGATACCGTCCCGGAGATCAGCCGCCGCTTCGGCTGTACGCAGGGAAAGGTCAAAAGCACCCTTTTCCGCATGCGGGAAGCGCTGAAAAAGCGATTGGAAAGGGAGGGGTATACACCATGATGAGTGCGTATGATGTATACGATCTGCTGGATGCAGTAAATAACGTTGATCTGCAAACTCTCGATCCGGGAAGAAAACTCAGGCCGGCTGTGGTGATCCGCCGCATTGTCATTCTCGCCGTTATCGCGTTGTTTCTCATTCCGCTGCCGTTTAGAAGGACGGTTCAGGCGGTAGAGATTGACCAGGGAAGCGGCGAGGCGACCCTTCGGGAAGTTCAGATCAAAGGTTGGTATCACATCAATTTGTTTACTCCCGACCGTTTCCGGGGTAC
The DNA here is from genome assembly GCA_902789555.1 of uncultured Lachnospiraceae bacterium. Classification (GTDB taxonomy): domain Bacteria; phylum Bacillota; class Clostridia; order Lachnospirales; family Lachnospiraceae; genus UBA6987. The sequence continues at coordinate 24,569 of CADAOF010000011.1, forward strand.
GATCCGGATCGACGGATATCCGCTGACAGAACTGCCGACAGTGAATGGCGTTGAGGTAAAACTTTCCGTGGAAAGCCCGGTAGAATACGAATGGAAAGCGGTTTGTGAGAGACTCCCGGAACTGGAGAGCATGAAAGATGAGCGGGGAATGATCTGGCATTTTTCACTGATTTCTTCCCGGCCGTGGTTCGGACGCTTTGTGATCAGCGTTTATGATCACGAGATCGCGGATGGGAAAGTCACGGCGCATTTTTCGGGAGCGGAAGGGACGGTTATCGTCGGCGGATTTACGGAACCCGAGGCCGCGGAGAAGTGGCTGAAAGAAAAACGGGGCTGGTAAGCGATTACACAGCTCATCAATGCAAAAAATAAGGGGGATAGCAGGCTACAATTAGTCATTGTAAAGACAGAGAGCAATCTCTGTCTTTTTCATTGACGAAAAGCGGCAATCGTGATACCTTATTATTACGAAGAATTTCGAAAAAACAAGGAGTTTGACATGCATCAGGCTAGTGTTATCGCGCTGACCGGCAAGGGCGGGGTCGGCAAGACGTCGCTGTCTGCCGCCATCGTGAGAGTTTTAACGGAAGCGCATCCTGAGGCGAAAATACTGGCGATCGACGCGGACCCGGCCATTGGCCTTTCCGTGGCTCTTGGCGTGGACGTAAAAGAAACGCTGGACGAGATCAGGCTGCGCGTCGCGAAGGACGTGACCGAAGGCCTGCAGGATACGCAGGATATTCTCGCGGAAGCGAAATTCCGTATTTTCGAAGCGATGCAGGAACAGAAAGGCTTTGCCTTTTTAGCGATCGGGCGCCCCGAGGCGGCCGGCTGTTACTGCGCCATAAATACGTATCTCAGGCAGGTAATCAGCCTGCTCGTGAATGAATTCGACTACGTCGTCATCGACGGCGAGGCGGGCATCGAACAGATCAACCGCCGCGTCATGGAGAAGGTGACGCATCTTCTGTGCGTCTCGGACCAGAGCCGGAAGGGCATCCAGATCATCTCCACGATCAAGGAGGTCTCGGACAGCCTGGTCGCGGCCGATAAGGTCGGCGCGGTCTTAAACCGCGTGCTCCTGCCCGAGCGAATCACCGAGACCGAGATCGGCGGCGTCCCGCTCATCGCCGTCATCCCGCCGGATCCCGCCCACGCGGAAAACGACATCGAAGGAAAGAGCGTCTTCGACCTGCCTGACGACTCCGTCATCCTCGCCGGCGCAAGAGAGATCCTGAGGAAAATGGAAATCTCATAAAACTGCCGCCGCCCGGCGGACGCCCCGTCCGCCCTTTCACAGGACCTCAGTCCTGAAAAGGGAAAGGATGCGATTAAGATTATCAGCGCCGAGCGCATCGGACATTTTTTGCTTTTCCTTACCGCGAGCGCGCCCGAAATGTTCTTTTGAGGCGACTTTGAAGCGAAGCGGAACGGAGCCGAGAAAGAATATTCGAGGCAGCGAGCAGGATAGCTTAAGTCCGGACGCGAGGCGCAGCGAATACACGTACATTTTTAGGAAGGGAGGTCCTATGAAAGATCTCAAATACCTGATCGAATTTGAAAACCTGCTGGAGGACGCGGACAACGCCCTGGTCCGGCAGGCGCAGGAGGAAGGAGGGATCGCGGTCGGCTATACCTGCTACCACATGCCGGAAGTGCTCTGCAACGTGGGCAAGGCCTTCTCGGTGCGCATCCGCGCGCCGCGCACGGGCAGCATCGATATCGCCACCTACTACATGTCCAACTACACCTGCGAGTACGCCAGGTCTCTGCTCGAGAGAGCGATCGAAGGCGGCTACCAGTTCCTGGATGCGTTAGCCGGCGTTGACGCCTGCTCCGCCATGAACCGCTGCTACGAGCACATGGAGATCCTGAACTGCAACACAAAGCCGAATTTCTTCGTCAGCCACTGTGACATCCCGTATAAGGTGGAAACTTATACCGTGGAGCAGATGCGCACCCAGATGCGGCTGCATCTCCTGGATGAGCTGACGGCGCGCTACGGCGTGGACACCTCCGACGAAGCCCTGCTGAAGGCTGTCGAGGAACACAACGAAGTCTGCCGCATCATCACCGAGATCGGCAACCTCAGGAAGCTGCCGAACCCGCCGGTCACCGGTTACGAATTCCACGTGATCGTTCTGGCAAGCTACTGCTGCCCGAAGGCCCTCATCCTGCCGAAGCTCCGCGAAACGCTGGAGGAGATCAGGAACCGTGAAGTGGATGAAAAACCGAAGTTCCGCGCAAGAGTCGCGGTGGTGGGCAGCGAGATCGACGACCTCGACTTCACCCGCCTGCTGGAAGATTCCGGCGCTCTGGTCGTGGCCGACCGCTACTGCTACGGCTCGACGCCCGGCCGCGAGGAGATCGTGATCAACGAAGGCGAGGACATCCTCACCCAGATCGTGCGGCACTACATGAAGACCTCCGAATGCGCGCGCTACATGAGCGAAGAAAAGATCACGCAGCGCCGCGAGACGGCCGACCGCCTGGCCCGTGAATACGGCGCGGACGGCATCGTCTACGAGCAGATGAAGTTCTGCGATTTCTGGGCCTTCGAGCGTCCGCTTGCCAGCCACATCCTGCACGATGAGTACGGCTGGCCGGTGCTGTCGATCGACCGTCCGTACAACGTCCGCAACTCCGGACAGCTCCGCACCCGTTTCCAGGCCTTCGTGGAAGCACTGGAGATCAAGCGGATCCACGCGGAAGAGGAGGCAAGAGCATGAGCAAGATCAAATATCCCGATCCGAAATTCTTCCGCATGAAGGACCATATTGACTGGAAGGCCCAGGCGGCAAACCTGAAGGAAGTCGGCGGCATCATCGGCGGCATGCTGAAGGAGACCGACTGGAAGGGCGTTGCCAAAGCCATGGGGAACGAATGGAAGGCCTTCGGCAAGCGCGCGAAGATGGAAGCCGGCCTGTTCGCGAAGATGACGAACGAAGAACGCCTGGATTGGCTCTTAAACGGTGAAAAGCAGCTCGGCAAGCTTTACCGGAACGGCAAGATGGCTACCGTCCGCCGCGAATGGAGGGGCCTTAAGGACACCGCCTACGACTATTATGAATGGCTCCGCATGTGGGGAATGCTGCTTTCGACCTTCTCCAAGGACCTCATCCCGGCCCTGAACGGCGCGGTCCACTATCGCTGGATGATCTCTTACTTCTGCTGCCATTCCTTCATGGACAAGAATACGCTCGGCCTGCGCGGCAACGCACTCAAGATGCACCACGAGCTGATCTACGCGATCTTCCGCTACGTAGCGGAAAACCTGGTGCTCCTCATGAAGAGCGACGAAAAGAACGGCAACTCCACCGATCTTTCCAAGAAGATCGTACTGCTTGACGAAATGACCATGGCGCAGATCATGGCCGGCTTCCCGGATCTGGTAGGCATCCCGTATCAGCTGATGCCGGTGTTCCTGCTGTCCGAGATCGACCAGCTTGCCTGCATGCCGTACATCGACGCCGTCGAAAGCTACGGCCTGCCGTCCGACACCTGCCCGGTCCCGACCTCCGAATGCGGCGCCTGCGTCATCGACGCCCTGCCGCACATGGGCGCCTGCTTCATTTCCAGCTCGATGCCCTGCGACGGATCCGTCATGGCCTCGTCCTACACGAGCCGCCGCTTCAAGGATCTGCCGACCTACCACCTCTGCTTCCCGGTCCGCTACGAGGACGAATCCTCCATGCAGGCGGCCGTGGCAGACATCAAGGGCTGCATCAAATTTATCGAAGAGCAGACCGGTGCGAAATGGAGCTGGGACGCTTACTTCGCCGCCATGAAGCGCTTCAACAAGGAAACGCAGTATGAGCTGCAGAAGTGGGAAGTCAACCAGACGCCGTACCCGCAGCTGATCGGCCCGTGCTACGAGCTGTTCCGCAAGTGGAACTACGAGATGGACGGCGGCCTCGATCCGCGCATCCTGAATACCTTCAAGAAGGTCGACAAGATCATGATGGAAGCGTATTCGAAGAAGGAAGAGCCGTGGCGCGGCAAGATGCGCCACCGCGCGATCGTCTGGAGCGTGCCGGCGCATTACTACGCCAACTTCTCCAACTGGCTGGCCAACTGCTGGGGCATCAACGTGCTCGTGGAAATGGAGAGCCTGAACTTCACGAAGCCGCTCGAGACCGAAGATCCTGAAGAAGCTTTGAAGGACATGGCGAGACTCTACGAGCGCATGGTCATGCGCCGTCACACGAACGGCGGCTACGACCACGTGCTGACCGAACTCTGGCGCCAGGTCGAGATTTGGAAGCCGGACATCGTCATCATGTACCAGCACGTTTCCTGCAAGAACATGTCCACGCTGAACGGCCTCTTCGACGATCAGGCGAGAGAACACGGCGTGCGCCTCATCTGGATCGAACACGACCTGATGGATCCGCGCACCGTTTCCCGCAAGGACATGCGCGCGAAGGTCAACGAATACATGCGCACGGTCATGCGCGAAGAGCCGCTTGATCCGTCGCTCGTGGACTTCGAGGACGACGCCAGCTGGTAAAGATCTTCCCTGTCATCCCGACACCCGGAGGGCGTGCCTTGTGCAGGCAGGCAAAGCCCGGCGAAGGAGAAGGCAGAGAGTGCTGACATAACGCATCTTTAATGAATCATATAAAGGAGAATATATATCATGAAATATTTCGGCGGCTGCGACGTTGGGTCGACTTACACCAAGGCAGTGATCGTGGACGAGAACGGCAAGATCGTGGCGGATACCACGATGAAGAGCAAGATCAACGCGGAAGAATCCGCGAAGCTCGCGATGGCCGAGGTCCTGAAACAGGTCGGGCTGGAGAAGTCCGAAGACCTCGCCTACCTCATCGGCACCGGCTACGGCCGCAACAAGGTCCCGTTCGCGGATGAGAACATCTCCGAGATCTCCTGCCATGCCATGGGCGTGCACGTCACGAACCCGAACGTCAAGGCTATCATCGACATCGGCGGCCAGGACATCAAGGGTATTTCCATTGATGCCGACGGCACCGTAAAGAACTTTGCCATGAACGACAAATGCGCTGCCGGTACCGGCCGTTTCTACGAAGCCATGGCGCGCTCCTTTGAGATGAGCCTTCCGGAATTCTCGAAGCTGTCCCTGAGCGCGAAGAACGTGATCCCGATCACCGCGCAGTGCACCGTGTTTGCGGAATCCGAAGTCATCACCCTGGTCGGTGAAGGCAAGCCCATGAACGAGATCGCGGCCGGCATCCAGATGGCTGTCGCAAAACGCTGCTTCGTCATGAGCAAGAAGGCCGGCGCGACCGATTCCATCACCCTGACCGGCGGCTGCGCGAAGAACGACGGCCTGAAGGCAGCCATCGAGCACGTGCTGAAGCTGAAGGTCGTCGACCTGGATACCGACCCGCAGCTGATGGGAGCGCTGGGCGCAGCGGAATATGCCCGTCAGAAAGGGATGGCGAAAAAGACCGCCTGAGCGTGAAAGGAAAAGCGCATGAAAGAATTTTTCAAAGTACTGAAGGTGGTCCTGGGGATCCTGCTGGCCCTGTGCATCGTGCTTTTCGTGGTTTATTTCTGGAATCTCGATCAGAAGCTCATGGAATGGGCCTACCGCAGAGTCAACACCATCTTTGACCGGAAGAAGACAGACATCCGGTTCTAGCGGCAATGAAGCTATACGACGCGATAATCAATGCGACAAGGGACGCGGCAGGCGGCGCGAAGCGCCTGCCGGAAAGGCCCGCCTGGCCGGATCTCGGCCGGAGCGAGCTTGTGATGCAGCGGGACGCCGCCTTTGAACTGGGCGGCTCCGGCTGCCCGTCCGTCAACTATACCTGCGTGACCACGTCGGCGCTTCCGGGCGGCGAAGGGGTATTCCTGCTGGGCCGGGATCTTCCGGAACTGAAGAAGGATACGGCCTTTGCCCGCATCGTCGTGCTGCAGACGGAGGAGATCTCGGAGGATGACGAAGGCCACGACATGATCCGCTCGATGGAATACGTGCGCTATCACGTGTTTCCGACGGGCTACATGGTCCGCGTTTCCTCAACGAGTTACGAAGAGCAGGTCCGGGTAAGCAAAGAGGCTGTTAAGCGCGGGATAAATTTTGCTGCGGTCGGCGCCGCGTACCTCGAAAAGTACAGGGCGGTGAAGGGTGTTAAGGACGCGCAGATCGTTTTCATCACCGATGAAGCGGTGGTGAAAGCCCTGCAGCCGAACGCGAAGAAGGTCGAAGACATCACGAAGACCCTCTCGCACATTCTGGACGGTCTGCCCACGGACTGCAGCCACTGCACGCTGAAGCCGGTCTGCGACGAAGTCGAGGGCATGAAGGAAATGCACCTCGGAAGGAAGAAATCATGAAGTATTGCCATCACGACTATCATGGGGAGCATGACCACGGACATCACCACGAGGGCTGCTGCCATGAGCATGAGCACGACCATGACCACTGCTGTCACGAGCATGAGCACCATCACGACGAGCCGGTAAGAGATCCCGCTTCCCTGGGCGACCTGGAGAAGGCGCGTATCCTTCTTTCTCACATGCTGGATCACAATCAGCATCACGAAGAGGAACTGGCGGCGCTCGCGAAGCGCTTTACCGACGCCGGCGACGCGGCCGCGGCAAAGAAGATCCGCTCGGCCCGAGCCCGCATGGTGGAAGCCAATCTCGCCCTGATGGAGGCCGTGAGCCTCGCCGCACCGAAAGCGGAAGAGACCTCTCCGGCGGAGAAGGAGCCCGCAGCCCCGGGACAGGAGGCGTGACATGTGCCTTTCGAACGTTTACCGCGCCTCGGACCGTGAGCTCATCATGGAACTTGCGGCGCAGATCCGGCAGGAGGCGGGGTACGTCACCGTCCGCGACCTCTTCGGCGCTTCGAAGCGCATCCCCGGAAGCGTCGCATCCGTCGACCTCGAAAACAATGTAGTACTCATTCAGACGCAGGAGGCACCTGCGGATGTTAAAAAGGAGGTAATATGAAGCAGGAATACCAAGCATTATTCACCCCCTGGAAAGTCGGCAACCTGGAAATCAAGAACAGGATCGTGCTGGCACCCATGGGCGGCACCTGCATTTTCGGTTGGATGGAACCCAACCACTTTGACAAGGAGGCGGCAAAGCTCCTGAAGAACGTCGCCGACAACAATTGCGGTCTGGTCATCCCCGGCATCGCGCCTATCCGCGACGTGCTCGGCCGCATGTGGCTGTACCAGAACAAGGCGAAATTCAAAAAGCTCAAAGAGTTCATGGACGAGCTGCATAAGACCGGCGCCAAGATGTTCATCCAGATGACCGCGGGCTTCGGCCGCTCCATGGCCCTGTCGGATGCCCTGGCGATGCTCGCCACCAACAAGGTCCTCGGCCGCATCGCGAGCCCCGTGATCGACGTCGAATACCTGACGGCTGCCCCGAGCGTGCTCCCGAACCGCTGGCACGACAAGGTCACCTGCCGTGAAGTGACGAAGAAGGAGATCGCGCAGATCGTCTATGCCTACGGCGAAACGGCCCGCCTGTGCAAGGAAGCCGGCGTCGACGGCGTGGAAGTGCACGCGGTGCATGAAGGCTATCTGCTTGACCAGTTCACGCTGAAATATACGAACCAGAGGAAGGACGAATATGGCGGATCCTTCGAGAACCGCTACCGCTTCGCCGTGGAGATCGTCCAGGAGATCAAGAAGAAATGCGGCAAGGACTTCCCGGTCTCGCTCCGCTATTCCGTCGTCTCCAAGACCAAGGCTTTCCGCGAAGGCGCGATGCCCGGCGAGGACTACATCGAGATCGGCCGCGACATGGAAGAGAGCGAGAAGGCTGCCAAGTACCTGCAGGATGCCGGCTACGACATGCTGAACTGCGATAACGGCACCTACGACGCCTGGTACTGGTCGCACCCGCCGCAGTACATGCCGCTCAACTGCAACCTTGAGGACGTTGAGCACATCAAGAAATTCGTGGATATCCCGGTAGTCTGCGCGGGCCGCATGCAGCCGAAGGACGGCGCTGCCGCAATCGAACGGGGCGGCATCGACGCCATGGCTGTGGGCCGTCAGTTCCTGGCCGACCCCGAATGGGTCACCAAGCTCCTTGCGGACAAGGAAGAAGAGATCCGTCCGTGCATCGGCTGCCACGCCGCCTGCTTCAACCTGTCGAAGCACAACGGCACCGGCAACGATCAGGACTTCTCCGATACGCTCGGCATGTGCCGCTGCGCCATCAACCCGCCGTCCATGCAGTCGAACAAGTACAAGATCGTTCCGACCAAGCATCCGAAGCGTATCGCCATCATCGGCGGCGGCATCGGCGGCATGGAAGCGGCCAGAGTCCTGAAACTGCGCGGCCACTATCCGACCATTTACGAGAAGAGCGGCGAGCTCGGCGGCATTTTCATCGCGGCTGCAGCCCCGTCCTTCAAGGAAAACGATAAGAAGCTGATCGAATGGTTCAAGCTGCAGATGAAGGATCTGGACATCCCGGTGAAGTTGAATACCGAGGTGAAGGACCTGAATTCCCTGCTGGCCGACGAGATCATCATCGCCACCGGTACCACGCCGAAGAAGATCCCGATCCCGGGCGCCGAGCGCGCCATGGACGCGACGGAATACCTGCTCGGCGAGAAGGAAGTCGGCGACCACGTGGTCATCATCGGCGGCGGCCTGACCGGCTGCGAGATCACGCTCGACCTGTTCCGCAAGGGCAAACACCCGGCCATCGTGGAAATGATGAACGACCTGATGGCGGTGAAGAACCTGTGCCTTGCGAACTCCAGCTATCTGCGCGACTGCTTCAAGACCAACAACATCCCGGTCTTCCTGGAAGCGAAGACGAAGGAGATCGGCCCGGATTACGTGCTGGTTGAAGGCAAGGACAAGCGGCTGACGAAGGTCCCGGCGGATTCCGTCATCTTCTCGGTCGGCTACCGTCCGGCTCCGCTTGTCCCGGCCGGCAAGAACGTCCACCTCATCGGCGACTGCAACAAGGTGGGGAACCTCCGCAGCGCCATCTGGGGCGCCTGGGACGTCGCCATGAAGCTGTAAGAAGCTGAAGCCAAAACAGCGGTCATGTTGTTTTAGGGCAACCGTCTTTATCCTGATTTCCCCTCCTTTGGGGCAAACGGATTTATCCTGAAACGGCGCGCCAGCGCCGCAAAAAAACCAAGTAAGGGCCTTGCGTCCGCAGAGTAAAATCTGTGGGCTGCAGGGTCCTTTTCTTATACCTGTAGCGCATCCAAACACCGGAGGATCTGCCTCCGTTTCCCTTTTTATCCCGCTTTTTCCCTCGGGGTAAGGCGGTTCCGCTTCGACTTGAACAGCATTCAATAGAATTTTCAGACCTCCTGTGCTATACTGAAACCGAGAAAAGGCGCAGAGGCGCGGAAAAGGGAGGCAGTACCATGAGATGGCCACGCGATCTGATGATACTTTGGAATTTGCTTAACGGCCAGTTCGGCGGCTGGATTTTCTGCGCGGCAGGAATCCTTGCGGCCGTACTTCTGCACCGCAGGGACCCAAAAGCCCGCCTGTGGCCGGCGCTCGTTTCTGTCTTTCTATGGCTGGTCTGCGAATTCACGGGAATCAATATACAAAGGTATGCCATTGAATTATTGGCTCTTTTAGTCGGTTTTTTTGCCATCGGCTATGCGGCCGGCTGGCTGGTCATGGACGTCGTTTATCTGGTGAAAAACAGGAAGAAAAAGTAACGGGCCAATGAATGCGGAAAAGACAGGAAAACTGATCCGGGAACTCCGAACGGAAAAGAAGCTGACGCAGCAGGAGCTGGCAGCGCTTCTGAAGGTGTCCCCGACAGCCGTTTCCAAATGGGAGAACGGCCGGGCGCTGCCGGATATTTCCATGCTGGAACCGCTCGTAAAAGTCTTTGACGTGACGTTTGCCGAAATCATTCTGGGAGAACGGGCTGTCCATGAGGCGGCAGAAACGGAGACCGCGATGAATAATACAGAAGAAAACGGCGGAGCGGCAAATCCCCCGGTGAAAGATCAGACAAAGGCTGTCGGAGCAGAAAAGACTCCGGCAGAAGATAAGGCAGAAGCCGCGATCAAATCGGTGATCGCCGAGTCAATCCTCCAAAAAGAAAAAAGTGCGAGATCCGGCCTTGTCCTGATGGCGATCATCATGCTGATCCTGGCAGCGGCGTTTATCGTGGTCACGCTGACCGGAATCGGTTTTTCAAAGCACCGCTCGACGCTGGATCTTACCGGGCTGGAAAATATATCGTCGCTCCCGATGGACGGCGCATTTGTGCAGGGCGGGAAGCAGTACCTGCACTACAGCAATGTTGACGGATGGGAATTTGATAATTTGATGGAGAAACTGAATGTTTCGTCTCCGGATCAGATCGGGAAGGTCGTCGCTTTCCGTTTCACACCGAACGGCAGCGCGTGTTATTATTACTGCACCGTAGATGCGCTGCCTGGCGACTGGCTGCTGATGTTCGATGACGACCGGAGCGGCGTTCCGAGCGCGAAAAACGCGCTATATCTATTTGGCACGCAGGAAAGTATTGACCGGATATCGGGCCGGCTGCCCGCAGGAGATCTGAACAGTTTTGATTATATGCCGGAAGAATCAAACTATGACATAAAGAAGTCAGCGAATCAATATCCCGCCGTTTATGACTGGGAAGCGAAGCCTGCAAAGCAGCTGTATGCGTATACGGTCAAGATACCGGAGGAGATGCGTACGGCGCTGGCAAAGCAGTTAAACGGCGCGGAAAAGCTCAGCGCGCTGCTTCCGGTGCATCTCCCGGAAAATGCCATGTGGTTTGGAACAGAAGACTATACAAAGAGCTTCCTTTGTCTGATCGACCGGAATCAGACAGGAACCATAACGGCGGTAATTGCCGGGACTGGAGCCAAAACGGGCACAGTGCGGAATGTCAGCGGAGATTATGAGGGCGTGGACTGGACCGGTATCGCCGGCTATACCTCGCCGGAAGCACCGATGTACCTGTATTTTGAAGGGTATCAGTTTTATGCGGTCATCGGCGGGACAGCCTACTGTCTGACCAGAAAGAACAGTCCTTCGATTGAAAAGACCGACAGCTTTGTCCTCTGTCCCGGCGGGAGCGTGATGGACGTCATGGCACAGGTAAGTTTTCAAAAGTAACAATTTATATTTGCGGACCAAAGCCGGAAGCGAGAAAGGAAAAACCCGGGGAGAAGTGAGAAGGGAAGGATAAAGGAAGTGCTCCACCTGTCCTGAGCGGTGAACTTAAAAAATCATAAGGTCTCTGTGCCTGCGGAGAAATCCGCAGGTTGCAGGGTCCTTTTTTGTGGATCTTGCGTGTAGATCCCCATTTCTTTCAGCGCTTTTCCCCTCTTATCTGGTTCCCACGAATGACCAGTCTCCAAAGGGGAAAAGCGCTGAAGAAACAAGACTTCCCGCCTTCACCTGAGGACATCTTCCCCTGCTCTCCCCCACCTTCCCATGTTATCCGGGAGGAACGCGGAGGATGAAGGAAGAAAAAGGAAAAAGTTGGAACCGACCCTCCCATAACGGAGAAAGACGACTATAGTAGCCCTTCGCGTTTCTTCCGGCCCCTTCCTGGATTTTCAGGGAAGAGAAAAGAAAAGTTTGGATCTACCCTCCAAAACGCAGAAAGATGACTATAGTAGCTCTTCAACTTTCATCCCGCATTCTCCGGCATCTTCACGGAACGCCATCCGGCTCTCTCCGGCACCGTCCGGCAATATCACCGGCTCTCACTGAGGAACAGCGTAAGTCATGGAGGAACCTATGATGAAGTGGGAACAGAAGGAACTAGGGAGAAGTGGGAGGATAAAAAGAAGTGCCCCGGAACTGGATAAGAGGGTTTGCCCTGGAACAGCATGGACAGTGAAAGCTGCCTGTGCAGAGCCTTTTTGTTTCAAGTTCAGACAGGGGGACGGCTCTCTGTCTTAAGTCCGCAAATCCTGTTAACCAACGATCATTTGATTTAGCTAAGCCGATTTGCTACAATCGCATCGTGGAAAGTGGCTCTTCCGGAAGCCGAACAGGAGGATGGGATGGCTGACGCATCGTTTTATATAATCAGCGAAGAGGAGGCGGGCAGGACGGTCGGGCAGTTCTTAAAGAACCGCCTGCAGTTTTCGGCTGCCCACATCCGATCACTGAAATTTGCGCCGGAGGGGCTGACGGTAAACGAAGAGCGAGCAAGGACCGACCGGGTCCTCCGCGCCGGCGACAGGCTGGCGGTGCCGGCCGGCGATTCGGCGGCCAGACCACAAAGATTGCTGCCGTATAAGGGCGTCCCCCGGGCACTGCAGGTGCTGTATGAGGATGAGAGCCTGATCGTTGTTAATAAACCGGCGGGGCTTGCGATGCATCCTGCCGGCGGGCATACCGCCGATACGCTGGCCAATCTGCTGCGATCGTACTTTGACAGTGCCGATCCCAAGGCGCGGGTGCACTTTGCAGGCCGGCTGGATAAAGATACCAGCGGGGTGGTGCTTTGCGCCAAAACCGCGCTCGCTGCGGAAAAACTGCAAAAAGAAAAAGCGCGCGGGGGCTTTCAAAAGACATATTTTGCGCTGGCGGCAGGGAGCTTTCGGCCGGGTACGGCGCAGAGGATCGATCTGCCGCTGAGAGCCGCTGAGGACCCGGACTCGGGACTTATCCGCATGTATGCTGATCCTTTCGGAAAGCCGGCTCTTACGTATTACACGGTGAGACAGGTCTTCCCCGCCTATGCCCTGCTGGAGCTCCGGCTTGACACCGGGCGGATGCATCAGATCCGCGCCCATCTGGCAGCGGCCGGCCACCCGCTGCTTGGCGATCCGCTCTACGGGGAGAAGGCGGAAAGTGGGGAAGGACTCATTTCCCGCTGCGCGCTGCATGCCGCCGAGATCTGTTTCCTCCACCCGGAGGATGGCAGACAGATCACACTTTCCGCCCCGCTGCCGGCGGACATGGCGGCCTTGACAAAACCGGTCCGACCCGGGGCAGACCCTTTCTTGCGATGAAGCGGGAAAAAGAGAGAGGATAAGCCTATCTCCTGCGGCCATGCTTGACTTTCCTCATGCTGGGATATACAATAGATATACCGAGGAGGTGAGTACAATGCAAACTCAAATCAAGACATGGGGAAACAGCCAGGGGGTCAGGCTCTCGAAAGAAGTCCTTCAGGCAGCAGCCATGTCAATAGACGATGTTTTGGATATAAAAGTCTCAAACGGGATGATCATTCTGGTAAAGCCCTTCAGACACAAAACACTTGAGGAACGCGCTGCGGAGTTCGACGGAAAGCATCTGCTTGACGGAGAATATGACTGGGGAGAAGCGGTCGGAAGAGAGGTCTGGTGATGCAAAAAGAATTGCACCAGGGCGATATTCTGAAGATCGAGAATATCAGACATCCTGTTTTAACCGTCAGTAAGGATTTTTTTAACCGGACGGGGGAGATCATCGGCTGCCCCATTTATCCGGCCGGGCAGGAGGGACCGCTCCATATCCGCACCCGGACGGACAAAACGGAAGGTATTGTTCAGTGTGAAAAGCTGGCACTGCTGGACCTTAACGTCAGGGCCTGGGTAAAAACGGACAGGATCCACATGGAAGACATCATCAATATTACCGATGCCATCCAGGGAATATTCGATTACATCTGAAAATCGATATATGGGCTGCAAAAGACAGGACGCTTCTTAGTCCTATCTTCTGTCTAAATCATAAGAAAAAGCCTTGCGGCCGCGGGATCTGCGGTACGCAAGGCTTTTTCATCGGAAGGGCTTATTTCTTTTCCGGCCAGACTTCACCGATCTTTTCGACCCGGACGACTTTCAGGCGCGGATAAAACTTCTTCTCCGCGACTCTGACCGCCAGAAATTCATTGTCATCGGTAATATCCACGGTTTCGGAGGCAGGGTCATGTGCCTTGCCGCTTTCGTTCATGTAGATCCGGAAAGTCCCCTTGGGGTAGATTTTTTTCGGCTTTCTTTTAAACAGTCCCATCTGTTTCCTCCTTCTGTCCGAAAATGCTTTCGCTGCATTTCCGCGTTTGCCGGTATCATAGAATGAAAATTCGCTAATATACCGGAAGGAAGAAAAGCTGGCCGGAATCTTAACAACGGCCTGTCAGCGGGAGCGGCAAAGCTCCCTCCGGCAGACCTTCGCTTTATCGCTTCATCGTGCGGCTCGGCAGAAAAAGGGCAAATCCTTCCGCTTGAGCAGGGCTCAATAGACTTATGCCCTCCTTTGTGCTATGTTTTAGCCGGAGGAGGGGGTTTTATGGATGCGGAAAAGACCGGAAAACTGATCAAAGAACTCCGGACGGAGAAAGGCCTGACGCAGCAGGAGCTGGCGGCCCGTCTTAAAGTATCTTCGACAGCCGTTTCCAAATGGGAGAACGGAAAGAACCTCCCGGATATTTCCATGCTGGAACCGTTAGCAGAAACTTTGGGCGTATCGATCTATGATATCGTCAAGGGAAAGAGTCCCGCGCAGAAGGAGGAAACGGAAATGGCAGCAGAGACGGCGAGCGAAAAGGGATCCGCCGACGCGGCGATCAAATCGGTGATCGATGCGGCGATCGACCAGAGAAAGAAACGGACCCGGCGGATCATCCGGACCGTGCTGGCACTCTCGCTGATAACCCTGGTCTTCTGGTATTATTATCACGACGAGTCCGTTCCGCAGTATTATACGAACTTTGCAGAGCTGCGGATCCATCACGAAACAGATTATTTGCTGCAGCAGGGGATGATAACCGAATTTGCCGACATTGAAATCCGAAAAGAAGACATCCGGAGAAGCATCGAAGAAGCGCTCGGAACGAATGCTCTGGACATAGAGGTGGAAACGCTCGGGCTGATATGGAGATCCGATGACATCAGACTTCAGCTGTACCTGGACGATGAAAAAATGTCGGTCGATAACGGGCCGGAAAGCCCGTCCTGGCCGATGAGGCAGGCGGAATATTTAGAGGCACAGTGGAGCCTGCGGCGGCGCATTGAGGAGACTCAGAAAGGGCTGTATCAGATCGGGACGCAGGGGAGGCTGCTGTATGCCGGTCCTGCGGGTACGGACGTCACGCTGAACGCGCACGTCTGGATCAAGGTGACGTATCGCGACCGCTTTATCCTGTCCCGACGGCACGAAGTCCTGCTGATCTCGGCAAATTATGCCACGGATACGATTTCGGTAAGATAAATCAGACACGACTGAAATAAAAAAAGACAGAGTCCGCCCCTTTCTTTATGCTAGTTGTGTCAAGTTCTTCCTGCCGCATTTTTGTGCCAGAGCTTAATACCCTGTGACGACACCCAGTACGATGAAGCCGACCACCAGCAGAAGGTTCATGATGAAGAGCGGGGCGCTTTTTTTGATCCAGGTGAAGTAGGGGACTTCGATCATGGAGAGAGAGATCAGAAGTACGGGCGAAGTCGGGAAGATCACGTTCGTGTAGCCGTCGCCGAAGGTATAGAGAAGCACCAGCATCGGCTTCGTGAGCCCCGTATTCACCATGGCAAGCAGGCCCATCACGAGGATGGCCTTGGCCGTGGACGAGGAGATGAAGAACTCGAGCACGAGCACGATCAGGTAAATGATGAGGGCGATCATTACGGGACTGTGGCCTTCGATCATGGTGTTGATCTGATTCACGACGGTCGGAAGGACCTGGCCCTTGTCAAAGACGAACTTGATGGATGCCGCAAGGGCGATAAAGACGATGGTGGGCGCCGCGCCGGCCATGCCGCGCAGGAAGCTCTTCAGAACGAATTTCAGGTCGCCGCTCGCGACAGCGCCGGCCGCGATGCCGAAGAGGAGGAAATAAGCCGTCAGGATGACGACGGTATAGCCCCGGAGGGCAGGGGATAGCGATGAAATGACGATCAGAAAAAGCGCGGCGGCAAGAAAGACCGCGTAGCTGCGGTTCAGCCTGCGCGCTGCGGCAGGGGCCGTTCCGTTCTCGTGCAGGACACCGCCGGCCGCTTCACGGAGCCGTTCGTCATGGCTGTGGGTGAGGCTCGCGGACGGGTCTTTTTTTATTTTCTTCAGGTACAGGAAGAGAAAGCCCATGAGGAGGCCGAACATCACGAGGAAGATCACGATGCGGAACCAGATGTGCTCCACGGGATTCGCGCCGACGATCTCGGAGGCAAGGAGCACGGTGAAGGGGTTCGTTAAGGCGCCGGCAAAGCCGAAGCCGCAGGCGAGGATGCTGCAGATGAAGCCGGTGAAGGAGTCGAAGCCGACGGAAAGGCTTAGCGCGCAGACGATCGGCAGCATGGTCAGCATCTCTTCAAAGAGGCCGAGAAACGCGCCGAAAGCATAGAAGAGAAAGGCGGTAAGGACGAGCAGGAGGCTTCTTTTCTCCTGAAAGTGCTCTGAGACCGCCACGACGAGGGATCTTATCCCGCCGACGTCGTTCATCACCTGGAACGCGGCCGAGACCACGAAAAGGAAAAGGGAGAGCATGAAAAGAGAGAGCCCGTCGCCCGAAAAGAACACGAGGATCGGCGCGAGCAAGCCCTGCCAGAGGGGAATGCCGCCGGCTTCATCAAGGCGGACGTAGTTCAGATAGTCGGGGCTCCCGTCCGGAAGCGTACCGAACGTGCCCTTCGGGACCACGTAGGTGAGGGCGACGGACAGGATAAGGAGGCCCAGCAGGAGGCAGCTGACCTGGAGGAAGGACTTCTCGGAAATGCTGATGAGGGTCTTCTTTTTCTCAGGCTTTTTCATGGCTCCGTTCTCCTTCTTCCCCCGTCTGTTTCCGGACGCGGCGTTCTCTCGCGGGGCGCGCTTCGGCCGGTTCGGCGGGGGCTTCGGTCTCGCGCTTTTCCGCCAGGAGGTCAACAAGCAGGGCCCAGCGGGCGCACTGCGCGCGGTCGTTTACAGGATAGAAATAGTGCAGCTCGCCGTCATGGTAAAGTTCGAATTCCTCGCCGCAGGAGAAGGCAAGCGCGGGAAGCTCGGCTGTCGGGATCTCAAAGGATTTCTCTCCGGAGCGGTAACTGAATTTGTCCTTATCCAGGAAGCATTCGCCGTCTTCCTTCCGCACGGGTCCCTTGTCCTTGCCGAAGATCTTTGTCTTCACGGCGGCGTACAGGGAGAAGCTTTCCAGCTCCGACTTTTCCAGGCGGATGATCGCGTCGTAGTAAGCGGGGATCGATTCCGGCCCGCTCGTAAAGTGATAGTGATCATCTAAGGTATGGCGGCTGCCGCAGGCGTGGCAGACGAGTTCGTTCCCGACGCCTTCCGTCCGGTAGAGGGCGCCGCAGTCCGCGCAGCGGTAGAGAAGGTTTTCCAGGCCTTCCGCCTTATCCTTCTGCGGATAGAGGGTATTCATGTGCTCCGCGGCATTGCTGAAGAGCTCGGTCTCGATGATCTTCTCAAGCTCGGCGTCGCTCATGGCCTTAAGCTCGGCAGGGGTTAACACGCGGCGCACCGTGAGGCGCACGTCGGAGGGGTAGCGCTTTTTCCGCCACTTCGGATGGGAGTAGTAGGCGCCTTCGATCCGCACGAGGACCAGCGTGGTCTTTAACAGCTTGTACAGGCCTGCGCCGCTTTCCGCCATGCGGTTCGTGCGGCCGTCGGGCGAGAGCCGTCCTTCGGGGAAGATCATGACGGGATAGCCCTTGCGGAGGGTCCGCAGGATCCCCATGACCGTGCCGCTGTCGCGGGTAAAGAGCTTCTTGGAGAGGAAGCCGGCCTTCTTCGTGGCCGTGCCGATGATCGGGCGGTTCAGATAGTATTCGTTGGCGAGGACCGCGGGATTGCGCGGATGCGCTAACTGCGAGACGAAGTAGAAATCTTCGGAACATTCGTGGTTGATGAGGAGGACGTAAGGCGCTTCAACGCCTTTTAACAGTTCGTCGTCGACCGTCAGGCGCTGCCTTTTGCCGAAAAGAATCCCGGCGAGGAAAAAGATGAAGGCATACATCATGGAATCGGGCGTGCCGTCGCCTTCACGGAAGATGAAGCGCTTGAGGAAGGCCAGAACGAGGACGATGAGCGCCGCAGCCAGAGCGAGCAGGATGAGGATCAGGATCCACAGCGGCAGGTCGCTCTTCAGGAAGGCCGCCCCGGCAGCGCCCATGCCGTTGGAGACCAGGATGGACGGAATGACGCCGGTGGCGATGGTGAAGATGTATTTGCGGTAGGAAAGTTTGGTGCTGCTGCCGTAGTAGCAGATCGCGCCGAACGGGATGAACGGCATGAAGAAGAGAAGGTAGAGCAGGAGGACGGTGTTGCGGTCTCGCATGGTCTTGGAGAGGCGTTCGATGGCGCCGCGCCGTTTCTCAAAAGCAATATTGCGGACCTTGAACCAGCGGACCAGGGAGAAAATGATGGTGGCGCCCAGGCAGACGCCGAGGTCGCAGAGCAGAATGGCGATCCAGAGCGGGTAGGAGAGGCCGGTGGAGATCTGAATGAACTCCGCGGGGATGAAGACGACGACCATCTGGAGGGCTTCCACGAGGATGACGCTGAGCGCGCCGAAAAGCCCCTTGTCGGCCAGGAGCTCCCGCACGCCGTGAAGGTCGTGCCGCATCTCCAGCCGGATCAGGGGGATCATGATGTCTTTCAGGAAGAATACAAACAGAAGGATGATGACCGCGATAACTGCTATGACGACGAGTCGCCCTCCTTTGCGGCGCACCGGCGCGCTTTCCTGTCCATTCATGAAAAAAGCCTCTTGGGAATTTTTCCTTATCATATAATGCGGAGGGGGAAAATGCAAGCGGAACAGGATCGCTCCCGGGGGCGCGCCCGCGGGGACTCCCGCTTCCCGCTATTTCTTTATGTACAGTTCTGTGCTATAATCATTTTCCAAGGAGGGAAAGCCCCATGAAGAAGCGCTTATACCGGGTGGCCGCGCTGCTCGCGGCCGTGGTCCTGCTCGCCGGCTGCGGTGCCTCGCCGGTGACAACGGAAGAAGAGGCGGACGTCACCGGACGCTACTATCTGGTCGGAACGACGGAGAAGGCGGCGGCCGTGCTGAATGAAGACAATTATCTGCGCCTGAAGGAAAACGGCACGGCGATCTATCAGATCGCCCATGACCAGCTGGAGTACAAGTGGAAGCTGAAGGATGACGGGGCGCTGACCCTGACCCTGGACGGCGAGAAAACGGCGGGAACGCTTGCGGACGGTGTGATCACGATCCGTCTGGACGGCAGCGACCGCGTGTTCGTCAAGGGAAAGAACGCCGCGCAGAAGTATATCGACACGCATGCGGATACGATCCTGGTGCCGCCGACGGATAGGCCTGACGGGTCGACCGCGGCAGACACCAAGGCCCCGGATACCACGGAAGCCCCCTCCCCGAGTACCGAAGATACGAAAGCCCCGGATACCACGGAAGCGCCAGACGCCTCGACTGCCTACAGCGGTCCCTTCGATCCGGACGTCCGCTTTACCGGCACGGACCAGTACGGAAACGAGATCAACGAGAACGTTTTCCGCGAGCACGTCCTGACCATGATCAACTTCTGGGAGCCCTGGTGCGGCCCCTGCGTCGGCGAAATGCCGGAGCTGGAGCAGCTGTATCAGGACAGAGGCGGCGAGCTCCTGATCCTCGGCGTCTACTGGACGGAGGACGGCGCCGCCGAAGTGCTGTCCGAGACCGGCGTCACCTACCCGGTCATCCTCTTTGACAGCGCGTTCGGACGTTACCAGACAGGTTACGTCCCCACGACGATCTTTGTCGATCCGGGCGGACACGTGATCGGACAGCCCTATGTGGGGGCCCGCAGCGGCGCGGACTGGAATGAGATCGTCACCGGGATGATCGGTCACTGAGGCGCGGCATGAAGAACAGGAAATCCTCCCGTACGGCCGGGTTCATCCTTCTTGCCGCCGGCGCCGCGCTTACCGCGGCAGGCCTTTTGCAGGGGCAATACGCCTCCGTTCTCGCGAAGGCCATCCGCATCTGCATGGAGTGTGTCGGCATTGGATAAGAAAAGAATGGGGATCCAGGCGGCCGCGGCTCTCCTCCAGAACGCGAATATCAAGGGCTTTTTCACCGGCCGCATCAGTGAAAACGCCGCGAAGGGCGTGTGCGTGCCGGGCCTTAACTGCTATTCTTGCCCGGGTGCGGTGGGCGCCTGTCCGATGGGCGCGCTCCAGAGCTTTCTGGGCGCGAGACCCTTCCGCATCCCGTATTACGTGGTCGGCCTGCTGGTCTTTTTCGGCGCGCTGCTCGGCCGCGCGGTCTGCGGTTTCCTCTGTCCCATAGGCTGGCTGCAGGAACTGCTGGACCTCGTTCCGACGAGAAAACGGAACCGCTTCCGGCTTGACAGGCCGCTTCGGAAGCTGAAGTATCTCGTCCTTGCGGCGAGCGTTATCCTGCCGTTTTTCGTCGCCCGCACGCCGTTTTTCTGCAAGTACGTATGCCCTTCGGGAACGGCGGCAGCGCTCTTCCTCGCGGCGGCGGACAAGACGGTCCGGAGCATGCTCGGCAGCCTTTTCAGCTGGAAGCTTGCGGTCCTTATCGCACTGATTCTTCTCAGCCTGTTTATCTTCCGGCCGTTCTGCAAGTACCTCTGCCCGCTCGGCGCGCTGTACGGCTGCTTTAACCGCGTGGCGCTGTACCGAGGGAGCGTGAATGAAAGCACCTGCATAGGCTGCGGCAAATGTACCGCGGTCTGCCGCATGGGCGTCGACCCCGTGAAAAACATCAACAGCGCCGAATGCATCCGCTGCGGCGACTGCGTGGGAAGCTGCCCGGCAAAAGCTATCCGTTTCGGCTTCACAGCGGGGAAAGAACCGCGAATTATAGTGAAAGAGGCCGACATGAAAAACGTTCAATAGCTTTACCTCTCTACCGTATGTTCAGATGGCAAGCAGCTGATTGCTTGAAGGAAAACAGAAGCTGTGTAAAGTCTGCCTCAGCGGTCAGGAACAGCGGCCTTCAGTTTAGAAAGACTGAAGGCCGCTTTTTTGTGGGTCTTTTGTGATGCAGCCGGATTTTCGAGATTCATCACAAACTATGATAACATCTTCATCAAATCTTAAACTCTTTGCCCCTATTTTCTTAATCGGCGATTGGATAAAATGAAGACAGTCAGGAGGTGAGACTGTGGCGAACATTTTGATCTGTGATGATGAGAAGGATATCGTAAACGTGTTAAAAATTTACCACTCTTCCGTATGTTCAGATGGCAAGGGGCGGCGTCATATGAAACCGCTGGCCGTATTCTTGTGTGTCGTTTTACTTTGCACGGGGCTGTGTTCCTGTCAGAACCCACGGGCATCTTCCTCTGCAGAGACGGCTTCCTCTGCAGAGACGGCTTCCTCTGCAGAGACATCTTCTTCTACAGAAACATCTTCTTCCGAAATCAAAAAGGATCGCCGCTACAAGTACGGTACGGTCCTGGATGAAGAAAGCGGCTGGTGCTGGGAGTTCCTGTATTGTGATTACAGCGAGGAGATCCGGAAAAAAGAACCGAATGCCCGAACCTATATTTTTTGGGGAACCAACCTTCGTTACCGTTATGCGGATGATTATTGGTGTTGGAGTCATAGAGAAACTCCGGAGGGATATTTCAAGTATGGTATAAAAAACGGACTGATTCAATGGGGAGGATCGTCCGAGGCTGAAGCCAGAGACATGCGAAAAATGCGTGAGATCTTGTCCAATAAAAACTCTGTTCAGGATTTACTTGCCAAAGAGCAGAGCGAGTTTTCTTTTGAAACATTGGATGGCGCCATGGTCTATCGTCTTGTTCATTCTACCCTTGAAGGCCCCTATACAGATGAAATGCCTTTCGAGAACCTTTATACGACGAATCATTATCCGAAGAGCGCCATGCACTCCCTTATTGAGCCCGGATACAAAGATGGATACAAGTTTCAGGACCTTTATGTCTGTGAATTAGGAATCATCGGAAATACTTATATAGATGTTCTTTATCAAACCGGTGAGGAGTATAACGAATATACCCAACTCTCCGATTTGGTTGCGCAGGGGAAGGCAACTGCGGAACAAAAAGAGGCATATGATCTGATACAATCGATTCGTACTGCCATTCTGGAAGACAACAGTTTTATCGCGGCTGCGGAAAAATATAAAGGGAAAACAATTGGTGGAATTGATTTTTCCCGTCTTTATGACTTTTTAGAGATCATTCATGAAAGTAAATGGGGAGACAGTTACCAGTCTTTGGGGCTTGATCCTTGTCCCACGATCACTGTCGAGATATCTAAGGAGGAATATGATCTTTTTATGGGAAAAACCGAATAGTTTTTCCTGTTTTTCGGAGGTCCGGCTCAGCCATAGAGGAAACGTGGCTGTCTGATGAACAAAATGATAGTCTGTGCAGATCTAAGTAAAAAATACAATGATAAGTGTGTCATCGACCGATTTTCGGGAGTCTTTCCGGAAACCGGTCTCTATTTGCTGCTCGGAGAGAGCGGCAGCGGCAAGACAAGCTTTTTAAACGTATTGGCGGGATTTCAGCCTTTTGAAGAAGGAACGATTTATTGGGACGGCGAAGCGTTTACTGTACGCGTGAAGCATCCGGAAGAGCCTTCTTTTGATTATATTACGCAGGAAAATTTCTTTGTTGATTTCCTGACCGTCGAAGAAAATCTCCTTTTGCTCAAGGAGGGCTTGTCCGGGAAGATGTCTGAATCGGCATTTTCCGCACGAGTTCTTGAGGGGCTGGAACGGTTTGGCCTCGGGGATAAACGGAATGCATTTCCTTCTACACTTTCAGGTGGAGAGCGGGGGCGGCTGGCGATCCTTCGTGCACTACTGAAAGGGAAGCGGATTTTGCTTTTGGATGAACCGACGGCAGCTTTAGATGAGGACAATAAGAAAAAGATCTTTGACACGCTGTACTCTCTCAAAAGCAGTGTCCTGATCCTGTGCGCAACGCATGATAAAGCGGCGATCCCCTATGCTGACGCCATCCTGCATTTTTCCAAAAAAGAGAAAACGCCGCAAATGGAATATCTTTCAAAGCGTTTGCCTCCTGATGCAAAAGGAGACAAAGCGGCCGGGGGAGATGAAGCATCAAGTTCGGCACACTGTAGGAAAAGAAGAAAAAAGAAGAATGAACTGCGCGGCTTTTTGAGGAAGTGGATGCGTTCTTCGAAAAGAGAACAGCGTGTAAAAGGATTATACGTTCTGTTTCTGATGCTGTCCTTTTTGCTTGTTCTGCTGGCAGATACACCGGCACATAAATATGCCGTTACCAGTGCAGAGATGTATCATATTAACACGATCCAGCTGTCTGTGGTCAGGGGGAAGCATCTGAGTGATTTTCCCTTTGAACGCAGCGAAGTGGATGAGATCGTGGTGGATTATCGGGGGAGCTGCCCCGTTGGCACAGAATCGCATCAGGGGGAAAATCCTGCGGCAGCAGGCATACGCTATGACAGTTTCATATGGACGCTGCCGGAGGAAGAAAAAAGGTTCCTGATCAAAGACGCAATTGCTTTCGGATCTTACTTTACTGGGCCCGAACAGGTGATCTTAAGCTACGAAATGGCAGAATCGCTGATGCCGGGCCAGCATGAAAAACTGATAGGAAAAACCATCAAACGAAGCTTTTTCAAGCTTGGGATGACAGAGCTTACGATCGTGGGCATTTTCAGACAGTTTACGTATCGGGAGCAGGTTTACGCGAATTCCTGCGGAGCGGAATATAATCTGGAGAATTATAACCCCGAAAACACGAAAAGTCTCTTTTATGTCAATGCTGCGTTAACGAAGCCTCTGGTAGATGATCCGGACTTTTTTCACGATGAAGGACAAAGAGCGTTTATCTTCTATTTCGATACCTGTGCAGCCAGAAACAGCTTCCTGACAGCTCATAGGCAGGATTTTAACGGGGAAACAGGCTTCCATCAAATGGACACGTTATATCCATTGATAGATTGGAAATTCCCGTCTCTTTTCCGGATCTATATGCCTTTTTCCGTTTTGATTATCATATTTACCGTTGCTTTTTATGCAGAACTGGGCAGGACGGAATTTGCCTATAACAATACATTTGTGTCCGTATTCGAGTATGCAGGGTACAGTAAAAAACGTATTATTCGCGAGCTGGTGCTTGCACAGACGGCAGAGTTTTTAAGACTTTTGGGAATCGGTGCGGGGCTGGCAGGTGTGCTGTCTGCGGCGGGAAATGCTCTGAATACCCGTCTGCAGCTTGTGGATTATGAACTGTTCACCTATAATCCTTGGCTGCTGGCATTGTGTCTGGGAACGATTATAGGAATGACGTTTGTTATTCTTGCGCTGCGCTTCAGGAAGGTCAAACTTAACAGCTGGTACGAGAATCTGATCGCAAATCGGGATGTACTGTAAAGGAGAAATACCATGCGGTTAAGACTGGAACATGTTGAGAAAACATTTACCCGCCCGGTCCTGCGGGATGTTTCGTATGTCTTTGAGACAGGCAAGATGTATGTCATCAAAGGCGTGAGCGGCTGCGGCAAAACAACACTGCTGAACGTGCTGGGAGGGATCGACAACGAATACCAAGGAAAAGTGACCTGGGAAGAAGATAAACGCTCGGCTCGCACAGGCTATGTGTTTCAAAAAAGCCTGCTGCTGGACGGTCTGACGGCACGGGAGAACCTGCTGCTTATTCGAAATGATCCTTCGCGGATCAATAAGTTGGGCAGAGAGCTTGGGATTGGAGATCTGTTGGACAAACTGCCGTCTGCGCTTTCCGGTGGTGAACGGCAGCGAGTTTCAGTCGCACGTGCACTTCTGAATGATCCACTGCTGATTCTCGCAGATGAACCAACGGCTTCATTGGATGGTGACAACTCTGATAGAATTGCAGCGCTGCTGGCGGGGCTGCGCCGGCAGGACCGACTGATTATCGTGGCGACCCATGAGGATTGTTTCGATTCACTGGCAGATGTTATCCTGCGTCTGGATTACGGCGTACTGAAAACGGAACATGCTCTGAAAAATCTCCCGGAGCCGGGAGTACAGGAAAGCTGTTTGAGCGATGAGCAGATCCCCGCTTCAGAGCCTTGCATTCAGCTTCAGCAAGATGATTCCGCAGGGACTAAAGTAAGGCTGCGAAAACGCACACATGTTTATTACTCTCTGAAACGGCATCCGCAGCTGTTTAAGCTGAAAGCACTGCTGCCGTTGGCATTTGCTTTTTGGCTGCTTCTTTTGGCAGGGACCGTCGGAGCTTGCTTCAGCCGAGAAGCGATTCGTTTGTATGCCAGAAATTTCCCCATGGATCTTGTGTGGATAACGCCGGAACAATACCGGGATTTTGAGCATAAGGAGTGGCTTGCCGTTTATGACTATTTGACGGCAGAGGATAAGGGCGTCACGGCTTACTATCTGATGCCGGAGCAGGATTCGGTTTTTCGCGTAAAAGGAATGCTTCTTTGCGGACAATTTCCGCAGAAAGATGAAGAAGTTGTCCTCTCGCAGAAGGCAGCCTCGATCTTATTCCCCGAAAGAGACTGTGCTGCCTGCGTGGGGCAGTCATTTTCTTTCTGCAGCAGGAATTGGCGCGTCAGCGCGATCGCCGCGGAACGTAACGCAGCGACAGAGACAAACTATATGGCGGATGCTGCTTACTGGAATGTTGAAGCAGCGGTTTTTATTCCTTACGAAAGCTTGCGGATGTTTGCGGAAGTGCAAATGCCTCCTTCCGGATACCTGATGGCAGTGGCGAGGGGAATATCCGAAGATGCCGTGAAACGTGCAGCCATTGAAGATGCCATTTCCTATCACAGCCCCATACCGGATGAGGAGGACCAGAGAGTCTTCGCAAATATGTATTATTCGGTAGTCGATGAGTATCAGAAACGAATTGATGAGATCATGATGCATGTATATGCTGTCATCGTGCTGGTCAGCTGCCTTGTCTGTTTATATGTGATCTCGGTGATCCGCATGGAGCTGTTTTACCGCAAGAAAGAATTGGGGTATCTGCAGGTGTTTGGACTGTCGAAAAAGAAAGTTCTGCAGATGGTCCTCGGCGAACACGGTGTAAAAGTAGCGGCGGGACTAAGCATAGGATGGCTTTTGACGGGAGTCTGCGTACTGGCATATGATCTGAGTTTTGACGGGCGGGCATATCCTTCTTTTCTGTCTGCCGGATTGTGCCTGGGCGTTTCTCTTGTTTATCTGCTTTGCATAAGACTGACGATAAGCCGGTTCCTGCGGAAAAATGTCAGAGAGCTCATTTCGGCGTAAAAATGCCGCCCTCTTTTCATTTGCGCGGCAATATGCTATAACAGTATTGCCGAAGGAGAAAGCCTTCATAGGAGCTTGTTCCCGACCGGCAGCGCGGGGATGCCCCGCTTTACATATATCGTTTGGCAACGCCGAAAGGAGAGGTTTAACATGGCGGAAATCAAAATCACGAACGAAAACTTCGAGGCTGAGGTCCTTAAATCAGAGATCCCGGTTCTCGTAGACTTCTGGGCAGCCTGGTGCGGCCCCTGCCGCATGCTGGCGCCTGCCGTGGCGCAGATCGCTGCGGAATGCGAAGGCAAAATCAAGGTCGGCAAGGTGAACGTGGACGAACAGCCCGAGCTCGCGCAGCGTTTCGGGATCATGAGCATCCCCACGGTCCTTGTCTTCAAGGACGGAAAGAAGGTTAATCAGTCGATCGGGCTCGTCCCGAAGGACAAGCTGCTGGCGCTGTTTGACTGAAAAGTTGCCCGGCAGTGCATCACGGAAAGGCCCGGCCTGTTTGCCGGGCCTTTTGCTTTTCCTGAAATGACAGGTAAGCCCCCGGGATGACATAAAAAATCATCAGAATGTCAAAAAAATGCTGAAAAAACCTCTTGACAGGACGGTCGGTCGATGATAGACTCCTCTTGTCGGGAGGTCTATTTTAATAGACCGAGTACGAAACGAAAAACGCTGGCCGGGAAGTGCAAGAGAGGAGGTTTTCGATATGAGTGATTACAAGCTGGGTGAGGTGGAGACGAGATTTGCCGAGATCATCTGGGCAAACGAGCCGCTCGGCTCCGGTGAACTGGTGAAGCTCTGCGCAGGAGCTCTGGGCTGGAAGAAATCCACCACTTACACCGTTTTGAAAAAACTGTGTGAAAAGGGATACTTCCGCAATGAGAACGGCTGCGTGACCTCACTGATCTCCAGAAAAGAAATGCAGGCGCAGGAAAGCCGGCGCTTCGTGGAAAATACCTTCGACGGGTCGCTGCCGGCATTTCTTGCCGCGTTTACTTCAGAATGCAAACTGTCCGAAGAGGAGGTCGGTGACATCCGCAGGATGATCGAGGCTTACAGCCGGGAGGAAGGGTTATGATCGACAGACTGTTCCTGCAGGTGGTTAAGCTCTGCCTTTCCGCCAGCATCGTGACCGTCCTCGTGCTTTTGCTGCGGCCGTGCCTGAAGAAAGCGCCGCAGGCCATCGTCTGCGCGCTGTGGATCCTGGTGGGACTGCGCCTTGTCATCCCGGCCATGCCGGAAAGCCGCGTCTCCGTGATCCCGGAGGCGCTATCGGGCGGCGCCGCGGTAAACGCGCTCAGCAGGCAGCCCGTCGAGGAAACGCTTAAGGTCCGGGAAGACCTTGATCCCGCGCTCTATCGGGAGATCATCGTCAGATACAGGGAACTGCCGGTCTATCGGGAAGACGGAAGCAATTACGTAATCGTGAGCGACACGCCGGCGCATACGCCGCCGAAAACATTCGGGGATTCTGCCCTTCCGGTCCTTTCCGTGATCTGGATCGCCGGCACGGGCGTTATGCTCCTGTACATGTTCGGCAGCTATGCGAAGCTCCGCAGGAACCTGCGCACCGCCGCCCGTAAAGAGGAAGGCGTCTGGGAGAGCGATGCCGTCACCTCGCCCTTCATCCTGGGGATCGTGCGTCCGTGCATCTATCTGCCCTCGTCGCTGAACGCGGAGGAAGCCGCTTTCGTACTGGCGCATGAACGCACCCATATCAAACGCGGCGACCAGATCTGGAAGCCGCTCGGCTTCGTGCTGCTTGCGGTCTACTGGTTCAACCCGCTCTTCTGGCTGGCTTATTTCCTGCTCTGCCGGGACATTGAAGCGGCCTGTGACGAGAAGGTGATCCGCACGCAGGATGCGGCTTACCGGAAGGCCTATTCGGAAACGCTCCTTGCCCTGAGCAGAAAGGAACGTCTCGTGAGCGCCTGCCCGCTTGCCTTTGCCGAAAACGGTGTGAAAGAGCGCATCCGAGATGTCTTAAGCTATCGCAGACCGGCCTTCTGGCTGATCGTCGCAGCACTTACCGTCAGCCTGGTGGCTGCCGGCTGTTCCCTGACGGATCCGGCGAAGAAAAGCACGGAGCCGTCATCACCGGAAAGCAGCGTGCCGGAAACGAAAGACAGTTCCGGGGAAACGCAGGGGGCCGTTAGCGATGGATTTGGCCTGTATGCGGCGCAACAATTGGAGGCGTCTTTCCCCTTCGACAAGGACGGCGCGCCCCTTTATCCGGATGACTACGCCGGCTGTTATCCGGACGGGAAGAACTTGCTCCTTTACCTGAAGGATCCTGACGAGGAAAGCATCAGGAGGTATCTGGACCGTATCCCCTCCGCATCTCCAATCGAAGATCGCGTCAAAGTGGAGGCGGTCAGATATTCGTATAACGAGCTGGCGCAGATGATCCGGGAAACGGCGAAGGAACTGCTGGCCGATAAGATCCAGGTCAATCTGAGCAGCGTAGACGTGAAAAACAACGGCATGATATTTGGCGTGACGGACATTTTCGTGGAAACGGTTCGTGCGCGGCTGAAGGTAAAATACCCGGACATCCCGGTCACGGTGAACGCCGTAGGGCCGTTCTACTTTGATTCGCCGGATGTCATTTCGCCTGTTGATCCGGAGGCCGATGCGGGAACGTATGTGTATGCAGCGGGCACGATCCGTGACTATGCCGGCGAGTGGGAAAATGAACGCTATTTCATCCTGCAGGCAGATGCCGAAGAGGATGTAAAATATCGATATGCGGTAGGCTGCGCACCGAAAGATGAGAAAAACGGAACCGTCCGCTTCCTCGCCGAGCTGGAGTGCGATCATTATCAGAATCTCTCAAAAGTCATTGATGGGACCGTGTATGCGGCGACGGACAGGGGGATATTTGCCGTAACGCCGGAAGGAAACGTAACGAATCTGACCGGTGTAAAAGAGGCGTTCGCAACATATCCGAGCGCCGGGGACCTGTTTCTTTATTCCTACATGCTCAGGCGAGATGAGGGATATGCCATCTGCCTTGAAGCCTATTATCCCCGCTTCGGGCAGACGATCCGTTATCTGACGCTGGAGAATTCGGCAGAGCCGGAAAACGCAGGAGATAACCGGTACATCTCTGCGGCAGGTGCATTGGACATTGAAGACGGGTTCTACTATGTTCTTATGCAGGGGCCGTCCCAGGAGATCTGGTATCAGCCCTGCTCTGTCCGGGACGTGGAAGAAGGTACGGTCCGGGAGGCAAAACCGGTGGAAGGCACTAAGAAGCCCATACATCAGATATTCGGCAATGAACATTTTTATGCCCTTGTTTCCGCCGCCGATTCGATGTGGCTGCATCTGAGCTTCCTCGATGAACCCGTGGCGGCAAGAGAGCTGCCGGTCGCCGGGCCCTGGACCCTCTGCCCCGTTGGCGCGTCGCCTGGCCGGAATGGAAACTGGTGCTTCACCGCTGCAAAAATGCGGTTCGAGGTTGACGCGGATGCGCATGAATGCACCATTCGTGAGCTCGGCGTAGAAAATGAAAAAGCCGGCTGGAGCCTGCTCAGTCTGAGCGGCGATTCCAGGGAGATCGTCCTGCAGAGCGCGGACGGCCACCGAATGCTTTTCGTTCAGGATGATCAGAACGGAGCGGATGACGGGAACCGTTAACGGTCCCGTGAAGTCTCAGAGAGGAATGTGTCATGAGAAAAATATGGATCCGGATATCGCCGTACGTTATCGGCCTGATCGCTCCGATACTCTTTGCCGCCTGGGCTGCGACGGTTTCGGAGAAGACGAAAGGGACGCTGCTCATCTGGCTGGCTGTGCATTTTCTGCTGACGGCAGCCGTGGACGTGATCAGCGCCCGAACAGGCATGAAACGTGCGCTTGGTTTCTCCCTGCAGCTCTGGCTGAATCTATTTGTTCAGGTCTTTCTGCGCTGTCTGATCGATCCGGACTCACTCGTTTTCTTCGACAGGCTCCGGATGGGCTGCCTTTTCCTGCTCGTCACGTACCTGTCTGCTCTGATCCTCGGCACCTGCTTCGGGAACCGTAAGCCGCTGCCGAAGGGGAAGAACGTGCTCCGGCTTACTCTTTTGATGCTGATCATGCCGGCGATCCTGATGGGGGTCGGCATCGTTAACCTGACGGTTTTCCTGATCGGCCTCGGCTGGGCGCTGGTTACCCTCCTTATCATGATCCTGCAGGTGGCGACGGATCCCGGTGCGCTGCCGGAGGACGGGGACATGGATACTCCGCCGGAAAAGGACGCGCCGGGCGGCGGCTTGATCAGGATCACGGCGGGGCTTACCCGGCTCGGCATCATTGCTGCGGTCGTACTGGCGGTGGTTGCCGTCGGCAGGGTAGAGCGCCAGCCGCGCGAGGCGACGGCGGAAGAGATCGCCTATTATTCGCGCTATGAGATGGATGCCAAAGCGCTCACGAAGGCGGCCGGGACCGGGAACGTAAAGGATGCCGTGCTCCATTTCTGCGAATTTGAAAAGAGTGAAGAGATTGCAGGAAAGACATGGGAAACCTATGCACCAAAAGGCCTGGAAGCCTTTCTTCCTGAAGCGAAAACAGTTGTTGATGTGGGAGGTACAGCGGAAACGGATACGGTCGTCATCTATTATGTGGCGAAAGACGGCAGGGAAGTCCGTCTCACGTACGGGATCGACGAGAAGGGAGAAGCCTTTGCGCAGAATACCGTTTACGACGCAGGGACGGATACTCTCTATGAAGGGCACGGAGAGATCCACCGGATGTATTTCAAGTTCCGGAACGGCGGCTGATCCGGGAGGAAGAACAACAAAAAAGGCGCAGGTCCGTTCGGACCTGCGCCTTCATTTTGCCCTGGTGCGATTATTTTATGCTTTCCGCCCAGTCGTGAATGATCTTTTCAGCCTCGGCCTGATCTTTGCTCAGAAATGCCGTGTGGCAGCTGTAGACGACGTCTCCCGAGACGATATAGCCGGTGATCCCTTTGTAGCCGCTGTCCAGCGGAGACGTTTCGATCGTCTTGCAAAGGAGCCCGGCAGCCGTCTGGAATTCATCTTGCGTAAAGCTGACATCCTGAGGGTAAACGTTCTCCATTTCATAGGCTTTCCTGCTGTAGTGTTCCGTGTACAGCGTGGCCCGGCTGAAGGCCCGGACCTTTGCCGTATAGTTGTCCACCGACACGACGATCTGGCTGATCCTGCCCTTCCGGTCACCGCTCACCTGAACCTGTGTTTTCGCCTCTTCGTAAGGGAAATAAGGAGTCTGCAGCTTGCTGTATCCTACGTAGTCCGCGGCTTCTTCGGCGCTGCGGAGGTCTTTGCAGAAGGAACCCGGATACAGACTGCTGTAGGGCTTGTAGTTTTCGAACTGTTTCGGAATGATGACGGAGGCCTCGTTGACATCGCCCGTGATCGCTTTCATGGGAATGCGGGAGAGACTGGTGGAAATGGTGTATCCGTTGGCCATCACTTTCTTCACCGTGAATCCTCCTGTCGCGCCGTAGACGCCGACGCCGCAGAGGAGCACGAACACCGCCGCAGCAGCCGCCCATCGGAAGATCTTCGGCTTTCTGCGGGCAGCGAAAACATGTTTTTCCGCTTCTTCAATGAGGTCCGGGCCGATCCCGCTCATTCCTTCGTAAATATCTTCACGCTTCATCTTAGTCCCTCCATTTTTCAATCGCTTTCGCGAGGCTCCGCCTGAGGCGCAGCATGGTCTGCGCCATCCGCGCTTCGCCGCAGCCGTACGCCGCGGCCAGCGCTTTTACGCTTTCCCCGAAATAATACCGCTTGACAAAGAGGACCCGCTCGTCGGTTTTCTGCGCGCGCAGCCAGCTGTCGATAAGGCGCGAGAGCTCTCCCGCTTCGATCTCCTCTTCGACGTTAACGGAAGAGGGGATGCAGTCGTCCAACTCGTCCAGGGCTGCTGCGGGACCGCCGAAGCGCTTTTCCGCGCGCTCTTTCCGGAAGCGGCTGATGCTGACGTCGCGGGTGAGCTTGCCGAGAAACGCCTTCACCGAGTCCGGCACGAGCGGCGGGATGCGCTGCCAGGCGGCGAGCCAGACGTCGTTTAAGATTTCTTCGACGTCTTCCGGGCTGTCCAGCAGGTTTGCCGCAATGCGCCGGCAGAAGGCGGCATACTGCCGCTCGCATTCCGCGACCGCGCGTTCGTCTCTTTCCTGAAACAGTCTGATCAGTTCCTTGTCATCCATGGTGTGTCGGGTACCTTATGCAGGGGAAATGTCCTTACACTGATATAGCCGCAAAATGAAGGGGAATATTGAAGGAGGTGGATAAAAAAATGCCGTCCCTGCCGCCGCGGCCTGCCTATTCCCGACAGGCGTCCGCACGGGACGGCCTCATTTACGAGGCCAGCAGGCGGTAGCCGACGACGAAGCGGTTCTTCGGGACGTAGTCGCCGAGGCTTGAAAACACAGCTTCTTTCGTGCTGTTGTTGTAGCGGTTGAAGACGTGGAGTTTTCCGTCATCCGGAGAAGTGTAGGCTGCCACGGTGTGCAGCCCGCCGAAGACGGTACCCCGGTTCCAGAAGGAAAGAATGTAGACCTCGCGGCTGTTTTTGTACTCAGCCATGACCGAGGCCAGCGCATCGTAATTGGTATAGCTGACGCAGTCCGTGCCGTGCGCCTTCAGAAAATCACCGATCGAAAAAGGGTCGGTCCCCATGTCGCCCTGCACGAAGCCGCGCATGACGTAGCCGGCTTTTTCGTAATCGCGCAGGATCTCCGCGAAAGAAGCATCCCTGCCCAGCAGGCGCAGTGCATTGTAGGTCGCTGCGATCTCGCAGCCGACGCCGGCCATTTTCTTTTTGCCGAGCGTGAACTGCGGACAGACGGCCTGACCGTAGATGAAGCCCATGTCCGGCGCTTCAAGACTCCGGTTTTCCTCGTAATTCCGATCCGCGTCCTTAAAGAAACGGCGGTGAACGGAAAAAAGCCAGCGTGTGAACGCCAGCGGCAGAGGACGGAGTTTTCGGGTCTTTTTCGTTTCGGACAATCTGTTTACCTTATCTTTATTCCGCGGCCTTCAGGATCGCGGGCAGGGCGTCGATGATATCGGAGGCCATCAGGGCGTGCTCACCGAGCTTCGCGGCGGCCTCGTCGCCGGCAAGGCCGTGCAGATACACGCCCAGGCAGGCGGCATTGTAGGGCTGCATCCCCTGCGCGATGAGGGAAGCGATGATGCCGGAGAGGACGTCGCCGGAGCCGCCGGTCGCCATGCCGGAATTTCCGCTGTTGTTGATCATGAGGCGGTTCCCGTCGGAAACGGCCGTCCGGTGGCTCTTCAGCACGCAGATGACACCGCGTTCCGCGGCAAAGGAGAGCGACGTTCCGGGAATGTCCGTCGTCACGGTCTCGACCGGGCAGCCGAGAAGCCGCGCCATTTCCATCGGATGCGGCGTGATGACGGTGCCGAACGGGACTTTGCTCCAGAGCTCCGGATGCGCGGCGAGCAGATTCAGGCCGTCTGCGTCCAGAACGATGGGCATGGAAGCCGCTTCCAGCGTCCATCTGACGAGGTTCAGGGCATTTTCGGACTGCCCGAGCCCCGGCCCGAGGACGATCGCCGAAGAGCCTGCAAGCGCATCCTTCAGCCATTCCTCCCCGGCGCCCGTGTCGGGATAGACCTTCAGAACAGCTTCGGGGAGCTGCGTCTGATAGACCGTGCGGTTCGCTTCGGGACAGACGATGGCAGCAAGGCCGCAGCCCGTGCGGTAAGCCGCCTTTGCGGCAAGGTACGCCGCGCCGGACATCCCGATGCTCCCGCCGGCCACCGTGACGCGGCCGTACGTGCCCTTGTTCGACTCCTGTGAGCGCTTCGGAAGCGCATTCAAAAGATAACGGGTGTAGGTCAGTTCCATATCTGCTCCTCCGGCTTCCCGGCCTCGGAAAATGCGTTTATTCTACGGCGCTCATGTAAGCGGCCTGTTCTTCGCTCAGGCTGTCGATCGTGATCCCCATGGCGGCCAGCTTGACGGTGGCGACGGCCCGGTCGATCTCGTGAGGCACTTGATAGACACCCGGACGCAGATGGTTGCCGTGCCGCGCCAGGTATTCGAGACTGAGCGCCTGGATGCCGAAGCTCATGTCCATGATCTCGGCAGGGTGGCCGTTGCCGGCGGCGAGGTTTACCAGCCGTCCGTCGGCCAGCAGGTTCAGAATGCGGCCGTCCGCCATGCGGTAGCCGGTAATGTGCGGCTTGCGCGGCCAGATCTCGATCGCGGCGGCTTCCAGGTCGCTCTTGTTGATCTCAACGTCGAAATGCCCGGAGTTCGCAAGCAGTGCACCGTCTTTCATCACTTCGAAATGCCGTGCGGTGATGACATCCTTGCAGCCGGTCAGGGTCACGAAGAGATCGCCGTGCTTCGCGGCTTCGTCCATGGTCATGACAGAAAAGCCGTCCATGGTCGCTTCGATGGCCTTCACGGGGTCGATCTCGGTCACGATGACCACGGCGCCCATGCCCTTTGCACGCATTGCAAGGCCCTTGCCGCACCAGCCGTAACCGGCCACGACCACGGTCTTGCCCGCAATGATCAGGTTCGTCGGGTTCATGATCCCGTCCAGGGTCGACTGGCCGGTGCCGTAGCGGTTGTCAAACAGATGCTTGCAGTCCGCATCATTGACATCGATCATCGGGAAGTTCAGCAGGCCTGCGGCTTCGCGGGTCTTCAGGCGGTGGATCCCGGTCGTCGTTTCCTCGCAGCCGCCGATGAGGTTCTTCGCGTATTCGCGGCACTCCCCGTGAAGCAGATGCACGAGATCGCCGCCGTCGTCGATGATGAGGTCCGGGCAGGCGGCCAGGGCATTTTTCAGGAGGACGGTGTATTCCTCTTCCGTAACTCCGTGGCGGGCATGGACTTCCACGCCGCTTTCCGCGAGAGCTGCCGCCACGTCATCCTGGGTGGAGAGCGGGTTGCAGCCGGTCGAGATGACCCGCGCGCCGCCGGCAGCGAGCACCTGTGCGAGGTACGCAGTCTTGGCTTCGAGGTGGATCGAGGTGGTGATGGTCATACCAGCAAAGGGCTTTTCTTTTTCAAAGCGTGCGCGGACGGCATTCAGGATGGGCATGTAGCTTCTGACCCAGGCGATCTTATCGCGGCCGGACGGCGCGAGAGCCATATCTTTGACTTCGTTCATCTTTTTCTTCCCTATAATATGTTTTCAGAGGTTTATTGGACGCTCTTCAGCCGGTCGAGCTGTTCCGGACCGATGCTTCCGCCGGAAATGACAAAGCAGACGTTTTCGTCCGGGCGGACGGGGATCTTTCCCTCGAGTACGCCCCCGAGGCCGATCGCAGAGGAGAATTCCGCAAGGAGCTTGCCTTCAAAGAGAAGGCGTTTATGCGCCCTCAGCATGGATTCGTCCGTGACCGCAGCAACACCGTCGACATTCCGCGCCACGTAAGGGAAGCAGACGTCACCGGGCATGTTCGCGACCAAAGCGTCAGCAAACGATTTTTCGACTGTGATCCGCGTCGGCTTTCCTTCCTTCAGCGAGACCGAGTAGCGCGGGGCGGCAGCGGGTTCGGCGCCCCAGACGGCAACGTCCGGACGAAGCGCCTTCACGGCCGCAGCGATCCCGCCGATGAGGCCGCCTCCGCTCACGGGAACGACGATCTTTTCGATCGACGGTTCCTGTTCGAGAACCTCAAGCCCGACCGTCCCCTGGCCGGCCATGATCTCTTCATTATTATACGGCGGGACGATGACGGCACCCTTTTCCTTTGCGATGCGGGCAGCTACGTCAAAACGTTCCGCAAGGCCGCAGCGCACGACTTCCGCACCGAGAGCGAGAATGTTGTCTACCTTGAGCTGCGGGGCGGTGTCGGGGATCACGATGGTCGCCGGGATCCCGAGCGTTTTCGCGGCATAGGCAAGGCCGCGGCCGTGATTGCCGGAAGAAGCAGCGACGACACCGGCGGCGAGTTCTTCCGGGGAAAGCTGCAGGACCTTGTTGAAGGCGCCGCGCAGCTTGAAGGCACCGGTGATCTGCATGCATTCGGCCTTGGCAAAGACCCGGCAGCCGAAGACCGGATCCAGGGCGGAAAGCCGCAGCAGCGGCGTTTTGATGACGTAGGGGGCGATCCGTTCCCTTGCGGCAAGGATCTTTTCAAGGGTGAGCGCCATGGTTTTTCTCCTTATATAAAACTGTGACCATTATAGCATAGATTTGCTCGCTTGCGAACCATCTCTTCATTTGATATACAGGTTTGCGGCCGGCAGGGGGATCATCCTGCAAGCCGCAGGAGTTTCTCTTGCGCAGGCGGCGGAAATAGGCTACAATCATTCTTACCCGCCTTTTTCGGGCAGGACTTTTTCGGCAGGAGGCAACGATGCAGATCATGAACAATTATCTTACCCTCTCGATTCTCGGGGATGTTTTCGGCTGGATCGGGGCCGTGGTGATCGTGATATTTCTTTTCGGTCTCGTCATGGTACTCGCCCGCAGGGATAAGCGCCACCGCGACGAAAGCGCGTCCGCCGGCATTCAGAAGGCCGCGGGAATGAATACGCAGCAGACCTTTGAGATGAACACCGAAGAATTGGACCTTGACGCGCTCTGCAATCAGCCGGGCATCCGCGCGATCATGAACGACAGTGAGCGCGCGATCCTGAAAGCCTATGCCGGCGGCGAGACCGAGAGCGAGCTTGCGGGGCGGCTCCTGATTCCCCGCAGCGAGGCAATGAGCCAGATCTCGGAACTCTTTGCCCGTCTGGAAGTGAACAACCGCGCGGAGCTTCTCAGAAAACTGCAGGAGATGCTTCGCGAAGAGGAGTAGGATGTATCAGACAAAACTGGCTGAAAAACTGAAGGAGGCACTGAGCGCGGTGGTGCCGATCGCCCTGATCGTGCTGGTACTGTCGCTGACGCTCGTATCGGTGCCCAGCGGAACGCTTCTGACCTTTATGTTCGGAAGCATGATGCTGATCGTCGGCATGATGTTCTTTACGCTGGGGGCGGAACTGTCCATGCAGCCCATGGGCAGCCGCATCGGGGCGACGCTTACCAAAACGCGGAAACTGCCGCTGATCCTGGTCATAGGCTTCGTGCTCGGCGCGCTGATCACCGTGTCGGAGCCGGATCTGCAGGTGCTGGCCGGCCAGGTGCAGTCCATCCCCAACATGACACTGATCCTCTCGGTCGGCATCGGCGTGGGCATTTTTCTGATGATAGCAATCCTTCGGATCCTGCTGCAGGTGCGGCTTTCCTGGCTGCTGATCGGCCTTTACGCCGTCGTTTTCGTGCTGGCGTTTCTGGCGCCGGAAGATTTCCTGGCGGTGGCGTTTGACGCCGGCGGTGTGACGACCGGCCCCATGACGGTACCGT
The DNA here is from genome assembly GCA_902789555.1 of uncultured Lachnospiraceae bacterium. Taxonomy (GTDB): domain Bacteria; phylum Bacillota; class Clostridia; order Lachnospirales; family Lachnospiraceae; genus UBA6987. The sequence continues at coordinate 61,998 of CADAOF010000011.1, forward strand.
TCATCATGAGCTTCGGCCTCGGCATTGCCGCGATCCGCAGCGACCAGGCAGCCTCGGACGACTCCATGGGACTGATCGCACTATGCTCCGTCGGCCCCATCCTGACTGTTCTGATCCTGAGCCTGATCTATGAGCCGGAAAGCGCAGTCTACGCGGTCACGCAGGTCCCGGACGTTTCCGAATCGCTGGGGCTCGGCCGGATGTTCCTGAACGGAGTCCCTGTATATATTGAAGAGATCGCGAAAGCGCTGCTGCCGATCGTTCTGGTCTTCGCGGCGTATCAGGTCCTTTTTGTCAGGCACGGCAAACAGTCGCTGACCAAAGTCGCGGTCGGACTGCTTTATACCTATATCGGTCTGGTCCTGTTCCTGACCGGAGCAGGCGTGGGCTTCATGCCGGCGGGATTCTTTCTCGGCAGAGCCCTGGCCTCGTTCAGGGTCCCGGCGGTCATCGTACCCATCGGCATGTTGATCGGCTATTTCATCGTCAGGGCTGAACCGGCGGTCTACGTGCTGAAAAAACAGGTCGAAGAGATCACTTCCGGCGCCGTATCCGGGGAGATGCTCGGTGCGAGCCTGAGCTTCGGCGTGGCGGTCTCCATCGGGATCTCCATGGTCCGCGTGCTGACCGGCCTGAATATCCTGTATTTTCTGATCCCGGGCTACGGACTGGCGCTGGTCCTGTCCTTCTTTGTCCCGAAGATCTTCACGGCGATCGCCTTTGACTCCGGCGGCGTCGCGTCCGGTCCCATGACGGCGGCCTTCCTGCTGCCCTTTGCCATGGGCGCCTGTTCGACGGCCGGCGGAAACGTCGTTACCGACGCATTCGGCGTGGTGGCCATGGTGGCCATGACCCCGCTGATCACCATCCAGCTGCTGGGACTGGTCTATCAGGCCCGTAAACGCCGGCAGAAGCCGGATGCTGCGGTGTCGGGCGATCTGTTTGCCGAGCTTGACGACAATGCGATCATAGAATTGTAGGTGACGGAATGAACGATCTGAGCATGATGGTCACGGTGATCGGCCGCGCGAAGCTGCCGTCGCTTCTGACGGTACTGAAAAACAATAAAGTCGAGGTGAATCTGATCGCACTCGGCCGCGGAACGGCCGGCGACGAGGTCATGGACGTACTCGGCATCGAAAATGCCGAGAAAGCAGTTTGCTGTTCGATCGTGACGAAAAACACCTGGAAGACGGTCAGGAAAGATTTGCAGCAAAGGCTGCAGATCGACGCTCCCGGGGTCGGGATCGCCTTTAAGATCCCGCTCAGCAGTATCGGCGGCAAGCGGGAACTGATGTTCCTGACACAGGATCAGGACTTTGTCCGCGGGGAGGAAGAAAGCATGAAGAATACGGAGCGCGAGCTTCTGCTGGTGATCAGCAACGAAGGATATAACGATCTGGTCATGGATGCGGCAAGGGATGCCGGCGCACGAGGGGGCACGATCATTCATGCCCGCGGTACCGGCATGCACCAGGCGGAACGCTTTTTCGGCGTCTCACTGGCGTCTGAAAAGGATATCCTCTTCATCGTTGCGCGCACCGCGGAGAAAAATAAGATCATGCAGGCGATCATGGAGAAGGCCGGCGTGAACACGCCCGCGCAGTCGATCGTCTTTTCGCTGCCCGTGACCGACACGGCAGGGCTGACTCTGGTAGACGCCTATGCGAAAGAAGAGGCGGAACAGGCCGAAGAGGACGCGGAAAAGACCGAAAAGACCGAGACTCCGGCAACGTAAGGACGCAAAAAAACGGTCGGGACCACTACATCTTGTGGCCTCTCCGGAGCCCCTCCACAACGCAAAAAAACTTTTAAAAAAAGTGAAAAAAGTTGTTGACAAGTTAAGGGGAACGTGGTAGATTACTCAATGCGCCTCGAAAAAAGGCACCGCACCTTGACAATTAAATGATGCAATCCAACCCTGAAGATTCTTATTTCCGAGCCGCTTTGAGCGGCGAGGAAGAAAATTCAAGGAACGAAAAAACGACCTAATACAAAGGTAAATAACGGACAGAGAAGTCAGCAATGGATTCTTGGTCTGTGATCAATTTTCAACATGAGAGTTTGATCCTGGCTC
>CADAOF010000012.1 GCA_902789555.1 uncultured Lachnospiraceae bacterium
GTTTTCCCAATACTGGCGATCCCAACACTATAAAAGACTAATGGTACTTAAAAACTTATCAATTAAATATCCATCCTATCAATCCCTTCATTCAATAAATAATGAAAGTATAAATTGGGTGTGAAAATCACATTTCAGGATGGGATAGGATGTGGATAACTGAAAACAAGGAGCTAAAAGACTCTTATTCTACAGGAGGTGCGGTAATGAGCGATAAAGACTGCAGTAGGCCTCCGGGCAGTGATATCTGGGCGCATTTCGCGGGTTTCCTGGCGGAACTGATCGCCAGGCACGCGGAGGAGCTGGATATCGATTCCTGGCCGGATCCCAAGAAGGTTATCATGCTCCAGGAACTACGGGATATGTATTACCGGTTTATGAAGCTTAGCCTTCAGGCCAGAAAAGAAGCTGATGCGAAACTCCCTCTTGAAAGCAAAGCGGATATATGGTATAGTCCGTATATACAGATATCCGGCTTTGAGGAGAAAGCATCATGACCATCAGCGAGCGTATGTTTCAGATAGATTATCAAAGATGACCGGGATCTCCACCAAAACGATCAGCGATTGGCGGAGCAAGAAGACCAATCCCGGGGCAGATAAGATCATGGTAATCTGTGAAGCCCTTCAGATTTCCCCTGAAATGCTCCTGACCGGAAGGGGTCGGACAGAAACGTCCGGCAGCCTTCCATACATAGATACTGATATCAATGAAGATGCAGAGGGTCAGTTGGTTGACAGCTTCCGCACCTTCTCCGAAGATAAGAAACGACGTCTCCTCGCCTATATGAATATGCTTGAAAATACGAAAGAATAAACGTTAGGCCGGGTATTGGAGAAACGATATGGAGAAAGCAAAAACCAAGGTCTACACATATACCCGGGTATCGACGGCCATGCAGGTTGACGGGTATTCCCTGGACGCGCAAAGAGCCCGTATGAAGGCCTTTGCGGACTTCAACAACTATGAGATCGTCGGCGAATATGAAGATGCAGGAAAGTCCGGCAGATCCATTGAGGGCCGTGTTCAGTTCAATCAGATGATTGAGGATATCAAGTCGGACAAAGACGGGGTATCCTATGTTCTCGTATTCAAGCTGTCCCGCTTTGGGCGGAATGCTGCAGATGTCCTCTCTTCCCTGCAGACCATGCAGGATTTCGGTGTCAATCTGATCTGCGTGGAAGACGGGATCGACAGCTCTAAGGATGCCGGCAAACTGATCATTTCAGTGCTGTCTGCCGTCGCTGAGATTGAAAAGGACAATATCCGTGTCCAGACCCTGGAAGGCCGGATGCAGAAAGCCCGTGAAGGCCGCTGGGTGGGCGGATTTGCCCCTTACGGGTATAAACTGGTAAACGGAGCCCTGGAGATCAATGAGGACGAAGCAGAGGCAATCAGGATCATTTTTGACCGTTATATTCATACCGATATGGGATCCAATGGTATAGCGCGGTATCTTGCCAATCAGGGTATCCACAAGATCGAGAGGCAGAACGGAAAGAATCCTTTCTTCGACGCCGCTCTGATCCGCCGCATCATTCAGAATCCGGTATATTGCGGCAAGATCGCATACGGGCGCAGGCGGACTGAAAAAGTACATGGTACCCGTAATGACTACCATCTGGTCGAGAAAGACGATTATATCCTGGTTGACGGTCGCCATGAAGGCATTGTTTCAGAAGATGACTGGCAGGCAGCCCAGGTCAAGGTGGAAGCCCAGGCTAAGAAGTACGAGCATGTGAACCGCGGCAAGAATGAGAGGATCCATCTGCTGACTGGAATCGTGAAATGTCCGCTCTGTGGGGCGGGAATGTACGGAAATAAGAGTGTTAAGCACCGTGATGGAAAGAAATATAAAGACTATTATTTCTATGGCTGTAAACACCGTTTATCGACGCGAGGACATAAATGTGATTACAAGAAGCAGATCAGCGAGGAGGTCCTGGATAGCGCGGTGGCAGAGGTAATCACTGCGTTGGTTAAGAAACCCAAATTTGCAGCACTTATGCAGTCGAAGATCGATATGAAGGTGGATACTGCAGCAATCGATCAGGAGATAGGGAATTATGAAAAAGAGCTGCGCCACTTCTATTCTCTGAAGAACAAGTTGCTGGAAGAGATCGACGGTCTGGATTTTGACGATAAGCATTATTCCCGTAGAAAGTCAGATCTGGAAGATCGCCTGTCAAAGGCATATGACCGGATCGATGAACTGGAAGAGCTCCTGCTGGATGCCAGGGCAAAGAAGAGAACGATTGAAGCCGAGAAAATAACAGGTGACAACATCTACAAAATCCTGTTTTATTTTGATAAAATGTACGCGGTCATGGACGAGGCCGAGCGCCGGCATCTGATGGAGTCCCTGATCGATGAGGTTCAGATCTATGAGGAACGGCAGCCCAATGGACAGTGGCTGAAATCCATCCGTTTCAAGCTCCCGATAATCGATGAGGATATGTCATTGAGTTTGGACAATGATTCACATATTGAGACGGTTGTTCAACTTTCCAAGGGAAACATATCGAGTCAGAATGTCAGAGTTGAATTCTCTCTCGAAGACATGGACATGTCCAGGTTTCAGCAAGGGGCTGCCTACGAGCAGATCCGGGAGTGAGTGAAGAAGAAGTACGGATTCCATGTGACACACCTGAATATCGCGAAGACAAAGCGGAAATGCAGAATCATTGATAGGCAGAACTATAACCTGCCGAAGAGTGAGGGCAGCAGGCCTCCGGAGACACCGAGGGAGAAGGAAGAGGCGATCATTGAAGCCTTCCTGCATTTTTAGCAGGGCATTGACAAGTGACCTTTCGTTCACTATAATAGGTGAACGAAGGGTCACTTTGTTATGCGCGGAGGTTGGTTATGGCGAATGACACGAAAGAGAGAATACTGGCTGCGGCACTGGAGATGTTTTCGCAGAACGGCTATGCGGGAACCAACATTCGTGAACTGAGCGCATCTCTCGGCCTAGTGAAGTCTGGGATCTATAAACACTATGAGAGCAAGGAAGCCATCTGGAATGCGCTGTTGGATGAGATGATTGCTTATTATGCAGACCACTTCGGGTCCGCAGACCACCTTCCACCTGTGCCGGATTCGCTGGAGGCGCTGACCCGGCTGACCATGCAAATGGTGAACATCACCGTTCATGATGAGAAGATCATCATGACGCGCAAGCTGCTGACGCTGGAGCAGTTCCGGGATAACCGCGCGCGGGAATTGGCAACGAAGCATTTCCTGACCGGACTGACGGAAATATTCACGCACATCTTTGCCGGGATGATGGAAAAGGGGCTGATCCGCCGTGATGACCCCGCCATGCTGGCCTTTTCCTATACCACACCGATCTCGGCGCTGATCCACCTGTGCGACCGTGAGCCTGAGAAAACGGAAGGAGCGACCCGGCAAATCGAAGCGTTCAGCCGGCACTTTATTGCGACCTATGGGGTAAAGTAACCATGTTCGATCTGGACAAATACCTGGCTGGTCTGATTACGAGCTGCCGGTCGGCTTTCGGAGAGCGGTTGCTGTACATGGGGCTGCAGGGAAGCTGGCTGCGCGGTGAAGCCCATGAGAACAGCGATATCGATATCATGGTGATCCTTGACCGGTTCTCCGTGAGGGATATGGATAAATACCGTGAAATTCTGAAGGAAATCGGTTTTTATGAGAGATCCTGCGGCTTCATCTGCGGGAAAGACGAGATGAAGCGCTGGAATCCTCTGGAGGTATGTCAGCTGCGTCATACGACGAAAGATCTGGTCGGCGTACTGACGGATCATCTTCCGCCCGCGACGCGGGAAGACGAGATCAACTATGTCAAACTGAGCCTGGGGAATCTGTATCACGAACTTTGTCACCGCTATATTCACGCGGACAGAGACAAGAACACAGCCAAATTCCGCGGGACCTGCAAAAGCGTGTTTTACCTGATCCAGAATTTACATTTTCTGGAAAGCGGGCATTTCATCCTCAGCAGGAAGGAGCTGAAGGAAGCGGTTGCGGAGGAAGACCGGAGAATTCTGGAATTGGCCGACCTGCCGGACGGTTACGATTTTGATCATGCTTTCTCTGTCCTGTTTGCCTGGTGCCAAAAAGCGTTTGCACGTATCGAACGCCAAAGGGGAACCAACTGCGGCAGTATATAAAAAACGATGATTCTGTTAAGGATCAGGAAACGAAAAAAGGAGCTGGGCTTATGGTATTTGCTATTATCGGAGAAAATTGCAGCGGGAAATCCACCCTTGCGGAAAAGGTAAAGGAGACCTTTGGCGGTGAGATCGTCACGGGCAAGGACTACCTGCGGATGGCGAAGTCGGAAAGCGAAGCGATTTCTCTTTTCAGGGAGAAACTCCGCAAGGCCGTTTCCGGGGACAATATCATCTATGTGATTGCCGATCCCGAGCATGTGAAGCTGCTACCGGACGGGACGGTCCGGATTCTCGTGTCGGCAGATCTGGAGACGATCAAGGAACGCTTCCGGGCAAGAATGCATGGGAATCTTCCTGCGCCGGTTGCCCTTATGCTGGAGAGAAAGCACGGGATGTTTGATTCCGGGGAATATGATTATCGTTTTGACGGAGTTACAGGAAACGCGCAATCTTTCTGTGAAGTCCTGAAAGGTGATCGGCGTGAAGGGCAGCACTGCTGTAATGAGTAATAAAGCACTTACCCAACCAATTTCGTCGTGCATGACGGCCTGCTCTGGTACGTGGATTATGAGTGCAACGACTACAGCGAGCAGTGGGACTTCGAGCACTGGGGCATTCAGTATTGGCTGCCCAGGGTGAGTTCCCGCAGCTGCCGGAACGAGGATTAGTTTCGGCATTTTCAGATGATCATTAAACAGACCGTCACGGCGGGGATAATAAAGGAGGATCGTATGAATCACTGCGGAACGGTTCAGCTGGAAACCGACAGATTGATCTTAAGACGCTTTACCGTAAACGACGCTGAATCGTTTTTTTTCAATTGGGCGTCGGATGATGAAGTCACCAGATACCTTACCTGGCCGACACATCAGAATACGGCTGTATCCCGCGGGTATATGGAGTATTGCGTAAAGGGATATGACGATCCTGCCTTTTATCAGTGGGGCATTGAATTAAAAGATACGCATGAACTGATCGGCAACATTTCCGTCGTAAAAGTGATCGATGAGATCGGCAGTCTTGAATTTGGCTGGGTAATCGGGAAGAAATATTGGGGAAACGGGTATACCGCAGAAGCGGGTCTGAAACTGATCGATTTCTTTTTTGATCAGGTCGGCGCAAACCGCATCTGCGCAGGGCATGACGTGAATAACCCGAATTCAGGACGGGTCATGCAGAAGATTGGAATGAAGTTTGAAGGAATATTACGCCAGAGCGCAAGGAACAATCAGGGAATCGTCGATATGGCATATTATTCGATCATAAAATCGGACCGCCTACTCTCTGAGGAAGATGCCTTCCGGTAAAACGTGTAAAGCTGGACTGTTTCGAAGCCGAGTTTTTCATAAAACGGCAGGTCAGAGATGACGTAGGCCGTCTTCGCGCCGAGTGCCTTCGCCCGGTTAAACGCTTCCGAGAGGAGCGCGGCGGCGATTCCCCTGCCGCGGTAAGCCGGAACCGTGCAGACCGGCTCCACATACGTATAGTCCGTGGCGGGATGAAACCAGAGGGAGCAGTGAGATACCAGTTCTCCGGAAGGATCCGCCGCCGAAAGGCATAAGCTCCGGTTGAAATGCTTCCGGACGTGCGGAACGTCGTCTAAAGAGCGTTCAAACGCTTCCCGGTCATCTCCGTGGTCAAAGCCCTGCCAGAACAGCCACTCAAGCGCTCTCCGGTCCGCGACCTGATCCGTTTCCCGCAGCCGCAGCCCGTCGGGAAGTGCCGCGGAGAAGTTTCTGTCAAGGGAAAGCGCCATGACCGTTTCCTTCTGATCGGTCCGCTCGAATCCGGCCTCTTCAGCCGCCCTGATCTCTGCGGTGTTTTCTGCATTGATCGCGGCGGCAAGCCCGGAACCGTCCTTCAGTTCCCGGTACGCGTAGTCCAGGATCTCCGGATACAGCGCCTCGTATTCCGGCATCGTCCCGCAGAAGGCCTCCCCGAAATACATGTCATAGATCGCCGCACCGACGATCTTATCTTCCGACCGCCAGAGCCCTATCGAGGTTCTGGCGCTTTTGTCAAACTCCGGGTGCTCTGCCATCCATTCAAAGCGTGCCCAGTTCCAGTTGACGTGCGTTTTATCTTGCCGGTTCAGTTCGATCAGAAAGTCACAGACCGCTTCATAGTCTTCGTCCCGGTAATGCTGAAAGAAAGTCCTGTCTTTTTCCATGGTCACACTCCGCTGTTGACGATGGCAGCGTACTGCTCTTCCGGGATCATGGGAGAGGTGATCTCAGCGAGCAGGGCAGGGTCGATCTCCCCTTTTTCCGCGTACTGCCGTCCGGCTTCCCTGATCCGTCCGAGCCTCGGCACGGTCACGGGCGCAGCCGGCGGTGCGTTGAACATCGGGCTTTCCGGAACGGTGATGACCGTATGATCGCCGCGGAAGCAGAGCTTAAACTGCGCTACGGCGGGTTCAAAATTGTGCCTGCTGTTGGGGAAGCCGCAGCCGCAAATCATCAGGCTGCGGAGGTGCGAAACGTCCGCCTGGCCGACGTGCTCGTAGCGCTCGCCGACCTTCCGCATGGCCATGCCCGAAAGCGGCAGCGTGCGGTCGATGATGGCCTTTAACGGCGCAGGCATGCCGTAGCAGTAAAGCGGGAAGCTCAGGATCAGCAGGTCGCTGTCCAGGATCTCCTCCAGAATGCCTTTCATGCCGTCATCCAGCATGCAGCTGCCGCCGTTATGCATGCAGGCGAAGCAGCCCGTGCAGTATTTGACGTGCTGCTCGACGGCGTGCAGAATGTGCACCTCCTGCTCTCCCGCCTCCTGCATCCCCGCGAGGAAGGCGCGGGTGATGTGCATGGTATCGCTCTTCTCTTTCTTGGGACTGCCGTTCAGAACCAGTATTTTCATCGATGTTTCCTCCGTAAAATTCATTGGTACGCGCGGGGCAGGTGCGCCGTCTCAGTCAAAGATCTGCCCGGGCAGTTTCAGCTTTTCCTTTGGCGGAAATGCCCTGTCGAATTCTTCCACGTCCGCGTCGGCGACGTAATATCCCTGCGGCGTCTGATACACGCCGGTGATCCCGTCCAGATATCCGGGGATCAGTTCCCTGCAGAGGAAAAAGGAATCGTCCGCACCTTCCGGCAGATCGTGGTAGCGGATGCCGAAGTTCCGGGCATAGTCAAAGCCGCTGTGGCCGTAGAATCCGATATTGCCTTCAAACAGCACCGCGCCGAAGCCCATGGCTGCCGCCTTTTCCAGGGAGTAGTCCAGGATTTTCTTGCCGTAGCCTCTGCGCTTCAGCTCAGGGATGATGCCTATCGGTCCCATGGTCAGCACGGGCACCGTCCTGCCGTCGTCGGCACCTATCACCGTGCGCATGAACATGTTCTGGCCGATGAGGCGGCCGTCCTGCTCCATGACGAAGTCCAGTTCCCTGACGAAAGCCGGATCGTCCCGCAGCACGTGGATCACGTAGTGTTCGCTGCAGCCCGGGCGGTACACGTTCCAGAATGACTCGCGGATGAGATTTTCCACTTCCCGCTCCTCTTCTTTCCTCTCCGGGCGGATGACGCAGCCGTTTTCCGCGTCACGCTTCTTCAGGTAAAACAGCCTTCTGGTCTCTGATTTTTCGCCTGGCCAGGCAAAATGCGTGAGCCTTTCAACGGAATACCAGGGTGAAAAGAGCTCCGCCCACTCGTCATCCGTCCGTGAGACGAGCCGGAGAACGCCGTCCATATAGAGCCGTCTGCCGTCCTTCAGTTCCAGGCCTCTTGCTTCTGCGGCATCCGGTGACAGATAATAATTCAGCCCGATGATCACGCCGGCGTCCCGGGTCGTGATCTGCGCTGATTCACGGATGATCTCCAGGGCCGTTTCCTCGGGAACGACGTCCAGGACGTTGGAGCAGATGAATCCGTCATACGTATTCTCCGGAATGCTGCCGAGCCACCGGCGGTCCGACCGGACGGCGTGCAGTTCCTGCCCCACGCCGTAAAGAAAAGCCCTTCGCTCTGCTGCCTGGACAGCCCCCGGAGCTGCGTCGGCCGCCGTCACGTCGGGACATCCGCTTTTTGCCGCAATGATCCCGGCCCACGCATCGCCGCAGCCGTAGTCCAGCACTTTTTTCCTCTGCCCCAGTGAGCAGGCTGCTGCAAACAGCTTCTCAGAGGGGGCCAGGTCTTTCCAGCTCTCCGGCTCCGTTTCCTGCCCTTCCGCCGAAACTTCCTCCGACTGGGAAAAAACCTTATCCCAAAAATCGACCAGGGTCTGATCGTCCCGCTCGGTATCGCTGATCATTCTTCCCTTCTCTCCTTTTATGCGTGTTCAGCCATATTTCCGGCCGCGGTCTTTTTCCGTCTGCGGTCAACGGCCTTTCCTTCCCTCATTATAGTGACCGTTCGGTCACCTGTCAAGCCCGGCTCTGCCTGTTGGAGTTCGCAAGTTGCTCTTGACAAAATCGAACGTTTGTTCTAATATAATAATGAAAGGACGCTGTCACTCCTCCGCGGCAGACCCTCAAACGACGACAGGAAACGCGCACGATGCACTTTGTACAGGCAAAAGGAATACTGACCGGAAGCGGCGGCCGCTGCGGGATGAATATTTACCGCGGATGCAGCCACGGCTGCATTTACTGTGACAGCCGGAGCCGCTGCTATCAGTTCACGCATCCCTTCGAAGACATCGAAGTGAAGCAGAATGCGCCGGAACTGCTGGAAAAGGCGCTGCGCGGCAAAAGAAAAAAGTGCATGATCGGGACCGGGGCGATGTCTGACCCGTACATGCACTGCGAAGAGCAGCTGCGGCTCACGCGAAGGTGCCTGGAGATCATCCGGAATTACGGCTTCGGCGCGGCCGTCCAGACCAAGTCGGACCGCATCCTGCAGGACATCGATCTTCTGGATGAGATCAACCGCAGCGCGAAATGCGTGGTGCAGATGACGCTGACGACCTGGGACGACACGCTCTGCGGCATTCTGGAGCCAAACGTCTGCCGTACGAAGCGCCGGATCGAAGTCCTTGAGGAGATGCAGAAACGCGGCATCCCGACCGTCGTCTGGCTCACGCCGATCCTGCCGTTCATCAACGACACCGAAGAAAACGTCACAGCCATCCTGAACGAATGCGTCCGCGTGGGTGTTAAGGGCGTCATCGATTTCGGAATGGGGCTGACCCTCCGTGACGGCGACCGGGAGTATTTTTACGCAGCGCTGGATAAGCACTTTCCGGGGATGAAGGAGCGCTACGTCCGCCGCTACGGCAATGCCTACGTTCTGCCGAGCCCGAATGCCGAGAAGCTGACGGAGATCTTCCGGAGGATCTGCGGGGAAAACGGCATCCTGTCAACACCGGAGGCGTGCTTTCGCTACCTGAACGAACTGCCGGAAAAATATCCGCAGATGAGTTTGTTTGATCCGTAAGGAAAGTGAGACCGCATGATCATCAATACCGGACAGAGAACGGATATCCCGGCCTTCTATGCCGAATGGTTTGCAAACCGGCTGAAAGAAGGCTTTGTCTGCGTGCGCAATCCCTACGATCCGCATCAGGTCAGCCGCTACCGCCTGGATCCGTCCGTCGTGGACGTGATCGGTTTCTGCACCAAGAATCCTGCCCCGATGTTCCCCTACATGGATCTTCTGAAGGATTACGGCCAGTACTGGTTCGTCACCATCACCCCCTACGGACGGGACATCGAGCCGAATGTCCCGGACAAGCACCGCCTGCTGGACGATTTCCGGAGGCTTTCGGATACGGTCGGCGTGAATGCCGTCGGCTGGCGGTATGACCCCATCTTTTTTTCGGAGCGCTACACGGCAGAGTACCATCTCCGCGCCTTTGAACGGATCGCAGCGGCATTAGAGAGGTTTACAGAGACCTCCGTCATCAGTTTCATCGACCTCTACCCGAAGGTCCGGCGGAACTTTCCGGAAGCCCGGGAAGTCGCAAAAGACGAACGCCTGTCGCTCGGCAAAGAACTGATCGGCATCGCTGCTGCGCACGGGATGACGGTAAAGCCCTGTGCGGAAGGTGACGAGCTTGCTGCCTTCGGCGCCGACTGCGGCGGATGCATGCGGCTCAGCGATTATGAAAAAGCCATCGGCCGGCGCCTGAACGCCCCGAAAAGAAAGGGCGCGCGGGCAGAATGCGCCTGCTATCTTGCCTGCGACATCGGCGCATACAATACCTGCCGGCACCTGTGCCGCTATTGCTACGCCAACGCGGAGCCGGCCGCCGTGATGGCGCAGAGCCGGCTGCACGACCCTGCTTCGCCCTTCCTCATCGGGACTTACCGGGAAGGCGACGTCATCCATGACGTCCCGCAGAAATCGTGGATCGACGGGCAGATGAGCCTGGATCTGGAGGCGTAAGAAGCGCCGGCACCGGAGCAGAAAAACGGAAAGGAGGGCGTTCGGCATGAACCAGCAGGAACGTCTTGATTATCTCGTGGAACAGTTTAAGGAAGACTCGGTGCAGTACCGGGATCTGGAAACGCCGGCGGATGCCGAAGGAAAGAGGCGCTTTCTGCGCTCCCTCATGAACGTCCGGATGTCGAAAGCCCTGCCGCAGCGGGTCCTGGAAATTCAGGACGAGTATCTGCGGGAACGCAACCGCGAAAAAGGGATCATAAAACTCAGCGACGTGCCGACGCTCGCCGATACGGGCAGCCGCCGTCCCTTTGCGGACAGGCTTTCCGTCTGGCAGGGTGATATCACAAGGCTGGCCGTAGACGCTATTGTGAACGCAGCCAATTCACAGATGCTGGGCTGCTTCGTTCCGATGCATACCTGCATAGACAACTGCATTCACACCTTTGCCGGAGTCCAGCTTCGAGCAGAATGCAGCTGCCGGAGTCCAGCTTCGAGCAGAATGCAGCAGACAGATGAATCAGCTGCGAATCAAATACGGCAAAGATTATGAGCAGCCAACAGCCGTCCCGATGCTGACGGATGGCTATAATCTTCCGGCGAAGCATGTGATCCACATCGTCGGACCAATCGTTTCCGGAAGGCTTACCGGGGCTCTCGAGGAGGAGCTCGCCGCCTGCTACCGGAACACGCTGGACCTCTGCGCGGCGAACGGCATCCGCTCCGTCGCCTTCTGCTGCATCTCCACGGGCGTCTTCCGCTTTCCGAACAAGCGGGCAGCAGAGATCGCGGTCCGAACCGTAACGGACTGGCTTACCGCTCATCCGGACGGAACGGACCGGGTGATCTTAAACGTTTTCAAGGATGAGGACAGGGAATATTATGAGAAAGAATTATACTGAAACCGAACGGCTGAAAAAAGAACTTGAAACCGCCGACGCCGTCGTGATCGGTGCAGGCGCCGGGCTGTCCACTTCCGCCGGCTTTATCTACACCGGAGAGCGCTTCGAGAAATATTTCTCAGATTTCATCGGCAAATATCAATATCACATCAAAGACATGTACTCCGGCGGCTTTTACGCCATGCAGCGGCCGGCTGAGGAGCTTTGGGCTTACTGGAGCCGGTATATCTACATCAACCGCTATATGGATCCGCCGAAACCGGTCTACAGGGATCTGTTTGAACTTGTCAGGAATAAGGACTACTTTGTCCTGACGACCAATGTGGATCATTGCTTCCAGAAGGCCGGATTCGATAAGCACAGGCTCTTCTATACGCAGGGTGATTACGGCCTCTGGCAGTGCAGCAAGCCCTGTCATGACAAGACCTATGACAATGAAGAGACCGTGCGCAAGATGGTCCTTGCCCAGGGATTTGCCATCGCGGAGGACGGCACGCTGGAGGTTCCGGAAGGTGCAGCCCTCAAAATGACGGTTCCCACTGAGCTCGTTCCGCACTGCCCGGTCTGCGGTGAGCCGATGAGCATGAACCTCCGTGCAGACGATACGTTCGTGGAAGACGAAGGCTGGCATATGGCGTCTGCGGCCTACGCTGATTTTCTCAGGCGGCATGAAGGGCTGCACGTCCTCTTTCTGGAGATCGGCGTCGGGATGAACACCCCGGTGATCATCAAATATCCCTTCTGGCAGATGACCGCCGGCAATCCCCGGGCTGTCTATGCCTGCCTGAATTACGACGGCGCTTACTGCCCGGCGCAGATCGCAGAGCGCTCGATCTGCATCGGCGGTGACAGCAGGGAAGTGATCCGCCGGCTCCTGCAGGACATAAAGAAACTTGAATGATCCGGCTTGCAGGTGTATGATAGGGTGCAAGAGGTTTTGCAGGCACTTTTAATCAGCTGTTTCTGTGCGGCGGCAGTTCTCATGAAGAAGCACGATAAACAAGTTTTCAAAACGACACACTATTCGACGGTCAGGATCATCATGCTGACGTTTCTTGCCGTCATCATGCTCGGCACCATGCTGCTGATGCTTCCGTTTTCCACGGCATCAGGGGAGTGGTGCCCTTTGCTTACGGCGCTGTTTACGGCAGCGACCAGCGTCTGCGTGACCGGCCTTGTCGTCGTGGAGACGGCTTCGTACTGGAGTTTCTTCGGGAAGATCGTCATTCTGCTGCTGATCCAGATCGGCGGCCTCAGCATCGTGACTCTGTGGGCAAGGATGATGATGCTCCTCCGCAGGCGCTTCAGCCTCCGCTTTCACATGCTGCTCCGCGACTACTACAACATGGACAGTATGCAGGGCATCTTCCGCTTCATGAAAAGAGCCCTGAAGGGGACGCTCATCGCCGAGGGCGCCGGCGCCGCTTTGTACGGCTTCGTCCTCATCCCGCGGCACGGTTTTCTGAAGGGCCTGTGGCTTTCGGTCTTCACCTCCGTTTCCGCGTTCTGCAACGCCGGCATCGACATTTTCGGACCGGACAGCATGATTCCCTTCCGGAGCGACCTTCCCATGAACCTCATCACCATGCTGCTGATCGTTCTGGGCGGTCTTGGCTTTTTCGTCTGGTTTGACGCTGCGGAGGCGTTCCGCGAATGTCTGAAGAAAAAGATCGGGATCCGGGGCTTCTTCAGCAGGCTCCACGAGCACACAAAGCTCGTTCTCACGGTCACGCTCATCCTCATCCTTTCCGGAACCTTCCTCGTTTACGTCGGGGAATGCCGCAATCCGGCTTCTGTCGGCGGCATGCGTTTCGGCGAGGGGATCCTCGCCAGCCTTTTCCAGTCGGTCACCTTCAGAACGGCCGGTTTTTCGACCCTGCCGCAGCAGGATCTTACCCCGTTCACCTGCTTTGCCGGCCTGTTTTACATGATGATCGGCGGCTCGCCCGCCGGGACGGCCGGCGGCATCAAAACCGTCACGGCGGCCATTCTCATCGTCAGCGCCGTTTCCTATGTCCGGCAGAAGAACGAGACGGTCGTCTTCGGGAGAACGGTCTCGCACCAGCTGATCGCAAGGGCGATCGCCATCACGCTCGTCAGCACCTGCATGACCGCTCTCTTCATCGGGCTCCTGCTTCTGACGAACGACGTGCCGTTCCTCTCCGCCGTCTACGAAGTCTTCAGCGCGACGGGAACGGTCGGCCTGTCAAGAGCCCTGACGCCGTCGTTAAACCCGGCAGGGCAGCTGATCATCATACTTGCCATGTACAGCGGAAGGATCGCACCGATCTCAATGCTGATGTTTTTCATCACGGGAACCGGAAACGGAGATGCGCTCCGCTATCCGGACGGAAGGTTCCTGATGGGATGACGGAACCAGGAGGCGCGGCAGCAGGACGCTCCGCGGGCAGAAAGGAATGACGAAATGAAACAGAAAGCGTTTGCCGTCCTCGGGCTTGGCAGCTTCGGCATGGGCGCGGCGAATGAACTGATGGAAAGAGGTGCCGAAGTCCTGGTCGTCGACCGGAACGAGCGCCTGATCGAAGAAAACGCGAAACGCTTCACGCAGGCAGTCATCGCAGACCTGACGGATCCCGAAGCCATCGGGCAGCTCGGCCTCGGCAGCATGGACGCCGTCATCGTCGACATGTCACAGGACCTGGAAGCAAGCATCATGTGCGTCATGGTCGCTAAGGAAAAGGGCGTCCACCGCGTCATTGCCAAGGCGGAAAACAAGAGAAAAAGCGATATTCTGAAAAAAGTCGGGGCCGACCAGATCGTCTTTCCCGAGCAGGAAAGCGGCACCCGCACGGCGTTTCAACTGATGTTCCCCGACATCCTGCGCTTCTTCGACCTTACGAGCGACCTGGTCATCGTGGAGATGCAGCCGCGCGAAGAATGGTGCGGCAGGACGCTTCTCGAACTGGAACTCCGGAAAAAGCACGGGATCAACGTCATTGCCTTCCGCAGGGGCGATAAGGTATACGACGTCCGCAGCGAGTCCGACATGATCCGAAGCGGCGAATCGATGCTGATTGTCATGACGAAAGATAATCTCGAAACGCTTGAGGCATGAGCTGAACGGCTTCCGCGCTGACACGTAAAGAAAGGCTTGATTTTCTTCTCCGGGGCAGTTATGATATCTTAGTGGTTAGTTGATGCTAACCGTAAGAAAGCAAAACCCCCGGAGGATGAAACCATGGTCAGAACGGTTCTGAAAATAGACGGCATGATGTGCGGGATGTGCGAAGCCCATATCTGCGATACGATCCGGAAGGCGGTGCCTTCCGCAAAGAAAGTCTCGGCTTCCCGCAGCAAAAAAGAGGCTTCGTTCCTTACGGAAGAAGCTGTGGATGCGAATGCGCTGAAGGCTGCGGTCGACGCGACCGGCTATGAATGTCTCGGCATCGAATCGGCGCCTTACGAAAAGAAAGGGTTGTTCGGAAGGAAATGAAAACGGTCATCTGGGGACTGCTGATCCCCTTCATCGGCACCGCAGCCGGCGCTGCCTGCGTGTTCTTTTTGAAGAAGGATCTTCAGGCAGGCGTGCAGCGCGCCCTGACCGGTTTTGCGGCAGGCGTCATGGTGGCGGCATCCATCTGGAGCCTCATCGTTCCGGCGATCGACCAGTCGGCGGACAAGGGCCGTTTAGCCTTCCTGCCGGCCTTCATCGGCTTCTGGCTGGGCATTCTCTTCCTCCTGCTGCTGGACCACGTCATCCCGCATCTGCACCGGCGCATCGATCAGGCCGACCAGACCGAAGGCCCGAAAGCGAAACTGGACCGGACGGTCATGATGGTCCTTGCCGTCACGCTCCACAACATCCCCGAGGGGATGGCCGTCGGCGTGGTCTACGCCGGACTCCTCGCCGGTACGGCCAACATTACGGCAGGCGCGGCGCTTGCCCTGGCCCTCGGCATTGCGATCCAGAACTTCCCGGAAGGCGCGATCATTTCCATGCCGCTCTTCGCGGAGGGAAAAAACAAGAGGAAAGCCTTCCGGCTGGGCGTGCTGTCAGGCGCCGTGGAGCCGCTTTTCGGCGGTCTGACGGTGCTGATCGCCGGTCTCGTGATCCCCGCGATGCCCTATCTTCTCTCTTTCGCGGCCGGCGCCATGCTCTACGTGGTCGTAGAGGAACTGATCCCGGAAATGTCGGCGGGCGAGCACTCCAACATCGGCGTCGTGTTCTTTGCCGTCGGCTTCAGCCTGATGATGGCGCTTGACGTGGCGCTGGGATAGCATCTTTATCACTTCGGACCGTCCGCAGTCAAAAACCGCGGTGCTGCTTTTCGGCGGCACCGCGGTTTGCTGTTTATCTGAGGCTTCTTAAATATTCTTTATGTTCCTCCGTTACCCGGAAGCTTTCCACTGCCTTCTGAATGGCTTTCCGATGCACCCATTCGTCCAGGCGCCGCTCCTCAAAGTACGGGATGACTTCGTCGTAGCGCTTCGCGAGCGCCGTCGCGAAATACCACGCGACCATCATCTTCAGGTAATAATCATCCCCTTTTTTGCCGGCAGCGAGCGCCGGATACTCCGGCTTGAAATCGTCTCCGAGAAACTCGTTCATCAGCATGCGGATCCCGAATCTGGCCGTGTAAACATGGTCTGACGAGATCCATTTTTTGATGTACGGCAGCAGTTTCTCATGGTTCTTCCGGAACGCCGCGGGCGTTGCCTGGTCCGATACCGGCCAGCAGTCGACGTAAGGAAGAAAATCCTCCACGGCCCGGACACAGGCATCAAAGTCCCTGATCATCGCAATCACGAAAAAGTGGATGAGATTCTCCTCGTAGTACCGGTGCGGGAGGCTCCCGAGAAACGCGTCCCTTTCCGCGCCCTGAAACAGTTCCTTTGCGATTCTCCGCATCTCGGGCGTGCGCACGCCGATGACCGTCTCCGGCGGGATGTTCGGGACCAGTTTCACCTGAAAATCCCGGTACGCATCATCTTTTACGGCAATGAGTCTGTCATATAAGGTCATTTCATGCACCTCCGGCGGCTTTTCATTTTCCCTGCGCCGCACTCCTTCGCGTCTTCCGGAACATGAATTTCCGAACCACGTTTATCCCGATCTTATATGGCAGCGGGCGAAGCGCCTTGTCCGCCTCCTTCAGTTTCTCGCGGATCGGCAGCTGCTGCGGGCAGTGCGCCTCGCATTTGCCGCAGCCGATGCATTGGGAGGCGAAAGCCGGCTCCTTCGTGAGGCCGACGGTCTGGGCGTACTGGAAGCGGCCCTGCTTCGGCGATTCGATGAACATGGTGTTGTAGCGAAGGAAGGTGCCCGGGAGCCGTCCCTGTTCATTATCCATCTTAATCGGCATTCTCTCCGCCGTCAACCTGATGTTCGCATCCCCTCTCACGGGGCGGCGGAAACCGCCCGAAAAAGGCAGAAAAGACCGGCAGGCACGGGCCCGCCGGTCTCATTTTCAGGATGCCGCTTAAGCGATGTCTTTCTTCGGATACTTCAGGTATGCGGCAAGGATGCCGAGAGCCTCGAGCGCCATGCCGGCGGCCAGAACCACGCCGTCCAATTTCCCCTCCGCGGCGATCAGGGCGCCGTCGCAGAAACCGAAGGGCGTCAGGTACTTCAGATCCTTCGCTGATTCGGTGATGTTCGCAATCAGGTTCATGAAATACATGAGCACCGCGATGCCGAGGCCGATGCTGACGCTTCCTCTTCTGAGGAAAGCGGAGATTCCGAAGCAGATCCCGGCCAGTTCCAGCTGCATCAGGAAATAGGCGAGATGAAGGAGGTTGATCTCCTTCCAGGGAATCGCCTCTCCGACAGCTGCCATGGAAAGGACGGATATCCCGTAGATCAGCAGGTTCAGGAGGACGATCCGGATCAGGACCGAGGCCAGTTTTTCCGTCATCACGCGTACGCGCCCGAGCGGGTGGGTGAGGAGAAAGTCGGCGGTGTGCATGCGTTCTTCCTTGCTGAGAACATCCGTGGCGATGATCGCCGCATAGAAGGCGCCGCCAAGACCGAGCACGTTGCCGCATTCGATCGCGTAGTAGCCGGTCAGCGTGCCGAAATTCAGCTTATCCATGCCGAAAGCAGCCGTAAAGACGCCCATCGAAGCGAACATCTCGCTGACCGTATCCATTTCCCCCTTCATCTCGGGGAAAAGGAAAATGCAGATCCCGAGCAGGGCGGCGATGCATCCGCACCAGATGAGGAAAGCCGTCCTGCCCTGTTTCAATTCATGCCTTACGATGGTCATTTCAGACTTCCTCCTTCCGGTAATAGTGCAGGAAGATTTCTTCCAGTTCCGGTTCAGTCACGCTGAGATCGGAGATCTTCCCTTCTGCAAGGCGGCCGAGCAGCGCGCCGAGGTCTCCGCCGTAGAGGAAACTCACGCCGTCTCCGGTCTGCTTCAGGTCGCGGATCCCTTCCAGGCCTTCGAGGACCGCCTCCCCGCGGAGCGAGATCCTCCGCGCGTTGGTCCGGGAAAGCGCCTCCACGCTGTCGCAGGCTATGAGGCTCCCGTCACGCAGGACCGCCGCCCGTCCGCAGTAGCGCCGGATCTCCGAGAGCACGTGGCTCGACAGAAAGACTGTCGCGCCCTTCCGGTTCCGCTCCCGCAGGATCTCGAAAAACTCATGCTGGATGAGCGGATCGAGACCGCCGGTCGGCTCGTCGAGGATGAGGAGCCGCGGCTCGCTCTGCAGGGCGCAGACGATGCCCACCTTCTTGCGGTTGCCGAAGGAGAGCTCATCGATTTTCCGCGACGGGTCGAGTTTCAGGCG
Organism: uncultured Lachnospiraceae bacterium; assembly: GCA_902789555.1. Classification (GTDB taxonomy): domain Bacteria; phylum Bacillota; class Clostridia; order Lachnospirales; family Lachnospiraceae; genus UBA6987. Next base: position 18,127 of record CADAOF010000012.1, read on the forward strand.
CTCGCACAGCATTTCCGCCGCTGCGCTGCAGTCCTTATTCCGAAGGTCCGCCGAGAGGCGGAGCACTTCCTTCACCTTCATTCCGGGATGGAACAGGGCTTCGGAAGGAAGGTAGCCGGTCTCCCTGAGGATCGCCGTCTTCTGCGTCCGGATGTCCTTCCCGAAGATCTTCGCATTCCCTCTGTTCGGCGTGATCAGCCCCAGCAGGGTGCGGATGGTGGTGGACTTGCCGGCACCGTTCGGCCCGATGAAGCCGAAGAATTCGCCCTCTTCCACCGAAAGGTCCAGGCCTTCGATGCCTCTTGTTTTTCCGTAATATTTCGTCAGTCCTTTTGCCGCGATTGCTTCCATCGCCTTACTCCTTCCGCAGATAAACGCTCTTCCAGAAAGCCATCAGCTGCGTGAAGACCTTCTCCATCCTGTCGATATCGATATTGCCCTGCTGCACGGCCTCCCAGAGATAGCCCTCTGATGCCCAGTACATCTCCCGGTACATCATGGCGATGTCGAGCCCCGGAATGAACTGCGACGGGTCCATGTTCAGGCGCACCTTGTCTGCTTTCAGGTTGAAATACTTATGATAGCTCTTCTGGATGTCGGCGCAGATGTCTTCATCCTTCTCGTAAAACGCGCGGATGGTGAAATTTCCCATGTTCGGATAAAGGCGGATGATCTCCATCTTCGCGCGCATCCCGCGCTCCATGCTTTCGAAAAGGTCCGTCTGTTCATAACAGCCGTAACGCGTCAGATAGTCGATCGTCGTCTCCGCGCAGTGGTCCCAGAGGTAGAGAAAGAACTCTTTTTTATTGTGAAAATAGTGGAACAGCAGTGATTTGCTGATGCCGGCCTCCGCCGCGATCTCGCTCATCGGGCTGTTCTTGTAGGAATTCTGCGAAAAGACCCGGTAGCCGGCGTTCAGGATCGCCTGCTGCTTTTCCTCCGGCAGGGAAAAGAATTTCTGATTCATGAGAACCTCCGCTTGCACGTTAACCGATTCGGTTAATGTGATGATAGCCCCGTTGACCGATTTTGAGAAGACCCCCTGCAGATTTTTTTCAGAAAACGTAAAGCGGAGCCGAAGCCCCGCTTTCATATTTCTTTCCCGTGCCGGATCGGGCGTTTTTCCGTCCGCGTCATTCCTCCGGTTTACGGATCTCTGTCCGAATGAGGTCGTTTTTCACCTTGATGTACGTGCCCTTCATGCCCGAGGAGCGCGATTCGATCACGCCCGCACTCTCGAGTTTCCGCAGCGCGTTCACGATGACCGAGCGGGTGATGCCCACGCGGTCCGCGATCTTGCTGGCGACCAGGATCCCTTCGCTGCCGGGCAGCTCCTCGAAAATGGCGCCGACTGCTTCGATCTCCGCCGTGCTCAGGGTCCTGATCGCGGAACGGACGACCTGCTTGCGGCGCAGTTCCTGGGCATTTTCCTCATCCAGGGCGCGCACCATCTCCAGGCCGATGACAGCCGTGCCGTACTCCGCCAGGATGATGTCGTCGATGCCGTATTCCTTCTCCTTGCGGTAGATGAAGAAGGTGCCGAGCCGTTCGCCGGCGATGTAGATCGGCGTCACGATCACGCGGTAGATGCGGTTCGCCTCCGCGTCGAAGCCGAGCGTTTCCAGGTGCACGTCCTCTTTCGTTGAAAGGATGTTCAGCAGGCGTTCGTTGAGGCTTGGATCAATGAAGATGCCGACGGATGCCTTCGTCCAGTTCGGTTCGATCAGGGCAGGATCGGTATTGCCCATGCCGAGGATCTTGCCCTTACGGCTCAAAACCATGACATTGGAGCCCATGGCGTCGCTGAGCGCGAGGCAGATATCGTTGAACACGAAAACGTTCGAAGTATTGTTGGACAGCAGTTTATTGACTTTGCGGATCCGGTCAAGCAGTTCTACGCTCATCGCTTCTCTCCTTGCGGCCGGGCCCGAATGACAAAGCAAAAGCCCGGCTCCATGACATCATCATAGCGTCGGGCTCTGCAAAAAGCAATGCCGTTTTCAGAATTTTTTCGTGTTTTCAGACGATTTTGCTTTATTTTTCAGGCGGTTTCCCCGCAATTCTTCGGCAAAAGCCCTGAATACGCGCGAATGATCCGAAGAAACAGTGTTCTTACTTCTTAGCGTCGGTCTTCGGACGGTTCCAGCTCATGAAGTCGCATTCCGGTGCATTCTCACAGGCGTAGAAGCGTCTGCCCTTTTTGGTCTTGCGGATAATCAGCTCGCCGCCGCATTTCGGGCACTTGCAGCCGGCCTTCTCAAGGAGCGGGCGGGTGTTCCGGCATTCCGGGAAGCCCGGGCAGGCCAGGAAGCGGCCGTGCGGTCCGAACTTGATCACCATCTTCCGTCCGCAGAGCTCGCAGACTTCGTCGGTCTCTTCGTCCGCCACTTTGACGCGTTCAAGGTTCTTGGACGCCGTTTCGACCTTATCCAGGAAGGGCGGACAGAAGCTCCGGAGAACTTCCTTCCATTCGGTATCGCCTTCGGCGACCTTGTCCAGTTCCGTTTCCATCTCCGCCGTAAAATCCTTGTCGGCCAGCATGGGCACGGACTGCAGGATGATGTTGTTGACGGTCTCACCGAGCTCGGTGACGAAAAGGTTTCTGCCTTCTTTCAGGATGTAGTGCCGGTCGGACAGGGTCGCGATGGTCGGCGCATAGGTGCTCGGACGGCCGATCCCGCAGGCTTCCATGGCCTGCACGAGCGAGGCTTCGGTGTAGTGCGGCAGCGGCTGCGTAAAGTGCTGCTTCGGCTCAAAGACGGGATCGCTCAGGCGGTCTTCTTTGCTGATGCCCTTCAGCACCTTGTCCTTCTTTGCCTTCTCTTCGTCCGCCGAGTAGACCAGACGGAAGCCGTCAAAGACCGGAACGGCAGCCGTCGCGTGGAAGTCATAGCCGTCGGCGCTGACCGTGACGCGCGTGGAATCGTATTCGTAGTCCGCCATGCGGCTGGCCGCGAAGCGTTCCCAGATCAGCTTGTACAGGCGGTATTCGTCGCGGCCGAGGTCGTTTCTTACGGCCTGAGGCGTCCTGCGGATGCTGCTCGGCCGGATGGCTTCGTGCGCATCTTGGATGTGTTCGCCCGCTTTTGCTGCGCCTTCGGAGCGGCCGATGTAGTTTTTCCCATAAGTCTCGCCGATGTATTCGCGCGCGGCAGCGTCCGCCTCCTGCGAAATGCGGGTACTGTCGGTACGGAGATAAGTGATGAGACCTACGGTCCCCTCTCCCTCCAGTCGAACGCCCTCATAGAGGTTCTGCGCGATGCGCATCGTCTTCGACGGGGAGAAGTTAAGGAGATGGGAGGCTTCCTGCTGCAGGGTGCTGGTCGTGAAAGGAAGCGGCGCGTGCGTATGCTTTCTCTGCGTATCTTTTTCGGTCAGGACGAAATCCTTCCCTTCGAGCGCTTTCAGGACCGCCTTCACCGCTGCTTCGTCCGGGAGCGGATGCTCCTTGGCATCAAGCTGCAGAACGAGCCTTTCCTTCCGGTCGGAAACCGCGAGGGAAAGCTCCAGGCTCCAGTATTCCTCCGGCACGAAGTCCTCGATCTCCTTCTCGCGTACGCAGATCAGGTTCAGGGTGGAGGATTGCACGCGTCCGGCGGACAGGCCCCGCTTCACCTTTTTCCACAGCAGGGGGCTCACGGAATAGCCGGTCACACGGTCGAGAGCGCGCCGCGCCTGCTGCGCGTTCACGAGATTCTCATCGATCGCGCGGGGAGAAGCGATCGCATTCTTCACGGCGTCCTTCGTGATCTCATTAAAGCTGATGCGGCTGCACTTCGGCTGCGCGCTCTGCAGCAGCGTCTGCAGATGCCAGGCGATCGCTTCGCCTTCGCGGTCAGGGTCGGTTGCAAGGTAAACTTTTGAGGCCTTTTTGGCCTTTTCCTTCAGGGTACGGATGGTCTCTCCCTTACCGCGGATCGCAATGTAGCTCGGCTCATAATCATGATCGATATCGATCCCCATCCGGCTCTTCGGCAGGTCGCGGACATGGCCTCCGGATGCTTCGACATCGTAGCCGGAGCCCAGGAAACGTTTGATGGTCTTAACTTTCGTGGGAGATTCCACGATGATCAAAGGACGTGCGGACATACATTCACTCCTTGGATATAGCAGTGAAAAGCACTATAGCCTATTTAATTAAAGAAAGCAAGCAGTTTTTTCACCATCACGCGAGTGATTTGGCCGCCGTCATCAGATCTTCACATACTGCCCGCCGCTGACCGGGCGCGCCCAGCCGGATTCCTCCAGGGAAAGAAGGATGAGGCTCAGTTCGCCGAGGCCGTAGCCGGTCTTCATCATGATCTCCTCCAGGTGCTGGGGATCGTGGGAAAGGGCGCGCAGGACATTTTTCTGCGCAGAAGAAAGATTTGCCGCGGAACGCGCTCCGCGCTTTCCCTTTGTTCCTGCCGCGGGACCTTCGATCTGCAGCAGGGTCAGGACGTCTTCCACGCCGGTCAGGATCCCCGCGCCCTGGCGGATCAGATCGTTGCAGCCTTCGCTTAAGGGATCGTCCAACCTTCCCGGAAGGGCAAAGACGTCCCGGCCCTGCTCCAGCGCCTGATCCACGGTGATGCGCGTGCCGCTTACCGCCCGTGCCTCAATGACCAGCAGAACGTCCGCAAGCCCGCTGATGATCCGGTTCCGCATGGGAAAATGGTACGGGAGCGGCGGCGTTCCCGGCTTGTATTCACTGATGACGCCGCCCTGCGCACAGAGTTTTTCATAGAGCGGCCGGTTGACCGAAGGGTAGGCCTGGTCCACGCCGCAGCCGAGGATCCCGAATGATCTTCCGCCGGCAGCAACGGCCGCGGACTGCGCGTAGCCGTCGATGCCCATCGCCATGCCGCTGATGACGTTCACGCTGGCTCCGGCCAGTTCCCTGCCGAAACGCTCCGCCATGGAGCGACCGTAGAAACTGCAGCGCCGCGCCCCGATGACCGCCGCCGTTTTGCCGTCTTCAGGCGGAAGCCCGCCCTTCCGAAACAGGACCGCCGGCGGATCCGGGATCGTCAGCAGCCGCTTCGGATAGTCCCCATCCGCGGGACAGCACCAGCTGATCCCCTGCGCGGCAAAGCCGTCCCGCTCCCGGAGGAGCTCATCCAGCCGGCGTTTTGAGGCATTGAGCGCTTCCTGCTGCCTTTCGCCGACCGGAAGCATATGCTGCCGGAAGATCTCTTCAGGGGAGCCGTACAGGCCGAGGAGTCTTCTTGCCGCGGAGGCGCTGAAATCCTCCGTGACGCCGAGCCAGTACCAGTAATCTCTTGTTTCCACGGCTCACATCCAAAACTTTTCCTCTGATCCGCGATATCCTGCGGCCTCAGCAATATCTTCAAGGGAAATATTTTCTCTATCAGCCAGGTCGGCGATGGTGCGCGCCACCTTCAGGATGCGGTGGTAGGCCCGCGCACTCAGCCCCTTGATCTCGAAGATGCGCTTCAGATAGTTCTCTTTCTCGGTGTCCAGCGGGCAGTAGGTTCGGACTTCCTTCCCGCTCATGCGGGAATTGAAACGGATGCCGCTGCCGGCAAAGCGCTCAGCCTGCCGCGCCCTTGCGCGCTCCACGCGGGCGCGGATCTCGGCCGAGGATTCGTTCTTTCCCCGGTGGACCAGGTCCTTATAGCGAAGGGTCGGCGCCTCCACGCAGAGGTCCAGACGGTCGAGGAGCGGGCGGCTCACGCGCTTCAGATAGGCCGAGACCTCCGCGTCCGAGCAGTGGCAGCGGTTCCGGTCCGGATAGTAGCCGCAGCGGCAGGGATTCATGGCCGCGACCAGCATTACGTCCGCAGGGAAGCGGAAGGAGCCCTGCACCCTGGCAATGTGGACCTCCCGGTCTTCCAGCGGCTGGCGGAGCGCCTCCAGCGCCGCCTTCTGGAACTCCGGCAGTTCGTCCAGAAAGAGAACGCCGCGGTCTGCGAGCGAGATCTCGCCGGGCTTCGGCTTCGATCCGCCGCCAACGAGGGCGTAAGGCGAAACGGTATGGTGCGGCGAGCGGAAAGGCCGCCGCAGGATCAGCGGATGCTCCTCGCTGAGAAGTCCGCAGACCGAATAGACCTTCGAGACCTCGAGCGCTTCCTCCAGACTGATCGAAGGCAGGATGGTGGGGATGCGTCTTGCGATCATGGTCTTCCCCGAACCGGGCGTCCCCACGAAGAGCAGGTTGTGCATGCCGGCAGCCGCGACCTCCGCCGCCCGCCGCATCACGCTCTGCCCGTTCACCTCGGCAAAGTCCACCTCATCGCTTCCCGCGGCTTCCGCAAGCCGTTCCCGGATGCGGCAGGGAAGCGCCGGGATCTTCCCCTCGGCAAGAAGCGGCAGTTCGCCCAGATTCCGGAGCCCGATGACGTCGATGCCTTCGACGAGTGAGCCTTCGGCCGCGTTTCCCGCAGGTACCACGCAGCAGCGGAATCCCTCCTCCTTCGCGGCGCCGACCATGGTCAGGATCCCGGAGACCGGGATGAGGCTCCCGTCCAGCCCCAGTTCCCCGATGAAGACCGCCTCCTCCGGAAGCCGCCCGAGGTCGATCAGTTCCGCCGAAAGAAGGAGCGCTGAGGCCACCGCCAGGTCGAAGCTCGTCCCTTCCTTCCGGATGTCCGCCGGAGAGAGATTCACGGTCACGTGCCTCGGCGGCAGCGTGAAGCCGGTATTTTTCAGCGCAGTGCGGACGCGGTCCTTCGCTTCCCGGACTTCTGCCCCCAGAAAGCCGACCATGGACATTTCCGGAAGGCCTGAGGATGCGTCGCACTCCACGCGGATCAGGACCCCCTCCATTCCGAAGAGGGCCATAGCATTGATCTTGCTGTACATGTTTTCCTTTCCGTGCAATGAATCGTTCCCTTTTTGCGCACGAAAAAAGGGAGATGACTCTCCCTCAGACCCGGAAACATCATAGCACGGATCTCACTGCGTGTAAAGAGCGGGGCGCCGGCATTCGACAACAGTCCTTTTTTCACCCTCTCCGCACCGTTTTCCGCTTGCCTTGCACCGCATTTCAGGGTACAATAAGATTATCACAAGTCCCGGGGAGGGCCCAAATGGACAAGAACGACCTGCGCTATCTGGAAGCGCTTTCTTATCAGTACCCGAGCATTGCCAAAGCCTCGACCGAGGTCATCAACCTGACCTCCATCCTGCATCTGCCGAAGGGAACCGAGCACTTCATCAGCGACGTGCACGGCGAATACGAGCAGTTCGCCCATATCCTGAAGAACGGCTCCGGCAGCGTCCGCAGCAAGATCGATCTGGAATTCGGCTTCGAACTCAGCCGCGAGGACAAGACCGAGCTGGCGACCCTCATCTACTATCCGCAGGAAAAGATGGCGCTTGTCGAGGAATCCGGCACCGATATGAACGAATGGTACCGCATGCAGCTGCTGCGTCTCATCCGCGTAGCCAGACGCGTGTCGGTCAAATATACCCGCTCAAAGGTCCGCAAGGCCATTTCCGCAGACTTTCGCTACCTCGTCGAGGAGCTGATGACCGACAACGACATCCCGGACAAGGCCGGCTACTATGAAGGCATCCTGGAAGCCATCATCAAGACCGGGCAGGCCAGGACCTGCATCATGGCCTTCTCCGCCATGATCATCCGCCTGACCGTCGACCACCTGCACCTCATCGGAGACATCTACGACCGCGGTCCCGGCCCTCACTTCATCATGGAAGACCTGATGCACTATCACTCCCTGGACATTCAGTGGGGCAACCACGACATCATCTGGGTCGGCGCCGCCTGCGGACATCCGCTCTGCGTGGCCACGGTCCTCCGTCTGTCCGCCCGCTATGCGAACCTGGACATTCTTGAGGACGGCTACGGCATCAACCTGATCCCGCTCATGCGCCTGGCGATCGATGAATACGGCGACTGTGACTGGCACGCCTTCACCGTCAAGAGCAGCGCCAACGCCCTCGGCGAGGACCTGACCCTGGACGCGCGCATGCACAAAGCCGCTGCCATCCTTCAGTTCAAGCTGGAAGGCCAGTGGGTCATGCGCCATCCCGAGTACGAGATGGAACACCGCCTCCTGCTCGACAAGATCGACTACGAAAAAAAGACCGTCACCGTGGACGGCGTGGTCTGGCCAATGGAGGACGTAGACTTCCCTACCGTCGACCGCGACAACCCGTACGAGCTCACGGTCCGCGAGCAGCTGGTCATCGATCAGATTTGCTTCGCCTTCAAGAACAGCGAAAAGCTGCAGCGGCACATCCGTTTCCTGCTGAACAAGGGGAGCCTCTACCTCAAGGTCAATGGCAACCTTCTCTACCATGCCTGCATCCCGGTCGACCCGGACGGCAGTTTCCACACCATGGTGCTGGACGGGGTGCCCTACAAGGGCAAAGCCCTGATGGACGCCGTCGACAGCTACATCCGCAAGGCCTATTTCGGCAACGAGGGCGCGGAGAAGGACTACGCCACCGACCTCATCTACTACCTTTGGAGCGGTGAGTGGAGCCCGCTCTTCGGCAAGGAGCGAATGACCACCTTCGAGCGGCAGTTCATACTGGACAAGACCACCCACGAGGAGCCGAAGATCCCGTATTACAAGCTGATCGAAAATGAGGAGATGGTGCACCGGATCTTCGACGAGTTCGGCCTTGACTGGGAGCACGGCAAGATCGTAAGCGGCCACGTTCCCGTGAAGCGCAAGAAGGGCGAAAGCCCCATCAAGTGCGGCGGCAAGCTCCTGATCATCGACGGCGGCTTTTCCAGAGCCTACCAGTCCACGACGGGCATCGCCGGCTATACCCTGACCTACAATTCCCACGGGATGAAGCTGGTCGAGCATGAGCCTTTCACCTCCACGGAAGACGCCATCCGCACCGGGACCGACATCCACTCCGAGACCACGCTGATCGACCGCTTTGAGGACCGCGTGACCGTCGGCGATACCGACAACGGCCAGAAGCTCAAGCAGAACATCATCGACCTCATGTACCTGCTCCAGGCCTACCGCGGCGGCGAGATCCCCGAACGGGAATGAGAGTGCTTCCCCGTGATCGGCAAGCCGCAGGCGCCGCCGGAACGGTTGGAAGCACCTCCGCTGCAGAGCCCGAAAGGCGCAAACCGTGAAAATGTCTGCATTTTCACGGCTTTTTCTTGTCATTTCTGCAACCATACCATCTTATTTTCCGCTATAGAAGGTGAAGAGGAAAGGAGGATCTCGCTTTGGATGACGACAGAATCATAAAGCTCTACCTGTCCCGAGACGAGTCCGCCATCCGTGAAACGGCAGCAAAGTACGGCGCACGCATCAGGGCTATCGCTTTCGCCATTCTGGAAAACCGGGAATCTGCAGAAGAATGCGAAAACGACACCTACCTGGAAGCCTGGCAGCGCATCCCGCCGAACGAGCCCTACGGCTTCCTCTTCGAATACCTCGGAAAGATCACCAGACACCTCGCGATCGACGAATGCCGGCGCCGAAACGCACAGAAACGCCAGGCTGTTTACTGCGAGCTCACCCAGGAAATGGCGGAGTGTCTGCCCGGACCGGAAAACGTGGAAAGCCGGATGGAAGAACAGGATGTCCGGCGGATCCTGACGGCGTACCTCGGCAGATGCACGAAAATGCAGCGCGCTGTTTTCCTGCGGCGCTACTGGTATTTCGACAGCATTTCCGAGATCGGCAGGCGTTTCGGCTTCAGCGAGGAAAAGGTCAAAAGCATCCTCTTCCGGATGCGGAGCGCCCTGAAAAAGGAGCTGGAAAAGGAAGGTTATTCGGCATGAAGGCGGATGAATTACTGAACGACATCGGGGATGTTCCCGAAAAATGGATAAAAGAAGCAGGGGAAGAATATGCGAAGAAGAGCCGCCGGCTCAGGATCCTGACCAAAGCTGCCGCAGCGGCCGCCTGCTTGGGGCTTGTCATCTTTGCTGTTTCCCGCATCCCCTGGAAGCAGAAGCCGGCAAACGCCGGCAGCACGGACATCACCGCGGAAAACGCGGGGGAGATAAAAGAATTTATCTCCGTGGCCGTTCCGGCACTTTCTCCGGATGCCCTGCATCAGCTGGATGAACGGCAGGCGCAGCAGAAAGAGACTGAAAAGAAGGTAAGCGCCTATCTGGATCAGATTCATGCCAATGCCCAGGATATGTCCCTGCACATGAATCTTCTGCCGGTCGGAAACCGGGTCTGCTGGTTTGACTGCAGCGCCGGCGCCTTCTATGGCAGCAGCAGTCAGAAAGCGGAAGAACTCAGCAGCCAACTGGAAGAGCTCAAGGGTGATATGTTTTTGCAGCGCACGGAAGAGGTCTGGTACCGCCTGAAGGACATGCCGGGTCTGAAATATCTGATTCTGGAAGACGCAAACGGCCTTTCTCTCTGGCAATTCAACAGCTTTTATACCCCGGACAGTCTCCCGCAGGATCCGGATCTGTCCTATGATCCGGCAAACGATCCTTTCCGGACCGCATATCCGGAAGCAGACTTCAGTGCGGTCAGCTACGGCGAGCTGTATCAGACCATTTACGGGCTGAACGGCCCTGAAGACATTCTGCGGATCACCGCGACTCCGCCGACCATGATCGGAGGTTCTCTTGCCGATGACATCCGGGCAAAGATCGGTACGCTGACACTTGCCGACACAGAAACACTTGCTGCTTTTTACGAAGTCATCCGGAACGCGCCATATAACAGCAAAGCCCCGACAAGTATCGACAGCAGCCGCTTTTCCTACAGTTTTTCAACCCGTGCAAAAGACAAGGACGGAAGCGGTGAATCCGTATGGGGCCAGCGATATCTCTGCATAACGCTGAAAAACGGAATAACGATCGACAGTCTTAAGTATGATGCGCTTTCCGGGATCTTCTTTGAGCACGGCAGCGTTCTTCCCTCCTTCCTTTCCGACGGGCAGGCTGCCGTTCTGAACCGCATCCTTGAGATCGAACAGGACGCCTCCTCCCTTGAACTTACGGAGAAATATCAGCGAGACTTGCTGCACAACCAGGCAGCTTCCCGTGACGGCGACCGTCTGCTGGCTTACCTTGACAGCCATCCGGACAGTGAACTGAGCCGGCACTTTGCCGGCTTCTGGATCAGTGACAGCCAGCAGATAACCGTTCTTCTCTCCTGCGAAGCACCGGGCTGCCTTAAGGAGCTGGAAAGCATTGGTTTTGAACGCGGTGCGGAGATCATACGGGGCAGTTTCGGTTCCTACCGTGAAACGATGAAGCTGCTGGACGAACTGAACCGCGAGATCTCGCGGATCAATCAAATCGTGCTGAACGGTCAGGGAACGGCAGCAGAAAAAGAGCTGATGACGTATTTCCCCTGCACGCACTATGATCATCTGACAAACAGTATCTCCGTCAGCGTCTCAGCGCCGGACAAGGAAAGTGAAGAGCGTGCCGTCGCACTCTTCAGAGAGTTGGTCGGCGACCACCCGGAAGTGACATACAAAACGCTGGCTAAGGATGAAGTGACCGCAATCGACTACTAAAGCCGCCGGAGCCGTCACGAAAGCAAAGAAAACCCCCGTTTTCCTCGGAAAACGGGGTCTTTTTTTACCGCCTGAAAGCCAGGGCTCATCCCTTCTTTTTGATTTTGTCCAGCAAGTCCTTCATCCTGCGCGCATCCTCTTCAGACGGTATCTCCTCCAGTTGATATCGGGATTCTTCATAAAGCTCCGTAAACGCGGAAAGCTCCGCCGGACCGGCAGCCGCGCTTTTTTCTGCATGGTTTTGGATCTCGCCGCAGGTTTCCGTCCTGGCGAACGTGACCCGCAGTTTTCTCAGATACTGCAGGAATTCGCCGTACAGGTAACGCATGCGTTCCCGCGGGTCCGCGCTTCTTCTCTTCGGTTTTTTCTCGCTCTGCGCCCTTTCTTTCTGCGGAAGCGTCTCACGGACTTCGTCGGGGTAGCCGCTTCCGTATTTCTGCCCGCGCTCCCGGAGTTTCCGGATCAGTTTGCGGATCTGCCGCACAAGCACCCAAAGCAGGATCAGTACTGCAATGCCGATAAAGATGTAGGCAATGACCTGCGAAAGATCCTCGCCTTCGATGTCATAATGTTCCTGTGCCGGTTCCGGGCTCTCGGCATTCGGGATCCCTCCCGGCTCTGCGGTTTCCTCCGTCGGCTGCGTCTCCCGCTCCCACTCCGGCCTGTCCACGTGCAGGAGCCGCACGATCGCGGCAAGCAGCGCCGTCAGCCCGCGGCCCGCAGGCTTCAGCACGTCATTGATGAGGAAATGCGCCGCCTGCTGCAGATAGACGAAAGGATCGGCGGCAAATACCAGGGTGACGATCACGGCAAAGATCAGCGTATCCCGCAGCTGGCGGCGGTTGAACGCGTGCTCGTCGACGATGCCCTCACCCGCGCGCAGGCCGCGCAGAAGAAGAACGCCTGTCACAAGCAGCACGATCACATGCGGTATGATGCTGTTGATTGCCAGTTTCAGGACTTCAAGCCGCGATGACGAACTGTCCGCATAGACGCCGGTCATCGTTGCCAATGCAATGAATCCGATCAGGATCAGCAGCATGATCGCCGAAAACTGGTATTTTGCCATAAAATCGGCGTGCGTCGTTCTGTGCCGCAGAAGCGGTATGAAAGCCGCAGCCGCAGCGGTCCCCAGAAGATGGACCGCGAAATGGATCAGCGGGCAGTGCCAGAACACAAGCGGAAGAAAGCCAAGCAGCGCCGTCAGCCCGCCCAGTGCATAAAACAGCCCCTCTTTGCCCGCGAGGCGCCGGGAAACACCGGGCAGCAGGCAAAGCAGCAGCCCGAAATACAAACAGGAAAAAGCCAGGAACGGCATCCTGACGCCGGTAAGCAATACCGCAAAGAGGGCGAGGCAAAGATAGACAAGCGCTGAAGAATAGGCCGTGCGGAAAAAGCGGTTCATGCGGTCGCCTCCTTTTCCTCCGGCTGGCTGAAGGACACCGGCATCAGTTCGTCCGCAAAGAGCGTGACGATCCGGCCGCAGCCCGTCTCCCGCGCCATGCCGAGAGCGCTTTCCACCCGTTTTTCGCCGTGCGTCGAGATCAGGACGATCATTTCGCAGCGTTCGGCACCGTGGCAGACGGCATGCATCAGTTCGTCAACGGAAGCAACACTGCCGAGTCTGGCGCCGCCGAGCGCATAGAGGATCTTTCGGAAAGCCCCGCCCATGCCTCCGCTGCTGGAAAAGCCCGAAAGCCCTTCCCGGATCACCGCATTCGTCACGAGCTGATATCCGACGCCGCGCTGCTCCAGCTGTTCGCAGACGGTCCGGGCGAGCGAAAAGCAGTATTCCTGCTGTGCGATGTACTCATCGAAATCCCCGTGGAGCTGCGTATCGAGCGCGATCAGAACGGAATGCTGCCAGACAGGGTCGAACTGCTTGACGATCAGGGAACCCCTCGCGGCGCTCTGCTTCCAGCTGATCTGCCGCATCGGTTCCCTTCCGGTATAGTCGCGGTATCCGCAGACCGAGATCGGATCCTCCAGCAGCTGCTTTCTCCGCGCAATATCGTCCAGTGCATTGGTGTATGCTTCCGGGAATGCGGCATCTTCCAGCTTCGCCGGATAAATGACGATCCGGCTGTCATTGTCCATGCGGTAATTGTATTCGCGGAAGCCGAGAAAATCGCCCGCACAGAAATCGGCATACGAAAAGCGGTACTCTCCCCGCTGCGGGATCGAGGCACGAAGGTTGCGCCTTATCTGCTGATGCCCGCCCAGCAGGACAGTACTGTAAAAGATCCGGTATCCGCTGACAAAGGTCCTGACGTTGAACTGCTCCGCTTCCAGCACATTCAGGCTCTGCGGGAAGCGCTCCTCGATCCGGATGGAGGGGGAAGGCCGCAGTCCGAGATTGGCCACATTGCTGTGTACAAGAAACACATCCCCCGGTTCGCAGGCGCGGACCGACGGCTTGCACTCGTAGCGTATGTTCCGGTGATCGCCGGCGTTCCGCAGAGAGAGCCGCTGCAGGATCAGGGCGACCAGAATGACAATGACAAAGAAGGTCAACATTTGTATGGCATGCGGATCAGGCCTCCGTCGGCACGCGGATCTCGCTTAACATTTCCGAAAAGAGCGCTTCGGCGCCGGCGCTGTCGACAGCCGTCCTGTAGTACAGGCGGTGCGCCAGCACATAAGGGGCAAGGTGTTTGACGTCGTCCGGCGTGACATAGGTCCTGCCCTGGAACGCCGCGAAGACGCGGGCCGCCTTCGTGAGCGCGATCGTACCGCGCGGCGAAGCGCCGATCGTAAAGCGCACGTCGTGTCTCGTCCGATCAACGATGTCCATGAGATAGCCGATCACCGGTTCACTGATCTCGATTTGATCGGTCATTCCGCGGAGCTTCAGGGTCTCCTCCGCGGAAACGACCGGATGGATATCTTCGATGATGTCCTCCGTGTCGCGGCGCAGGGCGACGCCGATCTCCTCCTCACGCTGCATGTAGCCGAGCCCCAGCCGCATCATGAAGCGGTCCATCTGGGCTTCGGGCAGCGGGAAGGTGCCGTAGGATTCGATCGGGTTCTGCGTGGCTGCGACCATGAAGGTCTCGCTCAGCTGCCGCGTTTCGCCGTCCACGGAGACCTGGCGCTCCGCCATGGCTTCCAGCAGGCTCGACTGCGTTCGGGGCGTTGCACGGTTAATCTCGTCAGCCAGGACCATGTCCGCAAAGACCGGACCGGGACGGAACTCAAAATCGCCCGTCTTCATGTTGTAAAAATGAATGCCTGTGACATCGCCCGGCATGACGTCCGGCGTGAACTGGATGCGTTTGAAGCTGCCGCCGCAGGCCTTCGCGAACGCGCGGAACAGCATGGTCTTGCCGGTCCCCGGCACGTCTTCAAGGAGCACGTGTCCGCCGCAGACATGGCAGACGGCAATCAGCGTGATCTCCCGTTTCTTCCCGACAATGGCCTTCGAACAGGCGCTGACCAGACGGTCGCGATAGGAAACGAATGCTGAAACATCCATGATATTTCCTCTTGACAGTTAAATATATTTTTTCACTTCTTCGATCGAATAACCCTGAGCGCGGTAATCCGCATTCTTAAGGGCAGACGCAATGGTGATCAGAGCAGACGCGATCGGCGTAGGAATGCCCTTTTCTGCCGCCAGCTTTTCCAGCATGCACAGTTCCATGGGAACGTCTTCGTAGATATATCTGGTGTTCAGATCTGCCGGTCCCTTCGGGCCGCCGGTGGCTGCGTAGTTTCGGAAGACCTCAAGGCTGTCAACGGAAAGGTCTTCCTCGTTCCGCCACTTGCAGGCGTCGAGATAACTGATCACGTGTTCCCCGCCGTACGCCCTGATGACCTGTTTCTTTTCCTCGTCCAGCTTTTCGATGAGACCCCAGACGGAAGGGGAAAAAGCTTCCCGGTACATCCAGAACTCGCCTTTCGCGTTTTCGATGCGGCTGGCCGACATGATGGAGCCCACCGTATGCACGATCATGTTCGGATTGTGCATCGTGGATTCAACGATGTTGCTTCTCAGATACTTGTGCGTTCCGAAGAGCGAAGTGACGGCGGGGAGATATTTCTCATCCTCCTTATGCAGGAACGACACGGCGTTTCTGACGTTCTTAAAAAGGATCTCGACCTTGCCGGGCGCGATGATGCGCGCATCGTACGGCGTCGATTCCCCTTCCACGTAGATGACGTGCTTTCCTTCCGTGTACGCGGCAAACTGCGTGGAGCCCATGTTGCCGGGAATGAGGAAGACGATCTGCCCTTCTTTCAGAAGCGGTCCGACCCGTTTTGCAAGGTCCCGGTGCTGCAGGCTCTGCGTCAGTACCATGACTGCTTCCGCGCCTTCGAGCCCCTTCTCCAGATCTCTCGTGATCATGTCCGGCTTCATCGAAAACTCCCGGTCGCCGTCCGTCGTATCCAGGCAGCTGATCTCACCGGTTTTCAGCAGATACTCAAAATTATCATCGTGCAGACTGTGTGATGTCTTGATCAGATTGACGTGATGGCCGTTCTGCATCAGTTTGATCGATTGGGCACATCCCGAATTCCCTGCTCCTATAACGGCAACTTTCATATAAAACTCCTTTCAAATCGTCGGTAAGGAACTTTTCCGGCTTCACGCAGTGCCGGAAGTCAGAACATGGTGCTGTTTTGGCCAAAGACCTTCTGTCCGGCGGGCATCGTCCCCAGGTCTTCGATTTGCCAGTCTATCGGTTCAAGGCCGTTCGCTTCCAGGAAGGCGTTTGCCTTGCTGAAATGCCTGCAGCCGAAAAAGCCGCGGTAAGCCGAGAGCGGACTCGGATGCGGCGCCGTCAGGATCAGATGCTTCGGATTGGTGAGGAGGTCCCGCTTCATCTGCGCGGGGCGGCCCCAGAGAAGGAAGACGATCGGACGGTCTTCCGCGTTCAGCACCCTGATCGTCGCGTCGGTGAATTCCTCCCAGCCGATCCCGCGGTGCGAATTGGCCTGATGCGCGCGCACCGTCAGCACGGTATTCAGCAGGAACACGCCCTGCTTTGCCCACTTCATCAGGTAACCGTTGTCGGGGATGTCGCAGCCGAGGTCATCGTGCAGTTCCTGATAGATATTCTGCAGCGAGGGAGGGATCTCCACGCCGGGCTTTACGGAAAAGCACATGCCGTGCGCCTGGCCGGGTTCATGGTAGGGGTCCTGGCCGAGGATCACCGCCTTCACGTTCTCGAGCGGCGTCGCTTCATAGGCGGAAAAGAGGTCTTCCGACGGCGGATAGATGATGCGTGTGGCATACTCCCGCCTTACGGTCTCATAGAGTTTCCGGTAGTAGGGCTTGCGGAATTCCGGCGCCAGCGCCTCCTGCCATTTTCCCGTGATCGCTCCCATCGCATCTCCTTTCCTCAGCCGTCCGGACGGCTGCAGCGCCTGCCGGACCATCCGGCACGTTTCCGGAGCCCGGCCTCTTTTCACTCAGTAATCTGCCCGCAAACTGTCGGTATGGTCGTAGATGTTTACCGGGGACAGGCCGGCAAAAGCGCTCAGTGACACGTCCTCCCAGGCTGCGGAATTATAGATCATCGTGATGTCTTTCGCGTACGATGCCACGGCCTCCTGCAGGTCGCGCTCCCGGTTCGCCTTCTCCATCGCAGCCTTGTTGATCGCGGTCGCCGCGGCGTCGCTGACCTCAAGGCACTGCACCAGCAGATACTCATCCGGCATCGTGATCACCGGGCTCCACTGATCCTTCTTCAGCGCGAAGGCGATCGTATCGAAGTTTCCGCCGTAGGTCCCTCGGATCACGGTCTCCCTGCGAATCGACACGCCTTCCATGCCCGCGGCAGCTTCGGACGCCGTCTTTTTCTTATCTGCCGTGATCTTATCGAGCAGTTCCCGCGCCGCGGCGATGCCGCGCGCTTTGTCTACAGCAACGATTTGCAGCACGGTCGCTCTTGCCTCATCCTCGCTGATCTCGCCGGGGTTCCTGCCGAGCACCTTGCGGAAAAAGATCTGCGATCGCGCATAGCGGACGCAGGCCTGCAGGCAGAGTTTCCGCGTAAGGCCGGTCTTCTCCTTCGTTTCCTCGCTCAGTCCCTGCCAGAAAGCGTCAGCGGCCTTTTCTGCCGCGGCATTCTCCGTTATGCTTAAGGCGATCCCGTCTGCCCGCGCAGCGCAGTCCGTAAGGAACAGGCGCTCCAGGTAGTCCAGCATCGCCTTCTTGACATACGTCTCAAAACTGCCTTCCGACAGCTGTACGTTCCAGATCTCTTCGCCGTACTCGCCGGCATATACGGTATGCTGAGACAGCAGAAAGACCATGGCCTCCTGCTTCGTAAAAACCTCGTCTCCGATCCGCAGCAGGTCATCGTCACCCATCGCCTTCCGGTTTCCGCCGCAGCCGCCGAGGATGATGACAAGGAGGAGCAGAAGGCTCAGCACCCGCCTTGCGGACTTCATTTGCCGCCTCCCATCAGGCGCAGAAAGGCCTCGGCATTCGCTGCCGCATCGCCCTTAAAGACTGCTGAGCCGGCCACGAGCACGTTGGCCCCGGCCGCAAGGATCTCTTCCGCGTTCGACAGTTTCACGCCGCCGTCCACTTCCAGATCGATGTCCCTGCCGGTCTTTTCGATCATCTTCCGCGCTTCGCGCAGCTTCTGCAGCGAATAAGGGATGAACGACTGGCCGCCGAAGCCCGGATTGACACTCATGACGAGCAGAAGGTCGATCTGCGGCAGGACCCACTCCACGGCGGAAAGCGGTGTTGCGGGATTCAGGGCAACGCCGGCTTTTTTTCCAAGCTCATGGATCTTCTGTACGGTCCTGTCGAGGTGCCGACAGGCTTCCGCATGCACGGTGATGATATCGGCGCCGCAGTCCGCAAATTCCGCGAGATACCGGTCAGGATCCTCAATCATGAGATGCACGTCGAAGATCCTGTCCGTCACCGGACGGAGCGAGCGGATCACCGGCATGCCGAAGGTGATCGACGGAACAAAGGCACCGTCCATCACGTCGATATGGACATACTGCGCGCCGGCCCGGTCCACCGCGAGGACGTCATCGGCAAGGTGTGCGAAATCAGCTGACAGAATAGAGGGGGCAAGGATCTTTTCCATGGGTTTCCTTTCTTCGCGCGCTCAGTACGGCCGGCGGCTGCGAATGTCTTCAAGGTTTCGTTTATAGCTGTCGTAGCGGCTCCGGACGATCAGGCCTGCGCGAACGGCAGCCTTGACGCCGCAGTCCGGTTCCTTATCGTGCAGGCAGTCCGGGAAGCGGCATGCCTTAGCCGGTTCGGTAAATTCGGGATAGTATGCGGCGACCTCGTCCGCTTCCAGCTCAGGCGTATCCAGCGAGGTAAATCCGGGGGTATCCAGGACGAAGCTGTCCTTCTCCAGGAAGAAGATCTCCGAATGGCGGGTCGTGTGCCTGCCGCGGCCGAGCCGCTCGGACAGTTCGCCGGTCTCCATTGCCGCTTCGGGGATCAGACGGTTTAAGAGCGTCGATTTCCCGACACCGCTCGCGCCGGCGAGCACGGTCGTTTTTCCGACCAGCCGGGCATGCACCGCTTCCAGCCCTTCGCCGGAGAGGGCACTGAAGATCAGCACCGGAAAGCCCGTTCCCGCGTAGACCGCGGCAATGCGCTTCGCCTCCTCCGGGTCCGTATCGCACTTGCCGATCCCGATCACGACCGGGACGTCCTGCATGCCCATCCAGAGCAGGAAATTGTCCAGAAGCAGCGGATGGAAGGCAGGCTTTCCCGCGCTCACGAGGATCAGCGCCTGATCCATGTTGGCGACGGCCGGGCGGATCAGTTCGTTTTTTCGGGGCAGGAGTTTCTCGATGCGGCCGCTGCCGTCCGCTTCGCCGGTCAGGACAAATTCGACGTTGTCGCCGACGAGCGGCTTCTCGCCGCGGTCCCGGAAAACGCCTCTCGCGCGGCAGACTGCCGCCATACCTATTCCGTTATGGACGGTGTAAAAACCGCCTACCCCCTTGATGATCTTGCCCTGCATATGCCTCCTGGAGTACCCGGACCGTTCCGGTCCGTATCGCGGATAAAGAGGGGGGAGGGGCCAGCCCTCCCCGAGATCAGCTATTTACGGTGCTGTTTCTTCCTTAGTGCTGTAGTGGAGCCAGACCGTCGAGCCCTTCGGCAGCGGCGTGCTGGCTGTGATGTCGCCGCCGAACTCTTCCGTCGTCAGCCAGCAGATCTGACCGTAGGGGAATGTCGAGAGCGGTTCGCCCTTCCTGTGGACCACAAGTCCGAGGGCTTCGAGTTCCGCAGCCGCCGCGTCAATGTCAGAACGTCCCTGATAGTAGTTCGGATCGATCTTGACGGTATCGTCGGGATCCGCAGGTCCGGGCGCCTCCGTCGTTTCCTCTTCCGTCACCGTCGGCTGAGTGGGCTGCGTCGGCTGGGTCGGTTCCGTACGCGTACTGAAATGCAGATAGATGGTATCGCCTTTATTGAAGACGTGGTCGGCTGTCACGTCCCCGGAATCGGGCTCCAGCGTCAGCCAGCAGATCTGGCCGTTCGGGAAACTCGAATTCGGCTCCGGAACCGTCCGAACCACAAGCCCCATCAGCTGCAGTGTCTTGATCGCTTCTTCAATGTCAGACTGGCCGAGGTACGGGGCAGGATCCACGAAGAAAGTGGCCCCCCGGCTGATCGCCAGATAGATGTCCGTCGTAAACGTGACCTTGTCGCCGGTCTTCAGTTCGCCGTCGAAGGTATAGATGCTCGCAACTTTTCCGTCGGGATAGGTATCGGAGTAGATCTTCTCCGCATCCACGATGATCCGGCTTTCGCTGAAACCGGCTTTCTTCAGGGCATCCTTGGCTTCCGCCTCGCTGAGACCCAGAACATTCGGGACGGTGCCCGTCTCCGGTCCGAGACTGATCACGATCTTTACAAGGGTGCCTTTCTGCACGACCTGGCCCATGCCCGGGACCGTATCGCAGACAAGTCCTCTTTCGATGCGGTTATAGGCATTCTCGTACTGTTCCGAGACCTGGAGGCCGGCCTGGATCAGAGCCTTGGTCGCATCTGCGATCGTCATTCCGGCAACGGAGTTCGGGATCAGGACGTCGGTATCGACAGGGACCGCGACCCAAAGCATGACCGTCGTGCCGCGCGGGACCGTCGTGCCCTCTTCATAGGATTGCTTGAAGACCGTGTAGCCCGGATGGTCCGCGTTGTCCTGCGTTTCAAATCTGACGGACAGACCGCGGGCTTCCAGCATCTGCTGCGCCGCCGTATATTCCTGTCCGATCACGTTGGGCATGACCACATTTGCGGAAGTCGTGATCTCCTCTTCGGCCGTGGACGTCTGTTCCGTCCCGGACGGTGCCGTCGTCCGCGGTTCCGCTCCCGTGGAAACGGGTGCCGCTGCCGTCGTTTTGTCCGGCTTTTTCAGGATGCCGCAGGCGCGGAAAAAGATGGCGATCGCAAGGATCAGGATCAGCATGCCGATGCCGATCATAATGTAATTCAGGATCTTTTCGGTCTTCTGCGCTTTCGCTTCCGCTTCAAGTTCTTCTTCCGTAAGCAGGCTGTTTTTCTTCTTCAGGACCGGCTTCGGTTGTTTCGGCGTTTCCTTTTTCCGCTCCGGTGCAGGGGATCCGCCTGTCATCAGCGCCGCAGCCGCAATTGCATCCGTGCCGGCTTTCCTGTCGGTCTCGGCAGCCGCGAGACGGATCTCCTCCGCCTCCTCGCGGTTCATGATCTTGGTCGCTCCGGCTTCGGAGATCGCCGGCATGATCACGAAATCTTCGTACGGCGTCGCCAGGAGGCGCTTCAGGTCATCGAGCAGCGCCACCATCGAACGGTAGCGATAATCGGGCTTTTTCTGGGTGCATTTCAGAATGATCTTCTCCAGGTTCGGAAGAAGGTCCGGTTCATATTCGCTCGGCGGCGTGATCGGCTCCTTGATATGCTTGAGCGCCACGTCCACCGTGGATTCGCCGTCAAAAGGCACTCTGCCGGTAACCATCTCGTAAAGCGTAATCCCCAGCGAATAGATGTCGCTGCGCTCGTCGCAGACGCCGCCCCTCGCCTGTTCCGGCGAAATGTAATGGACGCTGCCCATGGTGTTCACGCCGCTGATCTGCGTGTCGTTGATGCGTGCAATGCCGAAGTCGGTGACCTTGATTTTGCCTTCCTTCGACACCATGATGTTCTGCGGCTTGACGTCGCGGTGGATGATGCCCTGCTCGTGAGCGGCATTCAGGCCCCGCGCCACCTGCATGGTCACCTGGACCGCGTCGTGCTGCGAAAGCTTGCCTTTTTTCTCGATGTATTTCTTGAGGGTAAAGCCCTCGACCAGTTCCATGATGATATAGTAGGTGCCGAACTGCTCGCCGACGTCGTAAACGCTGACCACGTTCGGATGGGACAGGCCGCCGGCCGCTTCCGCCTCGCGCGCAAACTTGGCCACGATATTGGCATCCCGGCTGTATTCCTCTTTCAGGACTTTTACGGCAACAAGACGCTTAAGCGTCACGTCCTTCGCCTTGTAGACGTAAGACATGCCGCCCGAGCCGATTGCGCTGATGATCTCATAGCGACCGCTTAGGATCGTTCCTACCCTTAACATGTTTCACCTCATATATCGTAAAACCGTGCTGCACACGGTGAAAGACCTTTTGTCAGTTGTTCTCTGCGTCCGGATCGATAAGAATGACGCTGATATTGTCCCTGCCGCCGTTTTCTTTTGCCAGTTCCATAAGTTTTTCCGCCGCAGCCGCCGTATCCGCTTCACCGGCAAGCACGCCGGCGATCGTTTCGTCGTCCACCATGCCGGACAGACCGTCCGAACAGAGGAGCAGGCGGTCGCCCTCTTTCAGGGGCACACGGAAATAATCCGGCTCCACATAGGCGCTGACCCCCATGGCGCGGGTGATCACGTTCTTGTTCGCCGCATAAAACGGATCGTCCTTCGTCAGTTTTCCCTTGGCAACCATCTCGTCGACAAGTGAGTGGTCGTTCGTGATCTGCGTCAGCGTCCCGTCAAAGCGGTACAGCCGCGAGTCGCCTACGTTGATCACATGGGCTTCGCCGTCTTCGATGCTGGTCATCACGAGCGTCGATCCCATGCCCTGCAGCCGCTTGTCATTGCGGCTCAGCTGGTAGAGTGCCTTATTGGTACGGTCCGTGACGATGCGGAGGGTATCTTCGAGGCTCTCTTCCTGCGGTTTCCGCTTTTCCAGAAGATCCGGAATTTTGGATACCACAAAAGCGGAGGCATACTCTCCTCCGACATGGCCGCCCATTCCATCGGCGACAATGAATAAGTTGCTCAGTCGGCCGACCGCAGAGTCCCCGGCATACAGGGAATCCTCGTTGTTGCTGCGTACGAGGCCGAGATCTGTCAGTGCGGAATAACGCATGTTACTCTCCTTGTTCGGCTTTTGCACGTAAACGAAGCTGGCCGCATGCACTGTCGATATCCGCGCCCATCTTCCTTCTTATAGTAGCATTTATCCCCAGATTTTCAAGCCTTTTTTGGAAGCGCAGGGCGGCGGCGCGGTCCGGCGCTTTGTAATCGCGCTCCCGGATCGGATTCACCGGGATCAGATTCACGTGCGCATTTTTGCCGTGAAGCAGGGCGGCAAGTTCCTTCGCACAGGCTTCCGAGTCGTTCACGCCCTCGATCAGGCTGTACTCGTAGCTCATGCGGCGGCCGGTCGCGGTGAAATACGCATCGCAGGCAGCAACGGTCTCCTGTACCGTATAGGCCTGCGCGATCGGCATCATCGTGCGGCGCAGGGCGTCGTTCGGCGCGTGCAGGGACAGAGCCAGCGTGATCTGCAGGTGTTCGCCCGCAAGCCTTCCGATCTGCGGGACGAGGCCGCAGGTCGAGACGGTGATGTTCCGTTCACTCAGGTTCTTGCCCTTTTCATCCGTGATCAGGCGGATGAAGCGGAGAAGGTTGTCATAGTTGTCCAGCGGCTCGCCGCTGCCCATCACGACGACGTGCGAGATCCGCTCGCCGGTATCCTCCTCCATGCGGAAGATCTGCTCCAGCATCTCGCCGGGAAGCAGGTTCCGCGCGAGGCCTTCCAGCGTCGAAGCGCAGAAACGGCAGCCCATGCGGCATCCGGCCTGCGAGGATATGCAGGCGGTATTCCCGTAGTCGTAGGGCATGAAAACGGATTCGATGAGGAGGCCGTCCGGCAGGGCATACACGTATTTGCGCGTGCCGTCCTCCTGCGAAACGAGACGCTTGTCGACGGTCAGCAGGGAGAGTGCAAATTCCGCGGCAAGGCGCTCGCGGAGCGCTTTCGGCAGGTTCGTCATTTCACTGAAGGTCCGCACCTTCTTCGCCTGCACCCAGTCGAAGATCTGCGCGCCGCGGAAAGCGGGCTCCCCCATTTCCTTAAGGGCAGCCCTGATCTCGTCCGCAGTCATCGATCGAAGGTCATTCATTGCTTTTCTCCCAGATACTGATGAAGAAGCCGTCTGACAGCGCGGACGGCAGCAACTGCAGGCAGTTCGCGCCGATCACGCCGTCCCGGAACACTTCCGGAACCTCTTCCCGAATGTCCGCAGGCTTCAGCGCGGCTTCGTTCATGAGCCAGAGCGCATTCGCCCGGTTCTCCTCTTCCGTCATGGTACAGGTAGAAAAAAGGAGTTTTCCGCCGGGCTTCACGTAACGCACGGCGTTCCCCAGGATCTCACGCTGCAGCGCGGCAAGTTCCCGAATCTCCTCTTCGCTCACGCGGTAGCGGATCTCAGGCTTCCGGCCCATCACACCGAGGCCCGAGCAGGGCAGGTCGGCGATCACCAGGTCGTACTTTTCTTCCTTTTTCGGGTCGAAAACGCGGGCGTCGGCGATCTGCGCGCGCATGTTCTCAAACCCGCAGCGGGTGATGTTCTCCTCCAGCAGACGGATCTTGTTTTCCGTCAGGTCACAGGCAAGAACGCTGCCCTCAGGGCCCGTGAGGTCCGCCGCGTGCATGGATTTTCCGCCGGGCGCGGCGCAGAGGTCAAGGACTGCGTCACCCGGTTTCGGTGCGGCCAGCGCGACCGAGAGGATCGCGGCAAGATCCTGCACGACGGCAAGGCCGGCCGAGATCACAGCCGTCTTCTCAAGCGGCACGGCTGTTTCGCCGCGGGTGAGCCTGAGTGCCCCCGGAAGTTCCGCCGGCTCCGCCTGCCAGCCATCTTCCGCCAGAAAACGGATCACGTTCTCCGGCGTGGCCTTCGAGCGGTTCACCCGAAGGGTCAGCGGGCTTCTTCCGTTCAACGCCCGGATCATGTCCCTTGTCCGTCTCTTTCCGAACTCCTGCAGCAGGCGGGCATGCAGCCAGTCGGGAAGATTGGCCGCGACAACTGCCGGCGGTTTTTTCCAGTCCGTCTTTTTCGCCGCGGTGCGCAGCACGCCGTTCACGAAGCCCGTCAGACCTTCATAGCCGGCCTTCCGCACCAGTTCCACGCTGTCGCGGATGGCTGCGCTCTCCGAAGTCCGGTCCAGGAAAAGAAGCTGATAAAAGCCGAGACGGACCGCGCAGCGGACCTTTGGTTTCATCTTGCCGGCAGGGAGCTTCGCGACTTCATCGATCCGGTAATCGATCAGCCGCAGGTTCTCCAGCGTCCCGTGCACCAGATTGGTGATGACGGCGCGGTCCCGCACTGTCAGATCCTTTCGGGCAGCGAAGGTATCGGCCAGGCGCAGGTGGCTCTTCGCCCCCTCCTCGCAGACCGCGTAAATGATTTCAAAGGCCAGTTTCCGGGTCTTCGCTATCCCCACAGTTCACCTTCCTTCACGCGGCTTCCGTTCAGAAACGACTTCGCGTCCATCATTTTCTTCCCTTCGGGCTGGAGCTGCAGAATGCGCAGCGCCCCTTCGCCGGTCTGCAGAAGCAGGCCGCTCTTATCCGCTTCCAGGACGGCGCCCGGGATCAGGTTGGGCGGGACCTCCTGCGCCAGCGCCTTCGCTGCGCCGACGGTCAGTTTCCTTCCCTCCCGGAAAGTATACGTCCCGGGCCAGGGAAGAAGGCCTCTCACCTGCCGTTCGATCGTTTCCGCCGGCAGTTTCCAGTCGATGAGCCCCATCTCCTTCTTCAGCATGCCTGCATAGCAGGTATCACCTTCCTGCGGCGTGTGCGTGAGCGTACCGTCTTCGAGGGCTTCGACCGCGCGGACGATCAGCCGTGCGCCGAGGGCAGACAGTTTCTCTGCGAGGGTCTCCGCCGTCTCGTCCTCTTCGATCGGAACGGCTTCCTGCAGCAGGATGTCGCCGGTGTCGATCCCGGCATCCATCTGCATGATCGTGACGCCGCTCTCCTTTTCTCCCGCCAGGATCACGTGATTGATGGGCGAAGCGCCGCGGTACATCGGAAGGAGCGAGGCGTGCACGTTGAAGCAGCCGTGGGACGGCAGGTCCAGCAGCGCCTGCGGCAGGATCTGCCCGAAGGCGACGACCACGCCGAGGTCCGCTTCGACCTTTCCCAGTTCCGCCATCGCTTCGGGGCGGCGGACCCGCTCCGGCTGGAAGACAGGGATCCCGTGCGCCTGCGCGCAGACCTTCACCGGCGGCGGTACAAGGGCCTTGCTGCGGCCTGCGGCCTTGTCGGGCTGCGTCACCGCGAGCACGACTTCATGGCCGGCGGCGATGAGCGCCTCCAGCACCGGTACGGCAAAGTCCGGCGTTCCCATAAATAATATCTTCATGCAATTCCTCCGGAAACAAACGGGTCCGCGGCCTAAGCCCCGGACCCGCTTCAAGTCACCTCTTGCTTATTTGTTCACGATCGCCACGGTCTCGCGGGCAATGGCCAGTTCTTCGTTGGTCGGAACGACCATGACCGTCACCTTGGAATCCGGCGTGGAGATGATGCGTTCCTCGCCGTGGGTGTTGTTGGCCTTCTCATCCAGCGTGATGCCGAGGAAGCCGAGGTAGGACAGGATGGTCGCACGGACGGCCGCGTCGTTCTCGCCGATGCCGGCGGTGAAGCAGATCACGTCCACGCCGTTCATGGCGGCGGTGTAGTAGCCGATGAACTTCGCCACGCGGTAGGTGAAGACGTCCAGAGCGGTCTGCGCGCGCTCATTGCCTTCCTTCGCCGCCGCTTCCAGATCGCGGAAGTCGGAGGAGACGCCGGAGAGGCCCAGCATACCGGAGCGCTTGTTCAGGATGACCATGAGTTCTTCGATGGTCAGGCCTTCCTTCTTGCTGAGGAATTCCAGGATGGCCGGATCGAGACCGCCGGAGCGGGTACCCATGGACACGCCGTCCAGAGGGGTGAAGCCCATGGAGGTGTCGATGGATTCGCCGTACTTCACAGCCGAAAGGCTGGCGCCGTTGCCGAGGTGGCAGACGATGGTCTTCAGCTCCTTCACGTCCCTGCCCAGGATCTCGGCCGCGCGTTTGGAAACGTAGCTGTGGGAAGTGCCGTGGAAGCCGTAGCGGCGGACCTTGTATTTTTCATAGTAATCGTAAGGGATGCTGTAGAGATAGGCCTTCTTCGGCATGGTCTGATGGAAGGCGGTATCGAACACGCCGACCATGGGGACGCCAGGCATCAGCTTCTGGCAGGCACGAATGCCGATCAGGTTGGCCGGGTTGTGAAGAGGAGCCAGCTCGCTGCACTTGTCGATCTCGGCAAGGGCTTCTTCGGTCAGCAGGGTCGCAGCCTTGAACTTTTCGCCGCCGTGCACGATGCGGTGGCCGACCGCGCCGATCTCGGACAGATCCTTGATGACGCCGACTTCGGGATCGGTCAGCTTGGCTAAAACGGCCGAGACCGCTTCCACGTGGGTGGGCAGCGGATCATTGTATTCATATTTTCCGCCGGAAGCAGGCTTGTGGGTAAGTCTCCCGTCGATGCCGATGCGTTCGCACAGGCCTTTCGCCATGACCTCTTCGGTCTCGCTGTCGATCAGCTGATACTTCAGAGACGAGCTTCCGCAGTTGATGACTAAAACTTTCATGTATTTTCCTCCTTAAGCCGTCCGGTGTTCGGATACCGGCACAGATAATCGCATTATCAGTATAACACAGCCCCGCGGAAAAACAAGGGATTTATGCACTGATTCCCTGCTGCTTTATACACGAATTCCGCCTGCTTATGCGTAGAATTCCTCTCCGGTCTCCAGGCAGACGGCCGCAAGCCTTCCGTCCGGAAAGCCGGCGCCGCAGTCAAGGGCGAGGTGCCCGTTTCCGCGGTAAATGCGGCCGGGCTCCGGGTTTTCCGCTATGTTCTGCGTCGGCGTATGGCCGGTGACGAGGATCCTGTCCGGGAAGACCCGTCTTCCGTAATCCGCCCGCTGCCAGATCAGATCGAAGAGTGAATAATCCTCTATCTTCTTTTCCGGGGAGTAGCCGTTTAGGCCGGCGTGAACAAGAAAATAACGCTCCCCGCCTGCGTCCAGTTCCACGTAGAGCAGCAGGTCGCGCAGGTACTCGAGCACCTCCTCCTGCATCTCGCGGTCCAGGCCCCTGAATTCCTCAAGGGTCGTTTCGCAGCCGTTCCGCAGCCAGGAAGCGAGGGCTTTCATTTCTTCCTCCCCGAACGAGGCCGCGGATTCCTCGGTGACCTCTTTCATCAGGAACGGCAGGCATTCGAGCGCCATCTGCTCGTGATTGCCGAGCAGGCAGAACGCGTTCGGCATCTCCATCAGCTTCAGCAGCACCTTCACGGGATGCTGCCCGCGGTCCAGCACGTCGCCCATCAGATAGAGCGTGTCTTCGTCCCGCAGGCCGATCTGCTCAAGCAGACTCATGAACTTATCATATTCGCCGTGAACGTCTCCCATGACGTAAGTGGCCATCTTATCTCCTTTATTCTGCCGCGATCTCGTGCAGTTCCACGGCGATCTTTTCGTCGTAGGGCGGGATCTTCACGGCAATGAATTCGGAGCGGCTGGTGGGGACGTTCTTGCCCACGTAGTCGCCGCGGATGGGGAGTTCCCGGTGGCCGCGGTCTACCAGGACCGCCAGCTGAACAGAGGCGGCTCTGCCGTATTCCTTAAGGGCGTCCAGCGCAGCCGAGACCGTGCGGCCGGTAAAGAGCACGTCGTCCACCAGGACCACCTGCTCGCCCTCGATCGGGAAGCCGAGGTTCGAAGGATGAACCTCCGGATTCTCCGATTTTTTCTTTAGATCGTCGCGGTAAAACGTGATGTCGAGAGCGCCGACAGGGACCTTCGTCCCTTCGATCTCTTCCACATATCTTGCGATCAGATGTGCAAGCGGGATGCCTCTCCGCTTGATGCCGACAAAGCAGATGCCTTCAGCTCCGTTATTTCTTTCCACGATCTCGTGCGCGATGCGCTTGACCGCCCGGTTCACCGCGGCCTCATCCATCAGCGTTGCTTTGTAGTGTTCCATATTTCCTCCGAAAAGAAAGGGCTGCCGCAGGTCACGTCTCGCAGGTCAGAAGACCCGTCTTGGACAGCAGCTTGCGGCAGCCCCGAATCGTTGCGTTAAGAGATCAATACTTGCCCAGGGAACCGGACAGCTTGTCGTTGTGATCCAGATCGGTGCGTCTGCCCGGCAGGATCGCATTCAGCAGGATGCCGACGATGGAGGCAACAGCCAGGCCGGACAGGGAGATGTTCATGGCGCCGATGGAGAAGCTGATGGAGCCGGCGGCGGAGAAGTTCACGCCGATCGCCAGGCCGATGATCAGAGCAGCGATGATGATGTTGCGGGATTTCTGGAAGTCGGTATGGTTCTCGACCATGTTGCGGATACCGATCGCGGAGATCATGCCGTACAGGATCAGGGAAACGCCGCCGATGGTCGCGGTAGGCATCACGCGGATGATTGCGGCGAACTTCGGGCAGAAGGAAAGCAGGATCGCAAAGTAGGCAGCCAGACGGACCACGAAGGGATCGTAGACCTTGGTCAGGGCAAGTACGCCGGTGTTCTCACCGTAAGTGGTGTTGGCCGGGGCGCCGAACAGGGCTGCGATGGTGGTGCCGATGCCGTCGCCGATCAGGGTGCGGTGCAGGCCGGGATCTTCAATGAAATTCTTGCCGACAGTGGAGCCGATGGCGGAGATGTCGCCGACGTGTTCCATCATGGTGGCGAAAGCGATCGGGACGATGGTGATGACCGCGGAAAGCAGCAGTCCGCTGTCAACGTTGCCGCTGCCGAACAGGCCGAAGACGGTATCTTTCATCTGGAAAGGCAGGCCGATCCAGGCCGCTTCCTTGACCATGGTGAAGTCCACGTTGCCGGTGACGGCTGCGACCAGGTAGGAGGCAACGACGCCGAGCAGGATCGGGATGATCTTGATCATGCCCTTGCCCCACAGATTGGCAACGATGACGACAACGATGGCGACCAGGGCGATCCACCAGTTCTGGGAGCAGTTATTGATGGCCGAAGGGGCCAGGTTCATGCCGATGGCAATGATGATGGGGCCGGTCACGACGGGCGGGAAGAACTGCATGATCTTCTTGCTGCCGACAGCCTTGCAGATGAGGGACAGGACCAGATACAGCAGACCTGCGCAGGCCACGCCGAAGCAGGCATAGGGAAGCAGGCGGGGAAGATCCGGGTTCGGGGTCACGTTATCCGCCAGTGTGGTCGGAGCGATGGCTGCATAGCCGCCCAGGAAGGCGAAGGAAGAGCCCAGGAAGACCGGGATCTTTCTGCCGGTCACGAAATGGCAGAACAGGGTCGCAAGCCCGGCAAAGAGCAGGGTCGCGGAAACGGAAAGACCGGTCAGCAGCGGAACCAGGACGGTCGCGCCGAACATGGCGAACAGATGCTGTACGCCGAGCACCAGGGTCTTGCCGGTGCCGAGTTCCTTGGCATTGTAGATGGCTTGGTTTTCGTTCATGATTGCCTCCAAAAATGTTTTTCATAAACCGGAGAGCTTACGGACGGTAGTCGGCGGGTCCCTGTCGTTCGGAACACTGCCCTGACATCCCGAGAGTCTCAACTGTTATCCTGAGCAAAGCGACGGATCTTTCCGGCCTTTCGGTCCGGCATAAAAAAACGATCCCGCCTGCTCAGCAAGATCATCCCTCATCGGCGCGCTTCGCGCACCCTGTCCGTATGACATGCCTCTTGCTGGTCTCTCTGTACCAGGCTTAAAGATTTATGTTCGCTCATTATACTAACCGAGGCAGGCGAAAAAAGCAAGCGCTATTTCGGTATTTTTCAAAGATTTTTTTCGCCAGATATCGTGCAGGACCGGAGACGCCGGACCAGATATGGTGTCCTGCGCCATGGACGCCTCTTCACGGGAACCGCCACAGCAAAAACTGCCGCAGCGGCGGTTAAGCGCTGCGACAGTTTTCTGATGATCATTCGCCGCGGGTCAGCGTTCCTGCAGCTGGTCCTTGGCAATGTAGGCGTAACCTTCCTTGCAGGGATAGGCGACCTTGTAATAACTGCCCTCCGAGCTTAGGTGCAGGAAGAGTTCGACCTGTTTGACGTCGCGGTAAACAGTTCCTTTCTTATACTTCGGCTCGCTGCGGATCGCCATATCCTCCTTGCGGTCTCCTTTCGCCTCCATGATATTGCCGGCCGCGAGATACCGTGTCTGGACCCAGCCGCTCACGCCGTCATGAGTGACCCAGGCAAAGAGGCCTTTCTTGCTCTCCTTCCGCACGATGACCGTTTCACCGGCCTTTACGCAGCCGAGGATCTTGCCTTCGGACGAGCTGCAGCGGTCGAAGATCGGCGCTTCTTCCGTAGCTGCCCGGTAATCGTCGTACAGATGTTTGTAATGTGCGTAAACCGTCAGACTCTCCGTGACCGGCGTATTGGCATCGAACCACTTGCCGAGCACCGGATCGGTATACCAGCCATCGAATTCATAGCCGGACAGGCAGGGGATCGGGAACGCGCCGCCCTGCGAGGCGATGGAGCTCCCCAGCTTTACGTCCACGGAATCCAGCCAGCAGATGCCCTCACCGGCACAGAAATTCACGCGGCCATAGGTACTATACGCCATCCAGGAATTGCAGACCCAGCCTACGCCTGCGCCGAGCGATACGTCTTTGTTCCTTATGGCATTGGGAACAGCGACCTTCTGCCATTTTCCCCCCCGCCGGCCGATCACATAGAACAGGGTTCCCCACTGTCCCTTATAGTACACGTCGCCAAGATATGCGTATACGGCATCATCGTCCATATACTCGTCGTCGGGGTCGCCACCCTCCAGCGAAAATTTCCACCGGCCGATCCTGGCCGTATTGAAGATCACTTCGAAGTCCGTCTCGATGAATCTCTTCTCCACCCAGACGATCGTGTGGTCGCTTCGCAGGCACTGATACATCTCCCTGGTCTGACCGATCACCTGTACTTCCTCGCAGACCGGCAGGGGGATCTGCTTCGTGGAACCAGGCGTTTCAAAGCCGTAAGGCTTCGTCTGCTCTTCGAACGGAACGGCGCCGAGAGAAATCGTAAGGCCCTGTTTTACTTCCTGTCCAGTGTATTTGATCCAATTTGCCTTCAGCTTCACGCTGTCCGTGAATTCATAGCCCGGCGTTACGACATTGCCAGTCTTATCCGTCCAACCCGCGAAATAATATCCGCTGCGGGTCGCGGCCGGATATTGTGTCAGCGTGGGATAAGGATACCCTTTCTGATAGGTGGCTTTCAGCCAGGCGACAGGGCAATAACCGCCGTCCGGGTCAAAGTAGATATTCCACGATTTCGCGCCGTTCTGGCCGTCCAGCAGCTCGGCGAAGATAAAGCCTTCCTTCCCCAGCCGCTTGACGCCGACTTTATACATCTTGGCGAAGTTTCCGATCCTGTTATCGCAGTCCGTGATCGTCAGAATGTCGCCCTCCTGCAGACGGCCGAGCGGCTTATTGTTCACGTCATACAGATACAGCAGTTCCTCCCGACGCCCTGTCAGTGTCTGTTTCCCGAGCGTTATCTCCTGGCCTTTCCTCTCGTACATGAAGACGGTGGTCATCTTTGCGGTAAACGGCGTCTCATCGGTGACCTCCATGTAGTAATCGCCGTCCCAGCACCGCCAGCCCGGGACATAGGCATCTCCGCCGCCGGTCTGGATGCGGAAGGTGCTGCCGATACGGATGGGGATCTCCTTATCCGTCAGTTTTCCATCCGGGCCATATACCCTGGCTGATTCTCCCTGCGCGTTTTTGCAGAAGCGGACAAATACGTAATCGGGATCTTTCTCCCAAACGGCTTCGAAGGTGTCTCCGGGCGAAAGGACCCGGTTCAGATCCAGTTCGCCGGTCCCGCTTCCTCCTGTCTGCTTCAGGGCGGTCAGCCGCCAGCCTTTCTTCTGCACCTTATTCTCCAGGTCGGTCTGATCGATCGTTCCGTCGGGATTCGTAAAGACCTCGGCGCTGTTTCCCTCGCCCATGTCCACGTGCGCCGAGAAAAGCTTCGGGATGAACCAGGCGGCGCAGCTCGAAAGGACATAGCCGGTCTGTCCCTTATAATTCACCACATAATAGATTCCGTCGGCGCCGGCCACGGTTTCGTAGCAAATGAAATAGTCGCCGCGGCTATAGCCGCCGATGCGCTCATAGTTCTTTCCGGGCCCGCTGCGGACGTTGACCGTGCAGAGAACGCGGTAAAAACTCGGAATCGTTAATTTTTCTGCCGTGGAGAAAGCTTGTTCACTGTCCTTGAACTTTCCGCCCGCATCCCGGGCAACGATCGCGGCCTGAACGCCCTGAGGATCGACGCCCTTGGCCACCATTTCCATGAAGACGGCAGTCAGATCCAGCCAGGTATCGGACGTATCCGTTTCGTAATAGATTTCTTCCCCTTCATTCATGGTCAGAAGGGCGACGTGGAAGAGCGGATTCGTGTATTCAAAACCGTAGTCCCAGCTTGCCACGCCGTTTTTCAGGATGACGTTCTGCGGCGCCGGCATGGTGTCGCTTTGTACGCCGAAATACAGGAGCGTGGGGTCGGAAATGGCCTTGCCGTCCTTATCCTTTGCCTGTACTGCGGCGCCGTATTTCCCCGGCTCCAGCTGCGGAAGGTCGAAGAAGCTGTTTTCCGTATGATCTTCCAGCAGGAGCGTTTCGGAATCGTCATCCCCGAGTTTTACGAGCCACACGTCATACGTCTGCGCTCCGGAGAAGCCGTACCAGGTCAGGCTGTTCCATGCTTCGTAACACAGGCCGTCAACAAGCGGCAGCCCCGATTTTTCCAGCTCATCAAGGAAGCCGATGTAAAGGACCATACCGCCGTCGAAGATCTCCGAAAAATCCTTCAGTTCCGCTATGGCGAACTGTAGTTCCTCTTTATAGCCGCACTCGCACATCATGTACTCATTCACGGTCCGGCAGGGCTCGATATAGGAGGCCTGCTCGTACTCATCTTCATAGAATTCGTACTCACAGACTTCGTCCTTCCAGTCGTAAGCGAAACCGATCATGAACGACATTACTGTGTGCGTACCGTTTTCGTTGCTTTTGTAGCCGCATCTGCGCAGCGCGTCGACTTCGAGCCCGGACTCCGGAAAGATGTAAAGGGTGCACTCTCCGGTCGGCGCCTCCTGCTGCAGCAGAGACCACAAACGCTCCGAGAGCATCTGCAGCGTATCGGCGTAAATTGCTCCGGTCACCGACAGGCCGACCATCTTCTCATAAGTCTTAAGCGCTGCGGACAGGTCTTCCCGGAAAATGCCGTCGCAGGGCCCGTTGTAATCGCCGCATATCTTCAACAGTTCCTGTGCGATGACAACGCAGATGCCTTCATCGCCGACCTTGGCAACAGGAGGATAAGGATCGGTCTCGCGGAACTCCACGGCATAGCACTCTTCGCACATCCGCCCTTCCTGTATGGGCTCCCCGTGACCGCCGGGAATCCCGTGCACCGTCCAGGGTCCCCATTTATGCGGCAGTTTGGCGATGGTACGGGTCTCCGTCTTGCTGCAGCGGGAGCAGGTGCGGGTCTCCTCGCCTTCTTCGGCGCAGCTCGCTGCTTTCGTGACCTTCCACTCACCCCAGCTGTGGCCGAGGGCGGCTCCCGCTGTGCGGGTCTCCTTGCTGCCGCAGCGGGAGCAGGTGCGGGTCTCCTCGCCTGCCGTTTCGCAGCCTGCCTGTTTCGTGACCGTCCAGCTGCTCCAGCTGTGGCCGGTTGCTGCGATGGCGCGGGACTCTGTCTTGCCGCAGCGGGAACATTTGCGCGTTTCCGTGCCCTGCTGCGTACAGGTCGCTTTCGTACTCGTCTGCCATTTTCCCCAGTTGTGGCCGAGTTTCGCGATCGCGCGGCTTTCGGTCTTGTTGCAGATGGAGCAGGTGCGGGACTCCTTCCCGTCCTTCTCGCAGGTCGCGCTCGCGGTCGTCTTCCAGGCGCTCCAGGCAGATTTCCCCGTAGGGTCAATATGTTTGCATTCCCCGGGTGCAAATATGGTGAATTTGATCACCGGCGTACGTGCGATGAACTTCCTATCCCCGTTTTCAAAAACGACTGCCGCCCCATATTTGCCGTATTCCAGTTCTGAAAGGGGATAAGCGGCGTGAATACCATCATCCGGGGAATGATACAAAGAAGTTGTGATGTCCAAGGTGCGCTTCATCACCAGATCGCCGTAATCTCCGCTGCTCGTAAGGCGCCACACATAGATCACCATAATGCTCGCCTTATCATACACCGAAGTGTTTTTGCCCTTCCATTGCAGCATATTGGACAAGGCATCATAATGAAACTCGAGGTCCGTTTGTGCGGGGCCGAGACTCGTAATATCCTGCGGACGACTTCCGCTTGCCTGAGCCTCTTTCCCGAATGCCGCCGCCATCAGGATGAAGACAAGCAGCAGTACGATCAGTTTTCTGTACTTTTTCATCTTCGGCCTCCTTTAGCGGATCTCCAGCGAGGAGAACCACGCCTTCATAAGATCCGTGAGCGTCGGCTCGGCATCGTCTCCGATACCGGCTCCGCGAAGCACTGCCGCCGCGTTCACGTAGACAAGCACTCCGCCTTCCTCGCTCCACGCGATGAGATCATAAACGACGAAGCCGTCCGCCGCTTCGTTCTGGCAGAAAGTGCGTACGGTCCAGACGGTCTTTCCGACCGTCAGCATCTCTTCCTTCGCTTCCGGGAGAAGCGCCTTTACCTGCTCCGCCAGAAAGCCTTCGGCGAGCGGATTAAACTCCGCTTCCTCAGGAATGTCAAAGAGGACCGAAGCGTCTTTGCCAAGAACCAGGCTGCCGCTCAGCGTCCTGCCGGGATGCTTTTCGGCGCTGTCCGCAAAGGAAAAGCTGTACGAGGCACAGTCCGCATCCTCTTCGTCCGCGGCTTTGACGTCCAGGGTCATAAAGCCCTGCTGGCCGGCCCACTTCGCGCCGTATCCGGACAGGGTCTTCCCGCCCCAGGACAGCAGCGTTTCCGGCTCCGCGGGCGCTTCGGTCGGCGCCTCAGTCGAAGCCTCGGCCGACGTGTTCACCGGCGCGGTCGTGGGCGCTACCGTCGTTGCGGTGCTTTCCGTCGGCTGCGCGGTCGATTCCGTCTGTTTTCCGCATCCCGCCGACCAGACGGCAAGGGAAAGCAGCAGCAACAGACAAAGCAATCGTTTCATTAAAAAGCCCTCCTTTTCCGTGAAAATATCCGTATTTTACGAAACCGATACCATTTTCAGTATAAGAGCCGCCAAATCAAAGCGCCCCCTCAGAAATGACAGTTTTACAACAAAAAACTCTCCCGGGAGGGAGAGAAAGGCAGAAACGATATAAGGGCAGCCATCATTTTATTCCCGGCGTCGTTATCCCGCTCAGGACCGCACCCACCGCAAGTTCAGTCCTGGAGCTGAGGCCTGTCTTGCTGATCAGATTTCCGATATGATAACGTACCGTGGTAACGCTTAAGCACGCGGCGTCCGCAATTTCCCGATCGGTCAGGCCTTCCGCGAGCAGCCGCAGGACCTCCTGTTCCCGCTCCGTCAGATCCGTGCTTTTCGCAAGCCCCAGCTCGGTCACCGGCGCCGCATCGGGGAAGATATGCTCGCCCGCCATCGTGCGGTCCATCACTTCCAGCATCGGGACCGCCTGCACCTCCTTGTACCAGAAGGAATCCACGCCGATCTCCCGCGCCCGTTTAAGGAACAGCGCATCCGGAAGCGACGTCACTATGACGATCTTGATTCCGGGGTAGGACTGCTTGATCCGCGCAGCAGAGTCCAGGCCGTTAGAGCCGTCGCTCATCACGACGTCCATGAGGACCAGATCGACTCCTCCTCTGGCACACCAGGCGTCGGCGACTCTGGCAGTCTCTATGGATGCCGCCAGCCGGTAGCGGTCGGATGAAGCGATGATCGTTTCAAAAAGCTGTCTGGAGACCGTCTGATCATCCACGATCAATACATTTATAGGCATGCGGCACCTCCTTCGGCAGGATCAGTGTAACGGTATAGACCGGGGAATACGAAAGTTCCATGGTTCCTCCGATATATTCCGTAAGTTCACGCAGGGACTTTAGGCCGCCGGTCTCCCGTATGGGGCCGGCCGGCTGTTCCCCGTTGCTCGTCAGGCAGATAAGATAGCGGTCACCTTGCTCCTCCGAGGAGATCCGCAGCTCATCACCGTGCGCATGACGCAGCGTATTGGTAAAGCATTCATGTATCGCTGTCGCGGCCGCATGCTTCTGCGGCTCTGCCTGAGGCAGGCTGCCCTGTACGGTCACCTTAACGCCCAGCTGCGCAGCGGTCTTCTTCAGCAGGACGTATTCATCTTCTGCCGCCGGTACGTCGCCCGTCAGCAGGAAAGAGACGTTCCGCCGCAGGCGCCTGCGGATATCTTCCCGGTCTTTCTCACTGCCGCCTCTTTCAAGGCAGCGCCTGATGGTCAGAAGGTCCTCCCCAAATTCATCATGCAGGCGCACCCGAGCACTCAGTTTTTCTTTTTCGGCAGTGAGCGAAACGATCTCCCGGTTATACTCCGTAAGCCGCTCATTCAGCTCCGACAGTTTTTCTTCCCGTCTCCGCAGCAGCACTGTCTTCTGATACAGCTCCGTCACGTCTGTCGCAATCACACTGTGCACCGCTTTTCCGTCAATGCTGCCGTTCCTTTTTTCAAGGCTCCACACCGTTCCGTCCGGCGCGGCGATCAGTACCGTATCTTCGAGCGCCGTGACGCGGTACCCTGAGACCAGCATCCCCGAAAAAAGACCTTCCCGGATCTCTTTTCCACTGAGTGGGAGTCTCCCCAAGGCTTTGCAAAGATCCTGCATCGCTGTATTGATCATCAGGATCCGCCCGTCCGTCAGGAAGCAGCAGATCCCGCTGGGCAGGCTGTCAACAGCCTCTCTTACTGACATTGGGGTGATCTGGTTCTTTCCGTAACGGATAAGCGACCGGTAAAGCGTGCCGATCACAGATCCGATTCCGGCAAGGAGCAGGAAATGGAGCAGATGCGGCAGCGCGGCAAAGCTTACCGCGATCTCGAGTGTCCGGGGATCATTGGCGATTGGTTCCGTATAATAACTGATGAACTGGACAAGGTAATATGTTCCCGCCATCAGGATGATCCCGCACAGCAGAAAACCATGCCTCTTCCTGCGGAGGCTGAGGACCGCGAGTCCCGCGGATGCCCAAAACAAGCAGATGCTTAACGGGCCGGCAAATAACCAGAAAACGGAAAAATCGTTCACGGCTCCCCTCCTTTCCGGAAGATGCAGTGAAAGATAAGATCCTGTCCTTCCTTGGTAACGGAGACATCCTGAGGGCGTCCCTCACCGGAAGCGGAAATACTCTCCGGCGGAAGCGTAAACGAAGCGGCGCTCACGAGCACGCGCATGCTCAGTGCCCCTGGCTCTGCCTTCAGCGAGACTACGAGCGCGGTCAAGGTCTCCAGCGCCGCCTCAATGATCCTCTCCAGCAATTCATAAGCGCCAATCAGCCGCGCTGCCGGGCAGCTTCCGGTTCCCGACGCCGAAAGGGCTGTTCTTATCCCCTTCAGTCTCAAACAGTTCAGGGATTCGGATACCGCCAGAGACAGCTCCTCAAAGGGAAGGCGGCCGTCCTCAGCCATCAGCTCCATATTGCTGCGCCGTTTGATATACGCACTGAGAACGGCGATATCCGGAAGGCATTTGTCAAAAGCCTCCTCCGGTCCTTCTGCCATTGCGCTGAGACGGTCAAGCTGCGGCCGGAGCGCCCGGCTGATGCTGTCGCAGATCCGGCTGCGGGCTTCTGTCTCCGCCATCTCCTTTTCGACCTGCGTTCTGGAGGCAAGATAAGCGTTTCTGGCTTCGATCCGTCTTGTTGTTTCCTCTAACCTCCGGTTCAGACGCCGCAGTTTCCCCACATCTGCCTGCCATACGATCTTCCCGCCGGAAACGGGATGCTCGCACACGAGCGTATCCGCATCGTCCGCAAAAGGATATTCCGCCTCCGAGCTCACATATCGGACCGTACCCTCTTTATCCAGAATGACAGCGCGGCTGCCGATCAGCGAGAAAGCTTCCCCATAACCGGTATTGGCCGGGATCAAGCCATAATCGATGCACATTTCCAGAAAAGCGATCACGCAAAAGCAGAAGACTTCTCCGGTCTGCCACACCTTGACGCCGCCAACCCGCAGCGTACGGTTCAGGGTATCGAGAATAAATAAGAGGGTCATGATAAGAAGCGGCAGCGGAAGCAGGAAAAGACTCTTACTTCTCCGGATCGCCCTGTGTTTTCTGACGAAGATCATTACAGCCGCAAAGCACAGGAAAAAGAGAAGGAAAAAGAACAGATAATAAAACGGACCGAAGTGTTTCGGACTGCCCGGAAGTCTGACTTCCGTTGTAAAGGAGAAGGCTAAGGAGTGAAGATCATTTGTCTGAATGCCCAGACAGGCTGCCGTGCCGGCAGCCGGAAGCAAGTGTGATAAAGTCCCGGCCTTCTTTTCCGGCTCTCTGCCGCAGAAGACGGCAGCATAGTAGAATAGAACGGCGGCCGCCATCTCACAAACGTAATAGCCGTACCAGGCGTAACGGCGCAGGGCTTCCTGATTCTGCGCAAAGCGGTAGTTGACCGTCTGCATCAGCAGAATCAGAAGAAGAAATGCCGAAAGGCCAGTCAAGAGTCTTCTCAGGCGTCTGTCCGTGACCCGTCCCAGAACAAATATCCCCCAGACAAGGATCACGGCTCCGGTGAAAAGCTGGCTGATCAAATCCGCCAGATCAACTCCGTATAAGCAGACTCTCAGCACTCCGTACAGAAGAAAGGCCGCTGTGATCGCCGCCGTATTTCTGATCCCTGTTTTCAGCATGCCTGCCCTCCTTCCGTCATCCGTTTTCACGATTTCCCTCTGAGACCAGTATAGCGAAGGACTGCCCTTTTGTCTCCCCTCAATAACAACAGTTTTGTCTGAACATACAAAAAACGGGCCCTGCTGGACCCGTTTTCCGTATACTCTTCTGAAATTATTTCAGGGTGACCTTCGCGCCGGCCTTTTCCAGCTCGGCCTTCATGTTTTCGGCTTCTTCCTTGGTCGCACCGGCCTTGATCACGCTGGGGGCCTTGTCGAGCATATCCTTGACTTCCTTCAGGCCGGCACCGGTAAGGGTACGCAGGGCTTTCAGGACGGCCATTCTTTCGGCACCGACTTCAGTCAGTTCGACGTCGAATTCGGTCTTTTCTTCAACTTCTTCGACAGGGCCGGCAGCGGCAGCGACGACAACGCCGGCAGCGGCGGAAACGCCGAATTCGGCTTCGCAGGCCTGAACAAGTTCGTTCAGTTCAAGCACGGAGAGTTCCTTAAGGGCTTCGATAAATTCAGCAGTAGTAAGTTTTGCCATTGTAATTTCCTCCAAAAGATTTTGATGTTGGGGCTTTGGCCCCGTGCGGCCTCATGCCGCGTCTGGTGTCGGGAGCCTTACGCTTCCTTCTTTTCGGCCATCTGCTTCAGCACGCGGGCGAAGTTCGTGATCGGGGACTTCATGCTGCCGAACAGTCTGCCCAGCAGGATCTCGCGGCTCGGGATCAGCGCTACGGCGTTGATCTTATCGGGGCCGTAGTAGGTGCCTTCGATGACGCCGGCCTTCAGCGCCACCATGTCGCCCTTCTTGTCGAAGTTGGCGATGATCCGGGCGGGCGCAGTGGCGTCAGCCTTGGTAACGGCGATAGCGGTACGTCCGGACAGATTGTCGGCCAGAGGCGCGAACACGGTGTCCTTCACGGCGCGGTTTAACAGGGTGTTCTTGTAGACACGGTAGGTCACGTTGTTCGTGCGCAGTTCTTTACGAAGGTTCGTATCCTGCTCCACGGTAATGCCCTTGTAGTCAACAAGCACGGCTGCAGTGGCGCCGGAAAGCAGTTCCGAGATCTCCTGGACGATCGGTGCTTTCAGCTGTTCACCTTTTGACATGTGGTTTTCCTCCTTTGTTTCGTAGCAGGCGCCTTTCAGGCCTGCCCTGGCGGTAAACCGGCTGCTTCTTCAAAAGAAGATCCCCCGGCCGTGGAGACAGGGGGATCGGATGATTCTCATCTTCCTCTTCCTCGGCAGGC
Source organism: uncultured Lachnospiraceae bacterium (assembly GCA_902789555.1). GTDB lineage: Bacteria > Bacillota > Clostridia > Lachnospirales > Lachnospiraceae > UBA6987. Next base: position 58,897 of record CADAOF010000012.1, read on the forward strand.
GCTCTCGCTTACACTCCCTCATTCGGGAGTACCTGCTGTCTTCGGCAGCGGTTACGCATATTTACTACCACAGCAAGCTGCGGAAGTCAAGTGTTTTTGTTTTTTACGCCCTTTCCGTCCTCATTCGCAAAAATCCGAATTTGAAAAACATAGATGAAATCGAATTTTTGCTCATGTGGGACGGCGCCTGTTTCACAGGCTTTGTCTGATCTTTCAGAAAAGACTGTGCAGGCACATCTTTTCTGAAACATTCAGACAGGTCGTAAAACGTACCGTTTATTACATGTTCAGCAGCTTCACGGTGTTGATCTTGACGCCAGGGCCCATGGTGGAGCTCACGACGACGCTCTTCAGGAAAGCGCCCTTCACGGCGGCAGGGCGGGCCTTGATGATGGCGCCCATGACAGCGTTGAAGTTCTCGGTCAGCTGCTCTTCGGTGAAGGAAACCTTGCCGACGGGCACGTGAATGATGTTGGACTTGTCGAGACGGTACTCGATCTTACCGGCTTTGATCTCCTTCAGGGCGCGGGTCACGTCCATGGTGACGGTACCGGCCTTCGGGTTCGGCATGAGGCCCTTCGGGCCCAGGACACGGCCGAGACGTCCGACGACGCCCATCATGTCAGGGGTCGCGACGACAACGTCGAAATCAAGCCAGCCTTCGTTCTGGATCTTCGGGATCAGCTCTTCCGCGCCGACGTAATCGGCGCCGGCGGCCTGCGCTTCGTCAGCCTTCACGCCCTTCGCGAAAACGAGGACGCGGACGGTCTTGCCCGTTCCGTTCGGCAGAACGACGGCGCCGCGGATCTGCTGATCGGCATGACGGCCGTCGCAGCCCGTGCGGATGTGCGCTTCCACGGTCTCATTGAACTTGGCGGTAGCCATGTTCTTGACGAGGCCAAGGGCTTCCTGAGGATCGTACTGCTGCATGCGATCGTATTTAGCTACTGCTTCCAGATACTTTTTGCTTCTCTTCATCGCTGGGCCTCCTTAGTCTTCGACCACGATGCCCATGCTGCGGGCAGTGCCGGCGATCATGCTGGTCGCGGCTTCAATGCTGCCGGCGTTCAGGTCGGGCATCTTCTGTTCGGCGATCTTCTGAACTTCGGCGCGCTTGATGGTCGCAACCTTGGTCTTGTTGGGAGTGCCGGAACCGGACTGGAGCTTGCAGGCCTTCTTCAGCAGAACGGCTGCAGGCGGGGTCTTGGTGATGAACGAGTAGGTGCGGTCCGCGTAAACGGTGATGACGACGGGGATGATCACGTCGCCCATCTGAGCGGTGCGCGCATTGAATTCCTTCGTGAACTGCACGATGTTCAGACCATGCTGACCAAGGGCAGGACCGACGGGCGGTGCCGGCGTAGCTTTGCCGGCAGGAATCTGGAGTTTTACATAACCCGTGATTTTCTTTGCCATTGTGGCTCCTCCTTAATTTACCGGAAATGTTCCGGGGGTGGTGTCGCGGGGAGAAGAGTCCCCCTTCCACCTTGTTACATCCGCTTAACTTCCGCGAATGCGAGCTCGACCGGCGTTTCGCGGCCGAACATATCAACGTGAATGGTAACGCTCTGCTTACCTTCGTTGATCGATCTGATGACGCCTGCGGTGCCTTCCCAGACGCCGGAGATGACGGTAACGGCATCGCCAACCTTGAAATCCATGGTGATCTCGGTGTTGTGGATGCCCATCCGGTCGATCTCAGCATCGTCCAGCGGTACAGGCTTGCTTCCCGGTCCGACGAAGCCGGTGACGCCGCGGGTGTTGCGGACGACGTACCAGGTGTCATCGTTCATGACCATGTGGATGATCACATAGCCGGGGAACATTTTTTTCTGCGTGACCTTCTTGACACCGTTCTTCAGCTCAACAACGTCCTGCATCGGCACGGCCACTTCCAGGATCACGTCCTGAAGCTTGCGGTTTTCAATGGTCTTGTCCAGGTCGGCCTTGACTTTGTTTTCATAGCCGGAATACGTATGGACGACGTACCACTTTGCTTCTGTTTCTGCCATTCTTCAGTCCTCTCAGATAACGAGCTGGAGGCCGGCCTTGACGATCGCGTCGATGATCGCAATCAGCACGCCGAGGACGACACCGAAGAAAATGACGGCACCGGTTTCCTTGGCAACCGTTTCTTTCGACGGCCAGATGATCTTCTTGAATTCAGCCTTGACACCCTTGAAAAAGCTGTTCTTTTTCTTTTCAGGCTGCTTCGCGGCGGCTTCTTTTTTCAGTTCTTCTGCCATGGCTGATCCTCTCGCTTACTTGCTCTCTCTGTGGATGGTGTGCTTCTTGCAGAACGGGCAGTACTTCTTGGTCTCCATACGATCGGGATGATTTTTCTTTTCCTTCGTCGTATTGTAGTTTCTCTGCTTGCATTCGGTGCAGGCTAAGGTGATCCTGGTACGCATTACATGCATCCTCCCTTAATGTCTTTCACTCGTTTCGAGGCAGGCGACTCTTCGCGAGGGCTTCATCCCCCGTGCCTCGGGGCACGAAAAAAAAAGACCCGAAAAATCGACGGCTTATGTACTATAGCAAAAGCCGCCGATCTTGTCAACAAAAAAATGAAGTATTTTGCAAATTATTTTATGGTAGAAAACATGACTTCGGGCGCGCGCGCAAATGTTTATATTCCTAAGATCCTCGCCGCCTTGAGCAGCGCGGTCTGGGTCTTCGAATCGGGGATGCGGCCGTCCATGACCGCCTGCACGGCGTCCTTAAGCGGCATGCGGAAGACGTCCAGGAATTCGTCGTCATCCAGCTGCTGCGCGCCCTGGTGCAGGTCTTCGGCCAGGTACATGCGGATGGTCTCGGCGCAGTAGGCCGCGGCCGGTACGAAGAGGCCGAGGTCGGTCCATTTATCTGCAGTGAGACCGGTCTCCTCGCGGAGCTCGCGCATCGCGCCTTCGAGCGGGTCTTCGCCTGCCTTATCCAGCTTGCCGGCGGGGATCTCGGTGATGACCGCGTCGACCGGATAGCGGTACTGGCGTTCCAGGATGACGTTTCCGTCCGCGTCCACGGGGACGACGCAGACCGCCTCCACGTGCGCAATCACTTCCCGCACGGACGTGTTGCCGTTCGGCAGGGCGACGCCGTCGCGGAAAACGTGCAGGATCACGCCGTCAAAGATCTCTTCGCTCGTGACCTGTCTTTCGCGCAGGCGCTCATATTCTTCTTCGTTGTAATCGATCTCACGGATGTTGAACATGAGGATCCCTTTCTTACGCTGCGTCCGTTCCCGGCCAGTTCTCACGGACCCAGTCCAAGATCTCGTCCGCATACTTCTTATTGACGCTGATGATGACGCCCGCGCCGGCCGCCGGGATGAAGCAAAGGCTTTCCTTAAACGTCCGGATCACAGCAATGTTTCCCTTTGCGATGCGCACGGTCTGAGTGTTCTCATTCTTCAGCTCGACGCCGTCGTCATCCAGCGTGAGCACCGACTTGTCCGAATTGCGAGGGTTCGTCATCATGGTTTTATATGCTTTTTTCAGAGAGGCCAGGTAGACGACGCTCATGAGAGCGGCAATGAGCAGGGCCGCCGATACCGCGACCTGATAGGTTTCCGCACCCCAGAGGATCATCAGCGCGGCGTTGACCGCAAACACTGCAAGGCTCGCGATGACAAGCGTGCGGAACTGTGAGAAATAATCCTTCAGTTTGTAGTTTCTGTTCTTCAGCAGATAGCGGTACTGCGCAGCGGCGTTGACGGTTTCCTTATAAAACGCTTCGCTTCCCTTTTCGTTGATCTCGATCGTCATTTTCTCTCATTCTCCGATACCTAAAGGTTTTCAGGCTGCGGAAAGAAGCCGCCGCAGTCCCCTCATTGTAGCCCGCGTCTTCCTCTTCGTCAAGGACTTTGCACGACGGAAAAGATGCCCCGGCAAGTCTAAAATAATCTTGTTTAAGTTTTTAGAAATTATTTAGCACTCACCTCTTGCGAGTGCTAACAATTCGTGCTATACTACGGGCAGATCGAAGGAAAAAGGTCCTGAAAGGTCCTGAGGGGCCTCCGGAGATCCCAAAACGACCACTCCCGGCCAAGGCCGGAACAACTTACAGGAGGATAAAGCAATGTTACTGCCCAGTATTTTCGGAAATGATTTCTTTGATGATTTTGAAAAGAGCTTCCCGCTCCGCATGAACTGGGGCCGGGAAAGCGACACCCTCGGCGGTCTGATGAGGGCTGACGTGAAAGAAAGCAAGGACGGCTACGAAGTCCATCTGGATCTTCCGGGCTTCAAGAAGGAAGACGTGAAGGTGCAGCTGAAGGACGGTTACCTGACCGTCACCGCGACGAGGCAGTCCAGCCTGGACAACGACAAGAACGAGAAGTTCATCCGCCGCGAGCGTTACATGGGCTCCGTCTCCAGAAGCTTCTACGTCGGCAAGACCCTCAGCGAGGAAGACATCAAGGCGAAGTTCGACAACGGCACGCTGATCCTGAGCCTGCCGAAGGTCCCTGAGAAAAAGGTCGAAGAGGACCGCTACATCGCCATCGAAGGCTGATCCCCGACGGATGGCCCGCCATCCGAAGTTTTCCCCTTTCTCCTCTTTACGCCCTCCGGGTCCCCGACCGGAGGGTTTTTTCATGAAAGAAGCGCAGCTCTGCAGCCGCGCTTCTTTTCTCCGTGCTTATTACAGTTCCAGTCCGGGGACCGCATTTAGGGACAGGTCCGAACGCTCCCCTTTGATGTAGTGATAATAGGCCGCGGCGCCGATCATCGCGGCGTTGTCCGTGCAGAACACGGGGCTCGGGACGATCAGTTCGGCATGCACCTTTTTCAGAGCTTTCGCGAGGCCTTCGCGAAGTGCACCGTTCGCCGCGACACCGCCGGCAAGCACCAGTTTCTTCTCGCCGAACTCCTTCACCGCACGCACGGCGCGGTCGCAGAGGACATCCACGACGGCCGCCTGGAAGGAAGCTGCCATGTCTTCCTGCCGCACGGTCTCCCCGGTCATTTCCGCGTGGTTGAGCAGGTTCAGGACCGCGGATTTCATGCCGCTGAAGCTGAAATCGTAGGCGTTGTCGTCTACCTTGCCGCGGGGCACGGGGTAAGCGTTCGGATCACCGCATCTTGCTGCTTTTTCAATCTTCGGACCGCCGGGATAGCCGAGGCCGATCGCCCGCGCGACCTTGTCAAAGGCCTCACCGGCGGCATCGTCACGCGTCCTCGCAATGATCTCGAATTCGCCGTAGTCCTTCACCCGCGCGAGGTTCGTGTGCCCGCCCGAAACGATCAGGGCGAGGAAGGGGGGCTCCAGGTCCGGATGCTCCAGGAAATTCGCACTCACATGCCCTTCGATATGGTTGATCCCCAGCAGGGGCTTGCCTAACGCAAAGGCGATGGCCTTCGCCTCCGCAACGCCCACGAGCAGGGCGCCGACGAGGCCCGGGCCGTTCGTGACCGCGACCGCGTCGATGTCGTCAAACGTGCAGTCCGCTTCGGCGAGCGCCGCGCGGATCACGTGATCGATCGCTTCGATGTGCATGCGGCTCGCAAGTTCCGGCACCACGCCGCCGTACTGCGTATGCAGGGCGATCTGCGACGAGATCACGTTCGACAGTGCCTTCCGGCCGTTCAGCACGACCGCTGCCGCCGTTTCGTCGCAGGAACTTTCTATTGCCAGGATACGGATGTCTTCCACCGTCAGTTCCACTCTTTCGTCATTCTTCCGTAAATTTCAGCGTCAGGCTCATGCCGTCGGTCCCGGTCTTCGCGTTCGGGAAGATCTCCCGGGCGACGTCGATGAATTCCTCCGGATGATTCAGCGCCGGGCTGAAGTGCGTAAGCCAAAGTTCCCGCACCTCTGCCGCCTTTGCCAGCGCGGCCGCCTCGGCAAAATTCATGTGCTTGTGCTCTGCCGCACGCTCTTCCGAACCTCTTTCGCCGTACATGCCTTCGCAGATGAAAAGATCTGCGCCGCGCGCGCCTTCCACGATGGACCGTGTCGGCCGCGAGTCCGTGCAGTATGCCACTTTCAGGCCTTTCCGCGGCGGCCCCATCACCATTTCCGGGTAATAGGTCTCGCCTTCGAATTCCACGGTCTCGCCCTTCTGCAGCCTGCTCCAGTACGTGACCGGCAGCCCCAGCGCCTGCGCGCGCTCCACCTGGAAGCGCCCCGCCCGGGGGATCTCGACCGCGTAGCCGTAGGTCGGGATCGCGTGCTGCACCTTATAGGCCGTGATGACGTAATCCCTCACCGTGATCGTTGCCGACGGCTCCGAAAGTTCGATGAATTCGATGGGGAAGGGCAGTTCGGGGGCCACGATGCGCAGTGAGTTCACCACTTTTTCCAGGCCCCGCGGACCGATCATCGTTACCGGTTCCGTCCGCTCCGCATTGCCCATGGTAAGCAGGAGCCCGACCAGTCCGCTGATATGGTCCGCATGAAAATGGGTGATGCAGATGATATCGATGGGCTTGAAGCTCCAGCCGCGTTTCTTGAGGGCGATCTGCGTGCCTTCGCCGCAGTCGATGAGGATCTGGCTGCCCTCGTACCGAAGCATGAGGCTCGTCAGCCAGCGATAGGGGAGCGGCATCATGCCGCCGGTTCCCGCAAGGCAAATGTCCAGCATGATTGTCACCTAGTTTTCCGCGGTGCGGATCATCAGATATCCGTTGTCCCGCGGGTCCTTGTATGCGTCAGGGTTCTCCGTCACGATGCGGAACCCGTACTTTTCGTATAAGGCGATCGCCGCCGCGTTCTTCGTGCGGACGTCCAGCCGCCAGACGGAAACGCAGGGATGGTCCTCCAGCATGCGCTCAAGGAGCAGCCGGCCGGTCCCGCGTCTCCTCGCCTCCGGTGCCGCGGCGATCCGGAGGAGTTCCCCTTCGCCGTCAAAGACCTGCGCGATGAGGTATCCGCACGGAAGATCGAAGCCCTCTCCGTCGGTCCGCTCTGCAATCAGAACGTATCCGAGCGGACTGTTCATCGTTCCCCGGACCGAAGTCTCAGACCAGGCATCGGAAAAACAGCGTTTTTCGAGCGCCGCGATCTCCGAAACGTCCCGCTCCTCCGCCGTCCGAATGAGCACGCCCGAGGCCTCTCTCCGTCCTGCGCCTTCTGCCGCAGGCAGCGTTTCCCGGAACTTCTCAGTCATGGACGACCGCCTTGCTCTCGCGCTCTCTTCTCACCCGCTCTGCCTGGGATTCACGGTAGTATTCCGGCGCAAAATCCGCGCTCGTCACCGTCTTTCCTTCCGCAAGCATCAGCGCGCCGAGAGCCGCGACGTTCGCTGCCCGCTGACGGTCCTGACCGGCAGGCGCAAAGCGCGCGTTTTCCCCGAGCACTTCCTTCGCCTTTTCCTTAAATACCGGCACGCCGTCGCCGAGGAAATAAACTCTGCCGCCGAGGGCTTTCAGCTGCTCCGCAAGTTCGCCGAAGTCCATGGCGCAGGAAGCCTTCAGAATACTCAGCCGGTCTTCTTCGTCGAAGCGGTAGATCCCCGTGTAGACCTGGCCTCTTTTCGCGTCCATGATGGGGCAGATGAGATCCTTCACGCCGAAGAGCCCCCAGGCTGTCGCGTCCAGCGTCGGCACCGCGATGAGCGGAATGTCAAGCGCGAGGCCGAGGCCTTTCGCCGTAGCCGCGCCGATCCGGAGCCCCGTAAAGGAGCCCGGTCCCGCACTCACCGCGACAGCATCCACGGACTTCATCTCACATTCCGTCATGCGGCAGATCTCCTCCAACATCGGCAGCAGGGTCTGCGAGTGCGTTTTCTTATGGTCCACGGTATATTCTGCGAGGAGTTTTCCGTCTTCCCAGACGGCCGCCGAAGCGACCAGGGAAGAACTTTCAATTCCGATGATCTTCATCCCGCTCCTCCTTATCAGTGACGGTGATGCGGCGGTAATCCGTGCCCTTCGCGAGGTCTTTCTCGATCAGGACGTACAGCGTTCCCGGCGGGAAGAGGCCGGCCGTGCGGCTGCCCCATTCGACGAGACACACCCCGTCGCCTTCCAGCATTTCGCTGCCGCCGATCGCTTCCAGTTCATCCTCGTCCTCCAGCCGGTACACGTCCATGTGGAAGAAGGGAAGGCGGCCCGTTTCGTAGGTCTGCACGATCGTGAAAGTCGGACTTGCCACGGGTCCCGCGATTCCGAGCCCCTCGGCGAAGCCCTGCGCGAGGACGGTCTTCCCCACGCCAAGATCGCCGTCCAGGCAGATCACTTCGCCCGGCACGGCGGTCTTTCCGAGCGCTCTTCCGAGAGCCCTGGTCTCCTCTTCTCCGAATGTTTCGAGGATCTTCTTCATTCCGCTTTGGTTTTCCTTTCCTTATCCCGGAAGGAGTGGATGAGCGGGCTTACCCGCTTGTACAGCAGGAAGGTGATGAGTGAGAGCACGAGCCCCTTGAACAGGTTGAACGGTCCCACGCAGAAGAGGCAGAAAGTCCACACGGAGTTCACCGCGGGAACGATCTTCGCGCCCATCCCGATGATCGTATCCATCGGCATGAATTTCGAATAGAACGGCAGCATCACCAGCGCGTTTACGACGACACCGAGAACGGTCATGGAGACCGTGCCGAGAAGCAGCGACTGTACGGCCGTCTTCTTGTTCTTGTGCGCACGGTAAAGCAGGCCGGCCGGGATCGCCATGGCGCAGCCGACGACAAAATTCGCCAGTTCTCCGACGCCGCCCGTCGAGGTCGGCTTGATCAGCAGTTTGATGAGGATCTTTACAGCCTCGATCAGTCCGCCGGCCCAGGGTCCGAGGGCAAAGGTGCCCACCATGACCGGGATCTCGGAGAAGTCCATCTTATAGAAGTTCGGCGCAAGGAAAACTAACGGCACCTCAAGAAACATGAGAAGCGCCGCCATGGCTCCCAGCATGCCCATGAGCGCGATGTTCCTTGCGCTCCAGAATTTGCTTTTCACTTTATGAATATTCCTTTCAGACAGCCCTGTTTTTCAGAACAGCGGCGACGGATAGATTCCTTCTTCCACCATTTCGGCAAAGCGGGCGGCTACCGGGTCGCGGTCCTCATGATAGGTAAGACCGAACCAGGTATCGGGCGTCGGCAGCACTTCGACCGTCAGTTTCCCGGCCTTGAGCGCGGCGTCCACGGCCGTCGGCAGCAGGTATTCCGCCTTCAGAGGGTTCGTCTTCACGGCCTGCTCCAGGAAGGGCACGAAGCCGGCTTCGAGCTCGTTCAGAACGCGGCGGTCAAAGCCCCACATGTTCATGGAAACGAGGCCGTCCGGATCGATCTCCACCGTTTCGCCTTCGAAGGTGCCGGTCACGCGGCCGTCTTCCCGCATCGCGATGCCGCTCGTCTCGTGGACTTCCTTCAGCATGTCGCCGTCCTGCAGGCAGATGCCGCGGGTCACTTCGCCGTGGTCACTCAGGGTATTTTTCACCACGAAGCCCGCCATCGCGCACTCCATCACACCCTCATCCTTGCCGGGATGGGCAACGAGGTAGTCGTAAATGATGCGGAAGGCGGTCTTGCCGTAGTAGTCATCGGCATTGATGACCGCGAACGGGCCGTCGATGACATCCTTCGCGCAGAGGATGGCCTGCGCCGTTCCCCAGGGTTTCGTGCGGCCTTCGGGGCAGGCAAAGCCTTCCGGCAGGTCCTCGATCTCCTGGAACGCGTAGCGGACTTCCATCAGTTTCTCCGCCTTCACGCCGATGATCTCCTTGAAATCCTCTTCCAGACTCTTGCGGATGATGAAGACGACTTTCTCGAAGCCGGCTTCCCTTGCATCGTAAAGGGAGTAATCCAGAATGATCTCGCCGGAGGGGCCGACCGAAGCCAGCTGCTTGATCCCGGCGCCGTAACGGCTGCCGATGCCGGCTGCCATGATGACTAATACAGGTTTCTGTGCCATGTTGTTCTCCTTTCGCCCGAGGGCTGAGTGACATTATACACGAAAGCCGGACAAAATGCCACCGGGGCTTTCAATTCTTTCGGATTATTTCTTATTTTTTTAAGAAGCACCCGTGAAATGCGCTTGCAGATTCCGGACAAAAGGCGTATACTTAGCGTGTCTCTTTATGTTAAGGAGGTTGTTTTATTATGTTCAAAAAACTTCGTCTCTTACCCATATTGATCATGGCGCTGGTACTTGCGGTCATCGCTTTCTCACCGGCCGGTACTTCGGAGGCGGGCAATAAGATCGCCGACGGCGTTTATCTGGGAGACCAGGATCTGAGCGGTAAGACGATGAGCGAAGCTGCCGACGCCATGGAAGCGTACTACGAGAAGATCGCAGCATCGGATCTCACCATCAACGTGCGCAAACTTCCCAGCGACGTACTGAATAAGCTGGAAGCCGGCGAAGCCGTCGATACGAGCAAGTATGACGTCGTCCGCACGGTGAAAGTCCCCGTCTCCACCTTTGATTTCGATTACTCCATTGAGGAAGCGCTGCGTGTCGCCAGCACGCTCGGCCAGACCGGCAGGCTCGTGGAACGCTACAAGACCCTGATGGACATGAAGTACGGCCGTGCCCAGCTTCCGCTTTCCTACTCCGTCAATGGTGAGAAGGTCAAGGAATATGTCGACAAGGTCTTTGCTCCCGAAAACACCAAGGATCCCGTCGATGCCAAGTTCAGCTGGGGCAAGGACGGACTGCAGGTACGCCAGAAAGAACAGGACGGCCTCAAGGTCTACAACAACCTGACGGTCAATGCGATCCTGCAGGCATTTGAAAACGGCATTTCCGACAGCATCTCCTGCACTGCGGCGGTCGGCGCGGTTCCCGCGGCTGTCACTGCCGATTCTCTGACGAACATCAAGTTCGGCCGGGTTGCCACTTATACGACAAAATTCTGGCGCGGCAATGACGAATCCAGTTCGAACCGCAGCCACAATATCGACCTTGCCGCCAGATACGTCAACGGCACCATGATCAATCCGGGCCAGCGCGCCTCTCTGAACCAGCTGATCGGCATGCGTACGCCGGAACGCGGTTTCAAGGTCGGGAAAGCCTTCTATAACGGCAAGGTCGTGGATGACTACGGCGGAGGCGTGTGCCAGTTCGCAACGACCTTCTATCAGTGCCTGCTGCAGACCGAGCTGACGGTCAACGTCCGCTACAATCACTCACTGGCTGTCACCTACGTGGACTATTCTCAGGACGCCACCCTCGACTGGGGCTACTGTGATCTGGTCTTCACCAATAACTGGAACAATCCGATCTATGTCGAATGCAGCACCACTTACAACACCGTCACCGTCAGCTTTTACGGTGTTGACGAGCGGCCGAAGAACCGTACCGTTGTGTACAAATCCGTTGTCGATGAAGAGATCAAGACCGTCTATCCCGCGATCGTCCTTGAAGATGATAAAGCTCCCGCCTATCCGACACGTGAAGGCCAGGTACTGCCTGCCGTCAAGTCTCACATTGAGAAGATCGTCCGCGTGAACGGCGTGGTCCAGTCCACGACCAAGATGAACAACGACTATTACCGTCCGCTCCGCGCCAACGTCCACGTCGGCACCAAGGGGCTCAAGCTGACGGTCAAGCGTGAGAACGACATCGACAAAATCTACGACCAGAACGGCAATCAGCTGCTGATGAACACCAAGTACGAGCCGATCTACAACGGCAAGGGCGGCTACTATCTGGCGAAAGATTACAAGCACGACGCAGACGGCGTAGCCGTCTACTCCGGCGGCCAGCTGGTCCCGGTCAGCAACGGCGGCGGCTCCACGACTCCGACTCAGCCGACCACACCGCCGACGACTGAGGCCCCGACCACACCGCCGACGACTGAGGCCCCGACCACACCGCCTACTCAGCCTTCGTCTTCCGAGACACAGCCGACTCAGCCGTCCACTGAACCGTCTACTGAAGCGCCGACACAGCCGTCCACGGAATGTCAACACACCAGTTTTACGGAATGGAAACATATTCTTGACAATGGGTACCATAAACACACCCATACCTGTAATGATTGCGGAAAAGTTGAAACATGGCCTTGCGACTTCACGGAGGTTGTGACTCCGCCAACTACGACCTCTCAGGGTTATACCACTTATACCTGTAAAATCTGCCACTTCAGTTACGAAGGCAACTACGTTGACCCGATTCCTACTCAACCTGTGACCCAGCCTTCCTCCGAAGAAACGGAACCCGAAGGCGGCGACGCTGGTACTCCCTAAGTCCAAACCGGTCACAAAACGTTCCTAAATCTTTTACTTTATTTTCCGGTTCCTATCTGCTACAATAGAAGCAGATGGGAACCGGTTTCGTATTTACAGCAGATCTTCGGATCTGCCGTGAAGCCGTATCTCCCGTCTGAGAAACAGCAAAGGAGTGGATACTATGCAGTACAAACTTACCGGCAAGAATCTGGAGATCACCTCCGCCATGGAAAACATCCTCGACAGAAAGCTGACCAAGCTGGACAAGCTTTTTGACGGGAACGCGGTCGCCTACACCGTGATGAGCATGGAGAAAGGACGTTCCAAGATCGAGATCACCATTCCTGTGAAAAACAGCACCATCCGTTCAGAACAAACCGGCAACGACATCTACGCGCTGATCGACGACGCCGTGGATGCCATCGAAAGGCAGATGCGCAAATACCGCGGCAAGCTCATTGATTTCTATCAGAGCGGCCAGAACCCCAACAAAGCCTACGTAGAAAGCGTTGAAGCCGAAGAAGCCCCCATCCGTATCGTCCGCACCAAGCGCTTTGCCGTAAAGCCCATGGACGCCACGGAAGCCTGCCTGCAGATGGAGCTGCTGGGACATGCCTTCTACATGTTCCTGAACAGCGAGACCAATGAGGTGAACGTCGTATATAAGAGGAATGACGGTGCATTCGGCCTCATCGAACCCGTGCTGGATGACGAGGATTAAACTCCTCCGGTGATAGATATGCAAGAAGCGGCCCCCGCCTTCATGGCGGGGGCCGCTTCTTTGCTTTGCGTATGAAACTCAGTCGCCGATGACGTTCTGGATGCTCCAGATCGTCATGAAATCGGCTGCGTTGACTTTTACTTTCTCACCGGGCTTCGGCGCGTGTACGACGAGTCCGTTGCCGATATAGATACCGACGTGTCCGGTCCCGTCATTGGGACCGCAGTGATAACTCACGATATCACCGGGTCGCGCCTGGCTCAGGGAAGGAACTCTTACGCCGAAAACGGCCTGCTGCTTGGAATAATGCGGAAGCTGAATGCCGTGCTTCAGAAAGATCGCCCTGATGAAGCCCGAGCAGTCAGCGCCGTAAACCAGGCTCTCACCGCCCCAGACATAAGGCAGAATGGCCACGTAACTGACAGCATCAAGCACGATGGCCCTGCGCAGTTCAGATGTCCCTGCCGGGATATACTGGGCGTAGTTGCGCTGATTGGCCGCCATGGCTGCGTTCTGCATCGAAGACTGAGCTGCAGCCTGCGACTGCTGAGCTGCCCAGCGAGAAGCGGCAACCGACGACTCATAGGCGGCTCTGGCTCTTGACGACGCCAGATAGGCCAGATAAGACGACTCACGAATGGATGCTTCGATGGAGGCCTGACGGCTCGACTCCGCTCTGGACTGCGCACGGCTGTTCGCCGCCGCCTTTGCCTGCGTCGCATTCGCTATGGAAAGATTTTCATCCGCGAGCGTGATCGCCGTCAGCATTTCATAGGAGATCCTGACGGAATTCCGCGGAACATAACCGCTTACGTTCTCACCGGTAGCTGTGGTGCCGTAGAACACCTTGATGAACGTATCGCCGATTTCCTGCACCCTGTACTTGACGCCGCTCGTCAGCAGCGCCATGGTGTCGCTGTTGGTGTTTGCCCATTCGTAAAGGCGCTGTGCATCATTGATCGGTGTGACCCAGGTAGAAACTATTTGCGTCAGCAGATCCATTGCTTCGGAGCCCGAAACCATATAGGCCGACTTGACATAACCTTCTACTTTGCCGGAACGGATGTGATACCACATGCCGCTTTCGGAATATTCCGTGCCAAGGATCGTCGCTACGGCATTGTAATACATTTTGCCGATGATGTCAGCGGAGAGATCCGCCTTGGCGCGTACGCGGACATAACTGCTGCCGCGGAAAATGACTGCATTGAACTCGCTGTTCTGCGCCAGCTTTTTCAGGCGCTTAGCCAGCAGCACACCGGACTCGATGTCTTCTATCTCCGCAGGTGCCGTGCTGTTTTCGGCATAAACGTCGACAGACGAGTTATTCATGACCGTCCGCTTGATGGCGAGGTATTCCTCGACCGTCATCCCCTTCAGCAGTTCCGGCGCTTCCGGTTCGGTCTCCTCAGGCTCGGTTGGCTGCTCCTCAGGTTCCGTCACAGACGGTTCTTCCGCCTGCGTGTCTTCCTCGGATGTTTCAGCGGAGGTCGTGATCTCTTCGGTGCTTTCTCCTTCAGCGACAGTAGTGACGCTTCCCGGTCCGATTTCCGGCAGAGAACTTGCCCGGACCGGGATTGCAGACCCGGCCGTCAGCAGTACGCAAAGCAAGAGCGCAATGAATCGATTGTGTTTAAATCGCATGCTTTCTTGTTTGTCCTCCTTGTCAGTTCTCTTTGGATCCCCGGCCATATTACCTTTTCGAATACTGCCGGACGTAAACATTTTACCAAAACTCATATCATAGGTCAATAAAATTTTCCTAAAGAACTCATAAACCGGGCGTTCACGCAATGAAAGATGCCCTTCATCAAAAAAACCTCTTCCGTGCGGTTCCGCGCGAAGAGGTTTCGTCGCTCCCCGAGCAGGGCTCGAACCTGCAACACCTCGGTTAACAGCCGAGTGCTCTGCCATTGAGCTATCGAGGAAAGTAATGTGAATATAGCGTATTTATAAGGGAATGTCAAGATTCCGCGCGAAAAAAGAGAGCCTCACAGGCTCTCTTTTTCGCGGAGAAGGAGGGATTAAGCGAGCTTTGCGAGCGCTGCTTCCTGGGTCCGCAAAGCGGAGACAGGAAGATGGGCATGCGCAGCATGCTTTCAAAGCCCGACTCTCCCTCACGAAAGCCCTTCTAAAAGTAAAACCCGTGGACGATTCCACGGGCTTTCGTGAGCGGAGAAGGAGGGATTTGAACTCAGGGTCCGATCTTCAAAAAACCTAGTAAAAACAAGGAGGTTTCGTGCATCGTCCCTTTCCCCGGAACAGGTTTGTGCCACTTATACGGTTTTTCAGAGTGGCCGTTAAACGACACGCTCCTCCTATTTGAATCCTCTTTACTTCAGTTCAATTGCAATCACCTGGATTTCCAGTCCTTCCGTGTTGATCTCCGGGAGATTGCTGACTCTTCCCGGCCAGTTGTCATTGCAATAGGCCTTTCCCCCGATAATGTAGTACATCGTGCTGCCATCAGTGACCAGAAAC
>CADAOF010000013.1 GCA_902789555.1 uncultured Lachnospiraceae bacterium
CAACATGTATCAAATACTTGACACCATAAAAGTGGATACAGTCAATAAGAACGTTTGTGAAATCGTGAGTGAAATACTGACGCTTTGATATCAACAAATCGGGATTTGTGACAATGCTTGCGTGATTCACTTGAAGGAAGGAAATGTTATGGTCCGGACACTTACAGAATTTGATACTTGCTGGAACTTTATCAACGAGATCAACGCTGATCCCGATTTTTCGGAGCCGATGTTTCAGACAGAGGAGCAAATGGAAAACAATCTGAAAAGCGCGCTGACATCTCAGGATCAGGTTCCCTTGGGAGTGTTTCTCGGCGATGAAATGAAAGGACTGTTCGTTTTCCTGATTCTTAAGGACGAGCAGTATATCGAGATGCTCGTCGGGCTTTCGCGGGAGCCGGATGCCTATGAAGAGATTGCGGACTGGTTGCAAGCGCACTACTCCGGTTATCAGGTCGATTTCGTGTTCAATCCCAAGAACTGGGTGATTCGCCCTACGCTGCAAAAGCGCGGTGCAACCTTCTTTTCAGAGCAGTTGAAAATGGTGCTCACCGAAAACGCGATGTTCGTCGATACCACCGGAATTGAACCGCTGTCCGAGCCGTACCGGGATCAGTATGTAGCCATGCACAGCATGGACGGTTACTGGACCGGCGACAAGGTCGCAAACGCTTTAGATACATTTCGTGTCTTTCTCGCCGTGGATGACGGGACCGTCGTCGGTTATATCGATGTGACCAAGAACAACGAGGAAAACGAACCATTTGACTTTCTGGTCAGAGAGGATCGTCGAAGACTTGGCTGGGGCAGAAAGCTGCTTGCGAAGGCAATTGAAGTGAACAAGCCGAAAGGGATGATGTTGATTGTCGACGTCGACAACGCCCCTGCGATTGCTCTCTATCGTTCCATGGGCTTTTCGTTCGACCCGGAACCGGTTAATCAATTGGCGACATGGAATATTGACTGATTCAATCCTGGCGGAAATCTGTCCAAATAACAGGGACAGTATATGAAAGGCATTTTGATACGTCGATAAATTCCGGTTTGTCGGGATATCTGTTAATCGGGATTTGCAGAGGTGAGAGTTTGATGAAACGCATAGAATTCAAATATCATCCAAATCTGTACAGTGATGAAATACTGATCCATGAAGAAGGCGTCTGTAATTGTTGCGGAAGGAAAGTGCCGGAGTATATCGGCACGGCATATTCACCGGAAGATACGGATTGCATTTGTTTATCGTGCATCCATGACGGAAGTGCTGCGGAAAAGCTCAACGCTGAATTCGTGCAGTTTGCGGAAGATGTTTCTGATCCGGAAAAACGTGATGAATTATTTAAACGTACGCCCGGTTACATGTCGTGGCAGGGGGAAAACTGGCTGGCATGCTGTGATGATTACTGCGCTTATCTCGGTACGGTTGGGATACGGGAATTGCAGGAACTTGGCATCAAAGATGAGGTCCTGAGGGACTATGCTGCTCAGGTTCCGTCATATCCTCTCGATGTTGTAGAGGAATATCTGTATAAGGATGGTGATCTGTGCGGATATCTTTTCCGCTGTCTTCACTGCGGCAAATACAGAATTTACGTTGACGCAAGCTGATTGTGAGAAGGTCGTAAAATGATAATACCGGAAGAATACGTAAACAACTTCTATTCTGCCGTCGAGAGCAATGGATTCGTGACATCCGGTGACTGTAAATACGATCCCGGCAGCATGTTGAAACGGTCGTACTGATGACAATAAGACAGACAGATCGAAGCTTACGGAGATGATAACGATGGAATCGCAAAAAACGTCCTTGATGCCCGGGAAGTGTTTTCCTGTGGATATGAGAATACCTGAACAGAGCGACATCCTTTCTGAACTGTCAAAATTCGGCCATACAAGCCGGGACAGCATACGCCTGATCGACACTTCACACAGTGCCGATGACATCAGACTGAATTACATCATAGACAAAAGATGGGTGCTCCGGCTATGCAACGCTCCCGACATGACGGAGCAGAGGCTGACAGAACTAAACCGACTGATCGAAAGGTATATAAACTTCGGATTAAGGTGCCCTCGTTTTCTGCCCGACCGGGAAGGACGGTTTTTTCATGAATGGAACGGTTTTACATGGTATCTGCAGGAATACATCGATCTTCCGACTGCGGATGAACTGCAGCTGGAGCCGCAGGAGGAGGAAAGGATCTGGCGGGAGGTTTTGGACAGCATAGCGGGTTTTGCGGAAACATACCGGAATGTCGATCTGTCACAAACAATGGGTATGTACAGCCTGTTTGATCTCGCCCCCTTCGACATACCGATAGGCAAAGACGAAAAGCAGCAGAATTTCGACAATCTGTGTGAGACCCTTCAGCAGATGGGAGAAACCGCTCTGGCAGAGAAGCTGACAGCCAGACACAGGCTGATCCGCGACAAGATCAGGTCCGTTTATCAAACTCTTCCGCGCTGCGTATTTCAGGCAGATGAGAATCTGAGCAACGTCCTTGTTGATGAAAATAAACATCTGGCAGGTTTGATTGATTTTAACATGGCCGGGACAGAAGTCGTCGTCAACCAGTTTGCCAACCTGGGCGGAGGATTCAGGGAAGAAGTGTCGGAACCCATCGGAGCGGAGGCAAGGATGGCATACGCGACGGAAAGCTATCGGAAATATCAGGACCGTATGTTTCAGATATACCATGCTTCCGAACAGGAGAAACAGGCGATCCGATGGTACAGCTGGATCGCGCTGACTGCCGGCTGGCCGCAGGTATGTTTCTTCCTTGACGGATTGAAGAACGAATCCTTACGGCGGGAGATTCTGGAACTGCTGGCGCTCCTCGCAGATTATTCCTGTGACTGAAACGGCATATTCCCGTTTGTGAATGGAATAGACGAAAAATATGATAACGGATCCGCCGGCCGGAGCAAGACGGTATAAAGAAGAACCGGGATGCAGATTCCGCTTCAGGAGATCATCATGAGTGCATACAAGCTTATCAATTATCTGAAAAGGGAACCGATGCTCCTCCTGTCGGTGATCGCCGCAGCAGCCGGACTCATCATGACTCCGCCCACGGCGGAGCTGCTTCGCGGGATCGACTGGCGTACCCTGGGGATCCTGCTGATGATGCTCTGCGTTCTGGAAGGATTCAAGCAGGAGAACGTGCTGCAGCCGCTGGTCGCGCTGGCGGGGAAACTGAAGTCCATGACTTCCCTGAGCCTATTTCTGGTCTTCTGCGTGTTTTTCTCCTCCATGTTCGTGACGAATGACGTTTCGCTTCTGATCTTCGTGCCGTTAACCATCCTGCTGTTTCGGCAGGCCGGCCGGGAAAAGTTCATTCTGCCGGTGATCACTCTGGAGAATATTGCTGCCGTCCGCGGCTCTCTCCTCACACCTTTCGGCAGCCCGCAGAACCTTTTCCTCTACGGACAGGCCGAGATCGCCGCCGGCCGGTTCATGCTGCACATGCTCCCGCTGTGCCTGCTTTCCGGAGTGCTGCTGATCGGCTTCGTGTTTTTTGTTTTCAGAAAAAATCTTCACGACCCGGTCTCGTTAAGCAGCGGAGAAACACTTGCAAAGAAGAAAAGTTTCCTTTGCCGGATGTATGTTGGCCTTTTCATCATCGTGCTGCTTGTCATCGTTACCCGTACGTCCCTGTGGCCGGCTGCTCTGGCCTTCGTGCTGCTTACGATCATCTGCGCCGACCGCCGGCTCCTCGGGAAGGTGGACTACGTGCTGCTCGCGACCTTCCTGTGCTTCTTCGTCTTCTCTTCTTCCGTCGCGCGGAATCCTTCTATCGGCGGATTTCTGGAGAAGGCCGTCGCCGGGCATGAATACTGGTGGGCGATCGGGCTCAGCCAGCTGATCTCCAACGTTCCCGCGACCATCGTGCTGTACCCGTTCAGCCGGAATTTCGCCGGCCTGATCTACGGCGCCGACACGGCCGGTCTCTGTTCCCTTATCGGTTCTCTCGCCTCGGTGATCAATTACCGGATCTACGTGCGCGAGTACCCCGGAAACGGCAAGGCGTTCATCCGGACCTTTACCCTGATCAGCTGGGCCTTCTTCCTGCTGGTCGTGATTCCCGGCCTCCTGCTTTCGCGCTGGGATTTCTTCTCCTGACGCGGCACGGCGGGCCTGATGAAAAGGAGCTTTCACGATGCTTGAACTGCTGGAAAAAAGATTTCACGAAAACATGACGCGCCATCCCGGGCTTGACTGGGAGACCGTGGAGCAGCGCCTGCGGGAGGATCCGGACGCGCTTGAAGTCCTTCGCCGCATGGAGGAAAGCGGCGGAGAGCCGGACACGGTCGGCTTTGACGATGAGACGGGAAAGCTCATCTTCTGCGACTGCGCGAAGGAAACACCTGCCGGGCGGAGGAGCCTCTGCTACGATGATGAGGCGCTCAGGAAGCGCACGAAGAACCCGCCGGCGGGAAGCGCGGTCCATGCGGCGGAAACGGCCGGCGTGAAGCTCATGACCGAAGCGCTGTACCGAAGGCTCCAGACGCTCGGAGAGTTCGACCTGAAGACCTCCAGCTGGATCGCGACGCCCCCGGAGATCCGGAAACTCGGCGGCGCTCTCTTCTGCGAGCGGCGCTACGGCACTGTTTTCACCTTCCATAACGGCGCGGACTCCTATTACTCCGTCCGCGGATGGAGAGGGTACATCCTCGTGTAAGCATACCGCAAATCGACACTTTTCCTTTTCCGTGTCGTTCAAACAGGTGATTCTCCGTGATAGATTAAGATCACGACAAACAAGGAGGAATCACCCATGAATACAGACAAAGCTTATGCGGAAAAAACTGCGAGCGAATATGCTTCTCAGGAAACCAGAAAAGTCGTGGCGCTCAGAAAGCTCGACTTCAGAGCCAAACTTCCGGCCAGCATCTTTGCGTACACCTTCTGCGTCCTGATGGCCCTGGTGCTCGGCGTCGGAATGTGCCTTTCCCTGAACGTCATCGGGGACGGCAGTACCACTTTCATGATCCTGGGCATCGTCATCGGCATCGTCGGGATCGCCGGCGTCACCGTCAATTACCCGATCTACAAAAGGATCCTTGAAAAATCAAAGAAGAAGTACGTTGCGGACATCCTTGCCCTGGCAGGCGAGATCGCGGAGAACTTCATCCGCTCCTTCAAGAAGCACAATCAGAAAACGCCGACCGAATACCGCCGCAGCCTGGATGCTGAAAAACAGATCGTTTAGGCCGCTTTTTCGGGAGGGACTTTTCCGGCGCCGCGCCTCCGTGCTATAATGGCGCCGCAGACAGCACGACAACAGGAAAGAGGAAAAAACATGATCGACTTTTATCAGATCCGCAGTCCGCTCGCAGCAGCGTCGGACGGACACATGACGCGTTTTATCAACGAACTCGGCCGGGAACTCGGCGAAGAGCTCCGCAGAGTGGAGCTCGAGGAGTATCTGCGCGACGACTTTGCGCTGCTCTACGTCGCTTCGGGCGGGAGTGAAGGCTATTTTCTCGAAGTCTTTGACCGGCTGAAAGAGCGGAAATGCTTCATTCTGACGAGCGGGGAGTCCAATTCCCTCGCCGCGTCCATGGAGATCCTCAGCTTCCTGAAAAAACACGGCGGTTCCGGACAGATCCTGCACGGCGATACCGCAGCGCTCGCAGGGAAGATCCGCGCACTCCGGAACGCATCCCGCGCCGCCTCGAGCCTTCGCGGCAAAAAGCTCGGCTGCATCGGAGAGCCTTCCTCGTGGCTGATCGCAAGCGACTACGATGCAGCGGCCGTAGAAAAAAAGCTCGGTCTCGGCTTCGTGCGGATCCCGATGGAGGAGCTCCTTGCGGAGATCGCCCTCGCGAAATACGAGGACAACGAGTATACCGAGATGTTCAAAAAGGCGCCCTTCGCTCCGGAAGAAACCGAAAAGGCGCTGCAGATCTGCGGCGCGTTCAAACGCCTCGTTGACCGGTACGGTCTCTGCGGCGTTTCCGTGCGCTGCTTCGATCTTCTCGATACCGTGCATTCGACCGGCTGCCTCGGGCTTTCCGTCCTGAACAGCCTCGGCATCTGGGGCGGCTGCGAAGGCGACATGCCCGCCCTTCTCTCCATGGCGGTCCTCGGGAGCATCACCGGCGAAGACCTCTTCATGTGCAATCCGAGCCGCTTCGACACGAAGGAAGGCTGCGCGACCTTCGCGCACTGCACCCTGCCCGTGACCATGCCCGACCGTTTCTGCCTGAACACGCATTTTGAGTCCGGGATCGGCGTCGCCGTCCAGGGCAGCTTCGACGAAGGTCCCTGCACCCTCTTCAAGTGCTCCGGAGATCTCTCCCGCCACTTTGCCGCAGAAGCACGCATCCTTGAGACGCCTTTCTCCGAAATGCTCTGCCGCACGCAGGTCCGCCTCGCGCTGAACGATTTTTCCTACTTCCTGACCGACCCGATCGGGAACCACCACATCCTCTGCAAGGGCAGCCACGCCGAAGAGATCGAGGCCTTCTTCGAACTGCTCGGCGAAAAGGCCTGAACCCGGGGAACGGACTGCGGAGGCGTTTGCCATGATCCGAAAAGCGGAAAACCTGTCGGAAGAACAGCTGGATAAGATCCGGAAAACCGTCGGGGAAGCCTTCGTTTCGAATGAACTCTTCCACAACTGGGGCAGCGAAGCCGAGCGGCATGACGACGTCATGAAGTACATGGCGCTCTATGTCGACTACGTTTACCGGGCAGGGGAACTGTATGCGAACGAAGAAATGACCGGATTCATCGGCCTCGAGGATTCGGCGCATGCACCGGTGCTCCCGCGGATCCGGATGATCTTCCGGATGCTGCGGTCGATCCCGTACAGCCGGATGAAAGCCATCCTCCGCTATGCAAATGAGATCGGCCGCGCGAACGAAAAGTTCGCGAAGAAACGGCATCTGGACGCCCTGATGGTCTGCGTGGACAAAGCGCATCAGGGTGAGGGGATCGCTTCTAGACTCGTTGATCTCGCAAAGAAAAAAGCAGATGCGCTCGGCATCCCCCTCCTTTTTGACACGGACATGAAAGATTATGCGGACATGTACCGGCACCTCGGCTGCAAACTGTACGGCACGCTCACGGCAGAAAACGGGGTGACCAGATACAGCCTGGCGTACGACCCGGGCAGGTCCCGCAGCCCCTCGGCATGAATGGCCGGAACTGCCGTCCGGAAGGAAATGACATGAAAAAGCAATACGACATTCATCCGGATTTCAAACTCCTCTCCGTGATCCGCCCGCCCCTGAAGAAGGAAAGCATGCCGCGCATGCAGAAGATGATGGGACTGCTCTTCGACCGTCAGCGCTCGGACCGCAGGGTCATGGTCGAGAAGCTCGTCATTCCCGCCGGGGACACTAGCGTGCGGGCACTTCTCTACGTCCCGACGGAGGAAAAGACAAAGGCATGCCTGCTCTACTGCCACGGCGGCGGCTATGCCTTCCCTGCTGCACCGTATCAGTATGATCTCGCCCGGATCTACGCGGAGCGCGTCGGCTGCCGCGTACTCTTCCCCGACTATCGGCTTGCCCCGGAACATCCCTTCCCCGCGGCGCCGGAAGACTGCTTTGCCGCATACCGGCGGCTCCTTTCACTTGCGGGAGGAAGCCCGATTGCCGTGTGCGGCGACAGCGCAGGCGGCACGCTCTCCATGGCCGTTACCCTCATGGCGATCGACCGGGGGCTCCCCGTTCCCTGCGCCCAGCTCCTCACCTATCCGGCTGTCGGCGACTGCGGCGAAACGGAATCGCTTCGCCTCTACACCGACACGCCCATGTGCAATACGGAAGACATGAACACCTACGGCGAGTGGTACGTGCAGGATGAGTCCGCAGGGAAACGCGCCTACCGCTCTCCCATCGAGGCGGAGTCCTTCGCAGGCATCCCCATGACCTACATCGAGACCGCGGAATTCGACTGCCTGCGGGACGGCGCTGTCCTCTACGCGGAAAAGCTCCGCGAAAACGGGATCCCCGTCGAACTGCATAACACGAAGGGCACCGTCCACGGCTACGACATGATGCTGCGGAGCGGGATCGTGAAGGAACTGATCGAGCAGAGGGTGAAATTTCTGAAAAAAACATTATGCCGAGGAAACAACCATGAGTGAAAAGATAGTACAGACCGCCGGGAGGACCCAGCTCGGCGATTTCGCGCCGATGTTCGCGCACCTCAACGACGACGTGCTTTTCGGAGAAGTCTGGAACGAAGAGGCCATCAGCGTAAAGACCAAATGCATCGTGACCGTCGTCGCCCTGATGGCGTCGGGGATCACCGATTCGTCCCTGACCTACCACCTGCAGAACGCGAAAGCGCACGGCGTCACGAAGGAAGAGATCGCCGCCATCGTCACGCACGCGGCGATGTACGTCGGCTGGCCGAAAGCCTGGGCGGTGTTCCGCCTCGCGAAGGAAGTCTGGAAGGAGGAAGAATGATGAAAAAAATGATTGCTGCCGCCCTGATCGGCATCCTGATGTCGCGCGGCAGATGACTTTCGCGTTGTCCGGCATCTGCTCCGCACGGAAATGATCCCACGCAAAAAGCCCCCTCTCCGTGAGGGGGCTTTCGTGTTATCCGGAACTTCCTATCTCAGTTTCAGGCCGTCCTTAAAGGCATCGCCGACACGCTCGGACACCTTGTAGTAGCCGTGGGTATAGGGGTCGAAAGCAATGGCGTTCACGAGCGACATGTCGGGCTTTCCGTTCACCATCACGCGTTCGTCGGCGGTAACGTTCAGGACCTTTCCGATCACGCCGCAGCCGTATTCATTGTTCTGATACTCAATGAACCTGCATTCCAGGCAGAGGGGAAATTCGTTGATGACCGGCGCATCGACCGTCTCCGCGCGGCTTGCGGTAAGGCCGCTGCCCGCGAGCTTATCCGCAACTTTGTTCCCGGAAACGACGCCGAAATAATCAGCCTCGGTCACGTGTGCCGCATCTGCGATGCTGACCGTGAAGGCGCCTCTCGCCTTGATGTTCTTCACCGTCTTATGGCTCTCGGTGAGGTTCAGAACGACCGTATCCCGCTCCTGCATGGTGCCCCAGGCGGCGTTCATCACGTTGACGCTTCCGTCTTCGTTGTAGGTCGCGATCATCAGTACGGGCATCGGGAAAATGCCCTCGGTGATACTCAGTTTCGTTCTCATGACAGATACCTCATTATTCGTTTTGAATTGACAGGACCGCTTGTCCTGCCCTATTATTATAGCAAGATCCGCGGATATTTCAAATGCCGCGGGAAGATACGGCTCCCTGAAAGGAGGCTGCCATGGCTTTGATCCTGCCGCCCGGGTACAAGCCCGTTCTGTACCCCATGGAGACCCAGCGGGCCATCAAGAAGATCAAGGATTATTTCCAGGATGAACTGGCTTACCATCTGAAGCTGCGGCGCGTTTCGGCGCCGCTCATCGTGCTGCCCGGCTCCGGTTTGAACGACAACCTGACCGGCACCGAGCGCCGCGTTGCCTTCACGCTGAAGGGCATGGACGAAGAGACCGCCGAGATCGTGCAGTCCCTGGCCAAATGGAAGCGCTACGCGCTCGGCAAGTACGGGATCGAAGCCGGACGCGGCCTTTATACGGACATGAACGCGATCCGCCGGGACGAAGAGCTGGACAATCTCCACTCCGTCTACGTGGACCAGTGGGACTGGGAGAAAACGATCACCCGTGAGGAACGGACCCGCGAATACCTGCACCGTACGGTCACGACCATCTATCACGCGATCCGGAACCTCAGCGATTACGTCAACCGCTGCTACGAGGAACTGCGGAACGACATCCCGAACGAGATCTTCTTCATCACGGCTCGCGAACTCGAAGAGCGCTGGCCGGATCTTTCCCCCAAGCAGCGCGAGGACCGGATCTGCCGTGAGAAGAAGGCCGTATTCATTGAAGGGATCGGCGGTCCTCTCGCAAGCGGCAAGCCGCACGACGGCCGCTCGCCCGACTACGACGACTGGGATCTGAACGGTGACATCCTGCTCTGGAACGAACTGCTGGAATGCGCCTTCGAGCTCAGTTCCATGGGTATCCGGGTCGATGCCGACGCCATGGACCGGCAGCTCCGCGCCTCCGGCTGCGAGGACAGGCGGGAGCTCCCCTTCCATCAGGCCGTGCTGCATGACGAACTGCCGCTTTCGATCGGCGGCGGCATCGGGCAGAGCCGGCTCTGCATGTATTTCCTGAAAAAAGCCCATATCGGCGAGGTACAGGCGTCCGTCTGGCCGGCCGAAATGATCAGTGCCTGCCGGGAGGCCGGCATCGAACTTCTGTAGGAGGCCGGAAATGAGTACGGAACAAAGCGCGGCACCCGCCGCAAAGAAGGAAAAGAAAAAAGGCCGGGTCCTGAAGACCCTCGCCTGCATCCTGGGCGTGATCGTCCTCTTCTTTCTCGTGATCAATTTGATCCCGCCGAAGAAGGTGATGGAGAAAAATCCGTTCATCAAGGAAAAAGGCGCCCTGCCCATGATCGCCGCCCACCGCGGCGGCGGCATCAGCAATCCCGAGAACACGCTCCTCGCCTACCGGAAAGCCGTGAACGAATACGGCATCCAGATCTGCGAGACCGACCTCTGGATGACGAGCGACGGCCACCTCGTGTACAGCCATGACTCCTCCGTCAACCGCATGGCCTGCCCCGAAGGCGCCGAAAAGGTGGTCATCGGCGAGCACACGCTGGCGGAGCTCAAGGCCTACAACATGGGGTACAACTTCATGGATCCCCTGAGCAGCGATGATCCCTATCCCTACCGGGACGCCTCCGAGGAGGAGCAGGAAAGGCTCGGCCTCAAGATCCTCGAATTCCACGAACTGCTGGAGGAATTCTACGACACCCGGAAGGACCTCCTTTTCATCGTGGAGATCAAGAATGACGGCAAGACCGGCTTCAAGGCGGCTGAGATCATCGACAGGACCCTCACGGAACGCTTCCCGGATTATAAGAACAACCTGGTCGTCGGGACCTTCCACCCTGCCATCGAAGCCGACCTGCAGGCGAACCATCCGACGCTTCTCAGAGGCGCTTCGACGGCCGGCGCAAGGAAGTTCATCGTCTCCCAGCTGCTCCGCGTCAACCTCTTCGCCGACGTGGATTTTGCCTGCCTGCAGGTCCCCATGGCGTATGACGTAAAGGGGATCCAGCTGGATCTTACCTGGAAGACCTACATTGCCCGCGCGCACCGGAGAAATATCGCGGTGCAGTACTGGACCATCAACGACGCGGATGACATGCGCTTCCTGATCGAGCGCGGCGCGGACGCCATCATGACGGACGACCCGCTGCTCCTGAAAAAGGTCCTGGAGGAATACAAAAAGTAAGCCATCCGCGGACCGGTAAATACGGCAGCAAAAAACCGGAGACTGACAAAGGTCAGTCTCCGGCTTTTCATCTTCTGTACGCCGCCTGTTCTTCAGGGGGCGTCTTTCTTTCCGTGCGGTCCGGGCTTACAGAAGCACGAACACGGCTGCAAGCGCAGCAACGGCAATCAGCAGGTACAGCCAGCGAAGCACCTTGCCCACGCCGTAGGTGAAGATTTTCTTTTTCTTTCCGCCGACTTCCATCGTGTACAGTTCCACGTAGGGGACGGGGCTCCTGCGGTACCAGCCGCGGATGACGGCGTTCCGGTCAAGGTTCTGTTTTGCCTTGAAGATTGCGAAGATCTTGTTCAGGATGAACAGCGGCTGATTGTAATCCAGGAAGATGATGCCGGTCTCATCCTGCAGCACGAAGTCTTCGTTGAAGATGCAGCCCGGGTCACCGCGGCCGATGATGGTGCCCTGCAGTTCGCAGGGGATGCTGCGGATGCCGGAGACCTTCGGTTCGGCGATCAGGCCGGCGACCGTCGCTTCATGGTAAGCCTTGGTCGGGTGCGTAAAGCGATACTTCAGCAGGGACAGGACCGCGGAAAGGATGAGGAGCGCCGCGGGGATCCACAGCAGTTCCATCCGCTCATTGAAGTAGAAAAGAGCCCCGGTCGCAGCCGCTCCCAGGAAAGCGATGACGGGAGCAATGCTG
Organism: uncultured Lachnospiraceae bacterium; assembly: GCA_902789555.1. Lineage (GTDB taxonomy): Bacteria > Bacillota > Clostridia > Lachnospirales > Lachnospiraceae > UBA6987. The sequence goes on from CADAOF010000013.1 coordinate 12,007, forward strand.
ATGCCGATCTCGCGAAGGAAATCGTCAAAGTAGGATTCCGGCTGGACCAGATCGAACTCCACGAAAGGCGCCTTGCCGTACTGCGGCGCCAGTCTGTCGATCGCCTGCAGACGCTTCGAGATCAGCGGGTGCGTGGAATTCAGTTCGTACCACTTTGCCCAGGTGTTCCACAGTTCCCACTTCATGGCGTTCTTGATGTGGGTCTTGTCGATCTCGCCGTTCACGAAGCAGCTGACCACGAGGGACTTGGACGCCTTCGTGTCGAAGATGCCCATGGCGTTCGTGGCGGAGGCGCTCATGCCCATGCCGCTCTTCTTTTCTTTCTTCGCCTTCATGTCGGCGTGCGTGCTGAGGCCGAAGCCGATCTGGATCAGCGCGCGGGAAAGGGCCTCCGGCTCTCCGGTCGCATCCACGGCAAACTCGTCTGCGAAATATTCTCTTGTTCTGGAGAACCACAGCACGATATACTGCGCAACAATGTAGAGGACGTATGCGATCGCTGCGACCCCCGCTTCCGCAGCCGCCGCCTTATTGTCGTCGCTGTCGCCGCCGGTGGAACTCTTCGCGCCTTCCAGGAGGCCTCTCGCGATGCCGTAAAGCACCATCGGGACCAGCTCGGCCACGGTCATCAGCAGCATGTCATAGTGGACCGCGTGACCCAGTTCGTGCGCGACAACAGCCTTCACTTCATCTTCCGTCAGCAGTTCGAAAATGCCGCGCGTCAGCACGATGCGGGCGTCGTTTTTCGTGTGACCGTAGGTAAAGGCATTCGGTGCGCCGTCATCGATGTAACCCAGCTTCGGATATTTCATCTTATGTTCACGGCATACCTCTTCGATGAATTCGCGAAGGTATTCGGGCACCTCCGCGCCGAATTTCGTCTTGTAGAACCAGCGCTGCGTCAGGTCCGTCAGGAAGGGCGAGATCAGGAACTGGAGAAGCAGAAAGATCGCGGAAACGATCAGGGAGACGATCAGATCGACGCCGATCAGATCGAAAACGATCAGCAGGATCAGGACCAGCAGGCCGTAAAGCAAGGCCAAGGTCGCGGCAGAAACACCGAACAGGATCTTTTTCATGCATCAAACCTCTTTCATGCGGAAATGGGGCTTTTTCAGCCATGTATAAATGTATACTACCCGGGCTTCTTCCGCAAGTTTTTTTGCACCGAAACGTCTTCCCGGCCTCAAAAAAAACCGTTGACAAATTAAGTCGCACGCGATATGATCATCCCGAAACGTGTCGCACGCGACATTTTTCGGGCAGCCGGTCCCCGGACCGCCCCCTCATCCGAATGCGAGGTATTCATCATGAAAGATAAATACGACGTTCTGAGACTGAAAAACCAGCTGTGCTTTCCGCTGTACGCCGTCTCGAACATGATCACCCGGAAATACAAGCCGGCCCTCGACAAGCTCGACCTCACCTACACGCAGTACATCGTCATGATGGTGCTGTGGGAGGAAAAGCAGGTCAACGAGAAATTTCTCTGCGAAGCCCTCTTCCTGAAGTCCAACACGGTAACGCCCCTCCTGCAGAAGCTGGAAGCCAAGGGCTACATCGAAAAGGTCAGGGACAAGGGCGACGAGCGGAATCTCGTGATCACGCTGACCGAGGCCGGAGAAAAGCTGCGGGACGAAGCCATCTGCGTTCCGGAGACCGTTGCCCGGGAATTCCACCTCGAGCCCGACGAAGCAGCAGTGCTCTACGGCATTCTGTACAAGATGCTGGACGGAGAGCGGGCAGCAGGCCGCGAAGGCTGAACCCGGCAGGACCGGTAGAATAAAACATGAAAAGGAGCAACAAATCATGAGCAAGGTTTACGATTTTACCGTAACGGACAGACAGGGCGCGGAAGTCAGCCTGTCGGAATATCAGGGCAAGGTCCTTCTGATCGTCAACACGGCGACCGGCTGCGGCTTCACCCCGCACTATGAACCCCTTGAGGAAATGTACAAAGATCTGAAGGATAAGGGCTTCGAGATCCTGGACTTCCCCTGCAACCAGTTCGCGAATCAGGCGCCCGGCAGCGACGACGAGATCCACGATTTCTGCACGATCAAGTTCGGCACCGAGTTCCCGCAGTTCAGGAAGATCGACGTGAACGGCGAGACCGCCGACCCGCTCTTTGCCTGGCTGGCCACCGAAAAGCCTTTCCAGGGCTTCGGCAAGGGCCTGAAGTTCGCCGCGCTGAACAAGTTCACGGAGATGAACAACAAGAAGTTCGGCGATAAGGCCTACATCAAGTGGAACTTCACCAAGTTCCTGGTGGACCGCGAAGGCAACGTCATTGCCCGTTTCGAACCCACCGTCGACATGAAGGAAGTCAGAAAGGCCGTCGAAGCCGCGCTGTAAGCGCTCCGGACTGCCGAAAAGGAGAACAAAATGCCTAAACTGAACGCCGTGAGCGAGACAAATGCCGGCCGCGAGAAAACGATCGTACGGACCAGCATCATCGGGATCGTCGCCAATGTTTTTCTCGCGGCGTTCAAGGCCGTGATCGGGCTGGCGGCGAATTCCATCGCCATCGTGCTCGATGCGGTCAACAACATTTCGGATGCGGGAAGTTCCCTCATCACCATCATCGGTACCAAGCTGGCCGGCCGCGAGCCGGACAAGAAGCACCCCTTCGGCTACGGCCGCATCGAATACCTGAGCGCCATGATCATTTCCGTGATCGTGCTCTACGCCGGCGTCACCTCCTTCACGGAATCCGTGAAGCAGATCATCCACCCGGAAACGCCGGACTACAGCACGCTCTCGCTGATCATCGTGGGCGTCGCCGTGGTCGTCAAGATCGTGCTCGGACGGTACGTTAAGAGCGTCGGCAAGAAGGTCAATTCGGACTCCCTCGTCAACTCCGGCGAGGACGCGACGCTCGACTCCGTCATCTCCGCTTCGACCCTGGTCGCGGCAGCGATCTTCCTGATCTTCGGGATCTCCCTGGAGGCCTGGCTGGGCGCCGTGATCTCACTCGTCATCATCAAGTCCGGCGTGGAGATGCTGAAGGATACGATCTCGCAGATCCTGGGCGAAAAGAACGATCCGGAACTCGCGCGGGAGATCAAGAAGACCGTGACGTCCTTCCCCGGCGTGCACGGCGCGTACGACCTGGTCCTCAACAACTACGGACCGGACGCCTGGAACGGCTCCATCCACATCGAAGTCCCGGATACCTATTCGGCCGATCAGCTTGACCGGCTCCTCCGGAACATCCAGACGACCGTCTATAAGGAGCATCAGGTGATCCTGACTGCCATCGGCGTCTATTCGATGAATACGAAGGACGAGGAGGTCATCGCCGCGCAGAAGAAGGTGCGGGAGATCGTCTTTGCACACCCTTACGTGCGGCAGATGCACGGCTTCTACCTCGTGAAGGAGCCGAAGACCATGCGCTTCGACCTCGTCATCAGTTTCGATGCGAAGGACCGCCGGGCCGCGTTTGCGGAGGCTGTTGCCGACGTGCAGAAAGCCTTCCCCGACTATGCTCTGCAGACCGCGATGGACACCGATTTTGCGGAGGAATGACCCTTTCCCGATATTGGAGGAATACGAACGATGAGCTTTTTATCCACAGTCCGCTCCAGAAGGAGCGTCCGCAGTTTTGACGGCAGAGCGCTTGCCGAAAGCGAGCTGCAGGAACTCCTTGACTTTGCCCGCACGGCGGAAAACCCTTACGGCATTCCGCTTGAATGGGTGATCCTCGATACCGAAAAGGCCGGGCTTTCCAGCCCCGTGATCGTGGGCGAGAAAGCCTACGTCACGGCCAAAGTCCCGAAAGTCCCTCACGCCGAAGAAGCCTTCGGGTATTCCTTCGAACGCCTCGTCCTCTTTGCCGCGGAAAAAGGCATCGGCACCACCTGGATCGCCGGGACCATGGACCGGAAGAGCTTCGAACGCGCTGCGGAAGTGAAGGACGGCGAGATCATGCCCTGCGTGAGCCCGCTCGGCCGGGCAGCAAAAAAGATGTCCCTGCGCGAGATCATGATGCGGAAGGGCATCTCGGCCGACAGCCGTTTTGCCTTCGAAAAGCTCTTCTTCCGGGGCAGTTTCGAAACGCCTCTTACGGCAGACGGCGCCGGAGATCTTGCCGATGCGCTCGAAGCCGTCAGGTGGGCTCCCTCCGCCTGCAACTACCAGCCCTGGCGGATCGTCCTTGCGGACGGCGCCGCGTACTTCTACCTGAAGCGCAACAAGGGCTTCGGCGAAGGCCGCCTCTTCGATACCCAGAAGATCGACATCGGCATCGCACTCTGCCACTTTGCCCTCGCCATGGAAGAAGCCGGCCGCACCGTGAGCCTCAGCCTCGAAGACCCGGGCATCACTGCCCCGGACGGCGAGATCTTCATCGCGAGCCTGAAATATTAAGGGTAAGGGAAGAACTGAATAAGAAAGCGCAAAACAGCAAAACACGCCGGGCAGCCGCCCGGCGTGTTTTTGTAATGTATGTGTCATCGGCCTTCTCTGGCATCCCGGCCTTCTTTGTCATCCTGAGCGACGTGCCCGCAGGGCACAAGCGAAGGATCTCCTCACTCTAAACTCTCCGCCACCGCCCCCAGCGCGGCGCAGATGCCCTCATAGATCATGTCAAATTCCATGGACGGCATGTCGGGATGCCCCAGTTCCGGCACCGCCGGCACGTGGATGAAGCCCGTCGGCACCGCGCCGCCATTATGATCCAGCATAGCGTAGAGCAGGTTGTTGCACACATAGAGCCCGGCGCTGTCGGATGCCCTGGCGGGGATCCCCTTTGCTCGGACCGCCTCCACGATCTTCTCCACCGGGAAGGTGGAAGAAAGCGTTTCCGGTCCGTCCGGGACGACCGGCTCATCCTGCGGTTCATAGCCCGCGTTATCCGGGATGCGCGCCTTCATCAGGTTCCGGCCCGTAGTCTCGGGCGTGATTGCATCCCGCGTCCCCGCAAGCCCCAGCATCACGACCGCGTCCGGACGCAGCCTGTCGTACGCTTCGCAGGCCGCCTCCCGCGAGCGCACGAACTCCACGGGAAGGAGTATTTTTTCCAGCGCGCAGCCGGAGAGCTCCGCCGGCAGCCTTTCCAGCACCATCTGCGTCGGGTTCAGCTTATCGCCGCCGAAAGGTTCAAAAGCGGTAACGAGAACGGTCTTCATGGGAAACCTCCGAAAGCTTTTTCTGCCTACACCATACCATAAGAGCGCCGCGATTGCCAGGGGGAATCCGCCCTTGCATACCGGACGCCAAACGTGGTATGATCGGCTCAGAATGAACCGAAAACCAAAGCCCTGCAAGGAGATAACAAGATGACCTGCCCCAAATGCGGAAGTCAGAACGTAAACGTACAAATGGTCAACGAAGCCAGGCTGAAGAACGTCCATCACAGCATCTTCTGGTGGATCTTCGTCGGTTGGTGGTGGATCCCGATCAAATGGCTGTGCTTCACCGTTCCCGCCCTGCTCTTCAAGATCTTCGGTCACAAAAAGCAGCGGATCGTCAACAACGTGAAGACCGTCTGCGTATGTCAGAACTGCGGGTACAGTTGGGAGATAAGGTAAGAGAGAGAAAGGACCTCAGGAGAGGTCCTTATTTTGTAGGATAAAAAGGAAGGTAGAGATTAAATGAATAGCTGTTTCGCAATAATGGGCCTTGTGCTATACTGGTATGGGGCTTAATTGGAGGGACGTTCATATGCTACGAGACGGATTATATGAGCAAGTTATAAGCAAGGAGCTTGATTGTGCACTTACCGAATCGGATAAGCTTATTCAGACTGCACCAATCAATACTGAAGAAGCCTCTAAGATACTTGCAAAGTATGTAGCCGACGTAGTTGAGCGAGGTTTGGAAAATCTCAAAGATAATGGTGGAAATCTGGATGATCAAGTATCCCTTGTCAATCAGGTTATTAACACCATAACAAAAGAAACAAAAGATTCCATATTTGACTCGCTCTCTGTCGCAGAGCGTGCGGAGCAACTATTAGCGTTATTTGATAAACAAAACAGCATATGGTCAATAGATAAAAATGCAAAAGTTATCCGCCCCGAAACATCCATCGCACAATCCAGTTTATTCACTGGCGCGCTTCACGAACCACAAATGTATTCCGAACTAAAAAAGGAGATTGTATCCAGTAATCGCATCGATATGCTTGTCTCCTTCATCAAGTGGAGTGGCTTGCGTCTTATTATGGATGAACTGACTTCCTTTACGAATAAAGGTGGACAATTACGGATCATTACGACCTCTTACATGGGTGCAACAGACATCAAAGCCATCGAGGAACTCCGCAAACTTTCCAATACGCAAATAAAAATCAGCTATAATACAAGAATCACACGTCTCCACGCAAAAGCATATATTTTCCATCGCAATACAGGGTTCACAACTGCTTATGTTGGCTCATCGAACCTGTCCAACGCAGCATTAACAAGCGGTTTGGAATGGAACACTAAGATTACGAAAAAAGACTTGCCCGAGACCATTGATAAAATATCTGCCACCTTTGAATTCTACTGGAACGACAAAGAATTCGTATACTATGACGAATGGCAACGAGAACGCCTTTCCCGTGCTCTTCAGGCGGAGAAATATTTTGACAATAACAACGCCGAAATATATACCATGGACATTCAGCCTTATTCCTATCAGCAGGAAATCCTGGATAAGCTGGAAGCCGAACGTTGCGTCCGTGGATATACCCGCAATCTTGTTGTTGCCGCAACTGGAACCGGGAAAACTGTAATCTCCGCGTTTGATTACAAACGTTTTTGTAAACTGAATCCCAGCAAGTCTTGTCGCCTTCTTTTCATCGCTCACAGAGAAGAAATTCTAAAGCAAAGCCTTTACACTTTCCGGGCTGTGCTTAAGGATGCAAACTTTGGAGACATGTTTGTGGGAAGTTACAAACCTGATAGCTTAGATCATCTTTTCATGTCAATCCAGACTTTTAATAGCCAAGATTTTACCAGCAAGACCTCTTTCGATTACTATGATTTTATCATCGTAGACGAGTTCCACCATGCAGCTGCTCCTTCTTATAAAAAGTTGCTGAAATACTACCAGCCGAAAATCATGCTTGGTCTGACAGCTACTCCGGAACGGATGGATGGCAAGAGTATTTTGGAATACTTCAATAACCGTATTGCCGCAGAGATTCGTCTTCCGGAAGCCATTGACCGCAAACTTCTTTGCCCTTTCCAGTATTTTGGTGTAACGGATACCGTTGATTTGAATACACTTAAGTGGACTGCTGGTGGGTATGATAAAACTGACCTGTCCAACATCTACACCATAAGCGGGAAAACAGCTGAGCGCCGGGCAAACATGGTAATAAACTCACTGCTGAAATATGTAACTGATATCGATGATGTCAAAGGCTTGGGGTTTTGTGTGTCCATCGATCATGCGAGATTCATGAACCACTATTTCAACGAACATAATATCCCATCCATGTTCCTGACTGGACAATCTACAGATGAGGAGCGACGCAACGCAAAAACCGAACTGGTTTCAGGCAAGGTTCGCTTTATCTTTGTTGTTGATATTTATAATGAAGGTGTTGACATTCCAGAAATCAACACTGTCCTTTTCCTTCGTCCAACGGAATCACTTACAATCTTTTTGCAGCAACTAGGCCGTGGACTACGTTTAGCAGAGGACAAAGAATGTCTGACAGTCCTTGATTTTATTGGCCAAGCTAATAAAAAATATAATTTCGAAGATAAATTTGCCGCATTACTAGCCAATACAAATCGTAATGTGACAAAAGAAATCAAAAACGGCTTTGTTTCTGTGCCTAAAGGTTGTTATGTTCAGCTAGAGAAAAAAGCTGCAAAATACATTCTCGATAACATACGCGCTTCCTATGAAAATAGTTTAGGGTTGATCACTCGCATTGGGTCATTCGAAGAAGATACTGGTCATGCACTTAGTTTTTCTGCCTTCTTGGATTATTACCACCTCGACCCTCGCCATATATATAAATTTTCGACTTTTTCTCGTCTGAAACAAAAGGCCGGTATCATCAACGATTTTACCGAACCGCTAGAAGAAACTATCAGGAAAGCCCTTGAAAAATTGGCAGTGATTGATTCCCGTCGTTGGATTGCTTTCTTATTGCAACTACTTCCACAGCTCAACAACACTGATTTTGGCAACATATCTCCGCTTGAAAAAAGAATGCTCCAAATGTTCTACGTTACAGTTTGGGGAAAGGCAATAGACGATTGGAACAGTGATGAGGTTTATGATAATCTCTATACTTTGGCTGACAGTACAATATTACTTGATGAAATCGTTGACTTGCTGAAATATCAGTACAACCGTATTGATTTCATCGATAGTCCTGTTGATATCGGCTTTGATTGCCCACTGGATCTGCATTGTGCTTATTCAAGAGATCAGCTTCTTGTAGCATTAGATTTTTTGAAACCCTCTACTGTCCGCGAAGGAGTAAAATGGCTTCCAGATCAAAAGCTGGATGTGTTTTTCGTAACACTCAATAAAACAGATAAAGACTATTCGCCAACAACCATGTACAACGATTACTCAATCAACGAATGTTTGTTCCATTGGCAGAGTCAAAGCACTACCGCTGAACATTCCCCTACCGGACAGCGATATATACATCATAGAGAAAGAGGAAGCCGTATCCTGCTGTTTGTTCGTGAGTTTAAAACTGATCGGATAACCAATGGTGCCGAAGCTTATACCTATCTCGGTACTGCTAATTATGTAAAACACGAGGGCTCCCGTCCCATGAGTATCACATGGAAACTTGATGCCCCGATTCCAGCAAAATACATAAAGAAAACGAACAAATTGGTGGTAGGATAAATGAAAACACTTCGTGTAGTCGCGGCCATCATTCGGTCGGACAACAAGATATACGCCACCCAGCGCGGTTACGGTGACTGGAAAGATTATTGGGAATTTCCCGGCGGCAAAATCGAGCCTGGCGAAACGCCTCAGGAAGCTTTAGTGCGGGAAATCAAGGAAGAACTGACCGCTGATATTGAGGTTGGCGAGCTGATCGATACCGTAGAATATGATTATCCTGGCTTCCATCTTTCCATGGATTGCTTCTGGTGTACGCTGAAAAGCGGAGAATTGACTCTGCTCGAAGCCGAGGCAGCAAAGTGGCTCAGTTACGATGATCTATACAGTGTCGATTGGCTCCCGGCGGATCATGGGTTAGTTGAAACAATTAAGAGGGAATGGCATGCTCACGTATCTCCTTCTTCCAATCTGTCCCTCTTCCTCCGCCAGAAAGAACTCCTTGACACCTTCCTCTCCCACGGCGCCATTTCCAAGGCGCAGTACGACAAGAGTCTCGGTGACCTGACGGAAAAGATGGGGATGAGCGATTACAAAACGATAGCGGGAGGCATTCACGATCAGTCATGACGTCCATGTATTTTAACAACACAATTGCCGAAAGAGACATGGATCTTCTCTTCGCGGAATCCGTTTCGACTGACCACGAATTCTGCCGTTTGCTCGTGGATAAAACGGATCTGAAAGGGAAGTCGTTCCAAGTCTCAAAGGTCGAATTATCAAAGTCTGACAGCGCCTTGGGCGAATCGGATATCACGGTTGTCCTTGAGATTGAAGGCCGCAAATATGGCTTTTTGGTCGAGGATAAAATCGATGCCATTGCCATGCCTGAGCAACACGAAAGATATATCAAAAGAGGCAGGAAAGGCATTAGTTCCGGTGATTATGATGACTTTAGAGTCTTCATCTTCTGCCCTAAAAAGTATCGTGAAAGTAATGACGAAGCAAAGCTCTATGAACATTTCCTGTCTTATGAAGATTGTTTAGAACACTTTGCTGCTAAGAGTGATCCGCTCAGTGTATTTCGCCACGAGCAACTGGAACAAGCCATTTCCAAAGCAAAGAGTCCGTATAACCCTAATGTGGATGAAAAAGCAAATGCTTTCCTGCGGCAGTATATCAGTTACCAGAAAGAGCATTATCCCGCCCTGGATCTCAGCACCAAGGAGGACAAAAACGGATGGTGGACGGACTTCCGCACCGGACTTAACGATGCATATATCACTCATAAGATTCGGGAAGGCTTTGTTGACTTAACGCTTCAGCGGGCAGCAGAAAAGACAGATCTGGCAAAGATCATCGCAGACTGGGCACGGCATCACAAGATACCGGTCACAGACGTCCTTAAGACTAAAAGCTCCACAATGCTTCGCATTCGTGTTCCACAGCTGGACATTGAAAAAGGATTTGATGCAGTTGACAAGGACGAACTGAATCAATGCTTTGATACGGTGAAAGAATGGACTGATTTTGTGAATATGGTCAAGATGATGTATGCAATAACAGAAAATTAATGAGGCACGGAATGAGTCGGAAACGCATATTTGAAGTTGTCGAAAAGGCTGCAGTAACAGATAAAGTCAGTATAGCCTATGATCTCGCGATGATCGTCGTGATCGTCATCAGTCTTGTTCCGTTAGCCTTTAAAGAAGACACCGTCGTCCTTAAGGTCATTGACAAAACGACTGTCGCCATTTTTATTGTTGATTATATTCTTCGCTGGGTGACAGCTGACTACAAGTTAAAAGACAAGGGTGCCTTATCATTTCTTCGCTATCCCTTCACCACGATGGCTTTAATCGACTTGCTGTCTATTCTTCCTTCTCTAACGCTGTTGAACAGCGGTTTCAAGGCTCTGCGAATCTTAAGAATGATCCGCGCCATGCGTGTCCTTAGAGTATTCAAGACGATGCGCTATTCCAGAAGTTTTGCAATAATCGGACGGGTTCTCATGTCTTCGAAAAAATCGTTAATGGCAGTTGGAATTCTTGCTGGAGGGTACATCATCGCCTCCGCACTGATAATCTACAATGTCGAGCCGGATTCCTTTGCAACTTTTTTCGACGCCATCTACTGGGCGACCGTTTCGCTCACGACAGTTGGATACGGCGATATCTATCCGGTCTCAACCATGGGCCGTTTGATCACTATGTTCTCCTCCATATTTGGGATTGCCATCGTGGCATTGCCCGCCGGTATTATTACCGCCGGATATATGACTGAAGTTCAGAAATTTGATGAGACAGAGGCTAAGCAGAAACAGGGAGACGAATAAGTGTTCTCTTTTTTCGGGGACTAATCATGAAGATTGAAAGCATTCCGATATACTGGAAAGAAGGAAAGCGCGGCAGATTTGATTCCGATATGGAATTGGTAAAGTCTGATGACGCTGCCATTGACAGATCTCAAGATAGCGCTTTGTTTAAGTATGAACAGATTGCCGTCGCTGATTCCAAAGACCTGAACAAACCAAAATTCATCCAGTCCTTTGTCTTAAATATGACATCGCCTAACAAGGTGGATCAATTGATTAAGGAACAGCGCCCTCTGCCGGAAGAGATAATTGTCTCCGATAAAACTACGGATGAGGTCAATTGGACGGTATCCCGCGCTTCCATAGTTGACGATGTCGTGTTCTTTATGTATGCAAAAACCGCCAAAACCAATCTTACCCGTTTAAGAACGGAAATTAGAAGCAATTCGAAGTATTCTATAAAAACACGCGGGGAATTGCTGAAACTCATTGAGGATCATTTAGCGGTTTACAGCCAATTGGGCGGGAAGATATTCGCTGTCGGTCACATCCGCAGCGGCCCTGTTCGCTGCCACAGAGAGGATGAAAACCTGCATTGGCACTCATGTTACTACGCTGACGTCGATAACCTCTATGTGTTTAAAAAGCCAATAAGCATCACAGAATTTCCGTTCATAAGGGTTTCAAGGCAAAGTTCCATAACTCTTCTTTCTGACAAAGAATACGACAGCCTTAGAAAGGTAGTTGAAGGTCACAACAATACTCTCCCGGATTATGTTAAAAACAGCATCGCCCGGCCTATGCCTCTCTGGAAAATAAACAAAGAGAATTGGATTGGTCTTACCAACGAATTCGAACGCCGTTTCAGTTCCGAGAAACAGCTTCGGACCTTCTATCTTGATTACCTGCTATCAGCGATAGGCGATCAGAAACGCTTCTTTACGGAGTGCCGTTGCTCAAGGCCTAATATGAATGACAGTTTTATGGATTATGTCATTCGATTCAATGGCAAATTTTTGCCTGTTGAAGCCAAACTGCTCGTAAACGGCAGTGAATCTCTGATCAAGACACAAGTAAGTAAATACGTCAACAACTCTTGTATCATACTTGACAATAAAGGGCGGAAAATAACCGGTTCCGACTGTCACCCTGACAAAGTATTAGTTATCGACAAAGAAACCATTTATATGTATGATGGCAAAAAAGACAGTCTGGATGTTATATTTGAACTAAAGAATCTTAATAATACTGCAGATTTGAAAACGGTCCGAAATATCATTATTCATCATTTATAAAACTGTAAGGAGGTCCTCCCATGTTTATTATCTGGGGCAACGGCTCTCAGGCCGCAAAGGATCTGGTGAATGCCATCCGGGTCCGCAGTACCGAAAACTTCAACTGGACGTTCATTTTCATCCTGGCGGTGGTCTTCTACGTCTACTGGTCGGAGATCCACAGGAAGAATACCGAGGCCGTGTGCGCGGGGCTCGCGCTCTACGGCGTGCACTGGCTGTACGAAATCGCGAATGCGGTGATCGGGCACGTCTTCGGCTACCCGCTCTGGTCGGTGTCGAATGCATCCACCACGTTCATCCTGCTGATCGGCGTGTGCTGGGAGCTTTCGATGATGTTCTCTCTCGCCGGCATCATTTCCTTCAAGATGCTGCCGCAGGACCGGACGAAGCGTTACTTTGCAAAGAACGGCCGGAAGGGCATCAGCTGCAAACTGGTTGGCGCGCTGGAAATGGCGCTCCTCTTCGCGCTGTTCGAGTCCTTCCTCGCGGGAACGAGCAATCATTCCTTCATCTGGGTCTATAAGTGGTGGGGCGTGCTGCCGGTCTTCATTACCACCTACGTGCCCTTCTTCCTGGCCGCAAACTACGTGCCGGATCTGCCGCCGAGGAGGCGCACGCGCTTCCTCGCGGTCCTCTGGGGCCTGGTCGCGCTCTGCCTCGTCATCCTGATCCCGGCAGGCATCATTTAAGAAAGGTCCGCGGTCCTGAACCGTTTTGCATGATGAAGAACATCATTTTACTGAACGGGCCGTCTTCAGCCGGAAAATCAACGCTTGCCGCGGAGCTTCAGAAAAGGCTCGGCGGACGCGGCATCGATTCCGTGATCATTTCCATCGACGACTACATGGTGACGGATCCGAACGAGACCATTTACGAGGATGACATTTTTGAGGTCATGCCGCCCATGTGCCGCGATCTGCAGGCGTACGTCCAAAGCGGGAAGACCGTCATCGTGGACCATGCGATCACCAGCGAACGCATCTATGACATGTTTCTGGAGGCGGCAGCCTGCGGAGATGCGCTGACCGTGAAGGTGAGCTGCGACCTGGAGATCCTGCTCCGCAGGGAGCGGGAACGGGGCAACCGCTGCCCGGGATCCGCGGAGGCGTCTCTGCGCTATCTGTGGCCGAAAGACGGCTACGGCCTGTGCATCGATAACGGGAACGTATCCGCGGCGGAGAATGCCGAAACGATCCTGAAGAAGATCTGCGGAGAATGACGCAGAAGCGCACAAAAAAAGAACTGGGAAAAGCGTGTTTTCACAGTTCTTTTTTTCTTGTCAGTTTTCAGCCCTGTACGAACTTGATGAACGCCCGGGCTTCCCGGTAGGTCTTCAGCCGTGCGGTATACATGTAGCGGCCCATCGTCGCCCAGCTGATCTCGGGCATTTCCTCCTGCATCACCATGTCTGCGCCGTAGCGCTCCATGATCTCCTCATGGGTATGGCTGTAGCGGTTGCCGTCCTTGCGGCTGGCGTAGGTGCAGTAGTACTGATCCTTCGACACCGGCAGGCGCCGCTCGTCAAAGCACACCATGTCGGCGTAGATCTTGTACACGTCCGTGGAATGGGCGAAGTTCATCATGTCGGGCGTGTAGCCTCCCGGCGGGCGCATGTTGACTTCCAGGCCGACGTAGGCTCCCTTTTCGCCCAGCCCCTTGTGCGGCTTCGTCAGGCGGAAGAACTCCAGATGGACGAAGCGGCTGCCGACGTTAAACACCTTGACCGTCCTGCGGCCCAGATCCCTCAGCTCTTTCACCACATCCGGACAGGTATAGTAGTTCAGGTCGCGGTTCTCGTTGACCACGTCCATGATCGGCGGGAACACGTTCATGTTCTCGAAGAGCGGTTCACAGTGGGAATCGAAGATCCCGTCATAGGAGACGATGTCCCCCTCGACGAACTCTTCCATCACGTAGGGCACGGGGGGCAGATCATCATAGAACATGTCGAGATCGGCGTCGTTTTCCAGCTTCCAGGTGTCGTGCGCACCGACGCCGATGTTCGGCTTGACGATCACGGGATAACCCACGAGCGCGATGAATTCGCGGGCCGCTTCCTTCGTCGAAACGAAGTGCTGGCGAGCGGTGGGGATGCCGCCCTCAATGTACTTCTGCTTCATCAGGGCCTTTTCCTTGATGAAACCGATGCGGTCGGCCTGAATGCCGGTGGTCACGTTGAAGTCCGTACGCAGCTGAGCATCCTGCTCCAGCCAGTATTCGTTCAGCGATTCGATCCAGTCGATCTTCCCGTATTTAAACGCGAAGAACGCCACGGCGCGGTAGACCTGATCGTAGTCCTCAAGGCTGTCCACCTTATAATACTCGGTAAGGGGAGCCTTCTGCTCCGGCGCGAGTTCATCGTATGAAGCGTCCCCGATGCCCAGGACGTTCGCGCCGTTCTGACGCAGACGGTCGGCGAAATTCCAGTAGGTGCGGGGGAAATTCGGAGAAATAAAGATAAAATTCACGGGTTCACATCCTTTGTCATTGTTCATTCAGCATGAAGGGCAGGAAATAGCGCATCTGCTTGTACCACCAGGGCCAGTCGTGGTTAACGTCATAGCCCCAGATGTCGCACCAGGCGTTGATTCCTTTTTCGCGGAAGACCTCGGCGAGGTACTTCAGGGTCCGCAGGCTGTCGTCCTCCCATGCGCCCTGGCCGCAGCACAGGATGATCCTGCGCTCGTTGTACAGCCTGATGTACGGGTGGTCTTTCGGCATCTGCGGGAGAAAACGTTCCGGAGAGCTCTCATAGAGCGTCGGATCCATCCAGCCGTCGAAGAAAAAGTCCGAGTCGTACACGCCCGACAGCGCGATCACGCCGCGGAACAGGTCCGGGCGCCGCAGGAAGGTGATCACGGCATGGTTCGCGCCCATGCTGAAACCGGTGACCGCAGGCGGCTGATCATTGCGGCTGCGCATGAAGGGAATGACTTCCTCGGTGATATAGTGGAAGTACTGCTCCTGGCGGGCGGCGCGCTGCGTCTTGTCGCCCTCTTTGTCGGACCAGCTCTCGAGGTCCACGCTGTCCACGGTGAACAGCTGGATCTTTCCTTCTTCGAGGAAGTCGGCCAGTTCACCGATCATGCCGAAATCCTCGTAATTATTTGCCATGGAATTCTGAGTGGGAAAGCCGAGGATCGGCATGCCGCCGTGTCCGTAGATCACGATGCGCATGTCCCTGTTCAGGATCCGGCTGTAATGCGTTAATTCTTCTCTGTACAACAGGCTTCCTCTTTCTTTAAAAAAAGATAGTAGGATAATAAAACCTGCGGTCCCGTTTGTCAAGAATTTATCAAGAAAGCAAATGATGGAAAATTCCGTCCTGATGAGGTATAATGAATCGTCACTTTTTAAAGATTGGACTGAGATGCATTTGACGAAGATTCTTTTTGTATGCCACGGCAACATCTGCCGTTCACCCATGGCGGAGCACGTTTTCCGGGAGCTTGCAAGGCAGGCCGGAGCGGCTTCGCGCTTTGCGGTGTCCTCTGCTGCCGTCAGCACGGAGGAGATCTGGGGCGGGCACGGCAACCCCATGGACCTGCGGGCGCAGCGGGTGCTGCGGCAGCACTGCATTCCGTACGAACCGGGCGAGGCGCGCCAGATCACGGCCGAAGACCTTGCGGAAAACGACCTTGTGGTCCTCATGGACAGGGGGAATCTGCGCGGCCTCCGGCACCTTCTCGGGAGCCTCGTGGATGAGGCGCCGAAGGGCAGGATCCGCCTGCTGTTTGCGGATGCCGAGGTCTCGGACCCCTGGTATACCGGGGATTTTGAAAAAGCTTACGACGACATCGAGAGAGGCTGCCGGGCGCTGCTCGCCGAGTGCCTTTCCCGTTAAGGAGGCGACATGGAACTGTTTCACGGCTCCCCGGCCGACATGACGGGGCGGAGCGCCCGGGAGGTCCGGGCCTACGAATTTCTGGACTGGCTGGGGATCTCCTTTGACCGGACGGACCATCCGGACGAACCGGCCACGAGCATGGAGGTCTGCGCAAAGGTGGATGCGGTGCTGAACGTGCGCATCTGCAAGAACCTCTTTCTCTGCAACCGCGCGAAGACGAAGTTTTACCTGCTTATCATGCCCGGCGACAAGGTCTTCAAGACCCGCGAGCTGTCGGGACAGCACGGGCTTACGCGCCTGTCCTTTGCCGACGAAGAGCACATGGAGCGCTTTCTGGACCTGCATCCGGGCAGCGTTTCGGTGCTCGGCCTCATGAACGACCGCGGGCATGACGTAACGCTCCTGATCGATGAGGACGTGCTTAAGGAGGAGATGTTCGGCTGCCATCCCTGCGAAAACACGAGCTCGATACGCTTTAAGACGCGGGACCTCACGGACATGATCCTGCCGGCGCTCGGGGTCGAACCGATCATGGTACATCTGGAGGGGGAGTAATCCCCCTCTTTATTTTTCCTCTCCGGGGCAGGATCATCTTTCCGGTCCGCTTTTGCCGTCCATTTATCCGTTGCGCACATGCGGCACGGCGGTTATAATGAATGGCAGAAAACGTCCGGAGTATTCATATGCCATTCAAAATCGTTCGAAATGATATTACAAGGGTCGCGGCGGACGCGATCGTGAATACCGCGAATCCCGAGCCGCGCTGCGGGAGCGGGACGGATGCGGCCGTGTATCAGGCCGCCGGCGCGGAAAAGATGCTGACTGCGCGGAAGAAGATCGGCCGCATTGCACCCGGTGAGTGCGCAGTCACGCCGGCCTTTAAGCTGCCCGCAAAATACGTCATCCACACCGTGGGTCCCGCCTGGAACGGCGGTACGCACGGGGAGTTTGAGACTCTCCGCTCCTGCTACCGGAAGTCCCTGCTGCTCGCCGATCAACTCGGCTGTGAAAGCATCGCCTTCCCGCTCATTGCGGCGGGCGTCTACGGCTTTCCGAAGGATAAGGCGCTCGAGACCGCACTGGACGTGATCCGCGGGCACCTCAAAGACTCCGACCTGGACGTGACGCTGGTCGTGTTCAACCCCGGTGCTTTCCGCATCGCGCAGAGCCTGAGCGAGCGGGTCGAGGCATACATTGACGAGAATTATGTGGCTGCGCAGACTGCCGCGGAGTACGGCGGCGCCGATGAGGAGCGGATGCGGGAACAGCGTGAGGCGAGAAGGCGGCGCGCATACGAATCTTCCACGGCCTCCCAGGCGCTTTGGAACAAGACAGTCGAGATGGATTCGTTCGAAGCGCCAGCAGAACCGAAAGCCGCCGCGCCGAAGCCGGCTGCCCAGATGCCCCTTCCTTCCGGAGCCGTGTCCCAAGCAGTACATGACGCCGCATTTTCCCGGCTGGTCGGAGCTGCTTCCGCCTCTTCCGCCAAGGCCAAAAAGCCCTCTCTCGACCAGGTGGTAAAGAACCTCGGCGAGAGTTTTCAGGCGCGGCTCCTCCGCATGGTCGACGAGCGGGGCCTTGCCGACGCGGAGGTCTATCACCGCGCAAACATCTCCAAGCAGGTCTTCTCCAAGATCCGCTGCAGTGAAGACTACATCCCGAAGAAAAAGACCGTTCTCGCCCTCGCCGTCGGCCTCCGTCTGAACCTGGACGATACGAAGGACCTGCTCGCCGCAGCGGGGTTCACGCTCACGAACAACAGTCTCTTCGACGTGATCATGAGCTTCTGCATCGAATCCGAAATGTACGACATTTTCGAGATCAACGAGCTGCTGTTCAAGTACGGCCAGCCTTATCTCGGCACCACGATGGACTGATTCTCAGGCGGGGCTTTTCGGCTCTGCCTCTCTTTTGCAAAGGTCTCCTGCAAATTGACCTATTGGTCTCCGACGCGGGCTATACTCGCGTCAGAACAAAACAAAGGAGGCCAAACACATGAAAAAGAATCTGACTGAACTGGTAATGATCCTGGACCGCAGCGGGTCCATGGGCGGACTGGAAAGCGACACCGTAGGTGGTTACAACAGCATGCTGCACAGGCAGGCTGAAGCCGAGGGCGAGGTGCTCGTGTCCACGGTGCTCTTTGACGACCGGAGCGAGGTGCTCTACGACCGCGTGCCGCTGGAGAAGGTGCCGCAGATGACCGAGAAGGAGTATTACGTCCGCGGCTGCACGGCGCTCCTGGATGCCGTGGGCGGCGCCATTCATCACATCGGAAACGTACACAAATACATCCGCGAGGAAGACAGACCGGAGAAGACCATTTTCGTGATCACGACGGACGGGCTTGAGAACGCGAGCCGCGAATACAGCTATGACCGCGTGAAGGAAATGGTGGAGCGGCAGAAGGAAAAATACGGCTGGGAGTTCCTCTTCCTCGGTGCGAACATCGACGCGGTCAAAACGGCAGGGCGCTTCGGGATAAAGGCCGACCGCGCGGCGAACTACAACAGCGATCACGTGGGCACGGCGCTCAACTACGAGGTGCTGGCCGAGACCGTCTGTGCGATGCGGGCGAGCGCTGCCCCCATCGGCGCGGAGTGGAAGAAGCGTATCGACGAAGACTACGAAACCCGCGGAAAAGGAGGAAAACACTGATGTACGGCGCGATCTTAGGTGACATGATCGGGGCCCCCTACGAGTTCGACAGGGGCAGAAAAACAAAGGATTTTCCGCTGTTTTCGCGGCGCTCGCAGTTCACGGACGATACCGTGATGAGCATCGCGGTGGCGCGGGCACTCATCTTTACGCGGCACGGCTGCGACGATGAGACGGTGCGCCGCGAGGTCGCTGACTCCATGCGGAACTGGGGCAGAATATACCCCGATGCGGGCTACGGCGGACGCTTCCGGATCTGGCTGAAAGATGAAAGCATGGGACCGTACGGAAGTTACGGAAACGGCTCGGCCATGCGGGTCTCGTCCGCAGGCTGGCTGGGCGACGACCTGGCGCACGCCCGGAAACTTGCGCGCCTGAGCGCAGAGCCGACCCATGACCATCCTGAGGGGATCAAGGGCGCGGAAAGCGTCGCAGCGGCCATCTGGCTTGCCCGAAACGGCAGCACGAAGGACGAGATCCGGGACTACGTCGTGCGTGAGTTCGGTTACGACCTGTCGCGGACCTGCGATGAGATAAGGCCCGGTTATCACCACGACGAAACCTGCCAGAAGACCGTCCCGGAGGCGATTACGGCCTTCCTCGAAGGGACGGATTTCGAAGACGTCATCCGCACGGCGGTCTCCCTCGGCGGCGACTGCGATACCCTCACCTGCATCGCCGGCAGCATCGCGGAAGCCTTCTACGGCGTGCCGGCGGAGCTGAAGGAGGAGTGCCTCGCACGCCTGCCGTGGAACTTAAAGCGCGAACTCTGCGGCTTTGACATCGTACGCGGGCAAATGGATTTCTGGAAGGGCCGGGGCTTTCTGCCCGAGCCGCCGGAAGACTGAAGCAGACGGAAACACAAGGAGGAATGAAGCATGAAAACCATCCGTGTAACAGGCAAAGGAAAGATAAAGGTGCATCCGGACCTGACCCGGATCAGCATGACGCTGGACGGGCTGCAGCCGGAATACGGTGAAGCCGTGAAGCATTCGGCGGAGGATTCTGCCGCCCTGAAAGCCCTGCTGGAGCCGTTCGGATTCGCGGGCAAGGACGTGAAGACCCTCTCCTTCTCCGTCGATCCCGAGTACGAGGGCTATCAAGAGGAAAACGTGTGGAAGAATCGCCTCACCGGCTACCGTTTCCGCCACGTAATGAAGATCGAATTCGATTCCGATAACGACCGGCTCGGGAAGATTCTCTGCGCGCTCGCGAACGCGAAGAAGATCTCGCCGGAATTCCGCATCAGTTACAGCGTGAAGGATCCGGAGGCGTCAAAAAACGCGTTGCTCGCGAACGCTGTCGCAGACTCCTTCGCGAAGGCCAAAGTGCTTTCAGATGCCGCCGGCGTAAAGCGCCTGGAGCTGCAGAGCATCGATTATTCCTGGGACGAGATCAATTTTGAAGTCGCCCCGATGCGGCAGATGTCCACCAAGATGATGGCAGACAGTGCCGCAGAATACGGTACGTACGACATGGACATCGAACCCGATGACATCGAAGTGACCGACACCGTCACGCTCGTATGGGAGATCGCATGATGAAGGATCATTTTGACCCTGTTGAATTCGCCATGCTTCACGACACCGGCTTTTTCGGTGTCCCGGAAGAGAAGCTTGAGGAGATCGCAGAGGCGATGCAGTCAGGCCGCGATCTTTCCGGGGCGGCCTGGGACTGCGGCATCGACCCTGCCAACCTGACCGACGACGACCTCGCCCGTATCCGGGAAATGCTGGAGCTGTAAATTATATTTTTCCTTCCCTCCGGCACTCTCCTCCTGTATAATGAGGGCAGGAACTGTCGGAAATCATTCATCGGAGAGAACCAGCATGGGATTTTTCAAGGATCTGTTTACAAAAAAGGCGCCGGCGGAAACCTATGACCCGGCCAAATGGAAACCCGTGATCCGCTCGAGCATCTGCACCGGGGAGAAAGTCGCCGGCTTCATCGACCTTGAGACCCGGCATTTCCGGGAGATCACGCTGGTGCAGAGCGACGCCGACCTGAAAGCCTTCCGGGAACGCTACGGGATCGAAGGCGAGATCGAAACGATCTACTGACAAAGTGCAGAACGGCCGGGATCAGCGGCGGCGCGGGCCTGCAAGAAAGGAAGAAAGGCATGCATATTGCCTGCCTCGGCGATTCAAATACCTACGGATACGACCCGGCGTCTCCTTTCGGCGGGCGGTATCCCTATGAGATCCGCTGGACCGGACGGCTGGAAAATGAAGGCGTCGGCGTCACGAACCACGGATACAACGGCCTGCCTGCCTCGCGCCGCTCGCTCCACGAAATGTTCGCGCAGGATCTGAAGCGGGAAGGTCCGTTTGACCTTGTCACGCTCATGCTGGGGACGAACGACATCCTCCTCGGCTCCTCTGCAGAC
This sequence comes from uncultured Lachnospiraceae bacterium, assembly GCA_902789555.1. Lineage (GTDB taxonomy): Bacteria > Bacillota > Clostridia > Lachnospirales > Lachnospiraceae > UBA6987. The sequence continues at coordinate 33,261 of CADAOF010000013.1, forward strand.
GAGGCCGCAGAAGACGTGGAGCACCTCGTCCGGACGCTGAAAGAAGCTTCTGTCTCTCCCATCCTGCTCATCGCGCCGCCGCCCCTCGTACCCGGCTTCTGGGTGGAAAGCCGGGAGCAGATCGAACGCTCGCAGGCGCTTGCCAGGGCACTTCGCACCGTCTCCGTGCGGCAGGGTATCCGCTTTGCCGACGCCGGCCTCTGGGGCATCCCCCTCGCCTATGACGGCGTCCATTTTTCCGAAGAAGGCCACCGCATCTTTGCTGAAAAACTGCTGGAGATCATCAACAGCCAAGGAGAGGCTGTCAGGGGAAAGTTCTGCTGACGGCCAACAGCATTCCTGACAGCGTAAAACGCAGGTTCGCCGGGTTTTCCCCCGCGGTCCTGCGTTTTTCACTTGACAAAAGCGCACATTTTGCCTTATTTTATAAGCAGATGAAAGGGGAAGCGCATCCCCTTCAAAAACTTATCAACACCCCAAAAGGAGGCTGACATGAAGAAGACAAGACGGATCGCAGCCGTCGTCCTTTCCCTCGTGATGATCATCGGCCTGTCCGTCACGGCAAGCGCCGCTGAACCGGACAACGAAACCCTCATCAATGCCGTTCAGGCACAGCTCAATGCGAAACAGACCGTGACTTTTACCAACGCAGCTGAGCTTTCCCGCCTGGTGCAGATCGGTTATTCCTACCGGCAGCCGAACGGCCCCATTTCCATCACCAAGGGCACGCTGACCACCAAGAGCTGGTTCACGACCACCCGGAAGACTGTATATGTGGTCTGCCTGTCCGGCACGGACCTGGCCTTCAACCAGACCACCGGCATCGCCACTGACCTGCTGGTCGGTTTCGAGCAGAACAACCTCTATCTCCGCAACGTCCGGAACGCCATCCTGGATGCGGTCCCGAAGGGAGCCAACCTGGTCATCGCCGGCCACAGCCTCGGCGGCATGGTCGCACAGCAGACTGCTGCGGATTCCACCATCAAGTCGAAATACAACGTGCTGAACACCGTCACTTTCGGTTCCCCGCTCATCTCCGGCCTGACGCGTGAAGGCACGGTCAAACGTCTGGGCGATACCCGTGACGTGGTTCCGGCTCTGAGTGTTTCCACCTTCCTTGCCCCCATCTGGCAGATTGCCGGCCTGAACCGTGAAAACGGCGGCTACGGTGCCACTCAGATCGTGGAAGCGCACTGCGAATCCTATCAGCGCGCAGCCGTATGGGGCGCCTATGACGTCACCGGCGCGAAGAACGGCAATGCAAAGCTGACCCTTGACTTTGCCACCACGGTATTCTACGCCTCCCCGGTCATCGTCACCTACTAAACACAGCGCCATGCAAAAAGAGCCTTCCGAAAGGAAGGCTCTTTTTTATTACATGGATGAAACAAAGAATCAGTTTGCCTGAAGGATCTTCTCGACGTCTTCCGGCTCCGGCATGGAGCGGATGGCGCCTTTTTTCGTGGTGACGAGGTAGGCGGCGGCGTTCGCGAAGCGGAGCATATGCTTCAGACTCGCGGCATCCCTGCCCTCCAGCCCGTTGTTCAGGACGTCATGCAGGACGGAGGCGCAGAAGGTGTCGCCGGCGCCGGTGGTCTCGATGGTCCCGCCCAGCTTAAAGGCAGGCACGAAGACCTTCTCACCGCCGCAGAAGCTCCAGCTTCCGTCGGCGCCGCAGGTGACGTTCAGCAGGCGGATGTTCGGGAAGCGCTTCTGCAGGATCGCCGCGCCCGCTTCGTAGTCCTTTCCGGCCTCGGGAACCAGGAACTCGATCTCGTTGTCCGCGATCTTCAGGACGTCGCAGACGCCGAGGCCCCATTCCATCTGCTCCTTCGCTGCATCGAGGGACTCCCAGAGCGGCGGGCGGAGGTTCGGGTCGAAGGAAATGAGCGCGCCGGCTTCCCCGGCCGTCTTCACGGCTTTCTTCGTGGCGGCGCGCACGCCTTCGTGCGTCATGGAAAGCGTGCCGAAATGGAAGATCCGGCAGTCCTTCAGCATGTCAAGCGGCAGTTCGTCTTCGCGGAGCATCATGTCTGCGCCGGGGCCGCGGTAGAAAGAGAAATCGCGGTCTCCGCCCGGCTTCGTGTGCACGATGGCGAGCGTCGTGTGGACCACGGGATCATTCAGGAGGTTCGTGAGGTCGATGCCGGCCTCGCCCGCGACCGCGCGGAGCTGGTCGCCGAAGCCGTCCTTGCCGACCTTGCCGATGAAGGCGGTCTTCCGGCCGACCTTCTGCAGCATCGCGAGCACGTTGCAGGGCGCGCCGCCGGGGTTCGCCTCAAAGAGGGGATTTCCCTGTTCGCTGAGTCCGTTCTGGGTAAAATCGATAAGCAGTTCGCCGAGGGCGACGACGTCAAAACGTTTCATCTTATCCTCCGTGATCACACGATCAGTTCGTATTTCTCCACGTCGATGACAGCGGTGCCGTCGCAGGAGAAGGAAATGGAATCCGCCGTGATGGGCGTGTAAATGACGAAGCTTGCCGCCTGTTCGCCGTCATTAACGAAGATTTCCAGGCTGTAGCGGTCCATGATGATGCGCAGCTTCAGCTCGTCGCCGGCCGTCACCGGGAAGTCGCGGGTGTTCACGATGTCGTGCGGGAAGCCGGAGCGGCTCCGGTCGACCCGGAGCGTGCTGTTTTCGGGCTTGTGGCGAATCAGGGTAGCCCGCTCGCCGTCCACGGCCACGTTGATCTTGAAGTAGCGGTACATGTTGTTGCGGTTGCCGGGGCGGACCCTGACCGTCATGTCCAGGAAGCGTCCGGAGACGCCCTGCAGGTTGGTCTCCTGCGAGATCATGACGTTCTGATAGCTGATTTTGTAGGCGCGGAAATCTTCGATCTCCCGCACCGGGTTCTGGATCAGCCGGCCGTCCTTCACGTGCAGTTCGCGCGGCAGGATCATCTGGCCGAAGAAAGGCAGCTTCTTGACCTTGGAACCGGAGGATTCCCAGCTCTGCATCCAGGCAGTCATGATGCGGCGTCCGTCAGGCGTCAGCAGTGACTGCGTGGCGTAGAAATCCGTGCCGTAATCGATGGCCTGGATGTTATCGCGGAGGAGGTGACGGATCTTCTTGTCGAAGGTGCCGATGATGCAGAGCGTGGAGTTGCCGGGGTGGAATTCCAGCCCCATCGAGTTCATGTCCTGCGGGCTCGTCATCAGCACGGTCTTGCCGTCCAGTTCGAAGAGGTCCGGGCATTCCCACATCTTCCCGAACTGGTTGTGGCAGTTGGCGACGTTCGACGAATATTTCCAGTGGATGGCGTCTTCGCTTTCGAAGAGCAGGATGCTGCCGGAGCCGTCAGCCGGGCGGTTGCCCGCGACAGCCCAGTACTTCCCGTCTTCGAACCAGATCTTCGGATCGCGGAAGTCGATCGGCGAACCGCCCTCGGGCAGGTCCTTCTCGTCCAGGACGGGATTGCCTTCGTACTTCTGATAATCCACGCCGTCGCCGATGGCGATGCACTGGGTCTGGTAGCCGACCGCAAGGCCGTTGGAGCGGCGGACGTTCCGGACGCCGGTGTACATCAGCAGGTGCCGCCCGTCAGGCAGCTCGATCGCACCGCCGGAAAAGCAGCCGTCCTTGTCGTAGGGCATGTCAGGCGCCAGGGCGCAGGGCAGGCGGTCCCAGTGCACGAAATCCTTCGTCTTCACGTGACCCCAGTGCATGGGACCCCATTTGACATCGTAAGGATAGTACTGGAAAAACAGATGATATTCGCCCTTGTAAAGCGAGAAGCCGTTCGGGTCGTTGATCCAGCCAACGCCCGCGGTCATGTGAAAGCGGGGAAGGATATCGGTTCCTTCGACGCGGGGAAGGTATTTGTTTTCAAAGGCTCTCGCCTTCTGCAGGGTGTTTCTCATCTCTGCTCCTCCGTTGGGTCATTGTTCGTCACATGTCGGTAAGCATATCACAAAATGCGGAAAAAAGCATTCTCTGATATGCCTGCCCACGGAAAACCCCTGTGCAGGGGAGAAATCCGCTGCACAGGGGAACGGATCTGCCGCGGCGCAGGGCGCCGGACGGCGATTGCTCTCGGTCTTGCCGGGAGCGGTGAGGTTTTCGCCGTCACCGCTCCGGCTTTCCGGATCAATATTCGAGGTTCTTGTCGGTCTCCTTGGAGAACACGTGGGCAACGCTTCCCTTGAAGCTGAAGCGGACGGGATCGCCGATGCGGAAGCCGCCCTGCATCTCGGTCGTCGGGACGATGATGATGACGTCGCGGCCAAGCGCCGAGATGTGCAGATGGACGGAGGAGCCCATCATTTCGGCTACGTCTACGCGGCCTTCCACGCCGCCTTCGACCACGTCGGTGTGCTCCGGACGGACGCCCAGGGTGATGTCCTGAGACTTCACGTTATTCGCTTTCAGGGACGCCGCCCAGTTCCACGAAGTACTTCCCGCCGTTTTCTACGAGCTTCGCATCGAAGAAGTTCATGACGGGCATGCCGATGAAGCCGGCAACAAAGAGGTTCGCGGGGTGGTTGAACACGTCCTGAGGCGTTCCGATCTGCTGGATGTAGCCGTCCTTCATGATGACGATGCGGTCGCCGAGCGTCATGGCTTCGGTCTGGTCGTGCGTCACGTACATGAAGGTCGTGTCGGCGGAGCTTGATGATCTCAGCACGCATTTCGTTTCTCAGCTTCGCGTCCAGGTTGGACAGCGGTTCGTCCATCAGCATGACCTTCGGGGCACGCACGATGGCGCGGCCGATGGCGACACGCTGGCGCTGGCCGCCGGACAGAGCCTTCGGCTTTCTTTCCAGGTACTGGGTGATGTCCAGGATCTCGGCAGCTTCGCGGACCTTGCGGTCGATCTCATCCTTCGGGGTGTGGCGCAGCTTCAGCGAGAAAGCCATGTTGTCGTACACCGTCATGTGAGGGTACAGGGCGTAGTTCTGGAAGACCATGGCGATGTCGCGGTCCTTCGGGGCAACGTCGTTCATGACCTTGCCGTCGATGATCAGAATTCCTTGTCCTTGATGTCCAGGCTGAACTGCTGCACCGCTACGACGCCTTCATCGGTGATCTGAAGATTGACCTTCTTCTCCGGCTCTTCGTCTTTTTTCTTTTTCTTCTTATCCTCTCCGCTGACGAAGGGATAGACTTTCTTGATATTTTTCAGTTGAACTTCTGCCATTGGTAGAATATTCCTCCTTACCGGTTATGACGGCTTATTTGTAGAAAGCGTCCAGGTATTTCTGGAAGATTGCCAGGTAATCGTTCAGCTTGTAAGCTTCCAGATCCTTCTGCAGCTTGGCGAAATCGTCATCGCTGAAACCGTTCATGATGCCGTTGGCTCTGGCGGTGTTGATGCACTTGAAGATGTCGGCGTTCAGGTTGGCGACGTTCTTGGTGTCATCGGAGCTCATGAACACGTTCGGGAACACGTACTTGGTGTTCATGTCGGGCGTGTAGATGTCCTTGATCCAGTCAAGACGGTACTGGGCATCGTCCGGGCAGGTGACGTACTTGTTGTAGTAGCTGTCAAGGATGGCCAGAGGGCCGCCGACGCATTCGGCTTCACGGACTTCAACAGGGGAGGCATCGCCGAGCCATTTGTGCTTCAGCATCGGTTCGCCGGCAGCGTTGGTGCTCATCTCGAAGATATCGAAATCATCGGATTCGCCGTAGGTGCCCCAGTTGTTCTGAGGGGACTGCATCGGATCGTACATCTGGTCAAGCCATGCGCAGACCAGGGCAGGGTTCTTGGCGGTGGCAGTCACGACGCAGCGGCCGCGGTCAAAGCCGGAAGTGAAGGAACCGTTGCAGGGGGTCAGGTTCAGGACGTCAGCCTTCAGCATCGGCAGCGGCTGCCAGCCCTTGCCGGCGATCAGGTCGTCCATGGTGATGGTAACGATGTTGGCAACGTCCCAGGAGAAGCAGACGCCGTAGCGGCCGGATTTACCCTTGGCAACGTAGGTAGCCCATTCCTGAGTGAAAGCTTCCTGGTCGATGAGGCCTTCTTCATAGAGTTTGTGCAGCCACTGCACGCCCTTCTTCCAGCCTTCGGTGGTGGCGGTGCAGATGACCTTCTTGTCGTCGGTCACGACGATGTGGCGGCCGTCATCGGGATCGCCGTAGCCTTCGCCGAAACCGTTGGTCAGGACGCGGCAGTCTTCGTTGCCGGCGCCAATGATGCAGGACATGGGGATGATGTCGCCGTCGATGTTGAATTCCTTCTTCAGCTTGTCGGCGTTGTCGCGGAACGCGATCAGGACCTGTTCGAATTCGTCAACGGTGGTGGGCATCTTCAGGCCGAGGAATTCAAGCCAGCCGACGTTGATGAAAGGCATGTTGCCGATGGTCTGGATAGCGGTCTTTTCATAGCCGAGCTGTTCGATCCACGGAAGAGCCCAGATGTGGCCGTTCTCGTCGGTGCACATGGTGCGGTATTCGGGAGCCTGCTCGAAGACCTTCTTCAGGTTGGGCATGTACTTGTCGATGTATTCTTCCACGTTGATGATGACGCCCTGCTTCGCGTATTTCAGCAGGTCGGTATCATTGAAGCCGGCGCTGAAGACGAACTCGGGGAGGGTCTTCAGGTTTGCCATTTCCAGGGAGATCTTGTCACCCCACTGGTCGCTCTGGATGGTCTTCCAGTTGACGTGAACGTTGGTCTTCTCTTCAAGGCGCATGAAGATGGTGCGCTTGTTGGGGTCGGACTGGGTGCCGACCGGGAAGCTGGTCAGACCGGAGATCTCGGCCTTTTCTTTCAGCGGGAATGCGAGGGAAGCGGGATCGACGTCAAGGCCTTTCTTGTCGCCGCCGGGTTCTTTCTGACCGCCGCAGGCAGCAAGGCCAAGGACCATCAGGATGCCCAGGATGAGGGCCATGATCTTGGTGAATTTCTTCATTATGTGTGACTCCTTTCAAGTCGAACGAATGGATTTCGGATATCAGCCCTTGACGGCGCCGGCCATGATCCCGTTGTCGAAATACTTCTGGAAGAAGGGATACATGATCAGCAGCGGAAGGCTGGAGATGATGATGGTGGCGTACTTCAGCAGTTCTGCCATCTGAGCGCGGGCAGCGGTGCTCTGCATGTCGGAGACCATGCCGGGTTCAGGCTGGTTCTGAATAAGGATGGAACGCAGGACCAGCTGCAGGGGCTGCTTGGCGGCGTCATTGAGGTAGATCATGGCGTCGAAGTAGCTGTTCCACATGCCGACGAACTGCCACATGGAGATCGTCGCGATGATGGGCGTGCAGACCGGAAGCAGGATCTTGAAGAAGTAGATCATTTCGGTCGCGCCGTCGATCTCAGCCGCTTCCTGCAGGTCGCGGGGAACGCCCATGTAGTAGGTGCGGGCGATGATCATGTTCCAGACGCTGAAGGCGCCGGGGAGCAGGATGGCCCAGATCGTATCAAGCATGCCCAGGCTGCTGATCAGCAGGTAGGTGGGGATCAGGCCGCCGCCGAAGAACATGGTGATGACGAAGATGGTATTGAAGAATCCCTTGCCCTTGAAGTCCGCGCGGGACATGGGGTAGGCCGCGAGCAGGGTGACCACGACGGAGATGACCGTGAACAGCACCGAGTAGATCAGGGCGTTCTTGAAGCCGACCCAAATCTGGGCGTTCTCCAGAACGCGCTCGTAGGCGGTGGTGGTCCACTTGCTGAAGTCGAAGGTCAGGCCGCTGTTCTGCAGCGTGATGGGATCGATGAAGGATGCCAGGATGATGTAGACCATCGGGAGGATGATCGCGACGACGAACAGTCCGAGCAGGATGTAGCCGATCGTCAGCAGAAGCTTATCTCCTCCGGGGAGTTTGGCAAACTCGCTCTTTTTCTTTTTCTTGGGAGTCGTCTCTGCCATGGCTTAGATCCCCTTTCCTTCGTTCATCCGTTTCACGATCTGGTTCATGGAGATCAGAAGGACGACGTTGATGACGGTGTTGAACAGGCCGACAGCGGTCGAGAAACCGTAGTCGCCGCCCACGAGACCTTTTTTGTACACGTAGGTGGAAATGATTTCCGAAGTGTTCAGGTTGAGGTCTGTCTGCAGGGCGTATGCCTTTTCAAAGCCGACGCTCATGATGTTGCCCACGGACATGATGAACTGGATCAGAACGGTGTCCTTGATGGCCGGCCATTCCACAGCCTTGATCTGCTGGAAAATGTTGGCGCCGTCGATGACGGCCGCTTCCTTCAGTTCCTTGCTGGCATTGGACAGCGCAGCGGTGTAGATGATGGAAGCCCAGCCTGCGCCCTGCCAGATACCGGACGCAATGTAGATCGTGCGGAAGGCAGAAGGCATGGTCATGAAGTTCGTCTGGGTCCCGAGGAGGGAATTGAGCATGCCGGTCGGGGACAGCAGGATGCGGACGATACCGCAAAGCACGATGACCGAAATGAAGTTCGGCATGTACAGCACCAGCTGGATCTTCTGCTTGGTCTTTTTGCTGAGAATGCGGTTAAGCAGGAAAGCCAGCAGGATGGGGACCGGGAAGCCCCAGAGCAGCCCGTACACACTCAGTTTCAGAGTGTTGGACAGGTAGCGCAGGAAGTCGGGAGAGGACAGGAAGCGCTTGAAGTGTTCAAGCCCGACCCATTCGCTTCCGAAGATGCCCCGAATGGGATTGTACTCCATGAATGCCATCGCGATGCCGCCCATCGGGACGTAGCGGAAGATGATCGTCAGCAGGAAGGCCGGCAGCATGAAGATCAGGTACAGCTGCCAGTGCTGCTTCAGATACACCCCCGTGTTGTGCATCTTGGAGTTTTTCCCTCCGGAGGCGTCTGACGGTAAGTTTTGTTTCATCGAACTCCTCCTTTGAAAACAAATTTCGCCGGAAAACGTACACCGCGCACCGGTTGAGGACCAGCGTGTGCAAATGCATATTTCCCCATAAAAATGCAGGGTAATCGTACCACTTCGCGTCCGGGAAGTCAATGGATTTATTGTGCAAATGCAACATTTATGTTCTTTTTTCTCAAACACACATTTTGCGCATTATTCGTCCGGCGGCACCGCCGTCAGGCGCCCAGCTATCATTGACATCTGCCCTCCGCTGTGCTATTTTCTTCGTATATAATGTCGCCTGTTTTCGGGGAGAAAACGGAGAAGCGGAAGGGTTCATTTCATGAGCAGGAAAGTTACGATCCAGGACATCGCGGACGCTCTCGGCGTTTCACGCAATACGGTCTCCAAGGCCATCAACAACACGGAAGGACTTGCGGACGTCACCCGGGAGAAGATCCTGAACAAGGCCGTGGAGATGGGCTACAAGCAGTTTTCCTACGTGCAGTCCCTGATCCAGGCGCAGGCCGCAAGGCAGGAGACCGGAGACGAACCGCAGTCTCAGGGAGAGATTGCCCTGCTCACGCCCTTCTACTTCAGCAACTCCCACTTTGCCTCGACCATGCTGGACCGGCTGCAGAAGGAGCTTGCCCAGATGGGCTACCGACTCAATACGCATATCATCCGGGCCGAAGAGATCCGGGAGCGCCGCCTCCCCTTCACCTTCATCCCTGAGCAGGCAAGTGCTGTCATCTGCATTGAAATGTTCGACTGGGAATACAGTCTGATGCTCTGCGGCCTGGGGCTCCCCATTCTCTTCGTCGACGGGCCGGTCGGCGCGAACGGCCGCGTTCTCCCTGCCGACAAGCTCTGCATGGACAACATGTCCGAGCTCTCCCGCCTCGTGAAACTCATGATCGGAAAGGGGATCCGGAAGATCGGTTTTCTCGGCGATTACATGCACTGCGAGTCCTTCTTTGAACGCTATCTGGCTTTCTGCTCCACCATGTTTCTGGCGGGCATCCCCGTGGAGGACCGTTTCATCATTCCCAAAAACGACATTCTGGAACTGTACCAGGGGCTGGAAGCCCTGGATGAACTGCCTGAACTGTTCATCTGCGCAAATGACTTCGTCGCCTATGACGCTCTGCAGAGCCTGCGCAAGCTCGGGAAGTCGGTTCCCGAGGACGTGATGCTGGCGGGCTTCGACAATGCCCCGGAATCCCGCATGGTGGTGCCTGCCCTGACGACGATCCACATCCATACGCAGGTCATGGCTTTCTCCGCCGCCCAGCTGCTGATCTCCCGCATCCGGGAGCCTTCGCTGGACTTCCGGAAGCTCTACACGGAGACGACGCTCGTGCCCCGTGAATCGACCGGGACCCTGCTTTCCGACGAGGCACAGTCATGAAATTCCTTTCCTACGACAGCAAATTCAGCCAGCTGATGCTGCGTTTCTGCTACGCCTGCTGGCTCAATCTCCTCTGGCTGGTCTGCTCGATCCCGATCGTCACGATCGGAGCGTCCACGACCGCCCTCTACTACGTCATGCTGAAGGTCGTGCGGAACGAGGAGTCGAACGTGACCTCCATGTTCTTCAGGGCCTTCAAGGAAAACTTCAAGCAGGCCACGGTCCTCTGGCTGATCATGTTCGGCATCGGTGCCTTCCTCGGCGCGGACATCTACGTACTTACGCATCTCAGGAAGATCGCCGAAGGGCCGCTCTCCGTCATGTGGACCCTGCTTCTCGCTGTCGTCATTGCCGCGTTAGTCATGTACGTCATCGTGCTGATCTTCGTCTTCCCGCTGACTGCGCGCGTCAGCAATACGACCAAGGCCATGCTCGTCAATTCCTTCCTGATCGGAACGCACTATCTGTTCTGCACGATCACGGTCTTTGCCATCCATTTCGCGGTCTTCTTTGTGACCGTACGTTTCTTTACGCCCCTGATGGTCATCGGCGAGGGGCTCTGCGCCTTGCTCAGCTCGGTCTTTCTGCGGCCGGTCATCGACAGCTGCTCCTATGAGCCGGACGACGAGGATGAGGAGGACGGGGGGGACTCATGAAACGCTCGAAAGAAGAAAAGGCAGCCGACCGGGAACGATTCCGGCGGCTGTCTTTCGCCCAGAAGGCGGAACATATCTGGATCTATTACAAGTGGCCGATCCTGCTCGGCCTCGTCTTCCTCATCATTGTCGGTTCATCGGTAAACCGCCGGCTGCACCGAAAGGACAGCGTCCTGTACCTGGGTCTTACGAACGTCGTCCTCAGCATCGAGCTGGAAGGCTCCGTCACGGCCGGTTTTCTTGAAAATGCCGGCTTCGACCCGAAAAAGACCGAGGTAACGCTGTACAAGAACCTCTATCTTTCGGAAGACGCGGAAGGCGACTCGCACCGCATCAGCTACGCTTCCAAGATCAGGCTCTTTGCCTCCCTTGAGGGGCAGAAGCTGGACGCCGTGCTCATGAGCCGGCAGGCCTACGACATCATGTCGCAGAGCGGATACCTCCTGCCGCTTCCCGATCTTCTTTCCGCCGATCCGGTGCTTGCGAAGGCCGCGGAGCCGTTCATCACGGAGAATGCCGTCATCCTCTCCGACAACAACATTGAGTATCTCCTGAACGAGGACGACGAACGGCAGACCGTGACCGAGGACGTTCCGAATGCCCTCGTCCTGAACTCTCTTCCCCTCTTCGGGGCCTTCGAAGAGCCGGTCTATCTCGGCTTTGCCGGCAACACGCCGCGGAAGGAAGCCTGCCTGAAATATCTCAGTTATCTGCTTTCTGCCGCAAAATAAAAAGAACGCACTGTCCTTACAGGCAATGCGTTCTTTTTTTGCGTTTTCGCCCGCCGGCTGCGGCGCTTTATCCCTTCTTCACGGCTGCCGCGCGTTTCCTGTCACGGTCCGCGATGACCGCAATGCCGGAAAGGCTCGCGATCAGGAGAACGGTCCACAGGACGGGATCGCTGCTGTCGCCGGAGTCCGGCGTATGCAGGACGGAATTCACGATCAGTCCGGTTTCCGCCTGGCCGTCATCAAAGGAGACGGTCACGGCATGTTCGCCGACAGGCAGTTTTTCCAGCATGGAGGCTTTCAGCGTGATGACCGTGCTTCCGGCAGCGGCAGTATAGTCCGTTCCTTCTTCCAGCGGCTGACCGTCGATCATGACGCCGGTGAAATGCGCAAAGCATGTTTCGTCAAAATGGCTGCGGTGAACAGTGATGACGACATCTTCGGCAGAGCCGGACGTGTACTTGACCTCGCCTTCGGCAATATAGGTCACCGGTTCCCAGGCGGCGTACAGGACCAGGTCGGAAAGGACCTCCGCCGAGAAGTCGTAAGGCGTTTCAAGGTCTTCATCCGCAAACCAGCCGGCAAAGACAAACGATGTTTTTTCCGGATCGGCCGGCTTTGCGGCAGTGTCTCCGGCAAGGACGACTGCATCCGGGACCGGAGATCCTCCGTTACTCTCGAAGCTTACCGTATACTTTTCCTTTAAGGCGTAGGTGTAGGTATAGGTCGGATCTCCGCTGATCGCGGTCTCCGTATCGGGCGTCATATTCCAGTCTCCCGGTTTGTAAGTGTTGTCGGCGGGCTTGCTGCCGACCTTGGGGATCTGTTCGGCAGACAGCTTCAGCACGTCGCCTTCGTATCCGTTCAGGACAACGGTCTTTTTCTCATCCGTCCCGTCGTCCCAGAAGCCGTTCACGTGATTGCCTCTTTCTTTGCGTAGGTATAGGTAAAGGTCGGATTGCCGCTGATCTCCTTTTCCGTATCGGGGACAGTATCCCAGCTGCCAGCCTTGTAGCTGTGGTCAGCAGGCGCATTGCCGACTGCAGGGATCTGTTCGGCAGACAGCTTCAGCACGTCGCCTTCGTATCCGTTCAGGACAACGGTCTTTTTCTCATCCGTCCCGTCGTCCCAGAAGCCGTTCACGCTGACTGATCTCTGCTTTCTTTGCGTAGGTGTACGTATAGGTCGGATTCCCGCTGATCGCCGTTTCCGTATCAGGGACAGGATCCCAGCCGCCAGCCTTGTAGCTGTGGTCAGCAGGTGCATTGCCGACTGCAGGGATCTGGTCTCCGGACAGTTTCAGCGTGTCGCCTTCGTAACCTCTGAGAACAACAGTCTTCTTATCCGTCGACCCGTCATCCCAGGAGCCGTTGACGACCTCAAATGTCACGGTCTGACTGATCGCCTTCTTCTTTGCGTAGGTATAGACAAATGTCGTATCCTTTGTGATAGGGGTTTCCGTATCGAGCATCGGCTCCCAGCTGCCCGCTTTGTAGCTGTTGTCAACAGGATGGTTACCGACTGCGGGGATCTGATCCGCGCTCAGATAAAGCTCTGTGCCCGTGCCGATCAGCTTAATTTTGATATCTTCTCTCGATCCGTTATCCCAAGTGCCGTTGACGACCTGGAATGTGACATTATAGCTCGTCGATGCGACCGTTATTTCCACGACGTTCGACTGGCCCGAACCGTTGTAATCGTCACCGTCAAAGTCCGCACGCAGCTTATATTTTCCCGCTGCAAGAGACGACAGGTCAACGGTCATCACACCGTTTTTAACCGTGCCGGTCAGAACCTGTTTCGGCGTCGCACCGCTGACATCCATGATCCTGACCGTTCCGTTACAGGCCTGCTGTTTCATCTCGCCTACGTCTTTGATGATTTCTTCTCTGTCACGCCGTTCTTTGGTGATGCCGTTCCAGTAACTGGTAAAGTTGGCTGTCAGCGTCGCTTTGGTTCCCGGGGTGAAGACGGTCTGGTCCGCCGTCAGAAAGATCGTTGGCTTGAAACCGTGAAAGACTTCATACAGAACTCTCGTCCTGGCACCGAAATTGTTCCAGAGGATGTTCCTGTCATTCACCCACTGCGTGCTGTTGTCATTGCTCTTCATGTAGCTGATGATCGTGGGGTTGAGCGCAGTGGTATATTTCAGATCGGCCGCGTTCACACTGAAGGACAAAAACTTTCGTTCACCGAAGGTATCAAAATAGACACTGTGGGGAAGGACCTTCTGACCGCCCAATACCTTGGAACCGAGGCAGTAGCATTCGATCCAGGCATCATTCGCGCGCCAGGAGGGGTGTATGAGATCAAGCTCTGAATTTTTCTCGACGCGAAGCGCTACTCTGAGATCGGCCGGTGAGATCTTCTTCGGCAGTTCTATATAGTACGCAGCATCTTCTCCTGCTTCGAAGTCGTCGTAGCCGGATATATCCAACAGTTTGCTCGTGATCCTGGTATTGCCCTCATAAACATCACAGATCACGTTGTCGTCAGTACCATTGCCGGAACCGGAACTTGTTTTGATCCAGAGCCTGATTTCATCCATCATGATCTGGCCGTTCGTATCGTCGAACGAACTCGCCACACTGTAGCTTGCGAAGAAATTGTGCAGATTCTTAGGCCCCATCAGGATCAGCTTGCCCATCAGGAGGGTGTTGTAGAAGGCATCCAGTGATTCCGCATCCTGTGCGAAGGCATTCATGTACGTCATGTATTCTTCATAGTCTGCCGTCGAGCCGCCGTTCTCCTCGAGCGCCATCTTCGGATCCTTCACTATTTGCTCATAAAATTTGACATCGATGCCGGCCTGTGTCAATCCCCACACAAGCATGTCTGAGACCAGCCTGTTTTGGAATTCTTTCCATTTCTCATTGATTTTCTCAAGACCGAGCTCTTTCAGGACCCATTCCTGCGATTTTTTAAACGCCTTGGCGATATCCGAAAGGACATCCGGCGCGGGTGAGGCATATGTCCCGTAGTCCTCCATCCATTCGTTCAGCCGGCTGGTCACGATCTGGATCTCGCTCTTGCCGTCCACGCCGGTCATGAAATCGTGAGCAATATAGTCAAAGGCCACGACCAGCTCGTAAGTCGCCGTATCGAGGTCCTCGATCCATTTGTCAAGGTATTGGACGATCTGCGGAAGCGGCGGCCATATCGAATAACGGTTTTTCTCGGCATAATTATAAAGCTTCTGGCGCAGTTCGACCAGATACTTGTACTGGTACATCATCCCGCCGCTGTATTTGGAATAGATCTTCGCCGGGCCGGCATTCGCGGTACCTTCGTAGATCCACGTATTGGTGATGAACACCTCCGGTGCGTTAACGCCCGTATCACCGAGACGCTCGCCGATCAGCGTGTCCATGTACGATTCTTCGGCCATATGGCGGATAATGTAATACCGTTTTGTTTCGCTCTGCGCAGCTTCCGCGTATGACGGATAAGCCCCTCCTGCGAAAGCATTGATGAAGTCGTGGCCGAACTGGTCGCCCGCAAAATGGATCGCCATGCCAAGCGTGAAGGCGAGCGCCTCCTTACGTGCATTGCTGTCCTTCGGCAGGCTGTTCACCCCTTTGACCAGTTCCATCAGCCAGTCTCCGACACCTACGCCCGCCGCCGCGTCATACGGATGGATGTAGGACTGGCCCGTCAGCATGTCCGGGTAGAAATCGGGACCGAGCGTGCCCGCGCGGAACGCATTCGGATACTGCTTCAGGGCTTCCAGGTATTCCTCCGGTATCGCGTAATCCTTTCCGTCGACCGTAACCTTTCCGTCCTCTGCCTCCTTAAGCAGCAGGTTCGCGCTGAACCCGTGCGTTTTCGTTTTCCAGGCATATGCCTTTTTGGAAAATATTCCCATGGCACACACGAAAACCAGGATAAGAATGATCAGTCTGGACCATTTCCGCGCTTTTCTCATATCTGTTTTCCTTTCTCTGTCGTTTTCCGTTCCTTCTTCGTATGTTACGAGATCCTTAATGTGACGTCTGCAGCTGTGGCTGGTTTCTTTGTTTTTTTCGTCGTATTTTCTGCCGCATCCGGCATCGTGTGTGTTATTTTGAGCATATCAGAAAAAAGTTGATTTTGCAATGAGAAAGTATCATTTTGTTCTCTTCATGGCTTTTACGCGTTTGGAGATCTCTTTTTTCTTTTCATGGTTTCGGCTCTCGCTGCTGAGCGAGCGGTACAGTTTCAGCCTCTCGGCAGACAGCTCGCCGCTTTCGACCGCGGCCTTCACGGCGCAGCCGGGTTCCGTCTCATGCCGGCAGTTGCTGAAGCGGCACTGCCTTGCCAGTGCGATGATATCGGCAAAGGCAGTGTCCACGCCGTCTTCCGCCGCCGCGACACCGATCTCCCGCATGCCGGGCGTATCGATGATGCTTGCCCCGTTTGCAAATTCGGTGAGCTGGCGGTGCGTGGTGGTGTGACGGCCCTTGGCGTCCGATGCCCGGATCTCTCCGGTCTTCATGAGTTCTTCACCGGCCAGGGCATTCAGCAGGGTGGACTTGCCCGCGCCGGAAGAGCCCACGAGGCAGACCGTCTTTCCCGGCGCAAGATACGGCTTCAGCGCCTCCAGACCGGTCCCCTGCACGACCGAAACCGCGTGCACCCGCAGCCCGTCGGCGATCCCGCGAACCTCCCGGACGTAACGCTCCGGGTCGGTGCACAGATCCGCCTTGGTCAGGATCACGACCGGTACCGATCCGCCGGCAAGCACGACGCCGGCGTAGCGCGCGATGCGGTTGTAACTATAGTTGTCGTTCAGGGAGGTGATGATGAAGACATAGTCCGCGTTCGCGGCCATGTACTGCATCGCGGCGGTCTTTGCCGAGTCCGGCCGCTGCAGAAAACTCGTCCTTTCGCAGACGGACCGGATCACGGAGGTGCCCGACGGACTGCGGTCAAAGTTCACGTAGTCCCCTACGACCGGCCAGTCCTCCGGCGGCATTTCATAGAAGTTTCCCTTCACCTTCGCCGCCAGGTCCTCCCCCCGGAAGCGGATGAGGAAGCTCCCCTTGTGCACTGCAGAAATGCGGCCGGTGCACGGCTCAGTCTGTTCCTTTTTCAGTTCTTTGTCAGTGTTCTTATTCAATTCTTTTTGCTCCGTTTTGTCGTTTTTAGTCACATCGGCCGCATCTTCGGCTGCGGGACCGACAGGCTGACCCGTTCCGGCACGGAGCCCCGGACAAAAAAAGACCGTGGCAGGAAGCCACGGTCTTTCATCAATGCTGTTTCCAGCCGTCAGAATGCAGAAACCGAGGTCGCCGTACCGTTTTTCCTGATGTTTTTTCCGTTCATCGCAGTCATCGTCCGTACCTCGCTTTCTTTGAGATTTATTGCGTTTCCAATATAGCAGGAAACGGGAGAAGATTCAAGAGGGAGCAGCACAGTCATTCCGGCCGTTCATTTCCCCTCGAACAGCCCTTCGTTCTTCTTAAAGAACTCATAATAGATCTTCGTATTTTCCAGTTCCCACCAATTTCTGATCTCGGCAGGCTGCGCATCGAGATCGTAGATCCGGGCACCTTCCATGGACAGCAGGAAGGGTGAGTGGGTCGCGATGATGAGCTGGCAGCCGCAGTAGCGGACCTTTTCGGTCAGCATCCGCAGAAGTTCCAGCTGCATCGCGGGGGACATGCTGTTTTCCGGCTCGTCCAGGCAGTAGAGGGTGTCGTTCTTCAGTTTCGTTTCGAAGTATTCCAGGGCGGTCTCGCCGTTGCTGTTCAGTTTGACCTCCGTTCCGGCTGTGCGGCGAAGGAATTTGCGCCGCGAAACGGACGGCCGCCGCGCGAGCACCTGCAGGCGGAGCTCATCGTAGTCCTTCATGCCCTCAAACTTGACCGTTTCGCCGTATTTCAGACGCCTGTATTCGTCCTTCCCGCGCTCGATCTCGGCTTCGATCTCCGCGTTGTTCGCGCGCACGGCAAGCATGTAATCGAAAATATCATCGCTGGTGATGATGCGGCTGCCGTCCGGAATGCGCTGCGGAAAGCCCTCGTCATCTTCGCCGGCCGTGTATCCGCAGGCTGCTGCGTAGGCATCAAAAAGCTCGCTTGAGTTGAACGGTGCGATGCGCTCCAGCCCCAGTTTTGCTGCGATCAGGTTGAGCAGCGTGCTCTTTCCGGAGCCGTTGCCGCCGTAAAATATCGTGGCCTTTCTGAACCAGATCTCCGGGAGTCCTTTCGGTCCGAAAATGCCGCAGGGGTACTCGTTGTCAATGTAGCCGAGCGTCGCGACCGTCCCCATTTCTGCGGATCCGTGCTGATATTATCCGCCATGCGTTTTTGGATCAGATCGCCTTCCCGCTCGAGCGGCAGCGTAAAGGATTCCAGATACATTTGCCGTTCCCTTCTGCTTACTCTGCGCCGTAGGCGCCGTCTTCGTCGTATTCTCCGTATTCGCAGCCGATGTGCGTCGCCTCGATCATGTCGACAAGCTGCAGGGCTTTGCCGACTTTATCGTAGAGTTTGATCGTCCCCCATCCGCTGCCGCCGTTCCACAGGCGCCTGTGGTGCCGGCTCCCGTCCGGCGCTTCGTAGTTCACGAGAAGCATGTCCTTCTTCAGGCAGTGCACCTCAGTCACCATGCCCGCGCGGACATTTTCCTGGCGCACGTGCCAGATGACTTCATCCTCCTTCTCTTCGAAGGAAAACTGTGTCTGAACGTTCAGCCAGAAGTGCGAGAAATTGAAATCGTATTCCTTCCCTTCGTACCAGAACACGCCAAGCAGGCGCCGGTCCAGAGGCACGAAATAGATCTTCGGACGCCCGCCGCCGATATCGAAGACGCTGTTTTCCAGCACTTTGCCGCTCAGCGTGCTCTTCAGGCAGTTCGAAGAAAGCCAGACCCAGGGCGAAGTAAAGTCGCGGCCCCAGTTCTTGTCCGCGTAGCCGAAGCTCTTCTCCGGGCTCACGCTGTAGCGACGGCCGTTCCATTCGACCGTCCCGCTGAAGGCGGTCTTCATGCCCTCGGCGTGCCAGTACATGGCAAAGGCTTCGGCGTCGCGCAGGGCCTTGCCCGCACCGTAGCCCACATTGAAGGCGACCTGCTTGTCCAGCGTAAGATCCCAGTGCAGACTTCCCGCGTCGCACATCCACTCGGGATGTGCAGCCGCCTCCTCGGGACTGACGGCAATGCTGCCCCGAAGGGCAGTCTCGGAAGCAAAGCAGTCCTCCGCCTCCACCTCGTACGGTGCATCTGCGCGGATGCGGGTCTTTTTAAGGGAGAAGAAGCGGTGAAGCTGCGCGTGGTCTTCGCCCCATGTCCCGGCCTTTACCATCAGGTAGGAGGGGCGCTTTCCGGCCGCCTGATTCTCCGGCAGCTGACCGAGCACGGGCTCATCTTCCGCAAGCGCAGGATTGCAGATGAAAAATTCGATAAAAAAGGGCTTGTCCTCACCGGTGATTTCATCCTGTGCGGTGAAGGAGTGCCACCACCAGTCGTAGCCGTGATGGGCTAACGGACCGTGGAGCATGAATGCGTTTCGTGTGATGTCATGATGGTTGAACATCGTTTACCTCGGGGTTCATTGTGTATTTTCAGGCCGGCGGAACCTGCGGCAAAAAGGTCCCGCCCCCTTTAGTTCATATCGCTGAAAACAGGGCTGTCGATCGCGATGACCTCCTGCATGGGGATCGTTCTGCCGTCCGCAAGGATAATGCTCCGGCTTTGCTGATCGAAGCGGGCGATCCGGCCGGCGGCAGATACGTATTCGCCGCCCTCCTTCTTTTCATCCGGCACGAAATAGGTGAACGCGGCTTCCGGCGCAGGGCTCTCCGCGAGCAGGCGGGCAAGCCGGTCATTTAACTGCGCCTTCCGGTCCTCGTCCAGTTCGATGCGGCTGCCCACGTCCCGTTCCGACTCACGGATCAGGTCGTCGTAGCCCGTAAGCGCCGCAAAGGGTGAAAACTGTGCCGCCCGGGAGAGGCGGTCCATCTGCGGGCGTTTCGCGGAGACATGGTGCGGCCGGTCGATGATATCGGCGTAGCGGATCCTTGCGTCACGCGTATCCCCGCGCAGGGGATCGGACTTGCCCGGACCTTTTACATTTTCCTGTTTATTCATTCGCCCGCCTCCTTTCCGCTGAACCTCTTCAGCGCTGTGCTTTCGCTCCCCCTACGCCTTGTGGCCGCCGATCTGGCGGTTCCGTTCGATCGCGGTCGCGCCCTCCTGCATGCTGAGGCCGCGCACCACCGCATTCTTTCCGTAGCGGCCGCGGATGTCCAGCAGCGCCTTCTGCACGCGCCGCTCCTTCTCGTTCTCCTCTTCCTCCGCCTTCCGCTTTGTCTCTTCGGCTTCGTAATCGGTAAAAAGGTTCAGCTGCTCGGGCTCGGCCGCCTGCATTTTACGCGCTTCTTCCTCGGCGATCACATGCATCACCGCAAGATTGAAGCGGCGGACGAGGAGCTTTTGATCGACGACCCGGTCGTAAATTGCCGCTGCCGCGTCCACGATCTGCCTGGTTGAAGCAGTCGGGCGGGGGAGATTCTGCGAACCGTGTGCCGGCTTCGGCGCCCGCCGTCCGTACCAGTCGGCGGTGACCGGGCCTTTGTATGCCTTTGCCCGCACCGGATTCGTCAGATTTTCCGTATCATAATTGACGTCCAGGACCACCTGATCGGTACAGAGGCCTTTCTCCGCCAGTTCCATCGAAAGGCCGTCCGCCATCTCCTGAATGACGATCCGCCCCTTGTCGAAGGAGTAGGGCGTCCCGAGCACCTGGCCGACCGTGAGGCTCTGCGATTCGGGTCTGTAGGCCTTGCAGTCCGCGATCCGGGCGGGCTCCCAGCCCCAGGCGTGATCGATCAGCAGCTCCACGTTCACGCCGAAAAGCTTATACAGCAGGTCCTCGTTGCAATAGTCGCTGTCCCGGCCTTCGGAGCAGCGTGCAATGTCACCCATCGTATAGATGCCGTGTTCTTCGAGCTTCCTTGCGGTAGCCCGCCCGACCCGCCAGAAATCCGTAAGCGGCCGGTGGCACCAGAGCTTTTCGCGGTAACTCATCTCATCCAGTTCGGCGATGCGAACGCCGTCCTTATCGGCGGGGATATGCTTGGCCTCGACGTCCATGGCGACTTTGGCGAGGTACATGTTGGTCCCGATGCCCGCCGTCGCCGTGATATGCGTTTTCCCCAGTACCTCGCGGATCAGTTTCATGGCGAATTCGTGCGCCGTCAGCCCGTAAAGGTCCAGATAATCCGTGGCGTCGATGAAGACTTCGTCCACCGAATAAACGAGCAGGTCATCTGCCGAAACGTACTGCAGGTAGATCTCCACGATACTGCGGGAGTATTCCATGTAGTACTTCATGCGGGGCGGGGCAACGATGAGGTCCAGTTCGAGCGAAGGGTCGGCGTCCAGTTCGGAGGCCAGCACGGAGCTGCCCGCAAACTTCCCGCCCGGAGCTTTTCCAAGGCGTTCGCGCCGCACTTCACGGAGCCTCTCCTTCACCTCGAAGAGCCTCGGCCGCCCGGGAATGCCGCGTGCCTTCAGAGCCGGCGAGACCGCAAGGCAGATCGTCTTGTCGGTCCGGCTCTCATCCGCGACCACGAGGTTCACGTCAAGAGGATCGTACCCGCGCTCGGCCGCTTCGACCGAGGCATAGAACGATTTCAGATCGATGGCAAGATAAGTTCTTTGCTTCTCTTTCATTTTTCCAGGATCTCGCTCAGCCTCGACGCCAGCTCCTCCGGCGTTTCCTTCAGACCGTTCTCTACCCAGAGCATATAGGCGTTGAAGATCCCGCCGGTGATGAAGTGCATCTTGTATTCGTCATAAATGTCCCTGTAGGTCTCGAAAAACACGCGGTCGATGTCGTCTTTCACGATCCACAGCAGGCCGTTTCTCCGCAGGATGAATGACATTTCGCGGTACTGCAGCACATGGGTAAAGAGCGTGGTGAAATACTGCTTCAGCGTATCGTTCCGGTAGTTGATGCCCGACTCCGTCACGAACTTGTCCGTGATCCCCGCGCACCACTTCTTCAGCACGTCCTCCCGGCTCTCGAAGTAGCGGTAGAAGGACATGCGCGAAACGCCGGCCTTCCTGCACAGCTCCGTAACGGAGATCTGGGAAAAGGCCTTCTTATGCAGCAGCTGCAGCAGTGCCGTGATGATATATTCCTGTGTGGCGCCCGTTCCGCCGTCTGCCATGATACACTTTCCTCCGTTTGTCACTATCCGGCGCGGATGCCTTGTAAAGCCCTCCGCACGTTGATACAATTGTAACGCAATCATAACAGACAGCGCCGTGAAAGACAAGGGCTGTCCGCTACATAGAGTTTACATAAAGGAGGTTTTAACATGGAAAACAGAAAAGTTGTCATCGCCGGCGGCGGCGTGCTCGGAACACAGATCGGCCTTATCTGCGCCTATCACGGTTTTGACACGACCTTCTGGCTTCGCTCGGAAAGCTCCATCGGCAGGACCACGCCGAAGATCGAGCGCTATTCCGCACTGATGCTGGAAGATCTGGCGAAGGCAAAAGCCCTGATCGGCAACCCGATCGGCGGCATGCTCTATCCCCGCGGCCTCATCCGCAGCTGGCAGGGCATCACGGCTGAAGCGATCGACACTCTGATCGAAGAAGGCAAAAAGAATTTCGCCGAAAAGGTCCACATCGAACTGGATCTTAAAAAAGCTCTCTCGGGCGCCTATATCGTCATCGAATCCATGACCGAGGAGCCTAAGGCCAAGATCGGCATGTACGAAGCCATGAGGGATCTGCTGGATGAAGATACCATCCTCTGCACGAACTCCTCCACCCTGCTGCCGAGCATGTTCGCGGAATATACCGGCCGTCCGGCTAAGTACTGCGCCCTGCACTTTGCCAACACCATCTGGAAAAACAACACCGGTGAAGTCATGGGCCATCCCGGCACGGATCCGGAGATCTATCAGAAGGTCGTGGAATTCGCCGCCGCCATCGGCATGGTGCCGCTGCAGCTGCACAAGGAACAGCCCGGCTACATCCTGAACTCGATGCTGGTCCCGTTCCTTTCCGCCGCGCAGGCCCTGTGGGCAAACGGCGTTGCCGACCCCGAAACCATCGACCTGACCTGGCGCCTTGCCACGAGCGCGCCGGCCGGCCCGTTCCAGATCCTCGACATCGTCGGCCTTGAGACCGCCTACAACATCAATCAGATGAAGCCCGCCGCCCAGCAGGAAGGTACGCTGGAGAACCGCATGGGCAAGCTTCTGAAGGAAAAGATCGACAGAGGCGAGACCGGTGTCAACGCCGGCAAGGGCTTCTACGATTATACAAAGAAATAAGCCGCAGCCCCCTCCCACGGCTGCCTGTACCGAAAAAAGCCGCCTGTTCCCGAAAGGGGCAGGCGGCTTTTTTATTGCGGCCGGCACTTCAGCCTCAGCTGTTGTAGTAGCGGTCGAATTCGGCAGCGGTGGGGATGCGGGCGATCTCCGCGCATTCCTTCCGCTTGCGGGCGATGTAGCCCGTGATGAGTTCCTCCGGGAACACCCCGCCCTCGGTAAGGTAGGCGTGGTCCTTCTCCAGGGCGTCCAGCGCCCGTTCGAGGCTCGTCGGCAGGCCGCGGAGCTTGGCCTTCTCCTCATCCGGCAGGGCGAAGAGATTGAAGTCGTACGGCCCCCAGCCGTTCTTTTTCGGATCGATCTTTTTCTTCACGCCGTCAAGACCGGCCATGAGCAGGGCCGCGTAGCAGAAATACGGGTTGCAGGTCGCATCGGGGTTGCGGATCTCGAAGCGGCGCAGCTCCGGCGTTTTCGCGTAAGCCGGGATGCGGATGACCGCGCTGCGGTTCGAGGTGGCGTAGCCGACCGTGACAGGGGCTTCAAAACCCGGGACCAGGCGCTTGAAGGAGTTGGTGCTGGGGTTCGTGATCGCGCATAGCGAATCGATGTGCGAAAGCAGGCCGCCCATGAAATAATGGGCTGTCCGGGACAGGTGCGCATAGCCCTTTTCATCCGAGAAGACGGGTTTTCCGTCCTTCATCAGCAGCATGTGCACGTGCATGCCGCTGCCGGCCTCGCCGAAGATCGGCTTGGGCATGAAGGTCGCGCTCATACCGAACTCCTGCGCCGTGTTCTTGATGATATATTTCATCAGAAGGGAGCGGTCCGCCATCACGGACATCTGCCCGAGCTGCGGCTCGATCTCGAACTGACCGCCGGCACCCACCTCGGGGTGGTGGTATTTCACCGGAATGCCGGCCTCCTCCATGTAGAGGACCATCTGGCTGCGGCACTCGAAAGTCGTGTCGGAGGGCTTCGCCGTGTGATAGTTCTTCTGGTAGGGAACGATGTTCGCGGTGCCTTCGGTATCGCTGTTCCAGTAGGCCTGGTTGAAGTCCACGTGGGCTTCCTGGTGGTTCGAATCCACGCGCCAGCCGGCTTCATCGAACAGGTAGAATTCAAACTCGGGCAGGATCATCATCGTGTCCGCGATACCGGTGCTCTTCATGTACTCTTCCGCGGCAAGGACGATGTTGCGCGGATACTGCGGCAGCGGGCGGTTCTTCGGGTAGTCGATGATCATGGCATTGCCCGTCATGGACAGCGTGGGGATCTCGCAGAAGGGATCCATCATGGCCGTCGAAACGTCCGGAATGAATACCATGTCGCTCTTCTCCACCACGGCGTAGCCGTAGTTCGACGCATCGAAGCCGATGCCGTTCTTCACCGTTTCCTCGCTGAAACGCGCGGCGGGGATGGTCACGTGGCGATACGAGCCGCCGATGTCCACCATTTTGAAATCCAGCATCTTCACGTCGTTTTCACGGATGAACTGGACCACTTCCTTTGCAGTTTTGAACATGAAGTATTTCCTCCGAGAGGGTATTGTTTACGATCGTCGCGATCTCCGCACAGCATACCACTTTTTACCGCGGAAAGAAAGGCTTCTCCCCTTTTCTTTTCCTGTAAAAAACGCTATAATTCTTTTATTGAGAAGGCAGTCCGCCGGCCCCGCGCGGCGAAGCGGCAGGGCGGCACGGACTGCGCAAAGGAGCGAAAATGGATCTTTGGCAGTTCAACGACAAACATGTGCGGATCACCTGCTTGGACGGCGCGGTCTACGAAGGCATCGCCTCACACAACTCCGCGGACTATGACGAGCATGAATTCGGAAATTACGAAGAAGGGCTCCAGCTGCCCGGCACGCTTTTCTATGCCGGAGACATTGCCTCCGTCGAAAGCCTTGAAGACCGCGAAGACGGTCCCTGGGGCAAGTTTTCGGAGCCCTTCGGGCGGCTCGAGGAGGAGTCCCTCTTCGACGAAGACGGCGACCCGGTCATCGCCTGCGAGATCCTCGACTGCGAGGACCCGGAGCACGTCCTCCGGATGCTGCGCTGCATCGGATACCACCTCTGCCCCGAAAACGCGAAGGAGATCCCCGGGAAAGACAAGATCATCGAGCAGCTCCGCGTGCTGGTGAAGTACTCGGACGACCCGATGATCGCGGATTTCGCCGCAAAACTCATCCCCGCACTGGAAAACGAAAAATAATGCACAAATTTCCCTGATGCTGCTGAAAATCTTTGACAGCAGTGCGGGAACGCGTTAAACTGAAAAAGTGATATTTTCATTCGAAAAAAGTCTTTCCGAACCGATCTCAACGCTTACGGATAAGATAAAAAATTAAGGAGCATGCCATGAACAACACTGAGAACGGCGCCCCGAACGCCGCCCCGAACGGTACGCCGAATGCCGCGCAGCCTGCGCCTAAGGCGCACAAACTCGACAAGCACAATCCCTGGAGAAAGGTCATCATCCTGGCCGTCATTCTGGTCCTTGTCCTTCTCATCACCAATCCCTCGCTGATGTTCTTCCTGCCGGCCAGCTGGCGGGAAGCCATGAAGAACGGCTACAACAGCCTCTTCGGCGACGTGGACCAGATCAAGAGAGTCCTCAACATCCAGTGGGTCCGGATCTTCAAGGTGATCGTGATCGTGCTGTTCATGATGATCGTGAAACTGATTCTGAAGATCGTGATGGAAAAGATCAAGCCGAAGACCCCCAAGGGAGCCAGCATCTATTCCATGGTCAAGAGTTTCAGCGGCTACGCGATCGCGCTCATCCTGCTGATCTGGTGCCTGTCCGCCATCGGCATCAACCTGAGCACGATTTTCGCCAGCATAGGCATTGTCGCCCTGATCATCGGCTTCGCAGCCGAGAGCCTCATCGAAGACGTGGTCACCGGCCTCTTCCTTGTCTTTGAGGATGAGTTCAACGTGGGCGACATCATCGAATACAACGGCTTCCGCGGCACCGTGACCAACATCGGCGTCCGCGTCACCTCCATTCAGGATCCGGGCGGCAACATCAAGCTGGTCAACAACTCCGACATGCGGAATATCCTGAACCGTTCCCGCACCAATTCGAACGCCGTCTGCGACGTTCCGGTCTCCTATGCCGCGAACCTCGCGGATACCGAAACGGCGCTGAAAGCCATCGCGGCTTCTCTTCCGGAAAAGTATCCGGAAGTCTTCCGCACGGAACCGGAGTACCTCGGCGTGCAGACGCTCGACGCCTCCTCCGTCAACCTCCGCTTCATCGCGAAGGTCAGTGAGGGCGACATCTACAAGGCAGCCCGTCTGATGAACCGCGAGTTCAAGATCGGCATGGA
This sequence comes from uncultured Lachnospiraceae bacterium, assembly GCA_902789555.1. Taxonomy (GTDB): domain Bacteria; phylum Bacillota; class Clostridia; order Lachnospirales; family Lachnospiraceae; genus UBA6987. Next base: position 59,404 of record CADAOF010000013.1, read on the forward strand.
TGAAGCGGGCATCGAGATCCCGTTCCAGCAGGTAGTGGTCCACAAGGGAGATAACTAAGCGGTCCCATGAGACATTCATACGACCAATCTGAATATACGCGGCCGGGCGAGGAATTCACCCTGCCGCCGGAGCAGTCCGCAACGCTTTCCGGAGGAAGGCGGCTTACGGGCCGTTTCGGCGTGCAGAAACGGAACCTTGCCGAGCCGAACGAGGCTGAAAGGCAGGCTGCGGAAGTCCTTGCTGAGGAAGGCCCTGCCGAAGAAGCGGCCGGGGAGGAATTAACGACCTCTGCGGCTTCTTCGGCGTCCGCCGACGCGAAGCAGACGGCCGAGCGGAAGGAAAAACGGAAGCGCTCGCTCCTTCTGCAGTTCGCGGCCGTGGCATCTTCCGTCGTTCTGGTCACGAACTCTTTCGGCATCGACTTTCTCGGCATGGACGGCCTGTTCAACGACTCGGTGATCCTCGGTGAGCTCAGTACGGAACCTGATGACGGCGCTTCGGGGCACTATGACGATGAGTTCGACCTGATCTACGGCGACCTCATCCCTTTCGGGGGCGACAGAGTCTTTCCGAAGCTTGACAACAATGACTGGACGGTGACCCAGTCCCAGACGGTCGACGCGAACAACAAGTACGTCGCGGCGGTGGATTTCATCAAGGGATCCATGGGCGAGCAGGCCATGGTCGAAGGCTTCGTCTGGTACGGCCGGAAAGAACCTAAGTTCTATACCGGTCCCATCCCGATGTCCATCCCCGAGAATCCCGTTTCCGCGGAAAGCTCCTCGATATACTATGACTTCGACACCAACACCCTGACCCTGAACAACTATCACGGCAAGGGCCTGATGATCAACAACATGGGCCAGGATTTCACCATCCGGCTGGAGGGCGACAATGTCCTGTCCGAGTACCTGATGGCGGCCTGCTGCTCCGTTACCATCACCGGCGAAGGCGGGATCACCATCAACGACGGTGAGCATTACGATTACGGCATCCACGTGATCGGCCAGTGGACCAATGCCCACCTCATGCTGGACGAGAACGTCAAATTCGACATCAGCGGCGCTCAGAGCATCTTCCGCGTCACCTCGACCTGCTCCGAAAAGCCCATCTCGTACAAATCAAAGACGGTTTGGCCCGAGGTTTACCAGGCGCCGCTCAGAGCCGAGGACACTTCCTTCATCCACGATGATCCCGAGACTTATCATTCCTGGCTGATGGTCGGTGCCCAGATGCATTCCACGATCGTCCACGTCAACAACAGCTACCGGCCGGGAGGTGAGAATCAGCCGGTACCCGGCGGGACCGACACCGAACCGTCCGCCGAAGCACCGGTCGTGACGGTGCGCCATCCGATCGGCGGCGATTCCTCCTTCCCGATGCTGCCCAATCCGATGCCGCATTCGATCGGCGCGGACGGGATACACCACGAAAGCAGCATCCTGATGTGGGAGAGTTTCTCGGACGGTGTTCTTTCGACCCCTCTGGACATCTACTCCTACGAGCAGAACCACCCGACCGGCAGGGATGACATTTTCTACGATCCCGCGGAAAACGTCCTGACGCTGAATAATTATACTGGCGGAAGGCTTCATATCCGCAATATGGGCAGCAGTTTCCGGATCCGCCTGATCGGCAGAAACGAACTGCTCTCCAACTTGGAGATCTACGGCGACATGACCAGCGGCAGCGTCATCTTCACCGGCGACGGATACCTGGCCGTGAACGCAGCCGGCACACAGTACAGCGGGATTTCCCTGGATGCCGGCAGCGCGGCCGCCTGCGTCATGATCGACAGTGCGGTCACCATGGATATTTACGGCGAATACGCCGCCGTCACGGTCGACAATACGACGGCAGACAAGGGCATCTACTACCTGTCCGATTCAGCGATCCCGGATCTGATCCAGGAACGGGACCGCGGCGAGACGAGCACGTCGACCGGTGCCATGATCTATGACTGGAAGAGCGTCGACACGCAGGGCCGCCCGGTCACCCACATCCACGTGGGCGGCGAAGCGCCGCCGAAGCAGGAACTGCCCGGCCTTCCGATCGGCGGCGATGCGTCCTACCCGAGCCTGCCGAACCTGGAACCGGGCGGGACCAGTCCGGACGGCGTCAGACGCGACCCGCAGATCCTCTTGCAAAGCTGGGACGGCACGCAGGATGTCCACGAGACTTTCTATCTTCCCGAACAGGGCGTCGGCCCCATGAACACGAACAGCATCAGCTACGATCCGGCAAGCAACACCCTGACGCTGAACAATTATCACGCTTACGGTCTGCAGCTCGACAACCTTGGCAACGGTTTCAAAGTCCGGCTCGTCGGGAAGAACGTGCTGGAAAACGGTATCCATATCCAGGGAGATTATCTCGGTGCCAGCATTCGCTTCACCGGTGACGGTTATCTCTCTCTGGGAGCCTCATCCAACTTTACCGGTCTCTGGGTGCGAGGCATCTACAGCGAGACCTGCGTCATGATCGACCGTACGGTCACGATGGACCTGTTCGGCGGAGAGTATGCTTTCTGGGTAGAAGATACTTCCGCGCCGAAAGGCGTTTACTATGAGTCAGACGGCCCGATCGACGGTGTAAGACAGGTCATCAGAACCACTCAGGAAGATTCTTCCGGAACAGTCTCAGGCAGTTATAATACCTGGATCTCCGTCGACGAGAACGAAAAGCCGGTCAAACACATCCATTTCGGCGGCGAGGTGCCGGAGGATCCCGAACTGCCGGGCATTCCGGTAGGCGGCGACAGTTCCTTCCCGGATCTGCCGAATCCGAACCCGAACACGCCGGTTCCGAGCTACGGCGTGCTGAACGAAGACTATGTTATGGTCCTTGATAATAAGGCCGGTACCTCAGGTTTTATTTATCTTAACCACAACCTCTACACCGAGCAGTACGTCACGCAGCAAGGGATTTCCTATGATCCGTCCACCAACACGCTGACGCTGGACAATTACCACGGCGGCGGACTCAGCGTGAATCTGATGGGCAACGGTTTTACGGTCGAACTGATCGGCGAAAACGAGCTCACCGAGTACTTCATGATCTGGGGCTTCTACACCGGCGGAAGCGTACACTTTACCGGAAACGGTTCCCTGACCGTCAACAGCGGGGTCTCAGCAGATATCGGCCTTCAGTTGACCAGCGAGTTTTCCACTTCCTGCATCATGATCGACAGCAGCGTTACGCTGGATGTCTACGGGAAGCTCCGTGCCGTGGAGATCCAGGACACGGATGCGGAAAAAGCGGTCTATCTGCTTTCCGGCGATCCGCTCGACAACGTCCGCCAGCTCACCGTCAAAGAAGAGTTCTCTGACAACGATCTGCAGGAGCCGAAACCGTATTATATCTGGCAGCTTGTAGACAACGACGGCAAGGCGATCAAACACCTGCACATCGAAGGCTCGAATTCGATCCTCGACTGGTTCGGCCGGTAATTGCTGACAGAAAGACGCATCTTCAAAGAATTGCGCCGCCTGTTCCATCAGACTCCCGATCGCTGCCGCTGCAGGCACGGTCTTCACCAAACCAATACACGATCCACAGAATTGGAGGACAGAAATGAAATATTGTTTTAAATGCGGAAAAGAACTGCCCGATGAAGCCGTTTTCTGCAGTGTCTGCGGTGCCAGACAGCCCGAGAGCACGGTCCCGAATGCAGCTCCGGCAGCCGCTCCGGCGCCCGCCGCGCCCGCGCCGGCTGCCGTCCCTGTCGATCCCGTACCTTATGAGCCCAAACGCTGGAAAACGGAAGGCATCGACGGCTCCGATCCCTTCGTCAGCAAGAACGTGCTCCTCTGCACGGACGGCAAGTACCGCTGGGTCTACGAGCTGGGCCTGATGAAGAACCTGTGGGTCTTCTGGACCATTCTCAAGATCTTCGGCGGCGTCATCCTCGGCGGAATGGTCATTTTCCTGATCGTCGAACTCTTCGGCGACCACAATTACGCGGACGTCCTGAAGATGGGCGGCATCATGGCTGCCATCTTCCTGGGTCTTTCGATCCTCGGCTACCTTCTCTATGCGGCGATGATGGGCGGCAAGTATTGCGTCATCTTCACCCTGGACGAGAAAGGCATCCTGCACGAGCAGCAAGCCAAGCAGGCGAAGAAGGCCTCCATCATCGGCGACCTCCTGGTGCTTGCCGGCGCGGCGAGCGGCAACCTCACCACCATCGGCATCGGCATGACGCACGGGAACCGGAACGCCATGTACACTGCGTTCAAGGGGACCAAAAAACTGACCGGCATTCGCAGGAAGAACACGATCGTCCTTCGCGAAGGCCTGAGCAACAACCGCGTCTGGTGCGAGGATGAGGACTTCGATTTCATCTGGGACTATATCAAAGCCCGCTGCGAAAGAGCTCAGATCATCAACAAATAAATACCGCCCCGCCTGAGGAGATCAGGCAAGGAGCACGCCATGAGTAAGTTCTGTATCAAATGCGGCAACCCCCTGCCTGATGAGGCCGTCTTCTGCACGAAATGCGGAAGCCCCCAGCCCGCCGTACAGGGTTCTTCTCCCGCGCCGCAGAGGCAGCAGGCGCAGCCGTCTCAGCCGATTCCGCCCGCCCAGCAGGCGCGGCAGCAGGCTGCGCAGAATAATAACCAAAACTGGAGCCGGCCAGCCGGGCAGCGCGTTTCGACGCCGCAGCAGGCAGCTGAACAATGGAATAAGGAACAGAGAACAGCCCGGGAGCAATCCTGGGCTGTTCGCGCGCCTAAGAAGAAAGGCGGCTGCCTCAAAAAGCTCCTGTCCCTCGTTCTGGTCGCCGCTCTCCTTTACACCGGTTTCGTTAAGCCCGGCTTCGTCCTGAAATGGATCCGCGGAATCGGCGGGGATCCGGGCGGAGGCACCGGCGCCGTGGTCATCGCCCCGACAGAACCGGAGACCGATCCCGTCGTGAAACCCGATCCCGGCGACACGGTCGTTCTCGGCAGCAGCAAACCGATCAGCGCCTCTCCCTGCCCGGGCGTCACGGTAAGTGCAGAGAAGAATGCCTTCTGGCAGGATACCGAGATCCGGATGACGCCCGTGACCGAAGCAGATAAGACGCTTCTGAACACTGTCTCTTCGCTGGAAAAGGAAGGATACATGGCCATCGCGGGCTGGGAGGTGGACGCCGGGCTGGAAGACGACGAGGTCATCCCGGGCACTTACAGCGTGAGCCTGGATCTGAAAGAACTCGGCGTCAGCGAGGTATTCACCGATTATCTGTGCGTTTTCCGCGTCGCAGACGACGGCAGCTATTATCAGTATGCCTCCCGCGTCGAAAACGGGAAGCTCATTTACAACGCGGACCAGAACAGCATCACCCTGCTGGTGGTCGGCGACTGGCTGCTGCGCGGCCTCATCGTGACCGGCATCATTTACTACGGTTATCCCATCGTCAAGAACTGGTACGCGCAGGAGTTTACGGCTCCCATGAAGTACTTTTACGATTCCGGGAAGAAGAAGGCCGAACTGACCTGCTCGAACAAATACGGCTCCTATATCCTGCGCTGGGCTCCGGCCGATCTGGGCATCGACGAAGAAGCCAACATGAAGAAAATGGAGGAGCTGGCCGCAAAATACAGGGCCCGCGCCAAGGAGCTCTATAAGCAGTATGAAGAAGAAAAGCTCTTCAACGCGTCCAACATCCTGAATATCTTCTCCCGCAACAAGACCGTGGACGAAGTGGTCCTGGAAGCCATTCAAAAGGATCCGGAATACCTGAAACTCCAGAAGGAGATCCAACTTCCCGACGTCGTGGACTATGCCATCGGCTGCATCGACATGGCTTATAAGTACTTAAAGGAAGAGGAGTACGTGAAACCGCCCACGGGCGTGGTCGAGATCGTTTCCACGACGGCAGGCGGCAACCTGGCCACCGCCATGTCGCGGAAGGTCAAGACGCCCTGGGTGGAGATCAATCTGAAAGCCGTCCAGGACGGCGGGCAGACTTCCCGGGACACCCTCCTGGTCACCATGGTCCACGAGATGCTGCACGTCTGCCAGCGTGGCTACCGCTATTTCTGGGCAGACTCCGTGCGTTACGACGAGATGACGGCGATCGTGGTTGAAAGGCGCGCCGCCCTGCATTTTAAGGCCGCCGGGATCATCGACTGGGATTCCAAGATGGAAATGAACCCCACCGATTACTGGTCCTGCCTGAAGCTGCCCATCGACAAGTATTACGCACCCAACAACAGCACGATCGTGATGCAGCATGAAGGCTACAATCTGGGAGAATTCGTTGCCTTCCTGGAGGACAGGACCGGACGGACCATGTGGGGCGGCCGGATGATGAACGCGATCAGCAGCGTCAAGGAAGGCGGCATTTCGGCGCCGCTCATGAAGCTGTTCGACCTTTCCGTCGCCGAATTCAACAGCTGTTACAAGCTCTTCGCCCGAACGAACAAAGCGGCTTTTTCCAGACAATTCTACAAAAACGAGAAGGAATACGATCCATATCCTTACGTCAGGATCGAAAAGGGCAACGCCTATCATACGCAGGTCGCTCCGGAAGGGCCTTATTCGAGCGCCATCCGCGGCTTCATGCAGAGGCAGAAGGTCCCGATGATCCTTCTCATGGTACCGGACGGCGGCTTTTCCTCCGATCTGCCGGGCACGCAGCTGCTTCCGGCCGATCCGTTTACCCTCTTTACCAAGGGCGCCTATATCCCCGCGCTCTCCGCTGAGGGTCTGGGGGCCGTGAACTATTTCCGCAACATTCTGGAGATCACGGCTGAGATGAACAATCCCGGCGACCGCAACGGGTATTACCTTTACGTTCTGGACAAGACCAAAGCCCCGGCGATGAAAGAGGATCAGGAAGACCTGGTCTTCACCTTCCCGGAACTGAGCCCGGCGGCCAATACAAAGGTCATTGACGGCTTCCTTCTGACGATCCAGACGCCCGGCGGCGGAAAGATCGAAAAAGAGATCCCCAACAGTTTCTTCAAGAAGGAGTACAAGCTGTCCAAGGAGGATTTCTTCAAGAACGAGAAGCCGGAAGTGGACGAGATCCCGCTTTCCTTTACGCTCTGCGAATACGTGCTGACCGCAGACGGGACGAAGCTGATGGGCGAAGTCTCCGATCCTTTCTCCTTTACCATCCACAGGAAGGTGGTCAACGACCTGGACAAGTTCTCCGATATGTGGGTCCCGGTCCAGATCACCTGGGAAAAGATCAAGCCCGGCGACTGGGTGCTGGGGCTGATCTACGTGGAGGAGTACAACGAATTCGGGGAATACGAAGGCTACTACGACCAGTGGAACACCGCCAAGTCCCGCTGGTTGGAGATCAAATATTTCGACTATGATCCGAAGACCGGTATCCTGACCATTGATTTTGACAAAAACGTACCGGAAAAAGCAGCCGGTGTGGCAACCTTCCGGATCAACGGCGCCGGACACCTGGAAATGACGAACAGCGGCGGGACCTTCGAGTTCTACCGCGCGCCGAAAGATTAAGGCGCCTGCCGCAGAAGAAAAGAGACGGTCCGAGGACCGTCTCTTTTTCGTGTCGTTTTCCGCCTTACAGCATGGCCGAGCCGCCGGTCACGATCCAGCAGGCAAGGATCGCAATCACCATCGCACCCGTATAGACATTGCCGGTGCGGCGGTAGAAATACGTGCCGATCAGGCTGAAGATGAGGACCTGCGGCGCGAAGACGATGAGGAGGCTCATGAACGGGCCGCCGAAGGTCGAGCCGAAGAGGAGGTCTGCGCCCGGGCCGAGTCCCGCAAAGAACGGGATGTACTCGATCAGGATCACGACGAGGGTGCCGCCGACCATCAAGAGGGCGTAGCGGAGCCAGCTCGCGAAGAAGCCCTTCGCGCCGGATTCGTACGCCGCCTTTGTCCTGAGGCCCGCAAAGATCTTGCTGTTGTTCAGCAGGTAGAAGGCCGCGAAGAAGGGGATGTAGACGAAGAACTGGCCGAGGCGGGTCCAGCTGAAACTCTTGAAGAAGGGCCAGATGAAGCGGAAGTCCAGCATGAAAAGCTTTTCATAGAGGACGACCTGCAGGTACATGAAGCCGGTCACGCAAAGGGCAATGAGCGCTCCCTTGCCGAAAAGTTTCCAGGAGAACTTCTCCGGCGCCTCCGTTCCCGCGAAGCCGATCTCGTTCCAGTTGAAAGCCGGCGGCTCCGTCCCCGCGGCTTTGGCCTTTTTCACGGCCTTCCGGCGTCCGAAGACCGTGATGAGGACCATGATGATGATCAGCAGGCTGTACCAGCCGACGAAGCCGTTGCCGATGGTCATGCGGAAGATCTTCTTCTCGGGAAGCGGCAGGAGCCCCTGGCCGAGCTGCGTCATGAAGGGGTAGGTAAAGGCAGCGATGAGGATGGTGATGACGGCGCCGCGGGTCCAGGCCTTCTTCGGCTTCACGTTTTTGGCCGGCGGCAGTGCCTGCCGGACTTCCCCGAAGAATTTCGTCCCGAGCAGGATCTCCGCTAGCGGCAGCATGGAGCCGATCGCGAGCAGCGTTGCCGCAAGCACGAGCCATTCCTTGGTCATCGCCGTCTGGTCGTAGCTCGTGCGGGCATTCGGCATGCCTTCGTAAGCCGGGAAACCGATTGCGTTGCTGAACCAGTCAAGGGCGACGGCAAGGCCGCCCTTATGGTGCGTCGTCAGGCGGTGGTTCGTGTAGAGAAGCTCCATCCGCCTTGCCGTACCGTCTTCAAACGAACCGTAGGTCTTGTTCCACTCCGCCTTGCCGCTCGTTCCCAGGAAGGAAAGCCGGAGCGGGGAGGTCAGGAGTTCGTCATTTATCGTGTTCTTATAGTCGCGGAAATAGTTGAACTCGTCCCATTTCGCCTGCAGGAGCAGAACATTGTTGAAATAGATGTCCCTGCCGAAGATCGGGGACTTGTCATAGATGTCGTCCGTAAACAGCTCGCCGCACTGCAGCACGGTCGCCTTCGGCGTGATGTCGCGGCCCTGTTCGTCGGTCACGCCGGCATAAACCGCGGAAACGGTCCAGGAAGCCCAGGTGCCCATCGAGTGGCCGCTCACGGCAAGGCGGGTCGGGTCCACGTTGTCCATGGTCGCGAGCACCGCGTATGCCGCGACGCCGCCCATCGAACTGTCAATAACTTCGCTCCCGTCCGTGCCCTTCGAATAATGATCGTTGAAGAAGCTCAGGTTGGAGAAATTGAGGAGCAGGCGGTAGCGGACGGGCCCGCCGATGGTCTTATAGGTTCCGGTCTCCACGCTGTCCTCGCCGTAATTGACCTTGACCGTGTGGTTGGTGTAGCCGCGTTTGATCATGCCCGGCTCGGTCCTGCCGTGGCCGAATTCGTCAATTGCCATCACGACGGCGCCGCGTCCGGCCAGTTCGATCGCGTAGGCCGCACAGGTCTCGTGGTCGTTCTGGTAGCCGTGCAGCAGCAGTACGCCGGGGGCAGGGTTATCCTTCGTCGCGTTGTACGGGGTATACAGTTTGTAGGCGATCTGTCCCACGTCCGAACTGTCGATCACGCCCTCCGTGACCCGGATGCCTCCGCCGCCGGTCTGGACGCGGTTTGCGAAAAACATGCAGAGAAAAACCGCCGCGACGCACACGGCGAGCCCTATCCAGGCCTTTTTCAGTGATTTCATACGTTCCTCCTGTCAGGAAAAGCTTGCAGGTTACGGAAAAAGCATAGCATTTTCCCGGCGTTCTTTCAAGAAGGAGTCCTCTTCACCGCGTTTTTCTGCTATAATGAATCTTGTAATACGTAAAGGAGTGCCGCGCCCGCGGCAGACGAACATGGCTGAACGAAACAAGAAAGAAACCCGTGCGCCGGGCAGGGTCCTCTGGAAGGTCCTTCTCGCACTTTTTGCCCTGGTCACGGCCGCCGCGCTGGAACTGGGGAAGCACACGCTCCTCGGCTGGGGGCTTTTCCTTGCCGCCCTCGCCGCATTCATCTTCCTCCGCGCGAAGAAACTCTCCGGGAGCCGCCGGCTCGTCCGCTTCGCGGCCTGGCTTGGGCTGTTTGCCGTCTTTGCCGTGATCCTTCTCGTCTCGCAGCCTCCGATCCGTGCGGTCCCTGCGGTCCAGGGAAAAAACGGCGGCGTGACACAGGTTCTCCATACTGCGATGGGCGACCTGACCGGCATTTATACGGCGGATAAGAAGGTCGAAGTCTACGCCGGCGTCCCTTACGCGAAGCCGCCCGTGGGCGAACTCAGATGGCGCGAGCCGCAGCCGGCCGAGCCCTGGAGCGGCATCCTTGCCGCCGACCATTTCGCTCCGATGTCCATGCAGGTGACGAACTCCCCTTACTATGACTCCCTTGCGCAGATCATCGGCTATCACGACTATAAGATCTCCCTCACCGATAACTGGCGCCCGCCGGTCAGCGAGGATTCGCTTTATCTAAACATCTGGAAGCCGGCCGGAGACGTGAAGGACCTTCCTGTCCTCGTCTACGTGCACGGCGGCTCCCTCCAGACCGGCCAGCCCTGGTATCAGGACTACAGCGGCGCGAGCCTCGCGCATGACGGAGTGGTCGTGGTCAACATGGGCTACCGCCTCGGCGTATTCGGCTACTTCGCCGACGAAGCGCTGGCGGCGGAATCGCCGAACGGCACGACCGGCAACTACGGCCTCCTCGACCAGATCGCTGCCCTCAAGTGGGTGCAGGACAACATCTCCTCCTTCGGCGGCGATCCGAAGAACGTCACCGTCTCCGGCGAATCGGCCGGCTCCGCCTCCGTCAGCGCCATCTGCACCTCGCCGCTCGCGAAAGGCCTCTTCCGCCGCGCCGTCATGGAAAGTTCGACGGTAAGTGCGCCGAAGCCCGCGCACTCCTTCCGTCTGATGGACAAGGCTCTTGCCGACGGCAAAAAGACCAAGGAGCGCCTCGGCGTATCCACGATCGAGGAGCTGCGCGCCCTGCCCGCGGAAAAGATCGTGGGCGAGATGGCGGTCCAGCACCACATCACTGTCGACGGCTATGCCCTCACGAAGACGCCGTACGAAGCCTATGCCGCCGGGGAATTCAACGAGGAAGCCCTGATGCACGGCTTCAACGGCGAGGAAGCGGCGCCCTTCATCCTCTTCTCCCAGGCGAACCTGAAGAATTACGAGCAGAAGATCCGCACGGTCTTCCCCGAGGAGTATGCGAAAAAGGTTCTGGAGATCTATCCTGCGAAGACGAACGCCGAGGCAAAGAAGAACTGGGCCGAGATCGACTCCGTCCTCCTCTTCTCCTACGGCCACTACTGCCTGGCAAGGCAGGGACAGGCGGGCGGCGTTCCGTCCTACGTTTACTGGTTTACGAAGACGAACGGACGGCTCGGCGACTGGCACAGCGGCGAGGAAGTCTACCTCTACGGCAACATCCCGGAGGATTCCCGCCTCTACGACGCCCGCGACCGCGAACTGAGTTCCCAGATGAAGCAGTATTTCCTGAACTTCATTAAGACCGGCGATCCGAACGGAAGCGGCCTTCCGGCCTGGGATGAAGTCTCCGGCGATCTCCGCGTGATGGAATTCGGAGATGCGACTGCCATGCGGGACGACCCGTACGCCGCCCTGCATGAGATCATGGACGAAATGTACGGCATCAGATAATTGCCGACGGAAGGAGATCAGACAGTGGAGACCGAACGACTGATCCTCGACCGGATCCGGGAAACGGACCGGCAGGATTATTTTGAAAATATCTCTCACGACAGAAAAGTGCTGGAGACCTTCATCTGCAGATACGCGGAGACGCCGGAAGAGGTGGACATCTCCTCATACGTGACGAATGAGAGCATGTTCGCGGTCCGGATGAAAGAAAGCGGAAAGTTCATCGGCATCATTCTTTCCTTCGATGAGAAGGACGGCGCCTGCGAGATCGGCTACGGAATCGGCTCCTCATACTGGAACCGCGGTTACGTGACCGAGGCCGTCCGCCGTTTTCTGGAATATCTTTTCGAAGAACGCGGCATGCAGTCCGTCTGCGCCTCCTTCTTTCCCGAAAATGAGGCTTCGCGCCGCGTGATGGAAAAATGCGGCATGCATTTCGAACGCCTCTCGGAAAAGGAACTCGAATACCTCGGCCGGCCCCGCGACCTCATCTACTGGTCGGTCAGCCGGAAAGAACGGGAAACGGCAAACGGCAAAAGCCGCAGCACCGGCCGATGAGGCCTCATCCACAGGTTTCAACATATTTCACATATGAAAGGACAAATACACATGAAGAACCTCGTTCACAAAGCGGCAGCCCTCCTGCTTGCCGCGCTCCTCGTTCTCGGCACGGCAGCCTGCGGCGAAGCGCCCGCGAAGACTGAACCCGCATCGCAGCCTGCTAAGACCGAAGCTGACACCAAGGCTCCCTCGACCGAGCCGCAGACCACCGAAGCCCCGGCGACTGAGCCGCCGACCGCTGAAGAACCCACGACCGCGGCGCCCGCGCTCGTCTCCGGCCGCTACGATCTCTTCGATCTTCCCATGAACGGCGGCACCGAAACCGTCGAGAAATATGCCGCTAACGGCCTTTACTATTTCCTCGTCATAGAAGACGGCGGCAAGGGTTACCTCCACAATGCCGGTGAGGAAAACGAAATCACATGGAATGAAAAGAGCATCAATGTTGGCGGCAGCGATGCTTCCTATAAGGCTGAAGACGGTGTTCTTACGATCTACAGAAAAAATCAGCCTTATCAGCTGTACCGCCTGAGTGACGAGCCTGCTCCCGCACGCGGTGAGACCATGAAAAAAGTCCTCGGCCTTTTCCGCACGGACGAGATCACTCTGGAAAATGTGACGCTCGCCGATACGGCAGATTACACGATCGCAGTGAAAGGGATCACGCCTCCGAAAAAGCCGTACGATCCGTATACCCTGGTTCTCAGCCTTACAAGTAAATATGCCGGCGATAAGCTCGGGTTCAGCTTTACCCACGTCGTCATCAACGGAATCACCATTCCGGCAGATCTTTCTTCCTGCTCCTGCTCTGTCAATCCCGGAGAAACCAAAGAATACGAACTCAAGCTTTCTCTGGATACGATGAAAAAGGCAGGCGTCGGTGATCCGACCCGTATCGATCTGTATACGCGCGTCAAGCCTGACTACCAGCCGAAGGATATGTTTCTGGATTATCTGACGCTCTATCCTCTGGGCGAGGACAAGGCGGAAACTGTCACACGTCAGGCCGGCGGGAAGGATCAGCTTATTGAGGATAATGATAAGATCCGGCTGTCGTTTATCGGGATCACCGGGCCCGATATCATCAACTATTATCATATCTGCTTCTGGCTGGAAAACAAAACCGATACGGTTGCCTGTTCTCAGGTCTTCATCCATACCATTAACGGTACGGATGCCAGTTTTTTCAGCACGGATGAGATCGCGCCGCACTCCGCCTGCATGCTGGAAGCGTTCATGAGTCCGGAAAGCCTGAACGGCCTCGTCCCCGAGGCGATCACGGATATCGCATTTTCGTTTGATTTTTCCACAAACTCCGTCAATCCAAAGACCATCACGGAGGGGGAATACAGCTTCAAGCCATAAGGAAGCAAATACGGCAGGCATAAGTCTGCGGCAGCAAAAAGGAAGGTACAGCTTCAGCAGCTGTCCCTTCCTTTTTTGTGTACTGTTCCTTATTTTGCCATATAGTCCAGCATCTCGTGTGCCGCAACGTTGCCTTCGCCCACGGCCTTCGCGATCTGGTAGGGTCTGCCGGTGCAGTCGCCCGCTGCATAGACGCCGGGAACGTTCGTCGCCTGTTTCCGGTCGACGACAATGTGCGGACCGTCCGTGGCGAGGCCGGGTACCAGGGTCCCGGGCGCGACCGCATTCCGCAGGATGAAGAGCCCGTCAACGGGGATCTCCGTCCCATCATGGAGCACGATCTGAGCGACCTTCATGCCGCCCTGCACCGCCCTCACCGGTGCGATCTTCTCTACGTTCGGCAGGTCCACGCCGCAGTTCGGATAGCCGGCGGAAAGATAGACTTTCTCCGCGATCCCCGCAAGGTATTCCACTTCATGTTCGTAGCGCGGTGCGCCGCAGAAGACCGCGATCGTCTTTCCCTTATACAGGAAGCCGTCGCAGGTCGCGCAGTAGCTGACGCCCCGGCCGAGCAGCTCGTCTTCTCCCTCGTAGCTCTTCGCCGTGAGAACGCCGGTCGCAAGAAGGAGGGTCTTCGTTTCATATACCTCGTTTTCCGCCAGGACCATGAGGTACCCGTCCGCCGGCATCACGTTCGTGACCTTCTTATCCACGGGTTCGAGGCCCATTTCCTTTGCGTGTGCGTCAAAGCGCGTGTTCAGTTCCGCGCCGGGGATGAGTCCCAGGCCCGGATAGTTGGCGATCTTTTCGCTCTTTTCCACCTTGTCGCTGTAGTCGCGCGAGCCGAACCAGAGGAAGCCCTTCTCGTGCAGTTTCAGATTGATGGCAGCAGAGAGGCCCGCCGGCCCGCTCCCGATGATGACGGCATCGTACATCTCCGTCTCCTTTCCAAATGCTAATCCACCAGTTCGATGCGGCCTTCGACGTGGGCGTCCAGGCCCTCGTTGGTTGCGAAATATTCCTCAATGATGTTGTTGACCGAAGTCGCGACCACGCGCGGACGCATGTTGGCCTTGACCTCTTCGAGCGGCACGCCGAGGAACTCGTCGAAATTCTTGTAGTGATAGTTCTGCAGTGCGATCTTCAGTTTCATGTCAGGCGTGACCGGCGCGCCGTTAAAGGTCAGTTCCTCCAGGACTTTCGTCGTCCGGTTGTAGCGGATGTGCACGCCTTTCGAGAACTGGTAGAACTCGGTCTCGCCCTTCCAGGCATCGTCGCGCATCAGGTGCTTCACGATCCGCCGGAACTGATCGCCGGTCACCTCGACCATCCACAGCGCATCGTCGTACGGCGTATTTTCCACCATGTCCTGGTACTCGATCACCGGCCCGAGTTCCTTCTTGCGGATGGAACCGGAGCCCATCATCATGATGTCAAAGCTGCTCTCCCACTGGATGGTGTCCGCGTAGAGGTTGCCCATCTCCGTCTCCTGCTCGCGGGAAGGGTGTGTCAGCTTCCGCGCCCAGCGGGTGACGACCCTCTTGTATTTCTTGTCGGTCTGCGTCCGGTAGCTGTTCAGCAGATCCTCCATGATGGGATCCTTCGGCGCCGTCTGCTCGTTGATCGGCACGCATTTCCACTGGAAATCCAGGATCTTTTTCTGCTCCCTGTCGTACTGCAGGTCGATCTGGCCGATGATGCCGGTCCCGGTCCCTGCCTGCACGATCGGAATGCCGTTCACGACTTCCGGCGCATCCATGAAGGTATGGCTGTGGCCGCCGATGATCATGTTGACGCCCCAGTCGGGGTCAAGTTCGGCCGCGAGTTCACGGTCCTTTTCCAGGCCGATGTGGGTGAGCAGGATCGTCATGTCGGTCTTTACGGTCCGGTAGTTGTCGCAGATGATACCGACCTCCCGCGCCGCCTGCTTGATGTCGATGAAGGAGCCGATGATCTTCTCCTGCTTGGTGGAGGCGAGGACTTCCTCCGTGAGGAGCCCGATGAAAAGGATGCGCAGGCCGCCGATCTCCACGTTCAGATAGGGCTTGAAAAGCCTCGCGCTGTTCATGGTCACGTACAGGTCGGCGTTGATGATCGGGAAGCGCGCGCACTTTTCCAGGAAAAGCAGGTGCGCAAGGCCGTAGTCCACCTCATGGTTGCCGATCGTCGCCACATCCGGCCGCAGGTTGTTCATCAGATCGATCGTGGAAAGTCCTTCGTATTCCTGGTCGATGATCGATCCGCGGAACATGTCTCCGGCCACCACGTAAAGCGTGTTGGCCTTCTCCCTGCGGATCTTGTTGATGTATCCGGAAAGCCGGACCAGGCCTCCCTCCTCATGCTTGCTGCGCAGCTTCGGCAGAAAGTCGCCGTGCATGTCGTTTGAATGCAGTATCGTCAGTTTGGTAATGGCGTCTTCCATCATTTCCCCCTTTGTTCGGATGTTTCGGGTCTTCATTCTAAGGCAAATTTACCAAATGCGGGCATTGAACGCAAGCCTTTTTCGCGCTATATTGGTCCTACGGGCGCGGATGCGCGCTGCGGGAGAGGTCCCGCCGGCCGTTTCCCCGCAAAGGAGGAAAAATGCTTCAGGTTTCACACGTTACGAAAAAATACGGAAAGACCGTCGCCTGCAGCGACGTCTCGTTTCATCTCGATCCCGGCAGCGTGACCGTGCTGCTTGGCCCTAACGGCGCCGGCAAGAGCACGATCATGAAATCGATCATCGGCTTTCTGCGCCATGAAGGCGAGATCACGGTCGCCGGCTTCCCGAACAAGAGCCCGGAGGCACGGCGCGTCCTCGGCTACGTTCCCGAGATGCCCTCGCTCTACGCGAATCTGACCGTTCTCGAGCACATGGAATTTCTTGCCCGCGCCTATAAGATGAACGATTACAAGGCGCGGATCGAAGAACTGCTCACGCGCTTCGAGCTCGCCGACAAGACGAAGAAATTCGGTGACGAACTCTCCAAGGGCATGCAGCAGAAACTGAACCTCTGTCTGGGGCTCCTCCCCGATCCGGAGATGCTGATGATGGACGAGCCCATGATCGGACTCGATCCGCATGCGATCAAGCAGCTTAAGAACACGATCGAAGAGATGCGCGCCGCCGGAAAAACACTGCTGATCAGCACGCACATCATCGACAGCGTGGACATGCTCTGGGACCGCGCCCTCATCATGCAGGACGGCACCATCAAAGCCGACGTCACGCGTTCCGAACTGGATGCCTCCGACCGGACGCTGGAGGAACTCTTCTTCGACGTGACCGAAAACCTCTCCCGGGAGGACATGTCCCATCCGGACGCCGCTGCCAAAGGGGAAGCCGCCGCGCAGGAAGGCAAAAAGGCATGAAGCTCTTCTTCTACTACGTGACACACAGCGCGAAGAACACCCTGAAAAAGCTGTTCAAGACCTGGGTTCTCGTCTTTTTCGTGATCATCATCGGGGGCGGCCTCCTCATCGGCGGAACGATCGGCCTGCTCATCCGGAACGCGGTCCCGAAAGATCCCGAGCCGGGGATCGAAACGGAGCTGCCGGATACGCCCGCACCGGAGGATGAGATCCCGATCATGGACGTCATGGAGCTTACCGCGGGCGGAGTGGTCCTTCTCTTCTTCGTTTTCGGCGTCTGGGGCGCCGATAAGAGCGGCGCAGACATCTTCCAGCCGGCGGACGTGACGCTCCTCTTCTCCTCACCGATGAAACCGCAGTCCGTCCTGCTTTTCCGCACCATGACGCAGATCGGGACTTCGATCATCTTCGCGCTTTACATGATGGTCTACCAGATCCCGAATCTGATGAAAAACAGCGGTTTTTCCCTCTGGATCCTGCTCGCACTTGCTCTCGGCATCGTCCTGACCATCGGGATCTCGCAGCTGCTGAAAATGCTCTGTTTTGTCATCGGTTCCGTCCATCCGGGCTTTAAGAAGAACCTGCGACGCTTCATCTATCTCGGGCTTGCCCTCATCGCCGGCGGCTTTTACCTCTTCATGCAGACGAGCGGGCTCGGTGCCTGGGAGGCGGTGCTCGGCTATTTCAATGCACCTGTCACCCGTTTCATCCCGCTTTGGGGCTGGATCAAGGGCTTTGTCATGTTTGCCGCAGAGAAGAATGCGGTCCCGGCCGTTCTGAGCCTTGCCGCAGTGCTCGCGGGCGGCGCGTTTCTTTCCTGGCTCACCTGGCACGTCCGCGCGGATTTTTATGAAGAAGCGCTCACCAGGACCGCCGAAAAGGCGGAGATGCTGGACGCTGCCCGCGCGAGTGAAGAAGGCGCAGGGCTGATGAAGCGGAAAAAGGACCGGAGCGGGCGGATCCGCCGGAACGAGTTTGACCGCGGCTTCGGCGCGAACGTTTTCTTCCACAAGGCACTCTACAACCGCTTCCGCTTTGCACACTTCGGCTTTCTCACGAAGACACTGGAGTTTTATCTTGCCGTAGGCCTCGCAGCCGGGCTCATCTGCCGTTTTGTTGTCAAAACGACGTCCTATCTGCCCGTCGCCGTCGCCCTTACCGTCTGCGCCTTTTTCCGCAGCCTCGGCAGCAACCTCCGGGAAGATACCCGCATGTGGTACTTCCACCTGATCCCGGAAAATTCCTGGACGAAACTCATGTGGGCTCTGGCCGGCGACGCCGCAAACTCCTTCCTGGACGCCCTTCCCGGCCTTGTCATCGGCCTGCTTGTCCAGGGCGCGCCGCTCTTCCCGGCGCTTCTCTGGATCGTTCCGATCGTTTCGGTCACCGCCTACGCGACTGCGGTCGGGACCTTCATCGACCTGTCGGTGAACGCAAGCGCCGGCAATACGCTGAAAGGCCTCCTGCAGGTCGCCTTCCTTTATTTCGGCCTCCTGCCCGACGCGGCCGCTGTTGGCGTTCTCCTGCTGCTCGGGCAGCCGCTCATTGCCCTCCTTGCCGTCACCGGCATAAACGCCGCCCTTGCGGCGCTTTTCCTGCTGCTTGCCGCAGCCTCCATGGGGAAATAGTGCCGGTCTTCCAGGCAGGCGCCCCGCTGCGGCAAATTGCTTTTTCATCGCCATTTTGTTATAATGAATGTTCAGAGTTTTTTTGCAGATAACTCCTGTTCGTCTCTTCAGGAAAGGAGCCGCTCATGACCCGCATGCATAAAATTGCCGCCTCGCTGCTGGCATTCATCCTGATCGTTTCACTTGCCGCCTGCGGCGGGAAGGATCCCGTGACCTCTGCTGCCGCGCCTTCCGCTCCGGAAAGCAGCTCTCCTGCCCCGGAAACGACGGCTCCCGCTCCGTCCACGGAAGCACCTGCTCCGTCTACGGAAGCGCCTGCCCCTTCCACGGGCAGTTCCGAACCCACGCCGGCTCCTCCCCGGGCGCCGGAGCTTGTCAGCACCGCCGTCATGCACGAGCTCGAATTCGGCGGCGTGTACCTTGACATGACGATCGATGATTTCAACGCCCTCGGCTTCGAATATGGCGACAGCGTGACCGTGACTTTCTCGAACGGCTATGAGCTGCAGGATCTCCCCTACTACAACGGCTACTACACCGTGACAGGCAACCCGCTCCTGGTCGCGTACCCGGGCTATCCTTACATCAAGGTCTGCATCAACAACGGCGACGACCTGTGGAAGATCGCCGGGCTTGACGAAAACATGACCGCTGCGGTCAGGCTTCGCGAAGCCGGCCGCTACGCGGATATCCAGGATGCCCGCGACATCCACTACCGGGATGACCGGGACGAATTCCCGAGCGATGAAGTCTTCGCCAATTTCCGCGCCGTCCGCGTGAGCGGTCTGGCGGAAAATGTCCTCTACCGCTCCGCTTCTCCCTGCGACAATCAGCACAACCGTGCACCTTACGTGGACGCTCTGTGCAAAGACGCCGGCATCGGCTACATCCTGAATCTTGCCGACAACGCCGACAAGATCACGGGCTACATCGCGAAAGACGGTTTCAGCTCGCCGTATTTCCTCTCCCTGTATGAAGACGGAAAAGTCGATCCGATCGGGCTGAACATGAATTACGGCTCCGCCGATTTCCGGGCGAAGCTGACCGCAGGCCTTCGGAAGATGGCCGAAGAGGACGGTCCCTACCTCGTTCACTGCACCGAGGGCAAGGACCGGACAGGCTTTGTCTGCCTGCTGCTGGAAGCCCTCTGCGGCGCATCCTACGAAGAGATCGTGGACGACTACATGATCACCTACGACAATTATTACCAGATCACAAAGGAGGAAAAGCGTCTCCTCGGCGCGGCACTGCCCGGTTTCATGAGCTATTACGGGCTTGACACGCAGAAGGTCGGCGCAGGCGCTGCCCGCTACACTGTCATCGTGGAAAACGTGCTGGATCCGATGGTGCAGAGCCTTGCGCAGGGCGACCCGGATTTCCGGACGGCTGACCTTTCCCGTTATGCAATGCGTTTCCTGAGGGACGGCGGCATGAGCGAAGCCGAGATCCTGACACTGACCGAAAAACTTAAATCAGCGCCGGCGAATGCCGCGGCGGCGCCGTGATCCCGGAGGCCGAAACGTGAAGATCCTGATCAGTGCCTGCCTTCTGGGCGTTAACTGCAAATACGACGGCGGAAACAACCGCACAGAGGCGCTGCTGCCTCTTCTCCGCGGCCATGACGTCCGCTCTGTCTGCCCCGAGGTCCTCGGGGGACTTCCGGTTCCCCGGACGCCGGCGGAGATGAAGGACGGTGAGGTCGTCTTTGAAGACGGAACGAGCGCCGACGCTGCCTTCCGCGCGGGAGCGCGGGCGGGCCTTGCGCTTGCCCGGATGCTTCAGCCGGACCTCGTGATCCTGAAGAGCCGGAGCCCGAGCTGCGGCGCCGGTGAGATCTACGACGGAAGCTTTTCGCACGTACGCATTCCCGGAGACGGGGTCTTCGCGGGGCTCCTGAAAGAAGAGGGCTTCCGCGTGATCACCGATGAGGACGCACCGCGCGTGCTCTCTGAAATGAAACTGCCGGCAGCGGAAAGCGCCGGCGGAAAGGCCTGCCATGACTGAAAAACTGTATTACGCGGACGCCCACATGACGGAATTCGACGCTGCCGTCCTCTCCTGCGAAAAGGCGAAGGACTGCTGGGCCGTCGTGCTTGACCGGACCGCGTTCTATCCCGAAGGCGGCGGCCAGCCGAGCGACCTCGGCACGCTGAACGGCATTGCCGTCCGTTTCGTCAGGGAACGGGACGGCGCCGTGATCCACGAGGCCGCCGAAGAGATCCCTGCTGGGACCCGCGTCCACGGCGTCATCGACCGCGAAAGGCGCCTCGACCTCATGTGCCAGCATTCGGGCGAGCATATCGTGAGCGGCCTCATCTGCCGCCGTTTTTCCTGCGACAACGTGGGCTTTCACATCAGCGACGATTTCGTGACGATCGATTTCAACGCGCAGATCGCCCGGGAAGACCTCGTCCCGATCGAGGACGAAGCCAACCGCCTGATCCGCGAGGACCTGCCGGTCCGCTGCTACTATCCGGACGCCGAAGAACTTGCCGCGACCGACTACCGCAGCAAGAAAGCCCTCTCGGGCGACGTCCGCCTGGTCGAATTTCCGCAGGCAGATCTCTGTGCCTGCTGCGGCACGCACGTCGTACGCACCGGCGAGATCGGTCTCATCAAGCTCATCAGCTGCGAGCCGCACCGCGGCGGCGTCCGCATTCAGATGGCCTGCGGCGCGAGGGCCCTGCGCTACGTCCGCGCCATGTGCGAGGAAAACCGCAAAGTTTCCGCCCTGCTGTCCGCGAAAGAGGAGGCGACCGGCGCCGCAGCCGCGCGCATTCTGAAGGAACTCTCGCAGCGGAAAGAGCGCTGCGCCGTGATGGAGACCGCCTGGACGGAAGGCAGAGCCGCCGCCTTTGCCGGCAGAGGCAATGTCCTCCTGCAGGAAGAAAACATGGATCCGAACGGCACGAGGCGGCTTGCGAGCGAGCTCATGAAGACCTGCGGCGGCTTCGCCGGCGTCCTCTCCGACTGCGGCGAGGACGGCATCCGCTATGCCTTCGGCTGTGAAGGCGGCGACCTGAAAGCCCTGACGGCTTCCCTGAACACTGCCTTTGCCGGACGCGGGGGCGGAAAGCCCGACTTCGTCCAGGGCACGCTCCACGGAAGCCTGCACGATATCTGCCGCGCCCTGCGCGCACACTTCCCCGACCTCACGGTCGAATGAAAGGAGACTCCATGAAAACGATCACCCTCGGCCGTACCGGCATCACTACGCCGCAGAACGCCTTCGGCGCCCTGCCCATCCAGCGCGTTTCCACCGACTATGCCGTCATGCTGCTGCGGAAGGCCTACGCCGGCGGCATGACCTTCTTTGACACCGCCCGTGCTTATACCGACAGCGAAGTCAAGCTCGGCATCGCCTTTGAAGGCATGCGCGGCAAGGTGTATATCGCATCCAAGACACAGGCAAAGACGCCCGAGAAGCTGTGGGAAGATCTGGAAACCACGCTGAAGAACCTGAAGACGGACTATCTGGACCTCTATCAGCTGCATCAGGTGCCGCAGTGCTACCGCCCCGGCGACGGGACCGGCATGTATGAGGCGCTGACGGAAGCGAAGGAAAAAGGCCTGGTCCGCCACATCGGCGTTACCGCGCACAAGATCGGCGTTGCGGAAGAAGTCGTTGCGAGCGGTCTGTACGAGACCCTGCAGTATCCCTTCAACTACATTTCGACCGAACGTGAGATCGCACTCGTCAAGGCCTGCGGAGAAGCCGGCATGGGCTTCATCGCCATGAAAGGCCTTTCCGGCGGCCTGCTGACGAATTCCCAGGCCTGCATGGCCTTCATGTCGCAGTTTGACAACGTCCTGCCCATCTGGGGCATCCAGCGCGAAAGCGAACTGGACGAATGGCTCTCCTTCTTTGAGAAGGAGGCGGTGATGGACGAAGCCGCTTCCGCCGTCATTGCCGCAGACAGGAAGGAACTCGGCGGTGATTTCTGCCGCAGCTGCGGTTACTGCATGCCCTGCACCGTGGATATCATGATCCGCAACTGCGCCCGCATGAGCCAGCTGATCCGCCGTTCGCCTTCGGAGAATTTTCTCTCTCCCGCCTGGCAGGCCGAGATGGAAAAGATCGATTCCTGCGTCGGCTGCGGCGTCTGCATGACCCGCTGCCCGTATGAGCTGAACATTCCGGAACTTCTGCGGAAGAACCTTGAAGACTACCGCCGGATCCTTTCCGGCGAAACAAAGATCTGACCGTTTCCGCCGCCCTGCTGCGGGAACCTCGCCGAACCTTCGGAGCCTTTTCATGAAACGACACCACCGGCCTCTGTACCTTTTCACCGCGCTTGCCTGCGCCGCCGTGCTGCAGCTCTCCGGCTGCAGCTGGTTCTTCATGCCCGGACCGGTGATCATCACCGATGCCGTGCCGACGGAGGCAGCGTCTTCCCGGGAGGAGTCTTCCGGAGCGGAGGCCGTCTCTTCGGCGGAAGAGCCTTCCGGGACAGAGACCGACGCGGCTTCTTCGCCGGCTGAAAGCACCGTGGAGGCAGGTTCCGAAAAACCCACGGAAAGCACGCCCGAAACCTCAGCGGACACCGCGGAAGAAAGTTCCGAAGTTCCCGAAACCTTCCGCGTCGATTATTACCGGACGCCGGAGATCCTTCGTTCCGTCGCTTCCGACGCCGTGCTCGCTGACGCCTACAACCTGATCAGTGCCTGCATCGGCTACAAAACCTCCGTGAAGCTCAGCTGCGCGAAGGAAGACGTCAGCCGCGTGATCTACGTCGCGGACACGCTCTGCCCTCTGCTGAAGGCCTTCACCGACATCGGCGAAGAGAGCTTTGCCGACGGTGCGCTGGGCTGGAACTTCTACGTGGACAAGGTGGAATTCGTCATCCGCCGCACCGAATTCGAAGCCAAAGTCGCCGAATACTTCGAGGCTGTCTCTGCCGCGGGGCCGGATCTCAGTGAGACTGAACGCGCGCTGCTGCTCTATCATGAGTACACGGCGCCGGCCAGTTATAACTACGAGATCATCTCCGGCGCGTTCAATACCCGCACTGAAGCCGAAAAGCACCGTATCCACTCTGCCTATGCCGGGATCGTGGACCATACCGGTGTCTGCCACGACCTTGCCGGCGGCATGACCTTCCTCTTCATCCAGGGCGGCTTCAACGCCGGCCGGGTCTCCGTCTTTAACAAGGACGAACATTCCTGGACCTTGATCGAACTGGATGGCCGCCATACCTTCTGCGACGCGACCTGGGACGTGGGCGGATCCTTCACCTTCTTCGGCAATTCCGCTGAAGAACGCACGATGAAGGCCGGCGGTTCCTACCCTCTGAAAGACATGAACATCTTCGATTTCAACGCGCCGTCGCATTTCGACATCGTGAATCCCGGCTTTGCCGACGTCCAGGACTTCTCCCGGCAGATCGGCATCGGCACCCTGCTGTCCCTGTCCGTCGATACCTTAGTCACGCCGCACCGCCTCATCTTCACCGGACCTGCGGATCTCCGCCTGGAAATTGAAAGTCCGTAAACTGTCTGTTCCCGGCACATGCAAAAGAGCCGTCCCTCACGGGCGGCTCTTTTCATGCACGAAAAAGGACTCCGGTCTCCCGGAGCCCTTTTTCGTTAACTGTCTGAAACAGCTTAGAAGATGCCCTGGCACATCATGGCATCCGCAACCTTCTGGAAACCGGCCAGGTTGGCACCGGCGACCAGGTCGTAGCCCAGGCCGTAACGCTCTGCAGCATCGGCGGAGGACTTGTAGATGTTGGTCATGATCTTGTGCATCTTGGCGTCGACTTCTTCGGCATCCCAGTACAGGCGAGCGGAGTTCTGAGCCATTTCCAGTTCGGAAACGGAGACGCCGCAGGCGTTGACAGCCTTGGAAGGAGCAACCAGCAGGTGCTTCTGTTCTTTCAGGAAGACCAGAGCATCGTTGGTGGTAGGCATGTTCGCAACTTCGATGTAGTACTTCACGCCGCTGGCAGCGATCTTCTTCGCCCATTCCAGGTTGACGTCGTTCTGAGTGGCGGCAGGCATGAGGACGTCGACGTCCTTGGCATCCCAGCACTTGGTGCCCGGAACGAATTCAACACCGAATCTTTCGGCATAAGGTTCGCAGCGCATGGGATCTTTCGCGCGCATTTCAAGGATGAAGTTGAGCTTTTCTTCGGTGACAACACCTTCCGGATCGTGGATGTAGCCATCCGGGCCGGCGAAGTAGGTGACCGCAGCGCCGAGCTCGGCAGCCTTCTTCATGATACCCCAGGCAACATTGCCGAAGCCGCTGATGGCGAGCTTCTTGCCGGCAATTTCCAGACCGTCATGCTTCAGGACTTCTTCCAGATAGTAGACAGCGCCGTAGCCGGTCGCTTCCGGACGAAGGATGGAACCGCCGGTCTTGATGTCCTTACCGGTCATGGCACCCAGCTCCGCAGCGCCTTTGATGCGGCGATACTGGCCGTACAGATAGCCGATCTCACGTCCGCCGACACCTACGTCACCGGCAGGAACGTCAACATCGGGACCGATGTGGCGGATCAGCTCGGTCATGAAGGCCTGGCAGAAACGCATGACTTCGCCGTCGCTCTTGCCGCGGGGATCGAAGTCGGAACCGCCCTTGCAGCCGCCGATCGGCAGGCCGGTCAGAGCATCTTTGAAGATCTGTTCGAAGCCGAGGAACTTCATGGTGTCAAGCGTCACGTTGGGAGCAAAACGAAGACCTCCCTTGTACGGGCCGAGGGCCGCGTTGAACTGTACGCGGTAGCCGCGGTTGACATGATACTTCAGCTGGTCATCCATCCAGACCACGCGGAATTCGATCACGCGTTCCGGTTCAACAAGACGTTCCAGCAGGCTGGCTGCTTCATACTCGGGATGAGCATTGATAAGCGGCTCGACGGAAGACAGAACTTCCTCGACGGTCTGAAGGAAAAGCGGCTCGTTGGCGTTCTTGGCCTTGGTTTCGGCAAGAACTCTCTCAAGATAAGCATTCATGATAAAAGTGCCTCCTCAATGATATTTTAGGTGGTATTGTTTTACGCCTTTTTGTTGCTTCTATCATAGCACGCCGGACATGAAAAAGGCACTAATTTATCATAAAAAAAATCGGCGGCAACGTAATTTTCTTAACCGTTTTGGGGGACTATTTTACACGTTTATGGCGGGCCGACGGGTCATAAACAGGAGGTTATTGCCGACAGGCCGGCGGCGGAGACCGCCGGGCAAAGCGCTGTCTTTCCCTGATCAGAAATCGTACTTCGCGGCAAGCTTTGCCGGCGGCATGCCGATCAGCGGACACACCGTGAGGACCGCAACGATGACCTGTGCGGCAGCGATGCCCAGGATCGTCACAAGCGGGATCCAGACCGGGATGCTGACAGAGAGTTCTCCCACGCCGAGCAGGGGCAGAAGTTCTGCTGCCGCCCATGCGAGCAGCACGGTCGGAACGGCAAATCTGAGCGTCAGCAAAAGGTTTTCGAGGATGAACAGGCCCACCAGGTCGCGTCCGGGTATCCCGAGCATCCGATACACCGCGATCATGCCCATGCGGTCCCTGACGCGGAAGCGCTGGATGACATAGAGCATCACGAGGCACAGGAGGCCGACCGCTCCGGTAATGATGAACCTCGTCTGAAGGCGCAGGCTGCGCCGCGCCATAAAAGAAGCATATTCCGTCTGGTAGGTATCTTCAATGTCGATGACCACAAGATCCCTGAGTTCCTGAGGAAGCCCTTCCGTAAGCACCTTCCTGACCTTTTCCTTGTCGGTGCACCATACGTCGAAACGCGTTCTTGTTTCGATCGCATTCCGCAGAAACTTCCCCACATCCTCATCGGAGATGATCAGCGGTGCCGTGATCCCGTACTTCTCCGGGTCGGCGCCCCTCACGGCTTCCCGCAGACGGAACTGAATGCTGTTGTTGAAGGTCATCGCCGTGCCGAGCTTGCTCATGTAGTACTGGCCTGCATTCTCCTCAATGATCACAGCCTCTCCCGGCGCGACGGGTTCAAGGTCGGTCCTGCCCGTGATCGAGACGAACTCGGAATAAGGGATCACCGGCTGACCGTTCATGCCTACCGAAAGCATGCCGACTCTCGAGAGATAAATGCTCGGTTCACCGCTGTCGCAGATCCCTACGATGGTGGGATGATAATTCTTCCGGTCCATGTAGATCTGCTTGCCGAGCATGTACCCGCTGTCGGGGATCAGGTTCTGCACGATGCCGTCCTTGTCGGTACAGTTATTGATGATCCATCGGTCAACGACGATCTCATCGTAGCGTTCGGGCATGCGGCCGTAGACGATCGTCGAAGGATCGAGCCTGTCAATGTCGACAAGACTGTATTTTCCGAAACTCATTGCCAGCGAGCCGTACTGCGGAAGAATGTCGCAGTAAAACATGAAGCGGAAAACGGTCAGGGGAATGAGGTCGCAGTCGGTCCCTGCCTCGTCAAGGACTTTCAGGCAGTCGGGAACGTACCTGGTGAGCGTGGTTTCGATCTTGGGATCGTAGTTTTTTCCCTTATCGAACTGGAGCCTGATCACGTGTGAATCCACGGTGATGAATTGCTCCGGATCGACCTTCGCCGCCTCGTTGATGTCGGAAACGGATAAGAGCAGCATCAGCGAAAGCAGGATGATGAACAGTGCAGACGCAAAATTGCGGAGCCTCTTTTTCGAGGCCATTGTCCGCATTTCCTCCATGAGCATCCTGATGCCGAGACCCGTACGCTTTCCCTTCTTCTGCGGCGGACGCGCCGTTTCGGCTTCGTGCGGCGCCGCCTCTTCGATCTGCGGCAGCGTAAGCCTGGGCCGGCTGCCCTCCCTGAGATAGGGCGGATCCGCGTTCTTTGAAACCATGACGAGCCGTTTATCGTCAGTCTTTATGATGATCCTGCCGTTCTCAACCACGATCGTGATCCCAGCGGGATCGGCGCCCTCTGCCGTAAGCACCCTTACGTTCAGCGTGTCGGAAATGAAGGTCTCATCCGCAAGATCGCCTGCATAGACGCTGTTGTTGTCAGCCGAAACAAGATCACCGTGCTCCCATTCGCTGCTGTCGCCTGAAATGCGGCCCTCTTCTATCGTGATGATCCTGTCCGCAAAGAAGCGGGCAAGCCGCTCTTCGTGCGTGACCATCACGACGAGACTCGTCCGGGAAAGTTTTTTAAGCAGGGTGCAGATGTTCAGCGTGCTCTCTTCATCAAGATTCCCGGTGGGTTCATCTGCAAAGATGACCTTCGGGGACTTGGCGACAGCCCTTGCGATGGCGATCCGCTGCTGCTGGCCGCCCGAAAGCTCTCCGACCAGGCGTTTTCTGAAGCGAAGCATGTCCACCTGCCGGAGGGCATCCTCCACCCGCTTCAGTTTCTGCCTCTCATCCAGATCCAGCGAGTGAAGGCCGAGGTACACGTTATAAGCAGCCGAATGCTCCGGAAGCAAGTAATAATTCTGGAACACGTAGCCGAAGTTCATGTTCCTCTGCCTCTCCATCTCGCGGTGATCGGAGCGGGTGATGCGCGTCCCGTCGATCTCGAGCAGGCCGCTGTCAAAGGCGTCAAGCCCGCCCACGGCGTTGAGCAGACTGGTCTTGCCGCTGCCCGAACGGCCGAGGATGCACACGAAACCGGTTTCGGGAAGATCGAAACTGACACCGTGAAGGACTTCCTCCGCGGTCCTTGTTCCGGGACTGTACGTTTTTTTCAGATCCTTGACCGTGATCATGCGCCCATCACCTCTTCCATAAGTTCACCGTCCATGTCTTCATGGAAACCGCTGATCGTGAACACCTGCTTTCTGATCGACCGTGCAGCAGCAAAATAGGCGATCACGCAGAACAGAAGATGGATCGCGAAGATCAGCACGAGTTTCGGCGGCTCAAGATACTTGAAAATGTTCACGACCCGTACGTATCCCTGCCGGTTGAGCAGCCAGATCACCGCTGCCCCGATGATCTCACCGAGCACCGTCAGGAATGCAAACAGCAGCGCAAGCGAGGCCTGCGCCGTTTTCCCCCGAAGCCCCATGTGGGAAAGGAGGCGGTAATGATCCCGCAGCGACGAGAACGTCACCTTGAGGAGGATGAGCTGAAGGACCAGCGTCAGAACGGAGGCCGCAAGGGATATCCGCAGGAGATTGACGCGTTCCGTTTCCAGCGTCCCGTTCTTTGCCGTGGATCCCTGCGTGTAGGGGGAGATCGCAACGTAGCCTAAGGCTGCGAACTCATCAATGGCCCGCTGGGTATAGGCATAATCGTCAATGAAGACCGAGACCTGGTTTGAGCGCATGTCTCCCGTCATCTTTTCGTAGGTATCGGGATCGACGATAACAAGTTTGGAGTGACTGCCCGTATAATGTCCGGCACAGACGAGGTCGTAGACAGCGTCTTCGGCATCCCGGACGCCCGTGATCCGGGCGCCGATATTCAGGCTTAAGGACGAACCGTATTCCGGTCCCCGCCCCTCCGGATCAGGCGGAATGAGAAACTCGTTTTCCGCGAGTCCCTGCGGTACGGCGGCTTCCGCCGGCAGGTATTCCCTGAGGCGGTCCGCATCAAACGGCGCGACGGGATATTTTCCGAGATCACCGCCGGAGAAATAGACGCCGGACTGGTTATAGATGCTGATCAGCGCTGAACTGTTGAGCATCCTGCAGAAACTGTCCGAGAAATACAGGCCTCTGGTTCCGGAGGTCTCGCCGACCACGACGAACCTGAGGTCGATGAAGCGCGAGATGGCCCAGTGGGCTCCATCTCTGATAAACACCCTCACTTCCGCACCTGTCTTAAGATCGGGATCCGACGATAGCACCTCATAGAAGCCTTCCGCCATCCGGCCGCGTCTGATCCCGCCTGCCTCGCTGACGCTGCGCAGGTACTTCGGATCATTTGCAAGCAGTTTGACTTTCTCGGAGTATGTGTACGCGCCCGGATTTTCGATTGGATGATAGTCCGGGGCATAATCCGTACTCGTATAGCTGCGGTAATCCACGTCCTCGCGGTAATAATATTTCAAGTCGCAGAGATAACCGTATTTTTCCACGCGTTCGACGTAGCGCTGCCCGCCGATGCGTTTAAGCTCCCCGTCGGTAAACGCTTCTCTTTCATCCTTCGCCAGCACGATCCGCGTACGGTCGCCGTTCATGAATGCCTTATTGTCGTACACCCGCGAGACCACGTCATCGGTTGCGATCATGAAATTGCCGATGAAAATGAAGGAAGAGATACCGGTCAGCAGCAGGATGAGCAGCGTAAAAAAGAAGAAAACAGGGTGCGCTTTTACCGTGAGCCGCGCGACGTACGACGCGAGACGCTCTCCAGAAGAGCGCTTCTCCTTTTCCTTTCTTGCCGAGGTTTCAGACTGCGCGGCAGAAGATTCGCCCGGTCCGGCATCATCCGCTGCTTCGGCAGACGGCGCGGAGAGATCGCTGTCCCGGACCACCTTGCCGTCCGAGAGCACGACATGCCGCGTCACACGGTCCTTCACCTCGGCGTATTCATGGGTGATGAGGATGACCAGCCGCTCTTGAGAGGCTTCCCCGAGAAGCCGTATGACCTTGTCGCTGTTCTCCCTGTCCAGGTTCCCGGTTGGCTCGTCGGCAATGAGGATCCGGGAAGGCTTCGCGAGAGCTCTCGCGATGGCAAGCCGCTGCTTCTGTCCGCTGGAAAGCTTGGCCGCACGCTTTTTCGCATGTTCCGAAAGCTCCACCTTCGCCAGGATGTCCCGCGTTTTTTCCTTTGCGAGCGACCGTTCGCAGCCCGAAAGGATCAGTGCGCTTTCCACGTTCTCAAATACCGTGTTGCCCGGCAGTATGCCGTAATCCTGCGAAATGAAGCTGATGAGGTCTCTGCGGTAGCGTTCCCAGTCCGCCGCATTGTAATGCGAAGTGGGCTGACCCATCACGTAAAGTTCGCCGCCTTCATATGGCAGCATGCCGCCGATGACGTTTGCCAGTGTTGATTTGCCGCTTCCGTTCTCGCCTGTGACCGCGACGAATTCACCCGTCGAAAACGACAGGCTGATGTTGGAAAGCCCCATGACCACGGCAGTCTGGGACGCATAATATTTCGATATGTTCTGCAGTTTCAGAGCGATCATTTTGTCACCTGCACATGGGATGATTTCCCGGTCCGCTCATTCTATCATTTTTCCGCTTTTCCGTAAAGCATTCCGCCGGAAAAAAAACTGCATGGCCGCGATGGCCATGCAGAAAATGACGAAAAGCACTTACATCCAGATGATCCAGACCAGCAGGAAGCCCGTGATCACGGCTGTCAGGGTGAAGGGAACGCCGTACCTCATGAAGGTGGA
Source organism: uncultured Lachnospiraceae bacterium (assembly GCA_902789555.1). Taxonomy (GTDB): domain Bacteria; phylum Bacillota; class Clostridia; order Lachnospirales; family Lachnospiraceae; genus UBA6987. Next base: position 90,143 of record CADAOF010000013.1, read on the forward strand.
AGACTTCACCTCATAGCCTTCCCGGCGCAGGATGCCGAGGGCTGCGATATTGGCCGAGGCGCCGATCGGTGTCAGGTTCCCGCCGAGCGTTGCGCCGACGAGCAGACCGAAATACAGAAGATTCGGATGGACGTTCGCGCCTGCGGCATTCAGCTGTGCCGTGACCACGGCCACGATCGGCAGCATGGTCGCCGTATAGGGAATGTTGTCGATGAAAGCCGAAAGCAGCACGCTGACCCAGACGATGATGGCATAGATCAGAAAGACCGATCCGCGGCTCCCGCTGCCGGACAGGCCGGCGAGCAGACGCCCGATCATATCAATGACGCCCGCGCGGCTGATGCCGCCGATCACGACGAAGAGGCCGGTCAGCAGGACCACGGTATAGTAGTCGATTTCTTTCAGGCCTGCCTTCGCCATGTCGAAGGATTTGTCCTTAATGACGCGGCGCACGAGGCCGAGCAGGAAGAAAAACAGGCAGAGGAGACCGTTCGTGATATCCGGCTTGTAAAACTGCCCGGGGGCGGCGTTGCTCTTGTACGGAATGAAGGAGACCGCGATCAGGGACAGCACCGTGAGGCCCAGGAGCCAGGTCGGGACCTTGTCCTCCACCTCGGTCTTATGCGATTCGCCGATGTACTGATCGTCCTTGCGGAACATCCAGTAAATGACTGCAGCGGCGGCAAGCGCGCCGGCCTCGGTCACCCAGAACATGCCGGGCCTTCCCTCCACAAAAAAGAAATCCATGAAGTCAAGGTTTGCCGCCTTGCCGAGCAGGATGGAGGTGGTGTCGCCCACTAACGTGGCGGCGCCCTGCAGGTTGGAGGAGACGGAAATGCAGATGATCGGGCCGACCGGTGAGATATTCAGGCGCTTGCACACTGCGAGCGCGACCGGGGCCACCATCAGGACCGTCGCAACGTTGTCCACGAAGGCGGAAATGACGCCCGCAAACAGCGAGAGCACCACGACCAGCCATTTGACGCTGTGCACGCGGCTGATCAGCTTATCGGAGATGCGCTGCGGCATCTGCGATTCAATGAAAAGGAAAACCGTTCCCATGGTCCCGACGATCATCATCAGTACGTTCCAGTCGATCTCGCCGAGCGCCTCAACGAAGGAGTAGGAAAAGTCCGGAAAGACGCCGAGACTTCCCACCGCGACAAAGATGAAGGCGCTGAAGACCGCGATGACGGGGCGGATCTTCTGCATCGTAAACATGAAGACGTAGGTCAGGACAAACAGTATAAGGGCAAATATCATGCTGGCATTCATGGGCGGATCAGGCTCCTGTCAAAAAGTGTTTCTATTGTACCATGGCCCCCGCGGGTCCTGGCAAGCACTTTCGAAGTTGCCGCGAAAAAGTGCCGAAAACCGCATAACGGCAAGGGTTTGCGGCGTTTTTTTCATTGACACTGAGAGTTCCTTTTTTACCGTTTTTCAGGCCTCGCTGCCTCGAATAAACTTTCTCGGCTCCGGTCCGCTGACGCTTCCAAGTCGCCTCGAAAGTTCATGTCGGGCGCGCTCGGCAATGTACTGTCCGGCCTGCCCGGCTTTCTCCGGTTGCGAATTCGCACTTCTCTGCTATAATGAAGGGGAATCCTACGTTTTTTCGCAAGAGGCTTTATTCATGAAAAACATTTCCGTCATCGGTTCCACCGGTTCCATCGGGACACAGACCCTGGACGTCGTAAGGCGCCTGGGGAACTTTCGCGTGACCGCGCTCGCGGCCTGGTCCAGCGTCGATAAGATCGAAGCGCAGGCGCGGGAGTTCCGGCCGGAGCTCGTCTGCCTGTATGATAAAAAGGCCGCCGCAGAGCTGAAAGTCCGGCTGGCCGATACCGGCATCCGGGTGGTCTCCGGCGAAGAGGGGCTGGAAGAAGCGGCCGCCGGCGTACCGGCCGACATCGTTTCTCTTTCGCTTCTCGGGATGATCGGGATCCGCCCGACGCTTGCCGCGATCCGGGCAGGACGCGACTGTGCCTTTGCGAACAAGGAGACCCTTGTCTGCGCGGGGCATCTGATCATGCCGGCTGTAAAACGGTACGGCGTCCGCTTCCTTCCGGTCGACAGCGAGCACGGCGCCGTGTTCCAGTGTCTGCAGGGCGAAGATCCTGCGCGCATTTCGCGGCTTCTCATCACCGCCTCCGGCGGACCGTTCCGCGGAAGGAAGAAGGAAGATCTGGCAGCTATCACCCCGGCTGATGCGCTTAAGCATCCGAACTGGACCATGGGCGCGAAGATCACCATCGATTCCTCCACCCTCGTCAACAAAGGCCTGGAGGTCATGGAAGCGCACCACCTCTTCGGCATGCCCTACGATAAGATCGAGGCCGTGATCCATCCCCAGAGCGTGATCCATTCGATGGTCGAATTCACGGACGGCTCCGTCAAGGCCCAGCTGGCCGTACCGGACATGCGCCTTCCCATCGAATATGCCCTGACCTGGCCCGACCGCGGGCCTGCCGTCGCGGCGCCGCTTGATTTTACGAAACTGCCGCCGCTCACCTTTGATGCGCCGGATACCGAAAACTTCCCCGGCCTTGCCCTCGCCTACGAAGCCGGCCGCACGGGCGGAACGCTCCCGACAGTCTATAACGCTGCGAACGAATGGGCCGTGGCTCAGTTCCTTTCCGGAAAGATCGGCTACCTTGACATCGTGCGGAGCATCGAAAAGGCCATGCTGGCGCATGACCTCGTAAAAGATCCCGATCTTGACGCGGTCCTCGCCGCGGAAGCCTGGACAAGGGAATATCTGCAGAAAGGATGAGACCGGCAGCTGCAGAATACAGAAAAACCGCCCTTTCGGAGTCCGTTCCGGCAGGGCGGTTTCGTTTATCTGTTTTCTTCTTCCAGCAGTCCCTGATAGATCTCCCGGCGGCTCACGCCCCGGTCTTCGGCCATGCGCTTCATGGCCTCTTTTTTATCCAGACCCTCGTCCAGATACTGCTGCAGATGCGCCGTCAGGCTCATTCCGCTCCAGCGCGCCGCGCCTTCCGCAGCCGCCTCTTCTTCAGGCAGGCCTTCCAGAACCAGCACGTATTCGCCGCGGGGCTCGTTATCCGTCCAGAAACGGATCGCCTCAGGGAGAGTCGTCCAGACTGCCTCCTCGTGGATCTTCGTCAGTTCGCGGCAGATGCAGATCCGCCGGGCACCGAGCGCATCTTCCAGAAAGCCCAATGTCTTCACCAGGCGGTGCGGGGCTTCGTAGAGGATGACCGTGCGGCGCTCCGTCCGGAGCGAGGCGAGTACGGCTTTTCTTTCCTTCGTCTCCTGCGGCAGGAAGCCTTCGAAAACGAAGCGTCTGGACGGAAAACCCGAGACGGAAAGCGCCGTGACGAGGGCGCAGGCGCCCGGAAGGGACGTGACGGCAACGCCGCTTTCGTGGCAGCGGCGCACCAGGACTTCGCCGGGATCGGAGATCGACGGCGTGCCCGCGTCGGTAATGAGGGCGATGTTCTTGCCTTCCAGCAGCAGGCCGAGGAGTTCCTCCGCCTTTTCGTACTTATTGTGCTCGTGATAACTCGTGAGCGGCCGTTCGATCCCGTAATGCGAAAGAAGCCCGCGGCTGTGGCGGGTATCCTCCGCCGCGATCAGATCGACCGATGCGAGCGTTTCTTTTACCCGCTCCGTAATGTCGCCGCGGTTGCCGATCGGCGTCGCGCACAGATACAGTGTTCCGCTCATCTTTCTTCTCCTGCCTTCCCCGTGCCTTCTCCGTAATAGATCTCATACACTTCCGGCGTGTACTTCCCGTCTTCCCCGTAAAGAATGAGCGGGGGCAGGACGCGCAGTTCCTTTCCGCCGCCCCGCATGCCGGAAACGAGGACCAGCGACGCCATATCTCCCGCGTGGGCATGCACGAAGCGGAGCGTCCGCGGGGCGATCCGAACCGCCTGCATCCCTGCAAGGATCTCTGCCAGCCGCTTCGGACGGTGCACCATGTAAAATTTCCCGTGCAGTTTCAAAACAGCGGCGGCTTCCCGCAGGACGTCCTCCAGGGTGCAGGCGATCTCATGCCGCGCGACGGACTTTGCGCCGTCCGGGTTGATGAGGCCCCTGCCGAGTTCCTGATAGGGCGGATTGGTCACGACCGCGTCGAATGATGCTTTTCCGAAGATCGCCGACGCCTCCTTCAGGTCGCCGCAGACCGCGGAGAGCCGCTCGGCTGCCCCGTTCAGGGCAAAGTTCTCTGCGGCCAGCGCGGCCGACGCCTCCTGCAGTTCGAGGCCGACAATGCTGCCGCCCTTTTCCCTTGCATCCAGAAGCAGCGGAAGGATCCCGTTCCCCGTTCCGAGGTCCAGCACCCGGTCCGTCCGTGACGCCTCGGCAAAGTCCGCCAACAGTACCGCATCCACGCCGAAACAGAAAGCGTCCGGATCCTGCAGGATCCGGTATCCCTTTCTCCCCAGCTCATCCGAACGCAGTTTCTTTTCCATGTCAGTCCAGTTTGGAACTGTCCTTGTCGCCCTTTTCCATGGCTTCCAGTTCCTTCATTTCCTTCATTTCCTCAGGACTCAGGCGCTTTGCCCGGCGGCGGCTGTGGAAACTGATGTCGTCCACGCTCACGGTCCTGATGTCCGTATCGTCATCACCGGTGATCATGACCGAGACCGTCTGGCGCAGGACGTTCACGTCCTTCACGGTCCCGCGTACATTTCCGTTTTTGATCACGACCGGATCACCGATCCCCGGCAGCTTGCTGTTTAAGTATTCGTAGGTATCTTCCTCGTTCTTCAGACAGCACATCAGCCGTCCGCAGGCACCCGAGATCTTGGTCGGGTTCAGGGACAGGTTCTGTTCCTTGGCCATGCGGATCGACACGGGGCTGAATTCAGACAGATAGCTGTGGCAGCAAAGGACGCGCCCGCAGATGCCGAGGCCGCCCAGGATCTTGGTCTCGTCGCGCACGCCGATCTGCCTCAGCTCGATGCGGGTGTGGAAGACCGATGCCAGGTCCTTGACCAGTTCGCGGAAGTCGATGCGGCCGTCCGCGGTAAAGTAGAACAGGATCTTGTTGCCGTCGAAAGTGTATTCCACCGCGACCAGCTTCATCGCGAGGCCGTGCTTCGCGATCTTTTCCAGGCAGATGCCGTAGGCCGTTGCTTCTTTTTTGCGGTTGTTGCCCTCGCGCTCCAGGTCCTCTGCCGTGGCGATGCGGATCACGTGCTTCACCTGCGAAGGGTCATTTCCCTCCGGCAGGTCCTTTTCCGTGTAGACGACGGTGCCCATTTCGATGCCCCAGACCGCCTCCACGATGACTTTCATATTTTTCTTCAGTTCCAGGCCGCAGGGATCATACGGATAGATCTTTCCCGCGCGCCGGAAACGGATCCCGACAACTTTCATTTCAATACCTCTTATCTATGCTTTTCGCAGGAGCTCGCGGAGCTCCAGCAGAAAAACTTCCAGGGCAACGTCCGGATTGCCGTTGGCCTTCAGTTTGGCTTTTCCTTCCTGTATCGCCGCGAAAATGCGGTCTTCCTCTGCCCAGGAAAGTGCTTCCGCCCAATCCTCGAGCATGTCCGCCGCCTCCGCGAAGCGAAGGCGTGTCTTTCCTCCGGCCTTGACGATGAGCTCGTCCCGCCAGAGATATGTTAAAAGTTCAAAAGTTTCCTCCGCTGAAACGCCGTCGCTCTTCAGTTCGGATGCCGCCTTCGCAAGTTCTGCGGCGTCAGCGGTCTGCAGGCGGCGCAGCAGTCCGATGAGGCGCGCGCTTCCGGACGTTTCCTTCTCTTCGCCGCTTTCTTCTTCGCAGCGAAGCGTGGCAACACGTGAAAGCACCGTCGGCAGAAAACGATTCCGGTTGTCTGCGAGCAGCAGGATCATGCCGTAGGCCGGCGGCTCCTCAAGGGTTTTCAGCAGGGCGTTCTGCGCCTGGGGATTCATCTTCCCGGCGTCCGGGACCAGGTAGATCTTCCGCGCCGAACGGTACGGACGGATCTCCATGTCGTCCACGAGCTGGGCTCTGATCTCGCCGACGGAGAGCGTATCGGGCTTTTCGTGCGTGACCGTGATGATGTCCGGATGGTTCCCGGAAAGCGCCGCGCGGCAGCTTTCGCAGACGCCGCAGGCCGTGCCCTTCTCACAGAGGACGCGCTGCGCGATCCGCCCCGCGGTCTTCTTCAGGACCTCGGGGTCTTCGCCTTCCAGCAGGAAGGCGTGTCCCAGTTCGCCGCGTTCTCCGGCAAGGGCAAAGTAGCGTTCTGCGCCGTTCATTGCAGTTCCTTTTCGATCGTATCCGCAAGTTCCCCGAGGCAGGTGTCAAAGTCGTCGTTCATGTATTTTCTCGGGAAATGAAACGCCGCCTGTTTCTCCGGGGAGAAATCCTCTTCGTCCGCCAGGAACCGGCGGCACATTTCGGCATATTTCGGCTCGGCCTGCGAGCGTTCGCGTGCAAGGGCGCGGAAAAGCCGAAGGCCCGGTTCGACTTCAACGTACAGCGGCACCACACGGTCTGCGCCGTAATATTTCAGCGTCTGGCCGTAGGATTCCAGGGTTCCGGCCATCAGATAGGAATGCTCTTCAAGATCGATAGCGCCGTCATCCAGGGTCGCGTAGGTCCAGGGGCCGTGCACCGTCTGATAAGTGCGGGATTCGATCACTCTGCCGGCCGCCTTTTCCGCCTGAAACTCCTCCGCCGTGATGAAATGGTATGCGACGTCCGGGACCTCACCGCTGCGGATGGGCCTCGTCGTATACATCACTATGGTGCGCAGCTGCGGAAAACGCGTCTTCAGCTCGCCCAGCAGCCGGTCCTTCCCGGAGGCGCTGGGCCCGATCAGATAAAAGATCTTTCCCATGACGGAACCTCTTTTGCCGAAATTCCCATATATTATACTTGCTTTTGCCCGATATGGCAAACGGTTCTTCCGGCTGCCTTCCGGAAAATAAAAAATCCAGGAACGGTTTCCTGGAAATGAAAAGTGCCCAGAACCGGAATCGAACCAGTGACACGAGGATTTTCAGTCCTCTGCTCTACCATCTGAGCTATCTGGGCACAAAGTAGCGGGGGCAGGATTTGAACCTGCGACCTCCGGGTTATGAGCCCGACGAGCTTCCGGACTGCTCTACCCCGCGACGTTCATATAGGGCGCCCTTTTGAGACGCCCTATGATAATAGCATACGCTTTTTTGCGTGTCAAGGATTTTTTTATTTTTCCGCGGGATATTCAAAGTCAGTAACGAGCACGCCGCGCTTCGTGTACAGTTTTCCGTCCTTCGCGTAAAAAGCCGGATTCTTCTCATCCACTTCGAAGGCAAAGACCGGATGGTACAGCACCGGCTTCCCGTCTTCCCCGTACGCGATGAAGTCCGCGCTTTCCCGGACGTTTGCAATTTCCTCAAGATTCGGTCCGAGAACGATCGTGAAGAGGAATTCCTCCGTCCGAGGACCGCCCTCTTCGCCCGGCGGGATGATGCTCTCTTCCGGCCCCGCCGGAGTCACCACGTAAAACGGCATCGGCAGGCCGCGGCCGTAAAAGCCGCCCAGTTTGAAGACCGTGCAGCCTTCCACTTCGTCCGGGATCACGATCCGCCGTCCCTCCTCGGTCCCGTCCCAGACGTACGCGGCCGCGAAGGCCTCCTTTCCCTCCGTATTCAGACCGAAATCGAAGCCGCCTGCCTTGTACGTTTTATCGTAATGCAGGCTCCAGTCCCAGCTGCCGCAGGCGGTCACGGAAAGGACCGCGAAAACTGCAAGAAGAAGCGTGATCAGTCTCTTCATTCCGGCTCCCTCCTTTCTTTACTCATATTATATCACACGCCTCTCATTATGTAAGCGGATTTCCGCCTTCAAAGTTTACAAATACTTAATAAGGCGGCAGGACTCCGTGCCTTGAATTTCCCTGCGCCTCCTGTTACAATATCAGTATTACGGCACCTTGGAGGTCGTCATGATCCGACTCGACAATAACTGGGAATTTACCGAAAAATGGTCCGACGCGTTCGCACGTTTTGAAGGCGAAGCCGAGGCCGTCCGCCTTCCGCACAACGTCCGCGAGCTCAGCCTGCACTATGCGGCTCCCGAGGACTATTCCCTGCTCTGCGGCTACCGCAGAAAGCTTGACGTTCCGGAAACCTGGCGCGGCAAGCGCCTCTTCCTGCAGTTCGACGGCGCGGCGCACATCGCCACGGTCTACTGCAACGGCCGGCCGGTCGCGGTGCACAACTGCGGCTATACCGCCTTCCGCGCGGAAATCACGAACGTCGTCCGCTACGGGGAGACGAATACGGTCACCGTCCGCCTGGACACCACGGAGAACGCAGCCATCCCGCCTTTCGGCTACATGATCGACTACCTCACCTACGGCGGTCTCTACCGCGACGTCTGGCTGGATGTACGGCCTTCGGATTATATTGAGGATATTTTCATCTACACTCCCGATCTCAACAAGGCGCACATCGATCTGACCGTGAAGGGCGATCATGACGGCGTGATGCTGAAGATCCTGGATAGAAGCGGCGACGAGGTCTATACCCTCACCGCAGCCGGCGACCGCTTCGACTTAACGCTCCAGGACGCCGAGATCTGGGATCCCTACGACCCCTATCTCTACACCTGCGAAGCGACCCTGCTGCATAATGACGGCCGCGAGCGCGACGTCGTCCGCACGACCTTCGGTTTCCGTACCGCCGAGTTCCGTGCCGACGGCTTCTATCTCAACAACAAAAAATTCTTCATCCGCGGCCTGAACCGCCATCAGTCCTACCCCTACATGGGCTACGCTGCCTCCGAATCCCTGCAGCGCGAAGACGCGCGCATCCTGAAGGAAGAGCTGGCCTGCAACGCCGTCCGCACCTCGCACTATCCGCAGAGCCAGTATTTCATCGACGAATGCGACAGGCTCGGCCTCCTTGTCTTCACGGAGATCCCCGGCTGGCAGCACATCGGCGACGAAGGCTGGAAGGATCAGGCGATCGAAAATACGCGGGAAATGGTCCTGCAGTACCGGAATCACCCGTCCATCATCCTCTGGGGCGTCCGCATCAACGAGAGCATGGATGACGACGATTTCTACACCCGCACCAACAAGCTGGCGCACGAACTTGACCCGAGCCGCATGACCGGCGGCGTCCGCTACATCAAGAACAGCCACCTGCTTGAGGACGTCTACACCTTCAACGACTTCTCCTGCGACAGCATGGACAAGAAGGGTGTTCTTTCCAAGAAAGAAGTCGGTGCCGCGCCCGAGAAGGCGCTCCTGGTCACGGAAAACAACGGCCACATGTTCCCGACGAAGAGCTACGACCACTGGGGCAAGCGTCAGGAGCATGCCCTTCGCCACGCAAGAGTGCAGGGTGCCGCACTCAGTTCGCCTGAGCATGCCGGCTGCTTTGCCTGGTGCATGTTCGACTACCAGACCCATCAGGACTTCGGTTCCGGCGACCGCATCTGCTACCACGGCGTCATGGACGCCTTCCGCAACCCGAAGCTGGCTGCCGCGGTCTACGCGAGCCAAGGTGAGGAAAAGCCCGTGCTGGAAGTCGGTTCCGGCATGGCGATCGGCGATTATCCGGCCGGCACTGTCGGCGACATTTATCTGTTCACGAACGCCGATTCGGTAAAGCTGTACAAGAACGACAAATTCGTCGCAGAGTTCACGCCGAAGCCGTTCACCGGCCTGAAGCATGAGCCCATCCTCGCGGATGATACCGTCGGGGAGCTGCTCCGCACCGAAGAGGGCTTCGGCAGGCGCAAGGCGGACATGGTCCGTGACTGCCTGCTGGCTGCGTCCAAATACGGGCTGGAAGGCCTCCCGCTCGGCAAAAAGATCAAGTTTGCCTGGACTTCCCTGGTTTACCGCCTGAAATTCGAGGACGCCTATGCGCTCTATGGCAAGTACGTGGGCAACTGGGGCCAGGCGACGCCGGTCTGGCGCTTCGACGCCATCCGGAACGGCGTGGTCGTCGCCTCCTCCTGCAAGGCGCAGAGCCGCATTCTGCATCTCGAAGCGAAGCCGTCGAAGACGGTCCTTGCCGAAGGCGACACCTATGACTGCGCGGCGGTCCGCATTCGCCTCCTGGATGAATACGACAACGTCGCGAACTACGCGCAGGCCCCCGTCGGCTTCACGGTCGAAGGTCCCATCGAGATCATCGGCCCCGCCGTCGCGACCGCAGAAGGCGGCATGTGCGGTACCTACGTCCGCACCACCGGTGAGAAGGGCGAAGCGAAGCTTCACATCACCTGCACCGACGCCGGTCCCATCGACGTAATGTTTGAGGTGAAATAAGGCTGCACCGGCAGCTGTTTTCCAAAAACGCTCCCGCCCCGAAAAGGCGAAAAGCCCCTCACGGGGCTTTTTTGCAAGATATAATTCGCTTTTTCCGCAGGTTCAGGGCATTTGCTCACTTTGTGTCCTGTACTGACAGCGATATTTTTCGTATACTGATGCCGGAAAGGAGGTCACCGCACCATGGATCTGGTCAAAATCGGAAGGTTTCTTCAGGAGCTTCGCAAAGAAAAAGGCCTGACGCAGGAACAGCTTGCGGAACAGATGGGCGTCGCGCGCCGGACCGTTTCCCGCTGGGAGACCGGCAGCAACATGCCTGATCTGGATGTTCTGGTCGAGCTCTCCGATCTCTATGCGGTCAACCTCCGCGAGATCTTAAGCGGTGAAAGAAAAAGCGAGCCTATGGAGCAGGAACTGAAAGAGACCGTGCTGCAGGTCGCCGACTACAGCAACGAAGGGAAGGCAAGACTGCTGCGAAAGATACGCGGGAGGACTCTGCGGCAGTTGATCCTGAGCCTCCTGCTCGCCGCAGTCCTGATCTGGCGTTTCTGGCCGCACTCCTTCATGCAGATGATCCCGCAGGCGGAACCGGAGTCGCTTTCGCAGATCACGGCAGCTGCAGTGATCCTGCCTACTGAAGTTCATGATCTGCAAGTTCATCAATATACCGCCGTTTTTTCCAAAGGAGATGAAGGCTGGTCGGAGATCCTTTGGCTTTTATCATCTGCCTCTTACCGGCAGGATCTTCGGAATCCTGTCCTGCCGCTGCTGAGCGGCTATGGGGCACAAAACGTTGACAAAACGGTCTCCTTGTTTCTTCGATGGGGTCTGGAACCGGAGGAATACTGCCGGATCCAGTTTATCTCGAAAAATCTGATTTCTGTGGTGTCCGGGGATGAATCACGCGGACGTCTGTATCATCCTTCCGACCGTACACAGCTGGACAAACTGGCAGAATATATCCGGCTGAACGATAACAGCAGTAAATCGATGATACCCAATTAGACAACAGCAGGGCGGGATCTTTCCCGCCCTGATTTTTTCTATATTCACGTCTTTACAAACGGTGTTTTACTCCTGTGCTTTCGGCAGACTCCAGCGGTAGTGCGCTGCGAGGATGCGGATCAGGAAGATCAGCACCGCGCCGCAGACCATGGCCCAAAGGTCGCCGAGCACCGGCCAGAGAAGCGCTCCGACGATCGCGCCGACAAGACAGGCCGTGGCATAGAGATGGTGCTTTGCGAGGATGTACGGGACACGGCCGGCCAGAAGGTCCCGAAGGACGCCGCCGCCCACGCCGGTGATCGTCCCGACGAAGACGATCAGGAAAAGGGAGTAATCTTTTCCCTGCGCGAACGCCGTCTGCACGCCGACCATCGTGAAAACACCGAGACCGATCGAATCCGTGACCAGCATCAGCATTTCGTACAGTTTCGGATGCCTCGTGAACTCGTGGTGCACCACGCGGAAAAAGGTCAGCATGGACGTGCCGATTGCCGTGAAGGCATAGATCGGATCCACGAACATCGCCGGCGGATTGATGCCGAGCAGGATGTCGCGGATCGCGCCGCCGCCCACGCCGGTCGCAAGTCCCAGGATCGATACCCCGAAAATATCCATTTCTTTCTGGATCCCCAGCATCGCACCGGAGATCGCTGCCGGCACCGTGCCGATCAGGACAAATATCGTCAGTATTGTTTCATTCATTGTCAATCCCTCTGTGTTCCCTTCCGGCCTGCTGCCTCCTTCGGTGCTCCGGCCGGCGGAGCACGGGCATCCTGCAGGGAACCCCGCTACAATACAATGATTCCGATGCTTTATCAAGTCCCCGGCGATTTGGATTCTTATGTTCTCGCTCTCCGCACTTAATAATCTTAAGATTTTGCCATCCCCCTTGCCCCCATTCTTTTTTGCATTTTCACGCGTCCCGCGCCTTGTTATTTTTCCTGAATTCTGCTATGATATTTTATTACAAATGAATGATTCGTTTCAAACGAACAGCATCACATAAGGCCTGCAAAGGAGTATCCCCATGCCTGAACAAAACAAAAACGTCATCTCCAAGTATCAGGGTGAAGCGAATTTCGACAAGGAATACGCGAAACTCGCGAAGAAGATCACGGACGTCGCGAAGCACATGATCGGCGGCGTCGGCCCGAACGATCCTGAGTACTGGGGGCTGAAGGAGGTCCTCTCCCCCGAGCACGTGAAGATCTGCAACCGCATGAAGCTCAGAAAGTTCTACACCTTCGAAGAGCTCGTGCCCATGAATAAGGACTTCGCGCCTGCGCGCCTGAAGGAACTGCTTGAGGAAATGTCCGTCATCGGCATCATCGAGTATGACTACGGCGACAACTACAGCCACACCGCGCCCATCCCGAACGCCCCGAAGATCAAACGCTACCGCGTGTCCTACTTCGTGCCCGGTTCCGCGGAGCTCTTCAACTCCTCCAAGGACCGCATCGACAAGAACCCGGGCGTCGCGACCTTCTTCGAACGCATGACCTTCATCCCGCTCGCCGGCATCACGGAAATGATCCCTCCGGGAGGCAACGGCATTGGCATGCACGTCATTCCGGTGGAAAAGGCCATCGAGGCGGAGCGCGGCTCCGTCGACCTGGAGCATATCTCCTACTGGCTGCAGAAATATGAAGGCCACATTTCCGCCGGCATCTGCTCCTGCCGCTACTCCCGCGCCATCATGGGCGACGGCTGCGCGGATGATCCGGATGACTGGTGCATCCAGCTGGGCGACATGGCGGACTACACCGTAGAGACCGGCCGCGCCCACTATATCACTAAGGAGCGCGCGCTTGAGATCCTGCAGATGGCCGAGAAGAACGGCTTCGTTCACCAGATCACCAACATCGACGGTCCTGAGCACATCTTCGACATCTGCAACTGCGACGTCAAGATCTGCAACGCCCTGCGTACGAGCCTGCTTTTCAATACTCCGAACCTGTCCCGCAGCGCCTATACTGCGAAAGTCGACCCCGCCAAGTGCGCAGCCTGCGGCCTCTGCGTCCAGTCCTGCCCTGCCGGCGCCGTAAAACTCGGCCAGAAGCTCTGCAAAAAGGACGGCTCCGAGCAGAAATATCCGCAGGCCATCCTGCCGGACAAGATCCATTGGGGCAAGTATGCCTGGGATGAGACCTACCGCGACACAGCCCGCATGTCGAACTCCTATGAGACCGGTTCCTCACCGTGCAAGGCGGCCTGCCCGGCTCACGTTCCGGTCCAGGCCTACCTGAAGAAGGCCCACGAAGGCCTCTACACCGAGGCACTCGGCCTCATCAAGAAGGAAAATCCCTTCCCGGCGGTCTGCGGCCGCATCTGCAACAAGCGCTGCGAAGAAGCCTGCACCCGCGGCAACATCGATAATCCCGTATCCATCGACGCCGTCAAGAAGTTTGTGGCCGATCTGGAGATCCAGGCGAAGAACCGCTACATCCCCGAGAAGGTCGTTCCGTCCACCTACGGCAAGTTCGACGAGAAGATCGCCATCATCGGCGCCGGCCCCGCCGGCCTGTCCGCGGCTTTCTATCTGTGCCTCCTGGGCTACAAGCCCACCGTTTTCGAGCGGAACTTCCGTCCGGGCGGCATGATGACCTACGGCATCCCGTCCTACAAGCTGGAAAAGGATGTCATCGAAGCCGAGATCGACGTGATCAAGCAGCTCGGCGCCGAGATCAGATGCGGCGTTGAAGTCGGCAAGGACGTCACCATCCAGCAGCTTAAAGAACAGGGCTACAAGGCCTTCTACATTGCGATCGGCTGCCAGGGCGGGAGACTTCCCGGCGTTCCGAACGATACGGCGGACGGCACCGATTTTGCCGTGCATTTCCTGCGCGACTCCATGGAGAACGGCCATCCGCCGATCGAAGGCAAGATCGTCGTCATCGGCGGCGGCAACGTTGCCGTCGACTGCGCGGGCACCGCGAAACGCCGCGGGGCTGCTGAAGTTTCCATGATCTCCCTTGAATCCCGCGAGGAAATGCCTGCCTCCAAGGCCGAAGTGGCCGAGACCCTCGAAGCAGGGATCAACGTCATCAACAGCTGGGGCCCGAAGGAAGTCCTCGTGGACCACGCCGATCACGTGTGCGGCATCGTTCTGAAGAAGTGTCTCAGGACCATCGATCCCGAGACCGGCAGATTCTCGCCCGTCTATGACGAGAACGTCACGAAGAGCGTCGAATGCGATCAGATCGTCTTTGCCATCGGCCAGGCCATTGAATGGGGGAAGCTCCTGGAAGGCACCAAGGTGACTTTCTGGCACGGCAACTACCCGGTCGCCGACAAGCTGACCTACCAGACTGAGGATCCGGACATCTTCGTGGGCGGCGACGTCTACACCGGACCGAAGTTCGTGATCGATGCCATTGCCGCCGGCCACGAAGCCGCCGACTCCCTGCACCGCCACGTACAGCCCATGGCACATCCGACCATCGGCAAGGACCGCCGCGTCTTCAAGCCGCTGGATAAGGATGACATCAGCTTCCCGGATTACGACCACGCCGGCCGCCAGGAAGCCGAAGATCACGCTTCCGAAGATCCGTTCCGCGACACCCACGGGACGCTGACCGAGGAGCAGGTGAAGATCGAGACCGCCCGCTGCCTTGGCTGCGGCGCCTCCGTCGTCGATCCAAACAAGTGCATCGGCTGCGGCATCTGCACGACCCGCTGCGAATTCGACGCGATCCACCTGCACCGTGACCATCCGGAAATGACCGACATGCGGCGCGGCGAGGACAAGATCGGCGGCATGCTGGGATACCAGTTGAAACGCGCCGTGAAGATCGCCCTGAACGCCGGTTCGCCGGAAGCGAAGCTCATGCGTGAGAAACGCAAAGCTTACAAGGCCGCAAATAAGGAATTCGCGAAGACGCATCCGTACACCGGCAACGCAGTGCATCCGGAAGAATTCGCAAAGTACAGCAAGGATCTGTATCAGGGCGACTGAGCACCGATCCGCAGACAAAAAAAGATCCGGTCCGGAGATCCCGGACCGGGTCTTTTTTTGTGTCTTTCCGCGGTTTCCGCCGAAGCGGGCCCTGCAGTTTTCGTGACAGTCTTCGATCAGACGTCGATACCGCCGTCCACGCGGAGCAGCTGGCCGTCGATGAAGGAAGAATCGTTGGTCGCCAGGAACAGAGCGACGCTGGCGATCTCGTGATCTTCGCCGAGTCTGTGCACGCAGGCACGGTCGATCATCGGCTGGAAGAGCTCTTCACCGCCGACAGAGGCAAGCATGGCGGTCTTGATCGCGCCGGGGCAGATGCCGTTGACGTGGATCGTAGGAGCCAGTTCGTTGGCCATGGCCTTGGTCAGACCGACCATCGCGTGCTTGCTGGTGACGTAAGCCACGAAGCCCCAGTGAGCCGCCCATCCGACGATGGAGGCAACGTTGATGATGTGGCCTTCGCCCTTGGCCTGCATGACCGGGGCGACCTTCTGGCTGAGCATCAGAGCGCTGGTAACGTTGATGTAGATGTCATCCATGAATTCCTTCTCGGTAATGGTAGCGAACTGGGCCAGAGAGAGCATGCCGGCATTGTTCATCAAAATGTCGATGGTGCCGTAGGCGGCCATGGTCTGGTCATAAATGGTCTGCGCATAGCTGCTGTCGGCAGCATCGGCAAGCACGTAGATGGCTTCGCCGCCTTCGGCTTTGATCTTGTCAACGACCGCTTTCGCGCGGGCTTCGTTGCGGCCGGTCACGACGACCTTGGCGCCTTCTTTAGCAAACAGATAAGCAGTAGCTCTGCCCATGCCGGAAGTGGAACCGGTAATGATGGCAACTTTTCCATCAAGTTTACCCATTGATAAATCCTCCTGTAAGAAAAATGGACTTCTTCCGTCATTATACGTCCGAAATCCATTGTGTTCAATTTCTTTAAGTAAGATTAAAAGCCGCGAAACTTACAAAATCGCGGTTTTGTCTCAAACAATGCCCATCTGCTTCATGACAAAGATCCAGAGAAAGAGGCTGAGGCAGCAGAACACGGAGGTCGTTACGACCAGTTCCGCAGCCAGATCGGCATCGCTGTCGTAAGCCTGGCACATTGAGAAGGATACTGTCGCTAACGGCGAGCCCATGGCCAGCACGGTAAGCGCGAGTTCCTGCCCGCGGATCCCCACGGCAAGCGCGAGGAGGAAAGCGATGAGCGGAGCGATGATCAGACGGAACAGATTGCCGCTGATGATCCTCTTCCGGTCGCTGATGAGGTTCTGGAAGCGGAAGGAGGCACCAAGCAGGATGAGGGCCAGCGTAGTTCCGGCCTTCCCCATCGACTGGACCGAGGAAAGGACGACGGCCGGCAGTTTCACGCCCGTGAAATGCAGGACAAAGCCGAGCACGGTCGCAATGATAAGCGGATTTTTGATGATCCCCAGCAGGATCTTCTTCGGATCGATCTTTCCGCCGTCGCGGTGCATTTCCAGCACTGTCACCGCATAAACGTTGTAAACCGGAGTGACAAAGGCGGAGACCATGGCCATCATGGCAAGGCCCGGCGCCCCAAGGAGCGACTCAGCAAGCGGCAGGGCGATGATGTTCAGGTTGCTGCGGAAAGCGTTCTGGCTGATCGCTCCGACCGCACGGCTTTCGCAGCCCGTCCTGTGCAGGACCAGGAGGCTCCCCCAGAAATACAGGCTGACGACCGCGATGCAGAGCAGGATCAGACGGAGAGAAAACGCCGTCGCGAAGTCCGCCGTATAGGTAATGTAGAAAAGATACTGCGGCAGCAGAAAGCTGAAGAGCAGCTTGTTCGCCTGCTTCAGCGAATTTTCGGACATGATGCCGCTCCGGCGTACCAGGATCCCCACGAAAAGACAGAGGATGATCGGTGTAATGCATTTGACGGCGATCAGCAAGTTGTTCAGCATGTCAGTCCTCTCCCGGCTCCGCCGGACGGCAAAAGCATAAAAAAAGCACCGCGGAAACGGTGCAGGTGAGTGGGGGAAGGTGGATTCGAACCACCGAAAGCACTGCTAACAGATTTACAGTCTGCCCCCAGCCCAAAACACCGTGCAGATATAATATAGGAAGAATGTAATCTAAGCGAACAGCGTCTTGTGGACACAGACCAATGGTAACACGAAGGTCTGCGAATAGCAAGACGCTTTATATATGCACACAAAGGAGGAAAGCAACATGCCGCGAAAAGACACCCCGGAAACGCCGGATGGTAGCAACGTTTCCGCCGAGCCGCTCGTCGAACCAGCAAAAGCCCAGCGCTACCTGCGCCACGACGAGTACATCGCCACTGATTTCGGAAGAGTCATTATTCCGGACAATGACGAAGAGACCATTAACGGAATCGCAAAGATACTTTCCCGGAAAAGGGAAACCGAACTGGACATTGCGCAAAGCAAAGTCGGTGGGTACATCCTTTCCGATCGTGTCTTCAGCGTCGTTAAGAACAAAGGAAGTTACAGCAATGTAATTGTTTACCACGGCAAGATTAAGGTCATCATCCCCGGACACCTGTTTTTCACCAAGGAGTTCTCGGTTGACCGCTGCAACAGAGAGATCGACCGCCGAATCGGATCCAAGATTGATTACATCATCAGATCCTATGAAAAGAATGAGACCGGCGATATCGTCGTCGCGCTGGGCAGCCGCGTGGATGCCATGCGCGCGAAAGCCGCTATCTGGTTCACGGGCGCAAATGGCGATGCGCCGAAACTC
>CADAOF010000014.1 GCA_902789555.1 uncultured Lachnospiraceae bacterium
CTGACGGAGATGTCGCGGAGATCCGCCGGATGATCGACGATTACGGAAAGGAGACATCAAAATGATCAGCAAAATGTTCCTGCAGGCGGTGAAGCTCTGCCTTTCCGCCAGTATTGTAACGGGACTCGTGCTGCTGCTCCGTCTTGCCTTTAAAAAGGCGCCGAAGAGCCTTGTCTGCGCGCTGTGGATCCTCGTCGGGCTGCGGCTCGTGATCCCGGCCATGCCTGCGAGCAAGGTCTCCGTGATCCCGGAGGCGGTCTCGGGCGGCGCTGCCGTAGAAGCGCTGGAAAAGCAGTACGTGGAAGAAACGACGGTGATCCGTGAGGATCAGAACGAAGAACTCTATAAGCAGATCACCGCGCTGTATACAGAACTCCCGGTCTATCGGGAGGCAGGAACAAGCTATGTGGTGGTCGCAGCGCCGGCTGCTCAGTCAGTTGCTCCGGCGGCCACGCAATCGGCTGCTTCGTCAGCAGCTCAGTCGGCGGCTCCTGCTCCGGCAGCCACTCAGCCGGCTGCTTCAGCGGCCGCTGCTTACACGCCGCCGAAGACCTTCGGGGACAGCGTCGTTCCGACCCTTTCCGTTGTCTGGATCGTCGGTATCGGCATCATGCTTCTGTATATGGCCGGGAGTTTTCTGACACTGCACAGACGCCTGCGCACGGCGGTCATCCGCGAAAAGGGCGTCTGGGAGAGCGATCAGATCAGCTCACCGTTCATTCTCGGGATCATCCGTCCCCGCATCTATCTTCCCATGTCGCTCAGTGAAGAGGAAAGGCAGTTCGTCCTGGAGCACGAGAGAACGCACATCAGACGCGGCGATCAGATCTGGAAACCGCTCGGCTACTTTCTCCTGGCGGTCTACTGGTTCAATCCCCTGTTCTGGCTCGCGTATTTCCTCCTCTGCCGTGATATCGAAAGCGCCTGCGACGAGCGCGTGATCAGGAGCGAGGGAACGGCTTACCGCAAGGCTTATTCCGAGACCCTGCTGAAGCTGAACGTGCGGCAGAAGGCCGTCACGGCCTGCCCGCTTGCCTTCGCTGAAAACAGCGTGGGCGGCCGCATCCGCAGCATCCTGAACTATAAGAAGCCTGCGTTCTGGCTCGTCGTAACTGCGCTCGTGATCTCCGTCGTGGCTGCCGGCTGCGCCCTGACGGACCCGACGAAGAAGGAAACGCCCGCGCCGGAGAGCACGGAACAGACCGCAAGTGAAGCGTCGACGGAAGAAAGCACCGTGCCGGAAAGCACGGAGGCGGTGAGTACCGATCCTGCTGAAACGACCGAAGCTGTCCCGACACAGACGGAGACTGAACCGGCACCCTCCGAGACAACTGAGAAATCATGGTACTTTGATATGCTGTACGCAAACCGCAAGGCGCTGGATGCTGATGAACTGAAAAAACTCGCTTCATTCTTGCAGAATGATTATCAGCCGCTTCCGTGGAGTTTCCTGGGCCAAGCCTTCCGTGATCCGTCGGAAATCGACGTTATCGACCTCTTCTATAATTGGACCGAAGAGCTTAGCGGAGAGGCGGAGCAGGAGGCGGCATGGAAAGCCGGACAATTGGAACACTTGCGCCTGGAGACGCAGAAGCGGACCGCCAAGGGCATGAATGAGGCTTTTCGCAAATATACCGGGAAGGACCTGACAAAGGAGCAGACCGACGCGTTCTCCAGATGGATCTATCTGCCGGAGTATGACGCTTATTACAGTTTTCAAACAGACTCGAACCTTCCGGGGGTGGCGCTGGGCAGAGCGTGCCTTTTGAATAACGAAGACGCTGAGCTTCTTGGCCTCAAGGCCGGGGATGAACAATTGATCGCGCTGGAATGGACCGCGCTTAACAACGGGTCGGTTAAGCCTGCGGATGCCGGCATGCTGCTTCTTGTGCCTTTTGAAGATAGCTGGCAGATTACAGCGAACATCGTTTTTGGGGAACCCAGCACAGAAAGAACGGCGTGCACGACCGTGCTGCTGGAAGCCCCCATAAATGATGAAAAAACGGGCGTCATT
This sequence comes from uncultured Lachnospiraceae bacterium, assembly GCA_902789555.1. Lineage (GTDB taxonomy): Bacteria > Bacillota > Clostridia > Lachnospirales > Lachnospiraceae > UBA6987. The sequence goes on from CADAOF010000014.1 coordinate 2,015, forward strand.
TACGAAATCTTACCGGATCTTGAGAATCGGGGACCGACGGAATTTGCTGTCATCAACGAAAACGATATTCTGATTCTGGACATACAGGCTTCTCGTCTCCAACGCTACAAGGACGGCAAGTACTTCGAAACAATCAGCCTGCCGGATAAGTATTATCTCAGACTTTGTGTGATAGGGGAAACCGCCTATGTTCTGACGAGTGACTGTCTTCTGGAGATCGATCTGAACACGAAGAAACAAAGTATCATTTCTCTTCCTTTTGTTCAGAAAGAAGCCTCGGATTATATGCTGACTCAGTATGCTGATAATATATTTGAGCAGAACGGAAAACTATATATCGTCACCCATGAGTTCGGCAGTTTCTGCCTGAATGAAGAAACACAAAAAGTGGAACCGGTGTCTGCGGATACAACGTATACAATCAACCGCAGTGAAGACGGAAAACCGATTTATGTGACCAAAGGAGACCGGAACTGGACGATCGATATCGATGTGGAGGGTTACTATGGAAATGTGATTGGTTTTGAGGACGACGTCTTGTATTTCTGGCTGCGTGATTCGTATCCTCGATATAATTTTCCAGACATGTCGTGGGCACAGTATTGCCGCATTCTAAAGTGTGTCGCCGGTAAAGATGGTGCGGAGGAGAGTTTCGTGGATGTTTTCAATATGAGTTGGGGACTCTTTCCGTGGTGCTTTGGAAGGGTCGCCGGAGATGGATACGTCTATACTCTTGTCTTGTATAATCAGACTTTTGTTGTATACAAGCTGAATGTCGGCGCAGAGGATATCGTGAGCCCGTAAGTACGGCAAATACATATGATTATCATGAACCGGAAAGGCGCGCCGCAGCTGCGGCGTGCCTTTTTAAATTTTTACACAGGCTGCGCCTGTCATTGAAACTTTTGTGAAGTCCCTCCGCGATTGTTGAAATCTCAATTTTTTCTTGTTATAATCGAATCGCTTGAAGAGATGCGGTGAGGGGACGTACAGCCTCCGGGGATGCCGCAGAAAGGGAAATATGGCACTTAACAGCAAACAGCGCAGCGTACTGATCGGGCTGGCATCCAAGGAGGATGCCCTGTTTCAGGTGGGAAAAGCCGGGATCACCCCGGAAGTATGTGAAGCCGTTTCCGACGCCCTGGAAGCGCGGGAACTGGTGAAGATCAAATTTCTGAAAAACTGCTTCGACGACGTCAGGGAAGCGGGAGAGACCCTTTCGGGCCGCACCCGTTCGGAACTGGTCAAGGTGATCGGCCGGACGGCCATCCTGTACCGCCCGTCGAAAGAACATAAGAGGATCGAACTGCCGTGACGGAGAAGACGGAAAAACACATAGCCGTCGTCGGCGGGACCTTCGATCCCATCCATTTTGCGCACCTTGAACTGGGGCGGGCGGCGCTCCGCGCCATCGACCCGGACGAGGTCTGGTTCATGCCCTCCGGCTCGAACAACTACCGTTCGGTCCTGGGACGGCGCGCGGAAAAATATCACCGCGAGGCGATGGCAAGGCTTGCCCTTGCCGGTGAAGACGAACGCTTCCGCCTGTCGGACTGGGAACTGAGGGAACCCGGCTCCACCTATACCTCCCGGACCTTCGCGGAACTGAACGCGATTTACCCGGACGTCACCTGGTACTACGTGGTCGGCGCAGATACCCTGAGCAGCCTCAAGTACTGGGAGGAGCCGGAACTTATCTGCAATTCGACTGTCCTGCTGGTCGCGGGGCGCGAGGAACAGGTCTCGGCGGCGGATACGCAGGAGGCGGCGGAAACGCTGCGCCGGAAGTACGGGGCGGACATCCGCTTCATTCCCTGGAACGACCGGCCGGTCTCGTCCACGAAGGTGCGGCAGAGCTTCGCCGACGGCAGCATCCGGGAGGAAGACCTTCCGCACGGCGTTTACGATTACGCGGTGAAGCACCATCTGTACCGGATGCTCGATACCTTAAGCGACGAAGAAATGCTGGAACGGGCAGGGGCGACGCCGCAGGAATTTGCTTATTACGAACGGCTGAAGGCCGAACTGAAGCCCAGGCGCGTCAAGCACAGCCTCGGCGTCATGCACATGGCCATGCTGCTCGCGGACGGCTACCGGAACGTTCCTCTTGAAAAGGCGAGGCTCGCCGGACTTCTGCATGACTGCGGCCGGCTCGCGGGTGCCCCGAACAACGCTCTCGGCCATGCGCCCGCAGGGGCGTTAAAGGCCCGCAGGGATTACGGCGTTGCGGACGAAGAGGTCCTTTCTGCCATCCGCTGGCATACGACCGGCCGCCCGGGCATGACCGAACTTGAAAAGATCATTTACGTGGCCGATTATATTGAGCCGTTCCGCGGGTCCATGGTGTATCTGGACAAAGCCCGCCGGATCGCCTATACGGACCTTGACCGCGCCGTATTCTTCGCGGCGCAGAACACCGTGCGCTACCTCGAAGCGCGCGGCGAGGAGATCGACCCCATCACGCTGGACTGCATGGAATACTACCGGTCCGCGCTCGACAAAAAAGGAGTTTTCCGATGACGACAGACGAACTCATGAAAGCCGTATATAATGCCCTGACCGAAAAGCAGGGCAGGGACATCACCGTGATCGACATCCACGAGATCTCGACGCTGGCCGATTACTTCATCATCACGCACGGCAACAATACGCCTCACGTGGAAAGCCTGGTCGACTGCGTACAGGAGACCATGGATAAGGCGGGGGCCGTATGTAAGAGCGTGGAAGGCCTGCGCGGCGGACGCTGGGTCCTTCTGGACTACGGCGACATCGTCGTGAACGTCTTCTCGAAGGAAGACCGGATGTTCTACGATCTGGAAAGGATCTGGCGCGACGGCAAACTTGTTGACATTGGTGCGCCGAAGGCGGAAGCTTCCGAAGAGAAGAAGGACTGAACGGCGCCCGGCGAAGGAGTTCGTAATGGCAAAAAGCAAGAAAGACGCTGCGCCGAATGAACCGCTCTTCCCCTGGAGCATCCTCTTTTCGCGGAGCGGGCAGCTGCCTGCGGATCCGGACAGTACGGATGCCGCAGCGACAGGGGCGAAAAAGCGCCCCATGACCGAAAAGGAAGGACGCGCCGCCTTCATCCTGTGGATCGTTTCAGGGCTCGTGCTGTGCATTCTGATCGCACTTTTCGCGATCTCCTGCGGGCAGGGCACGATTCCGGATGAGGAAAGTTCCCACAGCGGGATCTGGGTCGCGGCAGGCGCTGTCATCGTGATCGTCATCCTCGTCATTGCCGCCTTTGATTTCCGGAAAGCGTGGAAGGCGCAGGAGGACCAAAAGGCCGGTAAGAAGCCGGCGGCAAAAAAGTAAAAGCAATCCGGGGAGCCCGGCTTCCCATTGCATAGAGACCAACCACAAAGGTAAAGGAGAACAAACAAGATGAGCATTCTTTCCCGTTTCAAAGAGATCATTGCCTCGAACCTGAACGCCCTGCTGGATAAGGCAGAGGATCCGCAGAAGATGATCGAGCAGTATCTGAAGGAACTGACCGGCGACCTCGCGGAAGTCAAGCGCGAGACCGCTTCCGTGATGGCGGACGAAGCGAAGGCCAAGAGAAATCTGGTCGCCAACCAGGAAGAAGTCGTAAAGTATACGCAGCTGGCCAGAAAAGCCCTTGAAGCCGGCGACGAAGCCAACGCCAAGGTCTTCATCAAGAAGAAACAGAGCCTGGAAGAAGTCGGCGAGACCCTTCAGCAGGTATACGACGTTGCTGCCTCCAACAGCCAGAAGATGCGCCAGATGCACGACAAGCTGGTCAACGACCTGAACGAACTGCACACCCGCAAGGCTGCGATCGAAGCCAAGATCAAGATCGCCGAAGCGCAGAAGAAGGTCAACGAAGTTGCCGGCGCCAGCGCTGCGAACAAGGCCGAAGCCTCCCTGAATGCCTTTGCGCGCATGGAAGAGAAGGTCGACCACATGCTCGACGAAGCGAACGCCATGGCGGAACTTTCCATGGAACGCACCGACGATGCCATCGCCGCGGAAGCCAAGTACTACGAAGCCATCTCCAACAGCAAGGTGGATGCCGAGCTCGAAGCGATGAAGGCGGAACTGGGCCTTCTGGAAGGCAAATAAGCCGTTATTGCGAAACGCCCTCCCTCTCGACAGGGGGAGGGCGGAAATTTTTTTAAAATAACGCTTGCATTCCCGAAAGACGTGTTGTATAATCGCACGTGCGTTGAAAAACATAGCGCTATCGCCAAACGGTAAGGCAACGGACTCTGACTCCGTCATTTCAAGGTTCGAATCCTTGTAGCGCTGCGAACGGGGGCCCTGTCGGAAGATAGAGCCTTTTCTTTTTAGGCAAAGGAGACATTTACGCCATGTGGGAACTGGGAAAAACGACGCGGCTCACCGTCGATCATTTCACCGATAACGGCGCGTATCTGCGGCATGGGGACGATCTTTCGGAAAAGCCGGAGACCGTGCTGCTGCCGAACCGCTACATTCCCGAAGGAACGAAGACGGGCGACGTGCTTGAGGTCTTTCTGTACCGGGATTCCGAGGACCGTCCGATCGCGACGACGGATAAGCCCCTCATCGAAGCCGGAGGCTTCGCGCAGCTGAAAGTAAAGGCGGTCACTAAGATCGGCGCCTTCCTGGACTGGGGCCTGCCGAAGGATCTGTTCCTGCCCTATAAGGAGCAGCGCGGCGAGCTCGCGGCCGGGCAGAGTGTTTTCGTGACGCTTTACGTGGACAAGTCGGACCGGCTCTGCGCGAGCATGCACGCGGACCGCTTTTTCCGGAACGACCCGCCCTATGAGGAGGGCGACCGGGTGAAGGGGACCGTCTACGCCGTGAATCCGGAGATCGGCGCCTTCGTGGCGGTGGACGGGCTGTACTACGGCCTCATCCCGAAGCAGGAACTGTATGAAAAACTGCGCGTCGGGGACGCTGTGGAGGCACGCGTCCTGAAAAAGCGGCCGGACGGCAAACTGAACCTGTCCCCCCGAAAAAAGGCCTATGCCCAGATGAAGACCGATGCCGAGATCGTGATGGAGCATCTGGAAATGGCCGGCGGCATCCTGGGACTCGGCGACAAGAGCGACGCCGTGCTCATCAAGGCGGAGCTTTCCATGAGCAAGAGCGCCTTCAAGCGTGCCGCGGGCGGCCTTCTGAAGGCCGGAAGGATCCGCGTGTACGATGACCGGATCGAGAAGGTCTGAGCGGGTTTCTACCCTAAAATAAAAAGACTTTTCATTTTGCGAAAAATCGTGTACAATTATAAGTTGACGAATTGTCGATCGTCAGCGACCGGGCGGGAGAAGCCGCTCCGGAATCCAGAAAACGGCAAAGGAACAGTATGATCCAATTCCGACAAATCAGCAAACAGTACAACGACGGGGCGAAGACACTCGCCCTTGACGGCGTTGATCTGTCGATCCGTGACGGAGAATTCGTTTTCATCACGGGGGACAGCGGCGCCGGCAAGAGCACGCTCGTAAAGCTCCTCATGGGCATGGAAAAGCCGACCGCGGGAAGCATCATCGTGGACGGGGTGAACGTTGCCCAGCTGGAGCGCGGCAAACTGCCGCAGTACCGGAGGCGTTTCGGCTGCATCTACCAGGATTTCCAGCTGCTTTCGGACTTTACCGCCTATGACAACGTCGCGTTCGCGCAGCGCGTGATCGGAACGAAAGCGAAGAACATTAAGAAGCGCGTGCCCAGGGCACTTGCGGAAGTCGGTCTGGAAGAGAAGGCCAAGAGCTATCCTTCCCAGCTTTCCGGCGGTGAGCAGCAGCGGGTCGCGATCGCGAGGGCTCTCGTGAACGGTCCTCTGTACCTGATCGCAGACGAACCGACCGGCAATCTGGACAGAACGAATACCGACGAAGTCATGGCACTTCTGGAATCGGTCAACAATACCGGTACCACCGTGATCGTGATCACGCATGACGAACAGGTCGTGGAGCGCATGGGCAAGCGCGTGGTCGAGATGAAGAGCGGCCGTATCGCCTCGGACACCGCCTGGCTTGCCGCGGAGAAGGCTGCCGAGTCGGTGCAGCCCGTTCCGGACAACATCGAGCTGACCGCGCCCGCGCCTGCCGTGGAAGCGGCAAAGGCCGAGGAGGCGCCCGCCCCCAAGGCGGAACCGGAGCCGGAACCCGTTCCCGAACCCGAGCCCGAGGAAGATGAATCCTACGTCCAGGAGACGCTGGATCTCGGCCCGGCTCCCGGGGAGGAAGAGGAGATCGAACAGGTCGTCATGGACCTTGAAGCCATTACCCCGCCGCAGCCCGAACCGGAGGTCCTGCCCGAGCTGCCGCCCCTTGTGGTTCCGACCGTGGAACTGCCGGAGAGCGAATCGGCGAAGAAATCGAAACGGGTGTCCGAAGTGCTGAAGGGCTGGACGGCGCCTGTCGAGATCCTGGATACCGCTGCGGAAGAGGCTGCCGGAGACATTCTTTCCGAAGAAGCCGGGGCTTCCGAAGACCCTGCCGGGCCTGAAACTGCGGCCGGGGCCGAAACGGCTGAGGCAGAATCCCCGGAACCCGCGGCGGAAGCGGCTGAACTTCCGGAGGAGAAAAAGGAAGGAGGCGCCGAACATGCGTAACATCTTTTTTCTGATCGGCCGCGGCCTCCGCAACATCTTCAAGAATCCCATGACCTCGTTTTTCTCCCTGCTGATCATGGTGACCACGATCTTCCTATTCTGCGCGTCCTATGCGACGCTCATCAACATCCGGTCCGTGGTCAGGCAGGCGGAAGACAGCGTCGGCATCACGGTCTTCTTTAACGAAGGCCTGAGCGAAGCCGAGATCCGCCGGATCGGCGAAGGGATCGGCGCCCGGGAGGAAGTATCCCGCATGGTCTTCACTTCAGCAGAGGATGCCTGGGAGAATTTCAAGCAGATCTATTTCAAGGGCAACGAAGAACTGGCAGACGGTTTCATCGACGACAACCCGCTTGCCAATTCCGCCTCCTACGAGGTCTTCCTGGCACACATCGCCGACCAGCAGGATTTCGTAGAATATCTGGAAGGCCTTGACGGCGTCCGCAAGGTGAACGCCTCGAACCTTCTCGCTGAGGGACTGAGCAATCTCGGGCGGATCATCGAGTTCGTTACCGTCCTCGTGATCGTGGTGCTGCTGGTCATTTCCGTCATGCTGATCAGCAATTCCGTTTCCGTCGCCATCGCGATGCGGAAGGATGAGATCCACATCATGCGCTACATCGGGGCAACGAACCGCTTCATCCGCTTCCCCTTCATTCTGGAAGGCGCAGTCATCGGCCTCGTCGGTGCAGCGATCCCGCTCGCCGTCGTCTGGTACTACTATGACCCGGTCATTCATGACCTCAGCAAGCAGCTCATGGCTTTCGGAACGCTTCTGAACTTCCTGAAACGGGCCGAGGTCTTTAAGACGCTCCTGCCGGTTGCCCTGCTTCTCAGCATCGGCATTGGCATTGCAGGCAGTATTTTCTCGATGCGCCGGCACCTTAAGGCGTAGCAGGAGGAAAAGATGGAAGAAAAAAATAACGGCTTTTTTAAAGGCTTCTGGGTAGGCTTCGGTGTCTTCCTGATCTGTGCCGTCCTGATCGGCGGCGTGATGCTCATGCAGGGCATCAAAGGATTTGAACGCTGGCGCGAGAGTCACGAAACGGAGGCTGTCCGTCCGACAAAGCCTTCGGATCCCGCGAAGCCCACGGACCCGGCAAAGCCGACCGAGCCTGCCGGTACCGATGAAGCGGGCGACAATGCCGCTGCGGCCCTTCGGTTCGAAGAGGTCATGGACTACGTGGATAGCCATTTCGTCCTGGAGTATGACAAGGACGAGATGATCAACCAGGCCCTGAAGGCCTACGTGGATGCTGCGGACGATCCCTATTCCGAGTATTTGACCGCCGAGGAATTCGCCAAGATGATGGAAGATACCAGCGGCAGCTACTGCGGCATCGGCGTGCAGATCCAGCAGAACATGGAGAACATGGAGACCACGGTCATCCAGGTCTTCACGAACGGTTCCGCGAAGGAACAGGGCATGAAGGCCGGCGACGTCATTGTCCGGATCGGCGATGAGGACGCCCGGGAAATGCCCATAGACGATATCGTGGACAGGGTGCGTGGCAAGGAAGGGACCACCGTGGACGTTACGGTCTACCGCTCCTGGGAAGACCGGGAGATCACCTTCACGCTGACCCGCCGTCCCGTCGAAGTCGATACGGTCTATTACAGAATGCTGACCGATACGATCGCCTATCTGCAGCTGACGGAATTCGACGAAGTCTCCGCGGGGCAGATGGAAGCGGCACTGAAGGCACTGAAAAAGGAAGGCTGCAGACAGCTGGTCCTGGACCTTCGGAACAATCCCGGCGGGCTGCTTTCGAGCGTGCTCGACGTCGCGGACCTGTTCATTGAAAAGGACCTGCTGATCATGTCCATGGAGGACAAGGAAGGCCACGTTTACGAGTATTACAGCGAGAAAAAGCCTGTTTTTTCGGGCGACCTCACCGTTCTCGTGAACGGCAATTCCGCGAGTGCCTCGGAGGTGCTGACCGGCTGTCTGAAAGACCACGGGCGTGCGGTGATCATGGGCGAGAAGACCTTCGGCAAGGGCATCGTGCAGGGCTTCTTCACTCTGTCGGACGGTTCCGCGATCAAGCTAACCACGGAATACTATTCGACGCCTTCGGGCCAGTGCATCCACAAGATCGGGATCGAGCCGGACATTGCCGGCACGGACGATCCGGCAACGGAAGACGTGGACGAGCTGCTGGAACAGGCGAAGGAATATCTGCAGAAGAAATAAGGCCGCCGGGCTTGCAGGAGGAAACGGCATGATCTACGCATTTGATGCGGAAGTCTCCGCGCCGAAAGGGAAGCTTTCCCGGGAGGACCGCGGAGAGATCAGGGACTATATGGCTGAGGTGCGCGTGGAAGCGGCTGATTCCGACAAAGCCGTGAAGCTGCTGGCAAAGCAGCTCCAGGGCCGGCTCAGGGGCGAGGTCACGGGCGGCGAGGCCGTTATCGCCCTGCCGGACTACGGCAGTGCGTGCACGGTAAAGGTCAGGGCACATGAAGAAACTTAAGTCGGACATCGAACTCGGCGCATTTGAGCCGGTCTACCTGCTGTACGGACCCGAAGCGTATCTGAGACGCCGTCTCAAAGGGGCGCTTCGGGAGGCCGTCACGGGCGGAGATCCGATGAACTATACCTACAGAGAAGGCAGGGAGATCGTGGTTTCCGAGATCAGGGAGATCGCGGAGACCTTGCCTTTCTTTGCGGAGAGACGGCTGATCGTTCTGGAGAATTCGGGACTTTTCAAGAAGGGCGGCGATGAGCTCGCAGCCTACGTCCCGGAGATCCCGGAGACGACGGTGATCGTCTTCGTGGAAGAGGAGGCCGACAGGCGCACGAAGCTTTTCAAGGCCGTCGACAAATGCGGCCACACGGTCGAGTGTACGCGCCGTTCCGAGGAGGAACTGAAAAAGTTCGCGCTGTCGTACTTTGCGAAGAACGGCCAGCGGATCACGGAGCAGGCAATGGAACTTTTCCTGGACCGCAGCGGCGACGACATGGGACATCTTGTCACGGAAATGGAGAAGCTTTCGGCCTATGCCGCCGGACGGGACATCCGGCCGGAGGACGTCCTCGCAATCACCTCGGTGACCGCGCAGAACCGCGTCTTTGAGATGCTGGACTGCATGCTGAGGCGCAAACCGCAGGCGGCGCTCGAGCGCTATGCCGAACTCACGGCGCTGCGGGAACCGCCCATGCGTATCCTCTACCTGATGACGCAGCAGATGAACCGCCTGCTGCAGGTGAAGGAGATGGACAAAGCGGGCTTCCGCCAGGACGGCATCGCGCAGAACCTGGGACTCCGCCCCTTTGCCGTGCGGCAGTATCTGCGCCAGGCGGCATCCTTCACTGAACAGGAATTGCGGGCAGGGCTGGCAAAACTGTCGGAACTGGACTTTGCCGTGAAGAGTGGCAGGCTGTCCGATCAGATGGCGGTGGAACTGGTCCTTGCTGATTTCGGGAGATCGAAATAAATGATAGAAACCAAAGAACGGCCTGAGAAGGTCATCCTTGCTGCGGTGTCGGACAGGGACGCAGACAGCGCGCTCGCCTCGCTCGAAGAACTGGGAGCGCTGGCCGATACGGCCGGCGCCGAGGTGCTGGAACTTTTCCTGCAAACCCGCGAGCATCCGCATCCGGGAACCTATTTCGGGAGCGGCAAGCTGGAGGAACTGAAAGAACGCGTACGGGAACTGGAGGCGGACGGCGTCATCTGCGACGATGAACTGACGCCCGCCCAGATGAGGAACATCAGCAGCATCCTGGACACGAAGGTGATGGACAGGACCCTCCTCATTCTGGACATTTTCGCGAAGCACGCGGCGACCCGCGAGGGCTGCATCCAGGTGGAACTCGCGCAGCTCAGGTACCGGGCGACCAGACTGACCGGAAGAGGTGCGAGTCTTTCAAGGCTCGGCGGCGGCATCGGAACGAGAGGCCCCGGCGAAAGCAAGCTGGAGACCGACAGGCGGCGCATCCACGAGCGCATTTCCGTGCTGAAGGCAGAACTCGCGGACGTGGTGCAGCACCGTATGACGACGCGGGCGCAGCGCATGAAGAATGCCGTTCCCGTGATCGCAGTGGTCGGCTATACGAACGCGGGGAAGTCCACCCTGCTGAACGCGCTGACGGGCTCGGACATCCTCGCGGAGGACAAACTCTTCGCGACCCTCGACCCGACGACCCGGAAACTGGTGCTGCCCGGTGCGCAGGAGGTCCTGCTTACCGACACGGTCGGCTTCATCAACAAGCTGCCGCACGACCTGATCGACGCTTTCAAGAGCACGCTGGAAGAGGCGAAATACGCCGACATCCTGCTGCACGTCGTGGACGCGTCAGATCCGGAGATGCGCACCCATATGGATACGGTCTACCGTACCCTGCATGACCTGCAGGTGGAAGATAAGCCTATCCTGACGGCGTTCAACAAGTGCGACATGCTGCCGGAGGGCGCCCTGCTCTACGACGGGCACGCCGACGATACCGTCCGCATTTCCGCGCTGCACGGGGACGGTCTGGACCGCCTGCAGGAACTCCTGCAGAGCCTGCTGCAGAAGCAGAAGGTCTGGATCGACCGCGTCTTTTCCTACGCGCAGGCCGGCGAAGCGGCGCGGGTACGGAAGTACGGACAGGTGCTCGAGGAAAGCTACGAAGAAGACGGGATCCACATCAAGGCCTACGTGCCGAAGGCACTGGCCGGAGAATTCCAGACGGCGCGGAAATGACCGCGGCGCAGACAAATTTCTGACAAGGACAGGTGTATATGATGAAATATGCGATCTACGGCGCCGGCTCGCTCGGCACGGTGCTGGGTGCTTACATGACGAAAGCCGGCGTGCCGGTGGAACTGGTGAACCGAAATAAGGCGCACGTGGAAGCCCTGCGCGAAAAGGGCGCGCACGTCGGCGGAACGATCGACATGACCGTCCCGGTGAAGGCGATCTTCCCGGACGAGATGGAAGGCATCTACGACGTGATCTTCCTGATGACCAAGCAGCTGCACAACCGCGAGGTGGTGGAAAAACTGCTGCCGTTCCTGGGCGAAAAGAGCGTTATCGTGACGCTGCAGAACGGTATCCCCGAACCGCTGATCGCGGAGATCGCGGGGCCGCAGCGGACGATCGGCTGCGTCGTCGAATGGGGTGCGACCCTGGCGGCGCCGGGCGTCTGCGAACTGACTTCCGACCCGGACAGCATGTCGTTCCACATGGGACGGATGGAAGGGATCACGGATGAGCAGCTGGCTCTCGTCAAGTCCCTGCTGGAGACCATGTGCACGGTGGAGATCGAAGAGAATCTTCTGGGCGTGCGCTGGTCAAAACTTCTGATCAACGCAACGTTTTCCGGCTTCGGCACCGTGATGGGCGGCCGCTTCGGCGACGTCGCGGAATCAAAGGAGGCAAGGCCTTACGTGCTTGCCTGCATGAAGGAATGCATGGACGTGGGGCGTGCCGCAGGCGCCGTTTTTGCACCGGTGCAGGGCAAGGACATCACGAAACTGTTCTATTACCGGAACGGTCTGAAGAAAGCCTTCGCTTCGTTCCTGCTGCCGATCGCGATGAAGAAGCACCGCCTGATCGAACCGTCCATGCTGCAGGACATGAAGAAGGGAAAGCCCTGCGAGATCGACGCCATCAACGGCGTGGTCTGCGAGTGGGGCAGGAAGACGGGCGTCCCGACGCCGGTGAACGATCGGATCGTCGAGATCGTCAAGAAGGAACAGGCCGGCGAGCTGCCGCTCAGCAAGGAGAATCTGAAGCTGTTTTCAGATCTGAGATAGGCCTCGCAGCCGGGCAGAGCGGCAGCATTACTATAGAAAACAACGAGGTACGACATGCCGATTTCACAGGACCATATCCGCAATTTCAGCATTATCGCCCATATCGACCACGGCAAATCCACGCTTGCGGACCGGATCATCGAACAGACCGGCCTTCTGACCAAGCGTGAGATGCAGGACCAGATCCTGGACAACATGGACCTGGAGCGCGAGCGCGGCATCACCATCAAGGCGCAGGCCGTACGGACCGTGTATACCGCGCGGAACGGCGAAGAATACATTCTGAACCTTATCGATACCCCCGGCCACGTGGACTTCAACTATGAGGTCTCGCGCAGCCTTGCTGCCTGCGACGGGGCGCTTCTTGTCGTGGACGCGGCGCAGGGCATTGAGGCGCAGACGCTTGCGAACGTGTATCTGGCGCTGGACAACGACCTGGAGGTCATTCCGGTCATCAACAAGATCGACCTGCCAAGCGCCGAGCCGGCACGCGTCATCGAAGAAATCGAAGACGTGATCGGCCTGGAGGCGCAGGATGCCCCGCTCATTTCTGCGAAGAACGGGATCAACATCGAGGAGGTCCTGGAGGCGATCGTGCATAAGCTGCCGGCGCCGCAGGGAGACCCGGAAAAACCGCTGAAATGCCTCATTTTCGATTCGTTTTACGACAATTACCGCGGCGTCGTGGTCTTTTTCCGCGTGCTGGACGGGAAGGTCAGAAAAGGCTCCCGCATCCGCCTGATGTCGACCGGCGCCGAATACGACGTGGTCGAAGTCGGGTACTTCGGTGCAGGCCAGCTCATTCCCTGCGACGGGCTTGACGCCGGCATGGTCGGGTATCTCACCGCGAGCATCAAGAACGTCAAGGACACCCGCGTGGGCGATACGATCACTGACGCGGCGCGCCCCTGCGCCGAAGCCCTGCCCGGTTTCAAGACGGTCCAGTCGATGGTGTTCTGCGGCATGTATCCCGCGGACGGTGCAAAATATCCGGACCTGCGGGACGCACTCGAACGCCTGCAGTTAAACGACGCCTCCCTGACCTACGAGCCGGAGACTTCGGTCGCCCTCGGCTTCGGCTTCCGCTGCGGCTTCCTGGGCCTGCTCCATCTTGAGATCATCGAGGAGCGCCTGGAACGCGAATACAATCTGGACCTCGTGACCACTGCCCCGAGCGTGGTCTATAAGGTGCATAAGCTGAACGGCGACAGCTTCGATCTCTCGAACCCGACGAATCTGCCGGATCCCGCGGAGATCGACTACATGGAGGAACCCGTCGTCTCGGCCGAGATCATGGTCACCACCGAATTCATCGGTCCGATCATGAAACTCTGCCAGGAGCGCCGCGGCGTCTACATCAGCACCGAGTACATCGAGGCGACCCGTGCGATCCTCCGCTACGAGCTGCCGCTCAATGAGATCATCTACGACTTTTTCGACGCACTGAAGTCGCGCTCCCGCGGCTACGCGTCGCTCGACTATACGCTGAAGGGCTACGTGCAGTCCAAACTGGTCAGGCTGGACATCCTGATCAATAAGGAGCTCGTGGACGCCCTCAGCTTCATCGTTCACGAATCCGTTGCCTATGAGCGCGGCCGCCGTATGTGCGAGCGCCTGAAGGAGGAGATCCCGAGACACCTCTTTGAGATCCCCATCCAGGCGGCCATCGGCAGCAAGATCATCGCCCGCGAGACCGTGAAGGCCGTCCGCAAGGACGTGCTCGCCAAGTGCTACGGCGGCGACATCACGCGCAAGAAGAAACTGCTCGAAAAACAGAAGGAAGGCAAGAAGCGGATGCGCCAGATCGGCAGCGTGGAAGTGCCGCAGCAGGCCTTCATGAGCGTGCTGAAACTGGATGAAGACCGTTGATTTCTTATGAAGAAACCTCTGAGCATATACGTACACGTTCCGTTCTGCGCGCGGAAATGCCTGTACTGCGATTTTCCTTCGGCGCCGGGAACGCCGGAGGAGATCGCGGCTTATTTTCGTACGCTGCAGCAGGAGATCCGCTCCTTCGAGGCCCTGGGAAGCCTGCACGGCGTCCCGACGGTCTTTTTCGGCGGAGGTACGCCTTCGCTGGTCGATCCGAAATACATTCGCCAGGTACTGGACCTTCTGCGGTCCCTGTACCCCTTCGACGGGGACGCCGAGATCAGCCTGGAGGCCAATCCCGGCACGCTGACGAAGGAAAAACTGGACGCCTACCGGGAGATGGGCATCAACCGCCTGAGCCTGGGGCTCCAGTCCGTGCACGAAGACGAACTGAAGATCCTCGGCCGCATCCACAGTTACGATGAGTTCCTGAAAAGCTATGAACTGGCGCGCGAAGCCGGCTTTGACAACATCAATGTCGACCTCATGAGCGCACTGCCGCGCCAGACCATGGAAAAGTGGAAGAAGACGCTCGGGACCGTCGCGGATCTGGAGCCGGAGCACATCTCGGCCTACTCGCTGATCATTGAGGAGGGCACGCCCTTTGCCGGGACCTGGGGGACGCGCGAAGGCCGCATCTTCCTTCCCTCCGAGGAGACCGACCGCGAAATGTACCGCTGGACGAAGACGTTTCTTGAAGAGCGCGGCTACCGCCGCTATGAGATCTCGAACTACGCGAAGCCGGGACGCGAGTGCCGCCATAACCTGACCTACTGGACCGGCGGCGAATATGTCGGTTTCGGGCAGAGCGCGGCGTCCTATGTGGACGGCAGGCGCTTTCAGAACCCGGCAGGCAGGGAGGAATATCCGAAATACGCCCGCACCGCCTACGCGAACTTCAGGAAGACGAGACCGCTCAGTCTGAAGGAACGCGAAGAGGAATACATGTTCCTGGGGCTGCGCACGGCGCGCGGTGTTTCCCGGGCGGAATTCCGGGAACGTTTCGGGGAGAGCTTCCCCGGGACCTACGAAAAGAAACTGCTGGATTACTGTCGGCAGGGCTTCATGGAAAAGGAAAATGACAGGATCCGCCTGACGGACAGGGGCATTGATGTCAGCAACGTCATCATGGCGGACTTCCTGCAGGATTAGGAGGAGAGATGCCAGTCGGTTTTCTGCTGGGTGCAAGCGGAAGCGGCAAATCTTCAGCGCTCCGGAATCTCGTGATCCGGAGGAGCCTTGCGGAACCGCTGTCCCGCCATATCGTCTTCGTACCGGAGCAGTCGACCTTTACGACGCAGCAGGCCTTTATCGCCGCCCACCCGCGGCAGGCCATGCTGAACATCGAGGTCATCAGCTTCGGGCATCTGGCGCGCCGCGTTTTCCGTGAATTTTCCGCGGAGAAGGCGAAGGTGCTGGATGAGAACGGAAAGCAGATGCTCCTCACCCTTGCGGCTGAGGACGTGAAAAAGGATCTGACGGTCTACGCAAAGCAGATAAGGCGGCCGGGCTTTCTCGCGAAGCTCGGGAGTCTCTTTGCCGAATGGGACATGAACGACATCTCCCCGGACCGGCTTCTGGAGATCGCGGGAGAAGCGGGGATAAGGCCTCTTCTGGCTGCCAAGCTGAAGGAACTGTCCCGGATCTACCGCGCCTTCAAAGCGCGTCTCGGAAACGGGACCGTGACGGCGGAGGAAACGCTGCCCAGGCTCCTCCGGCTCCTGCCGCGCTCGAACGCGGCGCGCGGCGCATATTTGTATTTCGACGGCTTTACCGGCTTTACCAGGGTGCAGTACCGGCTCATCACCGAACTGATCCGCAGGAGCCGGGAGAGCCTTTTTGTGTTTACGCTGCCGAAGGCAGAAGAGGGACAAGGCCGGAAAGCCGGCCGGGAACATCTGTTCCGCATGAGCACCGAAGCCCTGGAAAAGATCAAAGGCTGTGCCGCGGATGCCGGCATGCCGCTCGGGAATATCCTCTGGGCAGAAGACGTTCCGTCGCCGGTGAGGCGTGCGGATGACCTCGCATTCCTGGAAAAACACCTGATGCGCTTCGGGAAGGAAACGTATCCGGAAGTGCCGCAGCACATCGAGGCCGTCGGCTGCCTGAACCTGCGCACGGAATGCCGCGCCGCGGTGCTGGAGGTCCTGCGGCTTGCCCGCGAGGAAGGCCTGAGGTGGCGCGAGATCGCGCTGACCGTGGGAGATAAGGAACGTTACGTCCCCGCTCTGGAGGAAGATCTGAAGGAAGCAGGGATCCCGTACTTTACCGACCGGCGCGCACCGCTCGGACGGCATCCCCTCATCCGTATGCTGGAAGCCGCGCTGGACGCGGTCACCGGCAATTACGAGCGTGACAGCGTGCTGCGATATCTGAAGAACGAATGCGGTCCGCTCACCCGTGAGGAGAGCGATGTTTTTGAAAACTACCTGCTGTCGGCGGGGATCCGCCGGGGTGCGTCGGGCAGAAATCCCATGACGGGGCCTTACGGCCGTCTTTCCCGCCTGCGCTACGAATCGGACGAAGCCTATGAAGCCCGCAGGGAGGAGACGCTTCCCCGAATGAATGCTCTCCGTGAACGCGCGCTCGGACCGCTGCAGAAACTGCACGAAACCGTAGGCAGCCGCGGCAGCCGGAGCACCGGAGAAATGGCTGAAGCCGTTCTCGAATTTCTGGAATCGATCGGCGTCGGAGATAAGCTCGCGGCGCGTGCAGAGCGCTTCAGAGCGGCCGGGCAGAGCCGCGAGGCGGAGGAATGGGAGAAGGTCCTTGAGACCGTGAACGATTTCTTTACGCATATGAAGGAACTGCTCGGCGGCATGCGCATGAGTGCGCAGGATTTCTGCCTGCTCGCGAAGACCGGCCTCGACAGCCTGAAACTGGGAAGCATCCCTGCGGAGCCGGACCAGCTGGTGATCGGCGACGTGCAGCGAAGCCGCTACAACGATATCAAGGCTCTTCTGGTCCTGGGCATGAACGACGGCGTCATCCCGAATACCGGCAGGAGCGGCGGGATCATTACCGACCGCGAACGCGTCCAGCTCGAAAAGTACGAGCCGGATCTCGGCTATACGGACGAACGCGCGCTTTTCGAAGAGCGTTTTTATGTCTACCGCCTGCTGACGAGGCCGTCCGAACGCCTGTATCTGAGTTTTTCGGAGAGCGGCGGCGACGGGAAGCCCATCGGCAGAAGCCCGGTCTTAAAAGAGATCGAGGAACTGTTCCCGAAACTGGAAGTCCGGTCGTTCGGCGAGATCTGCCGGAATGAGCCGCTGCGCGCAGTCGCCGGGAAGGAAACGGCAGCCCGGGCGCTGGCGGAACGGATCCGTCTGAGAAAGGGCGGCTGGGAAGAACTGTATGCGATGCTTCTGCAGTCGCCGGATTTTGCCGCGCGTCTGGGTAAGCTGGAACAAGGCGCGCTCCGCTATTACCGCCCGGTCCCCCTCACGCCGGAACAGGCCGAAGCCCTCTTCGGCACGGTGCTCCGCGGCAGTGTCACCCGCCTGGAACGCTTTTCGGAGTGCCCGTACAGGCATTTCCTGCAGTACGGACTCGGCCTTGAGGAAAGAGACGAGATGTCCTGGGAGGCGGCTGACCACGGCACCTTCTTCCACAAGGTGATGGAGGTCATCCTCCGCAGCGTAAAAGAGAGCGGAAAACGCCTTAAGGACCTGAGCAGCGAAGAGAGAGAGGAACTGGTCCGGAAGGGCATCGGCGCCGCTGTCCGCGCCGGCAGCGATACCGAACTGCAGGACAAGGCGGACAGAGAATACCTGCTCGGCCGCTGGAAGGACCTCTTTGCGAGGCAGATCGGTGCGATGGCCGAAATGGAGGCTGACGACGGATTCCTGCCGGAAAGCTTTGAACTGCAGTTCGGCGGGGACGAGCTCGCGCTGGATCTCGGCGGAGGCCGCAGCATGCGGCTGAGCGGCCAGATCGACCGCCTGGACGTTTGGAAAAACGCCGGAACAGACTGGATCCGGGTCGTCGACTATAAAACTTCGGACCACTCCCTTGACGGGACAAAGCTTCACGCAGGACTGCAGCTGCAGCTCTTCACCTACCTGAACGTGGCGGTCGCGAAGGCGCGCGCGGAAGGGAAGAACGCCATGCCCGGCGGGCTGTACTATGCCGTTCTGACGGACAAATGGACCGATAAGGACCTTGACGATCCCGAAAAACAGGAGCAGGCGCTGAATATGTGCTACCGGCTGACCGGGCTGACGGCGCAGGAGGCAAAGAGTGTTACGCTGGACGCGGGTTTCGGCCAGTACGGCAGGATGAACGTGGTCAGGTCTTCCACGCTGGAAACGGTCGGCGCGTACGTCCGCGGCGAGGAGGTCCGGCTCGGCCGGGAGATCCTCGGCGGGAAGATCACGATTGCGCCTGCGGCTGAAGATGACGGGAAGGAAGGCGCCTGTAAGTTCTGCGATTTCCGGAGCATCTGCCGCTTTGACGAGCGGATCCCGGGCATGAAGGCGCGCATCCCGGACAAGCTTTCGATGGAGGAATTCTGTCAGGAAGTGACGGATGCCGCGAAAGGAAAGGAGGCAGCACGGTGAGTTTCGTTCCCAGTCCCATGCAGGAACAGGTCATCCGCCACAGGGGAGGCTCCCTGCTGGTGGCGGCAGCGGCAGGCAGCGGCAAGACGACGACCCTGATCGCACACGTGCTGGACCGCCTGAAGAAAAAAGAAGGCGATCTCCGCCGCATGATCATCGTGACCTATACGAACGCGGCGGCGGCCGAGATGCGGACCAAGCTGATCAGCGAGTTGAAGAAAGCCCTGGAAGCGGACCCGGATTCCCGGAATCTCCGCGAGCAGTCGGCGATCGCCCCGCAGACGCATATCTGCACGGTGGACAGCCTGTGCGGCTTCCTCGTGCGGAATTACTTTGACCGTCTGGACATCTCGCCGGACATCCGGATCGCAGACAAGGCTGAACTTGTCCTGCTGAAGGATGACGTGCTGGACAGCCTTCTGGAGAAAAAATACATTGCGGCGGACGAAGAGGACCTTCTGACGCTGCTTTCGGATTACTCGTCGGAAAAGGGCGACCGAAGCATCCGCGACATGGTGAAGAAACTTTACGATACCGCGCAGAACGCTCTCTATCCGGATGAGTGGCTGGCGGAAGCGGAAAAACCGCAGCCGGAGGAGGAAGACGCCTTCTGGGATCAGGAATGGGTCGCGGGCTGCGAGAGGCACCTCCGGGAGAAACTGGAGTCCGTACGCGGCCGCATCCTCGGCCTGCAGCGGGAAGCGGTGACGAGCGAAGCACCGATGAAAGGTCAGTATGCCGGGATGTGTCAGAGCGACCTGGATCTGGTCGACGGCATCCTTCGGGAGGATCTTCGCGGAATGATGCTGCGGCTCGGGGGGAAGCTTGACTATGCCAAGAAACCGCAGCTGCGCAAGGGAAAGGCGACCGCCGAAGACGAGGAACTGGACGAGCGGATCAAGGATGTCCGCGGAAGCATCAAGGACGATATCGGAAAACTCCAGACGCTGTACGGCAGCGCTTCCGCCCGCCAGTTCGAACTGGTCCGGATGGCGGAGCGGCCGAAGAAGGCGCTGATCAGACTCACCCGCGAGTTCGGCGAAGCCTTCCGGGCCGAGATGAAAAACCGCAACATCGCGGACTTCATCGACATCGAGCACCATGCGCTCGATCTTCTCATCGAAAGAGACGAAAACGGCGTGATGCGGCGTACGGCGCTCGCGAAGGAACTGGCAGCAGAATTTGACGAAATCATCGTTGACGAATATCAGGACATCAACAACGTGCAGGATGCCCTTCTTCATGCGCTCTCCGGCGAGGAGGACGGACGTCCGAACCTCTTCATGGTCGGCGACGTCAAGCAGAGCATCTACCGTTTCCGACGTGCGAACCCCGAGATCTTCCTGCAGAAATACAGGACCTTTGACGAAGCGGAAGGGGCGGCGCACAGGAAGATCGATCTCTCCGCCAACTACCGCTCGCGGAAGGAGGTCGTGGACGGCGTGAACGACCTGTTCCGGCGGATCATGAACGAAGCTTTCGGCGGTATCAGTTACGACGAGAAGGCACAGCTGAACTTCGGCGCAAAAGGCTTTGACGAAAACGGTCACGTGCCGGAGGTCCTGCTGTGTGAAAGCACCGACAGCGCAGCCGAGGACCGTGCGGCCGAGGCCGGGCGGATCGGCAGGAAGATTCTGGAACTGACGGAAAAGGGCGTGCTGAACGACGGCGGTCCGGAAAAGACGCGGAAGATCGCCCTGAAGGACATTCAGATCCTGATGCGGACCATGACGGACGCGCGGATCTACGTGGAGACGCTGGCCGGGATGGGCATTCCCGCCGCTGCTCCGTTAAAACACGGCTTTTACGATACGGAAGAGGTGCAGACTGTCCTGGCTCTTCTGAAAACGATCGATAATCCGAAGCAGGACGTTCCGCTGGCATCGGTCCTGCTCTCGCCCTTCGGCGGCTTTGACGACGGCAGCCTTGCGGACATCGCGGCCTTCGCGAAGAAGGAGGCGCCTGAAGCGAGGGGGCTGTATGACCGCCTCTGCGCGGTCCGGGAAAAGGCTCCGGAACGCTTCGGCAGAGTGGGGATCTTCCTGGAACAGTTGGACCGCTGGAGGGATCTTGCCGAGACCTGCTCCATCCCGGAACTGATCCATGCGCTCATGACCGAGAGCGGTTATGAGCTTTACCTCCGGGCGATGCCGGGCGGCATATCGAGGCTTGCCAATCTGGAGGCCCTGCTGGACAAGGCGGAAGCCTACGAAAACTCCAGCTACCGCGGCCTGTTCCAGTTCAACCGCTATATTGAGAGCGTCATCGACCGCATCAGGGACGGGACAGACGAAGGCGAATCGGCACCGGTCCGCGACGATGACGACGTCGTACACGTGGATACGATCCATTCGGCGAAGGGGCTGCAGTATCCGGTCGTCTTTCTGGCTGACGCGTCAAGGGATTTCAACCTCTCGGACGCGACCGGAAGCGTACTGATCCACGAGAAGGAAGGCATTGCGCTGGAAAGCCGCGACGGCAGGACAAGGCAGAAACTGAAAAACCTGCGCAAGATCTACGCAGCCGATCTGATCCGGGAGGAACTGAAGGCTGAGCAGCTGCGCCTGCTCTACGTTGCTCTGACCCGGGCGGAAGAATATCTGTTCATCTCCGGAACGGTGAAGGACGCGCGGAAATGGCGCGGCGGATACCGGGCGCTGGAGGGGGCAGAAGGCCCTCTGCCTTCTTATGCCGTGAAGAACGGCAGCAATTATCTCGACTGGATCCTGATGGCTGCCGCAGCAGGAATGCCGCACGTCAGGATCGTGCCGGAGACGGCAGGGGATCTTGCGGAACACGAAAGACGGAGCCTCGGTGCCGCGTTCGGCTGGGAAGAACTGCGGCAGAAGATGGAGTCCGTCCGCAGGGAGCCGCCCGCAATATCGAAAGAACTTGATAAACGCGTGAATTTCTGCTATCCTTATGAGGCGTTAGCCGGCGTCCGCGGGATCGTAACGGTCTCCGCATTAAAGCAGGCGGCGCAGGAGGATGCATCCGCGGACCCGCCGGAAGAAGGGCCGGCGGATGAACTGCCTGCCGTGAAACGGGAGCGCGGGGAAAACGCTCCGGAGGAAACAGCCGGCAGCAAAGAACGCCTTTCGGGCGCCGAGCGCGGCACCGTGTACCATAAGATCATGGAGCATCTCAGCATTGCGAAGCTTACTGACGTAGCCTCGGCAGCTGCGGAGATCGCCCGCATGAAGGACGAAGGGCTCCTGAGCGGGGATGAGGCAGCAGCCGTCAGCCCGGCGGAGATCACGGCTTTCTTCGGGACGGCGCTCGGAGAACGCGCCCGGCGGGCGGACGCGGAAGGGAGACTCTTCCGTGAACAACCTTTCATCCTGGGCGTTCCGCTGTCCGAGACCGATCCGGCGCACGAAGGCAGCCGCGAACGCATTCTCATCCAGGGCATCATCGACCTGTATTTTGAAGAAGACGGCAAACTGGTCCTTGCTGACTATAAGACCGACCGCGTCGCGAAAGCCGAGGATCTCATTCCGCACTACCGCACGCAGCTGCATTACTACCGCAAGGCGCTGGAGCAGGCGACGGGAATGACCGTTGCCGAAACATACATTTACAGTACTGTTCTGAAAGAAACGGTGCTGCTGCCCGGAACGTAAATTCTGAGGAAAGGGAAATCATGGCGGAAGAGTTCGGAAAAAACCGCAACACCGGAACGGATGAAGACCTGCTGCGGCTGGATAACGAAGAGTATCCGGCGAAGCGGGAGGATCTCAGCGTGACCGGTAAGCATAAAAGCTACAAAAAGAAGAAAAATAAGGCGATCTATCCGATCCTTATCGTTCTTCTTCTGTGCGTGATGGGCTACAGCGGCTATCAGATCGCCGCAACGTTCATACGGGACCTGAAGGCGGATAAAGTCTACGAGAATATTGAGCATCAGTATCTCCTGGAAGACGATCCCACCGATATGCCGGTGCCGACGGAGCCTTCACGGACGGAAACTTCTCCCTCGGAAACGTACGGTGAGCCGCAGAGTACCGAGGAGCCGGAGCAGCCGCAGGAGACCGAAGAGACCGCTTCCCTGATCACGGTGGAAGCTGATCCGGAAACAACAGCTCCGCCGGCCGTTCCGAAGACGACTGCTGCTCCGGTGGATCCGATGCGCATCCTGAACGTGAACTTCACCAGCCTGAAAAAGGCGAACAGCGATGTCATCGCCTGGCTCCAGGGACTGGGCGGCCTCGTGAACTATCCTGTCGTGCAGGGCAGCGACAATGCCTACTACCTGACGCATCTGTTCGACCGCACCGGAAATGCCAACGGAACGCTGTTCGTTCACTGCGAAAACCGCTTCCTCCAGGATGACGTCACGTTCATTTTCGGCCATCACATGAGAAGCGGCAAGATGTTCGGCCACCTCACGGACTACGAATCGAGCACCTTCTATTACAATAATCCGATCATCAGGCTTTACACGCCGGAAAAGGTCTACACGCTGAAGATCTATGCCGTCGTGCGCGGCACCGGAACGGAGCAGATCACGCTGAACTATGCGGACGAAGCGGATTTCAACCGCGGCATGCAGGCGTATGCCGGCCGCTCGCTGCATCCGGCATCGGTTCCCGTGTACTACGGAGACAAGATCGTATGCCTGTGCACCTGCTCCCGCCATATCGACGACGGACGCTTCTTTATCTACTGCAAAGTGATGGATCCTTAACCATGAGCAAACAATACGACATCATGATCATCGGGGCAGGCCCCGGCGGCATATTCACGGCTTATGAACTGCTGCAGAAAAAACCAGGACTGAAGATCGCTGTGTTCGAGGCTGGCGGAAGGCTGGAAGAGCGCCGCTGCCCCATCGACGGCGATAAGGTAAAATCCTGCGTCCACTGCAAAACCTGTGCCATCATGAACGGCTTCGGCGGCGCCGGTGCTTTCTCGGACGGCAAGTACAACATCACGAACGATTTCGGCGGCACCCTCTACGAGCACATCGGAAAGACAAAGGCCACCGAACTGATGCAGTACGTGGATTCCATCAACATGGCAAACGGCGGCGCGGGCTCAAAACTCTACTCCACCGGCAGTACCTATATTAAAAAACTCTGCCTGCAGAACAAGCTTCACCTGCTGGACGCTTCCGTGCGGCATCTCGGCACCGACAAGAATTACGTGGTGCTGGGGAACCTGTTCGAGCAGCTGAAGGATAAGGTCGATTTCTTCTTCCACACCCCGGTCGAGAAGCTGGAAAAGACCGAAACGGGCTTCGCCGCGGTCGCAAAAGGAGAACGCCATGAGGCGCCGCGCTGCGTGGTCTCCGTAGGCCGCAGCGGCAGCAAGTGGATGGAATCTGCCTGCAGGGACCTTGGGATAAAGACCCGCTCGAACCGTGTGGACATCGGCCTGCGCGTGGAACTTCCTGCCGAGATCTTCTCTGAACTCACCGACGAGCTTTACGAGAGCAAGATCGTGTACCGGACCGAAAAATACGGCGACCTGGTGCGGACCTTCTGCATGAATCCGCATGGTGTGGTGGTCAACGAGAACACGAACGGCATCGTGACCGTGAACGGCCACAGCTACGAGGATCCCGCCCTGCATACGCCGAACACCAACTTTGCCCTGCTCGTGGCGAAGCATTTCACCGAACCGTTCAACGATTCGACGGCCTACGCGGAGAACATCGCGAAACTTTCCAACATGCTGGGGGGCGGTGTGATCGTGCAGCGCTTCGGCGACCTCGTGCAGGGACGGCGCTCGACGCCCGACCGCATCCGCCAGAGCTTCACCGAGCCGACGCTTTCGGCAACGCCCGGCGACCTTTCCCTGGTCATGCCCAAGCGCATTCTCGACGGGATCATCGAGATGATCTACGCTCTGGACAAGATCGCGCCCGGCACCGCGAACGACGAGACCCTGCTCTACGGCGTGGAGGTCAAGTTCTACAACATGGAAGTGGAGATCGACGAGAACCTCGAGACCTGCCACAAGGGGCTGTACGTGATCGGCGACGGCAGCGGCGTGACGCACTCCCTGTCCCATGCCTCCGCAAGCGGCGTTTACGTCGCGCGGAAGATCGCAGAAGAGATCTGACGCGGCAAACGGGACATCTGTCCGTGAAATACGGACTGAGATAAAATTTTGTATACTGACCGCGGACATGTTGCTCCGCGGTTTTTTTGTGCTATAATGACGGGAGAGAACAGACGGAACGTATTCACATAAGGGCAGGTCCGGCCTGACGCGCCGCACGGCCCGTGAAAGGAGCGAATCATGAAGGTTGCCGTATATTGCGGTTCGAAATGCGGAAACGATCCTGCCTTCCTGCAGGCGGCGAAGGACCTGGGCAGGTGGATCGGCGCGGGCGGGAACACCCTGGTCTACGGCGGTGCGACCGACGGCCTGATGGGCGCAGTGGCAGACGCCGTGCTGGAAGCCGGCGGAGAGGTCATCGGCGTGATGACCACCATGCCGGAGATCCTGGAGAGAAAGCATCCCGGCCTGAAAAACTGCATGGTGGTGCCGAACCTCGGCGAAAGAAAACGCACCATGATGGAACTGGCTGACGCCTATGTGGCGCTGCCCGGCGGTCCCGGGACCCTCGACGAGGTCTCGGACGTCATTTCCCTGGCGCGGCTGAAGGTCGACGACAAGCCGGTGATCCTGATGAACATCAACGGTTATTACGAGCCGCTCAGAGAAGTGCTGCAGGCCATGGTCCGCGCGGAATTCATCAGCGCGGAGGAGATCGACGGCGTGCATTTCCTGGCGACGGTAGAAGAAGCAGGAGAGGAACTGGGAAGGCGCGGCTGAGAGCTGCCCTTGCCCTGAAAGGAGACATATGGAGAAAATGATGGATGCCATCGTGAAGCCGGTGGCAGGCGTCGGACTTGAACTGAGAAGAGTTCCGGTACCGGTCCCCGGTCCGGGCGAGGTCCTGATCAAGGTCCACAAGACCGCGATCTGCGGGACGGACGTGCACATTTACAACTGGGATCCGTGGGCAGCGGAGCACATCAAGCCGCCGATGACGATCGGCCACGAATACGTGGGCGAGATCGCGGCGCTTGGCGCGGGCGTGACCGGTGTGGAAATCGGCCAGCGCGTTTCGGGCGAAGGCCACATCACCTGCCATCACTGCCGCAACTGCCACTCCGGCAACATCCAGTGGTGCAAGAATACGGTGAGCGTGGGCGTTGACCGCGACGGTGCGTTTGCGGAGTACGTGTGCATTCCCGAGACGAACCTGATCCTGATCGACGAGAGCCTTCCCGAGGACGTGGTGGCCTTCTTTGACGCCTTCGGCAATGCGACGCATACTGCCCTCATGTGGAATCTGGTGGGCGAAGACGTGCTGATCACCGGCGCAGGCCCCATCGGCATCATCGCGGCCGGCATCTGCAAGTACGCGGGCGCCCGCCGGGTCGTGATCACGGACTTAAACGACTACCGCCTGGGGCTTGCCCGGAAGATGGGCGTGGACGCCGCAGTCAATACCGGCAGGGAAGAGCTGCAGGCAGTCATGAAGGAGCAGGGACTCGTCGAAGGCTTTGACGTAGGCCTTGAGATGTCCGGCTCCGGCGCGGCCTTCCGCCAGATGGTCAGCCTCATGCGGAACGGCGGCAAGATCTCGCTGCTCGGCCTCGGCAACAAGCCGATCGAACTGGACATGAACCAGATCATCGGCAAGGGCTTAACGCTCCAGGGCATCTACGGCCGCAAGATGGACAACTGGCATCAGATGAGCTACATGGTGCAGGGCGGGCTGGATCTGACGCCCGTCATCACGCACCGTTTCCACTATACCGAATTCGAAGAAGGCTTCGCCGCCATGAACAGCGGGAACTCCGGCAAGGTCATCCTGGACTGGACGAAGTGACACACAGTGTCATCCTGAGGAAGCCGCAGGCTGACGAAGGATCCTTCGCTGTGCTCAGGATGACAGAGTGATGAAAGGAGACATAATGAAAGCTGCACTGGAAAGCTATCTGAAGGAACTGGACGCGATCCGCGAGGCGGGGACCTGGCGTGAGGAACGCATCATCACCACGCCGCAGCGCGACGTGATCAATACGACGAAGAAGGCGCATGTGGTCAACATGTGCGCGAACAACTATCTGGGCCTGGCGGATAACCCCGAGCTTATCGCGGCGGCGAAAGCGAGCTACGACCGCTGGGGCTTCGGCCTTTCCTCCGTCCGCTTCATCTGCGGCACGCAGGAGATCCACAAGGAACTGGAGCGCCGCATCGCGGATTTCGTGGGCACGGACGACGCCATTCTGTACTCGTCCTGCTTTGACGCGAACGGCGGCCTTTTCGAAACGATCACCGGCCCGAACGACGCCATCATCTCCGACGAGCTGAATCACGCTTCGATCATCGACGGCGTGCGTCTTGCGAAGGCAAAACGCTATAAATACAAAAACAACAACATGGACGACCTGCGCGCGCAGCTGGAAGCCGCGAAGGCGGACGGCTGCGAGAGGATCGTGATCGCGACGGACGGCGTCTTCTCCATGGACGGCTATATCGCGAACCTACAGGGCATCTGCGACCTTGCGGACGAATACGGCGCCCTCACGATGGTGGACGATTCCCATGCGGTGGGCTTCATGGGTGAGCACGGCCGCGGCACGCCGGAATTCTGCGGCGTCATGGGACGCGTGGACATCATCACCGGCACCTTCGGCAAGGCCATGGGCGGCGCCTCCGGCGGCTATACCGCAGCCCGCCAGCCGATCGTGGACCTGCTCCGTCAGCGCTCCCGTCCGTACCTCTTCTCCAATACTCTGGCCCCGGCCATCTGCGCCGCGACCATTAAGACCATCGACCTCCTGGAGGCGTCGACGGCTCTCCGCGACCGCGTGCACGAAAACGCCCGCTACTTCCGCGCGGAGATGGAAAAGCTCGGCTTCGACCTGCTGCCCGGCGAGCACCCGATCGTCCCGGTAATGCTGTACGACCCCAGAGTTGCGGCCGAATTCGCCCGCCGGATGCTCGACAAGGGCGTCTACGTGGTCGGATTCTGCTATCCCGTGGTGCCGAAGGGCAAGGACCGCATCCGCACCCAGATCTCGGCCGGCCACACGAAGGAAGACCTCGATTTCGCGGTGAAATGCTTCGGCGAAGTGAAGAAGGAAATGGGACTGTAAATGAAACGTGAACTGAAACCCGGCAACATGCTTTATCCGCTGCCGGCGGTGCTGGTTTCCTGCGGCGACGGAAAGGGCGTGCAGAACCTCCTTACTGTCGCCTGGGCCGGCACCGTCTGCTCGGACCCGCCCATGCTGAGCGTCAGCATCCGCAAGGACCGTTATTCGCATCAACTGATCGAAGAGAGCGGCGAGTTCGTGGTGAACCTCGTCTCGGCGGCGATCACGAAGGCCACCGATTACTGCGGCGTCCGCTCCGGCCGTGACGGCGATAAATGGAAGGCTTCGGGCCTTACCCCGGCGCAAGCGCCGAGCCTGGAGAAGGCGCCGGCTGTCGCCGAAAGCCCGGTCTGGATCGAATGCAAGGTCGACCGCATCCTGGAACTCGGTTCGCACGACATGTTCCTGGCGAAGGTCGTGGGCGTGCACGCCGACGAAGCCCTGTTTGAGGAAAACGGCAGACTGGATCTCGCGAAGGCGGACCTCATGGCCTACTCCCACGGCGAATACTTCCGCCTGGGAGAAAAAATCGGCACATTTGGCTGGTCGGTGAAGAGGAAATAGAAAAACAGGTGACAAAAGAAAAAAGTATTGAAGAAAGCGGCAGATGGAAGCGTGAACGTCTGTCGTTTTCTAATGCCATAGATGTTAAGAAAATTAAGTATAATGCATATTTTTCTTTGCATTCTAAAGTTCTTTGCTTTATTCAAAACAGTTTATTTATTGGAAAGCGCTTCCTGCTAAACACAAAAACAATGAAGACAATCAGGTAAAATACGATGAGACTCACTCCATTAATCCCATTAAATGATGAAGAAAGGGAATTATTAGAGAAAGTATATTTTAAGTATCGTAGCGCAATGTTCGCTGTTGCATTTTCCTGCCTTCATAATGATGCGGATGCAGAGGATATTGTCCATCAGGTGTTTCTGAAATTGGCACAGAAATATATATCAACAGTGAGAAAACTCCAAAGAGAAGAAACGTTACCCTATTATTTAATGACAATGACACGTAATGAGGCTTTAAGCCATCTGAGAAAGGCCAGTGTCAGGAAAGAGTCTATTGTTGATCCAATGGAATTGCCTGAAGCGAGCACAGCCAATGATCCTGTTTTAGATGATATATGTGAATCCTTAGATACTTCTGAAATCGCTCAAGCAATAAATAGGATGGATGATATATATCGAAATGTTTTGTATCAGAGGTTTATCATGAATCTAACAATAAAGGAAATTGCTGATATTAACCACCTACCGATATCGACAGTAAAAGGTCGGCTGCAGCGCGCGAAGTGTTTGCTGTGGAGTTTAAGTAAGGAGAAAAATGATAATGAATGACGAAATGATTAAAAGCGCTTTGAAAGAATCCATGATTCAGGAATATGCTGCTTTTCTTGACACAGAGGAACATGAGTTTTCCTCAAACTTTGAGAAAAAAATGTCGAGGATGTTTCGAAAAAGAAAAAGCACATGGTCTTTTGGCAGTGCTGGAGGAAAACGTCTGGGTATAGGAGCTATATGCTTAATGCTACTGCTTACAGGCTCGTTTTTTCTGATGACAGAAGCAGGGAAAGAGTTTAGCTTGACATTTAAAAACCATTTGGAAGAGATGTTGGGAGTTCCATTGAATCAGCGTCATGCGGTCAAGGCAAACAATCGTATCATGAACTCCTTTGAGACTGATGAGAATGGTGTACAGATTTATCCGGATGATTTTGCAGGAACATATATTGACGGTGAACAGTTAATACTGTGTCTGAAAAAAGGAACCGGACCAGCTGTAGTGAACAAATATCTGGATATTACAGGTGCTGAAGCAAAGTATGTATCAATTAAAGAAGTAGACTATTCGCAGAACGAACTGCAGATTATTGCAGATTTACTGGCAGAAGAGTTAAGTGGGCAAGGCGTTACGATCTATTCGTATGGAGTGGATGTCCCGAATAACGGCATTAGTTTTACGACAATGAAAGATAACGCAGAACAGATAAAAAACTTATCTCAGAAAGCATGTTCAAATATCATTTGCAGTGTCGAAGTTAAAGAATCGCCGTCGTTGATGACAGATTATTATTTCGGCGAGACGCAACAATCAGTTCCCAATCATGATTAATCTTCGATGTCATTTTACCATTGAGGCTCAGCTCAATTGTGCTGCTGAGTGAGAAAAAAATGTTTGTTCGAAGAAGGCTTTCTAAATCATGGTGCAATGCATGTCGCTAATAAAAGTTTTATAAGCGGATGCGGAGAATATCAAAAAACAAAGAAAGAGAGGTATGGAAGGAATGATTTGTTTCGAGGAGGATTACGGATGAAAAAGGTCTGTGAACGAATGATGGTATTGATGCTGCTTCTATGCATGATAAGCGTAAGTGCATCCGCATATACGCCAATACCCAGCACATGTACTGGCTATACGTTCTACTCAACCGTTGAGCCGCAGGCACAGACAAAGTGGTGTTGGGTGGCCAGTGCATTGAACAGCGCAAAGAAAGAATATGCATCTGTCACAAAACAACAGGGAAATGCAGTTTACATGATCAAGGGCGGATTAGTAAACGAGTACGGAACTGCGGCAGAAACAAGAACTGCAGCTAACTATTTTACGGATTATACAAAAAGCTTCTCTGTCTCGGGTGTGCTGTCATATAACTACATTTGCACATCGGTATATAATCAACATCCTATCATTCTTGGGGCTTCAAACGGGGTATCTGGCCACATGGTCATGATTCATGGATGGGGAATAAGTGAAACTAATCAGCAATTGGTTTTCTATTATGATCCATGGCCCACCATCGGATACCAATATTGCACCTACGCTCAGTTGCTATCCGGGTCACAATTAGGTTATCCGTATGTTCAAAGCGTCCACATTCCGTACTAAGGAGGATTGATATGAAAAAAATGCTATTTGCAATACTTGTTTGTGTCTTTGGCTTTTTCTCTTTCGTGCCGTCGGCCGGGGCGGAGGGCGGCCACGCAGACCGTGCCATCGAAAACGCGCTGGAACAGGTGAGGCAGATCGCGCCTGACCTGGAAAAGAGTACGAATGACTTCTTCGGCGACGCGAAGGATGCCTTGCCGGAAATGATGAAGCCGTCGGCGGCAGATTATGACGGCGCTTTCAAGGTGATTCGGAAAAACGGCTATTTTGTGGAGACTTACCGGAAAAACGGCAGCTTCTCTTTTCTGCAGGACGCGGATGGGGAATACTGGCTGGTTCCTCTTTCTTACGGGGGAGAGAAACCGGCGGGCGACATCAGATTTATGGAGGAAAACGGCAAGCTGACCTTTGCCGGCGGCGGGCGCTTAACGGATCCGGAATACTTTCCGTTTACTTACGAGCGTTTGTCGGAAAGCGTGAACCGGTCGGAACTGATCCGGAACGAGATCGACGAATTTCAGGTGGTGGAGAACCTGCAATACAGGGTCTTTTATGCATATCTTCGCAGCGGCACGGAAGAATTCATTATCCCTCTGGATTCGCTCCTCTCGGAGGCCGGACTGATCAAGGATACCGTTTATGCGGCGGATGAATTCATCAGGAAGATAGATGAGTATTATGATGAAGAAACCGATGCGCAGAAGCGGCAGGAAGCCGCTGCCAAGGGGGAATACCTCTATGGCGGAGGCGTTCTTACCCGAGCGGAGACCCGCAGACTGAAAAAGGCTGCGGTGGCTCCGGAGGTCATTCTGCCTGCAGAGGCGAAGGCAAACAGCCGTAACTTCATGCTCTGGATCATCGCCGCCCTGGCTGCTGCAGCGGCAGGATGCACGGTGCTGATCACAAGGAAGAGAACGAAACGTGATCCGCAGGGATAAGACAGCGTTCCTCTTTTACGGCGCCGCATGAAGCGGACACCGGCAACAGGCGAGCATCTGACATCGCCTGGGCCGGAACGGTCAATTCAGGCGAAAGAATCGGAACCTTCGGCTGGTCGGTAAGGAAGAAATAAAACATCCAGCGCAACAAAAGAAACAAAGTGTTGCAGAAAGCGGCAGATGGAAGCGTGACCACCTGCCGCCTCTTTAATATGATCAATGCAGTACGATCAGGTTCAAACGGTGTTGACACAGGGGTATAATTATAATATAATTACTTTACATTGATCACGGAGGATCTATGGTTTCGTTCGAGTGGGACGAGAGGAAGAACAGGACAAACATCCGCAAACACGGCATTGCTTTTGAAGAGGCAGCGACGGTCTTCTTTGACGGGAATGCGATCCTGTTTGACGATCCGGAGCATTCCGGCCAGGAGGAACGGTTTCTGCTGCTTGGCATGAGCGCGGAAGCAAACGTGATGATCGTCTGCCACTGCATCCGGCAGTCGGATACGGTCATCCGCATCATTTCTGCGAGAAGAGCGACGGAGAAAGAGGAACAGCGATATGCAGAAGGAATATGAAATTGACAAATTAAATCCGCGCCCGAACCCGTACGCGAAAGAACTGAAAAAACAGGTAACGATCAAAATGTCTCCCGCGGTGATCGATTATTTCAAGCAGGAGTCCGTTGCCTGCGGCATTCCCTATCAGACGCTGATCAACCTGTATCTGGTCGACTGTGTCAGAGAAAAGAAAAAACTGACCATGACGTGGGGACCTAAAGAAGGTTAATGGGGACGCCGCTGAAATTACATATTATTTTCAGCTGAAGAAAAAGAATTTCTCCCCTTGACAGGCTCCGCCCGTGTGTGCTATAAATATCGGGCGGAGCATTTAGGGGCATAGTTCAAGGGTAGAACAGTGGTCTCCAAAACCATCGATGAGAGTTCGAATCTTTCTGCCCCTGCTCGTTCAACATAGATGTTTATCATAGATGATGTCGGCGAAAGGCCGGCGTTTTTTTATGCATTTTTCCCGCAGGGTCTCCGAGCATTTTGCACAGCCGCCTCTTTACGCCGCTGCATTTTTTTGCTATGATACCGGCAGCGCCCTGAAAAGAGCGCGAACTTAGATTAAGAAAAGGTGCGGATCCGCTGCCTGCGGTCCGCAGACGGATCATATGGGTGAAAAACTGTTAAACTGGTTCATGCAGGTCCTGACCGGGATGCCAAACTGGCTGATCGTGGGGATCGTTTCCATGGTGCCGCTCATCGAACTGCGCGGCGGCCTCATTGCGGCAGCGCTCCTCGGGATGCCGCTCTGGGAGGGCATCCTGTTCTGCCTCATCGGCAACATCATTCCGGTGCCCTTCATCCTGCTCTTCATCACGCCGATCTTTAACTGGCTGAAGCGGACGCAGCTTTTCCGGCCGCTCGTGGAGAAGATCGAAGCGCGGTCGATGGGGAAGAGCGACAAGATCAAAAAGGCAGAGTTCTGGGGGCTCGTGCTCTTCGTGGGCATCCCGCTGCCGGGGACCGGCGCATGGACGGGCTCCCTCATTGCCTGCCTGCTGAACATCGACAAGAAAAAAGCATTCTGCGCCGTGATCATCGGGCTGCTGCTGGCAACGACGATCATGTGCATTTTTACCTACGGGATACCGGCCATCGTAGCGTCAATGAAGTAAAAAGATCCTTCGCTGCGCTCAGGATGACAGGGAACGCTCAGGATGACAGGGTACGCTTTGGGTGACCAGGGAAAACTAAGGAGTTTAAGACAATGGCGATCATGGAACGTCTGGAAGAATGTGACCGGATGTGCAGGGCGATCACGGATGCGCGCGTGTCCGATGCGGCGCAGCACGACTTAACGGGCCTGCTGCACCGGGATCTGATGCAGTTCTGCGTCTATCTGTCGCTGCAGGACAGAAATTTCACTGCCGCGCAGCGCGGCTACGTCAGGGCCAATCTGGGCTATGACCTTTCCTATACCGACCGCACCGGCCTGTATGACAAGGTCGCGGTGGGCTACGCGGAAAAGCTTCCGACCTCGATGAAGTATTTCATCCTGGCGGATGCCAAGGGGAAGATCCCGAACGACCCGTGGCAGAATAAGAAGACGGCCTACCTGATCGCGACCTACGAAGCGCTTGGCCGGGAATTCCTGGCCCTCAGCAGCGGCGATCCCGACCAGGGCGCGGTCCAGGCGCTCACGGAATACATCCGCATGCTGGACAAGACGATCGAGGGCTACGGGCTGTTCCGGAACAAGAATATCAGGGTGACGCCCGGCAAAAGCAGCAGTGTGAAAATTACGCCCGGGAAGACGCCCGGCAAGACCGCGGGCTCTTCGTCCGGAACGGCGGTCCTTACCCCCGGAAGTTCCGGCGCGGTATCGGGCGGAAAGCCGGCAGCTGCCGTGAAACCGGCGGCCGAGAAGACCGGCGAGACGAATGCTTCCGATCTGTCCGAGGACCGTATCGACGAGATCCTCGCTGAGCTCAATTCCCTGGTCGGGCTGGACGTCGTCAAGGAGGAGATCGAGAACCTCGTAAACCTTCTGCGCGTGCAGCAGATGCGGAAGGAACTGGGGCTTTCCAATGCGGGCACGTCCCGCCACATGGTGTTCTACGGCAACCCCGGCACCGGCAAGACCACGGTCGCGAGGCTCATCGCCGGCATCTACGGCGAGCTGGGGCTCCTGCCGACCGGGCAGCTGGTCGAAGTGGACCGGAGCGGCCTCGTCGGCGGCTACGTCGGGCAGACGGCCATCAAGACCAAGGAAGTCATCGACCAGGCCGTCGGCGGCGTTCTGTTCGTGGACGAAGCTTATACCCTGACCCAGAACAAGGGACAGAACGACTTCGGCCCGGAGGCGGTCGAGACCATCCTGAAGGCGATGGAGGACTACCGCGACGAACTGGTGGTCATCGTGGCAGGGTACACGGAACTCATGAAAGATTTCCTGAAAACCAACCCGGGACTGACGTCGAGATTCAACTATTTCATAGAATTTCCCGATTATACGCCAGAAGAGCTCGTGGAGATCCTGAAGGTGATGTGCAAGAAGAACGAATATAAGCTCTCGGCGGAAGCGGAAGCGAGGGCGCTTGAGATCTTCACTGCCCGCTGCGAGAACAAGCCCGAGAACTTCGCGAATGCGCGCGAGGTCCGCAACTTCCTGGAGAAGGCGATGTTAAAGCACGCGGCGCGCGTGACAAAGCTCCCGAAGGAACAACGAACCAGGGAGGCGCTCACGACCCTCGAAGCGCCGGATGTTGAGATCAAACTGCGGTAAGGAGCAGCCATGAGGATCATCGTCATCGGCGGAGGAGCCGCCGGCATGATGGCGGCAGCTGCTGCCGCCGAAGAAGGCGCCGAGGTCACGCTCCTTGAGAAAAACGACCGGCTCGGCAAGAAGATCTACATCACCGGCAAAGGCCGCTGCAACGTGACCAATGCCTGTGAGAGGGAAGAATTCTTCACGCATATCTTCCGCAATCCGCGCTTCCTGTATTCGGCCTTCGGACGCTTTTCGAACGAAGACATGGCCGCCTTCGTCGAGGCGCACGGCACCAGGCTGAAGACCGAGCGCGGGCAGCGCGTCTTTCCCGTGAGCGACCACGCCTCGGACATCATCAAGGCCCTGAAAAAGGCGCTGGATGAAGCCGGCGTCCGCGTCATCACCGGCGCACAAGCCGAAAAACTGCAGATGAAAAACGGCGCGGTCACAGGCGTCGTCTGCACCCTTGCGGACGAGACCGGAAAGGCGGTCAGGAAGACCCTGCAGGCGGACTGCGTGATCGTTGCGACGGGCGGGCTTTCCTACCCCGGGACCGGCTCGACCGGCGACGGCTACCGCTTTGCGGAGGAAGCCGGACACCGCGTCACCCCACGGGAACCCTCGCTGGTCCCCCTGAACGCACGCTTTGAAAAACCGCTTTCCGACCGCTATTCACCGAAGAGCCTCATGGGGCTCTCGCTGAAAAACGTGGGCATCCGCGTCGAACAGGGCGGCAGGAAGATCACGGAAGACTTCGGGGAAATGATGTTTACGCATTTCGGCGTGACCGGGCCGGTCATCCTCTCAGCTTCGGCGCTTCTCGGCGGCGTGCTGAAGGAGGAAACGGTCTCGGCGAAGGGACCGGTGGGGCTGCATCTCGACTTAAAACCGGCGCTTACGGAAGAACAGCTGGAAGCGAGGTTTCTCAGGGAATCTGCCGGAAACGGCGCGAAGCAACTGGATACCTTCCTCGGCGGATGGCTCCCGAAGGCACTCATCCCCGTCGTGCTCGGACAGGCCGGGATCGGGGCAGCACAGAAGACCGGCACCGTGAAGAAGGAGCAGAGGGACGCCCTCATCAAGGCGCTTAAGGACCTGCCGCTCGCCATCACCGGCCTGCGCGGCTATGAGGAAGCCGTAGTCACCCGCGGCGGTGTTGACGTAAAGGAGATCGACCCGAAGACCATGGCTTCAAAGAAGGTCCGGGGGCTGTACTTTGCGGGAGAGGTCCTTGATCTGGACGGGACCACCGGAGGCTTTAATCTGCAGATCGCCTGGTCGACCGGCCGTGCAGCCGGAAAAGGCGCTGCAGCTGCGGATAAGAAGGAGGAATGACATGAACAGGCATATTGCGATCGACGGGCCGGCGGGCTCCGGCAAGAGCACCATCGCAAAGATCGTCGCGGCGCGCCGCGGCCTCATTTACGTGGATACCGGCGCGATGTACCGGGCAATGGCGATCCATTTCCTCAGGCTCGGCCTTTCGGCTGACGACGAAGAGGGCATCACGAAGGCCTGCGAAAGCGCGGATGTCACGATCGATTATGTTGACGGACAGCAGCAGGTGATCCTCTGCGGCGAGAACGTCACCCCGTATCTCAGGCAGGAGGAGACCGGCAAAATGGCCTCCGCGAGCTCCGTCTACGCAGCGGTCCGCACCAAGATGACCGTCCTGCAGCAGAAGCTCGCGGCAGAAAAGACCGTGGTCATGGACGGCCGCGACATCGGTACCGTGGTGCTGCCGGATGCTTTCCTGAAGGTCTACATGACCGCGTCGGCCGACGTCCGGGCGAAGCGCCGCTTTGACGAACTTGTCGCGAAGGGTGAGAACCCCGATTTCGAGACCCTGAAAGCGGAGATCATCGAGAGAGATTACCGCGACAGTCACCGCGAGATCGCGCCGCTTCGTCAGGCGGAGGACGCCTTCCTTCTCGATACTTCGGACATGAGCATCGACATGGTGGCAGGGTATCTACTCGGCCTCTACGACGAGCGGAAAAATTTCTTTTTTCGCGGGGAATGAGAAGGGCATGAAAGACAGCAATATTCGCGTGATCACGGCGGAGACCGCAGGCTTCTGCTTCGGCGTGGAGCGCGCGGTGAACCTGGTTTACGAACAGATCGCCTCCGGAAAGAAGCCGCTCTACACCTACGGCCCCATCATCCACAACGAGACCGTGGTCGGCGAGCTGGAGGAAAAAGGCGTGCGGATCCTGAACGGCCCCGCCGATCTGGAAAAGGCTGAGCCCGGGACCGTCGTCATCCGTTCGCACGGGACGACGCGCGCGGAGCAGGAACGCATGGAGGCGCTCGGCTTTGCCGTCGCGGACGCGACCTGTCCGTTCGTGAAAAAGATCCACCGCCTGGTGCAGGAGGCGGAAGAGCAGGGGAAACGCGTGATCATCATCGGCGATCCTGCCCATCCGGAGGTCCGCGGTATCCGCGGATGGTGCCGCAGCGAGCCGCTGATTTTTGCGGAAGAAGGCGATGTTTTTCCCAATACCGCGGAAAATGAGTATTTTGCCGTCTCACAAACCACATTTAACCTGAAAAAATTCAAAAAAATCGTTGCAAAACTAAAAAAGAACGGTTATTATATTTCTGTTGTGAATACAATTTGCAATGCTACACAAAGACGCCAGTCGGAGGCGGAAGCGATCGCTTCTCAGGTCGACGCGATGATCGTCATCGGCGGGAGTCAAAGTTCAAACACCAGGAAGCTCTGCGAAATCTGCAGGGCTAATTGTGCCAAGACCTATTACATCCAGTCAGCAGCTGACTTGGGCAATCTCGGTTTTACACCTGTACGTAGCGTGGGCATCACAGCAGGGGCTAGCACCCCAAAGAAAATCATTGAGGAGGTTCAATCTTATGTCAGAAATAAGCTTTGAACAAATGCTGGAAGAAGAAGGTTCCCTGAACCAGATACGTACGGGGGCCGTGGTAACGGGCACCGTTATCGGCG
Organism: uncultured Lachnospiraceae bacterium; assembly: GCA_902789555.1. GTDB lineage: Bacteria > Bacillota > Clostridia > Lachnospirales > Lachnospiraceae > UBA6987. The sequence goes on from CADAOF010000014.1 coordinate 39,959, forward strand.
TTAAAGACAATGAGATCAACCTGAACATCGGCTACAAGGCCGACGGCGTGATCACCAAGTCCGAATACACGAACGATGCCAATCTTGACCTGAAGGAAGCCGTCCATGTGGGCGACGAGATGAAGGTCAAAGTGCTGAAAGTCAACGACGGCGACGGCCAGGTGCTGCTGTCCTACAAGCGCCTTGCGCAGGACCGCGCGCTGGAAGCGCTGAATGAAGCCTGCGAGAGCGGCGAAGTCCTTCACGGAACAGTGTCGAATGCGACTACCGGCGGCCTGAGCGTGATGAAGGACGGCGTCCGCATCTTCATCCCGGCCAGCCTGGTCGGCGAGAACTTCGTCAAGGATCTGAGCAAGTTCGTCGGCGAAGACATCGAATTCAGACTGATCGAATGCAATCCCCGCAAGCGCCGCGTCATCGGCGACCGCAAGAGCATCCTGAAGGAACGCCGTGAAGCGGCCGAGAACGCGCTGTTCGAAAGCATTCAGGAAGGCATGATCGTGACCGGTACGGTGAAGAACCTGACCGATTTCGGTGCCTTCATCGATATCGGCGGTGCCGACGGACTGCTGCACATCTCCGAGATGAGCTGGGGCCGTCTGGAACACCCGAAGAAGGTCTTCAAGGTTGGCCAGGAAGTGGAATGCTTCATCAAGTCCATTAAGGGCAAGAAGATCGGCCTGTCCATGAAGTTCCCGGATCAGAACCCGTGGCTGGACGCTGAAGAAAAATATGCCATCGGCAACGTCGTGACCGGCAAGGTCGCCCGCATGACAGATTTCGGCGCTTTCGTCGAGCTCGCCCCCGGCGTGGACGCTCTGCTGCATGTTTCCCAGATCGGTAAGGACCGCGTGAACAAGCCCAGCGACGTGCTGCAGCTCGGTCAGGAGATCGAAGCGAAGGTCGTTGAGTTCAACGGCGCTGACAAGAAGATCAGCATCTCCATCAAGGCTCTTGAGATGGACCGCCCCGCTGAAGAGAAGGCGACCATCGAAGTTCCCGAAGCCATCGCGGCTGCCGTGAAGGAAACGGAAAAAGCTGCTGCGGAGACCGCGGAAGAGGTCAAGGAAGCTGCCCCTGAGGCTGCTCCGGAAGCCTGATCGCTTTTCCGAATCTGAGTCAGGGTCTGCTTCGCGCAGACCCTGATTTTTTTGTAAATAATCATTGATTTTTATGAGCTTATCAGTTACAATACATAGGATTTTAGCCCAAGGAGGTTTTTCATGAGACGAATACTCCGCATCCTGCTGCCTTTGCTGGTGGTCGCGCTGGTAATAGTGGTTGCGCTGAGCAAGTGCAATCCGAATACCCCGATCGTCAGCAGCACTGATGTCAATGGGTCAACCGGCGGGACGAAGAATTCTTCCTCCGAAACGCAGACGGAACCGAGATCGACCGCGGAGGCGGTCACCATCGAGTTCAAGCCGACGATGACCGGTATCTACGTGGCGCGCGATGGAAGCATCCGCACCGCGGAGATCACCGAGTTCAGCAATGACGGTTTTGACCGGGACCGTTACGACACCGAGACGCTCCGTTCGTACGTCACCGGCTGGGTCGACAGTTACAACAGCGCCAAGGGCAAAGCGTCCGTCCGCATCGAAACGATCGATGTCACTGACGGCATCGCGACCCTGATCTTATACTACGACAGCCTGAATGCCTTCATCGATTTCCAGGGTGAGGATTTCGGCATTACTTCCCTCAGAGTGGGTACCGCTGAATTCGCTGCCCGCAACTTTGCCTTAAGCGGCCTTAAGGACACCGAAGGCAACACCGTAACGCCCATCGACGCCCTCCAGGACGAGGACGTGACCGTGGTCGCAGTCAGCGGCAATTCCCTCATTTCCTTTGCCGGCGAGGTGAAATTCCTGTCCGGTTCCCTGACCCTTGTCGACGCCAATACGGTGCGGGTCAGCAGCAAATCCGACACCTTCATCATCTTCAAATAGAGCATGCAGGCAGGGCCTGTGAATGCGGGGGCGGCTTGCCGTTCCCGCTTTCCTCTTCTTAATACTACCTGAAAAAGGAGCAGCAATTATGGAAAAAACCATGGAAAAGATCGTCGCCCTGTGCAAGAACCGCGGGTTCATCTTCCCCGGATCGGAGATCTACGGCGGCCTCGCCAACACCTGGGACTACGGCCCGCTCGGCGTGGAACTGAAGAACAACGTCAAGAAGGCCTGGTGGCAGAAATTCGTGCAGGAGAACCCTTACAACGTCGGCCTTGACGCCGCGATCCTCATGAATCCCATGACCTGGAAGGCGAGCGGCCATCTGGCCGGCTTTTCGGATCCACTCATGGACTGCCGGCAGTGCCACGAACGCTTCCGCGCGGACAAACTGATCGAAGACTGGTGCGGCGAAAACGGCTTTGAACTGCCGAAGCCCATCGACGCTTTCTCCCAGGCGGAGATGAAGGCCTTCATCGAAGAGCACGCCATCCCCTGCCCGACCTGCGGAAAGCACGATTTCACCGATATCCGTCAGTTCAACCTGATGTTCAAGACTTTCCAGGGGGTCACCGAAGACACGAAGAACACCATCTATCTGCGGCCCGAAACGGCGCAGGGCATCTTCACCAACTTCGTGAACGTCCAGCGTACGACCCGGAAGAAAGTGCCTTTCGGCATCGGCCAGATCGGCAAGTCCTTCCGCAACGAGATCACGCCCGGCAACTTCATTTTCCGTGTGCGCGAGTTTGAGCAGATGGAACTGGAATTTTTCTGCAAGCCCGGCACCGACCTGGAATGGTTTGACTACTGGAGAAACTTCTGCCACAACTGGCTGCTTTCCGTCGGTCTGAAGGACGAAGAGATCCGCCTGCGCGACCACGATCCCGAGGAGCTGGTATTCTACTCCAAGGCGACCACCGACTTCGAGTATCTGTTCCCCTTCGGCTGGGGCGAGCTCTGGGGCGTCGCAGACCGTACCGATTACGACCTGACGCAGCATGCGAACACTTCCGGACAGGACCTTTCCTATTTCGATCCGGAGACGAACGAACGCTACCTGCCTTACGTCATTGAGCCTTCGCTCGGCGTGGAACGCACGGTGCTGGCGCTCCTCTGCGGTGCCTATGACGAGGAAGTCCTCGATGAGGCCAAGGGCGACGTCCGCACGGTCCTTCATTTCGCGCCGGCGATCGCGCCGGTCAAGATCGCGGTGCTGCCGCTTTCCAAGAAGCTGGCGGAACCGGCGGAGAAGATCTACAGTGAACTGTCCCGTGATTTCGTCTGCGATTTCGACGTCACCGGCAACATCGGCAAGCGCTACCGCAGGGAAGATGAGATCGGCACGCCTTACTGCGTGACCTACGATTTTGACTCAGAAGAAGACCATGCCGTGACCATCCGCGAGCGCGATACGATGGCACAGGTGCGCGTCCCCGTCGCGGAACTCAGGACCTGGTTTGCCGATAAGTTCAGACTGTAAGAAAGCAGGAGTGAGCGGAAAGATCCTTCGCTGCGCTCAGGATGACAGGGAAATCGCTCAGGATGACAGGGAAATCCCTCAGGATGACAGGGAAATCCCTCAGGATGACAGGGAAGAAAGGAGGGCCGGCCATGCGGTCACGTTACGGATCGATACGGATACTTGCCGGGGCATTATGCCTCGTGATGCTGCTGTGCACGGCACTTCCCGCCGGTGCCCGGTCGGTATCCGACCTGGAAGGCGATATCTCCGACCAGGAAAAGAAGGAACAGGAAGCAAGAGCCGAAGCGGCTTATTACAGGGGCCTGTACGACGATCTGCAGACGGAACTTGACGAAGCAAACGCCGAGATCGAAACCATGTTTGACGAGATGCTGGAGCTTGGCAGGCAGATCGCGGAAGCCGAGGCGGAGATCGAACGCTATGCCCTGCAGCAGGAAGAGAACGAAAAGACGCTTGCCGAGCAGAAGGAAACGATGGCCAAGCGCATCCAGTACATGTACGAGCAGCAGACGAGTACATTCTGGGAAGTGCTGACGGGTGCCCATTCGCTTGCCGAAGTCATGAACAGCGCGGATTACATCCGCTCTCTGAGTGAGTACGACAGCAAGATGATGGAAAGCTACAAGGCGACTCTTGCGGAGACCGAGCAGCTGAAGGCAGAAAGCATCGCGAAAAAGGACGAGATCGTTGGGCTTCGCGACGACCTGACCGTCAAGCAGACGGCCATGGCCGAGAAAGCCCAGGGCATCGTCGACAAGATGAACGATTTCCAGGAAAAGATCAGCGCTTCGGAAACGGCTGCGAATACCTACGCTGCACAGGCGGCGCAGAAGAAATACGAACTGGAACAGCTGAAGCTGGCGATCCGGAAGGCCGCGGAAGAGGAAGCCCGGAGGAAGGCTGAAGAAGCCCGGAGGAAAGCGGAAGAGGAAGCCCGGAGGAAGGCAGAAGCCGCCGCAGCCGAAGCAGCTGCGAGAGCGGCAGAAGAAGCCCGGAAGAAAGCCGAAGAGGAAGCTGCGGCAGCCGCAGCGGCAGTAGCCGCGAGCAGCGGCAATACCGGCAGTACGGCAAATCAGCCTTCCGATCTTCGATGGGCGCTGAATGATGCCCGCGGCGTCGGAAGCATCAATATCGATCCGAACGCGGTGAATCCCACCGGCCATACCAATCTGGAACTGCTGGCGGCGCTTCTCGAATGCGAGTGCGGCAGTCAGCCGTACGACGCGCAGGTCGCGGTGGCAAACGTGGTGTTTAACCGCATCCAGAGCCCGAAATGGCAGACCACGCTGTATGACGTCATCATGGGCAGAGGACAGTTTACCCCGGTCGACAACGGGACGCTGGCCATCTCCCTCGCGAAGGGCGCCCGGCAGATCTGCGTGAACATCGCAAGAGACTGCTTTAACGGCGCGAGGGCACTCGACACCCGCTGGATGTATTTCTGTGATTTCAACGACTGGCGCAGGAATCCGAGGCGCTATACCGAATACCAGGTCCTCGGTGCGCATATTTTCTATTACTGAGAGGCAGACGGAGCATGAAGATCTATAACACTTTGAGCAGGACCAAGGAGGAATTCGTACCGATCGAACCCGGAAAGGTGCGGATGTACGTCTGCGGCCCCACGGTCTACAACCTGATCCATATCGGCAATGCCCGCCCCATGATCTTCTTTGATTCGGTGCGGCGCTACCTGGAATACAAGGGCTACGAAGTCAACTACGTCTCCAATTTCACCGACGTGGACGACAAGATCATCAAGGCCGCCAACGCCGAGGGCGTTGATTCCTCCGTCATTTCCGAACGCTACATCGAAGAATGCAAGAAGGACATGGCCGGGATGGATGTCCGTCCCGCAACGACCCATCCGAAGGCGACCGAAGAGATCGGCGGCATGATCAAGATGATCCGCCAGCTGATCGCGGAAGGCCACGCCTACGAAGTGAACGGTACGGTCTACTTCCGCGTGAGGAGCTTCAAGGAATACGGCAAGCTCTCCGGCAAGAACCTGGATGAGCTCGAAAGCGGCAGCCGCACGCTTCTCGTGACAGGTGAGGACGAGAAGGAAGATCCCATGGATTTCGTGCTGTGGAAGCCGAAAAAAGAGGGAGAACCTTTCTGGCGGAGCCCCTGGGGCGAAGGACGTCCGGGCTGGCACATCGAATGCTCGGTCATGTCGAAGAAGTATCTCGGCGAGGAGATCGACATCCACGGCGGCGGCGAAGATCTGATCTTCCCGCACCACGAAAACGAGATCGCCCAGAGCGAAGCCTGCAGCGGCCATGTCTTTGCCCACTACTGGATGCACAACGCCTTCCTGAACATCAACAACGTGAAGATGTCGAAATCCCTCGGCAATTTCCTGCTGGTCAGGGACATCTCGAAGCAGTACGACCTTTCGGTCCTGCGCTTCTTCATGCTGAGCGCGCACTACAGGAGCCCGCTGAACTTCAGCCCCGAACTGATGGAAGCTGCGAAGAACGGCCTGGACCGCATTCAGACCGCGATGGCGCGTTTGCGCGACGAAGCCGGGAAGGGCATTCCCGGTGCAGAATCGCAGCAGGAAAGAGCCGCGCGCGAAGCCTTCACCTACCGCTTTGAAGAGGCGATGGACGATGATTTCAATACCGCGGATGCCATCAGCGTGATCTTCGAGATGGTCAAGTACGCGAACACGCTTGAGCCGGAGAAGACGACGGCGGAGGGCTGGAATGCGCTGCGGCAGAATCTTCTGAAACTCGCGGACATCCTCGGCATCAGGGAGCCGGAAGAAACGATCCTGGACGCCGACATCGAAGCGCTCATCGAAGAGCGCCAGGCAGCCCGTAAGGCGAAGAACTATGCGAGAGCTGACGAGATCCGGAAGGAACTGGCCGACCGCGGCATCCTTCTTGAAGACACCAAAGAGGGCGTCAAATGGAAGAGAAAGTAAGAGAGATCTTCGGGATCACGGCACCTGACCTGCGTCAGGTGCCTGTTCTTACCCTGGCATACGTGGGAGATTCGGCCTACGACCTGATCCTGCGGACACTATTCGCGGAGACCACGATGCTGCACGGCAAGCCGCTGCACGGCCTGGTGCAGACCTACGTGACGGCGCGGAGCCAGGCCAGGATCGCCGACGGGCTGCAGGAAGAACTGACGGAAGAGGAACTTGCTGTTTACCGCCGCGGGCGGAACGCGAAGCCGGAAACGGTATCGAAGCACGCCAGCCTTGCCGAGTATCACAAGGCGACGGGGCTGGAGGCACTGATCGGCTATCTGTATCTGGACGGGCGGACGGACCGCGCCGTCAGTCTCATCAGAAAGGGCATGGCTTATGCAGAACAAGAGACCCGGGAATGACGATTCCCTCTCCCGCATTGAAGGGCGGAATGCCGTGCGGGAAGCCCTCCGGGCCGGAAAGACGGTGGAACGCCTGTACGTACAGGAGGGACTGACGGATCCCGCAGCGGTGTCGATCGTCACCGAAGCGCAGAAAAAAAATATCCAGGTCCGCTTCGTGAAAAAGGAGCGTCTGGATGAAATGTCGGAGACCGGTTCGCATCAGGGCGTGATCGCGTCGGTTTCAGCCTATGAATACGGTACGGTGGAGCAGATGCTGGCTGCCGCGGCGGAGAAAGGAGAGGATCCTTTCCTGATCCTGCTGGACGGCATTGAGGATCCGCACAACCTCGGGGCGATCCTTCGGACGGCGAATCTTGCCGGCGCGCACGGCGTCATCATTCCGAAGGACAGGGCGGTCGGCCTCACGGCGATCGCGGCGAAGACTTCGGCCGGTGCAGTGAACTACACGCCGGTCGCGCGGGTGACGAACCTGAACCGGACGATCAGGGAACTGAAGGAAAAGGGACTGTGGTTCGTGTGCGCGGATATGGACGGGGAAGTGATGTACCGCCAGAACTTGAAGGGACCGATCGGGCTCGTGATCGGGAGTGAAGGAAACGGCGTTTCGCGTCTCGTGCGGGAAAGCTGCGACCTGGTGACCCGGATCCCCATGGACGGCGACATTGATTCGCTCAATGCCTCCGTTGCCGCCGGGGTTTTGGCCTTCGAAATCGTACGGCAAAGAAAATTTTCCTGAGAATATTACTCTAAGATGCCTTCCAGCTTTGCGGAGGGCTCTTTTTTTTCTGTCGGCGTTACGCCGAAGGTCTTGACGTAAGCCTTGGCGAAGGCAGAGTAGCTCCGGAAGCCGCAGGCGAAGCAGGCGTCGGTGGCACCCGTACCGGCGCGCAGCATTTCCCGCGCGGCGAGGAGGCGCTTTTCCGACTGGTACTGATGGATCGTCACGCCGACTTCCGCCTTGAAGCGGCGCATCATGTGGAACTTGCTGATGAAGAAGCGGTCTGCCAGATCGTCCACGGAAACGTCCTCGGAGAGGTGCTCGTCCACATAGCGCAGGATCTGCAGCATCTTGTCGTCCTTCGGGACCGGCGGCAGCGCTTCGCGGTAGAGGGTGCGGCCGATGGAGATGAGGATCCGGATGAGGTCCTCCCGCGCCGCGGTGTCGCTCCCGAACTCGGCGGACTTCAGTTCACGCTCACAGGAACGTGCCAGACCGAAAAGGTCGGAACCGGCGTTCGGCGACGGCCGGAGGACGTGCCCCTCCCGGCCGGAAAACAGCCCGGCAAGGTCCGTCCGCGGCGTGCCCGCCCGGTCCATGAATTCCTGGGAGATGAAGAAGATGATGCGCTCGTAGACCCGGCCGGGCAGGAACTCCGTCTTGTGGGCGAAGCCCCGTCCCACGAGCACCACGTCTCCCGGCCGGAGCTCGTAGCGGCGCCCCTGGATCGTGTAGCTGCCGTCCCCCTCGATCAGCATCATGATTTTGTAAAAATCGTGATAGTGCAGTTCGGTGACGGCGCCCAGCGTGTCCCTGTTGTGGAACAGGCGGAATTCTTCCTGGAGATATCCTCTGCTTACGGCATTTTCTTCCATCTTGCGGTCCTTCCCGCGCATTACGTGCGCAAATATGGCAGTATTTGCGCAAATTATAGCACGGAATGCGTTTTTTTTGCAAGCCGGATTGCATATACTGAGAAAAACGGCACAAGAGGAGGCTCAAAATGGCTAAACAGAACAGTTTCTTCAAGAACTACGGATTCCTGATCCTGATGCTGATCGGCATCGTCGCCGGCTGCATCGTCGGTGCGGTATGGCCCGGCGCCACCGCTCTGGAATGGCTCGGCACCATTTTCATCAACCTGATGTTCTGCGTGGTCGTGCCCATGGTCTTCTTCTCCATTTCCTCCGCGATCGCAAACATGAGCAATGCGAAGCGCGCCGGCAAGGTCATCAGCACCACGGTCATCGTGTTCCTGTGCACCGCTGCCATCGCCGCCGTGATCATGTACGTGATCGTCAGAGTCTTCCCGATCTTCACCATGGCGCCTCAGTACGAGGAGTCGGAAGCGAGCGCCCTCGGCTTTTCGGACATGATCGTCAACTTCTTTACGAAACCTGACTTTCATGAACTCCTGAGCCGCCGCGCGATCCTGCCGCTCATCATCTTCGCGATCCTGTTCGGCTTCGGCGTGCAGCTTAACGGCGGTCCCGAGACCCGCACCGCGAAGTCTCTGGCGGACGTCACCAACGCTCTGATGAAGACCGTCAAGATCATCACCTACTACGCCCCGATCGGCTTCTTCGGCTTCTTCGCAAGCCTCGTCGCGACCCATGGCAAGGACTTCATGACCAACTATGCGACGGCCATCATCGTCTACTACGTGGTCTGCTTTGCCTATATGTTTGCCTTCTTCCCGCTGTATGCCAGGTTCGGCGGCGGCAAGGGTGCCGTGAAGACCATGTTTGCCCACCTGTTCAAGCCTGCTGCGACCGCTTTCGGTACCTGCTCCTCCGTTGCGACGATCCCGACCAATATGGAAGCCTCCGAAGACACCGGCATCTCCAAGGAAGTCACTGACATCGTGCTGCCGATGGGCGCCACGATGCACATGGACGGCTCCGCGATGAGCGCGATCATCAAGGTCGCCTTCCTCTTTGCCCTGTTCAATCAGGACTTCAGCACCGGCCGTGCGATCCTCGCGATCATCGTCGCCGTGTTCAGCTCCGTTGCCATGAGCGGCATCCCGGGCGGCGGCGGCACCGGCGAACTCGTGCTCTGCACCATGTTCTTCCCTGAACACCTTTCCGTGGCCTTCCCCATCGCTCTTGCGATCGGCGACCTGGTCGACCCGCCCGCAACGATGGTCAACGCCGCCGGCGACTACGTAGCCAGCTACATCGTGTCCCGCTTCGTGGACGGCAAGGACTGGCTGCAGAAAAAGCTGGCGAAGAAAGAGAACTGAGAAATAATCAAAAAAACCTCTTGCAATCCCGGACGCAGGGTGCTATAATGCCAAAAGTCTGCAGAAGACAGGTCGAAAGACCGTGCGGAAGTGCTGGAATTGGCAGACAGGCATGACTAAGGATCATGTGTTCGACGAACGTGAGGGTTCAAGTCCCTTCTTCCGCAGAAGAGGAGAGCGCTGTGCGAAAGCACAGCGCTTTTTTGCTATCCAATGGCGTGCTTTTTCTGAATAGTTTCGCGTGAATAAACTTTATTGACGATAATGATCGGGAAATGAAAATTTATTTCCGAAAAGACCGCCGGAGTTTGTTGACCGTCAACTGAAAAAGTGTTATTTATAATCACAGCACTTTATGCCTCCGGCTTGCCGCAGACAGATCGGAGACATTACTTCATCACAGAAAAACGGGTGCGAAGAGGAAGAGAGAAGCGTATGCGCAAAAACCTCAGAAAGATCTTATCCGTAACACTTGCCGCCGCTATGCTGCTTACGCATGTGCAGTACAGCTATGCGGCCGGAGACGGCAGTGAAGCTGACTCTGCTGCTTCTCTGACAGAAGAGAGCAGAGCGCTTGAAATGGAACCCATGGATCCGGCAAAGCTCGGCATCAAGAAGTTGGGGGAAGAAATAGCAGATGGCAGTGAAGCTGCCGACCCTGATCTGTCGGGCCTGACTCCGGACCTTTCCCTCGAAAAGACGGTGCGCGTCTCGATCTTCCTTGACGAAAAGTCGACGATCGACGCCGGCTTTGATACGAAAGGCATTGCCGAGAATAAAAGCGCTGCGGCTTACCGTGATACGCTGAGAAAAAAACAGACGGATCTGACCGCGAAGATCGAGTCCGTGCTCGGTCACACTCTTGACGTGAAGTGGAATCTGACTCTGCTCACGAACGCGATCTCGGCAAACGTCAAGGTCAAGGAGATCCCGCTCATCGAGCGGCTTGCCGGCGTGCGCAAGGTGGAGCTTGAAAAGCACTATGATGCGCCCGTCACGGAAGGCGACGCGCAGCCGCAGACGGCGAACACCAGCGAAAATATGGTCGGCGCTGTGAATGCCTGGTATCAGCTTGGCTATACCGGCGCGGGCACCCGCATTGCCATTATCGATACCGGTCTGGATACGAATCATCAGAGCGTGGATGCAGATGCATTCAACCACGCGATCGAAGAGGTACGGGATGGCGGCAAGACCGTGGAACTGATGACTCAGATCTCGGCAGCGGTGGCTAACCAGTTAAACTCCAAATCCAGCAACTATATCAATGCCAAGATCCCTTACGCCTATAACTACGTGGACGGCGGAACCAGAGTTGATCACCAGGACAGCGGCAGCAATCACGGCTCGCACGTTGCCGGTATTGCCGCGGCAAACAGATATATCAAGAGCGGCTCGAATTATGTGGACGCTGCCGGGACAGTCGGCGCCGTCGGCATGGCGCCGGATGCCCAGATCCTGGTCATGAAGGTCTTCAGTTCCAGCGGCGCTTCTGATTCCGATTACTTTGCCGCTCTGGAAGATGCGATCATTCTGGGCGCGGATGCGGCAAACCTCTCTCTGGGGTCCTCAGCTCCCGGCTGGACCTATGACACGGAATATCAGACGGTCCTGAATTCGTTCGTGAACAATAAGACCAACAACCATATGGTCATCTCCATCTCCGCAGGCAATTCCTATGCCGCCGATGATTTCGTCCCGAGCGGACATCTCTATGCGGAAGATGCCAGCTTCCATACCGGCGGCTCTCCCGGATCCTTCATCAACAGCCTGGGCGTCGCGGCAGCGCAGAATACGCTGACCACAGGTACTCCGCTCATGTTCAACGGCGACCAGCAGGTGTTCTATGCGGAATCCACGGAAGACAGTGATGGAAACGCCTATTCGAACCCTGCGATAACGACGATCGCCGGCACATACAGCTACGTCTATATCGACGCGGTCGGCGCAGCTTCTGATTACAGTACGGTCAACAGCGCGGTCAGCCTTTCCGGCAAGATCGTGATCGTCAACCGGGGCAGCCTGAACTTTGCCGATAAAGGGAACAATGCCAAAAGCTACAGCCCGAAGGCCGTGATCATTGCCAACAATGCGGAAGGAACGATCCATATGGATCTTTCGGAATTTACCGGAACCTTCCCGATGGTCTCGATCCTGCTGAAAGATGCTCAGCAGATCAAGGAGAACAGTACAGTTAACACCGCGGGCGGCATTACTTATTACACCGGCAGCGTACAGGTGACGACGACGGAGGTTTCTACCGTAGCTGCCCGTGAAGATGCGGAGATCACCGATTTCAGCTCCTGGGGCGTTCCCGGCTCGCTTATTATGAAGCCGGAGATCACCGCGCCCGGCGGCGATATCTATTCCATAAACGGTACGTCCAGTTCAGATACCGGGAGCGGCACAGACAAATACGTCTCTTACTCCGGCACCTCCATGGCGGCACCGCATATTGCCGGCCTGGCAGCGGTACTGATGCAATATCTGAAAGAAAAGACACCGGCCAATACGGACCTGATGAACGGCTATAACCTGCGCGCTGTCGCGCAGAGCCTTCTGATGTCCACGGCGACGCCCATGATAAACAGCAATGCTTATCTGTCCATCCTGCAGCAGGGCGCGGGCCTTGCGGAGGTGAGCAAGGCTATCGAAGCAAAGTCCGTGATCATGATGGACGAAGCCGGCCTTACGACTTCGACCAAGGCGAATACCGACGGCAAGGTGAAGGTTGAGCTCGGCGATGACCCCGATAGAAAAGGCGAGTACGACTTCAGCTTCACCATCTACAATATTTCCGATAAGACGCTCACCTTCGAGCTTGCCACCGATCTGTTTACGCAGCGCATCGATAACGGCGATACCCTGTCACACAAAACGGTGCTTCTCCCTGAAGGCGGCGTAACTTACGCCTGGAACGGAACGGAACAGACCCCTTCCGGCCACGACGTGGACAAGGACGGCGATACCGATAATGCCGATGCGCAGGCAATCCTCGATTTCTTAAGCGGCGAAAAAGCCGAAGAGGAAGTTGACCTTACCGTCGCCGATATGGACGGCGACGAGCTTGTTACCTCCCGTGACGCCTACCTGCTGATCGACTGGACGGCGGAAGAGCCCGAGGAGGGCTATACCATTGCCGCAGGAGAAAAGGCACAGGTTACGGTGCATATCAAGCTGACGGCTGCGCAGAAGGAAGCCCTGGAAAAAGAAGGCGGAGCCTACATCGAAGGATTCACCTACGCGACCTGCGTGACGGCAGACAAGGAAGGCGTAAGCTATGCGCACGAGCACTCCATCCCGATCCTCGGCTACTACGGCAGCTGGACCGATCCGTCCATGTTCGATACGAACTCCTATACGGAAAGCCTGTACGGCAACGAGCAGGAGAATTATTCCGGAAATGCCGCCGAAAGCACGAACTACATGCGTATCACCACGAACGGCACGCTGGCGAAGTTCTCCGGCAACCCGTATATTGTGGAGGAAGATGAGGAAGGCAATCCTGCTTTCCCTGAAGAACATCTTGCCATCCGCAACGACGCGAAGATCAATGACATTGCCTACAACTTGATCCGTTCGGCTGCCGGCACCGGCTTTGCCATCAGCAAGCTGGATGCGGAGGGAAATATTGACAGGATCGTCAGTTCTGCCGTGACCGGTCAGTACGTGAACGGCTGCTGGTTCTATGTAAATCAGGGAACCTGGCAGGACACCATGACAAAAACGTATAACGTGGGCAAAGCCCTGAATGAATTCAACGGCCTTGCCGAAGGCGACCGCGTGCGTGTAGGATTCTACGCCATCCCTGAGTATTATCCGATGAAGGAAAGCGAGGACCTGACACAGGCTGAATCCGGCGAACTGGCTGATAAGACCATGTTCGAGGATATCCTGAAGAACGGGCAGCTCGGCAAGGGTGCCTTCATGGGCTTTGACTTCACTATCGACGATACCGCACCGGAAGTGACGGACGCGACGATCAACGGTGACACGCTTTCCATCACGGCAAGCGACAACCAGGCTCTTGCCTACGTGGCCGTGGTATCGCTGGACGGCACGGTACAGTACGCGGAAGCCGCACCCGGAACGGAAACTTACACAGTCTCCTTTGATGCTGCCGACGCGATCGCGAACGCGCAGGGCTACGTTGCCGCCTTCGCCGGCGACTATGCCGGAAACGAAGCGGCCGTGGCCGTGAAGGTCAACAACAATACACATGTCGAAAAGACAGTGTACGTGCTGACGGATACGCTGGAAGCGGGAGAAGAGTACCTGATCGTGAGCCGCAACACGGCCGGGACGGGGTACGGACTGACATATACTACGCCTACGGGTTCTAACGCAACAACCGCAACAGCCACGACCTTTGCTCCGGCTGTTAAGGCGGGAAATACTGATACCGGCAATAAGCCTTATATTGAGAGCAGTGATGTGCCAGATAACGGGGTATGGAAGGCGGCGTCGGGTGTTACATTGTCAAATGCCAGTGCCAATAAAACGTGGTATATTGGCCGCAGTAGTAGCAATTCATTAACTGTCGGAACAGCACCTAGGTATTCAAACTGGACCTACACAAATAATCGTTTAAGATCAGGGACGTCTACACGTTATCTTTATTGTTCCGGCAACTCTTTTACTGTTGGAACAGCAACAACATCTGTCTACCTCTACGTCAAGACCACCATTACTTATGAGGTGGATCCTTACAGCGTAATGTCCGTAACGGTCACGCCGAACACGCTGGAACTGTACAAGGGCAATACGGCAGCGCTGACGGCAAAGGTGGCTCCGCTTACGGCAAGCCCCCGCACCGTGACCTGGACCTCTTCCAACAATAGTGTTGCCACGGTCAATGAGAACGGTATCGTGACGGCGGTGGGCGCCGGGACGGCAACCATCCGCGCCACATCCACGGCGGACAGCACAAAGTACGGAGAATGTGCCGTTACCGTAGTGACGATCAATAAGGAACTCAGCGCAGCGATCTGGGATGAGGTCGGTGACGTTTATTTCTCCTACTTCAATGCCAATAATCTTCCGACCTGGACGAAGCGGCACAATACCGCGGCGGGCGAGTACATTACGAGCGCGCTAATGGCGAGTACGTCGGCATTGTATGCGTCCACGAACGATCTGAGTGTATCCAATATCTTTACTGTTGACCGCACGAGTTATGCGCTGACAGAATTAGGTGAAAACTATGTGGTTGCGTTCGGCATGGCGCCTGTTGGCTCAAGCTTCGGCTCCGGCTACTATGTGTATGCTTTTGCCAAGTATCTGATCTTCGGCAATCTTGAACCGGAAACAGACGAGAATCTGGGTACGTACAGCGGTTTTCCGTATGGCTTACTGGATCTGTCGACCACGGAAGTGGGCGAAGCGTATGCCGTTGCTATATGCATCAGAAACCGCAGCACAACCTCTGCCGGATACTATTTCTTGGATGAGAACGGCAAGATCTGGCAGACTAATCAGACATACAGCAGCACAAGCGGCATTTCCTTTGGCACGCCTACTCTGGTTTACGATACCGGCATTACGGCCGGCCTTCAGTACAACTCCATCTATTACGATGGAACGAATCTCTACTGGAGCCACCAGGAAGGAGAGTATGCAAAACTCTATATCCTGGCAAACGCGAACACGGCGGCAAGCCGGAAGTTCTACGATGCCGGCAACTTTGGCGACGGTGTGTGGCCGGCAGCTGGTCTGTATGTTGACGGCTCCATAGCGCCTACCTCCGTAGGCAGCGAAAACGAGACCATGGCGGCAGGAGAGGGCCTCACTGACCTGAGTAAGCTGCAGATCAGCCGCGATGAACTCTTTACTGCGGATATTCAGGCCCGCTTTGCGGCGGAAGCTGACAACCTGAAAGCCGGGCAGGCTGCTGCGGAAAATGCGGCAGCAGAAACTGCTGCGGAAGCTCCTGCTGAAGAAGCCGCAGAACCGGTGCCGGTTGAAATTCCTGCTGATGAGACAGCAGAAACTTCGGCTGAAGCCGCCACGGAAGCTCCTGCGGATGAAACAGAAGAAGCCGATGGATCTGCTGCAGCCAATCAGACGGAAGAATTCGAGGCTGCCTCCGAGGATAAGCCTGAAGCAGAGGCTCCTGCTGAGGAATGCGCTGAAGAACCTTCCGAAGACGAACTCCCTGAGGAGGACAGCACGGTTGAAGAACCTGCAGAAGAACTCCCCGCGGAAGAGAACACAGAAGCCGCCGGTTCTGCTGACGATGAAACGGTCATGACCGAGCTTCCTCCGGAAATGACGGGCGGCCTCAATCTTGCCCGCATCACGCTTCGGAAGGAATTCATCACGGATGCTGCCGAGCCAAACGCAGCGGCGGTCGAGACCTCCGAGACCGAGCCCGGCACGGTGACCGTGACGCTCACGGAAGAAAGCGCCGTGAACAACGGCCTGTATTCCATCGTTTATGATCCGGAATTCATGACCGTCAAGTCCAAGCAATCCCCGGCAGCGTACCAGTCCTTCGGCGATGACACGGAAAAAGGCGTCATTACCTTTGCCTTTGCCGATAAGACGGCTGTGGAGGCAGGAAGCGTCATTGCCACGATTACCTTCACGGTCACGAGCTGCGAAGACATCGCGGACGGCATTGAAGTCATCACGCTTGAACGGAACGAAGCTGTTGACTTGAGCGATTCCCAGCTGTTTGACGTGACCGGCATCGGCCACGCCTGGGGCGAACCCACCTGGACCTGGACCGGAAACGAAACGGACGGCTATACGGCCGCCACGGCGACCTTCGTGTGCAAGCGTGACAGCGAACATACAAAGGAAGAAACCGCTTCTGTCAGCTACGAAGTGACCAAGGAACCCACAACGGAAGCCGAGGGCGAAGGTGCCTACACCGCCACGGTCACCGTGGATGGAACAGAGTACACGGACGTGAAGGTAGTGACTCTGCCGAAATTGCCGGTCAACGGATACCATATCCTGGTTACTGACTACACCAAGGGCAAAGCCACGACCAGTATAAACGCGGAACAGCTTTACAGCGGTGAGGTTTCATTTACAGTTGCTTGCAGCTCTGCCTGCGTTGTTGCAATCGATAACGGTGACGACACCTACGAAAGATTGACCTGCACCACCACCGAGGCCGGCGAACATCAGTTTACGGTTACGGTCAGCGATGCGGATGTGAAGCTGGTAGTCGTAATTAAGGGAGATGCGAACCTGAACGGGACGGTGACGGCAGTGGATGCCTCTATGACGGCACGAGAAGCGGCATTAAATCTGGCTGAAAAACCCGGTATTTTAAGTCCTGTTGCCAGACTGGCAGCTGATGTTATAATGATTGGCAGGATCACATCAGTCGATGCTTCTGTGATCGCCAGAGAAGCAGCTACTCAGCTGGCTGGTAACGAAAGCATCATGGAATGGTAAAAGGCCTCGTTGCAATCGTTTTGGAATTGTGATACTATAATTATATTTCTGAAAAAGGAGTGGGTCATGAAGATTCGAAGACTATTAGCCGGTCTGCTTGCCTTTGCTATGGTCCTGACTTCCTCAGGATTCAAGGGAAACGTTAAAGCGGCGGATGAAGCACTTAAGCTTGGAGCGACCAGAAACGAAGATGTTCTTACAGTTAAAATGCTGGCAAATGCCGACTTGAATATGGCTGGCGGACAGTTTGTCGTAAGGTATGATAAAGCTGTGTTTACGTTCTCTTCAGCCAGTTCGGTCATTTCCAACCCTGTAGTAACAGATGACGCCGTTGTTCTTTATAGCGGCGATGGGGTGGATATTGCTGCCGGCAACGCAATTGCGGAGCTTACTTTCTCTTGCGCAGGCGGTGAAGGCATTCAGAAGAACACAGAATATGTTTTCACTGTTGTTTTCAGTGAGGCGTATAACGGATCGTTTGCCATGTTCGACTGGGCTGAAGACTCATTCTCCTGCACATATATTGAGAAAGAGTTTACGGTAACCTTTGATGCTGACGGCGGCACACCCGTTCCGGAGGCTCAGAAAGTAGAAGAAAACGGTACAGCGGCGAAGCCGGAAACCGATCCTGAGAAGGAAGGCTACACCTTCAAGGGCTGGCAGCTGAACGGCGTGGACTATGACTTTGACACTCCTGTGACCGGAAATATCGAACTGAAGGCCGCATGGGAGATCAACAAGTACACGATAACGTTTGACAGCAACGGCGGCAGCGAAGTGGCTGCGCAGACCGTGGAACACGGCTCGAAAGCGACTGAGCCCACTGCCCCGACCAAGGAAGGCTACACCTTCAAGGGCTGGCAGCTGGACGGCAAGGAC
>CADAOF010000015.1 GCA_902789555.1 uncultured Lachnospiraceae bacterium
GCCGATATAAATCGACAGCGTCTCGTTTGAACTTGTAACTGTATCGCATAAATGTACCCCCTTTGCTGGTGTTGTCCAGTAAAGGGGGTACATATCACGGTCCTCTGTCTTTGTTTTTTTCTTTGTAAAACCCTAAAAAAGTTTGGATACCCGAAAAGAAGGTCGGACGCATCCGACCTTCCTAAGTACGCTCCGAAGAGACGTACCGCAATTCACAATTGTCACATAATTTGTCCCCGTTTGTTCTTGTGATAAGATGTCATTAATTGACTTCACAGTGACATGCATTTTAATAAAACAAAAATCAAGTTTGTGATTAACAACTCTTGCCGTCCAAACGTTAAAGGGATATTCGTCTTTGTTTTCAATAGGTTTGATTCCTTCGTTGGCGTTAAGGGACCGGCATTTATTGTCCTACCAATTGCCGTATATCATTAAGCATACTTAATAAAGACAGAGGACGGTCCTCTGTCTTTGTTTTTTTCTTTATTTTTGTGCCTCGATGCTTAAGCGGTAATCGCGTCTGCTCAGTATGAAAGAGGACATCTCAAACAGCCCTTACTCTGTCTTTTTCCTGCTGTTATATCATATTCATTTTTCTTTCCATAGTGTTTGCGCTACTTCGCCTGCTCCTTCTATCAGCGTACAATAATGCAGAGATAACTCTGTTTTATCTTTTGACAAATAGAACATAATAGATTCTTGATCCGAAGCGTTTTTCAATGCCGGATACAGCTTTTCCCTCGCCTCCTCCATAATTTGATCAGCCTCATCCTCTGACGTTGCATTTTTCAGCTTGACATACAGATCATGTGACCATTCAGTAAAGTCGCCTTCGAAAAGCGACTCATCAATGCCAAACTGGTCAAACCACTCCATAGGTTTAGCTTTATCGGTTGAGTTTTCCTGTCTATTATTAACAATGATAAAAACAAGGGCTGCAACCGATACGCAAACGAAAAGCAATATCCCTTTTCGTGAGTGTTTTACGTTTTCTTCGTCCATAGTTGTTTGCGCTTCGCTTCGTTCTTATTCTCCCAGTTCCCAATCATCCGGCCCATAAAGGGGAGGAAACCATGGATAGCTGTAGCCATTTGCCATATACTCAGCCATAGCACTGTTATAAACACTCATCACTTGATCTATAACCCATGTGTAACTATTTGGATTGGTTGAGTATGGCGGAATCGTAGAGATCCATTTAAATTCACCTGTCGCTGCTCCAATAAGAATGAGACAGGGGAGTTCTCTGATATCATTTCTTAGATTATTAACCCATTTTGCTTGTCTCTACCCACATACCAACTAAACAAATATGACTACTGACAGAATCATAGCACGAGCGTAAATGCCTTGTCAACAAAAGGACAGGAGACGTCTCCTGTCCTTTTTATTGGCTTCTCCGATGCTTTTATAGTGGTTCCGGAGTCTTTTCTTCCCCGCTCTTTCACTTCTTCGGGCCATAGATGCGCCAGTACTTCGCGAGGGTCGTTTCGATCTCGCCGAAGGCGCGCTGGCCGTCCTCCGGCATGTTCTCGCTGGAAACGCGGACTGTACGGTCCGCTTCGCGGAACTTCACCACGTACGCCGCGCCGGTGATCGCGAGCCCGTCCTGTTCGTTCCACTTCCGCATCTTATACTTATCCACGAGTTCCAGGCAGTCATAGAGGGCGCTGTCCGTCATGACGCAGGCGCGGCAGCTTTCCGCGGCGTCGCCCCACTGCGAGTACTTCGCCATGAGCATGACGCCGTTCGGCTTCCGGTAGAGCACGAACTCGTCGTGACCGTCGCCGCCCACCGTTCCGACCGTCGCCTCGTAATAGTCAAAGACCATCTCGCAGCCGCCGTTCTTGATCTGGCTGATCCAGTCCTCCTCGGTCTCTTCGCGGTTCGCATTCGGATCCCAGACCATGGAATTCTTCGAGTACGACTGCACGAGAACGTCGTGCTCCGGCATCGTGAAAGTAAACACATACCCGTGATCGCTGTCGTAGCTCTGCTTCATATCCACGTCGTTGCTGTAGAAAGTATAGTCGGTATCGGTGGCGATGAACTCGTAGTACAGCGTCACCTTCTCTCCCGCGCGGTAGGCGGTCTTCTTCGAGCTGAAGCCGCCGTCATGCATCACCTTGTACTTTTTTCCGAAACATCCGCCGAGGCTCATCATCAGCATCACTCCTGTCAATAGATAGATCAGAATTTTCCGGGTCCTTTTCATCCTGCCTCCTCACCGGCCGCAGCCGGACAGCCCGTTTTTCTGCTTTCATTATAAGAGCCTTCCCCCTTCTTTGCAAGCACCGAAGCCTCCCGATTCCTCTGAATCCGTCCGCGATCGCTTGCTTTTTTTCGGAAAATACGATAGTGTGATTTCAGAAACACGCAGTGAAAAAGAGGTATTTTCATGACGATCTTTAACGACGGCATCCCGCTCGAGGCCGTACTGGATCTTCCGGAGAAACAGCGCGAAAACACGCCCCTGATGATCCTGGTCCATGGCTTCACCGGCTATAAGGAAGAGCCCCACTTAAACGCGATGGCGGAAATGATGACCGGGCTCGGCTTCGCCGTGCTCCGCCCCGACCTTTACGGCCACGGAAAGAGCGGCGGGAATTTCCGCGATCACACGATCTGGAAATGGCTGTCGGACATCACCGCCCTCATCGATTACGCGCGGAAGGATCTGCCTTACCGTGAGATCTGGCTCTGCGGGCACTCGCAGGGCGGCCTTGCCGTCATGCTTGCTGCCGCGATGCACCGCGACAGGATAAAGGGCGTCGTCGCCCTCGCACCGGCTCTGACCATTCCCGGGTGGGCAAGGGAGGGGCGCGTGCACGGCATCCGCTTCGATCCTGCCCAGGTCCCTGAGGAATTTGAAGTCGGGGAGCCCGAACCGCTCGGCGGCAATTACGTCCGCGCGGCGCAGCTGGTCCATCCCGAGGATTCCCTCCTCTACGAGGGGCCCATCCTCTTCGTCCACGGCGACGCGGACGCGACCATCCCCGTCAAGGCGTCCATCGAGTACGCCGGACGCTTCCGGGACGCCGAGCTTGCCGTGATCCCCGGCGATTCCCACTGCTACGACTATCACCTGGACGAGGCCGTCGCCGCCGTCCGGGACTGGCTCGAACGAAAAATGTAAGCCGCAGGGCTGTCCGCCGCGGCATGATCCGTCCTCCCGCACCATTCAAAGGAGAATCCCCATGAAGAAAGACAGCAGGACCTGCCGGAAAGGCTTTCCCCTGAAGAAGCGCTTCCAGTACTGGTTTGACAACCGCATGACCCGCGGCTCTCTCGGCCTCATCCGCATCCTGATCATTGCCTCGATCCTGATCGCCGTCCTCATGGGCATCGTGATCATCGTCTGCGGCTTCAGCGACGAAGGCGAGGGCGGGGCGGTCATCTGGGACAGCATCGCCACGGTCATCAACGCCTGGATGCCCTCGTTCGGGGACGGCAGCCCCGGCTATCTCATCGTCATGAGCGTGACCGCGATCGCCGGCGTCCTCTTCACCAGCGTGCTGATCGGTATCATCACGAGTGCGATCGAGGAAAAGATCGACAGCCTGAAGCGCGGCAACTCCCTCGTCCTTGAGGAAGGCCACATCGTCGTGCTCGGCTTCTACCCCGGCGAATACACTCTTCTGCAGCAGCTGATCCTCGCCGCTGCGGACGAGCCGGCCTGCGTGGTCGTGGCCGAGGACATGGACCGCGCAGAGATGGAGGACAACATCCGCGAAAACCTGGACGTACCGAAGAATTTCCGCATCGTCTGCCGGACCGCGGACATCACGGATCCGGCCTCGCTGGAAAAATGCTCCGTCGAGACCTGCCGAACCGTCATCGTCAGTCCGACCGACGACGTCACGACCATGAAGGCCGTGCTTGCCGTCTCCGCCCTCCTGGAGGAAAAAGGCGCGCCGCAGATCGCCGTGAACGCCATCATTTCGCGGAACGAATACCGCTTCCCGCCGTCGCTTGCCGAAGCCAACAACATCTCGACCCTGCAGACGAACGTTATCCTTGCCAAGATGATCGCTCACTCCTGCACGCAGACCGGCCTCTCGGAGACCTTCCGTGAGATCTTCAATTTCGAGGGTTCAGAGTTTTATCTGATCGGGGCAGACGAAGCCGCCGGTCTGAGCTTTGAAACGCTTTCGCTCCGCCTGGAGAACGCGGTTCCCGTCGGGATCGCGCGGGACGGCAGGGTCCTCATGGCGCCGCCCGCGGACACTGTCATCGAGGCTTCGGACAAACTCCTGGTCTTCTCGGAAAGAAGCGATTCCGCAAGGCTCGGAGCCGAGGCGCCGGCGCTGCCGGATGAGCCCGCTCTTACCGGAGACGCGGCCGAAGCCCCCACCGAAGCCGTCATCATCGGCAGCAACGAGATGCTGCCGGTCATCCTCGCCGAGCTGCCCGAAAACGTGACCCGCGTCTTTCTCGTTTCGCCGCTTTACAGCGGCGGCGTGCCGGAAAAAGCGGCCGCAGCCGCCCTTGCGCGAGGGATCAAAATCGAGGCGATCGCAGAGGACCCCCACACAGAAGAGACCCTGGACCGTCTGGCGCGCCTCGCCGGACACATCGTCATCCTGGGCGACCACGAAAAGACCCCCGAGGAAGCCGACATGGAAGCGGTCTTCCTGCTGCTGAATCTCCGCGACATCCGCGTGCGCTCCGGCCTTGACTTCAACATCACGGTGGAGATGCACCTTGAACACAGCCAGAAGCTTGCCGGCCGCGGGGACCGCACCGATTTCCTCGTCTCCTCGAGCATGTCGTCCCTGATCGTGGCGCAGCTCGCGGAAAGCCCCGAACTGATCGGCGTCTTCCGCGAGATCCTGTCCAACCGCGGGAACGAACTGTATCTGAAGAACGCAGGGCTCCTGGGCCTTGCCGGGCAGCACACCGTCCGCGGGCTTCGCCGCGCCATGCTCCGGCATGGCTATATCCTCATGGGGCATCTGGACCCCGAAAAGCAGAGCCGCTTCGACCTCGGTCTCGACGAGACCCTGACCCTCACGGACAAAGACTGCCTGATCGTACTCGGCGAAAAATAAGATGTCCGCGGAAAAATGACATGACAAAGGCCGCCCCGGGCGGCCTTGTTTTTTGCGGGAAACCCGTCCCGTCGGAACGCGCTGCGGCACCGTCCGCATGCGCTGCGAAATTTCCCTCTCCTCAGAAGCGGACCGTTTCCGGCGCCGCCGTGAAGGAGCTGAAGACCGCCTCCGCGTTCTTAAAGTACAGCATCTGCATGTTGCCGTCGTCCGGGCTGTACATGCCCTTCAGGGACGGCATCTTCTCCAGCATGGCTTCCTTCACCGCGCGGTCGTCGTCCTCGGCGAGCTCGCCGGCGATGCGGAGCCATTTTCCGTCCTTGTAAGCGCAGATCTCCACCTTCGGGTTCGCCGCGATCTGCTTCGAGACCGCCTTCACCTTCCCGGTCTGGATATAGAGCCTGCCGTTTCTCAGCAGCGCCGTGCCGAAAGGGCGCACGCGCGGCTGGTCGCCTTCTGCCGTCGCCAGGTAGTAGGTCCCTGCCTCATCCAAAAATTCACATACTCTTTCAATGCCTTCTGCCATATTTCGTTCCTCCTGCCGATCCTTTCTGGCGTTCCTGATCCGGTGCCCGCAGGGCACCTTTTTGTTCTTTCTTTGATTATAACGCATTTTCCGGCGGGTGCGGCAGTTTTTTTGCTTCCGCGGCTTCGCTCCTCATTCGCATATTTATGTATTTTTTACTTTACAAACGCATTTATTTGTGTTATGTTTGATCTGCGGAAGGATCTCCGCGGAAAGAAGGTGCCTCATGCCCAGACGGAAAATGGAAAGCGAAGCCGGACTGCCGGCGGTCTGCGGATGCATCCGCTCTCTTCGGGAGCGGCTCGGCATGGAACAGAAGGTTCTCGCCGCAAGGCTCGGCGTAACGGCCAATGCCGTCAGCAACTGGGAAAACGGGCGGAGCCGTCCGGATCTGAATCTGCTGCCGGCGCTCTGCCGCGCGCTGAACGTGACGCTGCCGGAGCTTTTCGGCGCGCAGATCCCTGCCGGGGACGTTTCCGCCGACGAGCTGCGCTTCATCGGGCGCTGCCGCGTCCTGAACGCGGGCCACAGAGCTGCCGTGGAGCAGCTGGTGGATGCCCTTCTGGAGGCGCAGGGCGGGCAGGAAACACCGGACGCAGAGCCGCTTCCGCCCATCCGCCGGCTCATCCGCTTCGACCGGCCCCTCGCCGCCGGCGTCGGCGATCCCACGGAATTTGAGGAAGCCGGAACGCCCATCTGGCTGTACGATTCACCCGAGACCGAAAAGGCCGACTGCGTATTCTCCGTTAACGGCGAAAGCATGGAGCCTGCCTTTAAGAGCGGCGACATGGTCCTCGTTTCCCGCATTCCCGACGCGCCGGCCCTGCAGTACGGCGAGATCGGCGCCTTCATCGCCGGCAACGAGACCTACATCAAGGTCTACGAAAAAGACGGCCTGCATTCCCTGAATCCGGCCTATCCGCCCCTGCACTTCGACGAAAGCACGCCGGTCTTCCTGATCGGGCGCGTGATGGGGCGGCTGGATCCGCGGCGGATCGTCCCGCCGGCGGAAGTGGAGCGGTATCTTGCCGCCCGGGAGTGAGGTGCACCATGTGCTGCCGCTACTATGCCGACCTCTCGCCGGAGCTTAGGCCGATCGTCGAGGAAATGAACCGTTCCCCACTCGTTTCGCGCTGGCATAAGACGGGCGCCGTGAAGACCTGCGGCGAGATCCGCCCGGCCGACGTGGCGCCGGTGATCGCGCCGAACTGGAAGGGCGAGCGGGCCGTATTCCCCATGAAATGGGGCTTTTCGGCAAAGTCGCTCCTCATCAACGCCCGCGTCGAGTCCGCAGCGGAAAAGCCGCTGTTTAAGGACGCCTGGGCAAGGCGCCGCTGCGTGATCCCCGCCTCGTGGTACTACGAGTGGGAGCACCTTGCGGGCGACGGCGGCCGGAAGAAGACCGGGGACAAATTCCTCATCCAGCCGGAAGGCGAAAGCGTCACCTGGCTCGCCGGACTCTACCGGATCGAGGAAGGGCTGCCGGTCTTCGTGGTCCTCACCCGGGAGGCGGATGAGAGCATCCGCTTCATCCACGACCGCATGCCGCTCATCCTGCCAGGCGCCCTGGTGAACGAGTGGATCCGGCCGGACGCGCGTCCGGAGGAGATGCTTGGCGCCGCTCTCGGCGCGATGTCATGCGAAAGGATCTCCGCCGAAGGAAACTGAGGCGGCTGCTGCCGGAAGCCCCGGCAGGCCGCTCCGCGCGGCAAAGGAGAAAAACGATGAAAAAAGTCCGGATCACGGTCATGAGAATATCCGAATACAGAGATCTGATGGCGCGCTACGAGAATCCCATCGAGCATGCCTGTGACATGAAGGAAGGCATGATCTTTACGGCAAACGGCCGGGAAAGGCCCGAGGGCTTTTGCGAAAGTGCCTGGGAGACGGTCTCTCCCTTTGTCATGACGCTCGCCCACGGCGGCGGGAATTTCTACGACGGCTGGATGAAGAACGAAAAGTCCGCCATGATCTCCTGCAACGACGGCTTCCGGCCGGTCAGTTTCCTGCTGGAAGCGCTGGAGGAAGACGCGGAATAAAATACGAGCCGCCGGGGCGCGGGCAGACGCCGCGCTTCCGCAGCGGCATGACTACAGGGAGCATCCGACGGGGGTACGGGATGATGAGCATATGGAGAACGTCTATATCTGCATCGATCTTAAGTCCTATTACGCCTCCGTGGAATGCGTTTTCCGGGGGCTGGACCCTTTAACCACCAATCTTCTGGTGGCGGACGAGAGCCGCTCCGAGCAGACCATCTGCCTCGCGGTCTCGCCGCCCTTAAAGGCCATCGGCGTACCGCCCAGGCCCCGCCTTTTCGAAGCCAGAAGAGCCATACGCAAATACGAAGAGACCCACCGGACGAAGGTGGATTATATTATCGCGCGGCCGCGCATGGCCGAATATGAGCGGATCTCGGTGCAGATCTACTCTGTTTACCTGCGCTATGCCGCACCGGAAGACGTGCACATCTACTCGATCGACGAGTGCTTCATCGACTGCACGCCCTATCTGCATTTCTACCGGGAGGAGGCCGAAAGGACCGGTGTCCACCCGGCGCACGTCATGGCCATGACCATGATCCGCGACGTCCTCCGGACCACCGGGATCACCGCGACCGTCGGCATCGGCACCAACCTTTATCTCGCCAAGGTCGCAATGGACATCGTGGCCAAGAAGCGGCCGGCCGACAGGGCCGGCGTCCGCATCGCGGAATTAAACGAAGACTCGTACAAGTTTCTCCTCTGGGATCACCGGCCGCTCACGGATTTCTGGCAGATCGGACCGGGCAAGGCAAGGCGTCTCATGAACGCGCACATGCTTACCATGGGCGATATTGCGAGGCGCAGCCTCTGGGACGAGGAGTTTTTTTACAAACAGTTCGGCGTCGACGGAGAGATCCTGATTGACCACGCCTGGGGCATCGAGCCGGTCACGATGCGGGATATTAAGTCCTACAAGAGCGAAGCGCACAGCCTTTCCTCGGGCCAGGTCCTCCCGCGGGCCTACCGCTTTGACGAGGCCAGGCTCGTTCTCGGCGAGATGACGGACGAACTCTGCGCGCGCATGTTCCGCCGGCAGCTCCTTTCCGGGATCTATACCTGGTGGGTCAGCTACGACTGGCGGAGCCTCGAGGTCTGCCCGCAATACGAAGGGCAGGTGGTCGTCGATTTTTACGGGCGCCTCCATCCGAAGCATGTGAACGGGACAGTCCGGCTGACGGAAGAGACGAATTCCTCCGTGACAGTCGGCCGGGCATTGCTCGCCTCTTTCGACAAAAAGGCCGACCAGCGGCTTCTCTTCCGGCGGCTCGGCGTCTGCGCGGACCGCACGGTTTCGGAAAACGGCGCGGTCCAGTTAAGTCTGTTCACCGATTACGCGGCCCTGGAGAAAGAGGCCGCGGTCCAGGCGGCCATGGGGGAGGTCCGCCGCCGCTTCGGTCCGGGCGCGCTGTTCAAGGGAAAAAACCTTCTGGAGGGCTCCACCGCCCTCGAGCGCGGCATGCAGATCGGCGGCCACCGGGCATAGCAGCCGGAAAGGAGAGATCATGGCCGGACTCGGAAACACCCCCATGCCGGACGGCTTCAAGTACGGGGACGTCTTTGCGAAAGGCCGCCCCAGGCATCAAAAAACGGACCCCTTCAGGATCCGTCATCCTGTCATGGACCCGGGAAAGCGGGCCAAGATCTTCGCGCCCTTTGACGCCCTGCGCGGCTTTTCCGCGGCCATCATGGCCGAGACCGCGCGGGCGATGAACGAAGAGGAAAACGCCTCCGGGCACTGAGCCGGCAAACCGTTTCGCAGACTGTGCGGCACAGCCTTCCTGCCGTCCCTCAGGCTTCCTTTCCCTCCCCGCGCTTCAGGAAGCGCTCCGCGGCCGCCAGGATCCGCCGTGCGCTGTCGAACGTCAGGCGCTTCATGGCGCTTTCATAGTCAAACAGTTCGATCCGGGAGACTTCACTTTCCTGCGGGACCGGCGTCTGATCCGAATAATGCGCCAGGAAATAGACCACGAGTTTGTTGATCACGGGCGCGTCCTTCCGGAAGATCATGTAGGCGTCCGTCCTGCGGAAGCCGTTCGTGAACGCAACGTTCAGGCCGGTCTCCTCCAGGATCTCCCGAAGCGCGGTATCGTGCTCCCTTTCGCCTTTCTCCATGTGCCCCTTGGGAAATCCCCAGACACCTTTCTTCGAGCAGGTCAGCAGATAGCGCCTTTCTTCTCCGTCGGTGCAGATGACCACTGCACCGCAGGATTTTTCACGCTTCACGGCGCTTTTTTCGTCTTCAGTCCGCATCCTTCTGCCCCCGTACGATCTTTTTCATCATGACATATTCGTTCCGGAACGACCCGTCCTTCAGGCGGATCGCGTCCGGATTCACACCCGTGATGCGGAAGCCCATCTTTTCGTAAAGGGCCCGCGCGCGGCTGTTTCCTTCGATAAATTCCAGTTCAAGCTGAAGGATGGCCGGGTCGGCCTCGGCGATCCGGATCATTTCCTCAAACATCCGGGTCCCGATCCCGAGCCCCCAGAACTCCTTAAGCAGCGCGATGGCAACGCTCGCCCGGTGCCCGGTCTTGATCCGCCGGTTCCAGGTGATCTGGCAGTTGCCGGCGATCCTTCCGTCCACGGTGCAGGCCAGCATGGCTTCCGTTTCGGAAGCATTCATGCGCTCGAACAGGGCTTTCTCCGCCTCCGGGGTGTATTTTCCGCACTCCTCCGGGTAGCGCAGAAGGAAATCCGTTTCTCCGGCGCTTTGGACAAGATACTTGAGCATGCCAGGGACGTCCTCCTCCCGCGGGCTGTGAAGCACGGCTTTCCTGCCGTCCTTCAGCGTAAATTCAATATCCCTGATGAGCACTGCCCCGTCCTCCGTTCTTCAGTGTTTTTTCGTATGAATTATAGCGCAGAAACGCCGTCAGTTCAATCTCCCCGCCTCATGCCGATGAAGCGGGGAGAACGTTTTTCCGTCCGCCGGACGGCGCAGGTTCCCTTACAGGTCCTTCACGAACAGGCAGCGGATAGCGTTCAGCACGGCCAGGACCATGACCCCGACGTCTGCGAGGATCGCGATCCACATGTCCGCACGGCCGAGCGCGCTGAGGATCAGGCAGACTGCCTTCACACCCAGGGCAAAGCCGATGTTCTCCCGGACGATGCGGATGCATTTCCGGGCAATCCGGATCGCCTTCGCGATCTTCACGGGATCGTCGTCCATCAGCACGACGTCCGCCGCTTCGATGGCCGCGTCCGAACCGAGCGCACCCATGGCGATCCCGATGTCCGCCCGCGAAAGGACCGGTGCGTCGTTGATGCCGTCGCCGACAAAGGCCAGTTTCTTCCCGCCGGTGCTCCCGGCTAACAGTTCCTCCACGCAGGCGACCTTATCCTGCGGCAGCAGCTCCGCGCGGTATTCACTGATCCCGACTTCCTCCGCGACGCTCTTCGCGACCGCGTTTATGTCTCCGGTCAGCATGACCGTCCGTCCGACGCCCGCCTTCGCAAGTGCTTCCATCGCCTCTTTCGCACGTTCCTTGACCTCGTCCGCGATCACGAAGTGCCCGGCGTATTCGCCGTCCAGAGCAACATGGATGATCGTTCCCGCCGAATGGCAGTGCTCCGGCAGGACGCCGAGACGGTTCATCAGCCGTTCGTTCCCGACCGCGACCGCTCTCCCGTCCACCTTTGCCGTGATGCCGTGCCCGCTGATCTCCTGCACGTCGGCAACGCGCGCCGGGTCCACGGGCTTCCCGTAAGCTCTCTGCAGGCTCAGGCTGATCGGGTGCGAGGAGTGGCACTCCGCGTGCGCCGCGAGTTCCAGCAGTTCGTTCCCGTCGAGCGTATTGTGATGCACCGCCGTGACCTCGAAGGTTCCCTTCGTGATCGTCCCGGTCTTGTCAAAGGCGACCGTACCGACCGAGGCCAGCGTTTCGAGGTAGTTCGCGCCCTTGATGAGGATGCCGCGGCTGCCCGCGCCGCCGAGCCCCGCAAAGAAGCTGAGCGGCACGCTGATCACGATCGCGCAGGGGCAGCTGATCACGAGGAAGGTGCAGGCCCGAAGGAGCCAGTCACGCAGGAGCTGCCCGGCCGTCACGCCCCCGCCGAGGCCGATCCCGGTGATCATGCAGAAAAGCGGCGGCAGGACTGCGAGTGCCAGCGCGGCGAAACACACGGCCGGCGTATAGATCCGCGCGAATTTCGCAACAAAATGCTCCGATTTTGCCTTGCGCGAAGCCGCATTTTCCACAAGTTCCAGGATCTTCGACGCCGTCGACTCCCCGAACTCCGCCGTAGTACGGATCTTCAGCACGCCGGTAAGGTTCACGGAGCCGGAAAGGACCGTATCGTCCACGCTCACGCCGCGCGGCCGGCTCTCACCGGTCAGGGCGGCGGTATCGAGCGCCGATGTTCCTTCCGTCACCACGCCGTCGATCGGGACCTTTTCCCCCGGCTGGACCACGATGACCGAACCGGTCTCCACCTCATCCGGATCGACGCGCTCCAGTGTCCCGTCCTCCGCCTCGATGTTCGCGTAGTCCGGGCGGATATCCATGAGCGCGCTGATGTTCCGGCGGCTCCGTCCGACTGCGATGCCCTGGAAGAGCTCGCCCACCTGGTACAGCAGCATGACTGCCGCGCCTTCCCCGTACTCTCCGAGCACGATCGCGCCGACCGTCGCCACCGTCATCAGAAAGCATTCGTCAAACGGCCTGCGGTTTTTAATGCCGATGAGTGCCTTTCGGATGACGTCGTGGCCGGCCGTCAGATAGGGGATGAGGAACAGGACCAGAATGGCCCATTTCGGCAGTTCGTTCGGGATGATGCCCTCCGACAGCAGATACAGCGGCACGAAAAAGACCGCCGCGACGATGATGCGGATAAGCAGCTGTTTTTGCTTTTTCGTCATTGCCTTCGCCTCCCGGGGAGACGGGCGGCGCCGAAGCGCCGCCCTTCCGTTCTCAAAGATAGATCTCGCAGTCGCTTTCGACCTTCTTGCAGTTTGCGAGGACTTTCTGCATGACCGCAGCCGCGTCCGCGCCTTCTTCGAATTCGACCTTCATCTTCAGGGTCATGAAGCTGACCGACGCATCCTTCACGCCTTCGGTCTTCTTTGCGGCTTCCTCCATGAGGTTCGCGCAGTTTGCGCAGTCCACTTCGATCTTATAGCTCTTTTTCATCTTTTCTGCCTCCTGCTCTTTCCGAAATATGCTCCATGCCCTGCCCGATGACGGTGCGGACGTGGTCGTCGTCGAGGAAATAATAGACGGTCTTGCCTTCCCGGCGGCTGCGCACGAGGCGCGCCTGCTTGAGCAGCCGCAGCTGGTGCGAGATCGCCGACTGAGTCATGTTCAGGAGCGCCGCAATGTCGCAGACGCACATTTCCGACTCAAACAGCACGTAGAGGATGCGGATCCTCGTCGTATCACCGAAGACCTTGAAAAGCTCCGCAAGGTCGTAAAGGCGCTCTTCATCCGGCATTTCCGGCTGCACTTTTTCCAGGATCTCCCGGTGCGTGCAGACCTCGTCGCACAGTTCAACGTATGCCTGTTTTGCCATGACGCCGTTCTCCTTTGCAAACATATGAACAACTGTTCATATGTTGATGATAGCACTTTTTCCGGGGCTGTCAAGACTTTTTTGCAGCGAAAAAGAAAAAACGGCGGAAGTTCCCGCCGTTTTCCCGTATCGCTGCTGTTCTCCGGAAGATGCAGCCGTCCCCGCTTCAGTCTTCCGGCGCGCTCCGTTTTCTTTCCGCTCCGATCGGACGCTCCATGAAGTACCGCGCCAGACGAACGCTTTCAATGAGGTACCGGTCCCGGAGGCGCATCGCTTCTTCGCTGCCGGTCTCCCCGTAATCGTAGAAACCCGCACCGGACTTGACGCCGAGTTCTCCTCTTTCCGCCATCTCTGCAATGACGTTGTCTTCCGGCGGCGCGCCGAAGGGCTCAAAACTCCGGTTTCTGAGGCCTCTCGCCACCATGTCGAGCCCGTTGAAATCCATCCGCTGCACGACGCCCAGAAGGAGTCCCCGCGGCATCAGGGAAGCCTTCACCGCCCGGTCCAGCATCTCCGGCGAAACATAGCCTTCCTGCATCAGCCCGATCACTTCGCGGTTCATCGCGCTCTGCAGACGGTTCAGGATGAAGCCGGGAATGTATTTTTCCATCCGGACCGGCAGTTTTCCGCAGGCTTCGTGAAGCGCCATCATGGCCTCCATCGTCTCCTCGGCGGTTTCCGGTCCCCTGACCACCTCGACAAGGGGCAGGATGTGCGGCGGTGCGACCCAGTGGACGATCGCGAGCCGCGCCTGCCTTCTTTCGGGCGCGAGCTCAAAAACGTTCATATAGGAGGTGTTGCTGGAAAGAAAAACGTCTTCGGGGAGGAGTTCATCCAGCTGCCGGAAGATCTCCTTTTTCACCTCCGGCACCTCCGCGACGGTCTCAGACACGTAAAACGCCCCGCGGACGGCGGCGGATAGGTCCGTAACGTATGAGATCCTCCCGGCAGCCGGGATCACCGCCTCCTCGGGGAAGAGTTTCTCCTCCCGGAAGAGTTCCAGGATGCCTTCGACCGTGACCCGTGCTTTCTCCAGCGTTTTCTCCGTCCGCGAATACAGCACGGTCTCATATCCGTTCACCGCGTAGACTGCGGCGATCCCTGGCCCCATCGTCCCCGCACCCAGAACCGCGATCTTTCCTTTCGTTTCCGTCGTCATGCTTTCCCCTTTCCGGCAGACTTCAGCCTCCGTAGAGTTCCTTCTTATTCGCGCAGGAATCGGGCACCCGGCCGCAGAGGACGTCGTCGATCCCCTCCGCCAGTTTCAGCGACATGCGCCGCAGGGCGTCCACGCTGTTTCCCGCGATATGCGGCGAGAGCAGCACATTTTCCAGCTGATAAAGCGGATGCGAAAAGTCCGGCGGCTCGGGCACGTGAGCGTCAAGGGCAGCGCCGGCGAGGCGGCCTTCCGAGAGCGCCCCGTACAGGGCATCGCTGTCCACTACGAGACCCCGCGAAAAGTTGAGCAGCAGGGCAGTCGGCTTCATCCATGAGAGGCTCTGCGCGTTGATGAGGTGCCGGTTTTCCGCCGTGAGGGGAACGTGCAGCGAAATGACGTCCGCGTTCCGGCAGAGTTCTTCAAGCGACGCCGCGAAAAGGCACCCCTCCCGCTCGACCGCTTCCCGCGAAAGATAGGGATCGTAAGCCATGACCTTCATCCGGAAGGCTTTGACGATGCCGGCGACGTCCCGGCCGATCCGCCCGAAGCCGACGATTCCGAAGGTCTTTCCCGCCGCATCGAAAACGCCGCCGTCGTCACGGCTCTTCCAGTTTCCTTCGCGCATGCGGGCGTCATAATAGGTAATGCGCTTGAGGAGCGCCCCCATCGCGAAGACGGTATGTTCCGCCGCCGACCAGAGATTGGCCTGCCCGGTCGTCAGCACCGGGATGCCTTTTTCCGTCGCGTAAGCCACGTCGATGTTGTCGACGCCGACGCCGTTCTTGGCAATGGCCTCGAGCTTTTCGGCCGCGTCGATGATGTCCCGGTCGATCACCGAGAGGCGCGAAACGATCGCGGAGGCGTCTTTCACCTCCTTCAAGACCTCTTCCTTATCGGGGCTCTTCGCCACAGCGACTTCATATTTTTCCCGCAGCAGATCCATGCCCGCCGGATGGATCGCCTGCACGTAAAGGATCTTTTTCACGCCTCTTCCTCCGTCATCCGATTATCCGTTTTTCTGCGCTTCCGAAGCGCGGTATTTCCAGCCGTAGAGCGCATCCTGTGAAGCGAACTTTCCTCCGGCCACAACAAGCGAGATGCCGGTCACATAGCCCGCCATCACCTCAGAGGCCAGGAACAGATAAGCTCCCTTCAGGTCGTCCGGCGCGGCAAAGCGGCGCATGGGGATGGCAGAGAGCATCGTCTCCCGGTTCTTCGCGATGTTCTTTTCCGTGAGCGGCGTGACCGTCATGCCCGGCACCACGGCGTTCACGCGGATGTGATCCGGCGCGAGCGATGCTGCGAGATTGGCCGTCAGATTGCTGACGCCTGCCTTTGCCGCCGAGTACGGCGCGACGTTCCCGGAGGGGATGAGCGCGGTAAAGGAGGAGGTGTTGATGATCGCCCCGCCGCCGCATTTCCGCATCTCTTCCGCCGCGTAGCGGGTCCCGAAAAACACCGCCTTCAGGTCGGTGTTCATGATCTCGTCAAACTCCTCGGGCGTATATTCCTCGAAATATTTGCGGATGTTCAGCCCCGCGTTGTTGATGAAAACGTCGAGGTGTCCCTGCCAGGCCGCCGCATTCCTTACGAAGCGTTCCAGCGCCGCAAGGTCACTTACGTCCGCAGCCTCTGCATAAAGCGGATGCCCCGCCGCCTCAAACTTTTTCCGCAGCGCTTCAAGCTTTTCGGGGTTCCGGCCGCAGACCGCGACGTACGCGCCTTCTTCGGCAAACGCCAGGGCGACGGCTTCGCCGATGCCGCTGGTCCCTCCGGTGATCGCGACAACCTTGTCTTTCAGTCCAAGATCCATCTGAAGACCTCCTTTTCCTGCGGTGCTTCCGGCTTATCCCCTGCGTTTTTCCTTAAACGCGCGGTACATTTCGTCGATCTTCTTCACCTGCGCGGCAATCCGCGCCTCGTCTTCCGGCGTCGTTCCGTCCTGCGGCCATATGACGCGCTTATCGGTCATCCCGCGCAGCGAGATCGCGTACTTGGCCGACGCCGTCGCATTTTTGCTCATGCCGAGGATCTTCGAGGTCTCGGCAAGAAGCGCATCGTATTCCCAGGTGAGCGCGGCGTCGCCGCTCGCGGCAGCATCGTAGGCTTCGGCAAAGAGTTCGGGGAAGACCGGGCAGACGCTCGGGAGGAAGCCCGCAGCGCCCATCAGGATCTCGCTCAGGGCCTGCGGCGTCGCACCGTTCATGAGCGAGAAGGACGTCCCCTTAAAGTGATGAAGCAGCGTCATGAAGCCGGAGTAGTCACCCGAACTGTCCTTGCAGCCGACGATGCGGCTGTCCAGTTCGCTGATCCGGATGATCGTCTGCGGCGTCAGCTTGATGCCCACAAAGGGCGGGATATTGTAGATCACGAGCTCCGGGATGTCTGTTTCCTGCAGGATCCGTTCAAAATGGCGGACTGTTTCATCCTGCGAGGTGTGACGGTCATAAAAGACCGGCGTGACCGCGGCGCAGGTCACACCTACATCCTGCGCGGCCTTGATGTTTTCCACGACCCGCCTCGTGCTCGTGTCCATGCAGCCGGCCATCACCGGGATCCGTCCGCCGATCTGGTCGACCGCGATCCGGATCGCCCGCAGCCGTTCCTTCTGCGTTAAAGCCATCGTTTCGCCGTTCGTTCCGGCCACCAGGATGCCGTGCAGGCCGCCCGCGACGCACCAGTCGAGCAGCGCGCGGAATCCTTTCTCATCTACGTTTTCATGCTCGTCCACCGGTGTCACGATGGGCGCGATACATCCGTGAAATTTCGGTACCATGTCTTTCCTCCCTGCGGTTCCTTCCGTAAGGCAAGGCGGCGCCTCCCCCGAGGGGCTGCGCCGCCGCTTCTGCGGATCCGTATTTCATTCGTAATCGTAAAAGCCGTGTTTCGTCTTCTTGCCGTAGCGGCCTTCCTTGTAAAGCTTCTCGATCATGTCGAAGCCTTCGGACTTGACGCCGGTCTCTTCGTAGCGGCGCTTCAGCACGTTGTAGCGGACGTCGATGCCGGACAGGTCGTCCAGTTCGTACGGGCCCATCGGATGGCCGAGGCCGAGCTTCACCGCGGTGTCCAGGTCTTCCATGGAGCAGACGCCGGCATTCACCAGGCGGTAGGCTTCTTCCTTGATGACCTTCAGCACATTGTTGACGATGAAGCCGTCTTCTTCCTTACGGACCAGGACCGGGGTCTTGCCGACTTCGCGGCACCAGGCCATGGCGCGCTCCGCCGCCTCGTCGGAGACGTGCTCGCCCTTCACCACCTCGACCAGTTTCATGACAAGAGCCGGGGCAAAGAAATGCGTATTCATCAGGCGGGACGGGTTCTTCACCACGTCCTTGAAGAGCGACGAGACCATGAAGCTTGAGTTCGTGCCGATCACGGCGTTTTCCGGCGCCAGTTCGCCGATCTGCTGCAGGACTGCGGTCTTCGCCGCGCGGTCCTCGATGATTGCTTCGATGACGACGTCGGCGTCCTTTACGGCCGCAGCCAGGTCGTCGGTCACGCGGAAGCGGCCCTTGATCTCCGCCACCTGCTCTTCGGTCATCTTGCCCTTCGCGATCCTGCCTGCCAGATAGCTTTCTTCCCAGGCAAGGAGGCTTTCCCGCACCGCGGGGACCGGCTCGCAGACCGTCGTGTCATATCCGTGGATCGCTGCGTTCAGCCCGATCTGACGGCCCATCGTGCCGCCGCCGACTACCGCGCATTTTCCCTTGATACCCATCTTTCGCACCTCTTTTCGTTTTCAGTAAAGTCCCTTGCAGCGCCACATGCCGAGTGCGGCGTTGCGGACGAAATAGATCTCTTCGCCGTTTTCCAGCGTTTTCCAGCCGGTCTTCCAGTCCCGGCAGGGATATTTTTCGAGCGCTTCCTCCACGCTCATGTAAGCAAAATTCGCGTGTTCCACCTCTTCGCGGCTGAGCCTGTCGGTGCAGTAAGTCACACGTATGCCGTCCGGCGCCCCGTGGATCAGATGCCCGGCCATAGAGAGGTTCTTCGAAAGCGTTTCGTCCGTTTTCCGCATTTCGAGCACAGTCTCGCGCGGCAGATACCCGTATTTTCGGATGATGCCGTCCGCGAGGTCGTTTTCACCGAACATACGGACGCCCGGCGCAATGATGACGATCTCGCCACCCTGTTCCACCGCAAGCTGCGTCCGGTAGATGGCCTTGTTCGTGACCCAGGTGCTGTGGTAGCTCGCCGGATCCATCCAGACCACGCATTTATGAACGGGCTTCTCCACGTAATTGAAATTGACCTGCTGGCAAAGAGCGACCGCCGCCTCATAGGCACTCCGGTCACGGCTGATGTAGACGCCGCGGTAGGTATCCTTGCCGTCCTCCTGGACCATGACCGTCTGGATGAAGGTGAGCGGGATCAGACGGTCCAGCATGTTCGTCTGCACGTAGTCGAACAGGTCGCGCACCGGGTTATGGTCAACGCCGAGCAGCTTTTCCAGGCCGTAAAAAACGCCCAGGAAATGGCTGACGTTGATCATCTCTCCGCCGCCGCAGCCGACCACGATGTTCTTCGTGTAGCCGGCCATGCCCGCGATCTCGTGAGAGATGACCTGCCCGATCGACAGGACCGCGTCATACTTTCCGCCGAGAAGCTCCCGGTTTACCGAAACATGAACATCCTCCGTGAACAGCCCTTCGGAGATCTTCTCCATCACGTCCCCCGGTACCGTGCCGATCTCCTCGATAGACTTCCGGAAGTCGTGGACCAGATACGCGTCCTCCGGTATCCCGTCGCCGAACATGCGGAGCAGTTCCTCACGGCTCATGGCGACATGGGTACCGAGCGCCGGCATGACCTTAACGGAAACGCCCCTGCCCGTGAGCTCACGGTAATAATATGCCGTGATGGGGCCCGCGCCCGAATGGGAACGCGTGATGTCCGGCGGAAGGAGCAGGACCTTCTTCCACTCCGGGTGCGCGTCCATGTGCTGCCTGAGCAGTCCCTCGACCTCGGAAATGGCAAGGCCGTTTCTGTTTTCCAGCTTATTGATCATTGCGGACACCTCTCTGCAAGATAAGAAGAGCCTGCCTCCGCAGGGAGCTGCAGGCTCTTCGGGATCAGTCTTCGTCGGTATGCTTCGTACCCCGTATCTCGCCGACGGCACTGAATATCAGCATGATGACCGTGATCGCGAAGATCGTGATCGCGATCGGCCGCCCGGAGAACATCTTGATAATGCTCCCGCGCTTGGCAATCAGCCCGCGCCGCAGATAAGCCTCGACGGTCTCGCCCAGGATCAGGGCCAGCAAGGCCGGCGCAGTCGGCATTTTCAGTTTTTTCATGAAATAGGCGACTACCGCGATGACCAGCATTACCCGCAGCTCATAGATACGCTTGCTGGCGGCATAGGTGCCCACGCAGCAGAGCGCAAGCACGATGGGCTGCAGGATCTCCTTCGGGATATCCGTCACCTTGGCAAAGAGCGGCAGACCGATCTTGCCGAAGAGCAGCATGAAGATGTTGCAGACGATCAGCAGGGCGAAAATGCCGAAGATCGTCTTTGCCGTTTCGCCGCGGAACAGGCTCGGGCCCGGAGTCAGGCCCTGGATCATCAGGGCGCCGAGGAGGACGGCCGTGACCGCGTCGCCGGGGATACCGAGGGTCAGCAGCGGGATCAGGGTCGCACCGGTAACGCCGTTGTTGCCGGCCTCGGAAGCTGCAATGCCTTCGATCGTACCTTTGCCGAATTCCTCTTTATGTTTCGAAGCTTTCTGTGCGAAGTTGTAAGCCGTAAAAGCCGCGATGCCGCCGCCCGTACCGGGCACGGCGCCGATAAAGCAGCCGATCAGGGAACTGACGATCATCTGCCACCAATATGCGATAAACTCCTTGAATTTCAGGTGTTCGCCCTTGACGGCCTGGATCTCGAGATCGACTTTCTGATAGATGTCCTCTCCCTGCAGCAGCAGTTCACCGCAGGCAAAGAGGGCAATAAGAGCCGGGATAGTGGTAATGCCTGCCTGCATCGCGGTGGACCCGAAGGTCAGCCGCTGCGCAGCATTGATATGGTCCAGTCCGATGAACGACAGCGTCAGACCGAAGCAGGCCGCGATCAGACCCTTGACCATGTTGCCGGCGGCCAGCGACGCCACGATGGAAATGCCGAACAGGCCCAGCACGAAGTATTCGGGGTTGCCGAATTTCGAAGCAAAAGCCGCGAGCAGCGGGGAGATGAAAATCAGGGAAACACAGGAGATGATGCCGCCCACGAAGGAAGCGTACAGCGCCATTTCCAGCGCTTTCAGTGCCTTCCCTTTCTTGGACATCTCATAGCCTTCAATTGCCGTGGCAGCCGCCGAGGGCGTGCCGGGCGTATTGATCAGAATGGCTGTGATGGATCCGCCGTAGGTCCCGCCGCAGTAAATGCCGAGCAGGAAACCAAATGAAGGAATAGGATCCATGTAGAAAGTCAGCGGCAGGAAGATCGAAACACCTGTCGTTGCCGTCAGTCCCGGCAGCGCCCCGATAATGATACCGAGAATCGTGCCGAAGGCGGCCATCATATAGTTATACCAGCCGAACGAGAAGGAAAAACCTTGGACCAGATTTTGTAATGCACCCATGATCTTGCCTCCTTACTTCAGTATCCCGCTCAGGATCCCTGCCGGAAGCTGGATCTTCAGAGAAGTATGGAAGAACAGCCAGGAGGCTGTCGTAAACAGCACCGCCACCAGGATGCATTTCCACCATTTTTTCCCGCCTGACAGCCAGTACATTATGCTCATCATGATAAAATTAGCGACCGGATACCCCAGCGGAATCAGAGTAAAAACAAACAGCACCATGTCGAGAAAGATCGCCAGGCTGATCAGATGGAACTGTACCGTTTTTTCGTTCTCTTTCTTTTTTCTGAATTCGGTGAAGCCCCGGATGATCATCAGGATGGAAAGCACGCATGCCGCAATGAATATGGCACGCGGAAATGTCCGCGGTGAAATGCCGTATTTATTGCCGTATCCTTCCTCAATGAATTTACTCGTGCCGATCGTCGCCAGAAACAGGTTCAGGGCAAAAATAAATCCGCCCAGCACCATATCTACCAGGGAAGCACGCAGGACAATTTTCCGATCCAGAGCTTTTACAAGTTTATTCATACTATCCTCCGGATTGTGGGAGAGCAGGGCGGAGCCGCACTCCGCCCTGCCTTTTTCAAAGACAAATACTAATGGTTCTTTGCAGTGGCCGTGTCGCCGTTATCAGTCGACCATGCCGGCCTGCTTCAGAAGCTTCAGGACTTCGGGCATGGAATCCTTCAGCGCCTTGGTGACTTCGGCGCCGGTCTGGAACAGGATATCCTGGTTGCAGTTGGCGGAAGCTTTCAGGAATTCAGGATCCTTGCACATTTCTCTGCAGGCGTCTTCGAGTTTCTGACGGATGCCTTCATCAAGGCCCTTAGGGGCTTCAAGAACCAGGCAGTTCGCAGCAACTTCGGCAACTTCGGGATGACCCAGTTCGCCGATGGTCGGGCAGTCAGGGTGCATCGGGTTGCGGGCCGCTTCGAAAGAGCAGATGGTAGCAATGGTGCCTTCATTCATCTCGGAAGTGAAGGTCGCGGTCTCCAGCAGGCAGAAGTCAAGGTCGCCGTTCATGACCTGCTGTGCCACTTCCTTGGCGGATTTCTGCGGAACTTCTTCGCACAGATCGGCTACGCCGTAGGCATTCAGGAAGTTCAGCATGATCAGCAGCTGCCAGCTGCTGGCGGCGCCGCAGCCGTAGTTCAGTTCACCGGGGTGATCCTTGATGTACTGGATCAGGCTGTCCACGTCATGATAACGGGTCTCGTCCTTGCGGATGAACAGGGTGTTGCGCTGGATGGTGATGCCGGCGATCATGGTGAAATCATCCATCGAGTAAGTCGCATCCGGCAGGAACTGCGGCCGGAAGTTGAAGGAAGCATACCAGTTGTAGCCGAGAACGTAACCGGTCGCGTTCGGGTCTTCCTGGAACACCGCCATGGTGCCGGGGACGGCAGCGCCGCCGGCCTGGTTCTCACATACGAAGCTGGAGCCGGGGATCATCTTCTTCAGGTACTCCGCTACGACACGGCCGCCCATATCGGTGGACCCGCCTTCGCCGTAAGGAATAATGATCTTGACAGCCTGCTCCGGATACTTCGCAGCCGCATCGCTCTGCGTGGGAGCCGGGGCGGCTTCCGTGGTCTGAGGAACGGGCGCTTCCGTCGAAGCGGGCGCAGTGGCTGCCGTCGAAGCGGGCGCAGGAGCTTCCGTGGTCTTGGGGGCTTCCGTGGTGGTCGGAGGCTGTTCGCCGCAGGCCGCCAGGGAAAGAACCATTGCCAGCGCCAGGAACATTGCAAGCAGTTTCTTCATTTTGTTTCTCCTTTGTTCTTTTTTATTTTCTTCGAAGTGCCTCTTCGAATGGGTTCCGTTGTTTTTCAGCATTTCTGCAGCAAAGCTGCCATGCCCATTCCGCCGGCGGAGTACAGGGCGATCACGCCGCATTCACCGGGTCTCAGGGCGTGCAGCAGGCGCTGCAGCATCAGGATGCCTTCCGCGCCGTCGCAGCGGCCGAAAGCCAGGGCACCGCCGAAAGGATTGATCTTTCCGGCCGGGATGTTCAGGGATGCGGCCAGCGCCAGAACGTCGTCCGCGCTGTTTTCCGCGATCTCAAAGAGGGCAACGTCTTCCGCCTTCAGCCCTTTCTTTGCAAGAAGCTTCTTCACCGCTTCCGCGCCGGCCTTCACGGGATCATCCGGTGAGCCGCCGAGGGAGGCGAAGCCGAGAAGTTCGGCTGCGGGCTTAAGGCCTTTTGCCGCCAGTGCCTCTTCGCTGACTGCAAGCGTCACGGCCGCGCAGTCCGCGTTCGGGGAAAGCGGGCCTTCCTTGGCTTTTCCGGGCCATTCATCGGCATTAATGACGATCTCGCCTTTCTTCCGGTCCACCCAGGACATGGGAACGAGCTCGTCGCCCAGTAGTCCTGCGAGGGCTGCTGCCTTTTCTTCCTCCGCTGCGCGGAAGGCTTTCGCCGCTTCGCTTTCCTCGCCGTGCGCCTTTTCGAACTGTTCCTTCCGGCTCATCGGTTCGGGCTGCGTGCAGCATTCCGCTTCATCCAGCGAATCGATCACGATCCGGTCCTGGGGGAAGAAATGCAGGCGGACGTCGCGCATCACGAAGGGCGCCGCCGAGTAGCTGTCCGCGCCGCCGGCGAGCACGATCTGCTCGTTGCCGGAAGCGATCAGGTTGTACGCGTTCCGGAGGGCCTGCAGGCCGGAGTCCGCGTTGGACTGCACCGTATAGCCGGGAACGTCGACCGGGAGTTCCGCCTTCAGCCAGGCGAAGTGGCCGATGTTGTTGGGCATCGTGGACGGCAGGGACTGACCGAGCACCACCTGATCCACCGCGAGGGGATCGAGGCTGTTCTTTTCCAGC
This sequence comes from uncultured Lachnospiraceae bacterium, assembly GCA_902789555.1. Classification (GTDB taxonomy): domain Bacteria; phylum Bacillota; class Clostridia; order Lachnospirales; family Lachnospiraceae; genus UBA6987. Next base: position 23,697 of record CADAOF010000015.1, read on the forward strand.
AGACGAAGGATCGCCTTTGCCGCGAGATCCGAGGACATGAATCTGTCCAGGCCTTTTCCGGGTGCGCCGAGAGGCGTCCGGACCACGCTCGTTACGAATACTCTCTGTTCGTTCATGCCGTCACCTCCTGCAGGCTTCGAAGATCGAAGCAAAGCCCATGCCGCCGCCGATGCACATGGTCACCATGGCGTAGCGGACCTCCGGACGAAGCTTCAGCTCGTAGAAGAGCTTCGTGGTCAGGATGCCGCCGGTCGCCGCCAGGGGATGTCCGAGCGATATGCCGCTGCCGTTGACGTTCGTGCGTTCCCAGATGGTATCGAAGGTCTCTTTTTCGCTCCAGGAAGCCCATTCGCGCATGACCGCCACAGACTGGGAAGCGAAGGCTTCGTTCAGTTCGATGAGGCCGATGTCCTCGATCGTCAGGCCGGCCTTCGCGAGCGCCTTTTTCGACGCGCCGATGGGGCCGATGCCCATGATGGAAGGGTGGACGCCGACGACGGCCGAAGCCACGTGGCGCAGGTAATAATCGTAGCCGAGGGCGTCGGCTTTTTCGCGGGCCATGACGAGCACCGCGGAGGCGCCGTCGTTGCGGCCGGAGGAGTTGCCCGCCGTGACGCAGCCGCCCTTCTTGAAGGCGCTCTTTAAGGCCGCCAGCTTTTCCAGGGTGGTCTCGCGGGGGAATTCATCGGTATCGAAGCCGTTCACCGGCACGATCTGCTCCTTGAACTTGCCTTCCGCAATGGCCTTCTTTGCCCGCAGCTGACTGTTGTAGGCAAAAAGGTCCTGGATCTCCCGCTCGATATGGTACTGTTCCGCAACATTCTCCGCGGTGAGGCCCATCGGCAGGTCTCCGAAAAGCTCCTCCGGCGAGTTGCCGGCCGTGCCCTCCAGGATATTGTCCATCAGGGTGACGTTCTTCGTTCCGAAGCCCCGGCGCACGCCGCGCAGGTAATAGCAGGACTTGGTCATGTTCTCCACACCGCCGGCCAGGATCACGTCCGCGTCGCCGAGGCCGATGGTCATACTCGCGTCGTAGATCGACTGGGATCCCGAGGAGCAGGCCCGCTGCAGGGTATAGCCCGCGGTCTTTTCCGGAAGCCCCGCCTCCAGCCACGCATAGCGCGCGACGTCCATGGGGTAGGTGTTCATCTTGACGTGGCCGAAATAGACCTCGTCCACGTCTTCCGCCTCGATTTTGGAGCGTTTCAGGACCTCTTTCATAACGATGGCGGCCAGCACCTGCTCGTCATACTCGGCGAGCGAGCCGTTCATCTTGCCGACCGCTGTCCTGACGCAATCGGTTACGACCGCATCACGCATGCGTTTTACCTCCTTCTTTCTGCCGCCCCGTCCGTCCCCGGACAGGCGGCATTGACAAATCAAAAGTTTCGTCTCATAATCAAGATGACATTCATCAGTTTTTTCTTATGGATATGCGTCCCGGGAGGATACCATGATCACGCTTCTTCAGCTCGACTATTTCCGGCGCCTTGCCGCCACCGAACACATCACCGCGACGGCCAGGGAGCTTTTCATTTCCCAGACAGCCCTTTCCAGCATGATCATTTCCCTGGAAAAGGAACTCGGCGTGCAGCTCTTCGACCGCTCGCGCCGTTCCATCCGGCTGAATGCCGCCGGCAGGACCTATCTTGGCTATGTCAACCAGGTCTTCACTGCGCTGGAGAACGGGCAGGCTGCGATCCGGGATCTCGGCGCCGCGCGCGAACAGCAGGTCAGCATGGCCGTCGGTTCATCGCTCGTCTGGATGCCCATGATCCACGCCTTCCACTCGCGCTACCCGAACACCGTTCTGAAGCAGCTGAACCTGTCCGCCGAAAAGCTGAACACGGCGCTCGAGGAAATGACGGTGGATTATGTGATCGCCGCCACCGCGGACATCACCGTCTCCGGTCTTTCCTCCCGTCATATCAAGGACGACGCGATCTATCTCGTGGTCCCCGAAAACCACCCGCTCGCCGGGCGGGAATCCGTCTATCTGCGGGAGGTGGAGAAGGAATCCTTCATCAGCCTGCCGGCCGGTTCGCCCTGGCGGAACTGCTGCGACCGCCTGTTTGAGAAGTCCGGACTGAACATCCACATCAGCGTGGAATGCGATTATACCATGCGCGGACCGCTGATCGCCTCCGGCTTCGGCGTGGCGCTTACCACGTCGACCGCCAAATCCGTGGACCTCTTAAAGCCCAACCGCTACATCCGCGTCGCGGACGAATATGCCCGCCGCGACATGTGCCTCTTCTGGAACCCGGCCAGATACATGTCCCAGGCCGATCTGGTCTTCCGGGATTTCTGTGTCGATTTCTACAAGGGTGCGGAGCTGTAAACAGGGCGCGATCTTTTTATTTGAACACTCCCGCTTCGGTCATCGCGGCGATCTCCTCCTCCGCGTAGCCGAGGCCCTTCAGGATCTCTTCGTTGCCGGTGCCGTACATGACGGGTTTTCCGAGCGGGAAGACGCCCTGGGAGCCGAGACGCACCGGGCAGCTCGGCAGAACACGCTTCGCGCCGTTCGTGCATTCATATTCCTGCAGGTATCCGTTTGCCCAGGCCTGTTCGTCCGTCAGCACATCGCGGAAATGGTTCAGCCGTCCGCAGACGATATCCAGATCCGCAAAGATCTTCAGCCATTCGTCGGAGGTCTTCTCACGGAAGATGGGTTCGAAGATCGGGACCAGCTTGTCGGCGTTCTCCATGGAGATATCCAGGTTGGTGATCCCCAGCTCCGCCATTTCCTTCGTCACGCCGAGCGCGTCAAAGAATTTCGGCGCGTAGCGGTCGAATTCGAAAAAGGTGCAGCGGATCCACTCCCCGTCCTTGCATTTGTAGGCAAGGTTCATGGGGATGCCCATGTTGCGGATCTCGGGATAGCGGTGTTCGTAGGGCTTTTCGGCCATGACGATGCAGCCCGAGAAGTTCCAGATGCCGGCGTTGTACAGGGACATGGTCACGAAGTCGCCCTTGCCGGTGCGTTCTCTCTGATAAAGCGCCGTCATCACGCCGCCGAAGAGAGTCGTTCCGGAAATGGTGTCGCCCATCGCGTAGCGGCTGTTGACGGGATAGCTCCCCGGCCCTTCGATGGTCATGTCGGCGGAGAAGCCGGGACGCGACCAGAAGGCGATGTTATCAAAGCCCGGCGCGTTGCAGTCGGGGCCTTCGTAGCCGTAGCCGGTCAGGGTGGCGTAGATGAGCCGCGGGAAGCGGTCCTTCAGGCTGTCGTAGTCGACGCCCAGCTTCACGAGCGACTGCTGACGGGTATTGGTGATCAAAACGTCCGCCTTTTCCAGCAGCTCAAAGAAGATCTTCTTTCCTTCCGGCGTCTTCATGTTCAGGCTTAACGACTTCTTGCCCACGTTGAACAGGTCAAACAGCGGGTTTTCATCCCAGCCGGTCTGCGTGTGGCTGGCCGAAGTGTTGCGCCAGGCGTCGCCGCCGCGTCCTTCGATCTTGATGACCTCGGCGCCCATGTCGGCGAGCATGCGGCCCACGATCGGCGCCGCCACGTAGTTGGCCATTTCAATGACTCGGATGCCTTCCAAAGGCTTGCTCATGTTATCCCCCTTACTTGCCGCCGTTGACCAGGATCCACTGGCCGTTCAGATAGGACGCTCTCTCGCTGGCGACGAAGGCAATCACCTCGCCGATCTCGGACGGCTTGCCGAGACGGTGCATCGGATTGGATTCGATCATCGCGTCCATGACGTGCTGCGGCACGGCCTGATACATATCGGTATCCGTCGCACCCGGCGCCACGCAGTTCACGGTGATGCCCTTCTTGGCCGATTCCTTGGCCAGCGTATTGGTAAAGCCGATCATGGCAGCCTTGGTCGCGGCGTAGTTGCACTGTCCCACAACGCCCCTCACGGAAGCGGAGCTGATATTGATGATCCTGCCGTAGCCCTGATTCCTCATGTCGTTAATGACCTCATGGCACCAGAAGAAGGTCCCGTTCAGGTTCGTGTTGATGACCTTCATCCATTGGTCGACCGTCATCTTGTGGAACATGGCGTCGCGGGTGACCCCGGCATTGTTGACCAGAATGTCGATGCGCCCGAAATGGTCCTTGATGAGCCTTGCGGCAGCTGCGACCTGCTCCGGATCTGAGATGTCGCATTTCACCGGGAAGGCTGCCGGCCCCAGTTCTTCGGCCGTCTTGCAGGCGGTCTCATAATCGTAGTCAACGATGGCGATCCCTTCCACTTCTTCGCGCACAAAGATTTCGGCAGTAGCTCTGCCGATGCCCTTGGCGGAACCGGTAACGACCGCAATTTTACCCTTCAGCATGATAGTTTCCTCCCGCTTTCCGATATTTTGATATCTTGCTGTTATGGCGTTATTTGTTTTACGAATGATTTCATTTCTATAATAGCAGAAGTTTTTTCTTATATCTACAGGTTGAGAAACTGTTTTATCTTATGCATACAAAACAAAAAACAGGTTCTCAGGGTTTTGGGTTAAAAAAAAGAGGAGGCTTAAATCATCTCGTCCTCCTCCAGGCTCCGGCCGCTTCTGTGCCGGAGGGTTTTGATAAAGTCATCCCGGTTTTCGGGACTTAAGATCAGGAAGCGTTCCTTCCCGCTCTCTTCATAGATCAGATAAATATCATAGAGCCGTCCCATCCGGCCGCCCCCGCGGCCGCCGATGCGGTAGTTCTTCATTGCCGCGTAGGGAATGCTGCGGCCTCTGAAGGGCGGATGCTCCCGTATTATCAGGGTCTCCTCCGTCAGTTCGTACTCCGTCCGGAAGAAATAAAAGAACAGCATCCCGGCTTCCAGAAGCGCCAGGACAAGGCTCAGCGTCAGCGTCCGGCTGCCGTAGACAAAACAGGCGTAAAGGGAAAGGAGCAGAAGCGCTCCGATAAAAAGGATCAGGATCAGTTCCCCGATCCCCCGTTTGCTTTTGTATTGCATCGCTTTCTGCTCCTTTCGCCTCCTGCCGCGGCCAGCGGAATGCCGCTCTCCTCTAGATCGTTCCGGACGCTTTCAGGACGGCTGCCGCCTCTTCGTCATAGCCGAACTGCTTCAGGACGGCCAGCGTATCTTCGCCGTTTAATGGCGCGCCCTTCGCTAACGGGACCTCCTGCGAGGCCAGCCGGATGGGCGGCGTCGGCATCATGCACTCGCTGCCGTCGTGGCAGCGGTAGCTCTGCACGAACTGATTGACGATTGCCTGCTCGTCAAAAGAGACTTCACGCATGTGGTTCAGACGGCCGCAAACAACATCCTCCGCCTTCAGCAACTTCAGCCACTCGTTACAGGTCTTTTTCGCAAATGCCCGTTCCATGATCGGAATGATCGCGGCGCACTGCTTCTTCAGATCCGCCTGCGTGGGGATGTCGAAGGCAGCCATCTCCTCTTCAATGCCCAGGATCCGGAAGATGGTATCCCGGTAGCGGTCATAGTCCAGCACCGTGATGCACAGCCACTCCCCGTCCAGACAGCGGTAGGGCGAGGAGAACGGCGAGGACATGGTTCGCGTCTTAGGGAACTTCACACCGTACTTGTCCTGGGCCTGCAGGATCATGCTGGCCAGCATCCAGACCGAATTATTGTACAGAGCGGTCGTCACATGATCGCCCTCCCCGGTCCGCTCACGATTGTAAAGCGCCGTCATCACGCCGCCGAAAAGCATGGCGCCGGCTACGGTATCGCCGCTGCCGGTCGGTGAGAGCACCGGATAGGACTGTTCCGACCGGACCGACATGTCCATCAGGAAGCCGGATCTGGTCCAGAAGGCCACATTGTCGAAGCCGGGCGCCGCCGCATCAGGGCCCAGGTCTCCGTATCCGTTGATGGTCACACAGATCAGGCGCGGGAATCTCGCGTGCAGGGTCTCGTAATCCAGGCCGTTCCGCACTAACGAAGCCGTCCGGTTGTTGCTGATGAAAATATCCGCCTGCGCGATCATCTCATCCAGCAGGCGTTTTCCCTCCGGTGTCTTGATATTCATCCGGATGCTCTTCTTGCCTGCGTTGTAGATGTCAAAGACCGGGTTTTCCTCGTCTCCCGTAAAGGTGCAGGCTTTCGCTGTCTCCCGCCAGGGATCGCCCTTAAAGCCTTCGATCTTGATGACCTCCGCGCCGAAATCCGCCAACATCCTACCGCAGACCGGAGCTGCCACGTAGGTGGCGAGTTCCACGACTTTTATCCCCTCCAGGGGCTTTCTTGTCTGTTCGCTCATTCTTTTTTCCTGCTTTCTGTCTTATTCCAGCGGAAAATGACATGCTACGAAATGGTTCGGACTAATCTCCCGCAGCACCGGCTCGCCGGCCGTACACTGCTCGCAGCAATAATTGCAGCGCTTTGCAAAGCGGCACTGCGGCGGCGGATTGATGGGGGAGGAGATCTCGCCCTTCAGCAGGAGCCTGTTGCGGGGCGCGTCGATATCCGGATTCGGGATCGCGGAAAGCAGGGCCTGCGTATACGGATGCATCGGGTGGGCAAAGAGCTCCTCCGCCGGCGCCTTTTCCACGAGCCGGCCCAGATACATGACCGCAATGTCATCCGCAAAATAGTAGATCACGGACAGGTTGTGGGTGATGAACATGTAGGTCAGGCCCAGATCCTTCTGCAGTTCCTTGAGCAGGTTCAGGACCTGTGCCTGGATCGAAACGTCCAGGGCGGAGACCGGTTCGTCACAGACAATGAATTTCGGGTTTACCGCCAGGGCCCGCGCGATGCCGATCCGCTGCCGCCTGCCGCCGTCCAGTTCATGCGGGTAAGTGTTGTACAAACGCTCCGCCAGACCGACGGTGCTCATCAGTTCCAGCACGCGTTTTTCGATTTCCATCTTATCCGTCAGGAGCTTATTGTTTACGATGGGCTCCCGGATCAGCTGATTGACTGTCTTGCGGGGATCCAGCGAAGAATACGGATCCTGAAAGATGATCTGCATCTCGCGGCGCATCTGGTGCATTTCCCGGCGTTTCATCTTCAGGATGTCCTTCCCTTCGAAATACACCTCGCCGGCTGTCGGTTCCTGCAGTCTGAGGATTGCCCGGCCGGTCGTCGATTTACCGCAGCCGGATTCGCCCACGACGCCCAGGGTCTTTCCTTTATCGATCGTGAAACTGACGCCGTCCACCGCATGCAGCAAGCCTCTTGGCGTGGAGAAATACTTTGTCAGATTCCTGACTTCCAGCAACGTTTCGCTCACGGCTTCCGGCTCCTTTCGATGGCAAAGCCTTCCCGTTCATAGGCCAGGCATGCGACTTTGTGGTTCTCTCCCGCGTCTTTTAACTGCGGGCGGCGCTTCAGGCACTCTTCCGAGGCGTAGGGGCAGCGTTCCGCGAAGGTGCAGCCTTCGTAAATCTTCGTGGGATCCGGCGTCAGTCCTTTGATCGGCCGCAGCTCCGAGGCACGGTCGCCCATGTTCGGCAGGGAATTAAACAGCCCTTCGGTATAGGGATGCAGGGTATTTTTGTAAACTTCCCGCAGGGAGCCGATCTCCACGATGGACCCGGCGTACATGACCGCGACCTCATCGCAGATCTCTGCCACAACGCCCAGATCATGCGTGATCAGGATCGTGGAGGTATGGTAGCTTTCCTTCAGCTTCCGCATCAGATCCAGCACCTGCGCCTGAATGGTCACGTCCAGTGCCGTCGTCGGTTCGTCAGCGATCAGAACGTTGGGATGGCAGGCCAGGGCAATGGCGATCACCACGCGCTGCTTCATGCCACCGGAAAACTGGTGCGGATACTCGCCCGCGCGTTCTCCGGGAATGCCGACCGTCTCCAGCGTCTTCTTGGCCATCTCGTAGGCCGTTTTCTTGTCGACGTTCTCGTGGAGCAGGATACTTTCCGCGATCTGCTCGCCCACGGTCATGACCGGGTTCAGGGAGGTCATCGGATCCTGGAAGATCATGGAGACCTCCTTGCCGCGCATCTCGGAAAGCTCTGCCGGCGTCATTTCCCGCACGTTTCTGCCGTTGACGAAGATCTCGCCGCTGTCGATGACACCGGGCGGCGTCTGGATCAGGTTGAGGATGGAAAGCACGGTCGTGGTCTTGCCGGCGCCGGTTTCGCCGACCAGGCCGAGCGTACCCTGAGGCCTTAATTTCAGATCGATGTGATTCACCGCATAGACCGTGGCCTCATCCGTCACATAACGGATGGCCAGGTCGCGGATCTCCATCGCGTATTCGGAACTTCTTTCCTGAACTACTCCCATGACGCTCTCCTATCGTTTCAGCTTCGGATCCAGCGCGTCCCGAAGGCCGTCACCGACCAGGTTGATCGCCAGGACCGTGACCATGATCGCAAGCCCCGGGAAGATGACCAAGTGCGGGAAATCCCGCATGTTCTGGCGCGCGTCCGAAAGCATGGCGCCCCATTCGGGCGTAGGCGAAGGAACACCCAGGCCGATGAAGCTGAAGGTCGCCGCGGAGATGATGGCACTGGCCACGCGGGTCGTCGCCTGCACCAGAATCGCAGAAAGCGCGTTGGGCAGCACGTGGGTAAAGATGATCTTGAAGTCCGAGACCCCCATTGCCTTGGCTGCTTCCACGTATTCGTTGCCCCGCACTGTCATGACCGACGAGCGGGCCGTTCTGGCGAAATGCGGCACCGTTGAGAGGCCCAGTGCCAGCATCAGGTTCGTCAGGCTGATGCCGAAGGCTGCCACGAAGATGATGCCTAACAGGATGTTCGGGATCATCATGAAGATTTCCACGATGCGCATGATTACCGTCTCGATCTTGCCGCCGTAATAGCCTGCGATGGCGCCCAGCATGGTACCGATGCCCGTGGAAACGCCCACGACCACGATGCCGATCAGCAGAGAGTAACGGGTCCCGTACAGCACCCTGGCGAGAACGCTGCGTCCCATCTGGTCCGTGCCGAAGGGATGCTCCAGGCAGGGCTTGATGAGGCGGGTGGCGGCGTGCCGTGCGCAGATGTCTTCCTTATAATCGAAGACAAAACCGGAGACGATCGCGATCCCGATGATGATGATCAGCATGATCAAGCCGACCACGGCGCCCTTGTTCTTCTGGAACTGGTGCCAGATCTCCTGCATTCGGCTCTTCTTAACGTAGATGCTCCGGCCGTCGTCGATCTTTTTCGATTTCTTGAACAGCATGTGCCTCACCTCCCGGTATACTGCGCCTTGATGCGGGGATCCACAAAGGCATAGAGGATGTCAACGATCAGCAGCAGGATGGAGACGATGACCGTGGTCATCAGGACGCAGCCTGTTACCATGTTGTAGTCGTTGCCCCGGATGGACGTCACGATCAGGTAGCCGATCCCCGGCCAGGTGAAGACCGTCTCCACGGCGACCGTACCGGCGAAGAGGATGGACATGTCGTTGCCCAGGATCGTAATGATGGGAATCAGCGCGTTGCTTAAGGCATGCCGCGTTACGACCTTCCGTTCAGGAACGCCCTTGGCGCGGGCCGTACGCAGATAATCCGCGTTAAGCTGATCCAGCATGGAGGTCCGGGTCGTACGGGTAAGCAGCGCGATGTGGGACAGGCTGCAGCAGACAGCCGGCATGATGACCGAGTCAGCCGTCTCCGCGCCGGAAACCGGCAGCCAGCCAAGTTTCACGGCGAACAGAATGATCATCAGAAGCCCTGCCCAGAAACTGGGGATCGACAGCGTCACCATCGCGAAGCCGGACAGAATCGAATCCAGCCAGGACCCGTGTTTCAGCGCTGCCAGTATGCCCAGCGGCAGGGAGACGACGATCAGGATCAGTACCGAGACTACGGCAAGCCATATCGTATAGGGCATGCGTGCCGCGTATTCAGCCCAGACGTCCTTGTTCCCGTTGATGCTCCGGCCCAGGTCGCCGCGCAGCACATTGCCCATATATTCTGCGTAACGGACGACCAGCGGACGGTTTAAGCCCATTTTTTCCCGCATCGCTTCGATTTCTTCCTCCGTGGCGTTGTCCCCCACGAGGGAAAGGACCGGGTCTCCGGAAAAGCTCATCAGAAAATATACGATAAAGGAAACCGCGAGAATGCAGGGAATCAGGTAGAGAATTCTTTTCAGTACATATTTCCACATACAGATTCCGCCTTTAAAGAGGCGGCCAAGGGGCGGTGCCTGCCGTTCGCGGCGCCGTCCCCCGGCCGGGAACCCCGGGGACGAAGGCAGCTTCCTTCGCCCCGGAAAAAGAGAGGTTTATTCCGCGATGCGGATGTGAGAGAAGTTCATGTAGTTGGTGCCGGGAGCCAAGGTGACGCCTTCCACGTCAAGCTTGCCGGCCGCGATCTGGTTGCCGACCGCAAGAGGAACCAGCGGCAGGTTTTCCGCGACGAATTTCTGCAGATCGGCAAACTTGGCAACCATTTTCTCGTAGCTGCCTGCCGTCAGCACTTCATTCTCCAGCTTCACGTACTCTTCGTTGTCGTAGCCGAACATGTTGGCGGAGCCGGCCGGATCGAAGAAGCGGTGGAAGTTGTAGAGCAGAGCGCCCTGATACGCCGCATAGTCGGTGAACAGATCGTATTCATCGGCCTTCTTGAAGGCGGTCCAGTTGGAGGCGTCGACCTGACGCAGCTCGACCGTCACGCCGATATCGCCCAGGCAGTCCTGAACGACTTCCGCGATGGCCTTGGTGGTGGCCGTGTGGCCCAGGACCAGCTTCAGATCGGTATAGCCGGCCGCCGCCAGGAGCTTCTTGGCTTCTTCCACGTTGTAATCGGGAGCCTTGGCGTCCGCGCTGTAGCCCGCGCCGGAAGGCACGCAGAAGTTGAAGTTTTCCACGCCGCCGATGCCGTTGTTGAAGGAGATGTCCTTAATGTCCGTACGGTTGATGCCCATGGCCAGTGCCTTACGGACGTCCGGATTCTTCATGGCTTCTTTTCTGTGGTTGAAGCCCATGTAGTAGGAGTTCGCGCCCTTGCGGGTGAACATCTGCAGATTCTTGTCGCTGGACAGGGTGTTGTAGCTGGCCGCGTTTACGTTGAAGATGAAGTCAACGCTGCCGGCCTGTACGGCCGCCACGCGGGAGTCTTCGTCCAGGAGGACTTTGAAGATGATGGACTTGGTCGGATATTCTTCGATGCCTGCCCAGTAGTCATCAAAGCGTTCCGCGGTGAACTGCACGCCGGAGGTGTGTTTGGATTTGTCGTAGTAGTAAGGACCGGTGCCGATAACGGCAGCCTCTTCAGCGGGAAGCTTATCAAAGGCCGCCTTGTTGTAGATCTTGGTCTCCATATAGCTCGGCCAGTCGAACATGGCGGTCTTCAGTTTGAAGCGGACGGTGTTGTCATCCACGACTTCGATGCTGTCGACGTAGGAGGAGTTGGCATTGCTCTTCACTACGTTGCCGGCGCCGGAAGCCGTATACTCCCAGGTGAATTTCACGTCTTCCGCTTTCAGAACGTTGCCGTTGTGGAACTTGACGTTCTTGCGGAGAATGAATTCCCAGACAAGGCCGTCGCCGTTCACGTCCTTCCAGGACTCGGCAAGCTGAGGAACCAGTTCTCCGGTGTCCGGATCGTTGAAGACGACGTTGTCAAAGGTGAAGTTGGTGTAGAACTGCTGCGCAGCCGTGGTGGAGCCGTAAGGGTCAGCCGTATCCAAATCGAACCAGTAGGCGATCGTTACGCTTTCCTTATACTTTTTGGTGTTGTCCACGGGAGCGACAGTGCCCTGCGTCTGATCCGGGATCGTGGCCGCAGGCGTTGATTCCTTGGGCTGATTGCCGCAGGCGGCCAGACCGATGATCATGACAGCCGCCAAAAGGATTGAAACCAGTTTTTTCATATTTTCCTCCTTATTTTTTCTCCTTGATCCGGAGTGTGGGGTACTGGTTGCCGAAGGGTTCTCATGGAAAGGCTGTCTTCCGCGCCTTTCCGGCTTCACTTAACTGTAATCGTAAAATCCTTTGCCCGCCTTTTTACCAAGGCGGCCTTCTTCCACATATTTTTTGAACAGATCGTAACCTGTCGGCTTGACGCCGGTCTGCTCGTATTCGTTCCGGCGGATATCAAAGTTCAGGTCGATGCCGGTGAGGTCCATCAGGCGAAACGGCCCCATCGGGTGGTTAAGGCCTTCCGTGCATGCCTTGTCCACGTCCTCGATGCTGCAGTATCCGCCCTCGACCAGATGCAGGGCTTCCTCGTTGATCGCGTGCAGGATGCGGCTGACGACCAGCCCGTCGATCTCCTTGCGCACGCGGATGGGCGTTTTTTTATTCGCCAGGCAGAAATCCACCAGCGCCTGCACCGTCTCTTCCGAAGTCTGCTCATTCTGCTCGATCTCCACCACCTTCATCACCAGTGCGGGATTGTTGTAGTGGGTGTTGGCAAGCCTCGACGGATCCTTTACGCAGTCGATGAAAAGGGAGGAGGGCATCCGGCTGGAATTGGTCGTCAGGATCGCCTTATCCGGCGCCAGACGGCTGATCTCGCGGAAGACTTCCTTCTTCACGTCCTCCCGCTCGATCACCGCTTCAATGACCAGGTCGGCGTCGCTGACCGCTTCCTCCGTGCTTTCCGCCACCAGAAAGCGCTTCCCTGTTTCTTCCACCTGCTCCGCCGTCATGCGTCCTTTCGCGATGCGGCCTGCCAGATAGTCCCCGGCCCATTTTCTTACGTTCTCCCGGACCGCGGGGATCGTATCCGTTACTTTTGTCTCAAACCCGCTGATCGCCGCGTTGAGGGCGATCTGACGTCCCATCGTGCCGCCGCCGACGACGGCAACCTTTCTGATCTCCATCTTCGCTCCTTTACTTTCCGCCGTTGACCAGGAACCACTGTCCGTTGACGTAAGAGGCCCGTTCACTGGCCAGGAAGGCGATGACCTCCCCGATTTCTTCGGGTCGTCCAAGGCGGTGCATCGGGTTGCTTTCCAGCATGGCCTGCAGCACGTGGTCCGGGACCTGGGCATACATTTCCGTGTCCGTCGCGCCGGGTGCCACGCAGTTCACGGTGATGCCCTTCCTTGCGCTTTCCTTGGCCAGGGAATTGGTAAAACCGATCATGGCGGCCTTGGTGGCGGCGTAATTGGTCTGTCCCGGAATGCCCCGTACGGAGCCGGAACTCAGGTTGACGATCCGGCCGTATCCCCGGTCCCGCATGCCGCCTATGACCGCGCGGCACCAGTTGTACATGCCGCCCAGATTGACGTCGATCACGGCATGCCACTGGGCGTCAGTCATCTTATGAAACATCACGTCGCGCGTGATGCCGGCGTTGTTGACCAGGATGTCGATGCGTCCGAAGGCTTCCGTGACTCTTGCCGCCGCCGCGCGTACGGATTCCGCATCCGCCACGTTGCAGGAGACGGCAATTGCCTGCGTGCCCATGCCGCGCAGTTCCTCCGCCACTTTTTCTGCCTGCTCCTCCCGGATATCCACGACGGCAATGCCTGCCGCGTGCTCACGTGCAAAGATCCGGGCTGTCGCTGCGCCGATACCGGCACCTGCCCCCGTAATCACAGCAAATTTACCGCTTAACATAAATTGCCTCCGATATGAACGTTCATGCTTCTATAAAAATAATTACAGCAAATATGTTTCCTTGTCAATATATTTATTCGATAATTAAGAATAATTTGCAACAATTTTCACTCTGCAGCATCCTGCATCGACAAAAAATAATTAATTGCAATAATATTATTTTGTGTTATACTGTTTTCAGCAACGAAAAGGACAGCGGACAGCATGAAAAATCTTCAGCTTCTTTGGGTCTCAGACAGTACGCTGCAGCCCGGACACAGCGTCAAAACGCATACACATGACGATTATTACCATCTCGTCTGCGTTAAGCACGGTGAAATGCATTTTACCCTGGATAAGGAAACCTTCCTCCTTCATGACGGGGACACCGTTCTGGTCCACAAGGGCGTGCAGCACGGTTTCGTCAACAATACCGGGGAAATCATCCTCTCCTGCGAGATCAAGTTCGTCGTGCTGAACAAGGCGCTGGAACGGATCCTCACCCACTCCTCCGAGGGGCCTTTCCGCGACAGTTTTGTTACGCAGCTCATCTCTCACATCGCCCGAGAATACCGCCTGAACAAGGCCATGAAGGACGATGCCGCTGCCGTCGCTCTGGAAACGCTGATTTATCATCTGACCGCCGACATGCGGGAAGGCGACAGTTCCCGAATCATCGACACCGGCGGCTATTCTGAGCTTTCCCGCCGTGTGATCGACTATCTGACAGAGCACTACGACGAAACCATTTCCCTGGATGACATCTCGCAGGGCGTCGGCATTACCAAGACCTATCTCTGCAATGCGTTCCGGAAAAACACCGGCATGACCATCTTCGACTGCCTGAAGCTCATCCGCATCCGAAAGGCGGCGGAGTTCCTGGTTTACAGCGACCTGTCCCTCAACCAGATCGCGCAGATGTGCGGTCTGGTCTCTGCCAGCCACTTCAACCGCGTCTTCATGCATTACGTGGGGATCCCGCCGGGACAGTGCCGCCGGGCCTACGCCTACAACCTCTTAGCCGGCGCGGGCGACACCCAGCGCAGCGCGGACTCCTTCATGTACAGCGTACTTGCCGGCAAAGCGATCTCGCCGGAGATCATCAACAGCTTCGAATCCTTAAATCACGCATAAATCGGAAGGCGGCGCCTTAAAAAGCGCCGCCCTTTGCTTATTGTTATTTATTTTTCATTTATTTTACGTTTTCTCTTGCTTTTCTTGTCTTATATTATTATGATAAACATACAAGGACGAACGTTTCCTATACCGGCCGCAGTCTGCGGAAGAATTGATACGGGAGGACCTCATGATGCGTGAAGTTGTACTGGTGGACGGTGCCCGCACCGCCTTCGGCCGTCTGGGCGGCGGCTTAAGAAACTTTTATCCGGCGGAACTGGCCGGTCTGGTGATCCGCGGACTGCTTGAAAAGACCGCTCTTTTGGAAAAGACGCCGGTTGACAACGTCTTTATCGGCTCCGCCTTCGGCGACGCCCGATCCTCGAACGTTGCCCGTTACGCTTCCCTTTATGCCGGTCTGCCTTACGAAGTCTCTGCCAGCTTTCTGGAGATGCAGTGCGGTTCGTCCGTGGACTGCATTAACCATGCGGCCTGGAAGATCGCCACAGGCAATGCAGACGTGATCATCGCCGGCGGCACCGAATCCTACAGTCAGAAATTCGCCAAGTTCAGCATGTCCGTCGACCCCTACAAGCTAATCCCTCCCACGGCCATTCCGAATCAGCTTTCCCCGCGGAAAGAGGAAGCGATCGACATGGTCACGATCTCCGATTTGATGGCAGCCCGCTGGGAGATCTCCCGCGAAGAGAGCGACGCCTTTGCCCTCAGAAGCCAGCAGCGCGCACAGAGAGCGGCAGAGAGCGGCTGGACCGGGCGGCAGATCACGCCGGTCGTGATCCCCGCGACGAAGCGCAGCCCCGAGACCGTTGTTTCGGAGGACGAAGGTCCCCGCAAAGACATGACGATCGAGCAGCTGAAAAAACTCCGCAGCGTCCGTGAAGGCGGCGTCACTACTGCCGGCAATGCCTGCGGCCGCAACGACGGCGCCGCCGCCGTGCTCCTGATGAGCGCCGAGAGAGCCCGGGAATGCGGCCTGAAGCCTCTCGCCTACTGGCGCGGGTCGGCCGAACACGGCGTCGATCCCCGCTACATGGGCATCGCCCCGGCGTACTCCAACCTGAAACTGCTGAAAAAAGCCGGTTTGAGCTTAAAGGATATTGACATCTTCGAATGCAATGAGGCCTTTGCCGCCCAGAACCTCTCCGTGATCAAGGTCATGCAGGAGGAAAGCGGCGATACCGTCGACGAGACCCGCTGGAATCCCAACGGCGGCGCCATCGCCTACGGCCACCCCAACGGCGCCTCCGGTGCCCGCATCGCTCTTTTCGCGGCGCAGGAATTAAGCGACTTCGACGGCCGCTACGCCCTCGTCTCCACCTGCTGCGGCGGCGGGCTGGGTATCTCCGCCCTCCTGGAACGCGCCTGAGCGATCAAGCAAAAACTGCTGCCTGCCGAAGGACCGTCCCTCGGAAGGCAGCAGTTTTTTTACGGCCCAAACGCCGCTTTTTATTATTCCCTATCAGAGTTTTCCCCCTCCCGCAGGCTCTTTTTCCGGTCCTTTTCGATCAGGATCAGCGCAGTGAACGTGATTGCCGCAGTCATCGCGATCAGGCCGCGGTCATAGCGGCGCTCGAAGTAGACGCCTTCGGTGCCGGGCTCCGGCAGCCGGTCAGGATCGAAGCCGATGCCGTATTCCAGACAGAGCTTTTTGATATTAAGGAAGGAAATGACTGGGATCCCCTCATTCAGATAGTATTCCATGAGGCCGCTGCCCGCGTTCAGTTCGGTCCGCTGCGGGGCCAGGATCCCGTAGGAATTATCCAGTGCGAAGGCGTTCCGGCCGATCCCCGCAACGTTCCCGCCGACGTTGACGAAGGCGGCGGGGCTCCCGTAGATCCCGAGCCGCAGGCGGACCGCCTCCTCCAGGGAAACGACCGGCGTTACGGCCAGCCCTTCCGCGGCAAGCCGTGCCTTCACGGCCTCGATCTCTTCGGTCTCCTCCATCAGAGCGCCCGTCATGTCGGTGCCGGCGTCGTTCTGTCCGCCCATCGTGACGAGGGCAGGCGCCGCTCCGATCAGGCCGGCTTCATAGGCTGTCAAGAGCATTTCCGGCGCGGTATATTCCGGAATGTTGGCCCCGTAGAACGAAGCGCCGACCGCGGCGCTGTAGATGAGCTTAAGCCCCATGGCGTCCGCCGCGCAGACGGCGGCAAGGTCGATCCCCGGGAAGGAGCCGGAAAAGCAGGCAGCAAGAGTATCCCCCTCCTTCAGCCCGGCTTCGGTAAAAAGCCGCACGCAGAGGGCTGCCATTTCCGGCAGTTCGGCCGTGCGCTTCGCTTCCAGCTGGCCGACCGAGGTGGAGATAGAGGAATTCGGCAGACCGATCAGGCCGAGTCCCAGCGTATCCTCCGCGCTGATCGGGATCCCGCGGCGCAGCCTTTCGTTCCGCACGCATTCAAGCGCGCGCACATAGCGCTCTGCCGCCTCCCGCATCGTATCAAAGGCTTCCGCTTTCCGGCGGGAGCCTTCCTTATATATCAGCGCAGCCGCAGCAAGGACAAAGAGCAGCAGCCCGCAGTAAAATAGCAGCGTTCGTTTCTTCATAGCACCCCGAACCACAGCAGGCAGAGCGCGCACAGCCCGGTAACGATGCCGAGTGAGACGCCCGTCTTCGCGAAGCCCTGTTTCTGCAGATCCCGTACCAGCAGAGCAGGAACGATATAGCCGATCATGCGGATGCCGCCCGGCAGAAGGCCCGTCGCTCCGATGAGAAGCGAGAGGCCGAGCCCCAGCACCACGTTGACGGCAAAAAGGCGCCGCCCGTAGAGGATAAGGAAGCGGCCGAGCAGCTTATCCAGCCCGTATACGGCAAGCACGATCAGCAGCGTATAGGCGATCCTCACCGGCTGGGCAAGGCAGAGCGCAAAATAGACCGGGGTCACCAGTCCGCCCGGAGAATAATGCGCGATCTCGGCGTACAGCACCGCCAGCAGGATCCCGACGGCAACGATCTCAGTGTACATCGGCAGCTTCCTCCCTTCCGAGTTCCCTCTCCGCGCGCTGCGCGAGACGGATCCCTTCATTTTTAATATTGCCTGCCGCAAGGATCAGCGTCGGCGTCTCCGCCGAAAGCGGGATCTCGTCCGCGTTCGTGAAGACGCGGATCTCCGCTCCCGGGCACTTTTTCCGGCAGAGGCGGGCCAGCGCCGGCAGGCTTTCGCCGAGGAGCCAGATCTCCGCCGGCTGCAGTTCTCCCGCGAGCCTTGCCATGTCGGCGGCGCGGGCCGGACGGTCTTCGCGGTTGTTGAGGAGCAGGATCAGCCGTTCTCCTTCTCCGCCGCGGGTCCGTTCCCAGATCATCTTCGTTGACGTCACGTCATTCGCGGAGAGCGCATTCACGAAAGTGAGGCTGCCCTCATGGTAGACCGCGAGCGCGAAGGGATCCGGGCGGAATTGCGTGAAGCCCTTGACGGCCGCCTCGTCCGAAACGCCCAGGCTCCGGCAGACGGCAAGGGCCAGCGCGACGTTTTCGGAAAAATCGATCCCGGCAGCTCCCGGCACGCCCTCAAGGTCCTCCGGCGACGTGAAGCAGATGCTGCTCCCAAGCGCCTTCGCGCGTTCGCTCATGCGTTCCCGGAAATCCTGCTCCGCCGTAAAGATGCTGCCGCCCTCCGGAAGCATTTCCATGAGGCAGTCCAGGATCTCCCCCCGCGTCTCTCCCATCACGTCCATGTGGTCGAGCCGCGCATTGGTGATCACGCCGATATCGTTTCGGAGCATGTTTCGGGCCGAGACCCGCTGGTATTCCGGCTGCAGCGCCATGCACTCGATCACCAGGATGTCGGCCTTTTCCTCCGCGGCGGCATGCAGATATTTCAGCTGCTCGCGGATGTTCGCCGGTCCGCGTCTTCTGATCTCCTCCTCGCGGCCATCCGGATGGAGGCAGAGCGGAAGCGTCCCCGTCGTCTTGCACATGACCCGGTACCCGCCGGCAGCCAGTCCGGCCGCAATAAGGCGCGAGACCGTCGATTTGCCCCGGGTCCCGTTCACATAGATCACATGCTGCAGTTTTTTCCTGTCCTGCCGCGCCCTTACCGCCTCTGCCGTGAGATAGGCAAAAAGCAGGCCGGAAAGGACCAGGATCGTTATCCATACCTTATCCATGGCTCGATTCTACACTGAAAAAAGCGGAAATACCACCCATACTTTTTCTGCTAAAGAAAAAATTCCTTGCCTTAACGAAAAATATGATATAATGTGTTTCTGGATCAAACCACGTAGCATTTACATAACGTGAAAGGAGAACTCTTATGAAGAAACTGCTTGCCATGTTCCTGGCGCTGGCAATGGTTCTTTCTCTGGCGGCCTGCGGCGAGCCCGTGACCACTACGGAAGCACCTAAGACCACCGAAGCGCCGACCACCGAAGCTCCCACCACTGCGCCCGAGACCACCGAAGCGCCCACCACGGCAGAGCCCACCACCACTGCGGCTCCCGAACCCGTCGTGATCGCTTCCATCCAGGTCATGAACCCTCTGCTGGAAGGCCTGGAAGAAGTCAAGGACCCGAACGCCACCCGCTATAACGCCTACTGGCTGACGGGCTATGCGATGAAGGACATCGTCGAGAAGAACTTCTGGTTCGACGTTGCCGATGACGCCGTGCTGAGCGCGGTTTCCTACGTCGACATGTATGCCGCGGAATTCGGCGACCTGGCCACGATGAAGGAACAGGGCCTCTGCCTGAACGTTCCGGAAGGCCTGCAGAAGAACTATCACGAAGGCCTGATGTTCGGCACCGGCATCAAGAAGGACAACACCCCTTACAACCTCGGCTGGCTGGTCGTCGGCCCCGAAGCGATCGTTCTGGTCAATGAAGACGGCTATGCCGCGACCGACCTCTTCGAAGATCTGAAGATGGCGGAAGCCGACTCCTACGATTTCGTCTGCGCCGACGGTTACGCCGAAGAGATCGCCAAGGAAGATCTGGCAGACGTCGAGATCTTCTTCAACGAAGGCCGCACCGATGCCACCTCCATCGCCTATCCGGATTACACGCTGCAGAACATCCTCTACGTTGTCCCTCACGGCGTGGAAAAAGACAAGACGGCTGACGTGGAAGTTGCCGAAGGCACCGTTTACAAGATCACCGTAGCCAACACCGCTGTCACGGAGCTGGAAGAGAACTTCGTCGGCCCGTTCGGCGGCACCGTACAGACCGGTTTCAGAGTCAGCGACATCCTGAAGGCTGCCGAACTCGAAAACGCGAAAGTGGACGTGCAGGCCGTCTCCCTGGGCGACTCCGCCACCACGACCATTCCTTTCGATCAGTTCGTTGAACGCTTCATCGTTCCGGTCGACTCCAAGGACCGCGGCGCCTACACGGTAGGCACGAACCAGGAGTACGGCGCAGTGACCATCAACTGCGGCTGCTACGTGCTGGGCGAAAACATCCTGCTCTATGTCCCTGAAAGCTACACCAACGAAGCCGGCCTTCCGCTTGCTGACGTCCTTGCCAAAGTTGGCATCACGGAATGCACTGCCGTGAACGTCATCTGCGCCGACGGCTACAGCGAGACCATCGAAGCTGCCGATCTGGAAGGCGTCTGCATCTTCCACAATGACGGCCGCATCGACACCAACTCCGTGGCGTACCCTGACTATACGCTGCAGGATGCTGTCAAGATCGAAGTCGTGAAATAATCCGATCTGCTGCAGGGGGCGGAGCACTGTGTCTCCGCCCTTTGCCTTTTTAAGGGAGTTTTCCCTATCCCTTCGAGTATAACCGGATGCCGCATGGCTTCCGGTTCTTATATCTTCACCAGTAAAGAAAACGAATGAAGGAGAAAACGAATGAAAAAAGCACTTTCTCTGCTGCTCGTGTTCTGCCTGATCCTGGGCACGGCCGCCTGCGGACAGAAGCCTGTCGAAACGTCGACGGCGGCGCCTTCCACCGCTGCCCCGCAGACCACGCAGGCAACGGAAGCCCCGACAGAGCCCGCACCGACCGAGCCTGCTCCGGCCTTCGACGGCGACACCTATAAGACCGGCGCGGCGGGCACGAACGGCGCAGCAGCCTGCGCCTCTTCCCTGGCATCTGACATCGCCGTGCAGATCCTGGAGAAGGGCGGCAACGCGGTCGACGCGGCCGTCGCCATGATCTACGCGGTCGGCCTTCTGGAACCGGCAGCCTCCGGCATGGGCGGCGCCGGACAGATGGTGATCTATCTGGCTGAAACGAACGAGTACGTATCCATCGAATACATGACGCAGGCGCCGGCAGCAGCCCTGCCCGGCGCGCTGGACGTTTCGACCTCCAGCACCCCGCCTTCGGTGGAGGCCATCGCGATCCCCGGCGTGGTGCACGGCACCCTGACGGCACTGGAAAAATTCGGCACCATGAGCGCAGCCGAAGTCCTGCAGCCGGTCATCGACCTGGCCCGGAACGGCTTCCCCTGCACGGCGCGCTGGAACACCAACATTGAAGGCCGTCTGGACAATCTGAAGGCCTACGACTACACCCTCGGCCTGTACACCGACGAAGGTTTCCTGTACGAGGTCGGCGACACCATCAAGAACCCCGATCTGGCCGATACGCTGGAAATGCTTGCGAAGGACGGCATCAAGGGTTTCTACGACAGCGAATTCACCGACAAGATGGTCAGCCACATCCAGAGCCTGGGCGGCGTGCTGACGCACGAGGATTTTGCCCAATACAAGTCCGTGATGCGCGATCCGCTTTCCACCACCTACAACGGCTACACGGTCTATACCACCGGCGGTCCCTCCAACGGTGGCGTAGCCCTGCTGGAAGCCCTGAACATCCTGGAGCATTTCGATCTGAAGAGTTACGGCTTTGACAGCCCCGAGACCGTACAGATCATGGCGGACGCCTACGCGATGGCCTATCAGGACGGCGTTTCCTTCATGGGCGACCCCGACTACTACGACCTGCCCGTGGAAACGATCATCTCCAAGGAATATGCCGAAGAGCGCGCCAAGGCGATCACGCCCGGCGAACGCATCAAGACCGCCAAGGCCGGACGCCTGACGGTGACCCTGTCCGAGACCGGCCAGAAGGTGCTTGACGACTGCACGCCGGATCAGGGCGGCACGACCCACCTGGTCTGCGCCGACAAGTTCGGCAACGTGGTCTCCACCACCAATACCAACGGCATCAACTTCGGTTCCGCCGTTGCAGTCCCCGGCACCGGCTTCGTCTTCTCTGCCCACCTGGGCAACCTGAACAACTCCACTTCCGCCCGTGTCAACATGGTCATGCCGTACATCCGCGTACGTTCGACGACCTGCCCGACCATCGTTGCCGGTCCCGACGGCAAGCCGGTCCTCGCGATCGGTTCCCCGGGCAACTGGGCGCTCGTCTCCGCCGCCATCGAAGGCGTCGTGAACTACGCGACCTTCGGCATGGGCCTCGGAAACGTGATCAACTCCCCCCGCAGCTACCGCGACGGCATCAGCAAGAACCTGACGATCGAATCCGGCTACAGCGAGGAAACGATCAAAAAGCTGGAAGAAATGGGCTTCGTTCTGGAAGATTACGACAAGGATTTCAGTTCCCACGTCGGATCGCTCGCGGGCATTCAGATCAATTCTGACGGCTCCTTCTGGGCGCTGGGCGATTTCCGCCGCAATTACGGCGCTTCCGCCTATTAAGGAAAGAAGAACGTCATGCGTGAAGAATATCTCGTCGCTCTCGTGATGTTCGCGGTGCTGATCATCGGCCAGATCGTCACGAAAAACGAAAAGAAATGGGCTGCGGTCTTTCTGCTCCTGGCATCGGTCGCCGGGAGCCTGGCCGCCGGCATGGGCATCCGCTTCCGCGAGATCGTGGAAGGCCCCTTCGGTTTCCTGGACGCGGCCTTAAGCGTGTGCGCGGGCGCCCTGTTCACGGGGCTCCTCTACCGCTGCGGCTTCATGGAAAAGCTGCTTGACCGCATCCTCCGGGTCCGCGGAGACTTCCTGCGGGCGCTGTGCCTTCTGCTCTTCATCGGCATGCCCGGCATGTTTTCCGGCCTCGCCTCCCTGTCGGTGCTGACGACCGGGAAACTGGCCGGCGAAAAGATGAAGGCGCAGGGGATCGCTGACGGGAAGATCGCGGTCACCGTCATCGGCGGCGCCTTTTTCGGCATGATGCTGCCTCCCAACTGCCTGCCGGCGATCATCGCCTCGAACGGTGCGGGAAGCGTGCTGCCGACGCCGTACGTGGGCTTTTTCATGCCCCTCCTGGTACTGACGCTGCCCTGCCTTCTCCTGTTCACCCTGCTGAACCGGAAGACGCTTTCTCTCCTCCGTGAGGAAGGAAAAGCGGAAAAGCTTCCTGTTCTGCCTCTCACCGTCTTCATTCTGGTCTGGGCTGCCCTCCTCGTGGAAGGCCTCCTGACCTCTTACGTTTACATCGGCGGTAATACGTTAGTCTTCTTCATCGCGTCCCTCCTGCTGGTCTTTGCCGGCGGCGGTGTTTCCGCAGCCGTGGACAGCCTCTATGACGCGGTGATCCCCGTGGCGCTCATGTTTGCGCTCGGCAGCTTCATCGAAGTCAGCTCCATGACGGGCGTCCGCGGCATCTACAGCCTGCTGACGCTTCCGCAGACGACGGGCGGACAGACCACGGCGGTCATGCTGGTCCTGATGGCGATCTCCATTGCCCTCGGCTTCGTCCTTTCCGTCCCGATCCCGGCCTTCCTCGTCACCTACGCGGTCTTCCCGATCGGCTGGCTGGCCAATCCGGTCATCGTCACCGGGATCTCGGTCGCCGCAGGCATTGCTTATCTTGCCGCGGTCCGCGGCGGACTCTTCACCGAGACCGCAAGGACCCTGCAGCTGAAGGACGCGAAGTGGGGCGAAAGCCTGAAGCCCCTGCTCCTTCCCGTGCTCCTGATGCTGGTGCTGGCGGTGATCATGGTCCTTTACGGAGATCCTCTGGATTTCCTCATCATGTAAGGAGGCGTTCGTCATGCTGGAAATCATTTATTACGTGATCATAGCCGTCATGGCCGTGCTCCTGTTTGTCAACATCCTCAAAAAGCGGGATCTCCCGGAACTGATCTGCATCGCCGCGGTGCTGGTCACTTTCGCGCTCCGGGCCCTGCACATCAAGTAGGAGGGCGAAGATGAAGAAATTTTCTTATCTCTGGAAAAACGCCCTCGTCCTGGTCCTGGCACTGGTCTTTGCCATCCCCGCCGCCCTTGATTTCAAGGCCATGCAGAAGCGGGAACCCATTGCGGAGAACGAAGCCCTGACCGAAACGCGCATGCTTTCCGAATACTGCGAAGGTCTGAAAGGAACGCCCGCGGATACCGAGATCTACATCCTGGACAGCGGCGTCCCCGGCGGGACCTTCCTGATCTTCGGCGGCACCCATCCTAACGAAACGGCAGGCATGCTGGCCGCCGTCTCGCTCGTGGAAAACATGAAGCCCACTGCGGGCCGCTTCTTCATCATCCCCTGGCTGAACAAGAGCGGCTTCACCCACACCTCGCCGCTCGACGGCATGCAGGACTTCTTCGACATCAAGCTGGATGACGGCTCCGTCCGCACCTTCCGCGTGGGCAACCGCCTGACGAATCCCATCCACCAGTGGCCGGACCGCACCTACTACGAAGGGACCAGCGGCCGCAAGCTCGTGGGCACGGAGACTGCGGAGATCCGCAACGTCAACCGCATGTACTACGGCAATCCGGACGGCGTTCTGACCGAGAAGGTCTGCTGGGGCATCTATCAGCTGATCCTGAAAGAAGGCGTCAACCTCACCATGGACATGCACGAAGGCTCGCCGGAATTCCTCTACCTTGACTGCACGATGGTCAACGAGAAGGCCGACAATCCCACGGCGATGTCGATCGCCCAGGGCATGTCCCTCGACATGGAATTCGACGACCTGACCATGCGGGCGGAATTCTCCGGCATGAAGTCCTACGGCCTGTCCCACCGCTCGCTGGGCGACAACACGCCGTCCATGATGACGCTGATGGAGACCTACAACCCGTCCATGGGTCCGCTCCACGGCAAGATGGATGACGACCTGATCATTAACGGCAACGAGCCGAATTACGTGGAAGCCTATGAGCGCGGCCTGAACTATTTCAAGGTCGACGACAGCGGCTATCCGCTCATCAACCGCGTGGCAAGGCACATCACCTGCATCAGTTATCTGGCCAAGAACTACACGGAAGCCCATCCCGACAGAGCCATGGGCTTCGAAGGCCTGGGAAGCTATGCGGACATGGTGGCCAAAGGCCTCGGCGGCCTGCTGAAACCCGTCGGTCAGAAATGACCGCTCTCTCATATCACATCAAGAAGCTTTGGAGGAAAGAAAAATGAAGAAGATCTTTGTTCTGCTGCTAGCGGCCCTGCTGCTGCTTATCTCTGCCTGCGGAAGGCAGGAAAACACCCCGGCTACCGGCCAGAAGGAAACGAACGCCGGAACGGAAGCCTATGATCCCAGCAAGACCGTCGAATTCGAAATGAAGACCAGCGAGACCAACCGTATCGTCACGGTCGGCACCGTGGACAAGAGCCTTTACAGCGCTCCGATCCTGATCACCTCCTTCGGTCAGAGCACCGACGCGGCGACCCTGGATACCGCCATGAAGCGTGCCGGCGCGAATTACGACTACAAGCCGCAGGCGACTGCCGATGAGATCGGCAGCTACAAGACCCTCGTCATCGCCGTCGGCGCCAGCACCAAGGGCCTCGGCCAGGCCGGCATTTCCGAAAAGGACGAGACCGCCCGTGCGGAAGCCATCATGGCCAAGGCGAAAGAAACCGGTGCGCAGGTCGTCTGCGTGCACATCGGCGGCGAGACCCGCCGCGGCGTCCTTTCCGACGCGCTTGCCGATCTGGTCCTGCCGCAGTGCAGCCTGATCATCCTGAAGGAAGACGCCAACTGGGACGGCAAGTTCACGAACTACGCCGATCAGAACAAGCTTCCGATCATTCTGATCTTCGGCCAGAAGGATACCGTCCAGGTCATGACGGACGTCTTCGGCAAATAAGGAGAAAAATTCTTGGACAGAGAACTGATTTGCTTACTGGTGATGCTGGCAGTCTTTCTGTTGGCTAACCTGCTGGCGAAGCTCCCGGTCAGCATTTCGATGGTGCTGGGAGCCGTCGCCGGCGCGCTGGCGGGCGGACAGGGCATTCCTCTGCGGCATCTGTTTGAAGGGACCTTCACCTATCTGGATACGATCCTGATCATCTCCGCGGCCATGCTGTTCATGACCGTGATCCAGGAATCCGGCGCACTGGAAGCCCTCAATGCCGTGATCGTGACCCGTTTCTACAAGAAGCCGGCGCTCATGCTGATCCTGCTCATGTTCATGATCATGTTCCCCGGGATGATCACCGGTTCCTCCACGGCCGCCGTGCTTTCCGCCGGCGCCCTCGTGGCCCCGGTGCTGCTCCTCATCGGCATCCCGAAGGAAAAGACCGGCGCCATCATCGCGATGGGCGCCATCATGGGCATGGCGGCACCGCCCATCAACATCCCCGCCCTGCTGATCGCGGGCGGCGTGGACATGCCGTACATCGGCTTCGAAGGCCCGCTCTTCTTCATCACCGTCCCCTGCGCGGTCATCGCGGTCCTGATCCTGGGCCTTAAGCACTGCAAGGGACTGGACATTGAAAAGCTGAAGGCGGAGCTCGATCTGGAGATCGGAAAGAAATACGGCTTCCGGCTGTACATCCCGATCTTCGTGCTGATCATCCTGCTGGTCGTCTCCAAGCTGGTGCCGTCGCTTCCGCAGCTCGGCACGGCGCTGATCTTCCTGATCTCCGCTGCCGTAGGCTGCTTCACCGGCCGCCGCTTCAACGTCTGGGAGAAGTCCCTGAGCGCCATGGAGACCACGATCCCGGTCCTCGGCAAGCTCATGGGCGTGGGCATGTTCATTCAGGTGCTTACGCTGGTTGGCGCGCGCGGCTGGATCGTCGTCAGCGCCCTCAGCCTCGGTACCGTGATGCTCTACATCTTCTCCTGCACCATCATGCCCGCCTTCGGCGCCATCAGTTCCTACGGCGCGGCGTCGGTCATGGGCGTTCCCTTCCTGCTGGTGCTGCTGCAGACCGGCGGGAGCAACGATATCGTGCTGTGCTGCATGCTTTCCTTCCTCTGCTGTCTGGGCGACCTGATGCCGCCGACGGCGCTGGCCGGCAACTATGCCGCACAGATCGTGGGCCTCAAATACGGCCCCGTCCTGGAGAAATGCGTGATCCCCTTCCTGATCTGCCTGGCCGCCGGCCTGCTCTGCCTGATCTTCTCGGGATCGCTGTCATTCCTTACGGCTTAAGGAGGGCCTGAAAACATGCAGATCGTATATCTCATCATTCTGGCCTTCGTGCTGGTGCTGATCGTCGTCAACATGTTCAAAAAGAAGGATAACTTCTTTTTCCAGCTGGACGCGGCGCTCGTGATGATCACGCTGCTGCTGCGCCTGCTGCTGCTGAAGTAGGGGGTGAACGCATGAAAAAGATCCCCCGCCACATTCTGACCGCTTCGCTGCTGACCCTCTTCGTCATCGCGATGGTCGTTTATCTGGGTCTGAACTTCCGCTCCATGAAGGAAGAAGAGCCCATCTACCCCGGCCCCGGCGTGACAAGCCGGGAAATGCTCAGCAAATACTGTCCTTCCCTGGAAGGGACCTCAGGCGACACCGAGATCTACATTCTGGACAGCGGCGTTCCGGGCGCCAGCATGCTGGTCCTCGGCGGAACGCATCCGAACGAACCGTCCGGCTTCATCTCCGCCATCTCCCTGATCGAGACGCTGAAGCCCTCAGCCGGCGTATTCTACGTGATTCCGCGGGCCAATAACAGTGCCTTCACCTGCAATGACCCGCAGGAAGGCTCGCCTCAGCGCTTCACCATCGAAACGGCCGGCGGCAGCCGCTGGTTCCGCTTCGGGTCCCGCGCCACCAATCCCATCGACCAGTGGCCGGACAGCGAAGTCTACGTGCACGCCTCCTCCGGGCAGACCCTCTCCGGCAGTGAGATCCGGAACCTGAACCGCGCCTATCCGGGCCGTGAGGACGGTACGCTCACCGAAAAGGTCGCCTACGGCATCACGCAGTTCATCCTGAAGCATGACGTCACCATCACCGTGGACCTGCACGAAGCGTCTCCGGAATACACGACCGTCAACGCCATCGTGGCGCATGAGAACGCGATGGATCTCGCGACCCTCTCCCTCTGGGAACTTGAGGACGTGATGAAGATCTCCGTGGAAGCTTCCCCGAAGAAACTGCACGGACTGACCCACCGCGAGCTGGGCGACTTCACGAGTACGCTGGCTCTCCTGATGGAGACCGCGAACGCTTCCCAGGGCCGTCTGCACGGAACGGTCACGCCTGAAATGATCGTCACGGGGCAGGACAAGTTCTACGTCCGCGCCGGCCGCTACGGCGCCCTGACCGTGGACTACCCGGAGAGCGGCATCGGCATGAGCGAACGCTGTGCGCGTCACCTGACGGCGCTCTTTGAGTTCTGCCGGGCCTACGACGGCCCTGCCGGCACGATCGATCCGGGCGATGTCCCCGGCTACAAAGACATCCTGACCAACGGGATCGGGGCCTATCTGGCCTCCCCGAAGTAAACTGAGAAAGGCGGGCGGAGGTTCCTCCTCCGCCCGACAGACAAAATGCCTCGTATTTTTCGAATCACCGCCCTGTTTCTGATCCTCTGCACCCTGCTTTCCGCCTGCGGCGGAAGTCCCTCCGAAAGCACCGCGCCGGCAGAGACGCCTGCGGCCGCCTCTTCGGAAACGGAGACCCATCTGCAGACTGAGGAGGGCTGGTCGGTCGTGACCGTCCACGGCGTGGAAATGCTCTGGGACGGCAGCCGTGTGAAGGATCAGTACGCAGATCTGGACATCGACGCCATGCACTTCTCCGATTTCGGAGAGGACCTCTTCACGGAGACCTATCCGGTGGAAACGGAACGTTACGTTCTCTGCCCCGGCGAGATCACCGAAGCGGAGGTCCTGCACATCCGCGGAGCGGAGGAAGGCCCCGTCATCTACATCGTGGCCGGCGTGCACGGCGACGAGATCGCTGCCTGGTACGCAGGACGCCTCCTGCGCGCCGCGACCCTGAAAAAAGGCGAGCTCTACGTCATCGCTCCGGCCAATACGAACGGTGCGAAAAATGTTACGCGCTACGTAAAGGACCGCCAGGACTTAAACCGCTCCTTCCCCGGCAGCGAGACCGGGAACGAAGCCGAGCGGATGGCGAACGCGATCTTCCGGGACATCGAACGGGTCAAACCGTACCTGGTCTTCGACCTGCACGAAGCGATCGTCTACACGAGCGGCCGGGATTTCCTGGGCAGCAGCCTGATCTTTACGGAACTCGGTGACGCGAAAGACATGTTCTTTGATCTGCTGTTCGCGACGCAGGACGGCGAGCTCTGCGCGAACGAGTACGTCAGCTATGGCCCCGGCCCGCAGGGAAGCATCAACAATACGGTATCCAACGAACTGGGCATCCCCGCGATCACGGTCGAGACCTTCCGCGGTTTCGAGATCGGCCGCCGCGTCAGCGACCAGCTGCAGATCGTGCAGTACGTGCTGCGGTATCTGGACATGAGATAGGAGAAGAAAATGACCAATAAGCAGAAAGAGACCGTCCTGGCCGGCTTTCAGGCTGCGGCCGCCGGGCTCAGAACGGATGAACTGCCGGAATGGCTCCTTGCGAAGGGAAGGGCGCTGCCTTTCTATCAGAAGGCCTTAACGGCAGGGAGCGCCGATGAAGCTTTCCTGGCGCTGTACAATGCCTACGGGATGATGCTGGGCTTCCGGCCGGGTGTGACTGCCATGGCCGAAGCGCTTGGCCTTTCCGCCCGCGAGGTCCGTGCGATGCTGACCCGGGTCCGCCGGGATGACGGCGACACCGCCCCTGCAGAAGAAAAAGGCCCCGCCCCCTCCGCGGCGCAGCTGGCCGTCCTGGAAAGCAGCTTCCGCCGCCTGCTCCTCCGGCAGCCGTAAGGGGATCCGAAAGGCCGCAGAAGCAGTCCACAACATAAAGTGACAGAAAAAACGTGTCATTCCGAGCGGTGCTCCGTTCAGAATGACACGTTTTATGGTTGGTGGCTTTACTCCCTTTGTGCTG
Source organism: uncultured Lachnospiraceae bacterium (assembly GCA_902789555.1). Taxonomy (GTDB): domain Bacteria; phylum Bacillota; class Clostridia; order Lachnospirales; family Lachnospiraceae; genus UBA6987. Next base: position 53,305 of record CADAOF010000015.1, read on the forward strand.
TCTCCTGTTCCTCCGCGGCCTCTTCCTCCTCTTGCACGGCGCCGGGCACTTCCGCCCGCGCGCGGATGCTCTTCTTCAGGCCGGCAGCGACTTCAAAGCCAGCGGCCGCCTCCTGCGGCACGAAAAGCATGTTCTGCTTCTCAAAGTACAGGAAAAGGCCCTCCGCATCCCTCACTTTCTTCTGCAGCTTGTCCATCGAATACGAGGTCCCGCTGTCCGCACCGAGGAAATAGGCCGTCCTGCCTTTTACCGCCAGCAGGTATCCGTCCTCACCCGGGTCCGGGAGCTTCCCCTCGATCAAGTTCCGGTAGGAAGGCGTGAAGATGACGAACAGGCGGAGATTGAACAGAACAAAGGCCAGAAGGCAGAGCGCTACGGTCGGCCACGCACCTCCGACAGCGCTGTACACGGCGAGAGCCAGCGGAAAGCCCAGGCTGAAGACCATGAAGCCCGTCCAGCCGCAGGCATAGCGGAGACTCCGTTTTTTCATGAGCGCGAGCTCCTTAGCCAGTTCCTCCTTGCTTATCGAGAGATTCTTCGCGAAGGAGGCTTCCTTAACGAGCGACTTTCTCGTCCCTTCCATCTTTTTCGCCTTCGCGGCGCTCCACGCCTGCAGGAAGGTCTCCCTGAATCCGTCCGCCGCCCGCTTCGGGACCAGTTCAAAGACGTCGCGTCCGCGGAAAATCAGATGCAGCGACTCCGTTTCCGCGATCTCGGTGACTTCGTCGTACGGCAGTTCCAGCCGCTCGCTGCCGAAGGAAAGATGCAGACTGTCTTCCCAGAGTTCCAGGCGGTGATCCTTCCAGAAGTTCCCGGCATGCGGGCCGCTTTTTGCCTGCGCAAGCAGCATCTTCGCCCTGAAGCCGACGAAAAAGTACTGAAAAAGCGAGAGCAGCGCCCACAGGAGGGACAGGATCCCGAGCGACCATTTCATCCAGGGAGCGACCCCCTCGTTATAGCGGAAGATCAGCAGGGCTGCCGCGGTCATCTGAACCACCGTCTTGAGCAGCAGTTTCGGAACGGCGGTCTTCGGGCCGCCGCGGCGCTTTTTCAGCATGAAGGCTGACATTTCCAGGTATTCTTCTTCAGTGATCGTATAGCGGAACATTTTCGCTCCTTCCGTTCCCGCCGCCTTTTCGGCTGCATGCTGCAGGCCTCGGCTTTGCAGCGGATTCCTGACAACCAATATAGCAAACAGACGCCGTTTTCGCAATGACCGCGGTGAAAACCGTGCAGATCCCGATAAAAAACCTGCCCCTGTCCGGCCCGAAGGCCGGCAGGGGCAGGTTTGATCATCAGGATCACCTGATGTGACTGAGAAGAGCCGATATTCAGCCGGCAGGGGTGATGGCGGCAGTGACTCTGCCGCCGTCGTAAGAAGTGTTGCCCTCTTCGGGATCAATAAGGAAGAATACTTCGTCGCCGGCCAGCACGTCCCACGGCAGATCAAACGGTTTTACCTGGTCTTCCGTAAAGTTGCCCTTCACTCCGATGAACTGTTCCATGCCATCCACGGGATTGCCGCCGCGGTACAGTTTGACACGGAAGCAGACACCGTTCGCGTTCGGATCCGCACTGTTGGCAAATTTCACATACTCGCCTTCGATCCGGATCTTGCCGGCCTCAGCCACGACCCACTTATAGGCGGCATTCCTGCCGCGCGGTTCGGCAAAGTCCGCTTTCACTTCCGCCTTGCCGTCGGCGAGATATGCGCCGTTTGCATAAGGCAGTTCCTCAAAACTCGCGCCGTTCCAGTCGGCGGCGCCGTAATACCAGCCGTTCGTGCCCTGCACGGCGCTGAAATCATCCTTCAGCACCGCATTGTTCGTTCTTCTGAATGTCCAGGTACCGGTGAAAACGATGTTCGCACCGTTAACGGTTTCGCTGTCCTTATCCCAGCCCTGGAATTCCCAGACACCGCGATTGCCGCCATCTGTCCCTGCCACGGAGGTGCTGCTCGGAGCGGCCGGCGTTACCGTCGTACCGTCCGTATGCTCCTCAGCTGCGGGCAGCGTCGCCATGACAGCGTCAGGATATGTTCCGTCGTATGCGTAGCTTACCGTATACTTGGTCGGTTCCACCGGATCGGGGGTAAACGTCCAGGTGCCGGTGAAGGTGACGTTCGCGCCGTTCACCGTCTTCGTGTTTGCATCCCAACCGTCGAATTTCCAGGTCCCGGACACGCCGTCCTGTTCCCCTGCGATCTCCGCCGGATCAGGCTGGATCGCGGTCACTTCCGCGCCGTCTTCGTATTCGGCGCCGTCCGAAGGCAGCGTCGCCATGACGGCTTCGGGATACGTTCCTTCGTAAACGTAGCTCACCGTATACTTCTGGGTCGGTTCCGCCGGGCCGGCGGTAAACGTCCAGGTGCCGGTAAAGGTGACGTTCGCGCCGTTCACCGTCTTCGTGTTTGCATCCCAGCCGTCGAACTTCCAGGTCCCGGACACGCCGTCCTGTTCCCCAGCGATCTCCGCCGGATTCGGCTGGATCGCGGTCACTTCCGCGCCGTCTTCGTATTCGGCGCCGTCCGAAGGCAGCGTCGCCATTACGGCTTCCGGATACGTTCCTTCGTAAACGTAGCTTACCGTATACTTCTGGGGCGGTTCCGCAGGCTCGTCAACGGCCGTGATGGCGACGCTCAGGCGTCCGCCGTCATAGCTGTCGTTGCCTTCGGGGTTGATCGCGAAGAGGATCTCGTCGCCCGCGTGAACGTCATACTTCTCGTCGAACTCGACCTTCCGT
>CADAOF010000016.1 GCA_902789555.1 uncultured Lachnospiraceae bacterium
TTACAAGAAGCTCGTGGACAAAGACGGCAGGTTCATTGCCGGCGTGATCGCGGACGTGGACAAGGACGCCTACGGCTTTGTGGACGCGCTCTTTGTGGAGGAAGCGCTCCGACATCAGGGCCTGGGCACGTCTCTTTTGAAGGCGGCGGAGGACTTCACAAGGGAAAACGGCGCTTCCATGATTTTGACGAATGCGGGCGACTGGAACGTCGATTTCTTCAAAAAGAACGGCTATCTTCTCAGAGGCGAGCTCAAGGACGTTCCCAAAGGGCATGACTGCTATGAACTCTACAAAATGATTTGAAGCGTTGGAAACGGTAGCAAAGATTAGGACAAGCATCTTGAAATGGTCCTCTGTTCTGGTATAATAACAGCACTATTATCCATAGCAATTCCACTCCACTGTTATCAACGCTGATAACAATTTGATAACGTTTTGGCGACGAAAAAACATAAAAAACCAAATGAAACCTACTGATGCGATATGGCAGAGATTATGATTATCAACCCTGCAATTGTTTTTTCTTTGCGCATTGATTTTCACAGAGACATCATATATAATAATTTTGCTAATCTGCGAAAGGAGCGTAAACCAGTGATTAACAGAGAGGTTATCCGCTGATTAACTGAATAAAAGGCGCATAGCGTGATCGAAGGGGACATCCCTCTGTTTTAGTGCGCCGTTTTAAGTAACTTTCGGATAGTGGGAACCGCAGGACGCAGCCACGACGGGAGCTGCTTCGCTGCGGTATTTTTGCGCCTGTTTTCAGCAGCTGCCATGATACAGGAACAATTCACGCTAAAACATATGATCAAGGAGAAAAAACTTATGATAATCAAACTGGAACCCATTAATGATAATAATCGGGAAGCCGTTCTGGCTCTTTTCGTGCGGGAGGATCAGCTTTTCGTGGCCAGCAATCAAACCTCTCTGCGGCAGGCGGATGAGATTAACGCGGAGCAGCCCGGCATGGCCCGGCCCTTTGCCATCTATGCAGATGAGAAGCTGGTGGGCTTCTGCATGTTCGCATTCGATCCTGAAGAAGAGGACGAGGATGACCGCTACTGGCTATGGCGCTTCATGATCGACAAAAGCGAACAGGGCAGGGGTTATGGCCAGGCGGCGCTGGCTGAGATCATTAAGTATTTCAAGGACAACGGCGCCGACAGGCTCTTCCTGTCCACCGAACCGGAGAACGAGCGGGGCCTGCACATCTATCATAAAGCCGGCTTCCGGGAGACCGGCATCATCGACAGCGGTGAGGCCGTGCTGATGCGGATGCTCAAAGGCCCGAACCGGGTCATCAAGAATTTTTACGGCGTCGATGTGGATAAAGCTATGCACCTCAGGGGGAAGAAGGGATACGGTGTCAGCATCGCTGTTTACGACAGCGACGGTGATTTTAACACCTACTGCGCCGGCAGCGGCAGATACGGCGAGGACTTCCCGGTGAACCCGGACATGCTGTTCCAGGCGGGGTCCGTCAGCAAACCCATGTTCTCGCTGACCCTCCTGCGGTATGTTGACAAAGGTCTCATCGACCTTGACGCTGACATTTCCGGCGTCGTGCCGGAGTTCGCGGGGAAAGGACCGCTGACCTTCGCTGCCCTGCTTTCCCACACGGCGGGTTACAATTTGCATGGCTTCCCCGGCTATCCGGCAAAACACGAGCCGCTCTCGCTCGAGGACGTGCTGAGCGGCAAGGGCGTCACGCCCAGGCTCCGCAGGATCCGTCCCTACGGTAAACAGCACATGTACTCCGGCGGCGGCATCACGCTGGCACAGCTCGCCTTTGAGCGCATCACCGGCACGACCCTCCGCGAAGCCTTCCAAAAGGAAGTTGCCGAGCCTCTGGGGCTGAAGCGCACCGGTTTTTTCCAGCCGCTGGATGAGGAACTGGTTTCCAACGCCGCGTTCGGTTTCAGGCTGGCGCAGAAGGAAGACCCTGCACACGGCTATCACTATTATCCCGAGCACGCCGCTGCAGGGCTTTGGACCACTCCGACGGAACTGGTCAAAATCGGCCTCGAACTTTCAAAGAGCTACCGTAAAGGCGGCCTCCTCAAAAAGAAGACAGCGCGGCGCATGATGACGCCGGTCATGGACGGCTACGGCCTCTGCCTCGACGTTTGGGAGTCGGAAGCCCGCAAGGACAGCGTTGCCGGTCACGGCGGGGAGAATTGGGGCTTTCTGACCAGCTGGGTCTTTTCCCGCAAAAAAGATATCTGCGTTGCCGTCATGTACAACAACGTCACGGAAGCCGCCGACGAAGCAATGAACGACATCGCTTGTGAAATCTACAAAAATGCAAAAGAATAAAGGAGAACTGATTTTATGGATAAACACACAATGATGGAAAATCTGGCCCGCGAGCTGAAGGAAAAGGACAGCTTCAACGGGGCATGGCTCTATGCTGAAAATGGTGAGATCGTGTCCAAGGGCGTTCTCGGCTTCCGGGATCCCGAAGATACGCTGCCGATCGCGGAGGACACGATCTTCCAGCTCGCTTCCGTCACCAAGCAGTTCACGGCGGCAGCGGTCATGCTGGTTCGGCGGGAAGGCCTGCTCGACTTTGGCGACGAGATCACGAAGTTCTTCCCTGAACTCACCGCTTATAAGGGCGTGACGGTCTGGCATCTGCTGACCCATACGAGCGGCATTCCCGATTACTTTGACGATGCGGATTGGTTCATCAGGATCTGGAAGGAAGAAAAACGGGTGCCGGGCAACGATGAGATCCTGCGCTTTCTATGCGAAACCGAGGCGAAACCGTACTTCGCCCCGGGGGAAGGCCTGCATTACTCCAACACCGGTTACAACCTGCTGGCGCTGCTGGTGGAGCGGCTCTCCGGCGTTCCCTTTGAAGAGTTCCTGCAAAAGAACATTTTCAAGCCCGCAGGGATGACCTCCACCCGCTGCTGCCATATCCGCAGGGACGGCGTTCCGTTTGAAAACTATGCGCAGGCAACGGTGTATGATGACGGAAAATGCGTGGCTGACATCGACTCCGCGGAAGAAGACGACGTGGTCGCTTTTGACGGCCTGAACGGCGACGACTACGTGTACACCGACATCTTTGACATGTTCCAATGGGACAGGGCGCTGCGCGAGGGTAAAGTGCTCACTTTGGAAGAACAGCAACTCATGTATACCCCCGCAAAACTGAACAGCGGCGAGGATGCCGTTTACGATGAGGATGACGGGCTGGGCTACGGCTTCGGCTGGGCCGTCGGCCGTGAGGAGGAATACGGCCTCGTCGTCAGCCACAGCGGCGGCATGCCGGGCGTCGCTACCTGGTTTGAGCGTTTCATCGATGCGGACAGGGTCCTTGTGATCCTCAGCTGCCGGGATTACAGGGATGTCAGAGCGTATCTGGGCTACTGGGACGGCATGGAAGAAATCGCAAGGGACAGGGAGCCCGAGCCCATCGTCTCCATCGAGGATATCGCGGTCAAGGGTCCCGACAAGTCGAAATGGGAGAGCTTCTGCGGTAAATATGAGCACCCCGGGGACGCCGACTTCATCGTCGATGAGGTCTTCATGAAAGATGGCGAGCTCCATGCCAACGCCATAGACGAAGACGGGGATGAGATGAGCTTCCGGCTCTATCCCATCGGCGAGGACGAGTTCGGCAGAAAGGGCGGCCTGCTGAAGCTGAAATTCGGCGACGGCTGCCTGATGTTCGACGATCATACCTGCAAAAAGCTGTAAGAATACTGAAAAGAGCGGCGGGGCGCGATGCCAGCCTGCAGGGCTGGCATTGTGTGATCATGGGGATGATACAGGCAGATAAAGCGCCATCTGACGCTCGTGAAATACAAACTGAAGCAGCTTCGGAGAGAGGAAATACCTGAAGGGACACCGGAAAACAGGAAAATCCTGAAAGAGATGAACCTGACGAGCGAGATCAGCAAGGCACGTGAAGCGACCTATGAAGTATTACCGCCTGAAAACGGATAACGGCGGAAAGGACAGCTTTACATACACCGCCGGAGCAAACCGGGCAGCCGCCAAGATGATCTACCTCATGCATGTCGGCTATAAGAACATGACGCGGGAGGAGAAAGAGCAGATGTGGGCGCAGCATCAGATCCCGGAAGGGCCGAGTCTGTAAAAAAAGCATGTTTTTCTGTGAAAAAATCGCTAGTTTGAGAAATCGGTAGAATGCGGAAAAATGAGATGCTATACTTCGCATGATCCTGAAAATATGAAAAAGGAGAAGCGAAAGCATGAAAAAAATCATCTCATTTGCGCTTGCTTTGATGCTGATCATGTCTCTGACGGCATGCGGCCAAAACAGTGCGGAATCTTCATCACGGACGCCGGTCCCCGGCAAAACGGATCCGGTGGAGGCTTCATCACAGACGCCGGCAGACACCAAGGCGGATCAGACGGAAGCTTCAACGAAAGCACCCGAGACGACTGCACCGGCCACAACAGAGGAGGCGGTCGTCAAAAAAGACCTTTCCGTTGATGAAGTCGGACTGATCAATGTACCGTATACAGATCACGTCCGTTCATCTGCAGTTTTTCTTATCAGCAATCCGAGCAGCGGCATCACATATGACCGGGTGAAGCTGACGGTCTCCTTCTATGATGAGAAAGACAATTTCATGGAAGCAGTCAAGTACAGGCTGACCCCTGCTGTTCGTCCGGGTGATCAGGTTCCCTTCCGGGTGGATTGTACCGAAAAGTATACCTTAAAAGCGGCGCGTGCCGAAGTGAGCATAGACTCTTTTGAAATGCTCGATAACAAGCAGCTCCAGCGCGAGATCGACGGCAAAAGGGTATCGCTTGTTGATGACGGAACACTGTTCGAACTCACCAAGCAGAATTTTACGAGAAAAAGCACCGGAAAATTCCGCATCGATTTTACGGTCAAAAACAAGAATGCCGAAAAAGAGAAATGTTATGTTTTCTTCATTTTCAGGAAGGATGGCAAGATCGTTTACGGTCAGGAGGCCATGCTCTACGTCAATGGGTCTTCTTCCAAGGATGATTATTTCTACGCGGACCATGAAGATTCCAAGGATTTTCCGGACTACGATGAAGTGGTGACTGTACTGATTAACGGACATTAACGCGCAAAGCAGTAATTACATGTAAAAACAATGACCCTCGTTTCAGCCGAGGGTCATTGTTTTGTATTATCTGCTGCGGGCATGCCGTACTTATTCCGGCGAAAGCGCAGCCAGGCGTTCCCGGACATATTTCCGCTTCGGAAAATCCCTGCCGTAGGACGCTTCCATGAGCGGCGCGGCTTTTTTCAGCCAGAAAAGCTCCTGCTCCGTATCGTTTTTCTGCCGGTATGCTTTTGACAGCAGGTAGCATTGTTCCGCATGAACGGCACCCTGAAGGTCTTTGAAGCCGGCAACGTCGCTTTGCAGCAGCAAACGGGCTTTTTCCGGCATCCGGGCATCCAGATAGGCGCCCGCGAGCTGGCAATGCATGGCATGGAGAGCCTGATAATTCGGATAGTCCTTTTCCACGCAGGCGATATTTGCCTCATAGAGTGCAATTGCCTCTTCGAGCCGTCCGCTTTCCTTGTAAACCTTCGCCCGTTCGACCTCCGCGATATATACGTTGATATGCCGCGGGCCGTCGACCTGCTTATGGGACTCGATGAGTTCCGTAAAAAGCCGGATCGCGTCTTCATACCGCTTTTCGACCCGCGCGAGATGCGCTTTGTAAGAGAGCGCCTGCTGGCGGAGATTGGCGGACGGAACGGCCTTCACATACTGGAGGCGCCGGGCGAAGACCTTGCGGGAATAGTCTGTCTCACCGGCAAACAGCGTATAGAGGGCACGCTGCACGCAGGCGGTCTGCATTGCGGTCTGCAGTTTTTCGCTGCTGTCAAAACCGCGGACTCTTTCGGCTTCTTCCTGCAGCTTCTCGAACAGGGCGGAGGCTTCCTGCCGGTGATAGCTGCGTTCTGCCTGGAAATAGACCAGCAGGTGAAGTCTTAAGAGAGTTTCCGGATCCGTGATCAGTTCTTCGCATTTTTCCAGGGTCAGCCGGACATATTCCCACTCATCGGAGCGGTACAGGAAATAATGGAAGAGCAGTGAGGCGTCGGCCAGAGCTGCCCCGGGATCCGCTGCCGCTTCGTCAAGACAATTTAAGAAGCTTTCATATAAGGGTCCGGCTTCAGCCGTTTTCAGGAAGGCAGCCTCGGTCAGCCGGGTCAGAAAAACCTGCTCTGCGCTCTTTTCCCCGGCAGCGGCCAGAAGCCGGCTGATCAGCCGGTATCGGGCAGACATGATGTCCAGATCCTGCTCGGTCAGGGCAGCCGCAGAGATCATCCGAAGATTATCTGCGGAAACCGCTCCTTTTAAATGCTTTGCTGCGGACAGCACATAGCGGCAGATTTTCTGTTTCTCTTCATACAGCGTATAATCAAGGACATAGCTGCCCAGGTTTTCCCGTGCATACGCCCAGAAGCAGGCCAGCGCTTCTTCCGGAAAGCCGTCTTCCGCCACACATTCGGCAAGCAGCGGATGAAGGGAATACGAGGATCCCTTCTTTTCGATCCAGCCCCTCTGATACAGTCCGTTCAGCAGCGACTCAGTCTCTTCCGGACTTATTTCCTTCAGACAGAACTGCCTGAGTTGTCCGGCCGCATATTGTTCATAGGGAAGGCAGGATAAGAGCTGCACCAACCGCAGTTCTTCGCCGTTTAATGCCGCCTCTTCATACAGACTGCGGTAGATGAGACGCAGCCGCGGAAGAAGCCGGATCAGGGGCTCTTCCGGTGACCACAGCTTCTGTGCGATTTGCCTGCCGGTCCATCCGTTTCTCTTTGCAGCGGCTGCGGCAAGGCGGATCGTGAGCGGATGCCGCATGAGTGGCTGATGACGGATCATCTCCGTGAGATCCTGCTGCATTTCCCGCAGCCGGTCGTCAGTATGCCTTCTCAGCATCAGCAGGGAGGCTTCTTCGCTTAAGCCGTCCAGAGAAAGTTCCGCAAAGCCTTCCGGTGCCTTTTCCCTTGAACTTACGATCACCGCGCAGGCAAGACGGGCGAGCGCTTTCCAGTATTTGTTTTCTTCCGGTTTCACTTCTGCATTGTCGATCAGCAGCACGGTCTTTTCCGCAGGCAACGCTTCAAGCCGCTTCAGACAGGCAGCAAAGCCTTCCTGATCCGCATGCCCTGAAAAGTCAGGGAAAAGGTGCAGGAGGCTTTTCGGCAGCGTCTCTTCGTAGCAGACGGGAATGAGCTGCGTGTACTGTTCCGATTCGGAAAGGTGCGAAAGCAGCTGCCGCAGCAGTTCGGTCTTGCCGACACCTCCGATCCCGCTGATGAAGATCTTGCCTCTGTCCCTGACGGCTTCGGTCAGATCAAAAAGTTCCTGCTGCCGGCCGAAAAAGAAGATCGGGTTTTCGGCGGCACCGTAGGCGTCCGCAGCCAGACGGCGCGGGAAGGCTTTCGCCGGTGCTTCATTCTTAAAGCGATAAAGCGCTTTCGGCGTAAGTTCCTTTTGCCAAAGCATTCTCAGCAGCAGGGATACGTTTTCGGCTTTTCCGCACATGGCGCACAGCATCAGCACGGTGAAGACCCAGGCGTCACAGAATTCCTCGGGCAGATTTGCTTTGCGGCTCCCGCTGTAGACTTTGAGCAAGGATACACAGTCCTGCTTCGTCAGATATTTATCCTCCTGAGAAGCCTGGATCAGCCATTCCGCTTTGCGCTGAAACAGATCCGGATCATAGCCGTGCGCAAGAAAAAAGGCGGCCAGAAGGTCCATCTGCTCGCAAAAACGTTCCTGATCGAGCAGCGCGCGGACCTCCCCGGCATACTCCGCATAGAAGGGAACCGTATCCCGCCTGTTGCAGAAATCGGAAAGATACCGGCTGCGGTCCCGGCGCCAGATCTCTCTGCCGTAGATCCCGTTCTGCCAGGCCGGCAGAAGGATATCCCGCCAGAAGGATGTGAGCGTCAGGCCGGAACGGTATTTGATCGGCAGCACGCCGTTGGAAAACAGCAGGTAGTCGTTTACCGTAAGCAATCGGTAAAGGTTTTTTAATGTTATCGCATATTGATTCGTCATACGGCGTCTCCGAAAAATACTGATCAGACGGTAGTATTGTAGCATTTACTGCATTCAACTTCCATATCTTCGGAGCAGAACCGTTTTTTTGACAGATTTCCGTGTCTTTTTTACAGGAGAAGAAAGGCATCTCCGCCCGTGACTCAGACAGCGCCGGCAGCTTCCGGCTCTCAGACGGGCTTTTTTTCGAAACTGTGCAGCCAGTCTGAAACATGATAATAGACCAGATAGATCGCGGAACTGATAGCCCAGGTGATGGGATACGCCCAGTACAGCAGGACGATGTCGTGGCGGAACTGCATGGCCACGGTAATGTAAACAATGCGCAGCACGCACCAGATCGCCAGCATGACGATCATGGAAACGAAAGCTTTCCCGGCGCCGCGCAGCACGCCGGCGATGCAGTTGGAATAAGCGAGCAGGAAGAAAAACAGCGAGACTGTCCGGCAGTGTTCAATGCCCCAGCGGACAGATTCCTCTCCGCTCAGGAAAAAGCGGATCAGCGGCTCGGCAAAGAGATAGATCAGCAGACCGATCAGCTCGGCGAGCAGGAGAGAGGTGATGAGCCCGAAACGCGCGCCGCGTTTGGCTCTTTCGTGTTCGCCCGCACCGAGATTCTGCCCAATGAACGTCGAGAGCGCCATGGAAAAGCTGGTGATCGGCAGGAAGGCAAAGCCTTCGATCTTGGAGTAGGCGCCCCAGGAGGCCATGCCCACTTCCCCGAAGGTGTTGACGTTCGACTGCACCAGGAGGTTCGCGAAGGCTATGACGGAATTTTGTACGGCGGTCGGCAGGCCGTAGCGCAGGATCTCCTTCAGAATGTCGCCGCTGATCTTCAGCTTGCGGAAGGACAGCCGGTAAACGGTTCCTTTCCGGGTAAGCTGTCTGAGGCAGAGCAGCGCGCTCGCCCCCTGCGACATGGCCGTCGCGATGGCTGCCCATTCGATGCCGAGGCCCATCGCTCCGACAAAGAGCCAGTCCAGGAAAATATTCAGAAGAGACGAAAAGATCAGGAAATAGAGCGGTCTGCGGCTGTCGCCTACGGCATTCATGATCCCCTTCAGGGAATTGTACATGATCATTGCCAGCGCGCCGGAGAAGTAGTAACGGAAGTAGACCGTGGAAAGCGGCAGGATCGCTTCATCCACGTGGATCCAGCGCAGCAGGGTCGGCGTCATGATCACGCCGAACACGGTCATGAACAGACCGCAGAGAAAGGACAGTACCACATTGGTATGCACGGCGCGGGACACCCTGTCCGGGTCGCCGGCACCGAAATAGCGGCTGATGACCACGCCGGCGCCCATGGACGCGCCGACAAAAAAACTGATCATGAGGAAGATCAGACTGCCGGACGAACTGACGGCGGCAAAGGCACTGTCGCCCAGATACCGGCTGACGATCCAGGCATCGGCGGTGTTGTACAGCTGCTGGAAGAGCTGACTCAGGAAAACAGGCGCGGCAAAAGTGAGGATCACCTTCCGGGGATCCCCTTCCGTCATTAATACTGCCGATCGCTTGTCATGAAACAGACTCATTTTGGCAACTGGTACCGTTTTTACTTGATCAGCTTTCTGCCGCATTTGACGCAGAACTTATAGCCCTTGACTCTGGCGCCGCAGTACGGACAGAAGTTGACCGCGGGGGGGGTTGGGAAATCCTCTGGCCTGGCGGCTGGAGCGGAAAGTCCGGCGGCGGGTTCGGCAGGAGGCAGCGGTTCAGCCGCAGCAGTATGGTTCTCCGGCTTATAGCTGTCAAAGAGCTCCGGCCGGACTTTGCTCATGGCGTACAGGAATCGGGAAATATACCATCATAAGCGGCAGGTCTCTCGGGAAGGTGAAGATGCTGGAACCGTCATAATTCTTGAAATCGGGTAAAGTGAGCTCTTTCACCTGGTAAGTCAGATACATCCCATGCCTTCTGTTTTGATCGCCTCCGACAAATGCTTCGTTGAGCAGCCAGGCGGGATCGCTCATGAAAACGATGCCGATCGTCTCATCAGCGAGGTAATCGTCTGCGCTGTCTTCAACCTCCCGCCGGACCTTTATGTAGTCCCAGACATAGGATTCCGGCAGCGTAATGGAGGAAGACAATTGTGAAGCTTGGGATATTGTCCGATATTCCTTATCTGCTCGTAAAGTGCCATTACAGATTTTCCTTGCGCTTCTCTCTGGAAAAGGTCATAGCAGAGCGGCATTCCGATGTCAAGAGTCTGGGCAAATCCCTATTCAGCACTTGACAGTCTTTTCAGTTTGCCGGATAACAAACTATAATCAATATTTCTGCGGAGAAACGGAGGCAGACAAAATGGATATAGAAAAGATCAAGTCATTTTTAACCACGGCAGGAGTAAACCTTCTTCTGGGAATCATCATCCTCATTGTGGGATTTTTCCTGATCCACTGGCTCGTCAAGTTCCTGCGGCGGAGCAAGGCTTTTACAAAACTTGATCCTTCCCTGCAGTCATTCTTTGTTAATACGATCAAGCTGATCCTGGCCGTGATCGTTGTCCTCTCGGCCGCCAATGTCATCGGCGTCCCGCTCACCTCTGTCCTTACCATTTTCGCTTCCGCCGGCGTGGCCATCAGCCTTGGCATGCAGGGCGCGCTGGGCAACCTGGTCGGCGGCCTGACCCTGCTCATCCTGAAGCCCATCAAGACCGGAGAGTACGTCAAGATCGGAGAGTACAGAGGCATCGTCAAGACCATCGGTGCATTCTATACCGAGATCAAGACGCTGGACAATTCCCTGATCAGTCTCCCGAACAGCAACCTGACGAATACGGCTATCGTCAACTATTCCCGCGAGGGCATTTCCCGGATCGAAGCGTCCTTTACGGTCAGCTATAACAGCAATATCGACAAGGTACGCGAAGTTCTGCTGGAAATGGCAAGGAAGTGCGACTATGTGCTGGGAAGATCCGTCGCCCTGGGTGCTGATCACCAAATGCACGGAAACGGGTATCATTGTCCTGGTCAGAGCCTGGGGAAAAGCGGAAGACTGGGGAAATGTGTACTATTACCTGCTTGAGCAGGGCAAACGGGCACTGGATGCTGCCGGCATCAAGGTACCGTATCAGCAGATGGACGTCCACCTGCAGAAGGACTGACAAAACGAATCTGGATGCTGACTGGAAAGCGGCATGAAAAAGCGGCGGCGGGGAACTCCCTGCCGCCGCTTCTGCTTTTTTTAATGTCCGAGGATCTGTTTCGCTGTGTCGCTTTCCGCATCGAGAACGACGACACGACGGTTCTTTGCGCCTTCGGTTTCCACGAACTTTCCGCTGGCATCAATTTCCCGGCCGCGGACGAACGGGTCATCTTCATAGCCTAAGCCCACCGTGATCAGCTGTGATTCCGGAATGCCGAAATGGCTGACCAGAAGATCCTTGACTGCATCCGCGCGTTTATTGGACAGAGCGACACAGGATTCCTGGCTGCCCCATTTCGCCGTGGTTCCGGCAAGCAGGATCGGATGGTCCGGATGGGCAAGAATGATCTCGGCGACAGGTGCCAGAACCTTTTTTACCTCGTTTTCATCGATGAAGACGGCCTGATTGGCGACGAAACGCACCTGCGTGGAACTAAGCTCAAACGGTGTTTCAAACACCACGTCTTCTGCAGTTTCGACAGGCGTATTGTTCTGACGGCGAACGGTCAAAGCATAACCGACAGCATCTTTTCGGGTCGAACTGTTGCTGCGTTTTTTGACGACAAGGCGAATATAGTAAACGGTATTGGGCTGCAGATCATCCGGCGTGATCGTTTCGGTGATCCCGTCGCTGTAGGCTGACCCGCTGATGATTTCCGTGCCGAACTCATCAAAAACTTCGATGCCTATCCGCAGGCTGTCATCGACCGATTTGCTGACCGCACTGATGAGATAACTGCTGTCCGTGTCGGAGTCCGTGGCAAAAGCGAACCACCCGCCGAGAGCGTCTTTCAGTTCACCGGACACGGTCTTGTCAAAGGGAATCAGCGCGGAGTCGTCCTGGTTGGTCCCCACGACGAGATCATCTGTGTTCTCAGGAGGAACGATTGCATTGACAAGATCGTTGGTCGTACTTACTCCCTCTGCCTGAGGTCTGGTATCCCGGATCGTGATCGCAAAACGGGCAGTATCTTTTCTGGTGCTGCTGTTGCTGCGGCTCCTGACGACCAGGCGAAGATAGTAGTCCGTATCAGGCGCAAGTCCGTTCATGGTAAGCGTGGATGCGATCCCGTCATCATAGGCTGATCCGTCGGTAAGTTCCGTACCGAAGCTGTCAACGACTTCAAGCCCTATCCTCGCGTTTTCATTCATCGGCGTCTTATTGATCACGGTGATCAGATATTTGCTGCCGGCGTCGGGACCGGTATGGAAGGAGAGATACATGTTCTGCGCATCGTGCAGCGTTCCGTAGACTTTCGTATTCATGGGGAGCTGCATTGCATCGGCCTGATTCGTGCCTCCGCGGATCTCCGTTTCCGAAACGTCAAAGATCTCCTCGGCTGTGGTAGTTTCGGGTTCCGTCGTTTCGGGCTCCGTCGGGGCCGGAGTGGTTTCTTCCTCGGTTGTCGTTTCGGCAGGCGTCTCTTCCGCGGTCTTTTCTGCCGCCTCAGATGCGGCACGGGCTTCCTCTATTTCTTTTTCCAGGCTCTCCAACTGGTCTTTCATCGACTCATAAACCTGCGCGAACTGCTCCTTTTCTTTCTGCAGGCTTTCCATTTGTTCCTTCAGGGCATCGTATTCTTGTTGGGCGACTCCCTGACTTCCGCAGCCGGCCAATGTGCTGAGGATCAGCAGGAGGGAAAGCAGCAAAGCGATCTTTTTCATGACATATTCTCCTATTCGTTATTATTTGGTTTTATTCACTCATTCGTTTCGCAGATACGGATGTCGTGGGCCCATGGGATCCCGATCGGCACGCTTGTATCGCTTGCCCTGCTGAAAGATCCGGCACTGCAGATGATATGTTTCCCTGAATAGCCGTTCATGATATTCTCTCCGTATTCGGAACCGGATGAGTGCCTTGTCCAGATCAGGACGACGGAATATTCCTTTTCCCATGTGCTTACGTCCTGTGAACCTTTGAGGATCTGCGGCTGGTCCAGCTGGATGATGATCCAGGTTTGGCCTTTGTCGGCGGCATTGTAATCCGGATAACCCTGCAGTTTCACGGCCTGATCATAGCCGATGCTTTCGACGGTTCCGGTCAGAACGGTCCGTCCGGCGGCCAGCTCGTTGGCGATCCATTCGGCCGACGGGTCTGCCGTGGATGTCAGCTCGGTTTCTTCCTCCGTCGTTTCGGCGGAAGGCTCCGTCTCGGGTGCCGCGGTGGTCTCTTCGGACGTGCTTTCCGCAGCGGTGGTTTCCGCTGCGGCTGCAGTGCTTTCGGGAACGGGGAAGGCCGATTCTTTTGTGGCTGCTGCGGCGGATGGAGACGTCACCGGCGCAGCAGGGCCTGATTGCT
The DNA here is from genome assembly GCA_902789555.1 of uncultured Lachnospiraceae bacterium. Taxonomy (GTDB): domain Bacteria; phylum Bacillota; class Clostridia; order Lachnospirales; family Lachnospiraceae; genus UBA6987. The sequence continues at coordinate 13,502 of CADAOF010000016.1, forward strand.
TTGTGATCTTCGTGATGCCGAAGATCGCTCCGCCGAGCACGGCCGCCGCAGCGATGACGGCGATCGCCAGCTTTGCTCCGGAAAGGCCGGTTCCCGCAGCTGCTGCAGCTTTTGCCGTTCCGGCTGCCCTGACGGTCCCTGCTGCTGCCGTGCCTGCCGCGCCGGAAGTGCGCGCTGGAGAGGAGAGTTCTTCCAGGACATTCTGCAGAACGGCAGCGTTCGGTTTTTCGGCAGCCTGAGCTTCGCGGCTTCTGAGAAGCCAGAGCAAGAACAAAATCGGGGAAAGACTGTAGAGCTTTGTGCCTTTCTTTTCCAGCTCGCGGACTTTTTTCTCTATTTTTCTGCGCCCGTAGAGCAGACGGCTTTTTACGGCGTTTTCCGTTGCATCCATCGCTGCGGCGATCTCTTTGACAGACATTTCCTCGTAATAGTACATGCCTATGGCCGCACGCTGGTCTTCGGGAAGCTCGTCCAGGATCTCCCTGATCAGGCGGGAGGTTTCGTCCCGGTCAATGACGTATTCCGGAAGATGTTCGGCATTATCGTCCTCGAACCGTTCTTCCACGGGAATGTCCGATTCATTGCCCTGCTCCAGTTCCGAGAAGAGAAGCGGCCTTTTTTTCTTCAGGGCGTCCCGGGCGGTATTGGCTGCGATCTCGCGCACCCATGCCGTGAACTTGTCTCCTTCAAAACTGTCCAGGTGGGTGAAGACTTTCATGTATGAATCCTGAAGAATATCAAGCACTTCATCCTCATCCCTGATCATTGATCTGACGGTATGGTAAGCCTGATCATAGGTTTGCTGATACAGATCGGTGATGGCGGACTGATCACCGCTTCGGGCTTTTTGGATCAGTTCGGCATTTGCATATGTACGGTTCATGGCTTTTTCTTACCTCTGTTTCTGTTATGCAGCAGTCTTCTGAGGATGAGTTCTTTTCTTTCCCGGTCAATGGGAAAACTTTCGACCGCTGACCGGATGAGCTGCTTTAACGTGTGCATGATCACATCGCCCCCTCCTTTGTGTTTTTGGCCTTACACCCATATAACGAGCGGGAGGAGGTATCGGTTGCAGCAATAAAAAAATTTTTTTAACGTTTCTGATGCGGTCACGGCACGCCGGGAGTTGCAGCATATATAAAAATCACATAAAAACAATACTATATGTTTAGCACAGAATGTCAACCCGGTCAATTCTTCTTTTTTGTGGTATAATGATCTCAGATCCTGAAAAGGAGGTGCCGGGCGTTGAGCACCGAGCGAAGCAGCAAGGAAACAAAAGAACTGAACCGTCTGAAAAAACAGAGCGCCATCCCCGCAGCAGGCAAATATCTGCTGTTCGTGATGATCGTCCTGACCGTGGTCTACATCGTCGATGAGATCACCTCCAACGTAAACGCGGCGATGCAGCCGTACGTGCTGTTCGACCTGTTCGGCATCGGATCCCGGAACGTCAATTCTTCGGAATATACCGCAGCCATCAACACCGTCGCGCCCTGGCAGGTCGCTTCGAACCTGTTTCTGATCATCACGCCGTTTTACAAGGCACTGTCGGACAAGTACGGCCGTCGGCTTTTCCTGATGATCAATACCGTAGGGATGGGCGTGGGGATGCTGATCGTGATGACGAGCAGATCCGTCACCCAGTACATCCTTGGCATGCTTTTCATGATGTTCTTCACCCCGAACGACATGCAGGTGCTTTACATCATGGAAACGGCACCGAAGGAAAAAAGGGCTACCTACAGTTTTGTTGCCAAGGGCATCGCGCTGATCAGCGTTTCCCTCATCGGCGTCATGTCCCGGGCTTTCCTGAACGAAAACGATGCCGGAAGCTGGCGCACGGTCTATCTGATCCCCGTCGCCGTGGCGATCGTCATCGGCCTCATCTCATATTTCCTGCTGAGGGAAACGCCGGTCTTCGTGGAGCAGCGCATCGGCTATCTGCAGCTCACGCCGGAGCAGCGGGCGGCAAAAGCGGCGGAGAATAAGAAGAACGGCACGGCGGAAGAGGGCGGCGTGTTCCGCGCCGTGAAATTCATTTTTGTCAATCGGCAGCTTCGCTGGATCCTGATCGCCGGCTTCCTGTTCTTCGCGACGACCTTCTATACCTCCTACTACGCGACCGTGCTGGAAGGCGCGATGTCCACCGAATCGGTCGCAAACGTGCTGATCATTTATCCCTTCCTGAACGGGATCGTGACCATCGTCAGCGGATTCTTCTCCGACAGGCTCGGACGGAAGAAGGTCTGCGTGCTGCTGGGCAGCATTGCTCTCCTCGGCCTGCTGTTCTTCGTGCTGGCTTGCCGCGGCGGATGGGGACCGGCGGCTGCCGGGATCGCCTACGGCTGTTCGATCGGCGGCCTCTGGTCGATGTCGGATACCATCATTCTGACGATGCCGGCGGAATCCTCACCTTCCGGCATGCGGTCCTCCGTCATGGGAACGATCTCCGTGATGATCGGCGCAGGCATGTTCCTGGGCCAGGTCCTGTTCATCGTCCTGCAGAACTTCATGCCGATGGATCTGCTCTTCCTGATCATCTGCGTGCCGTTCATGGCAGTTTCCCTGCTTCTTCTGATCACGAAGGTCAGGGAGACGAAAGACGCCGATCTGGACAGCATCACGGCAGACACCTACAGGTAAAGAACTATGGCCGGTATTATTCTGAACATCGCGAATGCGCTCATGATCACGACGTCCGTCATCTACGCCTGCCGGAAGGTGAAGAAGAACAACGGGAAACTCGGCGAGGTCTTTCGCTATTTCACCGTTCTTTCCAACGTTTTCTGCGCGCTGGCGTCGGCAGCTGCTGCGGTCAGCGCGGCAGCTGGAGAGATCAGTTTCAGCGTGTCCGTGATCAAATACACTGCGACCTGCGCCGTAACGGTGACGATGCTGACGGTCTTTGTCTTCCTTGCCCCGACGGTCGGCAGCCTTGGGCCGCTGATCCAGGAGCAGGATCTGTATCTGCACCTGATCTGCCCGTCAGTTGCTGTCGCGACTTATCTTTTGTTCGACGGAGCGGCCATGCCTTTTTCCTTCACGCTGATCGGGACCTCTCCCGTGCTTCTCTACGGCCTGTTCTATCTGTATAAGATCATGTACGCGCCGGAGGAAAAACGCTGGGAAGACTTCTACACCTTCAACAGAGGCGGAAAATGGCCTATCAGTTTCGCGGCCATGCTGCTCGGTGGGTTTCTCATCAGCATCGTGCTGCGGGCGGCAGGCATGCTTCGGGGGACCTGACTAAAAACGTAAGGAGAAAAGCCATGCAGACAAAAGCACTGACCCATTACAGTCCCGCTCTCGGGAGAGACATGCACATGATGATCTACGGAAACGGCGGCATTCCGTTCCTGGCCTTTCCGACGCAGGACGGCATGTGCCGCCAGCTCGAGGATTTCGGCGTGGTCGATCAGATCAGCGATTTTCTCTGGAACGGCAGCATGCAGCTTTTCGTCGTGGATACGGTGGATGCCGAAAGCTGGTCGGCGCGAGGCGCCGATAACGACTTGCGCGCGGAACGGCAGGAGCAGTATTTCAAATACATCACCGAGCAGGCCGTTCCGCTGATGCGGGAATACAACGATCTGCGTCCCTGTACGATGGGGATGAGCCTGGGGGCAAATCACGCAGCGGTCAGCTTCCTGCGCCGGCCGGACCTTTTCCGGGGCATGCTGGCGCTGTCGGGCGTATACGACACGGACTGCTTCTTCGACGGATTCATGAATCCCACGCTTTACGACAGCTCGCCGGAGAGGTTCCTCCCGAACATGCCTGCCGACCATCCGTACGTGGAGATCTATAACCGGAAGAAGATGATCTTCTGCGTGGGGCAGGGTGCCTGGGAGGAAGACGGCGTGCGGACGCTCCGCCATCTGCAGCGCGTCTTTGAGAGCAAGGGGATCCGCGCCTGGTGCGACTTCTGGGGCTACGACGTCAATCACGACTGGCCCTGGTGGTACAAGCAGCTGCGTTACTTCCTGCCTTTCCTGCTGAGGGAATGACAGGGGCAGACGGCTGATCTGATGAAAAGGGGAAACAGCATGAATTTCGTCTTTATCTCTCCGAATTTTCCCCGTACCTACTGGCAGTTCTGCGACTGCCTGCGGAATAACGGCATCAACGTGCTGGGCATCGGCGATTCGCCCTACGACGGGCTCGAAGAGCCGCTGAAGGCTGCCCTGACGGAATATTACCGCGTGGACAGCCTGGAGGACTACGGTCAGGTCTACCGCGCCGCGGCATTTTTTGCATTTAAGTACGGCAGGATCGATTGGATCGAATCCATGAACGAGTACTGGCTGGAACAGGACGCTCGCCTGCGTGAGGATTTCAACGTGACCACCGGCATCCGGCCGGACCGCATCGGCTTCATCAAGGAAAAGTCCCTGATGAAGGAGATCTATCTGAAGGCGGGGATCCCGACCGCGCGGCAGAGCATCGTTTCCGACAGGGAGGCCGGCCGGGCGTTCGTCGAAAAGGTCGGTTATCCCGTGATCGTCAAGCCGAACATCGGCGTCGGCGCGGCAAACACCTGGAAACTGGAGAACGACAGCGACTTCGAGGCTTTCTATGACGGTCTGCCGGAAGTCCCCTACGTGATGGAAGAGTTCATCGAAGGGATCATTTGCTCCTATGATGCGATAACGGACTCCCGCTGCGAACCGCTGTTTGAAAGCATGACGGTTTGGCCGCCGGTAATGGATATCGTGAATAAGGACCTTGATCTCATGTACTATACCTGTCCCCGGGTGCCGGAGGGACTTCGGACTCTGGGGCGGAAGGCTGTCAGGGCGTTCGGCGTGGACCGGCGCTTCGTGCATCTGGAGTTCTTCCGCCTGACAAAAGCCCGCAGAGGCCTGGGCGAGGTCGGTGATTTTGCCGCACTGGAGGTCAACATGCGGCCGGCGGGAGGGTATACGCCGGACATGATGAATTTCGCCCACTCGACGAACGTGTATCAGATCTACGCGGACATGGTCGCTTATGACAGCCGCAGAAAGGCAGAAGGCCCGGAGCATTTTTACTGCGTCTATGCCAGCCGGAAGGACGGGCATGTCTATGCGCGCACCCATGAGGAAATCATGGCCAGGTACGGCGCGGACATGGTGATGCAGGAGGAAATGCCGCCGATGAACTGGCCGCAGATGGGCCGTTACATGTACACGGCACGGCTCCGGACCAAAAAAGAGGCCGAGGCATTCATCCGCTTCGTTCAGGGGTAAAGTTGACAGGAATAAAAAAGAGCAGGCATTCTTCGGAATGCCTGCTCTTTTCACGGACCGATGCTCCCGGCGGAGGCTTATTGCCTGCGTCCCGGTGTGACGAACGGCTTCGAAAGGAACCCATCCCCGTCTTTTTCAATGCGGATCACGAAGTCGAAGATATCCCGGTCGATGCACATCCAGAAATCCTTTTCCGGATAGACTTCCTGCAGTGCAGGGTCAAAGAAGTGGCGGCCGCCGCCGGTTCTGAGTGCCTGCAGCCTCTCATCGATGTCAGGCATCGGCCGGCCTTCCAGCAGTGACTTCAGATACAGTGCACAGAGCTCGTCCTCCTCAGCGGGGGCGAGCCCTTCTTTTCCCATGCAGACGAGAGAGACGTTTTCCGGCGCTTTCCTGCGGATGTATTCCGCGACGGCGCGTGCATTGACGAAACTTCCGGTAATGATCTCCTCCGCGCGGATGGCATTCGCGACACCCTGCGTACCGGCGCTCGTCGTATGGATGATCCGCCTGCCGCGGATCTTCTCCGGGTCAAAGGAGGAAGGCGAGTTGCCCATGTCGCAGCCCTCGATCATCCGGCCGTGCCGCTCGCCGATCAGGAAGCACGAAGGATCCTTTTTCCGCCAGGCAAAGGTATCTTCAATGCTGCCGACCGGGCGGATCTCCCGCGCGCCGGCGGCGAACAGATAGCATTCCAGGGAAAATGCCCGGAAAACGTCGATGATGACGGTGAGGCCGTCAGCTTCTTTGGCGCCTTCGATGAGGCGGCGGATCGTAATGTTCATGAGGGTGACTCCGTTTTCTGTGTTTTTCGCCATTATACCCCGCTCTCCGGAGATTGAGAAGGGAAAATTGCTTGACAAAAAGATGTCCTGGACCGAAAATAGTCTTAACAAGGCTGGGAGGACTGAAAAAGACAAAAGAACGGATGAAGAAGCAGGAAGCAAAGGAGAAATGACATGAGCAAGGCTTTGGTGGCATATTTCAGCGCAGGCGGAACGACCGCTGCACTTTCCGAAAAACTGGCAGCCGGGATCGGCGCGGACCTTTTTGAGATCAGGCCGGAGGTGCCGTACACGAAGGCGGACCTCAACTGGTTGAACAAGCAGAGCCGCAGCAGCGTGGAGATGAACGACCGGAGTGCGCGCCCGGCCATTGCGTGCCGCGTTGAAAACATGGATCAGTACGATGTCGTTTTCGTGGGCTTCCCGATCTGGTGGTACCGCGAGCCGTCGATCATCGATACGTTCATGGAAGCCTATGACTTCAGCGGGAAGACGGTCGTGCCTTTTGCAACTTCCGGCGGCAGCGGCATGGGAGATTCCTCGGAGAACATGCAGGCGCTCGCGAAAGGCGCGAAGGTGACGGCGGGCAAACGCTTCGGGCGCCTTGCTTCGAAGGCGGAACTGAAGAACTGGGCGGAGCTGTGGCTGTAGTCCTTTTTACCGCTCCGGACGGACTTCTGCCGGCTTTTCTGCTCACGGCCGCTTTCTATGCCGTGACGGTGGGACTGACGATCCTGATCGAAACGCCTGTCATCGTCCGCGGCGGGGTGACGGACAATAAACGGTATATCGCAGGGGTCAACGCCGTGACGAACGTCCTGCTTCAGATGAGCCTCGCCGGCGTCCGCCAGTTCGGACGGACTGTTCCGGGCGGCGCGGCCGATACGGCCTTTCTGCTCTGGTTTGCCGTCGCGGAACTGATTCTGATCCCCGTGTCGGAAGCGCTCGCCTACGGGAAGATCTCCCGCGCGGGAAAGAAGCGGATCTTCGCCTTTTCTTATCTGGCGAATCTGCTGTCGTGCGCCGCCGGACTCGTGCTGGACGTCCTCGTCCGCAAGTTTTTTTGAAAGAATGAAATGACAGAACGGAGGAAAAATGATGGAATGTTTTCTGCTTCTTGACGTAAGCTTCGGCTTCTGGGATTATCTCCGCTTTCCGATCATCGGCATACCGGTCGCCCTGATCGGGATACTTCTGATCTTTCTGGGTGTGAGAGCCATTCGCCGCGAGCTGCGAAAGAAAAACGGGGTTCCGGTCGAAGCTGCACCGATGATCGAATCCGAGGATCCCGAAACCGAACCGCTGCCTGAGGCGGAAGCGCAGGCTGCGGAGCCGCCTGCCGGTGCGGCCGCGGAAGAGAACAAAACCGAATGAAGCACGGCAGGGGGAACCTGACGGGGACGAAGTATTTCTTCGTTCACGCGTGCGTAGAGATCGTCTGCTTTTATTTGCTGCGGATCCATTTTCCGACGGTGATGGCAGGCGCTGTTGCTTTGCTCTACGATTTCTTTGCCTTCCTGCCGCAGGGGCTGATCGGGGACTTCATCATTAAGCACCGGAAGATCCCCTATGAGACTGTCGGCCACCTGCTGATGGCTGCCGGCGGCGTCTGCATCCTGGCCTTCCCGGCAAAAGCCGTGCACTTTCTCGGCTACATTCTGCTGGCGCTCGGCAATGCCGTCCTGCACGAATGCGGCGCGGTCGCAACGGTCGCGGAAAGTGAAGGGAAGATCTTCCCCTCGGCGCTTTTCGTTGCCGGCGGCTCCTTCGGCGTGGTCATCGGCCAGACGATGGGGACGCATCAGGTCTCACCGTACTTCCTGCTCATTCCGCTCGTCCTCTCGGAACTCCTTTGCCTTTCGGCGAAAACGTCGGTCCGGAAGGAAAAATATCCCGAATTCAGCGTGGTCAGCCCTAAGGTCGCGGCCGGGACCGTCCTGCTGATCGCTTTTCTCGTGACGGCGGTCAGAAGCTACATCGGCTACGCGATCCCGATCTCCTGGAACAAGGAGGTCTGGCAGTCCTTCTTCCTGTTTTTTATCATGGGCGCGGGGAAGGCGCTCGGGGGATACCTTGCCGACCGCTTCGGCGCGCGGAAGACCGCTTTCATCGGGACGCTCGCTGCGATCCCCTTCCTGCTGTTCGGCGACAGGGTCATGATCGTTTCGTGCATCGGCGTGTTCTTCTTCTCGATGACGATGAGCATCACCTTTGCCATGTGCCTGAGCATTCTTAAAACGAACCCGGGTCTCGCCTTCGGCATCACGACGGCAGGCCTTTTCCTGGGACTGCTGCCGGCCTTTTTCATACAGTTCAGTCCGCTTGTTAATGCCGTGCTGATCACGGTCTTTTCCGTCCTTTGCTTCGTGCTTCTGAGGTACTCACTGACAGACGGGGCACCTGGCCGCTGAAACCGGCCCGCCGGGCAAAAAGCAGGCAGGGATCATTTCCTGCCTGCTTTTGCTTTTGACAGAACCGTGCTATGATTAGTGCAAAATACACACGAAGGAGAACGCATATGCCGCCTGTATGGATCGCAGTCATCACCTGGCTGATTATCATCAATCTCACCGCTTTTGCCGTTTTCGGCATCGACAAGAAACGCGCGAAAAAAGGACAGTGGCGCATCCCTGAGAAGACACTCTTCCTGAGTGCAATACTCGGCGGCAGCATCGGCGCCATTCTCGGAATGTACATCTTTCACCACAAGACGAAACACTGGTATTTCCAGTTCGGGATCCCGGCGATCATGATCGTTCAGATCGCAGCAGTCTACTGGTTGTCGCAGAAAGGTGTGATCACCCTGCCGTTTGCGCCGTGAACGCTGCCGCGCCGCCGTACCGAAAACGCCTCTTTCTCCGCGTAAGAGGCGTTTTCAGTTGCTTTATCTGCTCTTATCCGCTATAATGCTTTCGAAACATATGCCCCGTCTGCGGGGCCGGGAGGAAGTTAATCATGAAAATGACAACCGGCAAGAAGATTGCCTACGGTATCGGCGCCGTCGGCAAGGACATGGTGTATGCTCTGTCCGCCAACTACGTGCTGTACTACTATCAGGACATCATCGGCCTGAGCGCGACCTTCGTCGGCACGATTCTGATGATCGCCCGCGTTTTCGACGCGCTGAACGATCCCTTCATGGGCGTTCTCGTCGCGAAGACCAGGACCAAATGGGGCAGGTTCCGCCCGTGGCTCTTTACGGGTACCGTGCTGAATGCCTTCGTTCTGTACGCGCTGTATTCGGCTCCGGTAACTTCGGAAAGCAAGATGATGGTCTTCTTCAGCGTCGTCTATATCCTCTGGGGCGTCACCTATACCATGATGGACATCCCTTACTGGAGCATGATCCCCGCTCTGACGGAAACGCAGACGGAACGTGAGAACCTCTCCGTGGTCGGCCGTACCTGCGCCGGCATCGGCGCTGCCATCATGGCCATGGGTACGATGCTGATGGTCGGCATCCTCGGCGGTGACAGCGAACGCACGGGCTTCCGCTACGTGGCCCTGATCGTGGCGATCATCTTCATCATTACGGAGCTGGTCTGCTGCCTGAACGTGAAGGAACGCGAGACCAAGATGGAGAACGTCAGCGTGAAGGAAATGTTCCGGGCGCTCTTCCACAACGATCAGGCCCTGACCGTGGTCCTGACCATCGTCATGGTCAACATGGCCCTGTACCTGACCTCCAACTTCATCATTTACTTCTTCAAATATGACTTCGGCGGCGCCGGCTGGAAGGGCAGCTACACCCTGTTCTCCACGGTAGGCGGCGCCTTCCAGATCGTCGGCATGATGATCGTCTATCCGCTGCTCCGCGCGAAGAAGATCGCCAACGAGAAGATCTTCCGCCTGGCAGTCGGACTCGCACTTATCGGTTACGTCATCCTGCTCGGTCTCATCTTCGTGGGCTTTGCCGGCAGCCTGTACGTGCTGCTGGTCCCGGGCATCCTGGTGTTCCTGGCGAACGGTATCCTCTCCGTGCTGACCACGGTCTTCCTGTCGGGCAGCGTTGACTACGGCGAACTGCAGACCGGCCGCCGCGAGGAGAGCGTGATCTTCTCCATGCAGACCTTCGTCGTGAAGCTGGCCTCAGGCGTTGCGGTCTTCCTGACCGGTGTCGGCCTCGACCTGATCGGACTCGAAGGCAATACCGAGGATACCGGCGTGATCGCGCAGCAGAGCGCCGAGACCATCGTCGGTCTCAGACTGCTGATGACTGTCCTGCCGATCCTGACGCTTGTCGCCGTGTTCTTCTTCTTCGGCAAGAAGTTTAAGCTGACCGATGCGAAGATGGCGGAGATCGGTGAAGAATTAAAGGAGCGCCGCGGTGAAGCTTGATTGGACCGTAAACGGAATGAAAGGCACCGCCGAATGGATCGGTGAGGTGCACATTCACGGACCCTTTGACGGGACTGTGAGAGAGGCGAGGGCGACACTGAAGATCGACCCTCCGGAAGCCATGTATTTCAACGGCTACCAGAGCTGGACCTACAGCCCGGAATGGCGCCCGGCGCAGCGGATGAACGGCGTCAGGCATCTGCCGAAGAAGCTGATCGACATGTTCGCGCTGGACCGCTACGGCGATGCGCACATTGTGGATTCCTCCCTCATGCGCGGCCGTTTCCACGGCTTTTCCTGGTGCTGGTTCCGCAGGGGAGAGACCTGCCGCCTTTTTGCCTCGCTTGACGAATCGAACGGCTATACGATCTTTGCCTACGACACGCTGCGCCGTGAGATGACGATCACCCGCGACGCCGAAGGCCTGAAGGTGAGCGGTGATTTCCGCGCCTTCGACCTCTTTACCGCCGAGGGAAGCCTCGAGGAGGTCTTTGCCGCATGGTTCAGAGCCATGGGCACGGAAAAGCGGGACATCCCGAAGCTGTACGGCTACAGCAGCTGGTATCACCGCTATCAGGACATCAATGAAAGCTGCATTCTGGAAACGCTCGACGGCTGCAAAGGGATCTTTGAGACCGGCGATCTTTTCCAGATCGATGACGGCTGGGAAGCGTACATCGGTGACTGGCTGGAAGCCTCCGCGGAGAAGTTCCCGGGCGGCATGAAGCGGATGGCCGGGATCATTCACGGTGCCGGCTTCCGGGCGGGACTGTGGATGGCGCCCTTCGTCGCGGAAGAGAAGTCTTCCGTCTTTCAGGAGCATCCTGATTGGTTCTACATGAAGGACGGAAAGCCCTGGAAATGCGGCAGCAACTGGAGCGGTTTCTACGCCCTGGACATCGATAACGAAGAGGCCATGGCCTATGTGGAGAAAAGCATCCGCCAGGCCGTGGAGGACTGGGGCTTCGACCTCTTAAAACTGGATTTTCTGTACGGCGCCGCCTGCTTCGGCAGCGAGACCGAGACCCGCGCTGCGCGCATGCGCCGGGCCATGGAAATGCTGCGCAGCTGGTGCGGAAACGCGCTGATCCTCGGCTGCGGCGTGCCGCTGATGCCGGCCTTCGGCCTGGTTGATTACTGCCGCATCGGCTGCGACGTGAGCCTGGACTGGGACGACAAGTTTTACATGCACATTGCTCACCCGGAACGTGTTTCCACGCGTCGTTCCATGGCGGATACGATGAACCGGATGCCGCTTGACGGCTGGGCTTTCGGCTGCGATCCGGACGTTCTGTTCCTCCGCACGGAGAACCTGAAACTCTCCGAGAAGCAGAAGGATCTGCTGGCGAAGGTCGATGCCCTCTGCGGCAGCGTGTTCCTGACCTCGGACGACCCGGGAAGCTACACCGACGAGCAGAAAAAGCGTTACCGCGAGTATCGCGAGATGACGAAACTGCCGCACGGAAAGCTCCTGCACGACGGCCGCAGAACGAAACTCGCCTACGAGGAAGGCGGCATAGATAAACAGATCGTTCTGCCGCGGGACGTCAGAGTCTGATGAAATAAGGACGCGCTTTGCGCGTCCTTTCTTTTTGTGCTAAAATAAGTTCCATCATTGAGGTGAGGAAACGGTACGGATGAAACTGAAAACATCACTGGGGACCCTGATCGGGCGGGAAACGGAAGACGGATATGAATTCCTCGGCGTACCTTATGCGCGGGCGGAGCGCTTCGGCTACGCGAAGCCGGTAAGCAGCTGGGAGGGCGAGCTTGACGCATCCTCCTTCGGCGCGGCCTGCCCGCAGTACCGGATGTATTTCCCGCAGCTCGAAAACCCGGAGCGGCGCTTTTACCATAAGGAATTCCGGGACGGCTTATCCTTCAATTATGACGAAGACTGCCTGAACCTGAACATTTACGCGCCGAAAGAGGCGGAAAGATGTCCGGTCATCGTTTTCATTCACGGCGGCGGCTTCAACTCCGGCGCGAATTCGGAAGAGCCGTTCCGCGGCGGGGAGTACGCGAAACGCGGGATCGTCACGGTCTTCATCAACTACCGGGTCGGTGTCCTGGGGTATCTCACGCACGCGGAGATCAAAAAGGAATACGGCCGGGAGGGGAATTTCGGGCTGGACGACCAGCTGACGGCGATCCGCTTCGTGAAGGCGCACATCGCGGAGTTCGGCGGCGATCCGGACAACATCACCCTTATGGGGCAGAGCGCCGGGGCAATCTCAATCCAGTATCTCTGCCTGAACCATGACCTCATCGGGCTTTTCCGACGCGCAGTCATGATGTCCGGCGGGGGCATGTTCCCGCGCTTTGCCCTGCCGAGACCGGCGGAGGAGACGCGCCCCTACTGGCTGGAACTGATGGCGCGCTGCGGCTGCAAGACCTTTGCCGCGCTGCGGGCGCTGCCGATAAAGGAACTCCTCACTGCGGAGCAGGAGATGAAAACGGAGCGGAAGGATGCGACCTACCACACCATGCCGGTCGTGGACGGCGTACTCATCCCGGACCGTATTGACCGCCTGATCGAACTGCCGCTGCCGCTTTCCTACATGATCGGCTTCACGAACAACGACATGTATGCGCCGGTCATGGCGCACATCGGCACGAAGTTCGGCCGGGCAAACGGCGCCTATCTCTATTATTTCGATCTGGACGCCCCGGGGGATCACAACGCGGCCTTCCATTCCTGCGACCTCCGCTATGCCTTCGGGCGCCTTGAACAGTCCTGGCGGCCGTACGGGGAGCGTGATCACGAAGCCTCCCGCGAAATGATGGAATATATCGCGAATTTCGTGCGGACGGGCGATCCGAACGGGGAAGGCCTCCCGGCATGGAAGCCGGCGGCAAAGCATGACGGGGCAGTGCTCTGCTTCAGAAAGGCGCGGACCGTGATGGGGCGGCCGGATTATGCAAAGATGACGAAAAACATGCTGACCAAGGGAGATCCGAAGGATGAAGTTCAGGCATGATTTTACCTTAAGCGAAGCCGGCGCGTCCCACCGCATTTACCGGGCGGACGGCGTCAGCATGCGGATCGATTTTTTCGACCATGTCCTGCGCACGGCGCTGATCAGGGACGGGCGGGATCTGCTCCCGACCTGGAGCGTCTGCCCGGACGGTAACTGTCCCCTTGAAGGGCGGGATAAGCTGAGCACGGAAGGTTTTGTTCTTGAAAATCCCGCGGTGGAAGAGGATGAAGAGACGGTCCGCTTTACGCTTTCCGGGGTGCGTTTCCGCATTGAAAAGAGAAACTTCCGCATCAGCGCCGAAAATGAGCGCGGCGTTTTTTACTGCGACCGGAGCGGCCTTGCCATGAATTTTGACGGGGAGCTCGGCGACGGGAGCGTGCATTTTACGGCGCGGGAAGAAGGGCAGCGCATCTTCGGCCTCGGCGACAAGGGCGGCATGGTCAACAAGAACGGCAGGAGTTTTGCACTCGGCGCCGGCGACGCCATGGGCTTTAAGGCCGAATACATGGATCCGCTGTATAAGCACTGGCCGTTTTTCCTCTGCGAAAACAAGGCCGGGAGCTACGGTCTGTTTTACGATACGATGAGCGGCGGGCGCGTGAACTTCGGCGAAGAGCACGACAACTATTTTGAACCCTTCAATTCGGTCTGCTATGAAGAGGAAAACATGGTCTTTTACCTGATCCTCGGCAGCGTGCCGGAGATCATCCGCCGTTTCAACGCCCTCTGCGGCGGGATCAGGGAGGTGCCGGAGCGGGCTTTCCGCTATTACGGCAGCACCATGGAGTATACGGACTCTGAAAATGCCCAGGAACGGATAGAAGGTTTTGCGAAGCAGTGCGAAGCGTGCGGGATCCTCGCGGGCGGCTTTTACATGTCGAGCGGCTACACCGATCACGAAGGAAAACGCTGCGTCTTCCACTGGAACCGAAGCAGGATCCCTTCCCCGGAAGGGCTTGCGGATTATTTTGCCGCGCGCGGCATGGAGATCCTGCCAAACGTGAAGCCGGCTTTCCTGACGGACCATCCCCTGTACCCGGAACTGGCCCGGCAAGGCCTCTTCCTGCATTACGCGGACGGAACGCCGGCGCTCTTTCCTTTCTGGGGCGGCATGGCGAGCTATCTGGACTTCACGAATCCCGCGGCGTACGCTTTCTGGAAAACGTGCGTGCGGACACAGCTCGCGGACAAGGGCTACCGCAGCATCTGGAACGACAACAACGAATATGACGTCTGGGATAAGGACGTATTTGCCTGCGGCTTCGGAAAACCGGTCAGCGCCCGGCTGATCCGTCCGCTGTTCGCCCTGCTGATGAGCCGGGCGAGCCGGGAAGCCGTGACGGAGGCGGGAGAAGCGCCGGAAGGACCTCTCTTCATGGTTTCCCGCGCGGGTATGCCCGGTGTGCAGCGCTATGCGACGACCTGGACCGGGGACAATTACACAAGATTCCGGGAACTGCGCTTTAACCATTACCAGGCGATGACGATGGCGCTCTCCGGCTTTGCCTTTTTCGGGCAGGACATCGGCGGCTTTTTCGGACCGAGGCCGGATCCGGAGCTGTTCCTGCGCTGGCTGCAGTACGGCCTCTTCATGCCCCGCTTCGTTCTCCATTCATGGAAGCCGGGCGAGCCTTCCACCATGCCCTGGCTCTATCCGGAACTGCTGCCGCAGGTCAAGCGGATCTTCGCCCTGCGCGAGCGATTCATCCCCTATCTTGCCGCGGAAATGCGGCGGGCCGTGAAGAAGAACGAGCCGCTGGTCTATCCGGTCTTCCTGCGCGATGAGGCGTACGATCCCGAGGCAGACTGCTTCTTCTTCGGCGACAGGATCCTCGCCTGCCCCGTGCTGGACGAAGGCATGACCGAAGTGAACGTCAGGCTCCCGGAATGCGGGGCAGACTTCCGCCTCCGCGGCGAAGGAGGCATCATAAAAGGAGGCGCTGCGGTAACGGTACCGTGCGCCCCCTCTGACGAACCGGTCTGGTTCGAACTCATTTGAGATCAGATGTCGATCTCCTGATTTTCATAGGCTTCTTTGAGCTTCAGTTCCTTTGCGAGCTGGAGCTCTTCCGTTTTTTTGCGGCTTAAGGGATAGAAGATCAGCAGGATGACGGCCATGATGCCGAACATGATCGCGGGGATAAGCGTCCCCAGATCGTACATGATCTTCAGGTTGGACAATGTCTGCACCGCACCCTTCTCATATTTGTAATCCATGCCGAGGAGGGCCCCGTTCACGCAGATGGCGGCGAGGACCTGGCCGACTTTCCGGAAGAGGTTGAAGACAGAATAGGCCGTGCCGTCGTCCCGGCTGCCGGTCTTCACCTCAATGTCATCGATCGCATCGGTCACCATGGCCCAGAGCTGCATGACGAGGGTCGTAAGCCCGAAGCCGCTGACGAGATTCATGAGAAGGAAGACCCACATCAGGACGGAAGGATCCATCCCGCGCAGGAAGAAGAGCAGGAGATTCGCTGCGGCGGCGAGCGTCATGCCGACGGCGGTCACTTCCTTCTTGCCCTTCGCGCGGGTCAGCTTCGGCAGGAAGAACATGAAGACGATCATGGGCGAGTAGGTGCAGGCCTGCGTCGCCAGATTCATCCAGTTGGCATGGAAGTAGTCGTTGAAGAGGTAGGTATAGAAACTCTGCGTGAACATCTGCCCGGCCAGGAGGAGCATGGAGACCAAGGTGACGGTCACGAAGGCGCGGTTGTGAAAAAGGAGCGTGATCGCCTTTTTCGCGGCGCCCGGCTGCGGCGGCTGAGGCTTCGTCTTTACACGCTCGCGGTTCAGGAAGAAAGCGACGATCAGCATGACGAAGGAAACGGCGGCCATGATGATGACGCCCCTGATCACCGGCGCGTACTGCATGTCCGTGATCACCTTGCCGTTCTCGCCGATCACCGGTTTTCCGGCGGCGTCCAGGCGGTCCGCGTAGGCGAAGCTCGCAATAAGCAGCACCGGGATGGAGCCGAGCGCGGCGCCGATGGAGCGGAAGACCGAGAGCTTGCTGCGCTCATGCGCATCGGTCGTCACGACGGAGGCCAGAGAGCCGTAGGGAATCTGCAGCACCGTATAGGCCATGCCGAACAGGATATAGGTGAGCGTGGCATACAGCGCTGTCACGAAGCCGTGGCCGTCCTCACCGATGCCCGGGAGTTTCAGGAACATGAGCACCGCGGAAATGGCCAGCGGAAGCGCCGCGACCAGGATCCATTTACGATAGCGGCCGGACTTTCCTGGCTTTGCCGTGTCGGCGATGCGGCCCATGATCGGGTCGTTGATGCCGTCCCAGACCCGCGCGACGATGAACATGATCATGATGAAGAGCGGGCTCAGGTGGAAGATGTCCGTGTAGAATTTCTGCAGCAGCGTGGTCACGAGAGAAAAGACGAGGCAGCCTGCCGTGTCGATCATGGCGTAGCCGACGTAGTCCTTCGCCTTCAGCCCGCTGGTCCGGGCGATATAGCTTTGTTCTGTCATTCTGTTTTCCTCCGCGGCTGACCCATCGTGCGGTCAGCATCCGTTGCCGTCATCATAGCACGGTTTCGGTGAAAAGAGAAGACGCTTCCCCGGCTGCCGAGCGCAGGCGGCTCAGTTTTTTCTTGAAAAACCGGCGCGTACATATTATGATTAAGACTGTCTTTCGCGGCGCGGAGGACAGTCTTTTTTCAGGAGCAGTATCGATGAAAGGCAATTATCTGGGACTTAAAAATACGGTCAGGGAGGCACTGGACCATTTCTTCGCAGCGCTGTACCCGCGGCATTTCGGAGCGGAGGAGCATTTTGAGGAGGCGGAAAAGAAGAGGTTGGAGCATTCCCTCTTCAAGGACACACTTCTGAAATCAATGAAATATTTCCTGGATGAAAAATGCGCAGAAAACGTTTTTGCAAGTCTCGAGGAAAAATTGCCGGAGATCGCCGCGCTGATCGGGACCGACATCCAGGCGGCCTACGAGGGAGACCCTGCGGCCATGAGCACCGACGAGGTGATCCTTTCCTATCCGGCCTTCCCGGCGATCTCTGCCTACCGCCTCGCGCACGAACTGTACCTGCTGAAGGTCCCGGTGGTGCCCCGCATGATGACGGAACTGGAACACAGTTCGACCGGGATCGACATCCACCCCGGCGCGTCCATCGGCCCGTACTTCTTCATCGACCACGGGACCGGCGTCGTCATCGGTGAGACCACGACCATCGGCGAGCATGTGAAGCTTTATCAGCACGTGACCCTCGGGGCGAAGAGCTTTGAGCTGAACCCGGACGGCACGCCCGTCAAGGGCATCAAGCGCCATCCGGACGTGGGCGACCGCGTGGTCATCTACTCCGGCGCGACCGTGCTCGGCGGCCGTACGAAGATCGGCCACGACGCCGTGATCGGCGGCAACACCTGGGTTACCTCGAGCGTCGAACCTTACGAGACCGTGTCCATCCGGGCTTACCGCAGTACCCGCGGACCGGAGGAATAATAAGGGTAGGAATGAATACGGTAAGGTACAAGCCATGATAAGCACTGTCATTCTGAGCGAAGGCTCCGCAGGAGCCGCAGTCGAAGAATCCTTCAATGAGAAAATCCTTCGCTTCGCTCAGGATGACATTTTTTGGCAATGACATTTTTGGGCGACGACATTTCTTGGCGATGACAGTGAGTGGGGAAGTCAGAAGCCCGTGAGTGAGGAAAATCTTGATTTTGCGACGTCATGTGTGTATGATGATAATGGCGAAAGGTGTACTTTTTGCCAAAGCATGACGGAGGAGATCATGGATAAAAAAGCCAATGACAATAAAAGAAAAATGAGGTTGGGGCTGCCGTTTCTCATCGGAGCGGCCGGTGCCCTGACCTTTTGTTTTTTCAGCGTGACGGAGGTCTTTGCGGGCAACCGTGCGGAGCTCCTGTTCAACCTGAAGGATTTCATCTGGTGGATCCTGTTCGCAGCAGTCTGCGTGACGGTCATCGCCGCTGCCCTCATTGCCGTTCCCCGCGGGAAGGCGAGCCGCATCGTCGGTGCTGTCTTCGTGTGGCTGACCGTGATGGGCTGGGCGCAGGGGACTTTCCTCAACAGTTCGTCAGGCCTTGCCGGCGATGACCGCGAAGCCTTTGAACTTGGCACGCCCGCCGTCATCAACCTGATCATCTGGATCGCTGCGCTCGCCGGGATCCTCTTCACTGCGCTGAAACTGAAAGAAGAGTCCCTGCGGACCGCCGCCGCAGTCCTGATGATCGCGGTCATCGGCATGCAGGCCGTCGGCTTCCTGACGAATCTGCCGCGCATCACGAAGGACCGCTTTGCCATGGCTGCCGAAGAGGGAGAGGGCACCGATGACAACGACATGCTGATCGCGGCCAGCTACCTGTCCATAGACGGCATGACCGAGACAGCGTCGAAGAACAACGTCTACGTGCTGATCCTGGACCGCCTGGACGTCTACTATGTCGAAAACATCATGAAGGAAGATCCGGATTTCTTTGCGCCGCTTTCCGGTTTCACCTATTACAATGACAACCTGTCCCTTTACAGCCGCACCTTCCCTGCTGCGGCGACCATCATTGCGGGGCAGGACGGCGACCTGAAGCCCTCGAACGAGACCTTCTTCCGGACGGTCTACGGTACTTCGCCCTTCCTGAAAGATCTGAAGGACAACGGCTACAAGATCAAGCTTTACGCCCCTTCCTACTACGCCTATCGGAGCGGCAGGTCCCTCTACGGCATCGCCGACAACATGGCCAGCTATACCGGCTACCACGTGGACCGTCCGGCCGATCTTTCCGCGGACCTTCTGCTGCTTTCGGTCTACAAGGCAGCGCCCACGCTGCTGAAACCGCTTTTCGAGATCTCCACGGGGACTTTCGAAAATTACGTCACCTACTATGCCTCTTCGCCGCAGGCCGGCTGGGATGATTTCGGCTTCTATCAGGTCCTGACGGAAAAAGGCCTTTCAGACGGAGGCTATGAGAACGCCTATACCTACCTGCACTTCCATGGTGCGCATGATCCTTACGAAATCGATGAGAACGTCCAAAAGGTGGAGAAAGGCTCCGCGAACGGCCAGGTGAAGGGTGATTTCCGCATCCTGTACGAGCTCTTCGATCAGTTGAAGACGAAAGGCCTCTACGAGCAGGCAACGATCATCATCACGGGCGACCACCCGCGCGCCCACTCGGACAGCAAAGTCCCGACCCAGGCCCGCGTGACGGCGCTTTTCGTGAAGGAAGCCGGCCGGAACGGCGAGCCGTTTGCGGTCAGCACCGCACAGGTCTCGCAGGAAAACCTCGCGGCGACGATCGTGAAGTCCGCAGGCCTCGCAACGACTCACGATTACGGCCCCGCCTACAGCGAAGTCCCGGAAGGCGTGGATCAGGTCCGCTACCACCAGTTCCAGCAGGTGACCGACGCCGGGAACATCATCCTGCGCTACCGCGTGGAAGGCCCCGGCAATGATTTTAAGAACTGGAGCATCGATTCCGAGATCAATATCGGGAAACTGTACAAATAACGGTACATTTCGGCAATCAGCGATAAATAAGTCATTAATAAACGGAAGGAAACTGTATGGATTTCTTCAGCATCATAGCGCTGTTCGGCGGCCTCGCCCTCTTTCTTTACGGCATGCGCCTCATGGGCGACTCCCTGAAGGAAGGCTCTTCGGGCACACTGAAAAAAGTCATGGAAAAGCTCACGGACAATCCGCTGAAAGCGCTTGCCCTGGGCATTCTCGTGACCGCGCTCATCCAGTCCTCGACAGCGACCATCGTGATCACCTCCGGCCTTGTTGCGGCCGGGATCCTCACGCTCCACCAGTCCCTCGGCATCATCATCGGTGCGAACGTCGGTACCACGGTGACCGGCCAGATCATCCGCCTGCTGGACATCTCCGATTCGGCCACGGCGTGGCTCCGCCTCTTCAAGCCTTCGACCCTGGCACCCATCGCCCTGATCATCGGCATCGTCCTGATCATGTTCCTGAAGTTCCGGAATTCGCGGACCGTCGGGAACATTGCCATGGGCTTCGGCATCCTGTTCACCGGTCTGATGAACATGACCGGCGCGGTCGACGTCCTTTCGGAAAAGGGCGTGTTTGATTCCCTCTTTGCGAATCTCGGAACGAGCCCCGTGCTCGGCTACGTGACCGGTGCCGGCGTGGCCTTCATCCTGCAGAGCTCTTCGGCGACCGTCGGTATCCTGCAGGCCTTTTCCATGTCCGGCCAGCTGACCTTCAAGGCTATCTACGCGGTCATCGTGGGCATTTACCTCGGCGACTGCGTGACGACCGCCATCGTCTGCTCCATCGGTGCGAAATCGGATGCGAAGCGCGTCGGCATCGTCAATATCCTCTTCAACCTTTCGGAAACCGTTCTGGTCCTTGCCGTCGTTACCCTTCTCCATCAGTTCGGCCTGCTTTCCGGACTCTGGGATAAGGTGGCGAGCCCGGGCCTGATCGCGAATACCAATACCATCTTCAACCTTTCCTGCGCCCTGCTGCTCTTCCCCTTTGCCGGGATCTACGAGAAGCTCAGCCGGAAGATCGTGAAGGATGAAAAGGTCCCGGCCAATAAGTATCAGGACAAGTTCGACGCCCTGAACCCGGTCTTCTTCGGCACGCCGGCCCTTGCCCTCCGCAGCTGCTACGACATGCTGCTGACAATGATCACGGCGGCCCGCGGGAACCTTGAAGCGGCCTTTGCGCAGATCACGGACTGGCAGGAAAAACGCGCCGCCGCGATCGACGAAGAGGAAGACAACATCGACCGCATGACGGATGCCGTGAGCAATTACATGCTGGCCCTGAACCCGCATCTTAAGGAAGAAAACCACGTCCATATCATCGACCAGTATTACAAGGTGGTCACGGAGTTCGAGAGGTTGGGCGACCACGCGACGAACATCTCCGAGATGGCTACCGACATGCACCGGAAGGATCTGCAGTTCTCCGATAAGGCCCTGCACGATCTGAAGGTATTAAAGGAACTGATCGACCGCATCCTGGATCTGGCCTATCAGGCGTTTTCGAAGCGCGACGGCGAAGCGGCGGCCCGCATCGAGCCGCTCGAGGAGGTGGTGGACGACATGACGAACGTCCTCAAGGAAGGCCACATTGCCCGCCTGCGCCGGGGCGAATGCAACATCGACGCCGGCACCTGCTTCCTCAACCTGCTCTCGGATATCGAACGCATTTCAGACCTCTGCTCCAATATCGGCGTGGAGACCATCGCCCGCATCAATCCGGAACTGGAGTTCCAGTCCCATGACTATATGAGTTCTCTGCATTCCGGCAGCAGCGAGCGCTTCAACCGCGAATACCATGCTGCCCACGATGAGTTCTTTGCCAAACTGAGTGCTGAAGCGGAACCCTCGGAAGAGTAAGCCGCACGGAGAAGAAGCAGAAAGGAGTGACCATGCCTCCCGGAAATTCCCTCGGTCCCCGCGGTCATCTGACCGAAGAAGAAAAGGCCAACAAACCGAAAGTGACGGGCGCGCTGATAAAGCGCATCCTGTCGTACCTGAAGCCCTACTGGGTGCAGTTCGTATTCGTTTTCATCGCGATCCTGCTTTCGGCCGCCGTCGGCCTGCTCCCGTCCATCATCACCGGGAAGATCGTCGATAAGGCGCTCGTCGAACGCGACATGGGGCAGCTCATCCAGCTCTGCCTTGCAGCCTTCGGCGCCGTGGCCGTGAGCCAGATCATCGGCGTGGTGGAAAGCTACATCAACTCCTGGATCAGCCAGCGGATCATCTTCGACATGAAGAACCAGATGTACAAACATCTGGAATACATGCCGCACGCCTTCTTCACGACCGAGAAGCAGGGTGACATCATCACCCGCATGAACACCGACATCTCCGGTGTCGGTTCGGTCATCAGCGGCACGCTCACGAGCATCGTCTCGAACATCGCGACGGTCGTGACCACGGTGATCGCGCTGCTCTCCATGGACTGGAGACTGGCCGTAATCGGCATGGTCGTGATCCCGCTCATGATCTTCCCGAGCCGCGCCGTCGGCAATACGCGCTACAAGCTCGCGACGGAAAGCCAGGCGAAGCGGGACGAGATGAACCAGGTGATCAACGAGACCCTGAGCGTTTCCGGCTCGATGCTTGTCAAGCTCTTCACGAGAGAGCAGAAGGAATACGACAACTTCGTCAAGGTGAACGAAGAGGTCACGCAGCTCTCCCTGAAAGAGAACCGCAGCGGCAAATGGTTCCGCGTGGCGATGGGAATGATGATGCAGATCGGGCCGCTGCTGATCTACCTGGCGGGCGGCTACTTCCTGATCAGGGAGCCGGGATCAACTCTGACCGTCGGTGCCATCACGGCTACGGTCGCCCTCATCAACCGCCTCTACCGGCCGGTGGAATCGCTCCTGAACCTGGGCGTGGACTTTACGAGGTCCCTGGCGCTGTTCACCCGCATCTTCGACTACCTGGACCGCCCGATCACGATCAAAAGCCCGGAAAACGGCAAAAAGCCTTCCCTGGAGCGTCAGGATATCGTTTACGACCACGTGAAGTTCCAGTATACGGAAGATAAGCCCCTTCTTACCGACGTCGATTTCACGGTGCCCGGCGGCAGGATGTACGCGATCGTCGGGCCTTCCGGCTCCGGCAAGTCTACGGTCGTCAACATGATCCCGCGCCTCTACGACGTGAACGGCGGAAAGGTGACGATCGCCGGCGTGGACGTGCGCGAGATGGATCTGCCGTGGCTGCGCTCTGCCATCGGCATCGTGACGCAGGACACCTACCTCTTCAACGGGACGATCCGCGAGAACCTCCTCTATGCGAAGGAAGATGCGACCGAAGAGGAACTGGAGGCAGCCTGCCGGAAGGCGTCCATCCACGACTTCATCATGCGGCAGCCGAAGGGCTACGATACGGAGGTCGGCAACCGCGGCCTTAAGCTCTCCGGGGGTGAAAAACAGCGCATCTCCATCGCGCGCGTGATCTTAAAGGATCCGAAGATCCTGATCCTCGACGAAGCGACGAGCGCCCTCGACTCGATCTCTGAAAGCGCCATCCAGGACGCCCTGGACATCATGATGCAGGGCAGGACGAGCATCGTCATCGCGCACCGCCTCTCCACCATCCTGAAGGCTGATCAGATCCTGGTCGTGTCCGGCGGCGTGATCGCCGAGCAGGGCACGCACGAGGAACTGCTGGCGAAGAACGGCGTCTACCGCGAGCTGTATGAGACCCAGTTCCGGGCTGCGATCGACTATGAGAACAGCGCGGAAGGTACGCTGGACACGGATGCCCTCTCGACCGACTACGACGTCAGGCGCATCACGGAAGGCGACATCACGGCGGTCTACGACCTCTGCCGCGCGAACCGCCGCTACTACCGCTACATGAAGACGGAACCGACGAAGCGGAACCTCACCGAGGTCATCAGCGAGATGCCCGAGGGCACCGATGCGGCGCAGAAGAACTTCCTGGGCTTCTATGATGCGGACGGAAAGCTTGTTGCGATCCTTGACCTGATCACGGATTATCCGCAGGCAGGGAGCGCGTTCATCGGATGGTTCATGGTCGAAGCCGAGCTGCAGGGGCAGGGCATCGGTTCGCAGATCTTTGCGGACATTCGCGCGTCGCTTGAAGCGCAGGGCTACACCGAGCTTGCGCTTGGCGTGATCAAGGAGAACGAACCGGCCATCGAGTTTTGGGAAAAGCAGGGCTTTGTCCTGAGCGGGAAGGAAGAAAAGAAAGAAAGGTTTACCGTTGTTACGATGAACAGAAAACTGTAAAAAGGTAAATCTAAGAAATATTTCTCAAAAAAAAGGAGTGTTGTCATGAAAAGCGGAAAAATCGGGCTGCTCAGGGCAGCGCTGGCGATGCTGCTGGCAATGAGTCTGTGCCTCGGCGGCTGCGGAAACAAGAACGAATCGAGCGGGGCGGATACGACCGCCGCGGAAACGGAGACAGTACCGGTGGAAACAAGCAGCGAGATGGATAAGTCGGGAAAGTACCCGATTGACGCAAAGACGGGCGAAGCGGTCATCACCGGTCCCGAATTCAAGTCTGCCGGCCCGAAAGCGGACGACGCCCGCGTGTTCTACGAGATCTTTGTCGGATCCTTCTCGGACAGCAACGGCGACGGCATCGGCGACCTCCGGGGCATCATCAACCGGATGGACTACCTGAACGACGGCAAGCCCGATTCCGGCGAAAGCCTCGGCATCGAAGGCATCTGGCTCACCCCCATCTTCAAGTCCCCGACCTACCACAAGTACGACGCGACCGACTACTATCAGGTCGACCCGCAGTTCGGCACGATGGATGACCTGAAGGATCTCATCAAGATCTGCCATGAGCGGAACGTCAAGCTGATCATCGACCTTGCGATCAACCACACGGCGAGCAACTGCCAGTGGTTCCTGGATTTCACGAAAGCGCACAAGAACGGCGACACTTCGGACCCGTACTACGATTTCTACTCCTGGAGCAATCAGGGACGCATCGCCGGCCGCACCTTCTCGCGCCTCAGCGGGACCGAGGATTACTACGAATGCAACTTCTGGGGCGGCATGCCGGAACTGAACTACGACAATGATGCCGTACGCGAAGAGATGGTGAAGGTCGCAAAGTTCTATCTGGACATGGGCATCGACGGCTTCCGCTTTGATGCCGCGAAATACATCTATTTCGGCGACGATCCGGCTTCGGAGGAGTTCTGGGCCTGGTACATCAGCGAATTGAAGAAGATCAAACCGGATATCTACACCGTCGCGGAGGTCTGGGACAGCGATTCCATCACCCAGCTGTACTACCCGGCGCTCAACTGCTTCAACTTCACCGTAGCGCAGTCGACCGGCATGTACGTGGACATTGTGCGCATGGGCAACGTGAACACCCTGACGAATTATACGGAGAAATACATCAAGGCCGTGCAGGCGATGCGCTCCGACGCGATGATCGTGCCTTTCCTTGCAAACCATGATACCGACCGCGCGGCAGGCTATCTGACCGTGGCTTCGGGCTATGCGAAGGTCGCGGCAAATCTGCTGATCCTCGGCCCCGGTTCGCCCTTCATGTACTACGGTGAAGAGGTCGGCATCAAGGGCTCCCGCGGCTCGGCCAACACCGACGCAGACAGACGTCTCGCGATGGTCTGGGGCGACGGCGATACCGTGAAAGATCCGTCCGAAGCGACCTATAACCAGAAGAACCAGCAGTCGAACGGGACCGTGGCAGGCCAGATCGGCGACGGAGACAGCCTGTATAACTACTACAAGAAGCTGATCATGATCCGAAATGCGAATCCGGAGATCGCGTGCGGCGAATACACCTCGCTGAACCTTGAGGGGACGAACGTAGGCGGCTTCATCGCCTCCTACAACGAAAGCCTCTGCATGGTGCTGCACAACACGACCAACAAGACCGTGACCCTGGACCTTTCCGAGATCGGCGGCGGGCACTTCACGAAGCTTGCAGCCTTCATCGGCGTGACGAATCTGGAAGATCCGGCAGAAACGGCGCTGAACGGAACGACGCTGACTCTCGACCCGCAGACCAGCGCGGTGCTGCGGTAAGATCTTTCGCCGCTCTGCTCCTCAGGATGACAGGGCGGCGCCCTGCCCGCACAATAAAAAGAACACCGCACGGAGCGCTCCGTGCGGTGTTCTTTTTTTGCCCGGCTTATCCGAACAGGATGTTCTTCTGGCTTTCGGGATCGAAGAAGTACATGACCTTGTCTTCGAAGGTGATGTACAGGGTCGCACCCGAGTACAGGTTTGCACGCTGTTCCTTGGAGAGCTGGATGGTGGGAACGCGGACGATCAGGTCGGTGCCGTCCTTGGTGCGGACGTGCAGGTGCACCTCGCTGCCCATCATCTCGTTCACGATCAGGTTCGTCTCGATGGCGTTCTCCGCGGGACCGTCGGCGAGCGTGATGTGCTCGGGACGGGCGCCCAGGATCACTTCGCGGCTGCCGACGCCTTTTTCAGCGAGCAGCGAGCCGTTTTCGCCATCCGCAGGGAGCTTCGCGCCGAAGGCCTTTACGAAGTACTTGCCGTTTTCCTTCACCAGTTCGGCCTTGAAGGTGTTCATCTTCGGGGCACCGATGAATTCCGCGACGAAGAGGTTCGCGGGACGCTCGAACACTTCGGTGGGCGTGCCGACCTGCATGATGTAGCCGTCCTTCATGATGACGATGCGGTCACCGAGGGTCATGGCCTCGGTCTGGTCATGCGTGACATAGATGAAGGTGGTATCCAGACGTTTCCGGAGCAGGATGATCTCTGCGCGCATCTGGTTGCGGAGCTTTGCGTCCAGGTTGGACAGCGGCTCGTCCATCAGGAAGACCTTCGCATTGCGCACCATGGCGCGGCCGATGGCCACACGCTGGCGCTGGCCGCCGGAGAGGGCGCGAGGCTTTCTGAGCAGGTAATCGGTGATGCCCAGGATCTCTGCGGCGTTCGTGACGCGCTTGTAGATCTCATCCTCCGGCATCTTGCGGAGACGCAGCGAGAAGGCGATGTTGTCGTAGACCGTCATGTGCGGGTACAGCGCGTAGTTCTGGAAGACCATCGCGATGTCACGGTCGCGGGGCTGCAGGTCGTTGACGACTACGCCGTCGATCTCGACCGTGCCGCCGGAAATGTCCTCAAGACCGGCGATCATGCGCAGGGTCGTGGACTTGCCGCAGCCGGACGGACCGACGAAAACAATGAATTCCTTATCAGCGATATCCAGATTGAAGTCGTGCACGGCAACCACTTTGTTGTCGTAGACTTTCTTGACGTTGGTGAGTTTGACGCTTGCCATTTTTCTTTCCTCCTAAATGATCAACCCTTGACGGCGCCGCCGGTGACGCCTTCGACATAATACTTCTGCAGGCACAGGAACAGGATCGTGACCGGTATGGCAACGAGTACGCCGCCGGCGCAGAACATCGTATACTTGTACTGGACCTGGTCCGGTGTCAGCCAGCTCCATAAGCCTACGGCTACGTTCATGCCCTTCGAGGTATTCATGGAGATATACCGGGCAAACACGAAATCGCCGAACGGGCCCATGAAGGCGGTCAGGATCGTATAGATGACGATGGGCTTGGCAAGCGGCAGGATGATCTTGGTGAGCACCTGCGCGCGGGTGGCTCCGTCAATGCGGGCGGCTTCATCCAGGGATTTCGGCAGCGTGTCGAAGAAGCCCTTGGAGATGTAGTAGCCCATACCGGAGGAAGCGATGTAGACAAGAATGAGTCCGGGCACCGCGTTGGCCTGCGTGAGGCCCAGGTCTTTTAAGACGCGGTACAGGATGATCATGGTCAGCATCCCGGGGAAGAGTCCGAGGACCAGCATGAACTTCATCAGGGGCTTTCTCAGTTTGAAACGAAAGCGGGAAAGCGTGTAGCTCATGCACAGGACAATGACGGTCTGCAGCACGGAAACGCAGAGAGCCGTGATCAGGGTGTTGCGGTACCAGATCGGGAAATCGGTCTGGAACAGGGCCTTGTAATTGTCCAGACCCCACTGCTGAGGAATGACGTAGCCCACGATGTAGGTGCTCTCGCAGCGGAAGCTCTGCAGCACGATGCACACGAACGGCGTAAGCCAGATGACCGTCATGATGATCAGCAGAATGTAGATCAGGGTGTTGCCGATCGTACGGGAGGCTTTCAGACCGATGTGTTTTTTCAGTTCATTTTCCGGTGTTTTTTCGGAAAGCTTTTTCAAATCAGCCATTACTGGAAATCCTCCTCGTTCTTATTTGACGGCAGCAGGCCGTAGACGACGACCGTAATGAGGGCCATGACGACGAAGACCATGATACCGATGACGGAAGCCTGATAGTACTTGGATTCCGCGCCGGTCGTCACCTTGAACAGCCAGGTGATCAGAAGGTCTGTCTGGCCGGGACTGCCGCCGGCCGCAGATGCCCAGGCTTTATCCGGCCCGCCTCCTGTCAGCAGGTAGATGACGTTGAAGTTGTTCATGTTGCCGGTAAAGCTCGTCAGCAGGTAGGGGCCGGTGACGAAGAGCATGTACGGCAGGGTGATGTGCGCGTACTGCTGGAAGCCGCTCGCGCCGTCGATCTTGGCCGATTCGTACAGGTCCGCCGGGATGTTCATCAGGATACCGGTCGCGATCAGCATCAGGTACGGAATACCGATCCAGATGTTGACGATGATGACCGTGAATCTGGCCCAGGTCGGGTCTGTCCAGAACGGCAGCGGATCTTTGATCCACCCCAGATCCTTCAGGAAGCCGTTTACGATACCGTTCTGTGCGAACATCTTCGAAACGTACAGCAGGGAAATGAACTGCGGAATGGCGATGGTCAGCACCAGCACGGTACGCCAGAACTTCTTGATCTTGATGCCCTTCTTGTTGATCATCATGGCAACGAACATGCCCAGGAAATAGTTAGTGAACGTTGCGAAGAAGGCCCAGATGAGCGTCCAGGTGAGGATCTCGCCGAAGGCTGCGGTATAGACCTTGTTGCCGTCGGAGAAGGAGAGGAGCTGCTTGAAGTTCTCGAGGCCCACCCAGGTGAAGAGGTTATTTGAAAAACCGTTGTGCGCGCCGTCGTAGTTGGTGAAGGCGACCAGTATCATAAAGACGATCGGCATGACCGTGAAGATCAGGATGCCGGTCAGGGGCAGCGCCAGCAGCGTCTTGTGGAAGGAATCATCCACGAGGGAGCGAAGATCGTCCTTGCCGCTCTTAAGGGGCTTACCCGTGGCGAGGATCTTTTCCGCCGTCTGGTTTTGCTTGATATTCATGCGCCAGGTGTAGATAAACGCAATAATGAAGAAGATGGTCAGCACGCCGTACAGAAGGATCTTGAACGAGTCGTCCCCGTACACCTTGGTATAGGCGTCCAGGATCTCGTCATATTCCTCGTGAGGGCCCACGGTGCCGAGCGTGGGGAGTTTACTCAGCCAGTTCACACCGGTCGTGACCATGTAGAAGATGAATACGGCTTCAAAAGCCAGGAAGAGGAGACCGCGCAGGATCTGCCCTCTTGCAATATTGCCGAAGCCCATGACGACGTAGGAGATCTTGGTCTTCCAGTCCCCGTGCACAAAGGTCATAGCAATATCTTTCAGTTCGCGGCCGATCCCCAGGAACAGATTCTTGAAGAAACGGCCGATGGCAATTCCGATCTTGGCAAACCAGCGGGGAATCGCCGCAAAGAAGCATCTCAGGTTGTACAGAAATTTCTGTCCCTTTGACAGCTTCAGATATTCCAGATCGCTGTATAGTTTCATATGTTCGCACCTTGTTAAAAAGAATGAGGGCCGGAGATGTTGGTCTCCGGCCCTCGGTACTTAAGCGAGCGGCTTAAATACCCGCAGCCTTAAGGCCGGGCATTATTCCGCGGAAAGGGAAACTTCGGTAGTGGTCGGGTTGAACACAACGTAGAACTTGCCGGCGGTCTCGACTTTGAAGTTGTCGGTGCCGTTGCCCCAGCTGTTGTCCCAGTTCTGGCCCTGACGTACCTTGAATTCAGCACCGGCTTCCAGATCGAAAGCATCGACGCTCTTGTAGGTACCGTCAGCCTGCAGTTCCATGTCGAAGTCCTTATCCCAGTTGGCTCCGGCGATCGCGCCGATCACGGTCCAGCCGGTGGAAGGGCTGTTCTTTTCCAGAGAGATGACGCCTTCTGTCAGGCCGGCGTTCACGACGACCTTGATGAAATACCAGCCGTCTTCTTCAACGACCACGTTCGGGCCGTTGACCTTATTATCAGCGCCGAAGTTGACGTCCCAGCTCTTGCCCATGCGGACCTTGAACTCGTCACCCTTCTTCAGTTCGATGGGTTCGGTGGTGTACCAGGTGCCTTCCGGCTTCTGGGTCATTTCGAAGTCGGTGTCCCAGTTGGTGCCGGCAATCGCGCCGATCACGGTCATGGCAGTGGCTTCGTCTTCGGGCATGTCGATGATGCCGGCAAGAGCTTCCTTGTAGATATCAAGGGCATCCTGCAGACCCTTTTCATCGGTAGCATTTTCAACGTTGGTAGCGATCGCTTTCGCGATATCCCACCAGCCTCCGCTGATCTGACCCTGAGGCGTTCCATACTTCTTCTGCGCGTCAAAGGCGGTCAGAGCAGGGGAACTGGCCTTTTCACGGGCTGCCAGATTGGCCGGACCCCAGCCAAGCTGCTCGAAAAGTTTGGTTTCGCATTCTTCGTTGGTCAGGAACTGAGCCAGTCTGTGCAGCACGGCCTGCTTCACTGCATCGGTCTGCGGCTTTACGCCCAGCAGCTTGCAGCCGGTGTAGGAACCAAGGTGATAAGACTTGCCGTCCACAGTGAAGGAAGGCAGCTCGGCAGCGCCGAGGTTGTCGCCCAGGATATCCTTGATCGTGTTGTAATCCCAGGTACCGGTCACGACGATGGCCGAAGGAGTGGCAGCCGCGAAATCGGCGCCGGAGGAGCTGTTGTTGTAGGCCTTGGAGCTGACGAAGGCCTTCAGACCCTTGGCAGCGATGAGGCCGTTTGCGGAATTCCAGTTGTCGCGGCAGGCAATGGCTTTGCCGTTGTCATCATATTCCCATTCGGAAGAGCAGCCGGTGGCAAAGAAGAAGGATGCCACATACCAACCGTTCTTAACATCGAAGGAGAAGTACTTGCCGGCCTTCTCGCAGTCTTCAAGCAGCTTTTCCATGGAGCCGAGGTCGGCTTCCGGGATGACGCTCTTGTCATAGTACATGAAGAAGCCGTTGTCGGAGGTCAGCGGGTAGGCATAGAGCTCGTCACCGCTCTTGACAGCGATGACGGAGGTTTCTTCATTGTTCTCAAGGACATTGGCAGCAGCAGCCTTGCCGAGCTTGGCCAGGGCGCCGGCTTCGATCAGACGTGCAGTCTGGTCCTGCGCAAAGAAGAACAGGTCGCCGCCGGCTTCCACGTCAGTGATCATGGAAGTGGCCGCATCACCTTCACCAACGGCTTCGACGGTCGCGTTGATCACGATGCCGTCTGTGTTGGACTTGTTGAAGCTATCGATCTGTTCTTTGGTCCACGATACGGCGTTTTCAGGGCACCACACCTTGATGTCATAGGTGCCGGCCAGCTGGGAACCGGAACTCGTGGAGCCCTGCGGAGCCGCAGTGCTGCCCTGAGGGGCGGCGGAGCTGCCGGTCGTCGGGTCCTTCTGGCCGCCGCAGGCGCCGAGACTCAGCACCATAACGAGGGTCAGAAGCAGGGAAATCAATTTGAGTGATTTCTTCATAATTTTTCCTCCTCATAATAATCGCCGGGACATAAAAAAACTGATCCCGGAGATATTCACTTTTTCAGGCTTTTCGCCTATGTGATGGCTATATTTTACTTCAGTGCGGCTGTGAAATCAAGATTATTTTATATTTTTTTTCGAATTTGAGCTTTCCGCAGCTGTCTTTTCCGGCTTCTATGCCGTTTTTATGCTCTTTCGGCGGAAGTGCTGAAAAAAGAAACTGCATTGGTTATGATGGGAAACGGCAGGAGGGCGAAGCCCCTGCCGGACATAAATAATGCGACAGGAGACAGACATATGGCATAACGATATTTTTGAAAAAGCGTCTCGATTTGGGGAAGGTTGATGAAACTATTTGGAAGTGGTATGCTCTATAAGGGAAGATGCCATGCTTCTTTATGTTGATGCGAGGCATGCGTTTGGGTGAAGATATGATTGTTTACAGCGCAACGAAAGCACAGTTCAATGATGACGTGAATCTGAACAAAATTTCGGATATTATTCTTCAGAATCTACGCGAAAAGAATGTTTCCGGCGGACAACTGGCAGAATACAATTCCTGGCAGAACTCGCTGCATTTCATGCGTGCAGCAATCGATGATCCGGAGATTCCCGGGGACGTTGAGGTTGCGGTAGAATACCAGATTCCGAGAACTTCAAAGCGTGTCGATTTCATGATTGCCGGGGCGGATAAGGACAGCCGCAGCAATGTTGTCGTGGTCGAACTGAAGCAATGGGAAAAAGCAGAAAAAGTCGATGACCTGATGCAGCACAGTGTTCGTGCTTTTACCGGCGGCGCAAAGAGAATCGTCAATCATCCGTCTTATCAGGCGTATGCTTATGCGACATTCATAAAGAACTCTTCAGAACAGGTGCAGGACGAGAGAATAGGCATCTGGCCTTGTGCATATCTGCATAATTGCTCGCCAACTTACCGAACTCCGCTCGACGATGTGATCTACAAAACCTGGCTTGAAGAGGCACCTCTTTTTGACAAGAGCCAGACGCTTAAACTGCGGAGTTTTATCAAGCAATTTATAACCAAACGCTCTTCGTCGGGAAAGCTTCTGTACAAGATCGATAACGGACGGATCCGTCCTTCAAAAGCACTTCAGGACTACTTGGTTTCACTTATGAAAGGAAATGAAGAATTCCTTCTTCTGGATGATCAGGCAGTGGTTTTTGATATGTGCAAGAAGATCATGGACCAGTGCCTGAAGGACCTTAAGAAAAGGACGATCATTATCCAGGGCGGCCCCGGCACGGGCAAATCCGTTCTTGCCGTCAATCTGCTGAAAGAGTTTATTACCAAGGGATTAAATGCCAGTTATTGCACGAAAAACAGTGCGCCGCGAGAGGCATATCAGCGCTTGCTGGCAAAATCCGATCTTAAGGCGCAAGTCAATATCAAACAGCTCTTCAGGTCACCGTTTGGACTCAGTAATGCTGCTCCGAACTTTTTCGATTGTCTGATCATTGATGAAACGCATCGGCTTGTGGCAAAAATGTACGGCGATTGGAACGGAGAGAATCAGGTCAAGGAATGCCTGAATTCATCATTGTTTACGGTGTTCCTTCTGGATGAAAATCAGCAGATCACAACGAAGGATATCGGTTCCGTTGCTGAGATAAAGAAGTGGGCTTCTGCTCTCGGCAGCCAGGTGATCATGAATGATGATACCGTGCTGCGGTCACAGTTCCGATGCAACGGCAGTGACCAGTACATACAATTCCTGAACAATATTTTGCAGATCGGCGAACCGGTCGATATTGACAAGGGCGAGATGCGTTTTGACATGAGGGTCTTTGATGATCCGAATGAATTTAGGGATGCTTTGCGTGAGATCAATAAGATAAACAATAAGGCAAGAATGGTTGCCGGATATTGCTATGACTGGAATGTAAAAAACGATCGCGGAGATTATGACATCTATCTGGAAAACGGATTCAAGGCTCAGTGGAATCTTGCAACAGATAAGGTGTGGGCGATCAATCCAAAATCGTTTGAACAGGTCGGCTGCATCCATACTGCACAGGGACTGGAATTTGATTATGTCGGTGTGATAATCGGTCAGGATCTGCGCTACGACCCTATTGCCGGAACAATAGTGACAGACCGTTCGAAGATTTCGAAGGATGATAATTCATCCGGCATTCGTACGGCGCGAGATGACATCGCAGAACGGCTGATAAAAAACACTTATAAAACGTTGTTGACGAGAGGCCAAAAAGGATGCTTCGTGTATTGTGAAGACAAGGCATTGGCCGAGCATATTCGCTCATTTCTTTAAGAATGAGAGGAGAGAAAATGAATCAGGAAACTATTGATAGAATAAGACGCTTTACCGAAGACCGGGACTGGGATCAGTTCCATTCTCCTGCGAATCTGGCCAAGTCCATTTCCATAGAAGCGAACGAATTGTTGGAGTGTTTTCAGTGGAGTGACACGAATTATGATCTGGAACATGTGAAGGAAGAACTGGCTGATGTATTGGTATACTGCCGGGATATGCTGGATAAACTTGGCTTGGACGAAGACGAAATCGTCAATGCAAAAATGGATAAGAACGAAGCGAAATATCCGGTAGAGAAAGCTAAGGGAAAAGCGGATAAGTACGACAGTTTTTCTTAGTGACAGCAATGGTAGAATAAAAAAGATTCATATAAACGAAAAACAAAAAGAACTAATCGAGAATCGTATAATTGTGTCAACTGCGAGTATTGAATAAGGTGAAGGATGATAATAAAAGCGTTGGGGGTTGTTGATGGTGCGAGATTACCAGGCGAGAAAATATATTTTTGAACAAACTTTTCGATACAATGATTCTCGTCTTACAAATGTACTAATTAAAGCGTTTGACATTATGTTCAACAATAAAGAACCAGATGGATGCTTTTCTACTAGCGTTGCGCTTCACGTTATTTTGAGTTCTTTTGGGTACGCGCCAAAGATTTGTTATGGAAAGATTATAACATCGGAAAAACATCAGCATTATCATGCGTGGCTTGAACTCGATGGAAAGGTTTTGGATTTGGCGGTATATGGCAATTCTCACTTTAGTCCTTTTTGGCATGATAAACCATTAGGTCCTGTTGTGTTCGAAAACTATGTTGATACTCCGGTTTGTTACAAAAAACAGTACTTTGATAATGATTGGACTGATTGCAATATATACCAAGCTATTAAAATGGGGTCAATTGCAGAGTACATCTCACAAGCACCTTCTGTAAACCATCCATCAAGGAATGGGATGTGGGCACTTATTTTTTCTATTTTGGATGAAACCTACACGAGTACAAGACGTAAAGAACTTGAGCATTACGCTTGTCAAGAATCATTCATTTTGGATAGTTCTGAAATAGATAATCAATGTAAAGGTGCCTTATGATTTGCTCGATAATCATTTGACCAAGTATATTCGGGATTACAATCGATTTTCAATTTGATCATTTATGGCGCAAATGATTAAATTGAAGCGTATGATGATCAAATTAAAAATGATGACAGGAGTGATGTTTAGAGATGGATATGGAGACCATTTACGGGAATCTGACATCGGTAGACATTAAGGAACAGCAGAGACTCTGGGATGAGAGAGGAAAAGGTTATTACGGAGAATACCTTCTCCTGACAGAACTCTATCAGCATATTAAGGGGCAGTGCAAGATTCTGATGAATCTGAACGTTCCGACCGCTGCAGGAAAGACGACCGAGATCGATTTACTCATGATCCATGAGACCGGTCTGTATGTTTTTGAGGCGAAGTATTACAAGGGAACGATTTACGGAAAGTACCAGGATGCGAAATGGACACAGTACTTCCGTACGCAGGAGAACAGCCATTTCAACAGCCCGATCAAGCAGAATGAGTACCATATCGAAGCACTGAAAAGGCTGTTCCCCGGAACACCGGTATACTCATTTATCGTGTTTACCAACAACGATACAGACATAAAAGTGACCGGTTGGGAGAACACGGGAATCGTAGTCTGCAAGCTGAATGAGATCCGGCAATATATCGACAAGATCAATATGAAAACGGATACACGTCTTTCTGTGGAGCAGATTGACGAGACGTTCAAGTCTCTCAGTATTTACGCTCCGATCAGAAAAGACGAGGTTTCTGAAGAGGTCCGCGTCATACCGCTTACGGAATACATTGAGCAAATGAAGTCCGACTATGCGACGGGGCTGGAAGCAGTACGAAAAGAGGAAAAGAAACGGTTCAGCAAGAAGGTCGTCGGAATACTCGGTGCTGCATTGATTGTCAGTGCCGTTGTAATCGGGGCCGCTTCGATAATCGTAATGGGAGCGAAAAAGAAAGCATCTGAAGCCGAAAAGGCACAGCAAAGCGCCGAACAGGCAATGGAGGAGTTTGCCAAAAAGTTCAAGCAGGTCGATCCCATGAACGGGGGAGATGTGGAACTGGAAGACAACTTCCTGGAAGTCATAGACAGCAAGTTGGAGAAATCGGAGGATTTGAAGGATACATTTTTGTTTTCCGGCAAGCTGCAGGTGAACAGTAAAAAATATAGCCTTCGTTTGACGAAAGATACGACTATTATTGTTCAAATGAAAGACGGTACGATT
The DNA here is from genome assembly GCA_902789555.1 of uncultured Lachnospiraceae bacterium. Taxonomy (GTDB): domain Bacteria; phylum Bacillota; class Clostridia; order Lachnospirales; family Lachnospiraceae; genus UBA6987. The sequence continues at coordinate 49,602 of CADAOF010000016.1, forward strand.
GCGGAGTATAATTTCGGTACAATTGCGGGAATATACAGTAATCATTGGGTATCTTTTGGCAGACCGGACGAATTCCCGGAGATCCAGATATTTACGGATTCGGTTGACAATATTGATTATATCAAACTGAGCAAAGTAAGTGTATGTGATGAACGAAACCTGCATGCGGATTATATCCCCTGCATTGAATTTGAACTGTACAACGCAGAATAATCAAAACTAAAAAACGTGAAACACTAATTACTATGAACCTTCCTGCTGATTCAAAACTGAATATCTCGGGATTATCTCGCCTGTTTGACAACAAGTCGGAGTGCTACAAACTCTTCTGGTTTCAGGCGATCTTGACCTATGTCTGTAACGGACGGCGGGAGATCTGTTATGAAGACCTGATCGATGAGATGATTGCAGATGCCTGGTATATGGTCACGGAGTATCATCTGAATCTCGGTCCGAATGACACCCTGGAGAAGGCAGTTAATTACATTTCGTCTGTTGCGGGAATGCTTCCTTCGACGAAAAAACAGGATATCCTGGACTGGCTGAAATCGTGCTCGGATCAAACTGTTCTTTGGTATAAACGGATACTTAGTCTGAATGTTCCGTACCGCCTTCAGGCTCCGCTGATGAATGGTTTCAAAGGCGACGATTGGAAATGTGGGACGAAGAATCTCGCGGAAAAGATTAATCAACAGGAAAGACTGATCTACTATTTCATTTGGGACTCCGGACTGAAAAGTCAGATTCGGATAGATGATGCCTGGGCAGCGTATCTGCGCGACAATCAAGAGATCCTCAGAGGATGGATCCAGTATAATATGATCATCTATCTGCAACGGCGCAATCCCAGTGTGCCGGGTATTTCCGACAAACTGTATCCGCCGCAGGAACGTAAGTTGGAGAAGGTCAAGAAGTACTGGAAACTGCTTACGGGTATTGAAGAGATCCATGAAATCTACGGAGCAGGTCTGTTGCTTCCGGATGATATTTCCATCGATCATTTTGTTCCTTGGTCTTATGTCGCACATGATGAATTCTGGAATCTTCACCCCACCACGCGTTCAATAAATAGCAGTAAGAGTAATAATCTTCCGGACTGGGATCTTTATTTCCCGCGGTTTGCTGCGCTGGAATTTGAATCTTATAAGATGATCTGGACATACGACAAAGTCCACGATGAATTCGAAAAATGTGCCCGGGAACATCTGAATAATTCGGAAATCAAACAACATCTTTATCGAGAAGGTCTGTCGGCGACGGAGTTCAAAAACCAACTGGAAAGCGTCGTTTATCCGGTCTGGCAGTCAGCAAAGACCTGCGGGTTCAAGAACTGGGAATACACGTTATGACGTACGATACGATTGCATATTATAACGAAAATGCTGTAGCCTTTGTTGAAGGGACGCTGGATGCAGATATGAGTTATGTTAGAGACCTGTTTCTCCGATACGTCAAGGCAGGAGGACGGATCCTGGATGCCGGCTGCGGGAGCGGCCGGGACTCGCTGGCCTTTATGGATGCCGGATACGAGGTTGATGCTTTTGATGCTTCTGAAGAGATCTGCCGCCTTGCTTCGGAGCGGCTGGGCTTCCAGGTGGCCTGCAAACGCTTTGAGGATCTGGACGGGGAAGAAGAGTACGACGGGATTTGGTGCTGCGCTTCGCTGCTTCACGTCCAGGCAGATGATTTGCTGGATGTGATGAACCGGCTGAGAAAGCTCCTGAAACCGGAAGGCGTGATCTATATTTCATTCAAGAAAGGCGACATTGAGAGAGTAAAAAACGGCCGGTTCTTCCATGATATGACCGCTGAGGCGTGCGAAAAGCTGCTGTTGGATAATGGATTTGAGATACTGGAACTGTTTGAAAGCGGTGACGTCCGGACCGACAGAGCAGAAGAAAAATGGGTAAATGCAATAGGGCGAAAAGAGTTGCCATGAGGAATAGTGTGGATTTAGATTAATGTGAGAAAGGACAATCGTTATGCCATCAAAACCCTCTTCCCTTACATTTTATAAAATAATTGCACTTGTCTTAACCGGTCTAGCTGTTATTATGTTGTTCTTACCCTGGATGACGGTTTCTGCTTCGATTCTGGGCAGTACTTTTCATAGAGGCGGCAACATTTTTGATATGGTTGGTGTGGACGACCTTTGGTCAGTTGCGATGCTTTTTTCGACTATCATAGCTATTGCAACTATTATTCTTGCTGTCATTGGTATCTTTAAAGACCGCAAGTTTTATGTTCTTCCATTGGCAGCAATGGGGATTATTATGTTTTTACTTGTAGGTTTCCGGTTGTTACAGACAAAATCTTCAATGGATTTGGATAATAATATATTCGTTGGCTTTGTGAGCATCAATATTGGAGTAGGTGCTTGGCTGTTTCTGGCTTTTAGTCTTGGTGCTTTGGGTGTTTTATGTTTCGAGGATTATAAAAAAGGTCACAAAGTTTTTGATTTCTCCAACCATCAAAATGTTTCATTTGCCGAACAGAACGAGAGGAATCTTGGCGGTTGGACTTGCCCCGTCTGCGGAGCTGAGTGTGCTAGGAATCAACTCATATGTATCGCTTGCGGAGCCACAAAACCGGAACCGATTATTTGTCCTAAATGCAGAGCAAGGAACACTGAGGACGCCGTATTTTGCACAAATTGCGGTCAACGGATACCGGAAGAGTTCGACTATGACGAACATCAACCCTTTTGAATGCTATAACAAAGACTGAGTGGTGCTATGGAATACGAAAAACGAATAGTGTGCTATTTGGACATATTAGGCTTTAAGAATATGATCTATGAAAGCGCCAAGAATGGTCATATTAGAGAAAGAATTTTTAAACTCCTGGAAGATGTAAAGGGCATTCATCAGAACTTTCAAGTGAGCCGTGAATATACGGTTGTTCCTGAGAAAGAATTTGTAGATGGCTTTACCCCGAAAAACGTATTCGACTCAGGGCTGCAATCTGAAATGTCATTCTTTTCTGATAGTATAATCTTTTCTTATAAAATGACTCAGAAAAGAAAAGACTTAATGGATATTCATATTGTATTGCATGAAATTAGCTTTTTTGCTTTTCAATTACTGGCAATGGGCTTTTTTGCACGAGGGGGAATGGTGTTTGGAGACGTTTATCATAAAGATAATGTCTGTTTCGGCCCGGCACTCGTAAAAGCTGTTTTATTAGAGGAAAAGGCTGTGCATCCCAGAATATCCATTGATCCTTTGTTTTTCAATCCCGAATCTCCGGATTCAGTGTATTATGGAAGGAAGAACATATTTAAACATAACCGGGATTTTATTGAGGACACTTATCATTGTGTGGATATTTTCGAAGGGCAACAAAGCAGTAATGATATTTACAGCATCCGTTTGGATAAGAACCTGGTCCACTATTTAGATATTTTAGATATCAATATTGATCGCAATATGGCGAGAGCATTGCATATTAAATCAGTTATTGAAAAAGAATTGAAAAAAGATTATCCACCGCATATTGCAGAAAAATATCAGTGGATGAAAGATTACTATAACTCGATTGTTTGGAATGTTCAGTGCATGGACGGGGGTAAAATAGAAATCTAATAATTATCAAATGCATCGAACCGCACTGGATCATTATGGGTGAAGTGCAGTCTGTGTTATAATTGATCTGAGAAACTGCAGGGAGGTATTGTTATGCAGAAATTCACGTACTATGCGCCGACGGAGATCGTGTTCGGTCCCGCGGCGGAAGACCGTACGGCGGAACTCGTTAAGAAATACGGCGGAAGCCGCGTGCTGCTTATCTACGGCGGCAAGTCTGCCGAAAAGAGCGGCCTCTTGGGCCGTGTGAAGGAGAACCTCAAGGCGGCCGGGATCGAGGTCCTTGCCATGGGCGGCGTCGTGCCGAACCCGTTAGTTTCGACGGCAGTGAAAATGGCTGAAGAAGGAAAGCGTTTCGGCGCCGATTTCGTACTGGCGGTCGGCGGCGGGAGCGTCATCGATACCGCGAAGGCCGTGGCACATGCCATTGCCGCGCCGGAGCATGAGATCTGGGATTTCTGGACCGGAACGAAGGTGCAGGCGAGCCTCCCGAAGGGGGCCATCCTGACCATTTCCGCGGCCGGAAGCGAGACCAGCAATTCCTCCGTGCTGACGAACGATCTGCTGGATGCGCCCACGAAGCGCGGGATCAATACGGATTTCAACCGCTGCAAGTTTGCGATCATGAATCCGGAATTGACCATGACGCTGCCGCTGTATCAGATCGGCGCAGGTGCGGCCGATATCTTCATGCACACCTCCGAGCGCTATTTCGCGGCGATCCTGGGCAATCACCTGACCGACGAGATCGCGGAAGGCCTGTTCCGCGACATCATCAAATACGGACCGCGCGGCGTGGCCGATCCGAAGGATTACGAGGCCATGAGTGAGATCATGTGGTGCGGCAGCGTGTCGCACGTGGGGCTCACCGGCATCGGGGCGCAGGGCGATACGCCGCGGGAAGGCGACTGGGCCTGCCATCAGCTGGGCATGGCCATTTCAGCGCTGTACGATTCGACGCACGGTGCGACGCTGACGGCTGTCTGGGCGGCCTGGAGCCGCTATGTGAAGGAGGCGAACGTCGCCCGCTTCGCGCAGTTTGCCCGGAAGGTCTACGGCGTGACGGAGGCCGACGATGAGAAGGCCGCGGAAGAAGGGATCCTTCGGACGAATGCGTTCTTCCGGAGCCTCGGCATGCCGCTCAGCCTTACGGAGCTGCTGGGACACGAACCCACGGACGAAGAGATCGAGAAGATCGCTTGGGAGTGCACCTTCGGCCGCAAGCGGACCATCGGGGCCTTCAAGGTCCTCGGCTACGACGACATCGTGGCCATTTACAAGGCCTGCCGCTGAGAACCCGCCGGCACTGCCGGAATATGAAAAACAGGCTGCTTAGATATGTACCCTCTTTACTGGACAACCAGTAAGGAGGGTATATTCTTATGCGTTACAGTTATGAGTACAAGCGGAAATGCGTTGAGCTGTACAGGGAA
>CADAOF010000017.1 GCA_902789555.1 uncultured Lachnospiraceae bacterium
GATGACATAAGCACGATTGCAGTCAACAAAATTATTCCAAATATAGATCTCATCTTTCTCATTTTCGTTTTTCCTTTCTCATAAACGGAACCGACACTTACAATACTTTTCGCTGTCTTCGAAACAATTCTCTGTTTTCAACTTAGTACTCGGTTTTCTCAGCCCATTGGAATCACCTCCTTTATACAGCCTTCGCGTCAGCAGATGGCCGTCTCTGTTATTTCTGAGAACGCCACCCCTCCAATCGTTCCGTTGATCTTAAAGGGATAGGTCCAACCTGACACATAATCACTGCGGATTTTGTTTTCTATTTGTATAGCGTTTTTAGACCTCTGTTTTTGTCGCTCCTTCCCTAAGAATTTATAGAAAATTTCTTACAGCCTTGTAACCTTGGGTCAGAAAGCGGGGGCCGCAGCAATGCAGCCCTCAATATTGGAAAATATGAAGTGAGAATTGGCTGCATACTAATTCGATAAATTTGTTCTTTTCCATTGTGTTTTCTCCTCCATATTTGTTTGTTTTGGGTAAACCTTCCTGATTGCCTGGCGTTTCCTCAGCAGCAGTTGCCTTCTCAGAAGTGTCTTCAGCCACAACGACGTGTTCTTCAGACAAAGCCGTTATGCTTTTATTCACGGTCTCGGAAGATGTCGTTTCTGGAGAGGACACACAACACTTGCAGCATAGCGCCAATAAAAGGACGCTGACCACTACACACAGGATCAGCACCCACCATTTCTTTCTCCGTTTTTCAGTTCGTTCTGCCGCCATACGCAATCACCTCTGTCTGCTACTTAGCATTATATACAAACTATAGCAATTCTGCGATGCGCGTACGCAGAGAAAAATATATTACCTTCCTCTTGAGGCAGCATGGTGGTTAATGGGGAAAGTGTGAAGGGGGAATGACTGATGCCATTTTTTACCGAGCGTCCCTATCTTTTTGCCTTTCGAGGTGCTTCTGGTAAAACTCCAGAGCTTTCAGGATATATTCACCGGTCTTGTTGTACGGAACGTTGGCCGGAATATACCGTCTGGCATCATTGTACCTAAGGCTGATTCTCTCGACCTGATTCGGTTTTTCCTCGTTCAGGATGTTGTCGATCACATGCTGGCCAAGTAGTCCATCTCTGGAAAAAGATCTCATACGAATTGCCTGGGCATGTGACGGTGTGCAGTCAGCGTACTCGATGGCATCCACCAGATACTGCTGTTCTTTCTTCGTGAGATAAGAAATCTCCACAGCCGGCCGCATGGCAATTTTGCCTTCGTCGACCATCTGGAGGAGTTCCGGGACAAGCTCAGTAAGGCGGATGTAGCGCCGAACCTGCTCTCGGCTTTCGCCAACCGATTCACCAAACTCTTCATTTGTTCTCTTTCCAGAATCTGACACCACTGGTGTCAGATTATCTTTCGATGGTCTTCCCGGAAGCCTATTTAATGCTTCCAGCCTCATTTTGTACGAGAATGCTTTCTCGCTCGGCAGGATCACAGAACGCTGCAGATTGCTCTCAACCATCAGAATGATGGCTTCGTCCCGGGTCATCTCACGGATCTCGGCTTTAATCGTTGGCAACCCTGCCAGTTCACAAGCCGTTTTTCTTCGATGGCCGGATACGATTTCATATCGTCCGTCCTCTTTCGGACGAACCGTAATAGGCGTGATCAGTCCGCGTTCCTTGATGCTTTGGACCAGCTGATCCATATCTTCGTCCATTCTCACCTGAAAAGGATGGTCAGGAAAATCGTCTATCTGATCTAGCGGAAGGTCGTAGATCCTCGGAAGTTTCGTTTCAGCCCTTTCCTGATCCGTCATAAACATCTCATCGTACGCGGTCAGACCAAGATCGATGCTTTTCTCGTTCTTCATTCGTCAACACCTCCTTCGTCAAAGCCTCGTAGGCGAGCGCTGCTTTCCCCTTTCGGTCATAGGCATAAATGCTCTGCCCCACCATGCTTGCCTCCGCAATCCGCACGGAACGTGGAATCTCCGTATCGAATACGCGAATGTTTGTCCCTACGTTCTGCCGTAAGGTTGAAATAATCTCCTTGGCGTTATTCGTCCTGCCATCCACCATCGTCATCAGGATCCCTTCGATCTTAAGGGAAGGATTGATGGTTCGCCGGACCTTCATAACAGATCCAAGCAGCAGATTCAGCCCTTTTGTCGAAAGATAATTGGGCTGGCAGGGAATCACAAGACTGTCTGCTGCTACCAGAGCGTTGATGTTCATCATCCCCAGCGAAGGCATGCAGTCAATTAGGATATAGTCATAGTTTTCGCGGATCTGATCGATGTAGGTCTTGAGGACAAACTCACGGCTCATCGTGTTGACCAAGCGCGTTTCCATTCCGGATAGTTCTATGTTTGCCGGTACGAAGGCAACTCCTTCCGGATGCTGCCAGATGCCGAAATCGTTCGGGAACTCTTTTTCATCGATGACGTTCTGCATGATCATTGCCAGCGTCACGTCCAGATGGTCCGGATCCCGAATTCCGAGCGCTACGCTCATACTGGCCTGCTGGTCAGCATCGATCAGAAGCACTCTCTTCCCTTGATTTGCCAGCCCGATACCCAGATTGATGGCTGTCGTTGTCTTTCCGACACCGCCTTTCTGGTTCGTGATGGCAATTACTTTTGATTTGCTCATATTGTTCCTTTCAAAAACGGAAGGATCCGGTCCTAAGCCCTTTTTGTTCGTCTCGTTATATGTGGATGCTCTAGGCTGCCGGATCCTTCCCGAATATTGGAAAGGGGATGTCAAAAAATAGACTATCCCCTTGGTTTGGTTTATTTGTTCGTCAAGCTGTTTTTCCTCGAACCCCGCTTGCTGGAAATCATCAGACGGCTGATTGCTGTCAGCTCCATGGGCCTCTCACCCCCGGCAGGATCTCTGCCGGCCGCCCTCATTGCGTGATCCCCGTTCGGGGGCTGTGACTGGGCGGAAGTATCATTGTCTCCTGTGCCTGTTATGGCCGCCGCCGGGAGCAACCCGGTTTTTGCTGATACGGAACAATCGCTCGTCCGCCGAAACGGAGTCTTGGCGCACCGTCAGCCTGGCTTGGGGCTCACCACCCCGACACAGGGAATGTGTCTCATGAATGGGTATTCAGTTGTTAAGTGCGAAGAGAGGATTAAAGGACATCGACGGGGACTATCAGCCCCGAAAAAAAGATCCTCTCACTTGGTAGCCAGTGGGAAGACGAAAAATACAACCCAAAAAATGAAAAAATTATTTCTTTCAGGGTTGTATTTTTTTTAATTTCACTGGCTACCAAGTGGAGGGGTCATTCCTCCGTTAATCTGAACTTTGAAAACTGAATACATCAGAAGGGGAAAACTGCCCAGATAAGAGGCCTGAATCTGATTGCATATTCGAAAAGTACATGCTCGAAAGCAAAAAATGAGAAATCTGGAAGAATTATACAGTTCAGCGGTTTATAAGGAGCTGAACATCGATTTCGCAGCATTGAAATTGATAGATGAAGAGAATAAAACAGAGATGCTAAGCCATATACGGACGAATGTGTATATGAATATTGTCGCCCGAGTTAACAAGATCCATCCGTACGCCATCACGCACGGAACAGCAAAAGACCCCCGCTGGTACACCTACGTAAAAGAAGAAGTCCGCGGAGAAAGGAGAAAAATAAGAGCTAATACCGAAGAAGAACTATATCAGGCTTTGTTTGTCTTCTATTATGGAGACTATCTCAAACGAATAGACTACAGCCTGGAACAGCTTTTTCCCGAATGGATCAAATACAAATCCACCACTGCCAACCGACAGAACACAGTGAAAAAGCTTTATACAGACTACAGGAGATACTATGTGAACGAGGAACTATCAAAGAAAATACTCACAAAGCCGCTTAGAAAGCTGACGCTGATCGATATCCAGGAATGGGCGTACGCCATGATCAAAGAATATGAGTTCACAAGGCAGCGCTTTACGAATGTCTTTACAATTCTTCGGCAGGCAATGGATTACATGGTCAATAACAACTATATGAAGATCAATATCTGCACCAATGTGAATATCAGACCCGGCAGTTTCAAAAAGGCAAGGAAGAAGCCCGCAGACTCGCAGATCTTCTTCCCTGACGAAACGAAGGAAATGATCGATTATGCTCTTCAACAGGCAGGCCAGACAAATGATGAAGTTTTTCTGGCTGTCCCGATTCTGATCTACAGCGGAATGCGGATCTCCGAATGTCTAGGATTGTCGTTTAATGATTTCGAGCGGGAAAAGAACCTAATCCACATCCACCGGTCCATGGTTACGGTCGACAAGCTTCTGCCCGACGGCAGCTGGGCTCCACGAAGATTTGAGATTCAGGAGTACCTGAAACAAAATGCTGATCCTCGAGATGTCCTGGTCTGTGACAAATGCTTTGAGATCGTTGAAAAGATCCGAACGATTCTCCAGAAGAAGGGAATCAAAAGAGAAATGCTCTTTGAAACGTATACGCCGAATAATCTCCGAACGAAAGTATATCGGATGTGCCGAGACCTGGAGATCCAGCAGCGGTCTCCGCACAAATTCCGAAAGACTTTTATCTCACGGCTGATCAACGGCGGAGCAGACGTCGATTTCGTCCGGGAACAGGCCGGTCATCAGCAGATCGCAACTACGTACAACGCGTATGTTTTCTCGACTACGCGGGACGAAGAAAAGATCAATTTGCTTAATTCCCTAAGCTGAAAATGGGCACAAAAAAAGCGTTCAAATTCGACTCTGGCCTCAAAGCTTTTTGAACACTCAAAAAATCAGATTATTTCTGAAAAAAACAAGCCACAACAGTGCTTAAGAAACACAAGCAAAACACAGTAAAAACTTAATAAAATTCTGCTTTCGGCGCTTTTTTGCCCATTCAAAAGACCTTGGCCTCAATTTGGCCTCATTTCCGGCCTGTATCAAAAAAGCTCAAAACCGTTGAAAATACAACGATTTCGAGCTACGTGGGAGCGGAGAAGGAGGGATTTGAACCCTCGCGCCGGTTCACCCGACCTACACCCTTAGCAGGGGCGCCTCTTCGGCCTCTTGAGTACTTCTCCGAATGCTTATTTCTTATGAGGCACACATCGCATTTTATGTGCGCATCCGTGATTATACAATACCGTTCGACGCCTGTCAAATGCTTTTTTGCGCAGATACCTCAGCAGGTACAACCGCCGCAGAGACGGTTTCTCAGAAAGCTTCCGGCGTTCTGCTTACAGCACGATCCGGATGCGGGTGCCGAGGTCTTCGCGGGAAACGATCTCGAAATGACCGCCGTGCTTATCCACGATCCACTTCGCGATGGAGAGTCCAAGGCCTGTTCCTTCGAAGCTCCTCGCTTCATCGGCGCGGTAAAAACGCTCAAACATGTGCTCAACGTCCGCTTCGGCCATGCCGATCCCGGTGTCCTGCACCTGCAGATAGACGTGCCCGTCCTGCCTGCCGCTGCTTAAGATGATCTCATCGCCCTTCGCCGTATACTTCGCCGCATTGTCGAGGAGTATCCGCACCGCCTGCTTGAGGAGTCCCTGATCCGCCTGTACGGGCAGTACTTCGCCGCTTTCCCGCAGCCGGTAGACGTGGTTTTCGTCGATCATGACCGATTCTTCATAGGCTTCCCTTAAGAGTGCGCCGGCGTCTGTCTCTTCGAGCTGCAGCTGCGTTTTGCCGCTGTCGCCGCGGGCGAGGAACAGGAGCTGCTCCACCAGATGCTTCATGCGCGCCGTTTCGGTACGGATGGCTGCGATGGATTCATTCAGGACCTTCTCATCATCCTTGCCCCAGCGCTCCAGCATGTCCGCGTAGCCGCCGATCACCGCAATGGGCGTGCGCAGTTCGTGCGAGGCGTCGTTGACGAAGCGCGCCTGCTGGCGGTTGCTCTCCCGGATGCGGGTGAGCAGGTTGTTGATCGCAGCTTCGATGCCTACGAGTTCGCTGTCCCGGAGGGAAAGGTTTCCGCCCGCGTCCAGCTGCGTGATCGCGTCCTCCAGCAGCTGATACTTGTCTTCACTGAATTCCAGGCGGGAGAGCTCATCCGCCTTAACTGCAAGCTCTTTTAACGGCGCAAGGATCTCCGCGGTGCGACGCCTCTCCGCCGGAAACGACAGGGTAAAAAGCCAAAGGAGCCGCAGCAAAAGAATAATGCCGCAGATGACGAGCCAGGTCTTCAGCTCCGGCAGGACGTTTAAGGCCAGCTCCTGCCCGTCCTTCGTCACCGCGCGGTAGGTCAGTTCCTTCGCCTTGCCGCCTTCGTCACGCGTTACGGCAAAGTCCCGCTCCGTTTTCCGGGAGATGCCGCCGAACTGCGCGGCTTCCCTCGTGCCCAGCCAAGCCGCCGGGACCAGCAGCAGAAGGAGCAGCACGGAAAGGAACAGCCTCCCCAGACGGTCACCCAGCCAAGTCCCCATAAGGCGCCGGTTGATGGAGCTCATCCGCCGCTCCTGCGAGTTATTCTGACCGGATGACATAGCCTGCTCCTCTCACGGTCTCCAGCATTCTTACGCCGTAGACCTCGTCGATCTTTGCCCGCAGATGCCGCACGTACACGTCCACGATATTGGTCTCGCCTACGTAATCGTAGCCGCAGACGCGGTCCAGGAGCGTTTCGCGGGACAGCACGATGTCGCGGTTTTCCAGCAGCGTTTTCAGCATCAGGAACTCGCGGTTCGTGAGGGTAATGCGCTGCCCGCCCCAGTCGACGGTCTTCCGCACGTCGTCAAGACGCAGCGCCTTCCAGCTGAGCACGCCTTCCTCCGCTGCCGCCGTCTTTTCGGCACCTGCACTCCGGAACTTGAGCGCGACTCTTATCCTGGCCAGCAGCTCTTCAATAGCAAAGGGTTTCGTGATGTAATCCACGGCGCCGGCGTCCAGCCCGGCTACCTTGTCCATGACGGAATCGCGGGCCGTGAGCAGGATCACCGGCGTATTTTTCTCCTGGCGGAGGCGCCGCAGCACCTCCATGCCGTTTAAACCCGGCAGCATGATGTCCAAAAGGATCAGATCGTAGTCGTTTTTCAGCGCTTCTTCGAGCGCGGTGCGGCCGTCATAGGCCTTTCCGACCTCATAATTTTCGTGCAGAAGCTCCAGCTCCGTAAAACGGGCCAGTTTTTCTTCATCTTCCACGATCAGGATCTTCGCTGCCATAGCCCCTCCGATAAAAAATTATTTCTTAAACTCTTCCTTCGCCTTGTCCGCCGCGTTCGCGGCCTTGTCCATGATATCGTTCGCGGCCTGCATGTCGGCTTCACCCACAAAACGGTAGCGGCAGCCGAAGAACAGCGAAACAACGATCAGGACCAGGACGGTGAACCAGGAGGCAAACAGGATGATCAGCGCGACCCACAGCGGGATCTTGACCAGCGTCTCTCCGTTCCGGCAGATCGCGAGGAAGTTCCGGGAGAGCACATGCCAGATCTTTCCAAGGACTTCCTTGATCTTCTCTCCGGCGCTTTCGCCTTCCGCCGCGCCGCCCTGTCCGATCTTTTCCGTAACCGAAACATACTGCGTCTGATCCTCGTATCTGGTCGAATACGTGCTGTTTTTCGGCGCCGCGGTCTTGCCGGCACGCTCCAGCATGATCATCGCGTCTAAGAGATCCCCGTTCGAAGCGTCGAGCGCCGCCTTGGCCTCCTCGTAGCTGACGCCTGCCTTCTGTACCAGTTTCTCAACTTTTTCAAAGTATTCCATTCTGATTTCCTTCCCCGGGCCGGCGGCCCGTTTGTTTTTTGTTGAGGCAAGCATAGCGCCCGAAGCTTAACGGGTCTTTTCGTTTAGATTAAAAACAGATGAATTTTCAAAAACCCCCGGCACGCGGCCGGGGGCTTTCTGCATTTCCTCATAAGAGGATCTCTGCATTAATTATTTGCCGTACTTCGAAGCATCGACATCCCAGCCGATCTGCGGAGCCAGTTCGATAAGGGTGCTTTCAACGCCATCGATGAACTTGTTGAAGTCATCACCGAACAGCATGTTGATGCCCATGCCCTTTTCAGCAGCATCTTTCTGGAAGTCAGGATCGGCCTGAGCCTTCTTCAGAGCGTCGACAATGATCTGCAGGACAGCGGGATCCAGCGCCTTGCAGGCAACCAGACCACGGTCAGAGGAGCTGTAGAGGCCCTTCAGTTCGGCGATGTTCAGGTCGTCGATCAGGGGGGCGTTCGGCATCAGGACCTGCTTGTTGGCATCGAAGATCGCCAGCACGCGGACAGAGTCGGTCTGACCGGTGGATTCGTAGGTCTTGAAGTAGTTGGAGACGTTGCAGGCCTGCGCATCGGCTTCCTTGTTCAGCAGAGCGTTCTTCGCTTCACCGTCGTTCTCGTTGCCGCCGGGGATCAGGGTGTCGATTTTCAGTCTGGAGTTGATCTGACGGATCAGCACGTCGTCATCGGAGCCGGGGCCGCCGCCGGTGGAGATGGTCAGCTTCTTGCCGCCCTTGGCAGCATCAAGCAGATCCTGCAGGGTCTTGTAAGGGCTGTCTTCTCTGACAACGATGATGCCCGGGTCGTGGACGATGTCCGCGATGTTGGTGAAGTCACGGTAGCTGACGGTGTTCTTCTTGGAAGGATCCAGATAGCCGCCGACCTGGCCGGGATAGTTCGCGAAGCCAAGGGTGTAGCCATCGCCTTTTGCCGCAAGGATCTGGTTGTAGCCGACCCAGTTTGCGCCGCCTTCAACGTTCTGAACGGTGACTTCAACGTTAAGGTACTTCTTCAGGTAGTCAGCAGTCAGACGGGCAGAAAGGTCCATGGCACCGCCGGCCTTGAACGGGACGATGATGTCGATGTTGCCCTTAGGCCATGCAGCCTGGGGAGCTGCAGTGCTTTCACCGGGCTTGGGGGCTTCGGTGCTGGCGGGAGTCTTCGAACCGCAGGCAGCAAGGCTGAGAACCATGGCCAGCGAAAGAAGAATCGCAACAAGTTTCTTCATTTTGTTTCCTCCTAAAAAATTTTTTTATGGGTTGTCACGTTTGGGGACTTTCCCCTATAGTATACGCTTATCACCCAAAAATGCAAGTTTTTTCGATCCGGAGCCTCTGCTGCGGGATCAGTCGTCTTCCGCGGCATCGATCTTGCCGTGTTTCTTCTGGTAGCTGCTGCTGATTGTCTTCGAAAGCAGCGGGGCAAAAAGCGCCAGGACGATCAGAATGATCAGAACGATGCTGATCGGACGGGTAGGAATGTACTGCCAGAAGGTCATATCGTTCTTCATGGCGATACGGGTGCCCTGATACATGTATTTATCGGACATCGGTCCCAGGATCAGCGCCAGAACGATCGGTGCGGTCGGGACGCCGTACTTACGGAATACAAAGCCGATAAAGCCGAAGATGATCGCGATCCATACGTCCGCGAAGTTGCGGGACGACGCATAGGAGCCAAGCAGGGAAAGCACCGCGATGCAGGGGATCAGGAGCGGGATCGGGACCTTGGAAACCTGCGTCAGATAACGGCCGGCAGCCCAGCCGACGAGGCCCATGAGGATGTTCGCCGCCAGGAAGCCAAGGATGACGCAGTAGGTGATGTCTGCATATTTGCTGAACAGTTCGAAGCCCGGAGCCAGGCCGTGAATGGTCAGACCGCCCATCAGGACGGCAGCCGTGGAGCTGCCGGGGATACCGAGGGTCAGCAGCGGGATCAGCGCGCCGCCGGTAACCGCGTTGTTCGCGGATTCGGGCGCCGCAACGCCTTCCACGATACCGGTACCGAACAGCTCAGGATGCTTGGACTGGTTCTTCGCGAGGTTCAGGCCTACCCAGGAGGCAATGTCGCCGCCCGCGCCGGGCAGAATGCCGATGAACACGCCGACGACGGAGCATTCCAGAATCAGCGGGATCAGACGGACGAATTCCCTGCCGGTCGGCAGGAAACGGCCTGCGATCTTCGCAACTTCTTTCTTCTCCGGTGCCTTGCCGCGTTCATCTGCCTGGATCATGACCTGGGAGATCGAGAACAGACCGATCATGGCAGGGATCAGGTTGATGCCGCCCAGCAGGCCGGGGATACCGAAGGTATAGCGGGAGGATCCGTCGGCAGCCAGACCGATCAAACCTACCGTCAGGCCGAAGAAGCCGGCCAGCAGGCCCTTGACCATGTTGTCGGCCGCAAGGGACGCGATCAGGGTCAGGCCGAACACGGCGATCAGGAAGTATTCGGTGGAACCGAAGTTCAGGGACAGGCGGGCCAGAGGCGGCGCAATGAGCAGCAGCGCAATGGCACTGATGACGCCGCCGATAACGGACGAAGTCGTCGAAATACCGATAGCGTGCAGCGATTCGCCCTTCTGGGCCATGGGATAACCGTCAAGGCAGGTCGCTGCTGAAGACGGGGTGCCGGGCGTATGAATCAGAATGGCGGAAATGGAACCGCCGTACACTGCGGAAGTGTAAATGGCAGCCAGCATCAGGATGGCGGCCGAAGGACGCATGCCGTAGGTGACGGGGATCAGCAGAGCGATACCCATGGTAGCAGACAGACCCGGCAGAGCGCCGATGATCATGCCGCCGACAACACCGATTAACAGACCGAGAGCAGAGGACCAGGTGAACAGTTCGTTGATTGCACCTTGCATATTTTCAAACATAGCTTTCCTCCCTCCTTAATACAGAAAACGAAGGAACTCCATGAAGTCCCCTCCCTTGGGCAGGCTGACCTTCAGCGAGTACACGAACAGTACCCAGATGAAAAGGTTCATTCCAACGGTAACACAGATCATCGGAAGCGGGCGTTTATATCCCATGAAGATCATCGCCGCAGGCATGAACAGCAGAGTCGCCGGGAAAAAGCCTATTACCGTCATTAAGTAAGCATAGGCAACAACAAGGACGAACATGATCAGGGGATTCTTGAATTCCTTGATCGTGACCTCTTTGCCGGCCGGTTTTTTTGCATTGATCAGCGAAATGACGCACAGAAGAACGCTCATGAGAATGAACAGCGCCAGAACGAAACGAGAGAACTGTTTGGATTCATCCGAAAATTCTGCCGTCTGCACCCACATGAACACGCCCAGTGCGGTCATGACCAAGCCGATCACAAGATCTTGAATTCTTGTTTTGTGCATTACTTCTCCTTCCTCTCCTTAGCTTGAAAAGCTGCTGCATGATCAACTTTCCGCGGCGAAAAAAACTGCAGCCGTAAACGTATTCGGCTAATAATCTTAAGAATTCCGACACGGAAAATTAAAAATGCACAGTTAATGATATATCAATTTCCTAATGATGTCAAGCGTTTTGGGCAGCCATATTTGCCCTTTCATCCTGCGTTTTCCGGCTTTTTTCCGCTTCTTTTTCCGGCGTCCGGCCGAATCCGGACTTGTGCTTTTCGGGGCGCTGCTGTATACTTTTTCTGATTCCATAAAAGCGAGGCAGACCATGTTCCGATATACCGTGACCAAAGACGATTTTACCGAGATGTCCGTCCATCTGATGAAGCAGAAAAGTGCGAAAACTTCCTCGAAGATCAAGCTCGTGCTCTTCACCGTCGTGCAGATGGCCGTCATTGCCTGGCTGATCGTCACCGGGAAGAATGTTTCGCCGACCATCCGCGTGCTGATGGGTATCGCATCCCTCATCTGGGCCGGCCAGACCGTCTTTTCCTACGGCTGCTACAAGGCGCGCGCGAAAATGATGCTCACGAACCAGGCTGACAACGATAAGAGCGGCGATTTCTGGAAGGAACACCGTCTTCAGCTGCAGAGAAATAAGGTCAGTATCTCCTACGGCGGCAAAAACGCCTCCATCGAATGCGCGCAGATCACCGGGACGAAGGAGACCGAGAATCTTACTCTTCTCATGAGCGGAAACGGCATTTTCGAGATCGTGCCGAAGAGCGTGTCGAAACGGGAAGATTTCAAGGCTTTTCTGGAGGAGATCAAAAGTGCTGCAGCCCGCAGGCTGAAAGAAGCGCAGGAAAAACAGCGCCGGAGCGCCCTGGACAACGCCGTATTTAAGGAATACCTGCCGCTTTCCGAAGAGGAAGTCGTCCGCGAGCTCGTCCGCATGAAGCGCCTGAGCCTCCTGACCGCCGCCGGCTGGTCCAAAGTCACGGTTCTCGTCCTGCTGATCCCGCTGCTGATCCTCGGCCTCAGTATTTTTTACGGCAATACGCTGTATATCCTCTTCGCTGCCCTGTTTTTCCTGCTGACCAACGCCGGAACGCTGATGATCTTCACGCCGCTCTATAAGAACGTGGTAAAAAAGCAGCTCCAGCCGGCCGGCGAGGAAGGATATCTCCTGACCGTCGCTGAAGGGACCGTCAACCTGTTCACGCGCGAATACCATCACCGCTTTGAGCTCGATAAGCTCCGCAAGGTCATGGAAGACAAGGACGGCACCCTGTACCTGTTTTTCCCGGACCAGCAGATGGTCTTCGTTCCCGCTTCGGTCAGCAAGGAATTCAAGACGGCCGTGAACAGGCGCCGGAGCCTTACGGAGATCACCGGGAATCAGGAAAAGAAAGAAAAACCGTAAGTTTTACCGGGCAAACATAAAAGCGAAAGGCGGCCGCGAAGGCCGCCTTTTCCGTTCCTCATGTTCCTGCTCACCGCAGGACGTTCCTCCTCATTCGCCGCAGCTCATCCGGAATTCGTCCGGCAGATGGTAGCCGTGGCGCCTGCCGATGCAGAAGAGCTCGTCGCCGCCGATCTTTTCCGCCGTCGTCATTTCCTCGCCGTTCGCGATCCGGAGGACCTGTTCAAAAAGGCGCGCGCCGGTCTCCTCGACCGTGTCGCCCTTCTGAATGATCCCGCTCGCGTCGAAATCGAAGTTTTCCTGCATGTGCGCATAGGTCTTGTAGTTGCCCGTCACCTTGACGACCGGGGCCAGCGGATGGCCTGTCGGGTTGCCGCGCCCGGTGGTGAAAGCCACGATCTGCGCGCCGCAGCCGATCATGCCGGTCACGACCTCGCCGTCATGGCTCTCGTAATCCATGAGGAAAAGGCCGTGCTTGCCCTTTTCAGGTGCCGTCGCGTACTGGAGCACGTCCACGATGGGCGAGGTGCCGGACTTGTGCACGCCGCCGAGGGCCTTTTCCACGACACTCGAGACGCCGCCGGCAAAGTTCCCGGGGGAAATGAGCTCGTTCCGGTTCTCGCCGAGACCGGTGTCGCGGCTCTTTTTCAGCAGATCCTCGATCTCATGAACAGCGGTGTAGACCTTTTTCGCGACTTCGGGGCTGACCGCGCGCCTTGCGAGCATGTCTTCGGTCCCGAGAAGTTCGTTCAGTTCGCTCAGGATCCCGCTGCCGCCTTCCGCGACCACCCGGTCGACCATGTTGCCGACCGCCGGATTGGCCGCAAGGCCGCTCGTCGCGTCGGTGCCGCCGCATTTGGTTGCGATGATGAGTTCGGAAACGTCGCAGGGCTCGCGCTTCATCGCGTCCACCTGCGCCTTCAGACTTTTCGCGAGTTCGATGCCGCGCGCGACCGTATTGGTCGTCCCGCCTTCCTCCTGAATGATGAGGTGAGCTGCAGGCTTGCCGTTTTCGACGGCCGCTTCATAGAGTTCCTGCGAGGGAAAGCGCTCGCAGCCGAGGCCGATCACGAGGACCGCACCCACGTTCGGATGGCAGGCCATGGCCTTCAGCGTTCTTGCCGTCAGTTCCAGGTCGAGGCCGACCTGCGCGCAGCCGACCGGATGCCGGAGCGCCACGGCGCCGGGCACGGCCGCTGCAATGCGTTCGACCGTTTTGTTCGCGCAGAAAACGGAGGGGATGATTGCCAGATAGTTGCGCACGCCGACCCGTCCGTCGGGGCGCCGGTAACCCATGAATTTCATCTCACACCTTCCCTCTGTCGCAGCCCATGTTGTGGTTATGGATCCAGGTGCCGACGGGAGCATCCGTCAGCATATAGCCGATCTCCTCGCGGTACTTGATCACCGGATCGCCTTTTTTCAGCGGTACTACACTGACTTTGTGGGCAAATTCCACGTCTTCCAGGAGCTCCACCCGGCCGCGGGGCGTCTCGATGACGTCGCCTTTCTGCGCGTCCTCCAGGACCATGGCGACCGAATCCTCCGGGAAGATCATCATGCTTCTTCTTAACATAATAAAACCCTCATCTGCGGAAAATGCCGTCCCGAAGGGCGGCATTTTCCTATTATTATCCGATCATCTTACTCGTCAAGGGTCTTGCCGTAGTAAGGCAGCTGCTCGTCAAAGCACTTGCCGCCGTTCTTCACCCATTCGATCACGTGGTTCAGCGCTTCGTGAGCCTTGGTGGACGCGGCCACGTCGGAGTTGAAGCCCTGGTGCGGCTGGACGTAGATGTTGCCGGTCCGCTCGCGGGCGATCTTCAGCATTTCCAGGCCGGCCTTGACATCCTCGTTCACCGGCTCCTCGCCGTGCAGCGCCGCGGAAAATTCCGCTTCGTTGCCGAACACGTCCACGCCGATGCCGGCGATGTGGCCTTCCTTGTAGAGTTTCATGAGGCCGGCTTCCGGAGCGATCTCGCCGCGGGTGACGTTCACGAAGATCAGGCCGGGTTTGGTCTTGCGGAGGGTCTCTTCATTGAAGTAGCCGACGTTGTAGTACACGCTCTCCGGATCGCGGGTCAGGTTCATCAGGTTAACGATGATGTCGCTGGTCGCAAGAGCTTCTTCCTTGCTGACGAACTTCACGGAGTCGCCGTAGAGCTTGGAAAGGGTCTTTTCGCGGATATCCACGCCCTGTACGGTCAGGCCGCAGCCCTTAAGCAGTTCATAGGCGCGCTTGCCGATCTTGCCGACGCCGAACACGGTGGCAATGCGGTTCTCGTTCATTTCCATGAAGGAATCGACTTTCGAACGCTCGAAGGTCTGAGCGGCGACGGTATAGTGATTCAGGAGGCCGCAGGCTGCGTAGACGAACTTGACGGCGGTCTGCGCCACCGCGTTCACGCAGTACAGACGGAGCGAGGTGATGTTGGCCACGTCCGCCAAATGTTCAAAGTGGTCGTAGCCCGCGCTGCGGGTGATGACGCTCTTCTTGACGCCGGTGTGCAGGTATTCTTCCGGCAGTTTGGAGTGGGTCTTGGTGGAGATCAGGTCCGGCAGTTCCAGGTCGGGATGTTCCGACATGTAGTGCTGCAGGTTGTCCGGGGTGATCAGGGACGTCCAGCCCTTGGGAAGCAGGCCCTTTTCGATCGCCGCATCGGTTTCTTCTTTCAGGTGGTCCAGCTCCGCGCCGAGCGCCTCAAAATAACAGATATCGTACTTTGCCATGTGTGCCCTCCTATAGCATATGTCTTATATGTAACATTGCATAAAATAAATAACTGCAGTCCAAACCCATCTTAGCAAGGGAAAAACGCCTTGTCAACAACGGATTTTTTTCAAACGCTCGCTGCCTCGAGCAAACTTTCTCAGCTCCGGTCCGCTTCGCTTCCAAGTCGCTTCGAAAGTTCACTTCGGGCGCACTCGCTGTTTGAGATCACTCCGCCAGCCCTTCGGCAACGCCCAGAAGCACGATGCCGATCATGACCACCGCCACCGTAACATACTGCTTCTTCGTCAGCCTTTCTTTAAGGAAGATCCGCGACAGAATCAGGGAAACGATGCTGTAGGCTGCGATCATCGGCGCGGCAACCACGCCCTGCCCGCTCATCGCGTAGACGTAGGCGGCCTGGCCGGCGGTCTCCAGCACGGCGGCCGTGACGCGGTTCCCCTGCTTTTTCAGCACGAGCCTTTCCTTTTTAATGAAGACCAGGTACAGCAGCAGGATGATTCCGACGATCAGGAAGGTAAATTCGTAGGAAATGTTCGCGACACTCTCGAAATTCTCTTCGGTCACATTCAGCAGCGGCGTCGCTTCCACGTCGTCCAGGTAATAGGCGTCGAAGAAGGTGCCGAGTGCATCCAGGATGCAGTAAAGGATCGGCATGAGAAATGCCACGAAGCCGATCGAGTATTTTTTGTTTTCCGCCGTGATGGGCGTTTCCGCCTTATCCTTGCGGTATTCCATGAGTCCCAGGAAGAAGATCCCGGCGCAGATGAGCACCACGCCGCCCGCAGAGATCCAGTCCATGGCCTGCCCCAGCACAACCAGGCAGAGGATGCAGGTCACGGCGCCGGAGGAGTTCTGGATGGGCGACGAAATGGACAGCTGCAGGTAGCGGAGGCCGAAATAGCCGACCGTCATGGACAGGATGTACATTGCAGAGACCGGCAGGTACACCAGCATGTTCCGCGGGTCATAGCTGCCTTCGAGCGTCAGCAGCAGGTACAGGGCGTGCAGACCCATGACAAAGCCGACAGCCACCGAAGTCCACAGGTGGCTGTGCCTTTCTTCGGGATCCGCACCGCGTTTATAGAAGAGATCGGCTGCGCCCCATGCAAGCATGGTGACGAGCGCATAAATAAACCACATCGTTCGTTAAGGCTCCTTACTCGTTATCCAGGATCTCTTCATCGGGATCAAAGAAACGGTCTTTTTTCTTTATCGCCTGCATCAGTGCCATGCGTTCCTCGTTGCCGAGCACCACTTCCGCCTGCCCTTCCTTGATCTCCTTCAGATAGGTATAGCAGGTGTTCCGGCTGTGGATGACGTTCAGGAGGAAGCCGTTGTTGTTCAGGTCCAGCATGGCCAGGACAAAGCTCGCCTGCCCGCCCATGCCTTCGAAGGCGTTGTAGTGGATCACGGCGACTTTCTGATAGGAATTGACGATGCTTCGGTTGAAAAGACGCATCACATCCTTGTCGGCCTTTTCCAGATCCTCGAGCTTTTCGACGCGGCCGATGAGGCCGGAAACGGTATCTTCCAGCGAAGCTGCGTCTTTTCCGCGCATAAACAAGTCATATCCGCGGCAAAGTTTGATATACTTCGTCAGCCAGAAGATCATGAGGGCAAGGAAGATCAGCACCAGGACGAGCAGGACCAGGACGGCAGTGTCGGTCGAAATGCCGAGTTTTGTCAGAATACTCTCTTGCATGGGAACCTCCTATTTCAGCCTGTCGGTAATGCGTTCCAGATCTTCGACCGAATAATAATCGATGACGATCTGACCTTTGTCCGGCTCGGTGCGGCGGATGGTGACCTTGGTGCCGAGCGTCTTGCGGAGCCTGAGCTCCCACTCGTCGTAAGCCGTCCGGTCCGCTGCCCGCCAGTCGGGCTCTTCGGTCTTTTCCGGCTGGTTCATGCGCTTGACGAGCCGTTCCGTTTCGCGGACGCTGAGTGCTTTTTCCGCGATCTCCTTCGCGGCTTCAAGCTGTTTTTTCTTATCGGAAAGCCCTAACAGCGCGCGGGCATGGCCTTCGCTTAAGGATCCATCCATGACCATGGCCTGGACGCGTTCGTCGAGCTTTAAAAGGCGCAGGCTGTTCGCGACCGCGCTGCGGCTCTTGGAAACTTTTTCTGCGAGTTCTTCCTGCTTCAGGCTGAAGTCCGTCATCAGCTGGCGGTAAGCCTGGGCTTCTTCGATGGGATTGAGGTCTTCGCGCTGGATGTTCTCGATCAGGGCGACCTCAGTCAGTTCCTGTTCGCTCAGTTCCCGCACAATGACCGGGATCTTCGTAAGACCCGCCATCTTGGCAGCGCGCCAGCGGCGTTCACCGGCAGCGATCTCGTAGTGTCCGTCTTTCGGGACGACGAGGATCGGCTGCAGCACACCGCGCTGGCCGATCGAATCCGCGAGTTCCCGAAGGGCGCTTTCGTCAAATAAGACACGCGGCTGGCTCGGACGCGGCTCCACCTGTGAGATCGCGACTTCGCGAATAATTTCCCCCTTATCCACCGATTTTTCCACATTTGAAGGGCTATTTGTGGATAACTCTTCGTTGATAAGAGAATTTTCCGGAGTTTTTTCCACTTTTTCCTCGGGATATCCCGGAATCAGGGCTCCAAGTCCTCTGCCCAGTGCATTTTTCCTTGTCATAACTTCCTCTTTCTGCGCCGTGCGGAAAACGGCAAAATCTTTACTCCGGCCTGTGCTTTACGACTTCCTTCGCGAGCTGCCGGTAGGCTTCGGCGCCGGCTGAGCGGGAATCGTAAAGATTGATCGGCAGGCCGTGGCTGGGCGCCTCGGCAAGCCGCACGTTCCGCGGAATGATGGTCTTGTAGATATTCTGGCGGAGGTTTTCCTTAACGTTCTCCACCACCTGCATGGACAGGTTGGTCCGGGCGTCGTACATCGTGAAGACGACACCTTCGATCTCCAGTTTGGGATTGAGGCTCTTCTGCACCAGGCCGATGGTATACAGCAGCTGGCTCAGGCCTTCGAGTGCATAGTATTCGCACTGGATCGGAACGAGGACCGCATCAGCTGCGGTCATGGCGTTGATGGTCAGCAGATTGAGCGAGGGTGGGCAGTCGATCAGGACGTAATCGTATTCGTCTCTCACCCCGGCAATCCCGTTTTTCAGGATGTACTGGCTCTTGGGGATGCCGATGAGTTCGACTTCCGCGCCGGCCAGATGCACTGTCGCAGGCAGGACGTCGACGCCGTCCACCACGGAGGCATAGCGGCATTCCGCAAGCTCGCACTCTCCGATCATCAGCTGATAAACGGTCATGTCCAGATTGTCTTTGTCGAGGCCGAGCCCGCTTGAGGTGTTGCCCTGCGGATCCATGTCGATCGTCAGGACCTTTTTGCCCAGCTCAGCCAGACTTGCCGACAGATTGATGACGGTTGTGGTCTTGCCCACGCCGCCTTTCTGATTGGCGATGGCGATGATCCGGCTCATATTCCTCCTTATGTCAGCGGCGATCTCGCCGCAGTTCCCGCTTTACGGGGGTATTTTTTCGGTGTCGCTGCCGTTTTGGCGATGCGGATGAGGCTTCTTCCCAGGCTTTCTCCGTCCGCGCCGGGCAGTTCGAACACCTCTATTTCAGCGATCTCGCCGCCGAGGCGCTTCACGGCGCCTTTGGCCGCGGCCGTCTCTTCTTCAGCGCCGCTTCCCTTGTAGGCGAGGAAGCTTCCTCCGACTTTTACGTAAGGCAGACAGTATTCGGAAAGCACGGGAAGTCCTGCAACTGCGCGGGAAACCGCAATGTCAAAGTTTTCCCGGAGGTTTTCCTGCCTTGCACCGTCCTCAGCTCTGGCATGGACGGCTTCGATGCCGCCGAGGCCGAGTGCTTCAATGACTTCGTTCAGGAAGTTTACCCTCTTCTGAAGCGAGTCGAGGAGCGTTACCTTCAGTCCCGGATACAGGATCTTCAGGGGGATCCCGGGGAATCCTGCCCCACTTCCGACGTCGATGAGGCTCGTTCCCTCGCCTTTCGGCGGGAACCACGGCAGCCTTGCCGGCGCGCAGCTGTCCAGGAAATGCTTATGAACGACGTCCTTATAGTCCGTGATGGCTGTCAGGTTCATCACGGCGTTTTTCTTTTCAAGAAGGTCTGCATACAGCAGAAAAGCCGCGTTTTGCTCCGCGCTCAGCGCGATGCCTTCCGCGGCGAAGGCGTTCTGCAGATATTCGGATGGATCAAATGATGCGTTCATGCTTCGTATTTTATCAAAGCGTCCGTCTGTTTGCAATACTCCGATGTTTCACGTGAAACAAAAAACACCGTTTTCACGCCGCAGATGTTTCACGTGAAACACAGCAGTTTCGGTCTTCCGGCCGTCCGTTCTGCGTTCGCTCCTTCACGATAGTGCGCCGTTCGGGGAAGTACAGGGCGCCGCATCTCCGCCGTCTTTTCGGCAGCTTCGCGAACCGCCTGAGAATGCCGAAGCATTTCAGGCTTGACGCTCAGTGCGGCCTCACCGCGGATGGTGCGGCCGCATCCGAAGACGGCATCATGCGGCGCCGGTGCTTCCTGCCGAACGGCTTAATATCGTTCAGGAGCGAAGCGCAGCCCCGTCCGGCCCGCCAGGCAGTCCTGCCGTTGACCCGGCATCAGAACATCCGGAAGGCAGCACATGTTCCGGGCAACGCCGTCTCCGGATAAAAACCGCGCATTCCTCTGCGCGGTTTTTACCGAGGTTCAGCGAAAATGCATCCGGCATTTTCGCGGTTTACGAGGTTTCCGGAGGAACGGCGGAAGAACGGAACATCCGTGATGCCCCGGATGTTCTGCCGCCGGGGAAACGGCTGCGTCTGCTGCGGGCCGCAAAAGGGGCGGACTGCCGAACGGTCTGCCCGTGAGGCGAAAAATGTTTCACGTGAAACAATAACCGGCTGTTCAGTCCTGAAAATGTTTCACGTGAAATATTATGACCGGGTTTCGCGCTTTTTCTGCTCCAGCCAGACGTTCAGCATGGCGATGTCCGCCGGAGATACGCCGGCGATGCGGCTGGCCTGGCCGAGGGAATGCGGGCGGAAGCGTTCGAGCTTCTGTGCCGCCTCGATGCGAAGGCTTCCCACGTCGGAATAATCGATATCATCGGGGATCAGGCGCGATTCCAGCTTCTTGAAATGCTCCACCTGCTGCCTCTGGCGGCGGATGTAGCCCTCGTATTTGATCTCGATATTCACCTGCTCGCGCACGTCAGCCGGAAGCTCAGGGCGCTCCGGATCGACGGGCTGAAGCTTTTCGTAGTCCAGTTCAGGCCTGCGGATCAGTTCCTCCATCGTAATGCCGCTCTTAAGCGGTGTGGAGCCGTATTCCGCAAGCAGCGCCTGCACCGGCGCCGAAGTCCCGAGTGTCACGCTCTTCACGCGCTCGATCTCTCGCTCGATCGCGTCCCGTTTGGCCGTAAAGGCCGCCCAGCGCGCATCATCGATGAGGCCGACCCGCCGTCCGACCGGAGTAAGGCGCAGATCCGCGTTGTCCTGCCTGAGCAGCAGGCGGTACTCCGCGCGGCTCGTCATCATCCGATAGGGCTCGGTATTTTCCTTCGTCGTCAGGTCGTCGATCAGCACGCCGATATAGGCCTCGCTCCGGTCCAGGATCATCGGTTCCTCGCCCCTTATCGCCAGCGCCGCGTTGATCCCGGCCACGATGCCCTGTGCCGCTGCCTCCTCGTAGCCCGAGCTGCCGTTGCTCTGGCCTGCGCTGTAAAGCCCTTTGATCGCCTTCAGCTCAAGGGTCGGCCGGAGCTGTCTCGGATCCAGGCAGTCGTACATGATCGCGTAGGCGTTCCGCACGATCTCCGCGTGCTCAAGGCCCGGCACCGTATGTATCATCGCGTGCTGCACGTCCTCGGGCAGCGAACTGGACATTCCTGAGATGTAAAGTTCGTTCGTGTAGAGCCCCTCCGGCTCGATGAAGAGCTGGTGGCGCGCCTTGTCCGGGAACTTGACCACCTTATCCTCAATGGACGGGCAGTAACGCGGTCCGGTCCCCTTGATCGCGCCCGAAAACAGCGGCGATCGGTCGATGTTCCGGCGGATGATCTCATGCGTTTCTTCCGTAGTATAGGTAAGCCAGCAGGAAACCTGCGGTTTTTCGATGTCTTCGGCGCGGTTCGTGAAGGAAAACGGCACGAGTTCGTCGTCGCCCTTCTGCTCCGTCATCTTCGAGAAATCGACCGTACGGCCGTCAATGCGCGCCGGCGTTCCGGTCTTGAAGCGCAGGAGTTCGATCCCGCATTCCCGCAGGGAATCCGACAGGTGCGTCGCCGCCTTCAGGCCGTTCGGACCGGTCGGGTCGCTGACCTCGCCGTAGACGCAGCGGGCCTTTAAGTAGGTCCCGGTGCAGAGGATCACGGCTTTTGCAAGGTATTTCCAGCCGGATACCGTCTCGATCCCGCGGCAGACACCGTCCTCCACGAGGATCTTCGCGGCTTCCGCCTGCTTGATCACGAGATGCGGGGTATTTTCCAGCACCTCGCGCATGCGCTGCGTATATTCCCTCTTGTCAGCCTGGGCGCGCAGCGAATGCACGGCGCTGCCCTTGGATTCGTTCAGCATGCGGGACTGGATGAAGGCCTTGTCGATGTTCTTTCCCATCTCGCCGCCGAGCGCATCCAGTTCGCGGACCAGATGGCCCTTGCTCGTCCCGCCGATGTTCGGATTGCAGGGCATCATCGCGATGCTGTCGACGCTGACGGTAAACATGACCGTCTCCATGCCGAGGCGTGCGGCTGCCAGGGCAGCTTCGCAGCCGGCATGGCCGGCACCCACCACCGCGACGTCGCATTCCGTCACTTTATTCAACGCGTCTTCTCTCATCATGACCGTCCCCAAAAGGCCGTTTCAGGCCGTTTTTCTCCCAAACAAGACCTATATTGTGTATTAAATTCTACTTTCCAAGGCAGAATTTTCCGAATATTTCGTTGATCAGATCCTCTTCTGCTTCCTCGCCGAGGATCAGGCCAAGGCTGCGGTAGGCTTCCATGAAGTCCACGCTGAAGAAGTCCTCCGGCATGCCAAGGTCCAGGCTCTCCTGCACCCTTCGCAGCGCGTCCAGCGTCTCCCGGAGCAGCGCCTGGTGCCGCAGATTGGTGACGACAAGCGGCTGCTGGCGGATCTCGCCGAAGAGGAAGCGGCGTTCCACGGCTTCCTGCAGTTCCGCGAGTCCCTCTCCCGTTTTCGCGGAGATCCGCAGCGTCTCCACGCCGGTCTCCCGCTCCACCTCCTGCGGATCCAGGACCTGCGGCAGGTCGGATTTGTTGATCAGGATCAGGCACTGCCGGTCCTTCAGGCCTGCCAACGCCTCGCGGTCCGTCCCGTCCAGCGCTTCCGAGCCGTCCAGCACGTAGAGGACGAGCTCGCTCTCCCGCGCCTTCTGCTCCGCGCGCTCGACGCCGATCTTTTCGATCTCGTCGCCGGTCTCCCGAAGGCCTGCGGTGTCCGCAAGGTGCAGCACCGCGTCACCCAGGCGCAGCGTTTCTTCAATGGTATCGCGCGTCGTCCCGGCGATCGGCGTAACGATCGCCCTCTCTTCGCCCAGCAGGGCATTCAGCAGCGACGACTTGCCGACGTTCGGCCGGCCGAGGATCGCGGTCCGGATGCCGTCTGCCAGTCTCCTGCCGTTTTCGCTGCCTGAAAGCAGGGTTTCGACAGCCCCGATCATCTCCTGCAGCTTCGGCTGCAGTCTTTCCGGATAACCGTCCAGGGAAATATGCTCCGGATCGTCCAGCGCCGCCTCGATGAAAGCCGTTTCCTCCAGGATCTGCCCCCTGAGGCCGCGGATCACCGCCGAAAGGCTACCGCCGAGCTGCGAAAGAGCTGTTTCCCGGGCAAAATCGTTCTCCGCGCGGATAAGATCCATCACGGCTTCCGCTTCGGAGAGGTCCAGGCGGCCGTTCAGGAATGCCCTTTTCGAAAACTCGCCGGGCTCCGCGAGCCGCGCGCCGGCCTTTATCGCCGCCGCCAGCACCCGTTTCAGGACCAACGGACCGCCGTGGCACTGCAGCTCCACGGTATCCTCTGCCGTATAGCTGTGCGGCGCGCGCATCACGGCGATCAGGGCTTCGTCCAGTCGCTTTTCACCGTCCCGGACAAAACCGTAATAAAGGTGCCGGGGCGCGGCTTCCGACAGCTTCAGGCCTTTGATCTCCGTGATTCTCTCCGCGGTCTCCACGGCGCCCGGGCCGCTGATCCGCACGATGCCGATCCCGCCCGGGATCAGCCCCGTCGCAATCGCCGCAATCACATCGCTGTGCATCTTATTCCTCCAAAAGTAAGGGCCCTGCCTCCCGGCAGGGCCCCAGACGCCCGAGCTTACTGCTCTTCGGTGAACTCAGCCGCATCCGCAGAACCGGCATACGCGCCCTGCGCGCCGCCCTTATATTCCTTTTTGCCGCTGCGTTTCGGGCTCACGACCACGTGACGGTAAGGCTCCTCTCCTTCACTGGAGGTCACGACATAGCGGTCGTTCTGCAGGCAGGAGTGGATGATCCGTCTTTCATAGGGGTTCATGGGCTCAAGCACGATGGGCTTGTGCGATTTTCTGACCTTTGCCGCAATGCTGCGCGCCAAGTTTTCCAGGGTTTCTTCGCGGCGTTCGCGGTAATTTTCGATGTCCAGCTTCACGCGGACGTATTCTTCGGTCTTCTTGTTGACCACGAGGCTGGTCAGATACTGCAGCGAATCCAGGGTCTGGCCGCGCTTGCCAATCAGGATCCCCATGTCGTCGCCCTGCAGATCGATGTTCAGGGTGTGCTCGTCTTCGTTGTATTCGCTGACGACCGTAACGTCCATGTTCATGGAACGGAACACGTCCTGCAGGAAGGCCTCGGCATTGCCGTCGACGCTGTCCTTCACGCGTGCTCTGATCACGGCCGGACGCGCGCCGATCCCCAGGATGCCGGCGGCGCCTTTGTCTTCTACTTCAAAATCAAGCAGGTCGCTGCTGATGCGCAGCTCGACGATCGCCTTATTGATGGCATCGTCAACGGTCTTTCCGGTAAATGTCGTATATTCCATAATTTCCTTCTTAATTCTTCTTGTTGCGGTCGTTGTAATCCTGGACCATGCGGGCCTTCGCTGCCAGCGAATTCGGGTTCGCCGAACGGGAACTGTAGTAATCTTTTGCCTTCTGCACCGCTTCTTCCTTCTGCTGCGCACTCATGCCGGGCTTATTGGCCGCCGGCGCGGTGGTGCGGATGTTGCGCGTGCTCATGGAAGCCTTTTCGGAAAGCTCGGGCAGGCCTTTCTTCTTGCGCTTGGCATTGGCCTTTTCCATGTTTTCCTTGATGACTTCTTCAATGGGCTTCTTGTAGATGATCTTGTTGATGATCAGCTGCTGGATGGCCATGACTGCCGACTGGGTGACCCAGTACAGGCCGAGGAAGGCCGGGAAATTGACCGCCATGACGCCGAGCATGAGCGGCATCACGGTGTTCATGATCTTCATGGAGTTGCCGCCGGGCATGTTGTCGCGGTTCGGCTGGCCCATGGTCATCAGCTTGGTGCTCAGATACTGCGTCACGACGACGAGGATCGGGATCAGGAGGGCCAGGGAGATCTTCCAGCCGGGAGCAGCTTCCAGGTCGATGGTGAACAGGGTGAACATCTTCGTCATCTGATCGTCGGAAAGCTTCTGCTTCAGCACGGCCAGGTAGTCAACGTACTTGTCCATGTTGTAGATGACCGGATACAGAGAGAAGAGGATCGGCATCTGGATGAGCATCGGGAGGCATCCCGCGAACATCGACACGCCGTATTTTTCCTGCAGCGCCTGCTGCTCGGCGAGCATCGCCTGCTGGGAAGCCTGGTCAGTCCGGCCGCGGTACTTCTTCTGGATCTCCTGAAGTTCGGGCTGGATGTAGTTGGTCATCCGGGTCGATTTCTGCTGCTTGACGGTAAGCGGAGTCAGAAGAAGCTTCGTCACGATCGTGAAGATCACGATGCAGAGAGCGATGCTGTAGACGTTCATCTGGTCCAGAACGTACATGATCCCGCTCATGAACTTGCCGAACAGCCAGATAAGCTGCTTGATGATCGGCCAGTTTTCGTAGAAAAACGACGTTTTCGTTGTCGTTTCAGCGGCTAAGAGTAAAAAATGCATTTTTTCCTCCGTTGGAGATTAGTTTTTTCTCGGCCAGACTTCGGGCACCGGGTCAATGCCCCCCTGCGAGAAAGGATTGCAGCGCAAAAGACGCCAGACGGCCAGTACCGTTCCCTTGAGAGCGCCGTGCTTCTCAATGGCCTGCCTTGCGTATTCCGAGCAAGTCGGGATGTACTTGCATGTGCCGCCGCGCTTCATGGGCGAGATGTACTTCTGATAAAAACGGATCAAAGCCAGTAACACGCGTTTCATTCGTTCTCACCCTGCTGCGCATAAACCGAAATTTTCTTACCCAGGTGAAGAAGTGCCGCCTCGGTCTCACCGAAGCTCTTCCCCACGGCTTCCTTTCGGGCTACGACGATATAATCCCTGTCGGCCCATTCCGAAATGTGTAGGCGGAAGCATTCCTTGATCAGTCTGCGGATACGGTGGCGCCCCACGCTGCCCGCGACCTTCCTGCTGACGGAGATCCCGAGCCTTCCTTCGCGGCCCGGTGCCGGCTCTGCCGCGTACAGGACAAAAAGCCGGTTTCCGCCGGATCTGCCTTCCCGGTAGATCCTTTCAAAATCGTCTGTTTTCTTGAGAGTTGTCAGGTTATCCATCTTTCCCTTGCTGAAAAAAGACCGCGGCGCAGCGGTCTCAGGCAATGGATCTGCGGCCCTTGGCACGACGGGCTTTGAGAACTTTCCTTCCGCCGGCGGAAGCCATTCTGGCCCGGAAACCATGGACCTTGCGATCTCTCTTCTTGGGCTGGAATGTCATTTTCATGGCATGGTTACCTCCTTATGTTAGTAAAAGCCTAATTATTATAGAAAACGGCGTCATGTTCGTCAAGTCCTTTTTCCGGGGCTTAAAAAATTAAAATTATCCACTTTTTGTGGATTTTTCCTCTTTTTCACGTGGAAAAAGTACTTTACAAAGTTATTCACATAAGATAAAATGTTAACAACTCCGCTTTTGTGGATATTTATGCCGAAACCGCGGAAATAAGCCTTTTTTCGCGGTTTTTCCATGTGGGTATCATGTGGAAAACATATTTCCCTCCACAAATGATTTTTCTTGCGAAAAATACAGATCTGCGGTAAAATATACAGGGTGTTTCTTCCTATTATAATAGTTTGGAAGTTCAGACACCTCCCGGCCCGGAAAAAGAGGTATCTATGCTGGACAACATCAAAGCAAAATGGAACGAAATTCTGGAGAAAGTCAGGGATGACCTCCAGCTGACGACCGTTTCCTACAATACCTGGCTGCTGCCGCTCAGCCCCCTTTCCATAAGCAACGGGGTC
Source organism: uncultured Lachnospiraceae bacterium (assembly GCA_902789555.1). Classification (GTDB taxonomy): domain Bacteria; phylum Bacillota; class Clostridia; order Lachnospirales; family Lachnospiraceae; genus UBA6987. Next base: position 26,596 of record CADAOF010000017.1, read on the forward strand.
CTGAAGCTGTTTTATGCCAGGGAAGGCGCCGATCAGGCTCTGAAATTCATCAAGGCGAGGTATTCCTTCTATCTGCAGTACGCGATCGAGGAACTGACAGGCCAGCACTGTGAACTGGTCTTCGTTTCCACGCGGGAAGATGCGGAACCCGCCGCACGCCGCGACGACCGCTCCGCCGTTTCAAGCCTGAATCCGAAATACACCTTCGACAATTTCGTCGTCGGCAACAGCAACATGTTCGCGCATTCCGCATCGCTTGCCGTTGCCGAAGCGCCCGGTGAGATGTACAATCCCCTGTTCATCTACGGCGACGTCGGTCTCGGCAAGACGCATCTGATGCAGTCGATCGGCCATTTTGTCCTGAAGCAGAATCCGCAGGCAAAGGTCCTTTATGTCACCTGCGAAAAATTCATGACCGAAATGATCGATTCGATCCGCAAGAAGACAAATATCGAATTCCGCGAAAAATACCGCTACATCGACCTGCTGCTGATCGACGACATTCAGTTCATTCAGAAAAAGGAAGGGACCCAGGAAGAATTCTTCCACACCTTCTCGGCGCTCTATGAAGCAAAAAAGCAGATCGTCATCGCCAGCGACCGTCCCCCGAAGGACATCGACAATCTGGATGACCGTCTGCGCTCGCGCTTTTCCAGCGGCCTCGTGGTCGACATCGGATTGCCGGACTACGAGACCCGCATCGCGATTCTCCGCAAGAAAGAGGAAACAGAAGGCTACAACGTCGACAACGAAGTCATCAGTTACATCGCGACCAACATCCGGTCCAACATCCGCGAACTGGAAGGCGCACTGAATAAGGTCGTCGCGACCTCGCGCCTCATGCGTGTTCCGATCGACCTTGCCATGGCCCAGAATGCCCTGCAGGACGTCATTACTCCGGAAAAGGCCCCTGTCGCGTCGCTTCCTTATATCCTTCAGATGGTCTCGGAGCAGTTCGGCGTGCCGACCTCAGACATTCTCTCCAAGAAAAGGGACAAGAACTACGTCCTGCCGCGCCACGTCTTCATCTACCTGGCCAAGAAGCACACCGATTCAACCCAGAAGGTGATCGGCCAGTTCCTCGGCGGACTAGACCATTCGTCGGTCATTCACGGCATCCGCAGCATCGAAGACAAGATCAAAACCGACGAGACGCTGAGAAACACAATCGATATCCTGAATAAGAAACTATCGGTCTGACTTTCCACTTTTTCACCTGCATAAAAGGTGAAAAAAGGGAAAAGCGGCCGCCGGAAAAAGCCTCTTCGAAGCCCCTGTGAAAAAGCCTCTTTTATCCGCAGGTTTTCTGCCTTTCTTCCCGGGCCTTATGCACGGTGAAACACAAGGCACCGCAAGGCTTCAGAACGGTTTTTCACGAATCCACGGCACCTATAACCACTACTACTAAATATATATAATTATTTAAAGGAGCTCGAAATCATGCTTAACCTCACATTTTTGAAGAATAACCTTGTGGCTGCCATCAACACAGCCATGAAAGCCGTTCCAACAAGGACGTCGCTGCCGATCCTTGAGTGCTTCCTTCTTGAAGCGAAGTACGATACGGTCACGCTGACGGCCAACGACATGGAAATGGCGGTCAAGACCACCGTGGATGCCGAGGTTGCGGAAAACGGACGGGTAGCGGTGGATGCCAAGGTCTTTTCGGAGATCGTCCGGAAACTGCCTGAGGATGAAGTGAACATTTCCGTGACCGAGAACCTGCAGGTCAGGATCACCTCTGGCAAGGCACATTTCGAGATCGCCGGCAAGGACGGAGAAGACTTTGTCGACATGCCCATCATGGAAAAGGGTACGCCGGTTGTGGTTTCCCAGATGACGCTGAAGGACATCATCGAAGAGACGATATTCTCGATCGCGCCGAATGAAAACAACAAGATGATGACCGGCGAACTTTTCGAGATCAACAACAACGTGCTCCGAGTCGCCGCTCTTGACGGACACCGCATCGCGATCCGCTACAGCGTGCTGCCGGATTTCTATGAAAAGAAGGCGGTCATCGTTCCGGGAAAGACCCTGAATGATATCAGCCGCATCCTTTCCGGCGATGCGGCGAAGACCGTGAACATCTACATGGGCCGCAACAACATCCTCTTCGAATTTGACAAGACCCAGCTGATGAGCCGTCTGATCGAAGGCGAGTACTTCCGCATCAACCAGATGATCTCCGATAATTATGAGACGAAGCTGGTGTTCAACCGCCGCGAGCTCCTGGACTGCATCGAGCGGAGCGTCCTGCTCGTGCGGGAGAGCGACAAGAAGCCGCTGATCCTGGACATCAGAGACGGCGGCACGGTCCTGAGCCTGAATTCAGTGATCGGTTCCATGAAAGAAGAACTGGAACCGGAGAAAGAAGGCAAGGACCTGCTGATCGGCTTCAATCCGCGCTTCCTGAGCGATGCCCTGCGGGCCGTCTCAGACGAAAAGGTGAATCTGTACCTGTCCAATTCGCGCGCGCCGGGCTATATCCGCGACGACGAAGGCACGTACATCTACCTGATCCTGCCGGTCAACTTCGTAGCGAGGTAATTAATTGATGGAATTTAAGATCCGGGATGAATTCATTAAGCTCGGGCAGGCGCTGAAAGCGGCCGGCCTGGTCGAAAACGGCGCAGAAGCCAAGGAAGCGGTACAGGCCGGCGAAGTGAAGGTCAACGGCGAAGTGGATTTCCGCCGCGGCCGGAAGTGTGTCCCGGGCGATGAAATTGAATACAGGGGAGAAAAAATCAGCATCACATGATCGTCCGCTCGCTGGAATTGTCCGATTACCGGAATTATGAGAGCGTCAAGGTCGAATTCGATCCCGGAACGAATGTGATCTTCGGCGACAATGCGCAGGGGAAGACGAATCTTCTTGAAGCGATCTACGAATGCGCGGTCGCCCGCTCGCACCGGGGCAGCAAGGACAGGGAAGTCATCCGTTTCGGCCGGGAAGAAGGCCACGTCCGTCTTTTAGCGGAAAAAGGAGAGCGTCCTGTCCGGATCGATCTGCATCTGAAGAAGAACAAACCGAAGGGCGCCGCGATCGACGGGGTCCCGATCCGCAGGGTCTCGGAGCTCTTCGGCGTGCTAAATGTGGTCTTTTTCTCTCCGGAAGACTTAAAGATCGTCAAGAGCAGCCCGCAGGAACGGCGGCGCTTCATCGACGAGGAACTCTGCCAGCTGGACAGGATCTATACGGCAGACCTGATCAATTACAACAAGGCTCTCCTGCAGAGGAACGACCTGCTGAAATTCCCGAAGGAAGGAAAGGAGTTTTCCGGACTTCTGGATGTGTGGGACGAACAGCTCGTCCGTTACGGAAAGGCCGTGATGACCGCGCGGAAGACGTTCATCGAGGAGCTTGACGCTATCGCGTCGGGCATCCACCGGGACCTGACCGGAGGCAGGGAAACGCTTTCCCTCGCCTATGCCCCCTCGGTCAGCCCCGAAAACATGGAAGAGAAACTGTTTCTCGGCCGGGACATCGACATCCGCCTCGGCAGCACCCAGACCGGACCGCACCGCGACGACATGGAATGCCTGGTAAACGGCATCGACGTGCGGAAGTTCGGTTCGCAGGGGCAGCAGAGGACCGCAGCGCTTTCCCTGAAGCTTGCGGAGATCGAACTGGTCAGACAGAAAATAAACGACACCCCCGTCCTGCTGCTGGACGACGTCCTGTCCGAGCTTGACAGCGACCGCCAGGAAAGACTGCTTGGATCGCTTGCAGGAGTCCAGACCTTCCTCAGCTGCACCGGGCTCGATGATTTCATCGGGCGGGCGGTGGACGTCAGGCGGAAATACAGAGTAGAAGAGAACAAGGTGGAGGAGATAACGAATGAGTGAAGAACAGAAAATGCAGGAGGGCATCGGCGAGTATACCGCTGATCAGATCCAGATCCTCGAAGGTCTGGAAGCGGTCCGCAAGCGTCCCGGCATGTATATCGGAACGACATCGCTGCGCGGCCTGCATCATCTGGTATATGAGATCGTTGACAACGCGGTCGACGAGGCACTGGCCGGATTCTGCGACACGATCGAAGTGGAGCTGAATAAGGACGGTTCCGTGACCGTGGCTGACAACGGCCGCGGCATTCCGGTCGGGATCCATCCGAAGGCGGGCATTCCCGCGGTCGAGGTGGTCTTTACGATCCTGCATGCCGGCGGCAAATTCGGCGGCGGGGGCTACAAGGTCTCAGGCGGCCTGCACGGCGTGGGCGCATCGGTCGTCAACGCCCTGTCCGAATGGCTGGAAGTCGTGATCCGTCAGGACGGCATCGTCTATAAGCAGCGCTATGAAAACGGCGGCCACGTGGCCTCGAAGCTGGAACCCATCGGCACCTGCAGGAAGTCCCAGACCGGTACCACGGTCACCTTCAAGCCGGATCCGACCATCTTCGAAGAGACGGAATTCGATTTCGAAACGCTGAAGACGAGGCTCCGCGAGACGGCCTTCCTGACCAAGGCCTTAAAGATCACCATCCGCGACAGGCGCGGCGAAGAGGTCAAGGAAACGACCTACCATTACGAAGGCGGCATCCAGGAATTCGTCACCTTCCTGAACCGCAGCAACACCCCGCTCTACGATAAGGTCATCTACATCGACGGCACGGTAAACGGCGTCTATGTGGAAGTCGCGTTCCAGCACAACGACGGCTACAGCGAAAATACCTTAAGCTTCGTCAACAACATCATCACGCCGGAAGGCGGCATGCATCTGACGGGCTTCAAGAACGCGACGACGAAGTGCTTCAACGATTACGCGAGAAAGAACAAGATCCTGAAGGATAATGCTCCGAACCTGACCGGCGACGACATCCGCGAAGGTCTGACAGCCATCATTTCCGTGAAGATCGAGGATCCGCAGTTCGAAGGCCAGACCAAACAGAAGCTCGGCAACTCCGAGGCGCGTACCGCGGTGGAATCCATCGTGGGCGACAAGCTGGTCTATTTCCTGGAGCAGAATCCCCAGATAGCGAAGGCGATCTGCGACAAGGCCCTGCTGGCCCAGAAGGCCCGTGAAAAAGCCAGGACCGCCCGCGACAACGTGCGCCGGGCGAACATGCTCGACAATTTCGGCCTTCCCGGCAAGCTTGCGGACTGCTCCTCCAAGGATCCGAAGCAGTGCGAGATCTTCATCGTTGAGGGCGACTCCGCCGGCGGCAGCGCAAAGAGCGCGAGAAACCGCGAGACCCAGGCGATCCTGCCTCTGCGCGGCAAGATCCTGAACGTTGAAAAGGCGAGAGAAGAGAAAATCTACGCGAACGCCGAGATCAAGACCATGATCACCGCCTTCGGCACGGGCATCCTCAGCAATTTCGACATTTCGAAGCTCCGCTACGACAAGATCATCATCATGACCGATGCCGACGTCGACGGCGCCCACATCGGCACGCTGATGATGACCTTCCTCTACCGCTTCATGCCGGAGCTGATCCGCCAGGGGCATGTGTATCTGGCGCAGCCGCCGCTTTACAAGGTCGAAAAGAACAAGAAGACCTGGTACACCTACAGTGAAGACGAGCAGAAAAAGCTGATGAACGACATCGGCCAGGACGGCGCCCGCATCCAGCGCTACAAGGGCCTCGGCGAAATGGACTGGGAACAGCTCTGGGAGACCACCATGGACCCGGCGAGACGCGTGCTCCGCAAGGTCAGCATCGATGAAGACACCGCTTCTCTCGTGGACATGACCTTCAACATCCTGATGGGCGACAAGGTCGAGCCGCGCCGCGAATTCATTGAAGCCAATGCCAAATTCGTGAAGAATCTGGATACGATAGGGTAAATGCCATGGCAAAAAAGACGAATCATACCGATATTGACAATACGATCTTCGATTTTGACCGGATCCACGAGGTGGACCTGAAAAAGACCATGGAGGAGTTCTACATCGATTACGCGATGAGCGTCATCGTGAGCCGGGCTCTCCCGGATGTGCGCGACGGCCTGAAACCCGTGCAGCGCCGCATCCTCTACTCCATGAGTGAACTGAACAACGGACCCGACAAGCCGCACAGAAAGAGCGCGCGTATCGTCGGCGATACGATGGGTAAATATCACCCTCACGGCGACTCTTCCATCTACGGCGCTTTGGTCAACATGGCCCAGGACTGGTCCATGCGCTACCCGCTCGTGGACGGCCACGGCAACTTCGGTTCCATTGACGGCGACGGCCCCGCGGCTGCCCGTTACACCGAAGCCCGCATGTCCAAGATCTCCATGGAGATGGTGGCCGACCTGAACAAGGATACGGTCGACTTTGAGGACAACTTTGACGGCACCGAACGCGAACCCTCCGTCATGCCTGCCCGTTTCCCGAACCTTCTGGTGAACGGCGGCACCGGCATCGCGGTCGGCATGGCCACGAACATCCCGCCGCACAACCTGCGCGAGGTGATCGGCGGCGTCGCCCTGATGATCGACAACCGCGTTCGCGAAGGCCGCGACACCACGATCGACGAACTGATGGAGATCATCAAGGGACCGGACTTCCCGACCGGTGCCGTGATCCTCGGCCGCCAGGGCATTGAGGAAGCCTACCGGACCGGGCGCGGCAAGATCCGCATCCAGGCCGTTTCCGAGATCGAACCGATGGCCAACGGCAAGCACCGCATCGTCTTTACCGAACCGCCTTACGAGGTCAACCCCGAGAAGGCCCTGAAGGACATTGCGGACCTTGTCAAGGAAAAGAAGATCGACGGCATCACCGACCTGCGCAACGAATCCAACAAGGACGGCATCAGGCTTTGCGTGGAGCTGCGCCGCGACGCGAACCCGAACCTCGTGCTGAACCAGATCTACAAACATACCGAGCTCCTGACCACCTACGGCGTGATCATGCTGGCCCTGCACAAGGGCGAGCCGAAGGTCATGAACCTCGAAGAGGTCCTGCACGCCTACCTGGACCATCAGGAAGAAGTGGTGACCCGCCGCACGAAATACGACCTGAACAAGGCCGAAGAGCGGGCGCATATCATCGAAGGCCTGCTGATCGCTCTCGACAACATTGACGAAGTCATCCGCATCGTGCGCGGCGCAAGGACCGTGCAGTTAGCAAAGGAAGGCCTCATGCAGCGCTTCGGCCTTTCGGACGCCCAGGCGCAGGCCATCGTGGACATGCGTATCCGCGTGCTGACCGGTCTGGAACGCGAAAAGCTGGAAAACGAATATGCCGACCTGCAGGAAAAGATCGCGGAATGGAGAGCCATCCTGGCCGATGAAAAGCTCCTGCTGGGCGTGATCAAGGAAGAGCTCCTGATCACTGCGGAGAAGTACGGCGACGACCGCCGCACCAAGATCGGCGCGGCCGTGGACGAGCTGACCGACGAAGATACCATCCCGGACGAACCCGTGGTCATCGCCATGACGAACCTCGGCTACATCAAGCGCATGAGCGTGGGCACCTTCAAGAGTCAGAACCGCGGCGGCAGAGGCGTCAAGGGCATGCAGACCCTCGAGGAGGACTACATCCGCGAGCTCTTCATCACCACGACGCACAACTACATCATGTTCTTCACGAACAAGGGCAAGACTTACCGCATGAAGGGCTATGAGATCCCCGAAGCCAGCCGCACGAGCCGGGGCGTTGCCATTGTCAACCTGCTGCAGCTTACGGCAGACGAAAAGATCACCGCGGTCATCCCCATCAAGACCTATGAGGAAGGCAAGTACTTCGTCATGGCGACCCGGGGCGGCATCGTCAAGAAGACGCCGGTCACCGAGTACCAGAACGTGCGCCGGAACGGCCTCGCTGCCATCAACCTGAAGGAAGACGACGAGCTGATCGAGGTCAAGGTCTCCGACAACAAGGATGACGTGCTGCTGATCACCAAGCTCGGCCAGTGCATCCGCTTCCATGAGACCGACGTCCGCGTGACAGGCCGCGTCTCCATGGGCGTGATCGGCATGAAGCTGGAAGCGGGCGACGAAGTCGTGACCATGCAGATGAGCCACCAGGGCGACGACATGCTGATCGTGTCCGAACTCGGCATGGGCAAGCGTACGCGGATGGATGAATTCAGCCCGCAGAACCGCGGCGGCAAGGGCGTGAAGTGCTACAAGATCAACCCGAAGACCGGAAACGTGGTTGGCGCCAAGGCCGTGAAGAAGGATCAGGAACTGATGATGATCACCACCGAAGGCATCGTCATCCGGATCTCCATGAGCTCCATCTCGCGCCTCGGCCGCATCACGAGCGGCGTGAAACTGATCAACCTCGCGAAAGGCGTGAAGGTCGCGAGCATCGCCAAGGTGCGCCCGGGCGATACCTCTGCCGATCTCGAGACGGACGTCCTGAGCGACGATACGCTTGAAAAGATGAAAGAAGAGCAGTAATGCACGAAAAGCCGCCGCGTCTGTCGGAAACAGGCCCGGCGGCCTTTCTTTTTGGCAGCAGACCATTTCGGGAGGCAGTGAGAGATGATGAGGGAATATGCAGCTAAATTTGTCACGCCGGAGCAGGCCGCGGAGCTTGCCGTAAAGGACGGCGACTGGGTGGATTACGGCTTCGGCGGCGGTTTTCCGGAGCTTCTGGATAAGGCGCTTGCCGGCCGGAAGGGCAAAGTGAAGGACGTGAAGATCCGCGGCGGTCTGGTGATCCGGCCGCGCATCGAAGCGGTGGAAGCGGACCCGGAGCAGGAATCCTTTCACTATTACAGCTGGCACATCGGCGACTATGAACGGAAGCTCCAGAGCCGCGGGCTCGTGCAGTTCATCCCCGTGATGCTGCGCTCGCTCCCCGTGCTCTACCGCCGCCACATCCGGGTGGACGTCGCTTTCGTCCCGGTCTCCCGTCCGGATGAGAACGGTTACTGCGGGCTCGGCATTTCCAACTATGCCTGGCGGACCATTTTCGAAAACGCCCGCACCGTCGTGTTCGAGATCAATGAAAAGTACCCGCGCCTGCAGGGCGTGGACGGCTCACACCGGGTGCATCTTGGCGAAGCAGACTACATCGTGGAAGGGGAGCATGAAGCGCTCCCGCAGCGCAAATACAAGGAAGCAAGCGAGACGGACCGGAAGATCGCAGAGCTTGTTGCGGCCGAGATCCCGGACGGGGCCGTGCTTTCCCTCGGCGTGGGCGGCGTGCCCTTCACCGTGGCCTCCCTGCTCGCGCAGTCGGATCTGAAGGACCTCGGCTGCCATACGGGGACGATCAGCGACGCCTTCCTGATGCTGCACAAGGCCGGAAAGCTGACCAATGCCCGCAAGGAATTCGACACCGGGCGGAATACCTGGAACCTCTGCATGGGCTCGCAGGAACTGTACGACTGGCTGGACGCGGAGCCGGAGCTTTTCCATCCGGATGACCTCGACTACGTGCACGACCCGTACCGGATCGCAAAGATGAGCAACGTCATCAGCATCAACGGCGGGGTGCAGCTGGACCTGATGGGGCAGGAAAACGGCGAGACCGCCGGGACCCGCCAGCTTTCCGGGATCGGCGGCCAGATGGATTTCCTGGAGGGCGCGTACCGCTCCCCCGGCGGCAAGGGCTTCATCTGCATGAATTCCTCCCGCGTGACGAAGGAAGGAGAGCGGAAGTCCAACATCGTTCCCTTCATCCCGGCCGGCAGCACCGTATCCGCTCCGCGGACCATGATCCAGTACGTGGCCACGGAATACGGGGTGGTGAAGCTCTCCGGGCTGACGGTAAGAGAGAGGGCTGAGGCCATGATCTCGGTCGCGCATCCGGATTTCAGGGCGGAGCTGGCCCGCTACGCCGAAGAACATTTCTGAGAGGGCGGCGCTCCGCACGAAAAAAGAACGGCAGATCCCGCAGGATCCGCCGTTCTTTTATTGCTTTTCTGCCTGCAGCCGTCCGGCGGGAGGTTTTCTCCGTCCGGCTCAGATGGCCCAGACGCCGTTCCGGAAGACCGGGACCGAGCTCCCGTCGCGAAGCTCCGCGTCGATCGAGAGGTCTTCGGAGCCGATCATGAAATCGGTATGAACGAAGGAATCGTTGACGCCGAGTGCGTGGATCTCATCCTGAGACATGGTCTCAAAGTCTTTGATACAGTCGGGGAAGCCGCGGCCGAGTGCCAGATGGCAGACCGCGTTCTCGTCGAAGAGCGTATTGTAGAAGAGGATACCGGAGGTGTTGATGGGCGAGGTGAAAGGCACCAGAGCGCATTCGCCGAGGTAGGCGCTGCCCTCATCCATCTCGATGATTTTCGCCAGAAGGTTCTCGTTCTTTGCGGCATGCCACTCTACGGCCTTGCCTTCATGGAAACGGATGCAGAAATCTTCGATCAGCTGGCCCTGATAACTGAGCGGCTTCGTCGCGTACACGATGCCCTCGGCTTCGCCCTTCATCGGGGAGGTAAAGCATTCCTCGGTCGGGATGTTCGGGTTGAACGTGACACCGCCGAGCGTATCCTCGGTGCCGCCGCAGAAGCGTCCCTGCGGGATCAGGCCGACGGTAAAATCGGTGCCGTTCGCGGAAGAGTAGCGGAGGGAACGGATGTCAAGCGCGTTCAGCTTCGCACAGTGCTCCTTGATGCTTCGGCTGTGCTCCTTCCAGGTCTGCACCGGGTCTTTTCCGTCCGCGCGGCTCGCAGAAAGGATCGCCTTCCACAGTTTTTCGACTGCGGCAGCCTTTGAAAGGCCGGGGAAGAGCTTCTTTGCCCAGGCTTCGCCGGGCACGGCCGCGATGCACCACTGATACTTGTTCTCCATGGCGTCGCGGTAGGGCTTGATGATGGGGAAGAGTTTCCGCTGGGACTTCGCGACCTTATCGGGGTCGATCCCGGCGAGGCCGTTCGGATCCTCGCTGTCCACGTAGATGCGGGCGGGCAGGACCTTTGCGTAGTGTTTCCAGCGTGCAAGGTCGTACTTATCCATATGGCTTAAGGTCTTAAGGCTCCGGTACTGATAATGCAGCTTCGAAACGGGCTGATGGTTCCAGTCGACCACGACCTTTTTGGCGCCGGCCTTGTAGCATTCCTCGACGAGGAGGGTGACGAATTCCGGCTGATCGAGGCCGGCGTTGATAAAAACTTCCTGACCCGGCTGCACGTTGGCGCCGGATACGGCAATGAGGCGGGCATAGCCGCGCAGAAGACGCTGTTTCATGTCGGTACTCCTTTTTCGGCGCCGCCGCAGGGCAGGTGCCGGACTGTTTCTGAAATTCAGCCTAACTATAGCACATCCGGGCGGGAAAGAACAGAAAAAGAAGCCTGCGGGCGTAAAAGCTCTGCGGGAACCGCCCGGCAAAATCGTGCATTAAGGAAAAAGCGGCTTGCCAAACCCGGGTTTCTGCGCTATGATAGCAACGGTCTTCAGAAGACTTGTCTGCGTAGCTCAGCAGGATAGAGCGACCGCCTCCTAAGGTGACAATCGACTTGTTGCTTTTGGGGCAAAAAGCGACAAGTCAGGAGTTCGAATGAGCTCGTCTGAGACACCAAATTTAATACCGATTTTTAAGGCGTAAAAGCCCTTGAAAATACCCCTTGTCCGTATAGCTCAGCAGGATAGAGCGACCGCCTCCTAAGGCAGTAGTCGACCTATCGCTTTTTGGGAAAAAGCGATAGAGGAAGAGTTCAAATGAACTCAGTTGAAAACATTAAATATGACACAGATTTTTAAGGCATAATTGCCCTTGAAAATACCCTTGTTCCTGGCTATTACGGGCTCTTTTTTTGTGCTTTTTCAAACTGGCTTCTAGTTTCTTCTAACGAGACAGAAATGACCGCCGGTTTTTTTAATTCTTGTCCTTCTCTTGACCCCATAAAACACTTTTTGCATCGAAGATAATTCGACATTTTCTGCTAACAACGATTAGCAGAATAATCTATTTTCTGCTAACAAAATCACCTGTTCTGCTAACACTAGAATTTCCCTCCATTTTGAAGTTATTTCAGCTAACAAAAGCGATATATTCGTTCATCTGTTGAGATCAGTTGAGTTCCGTTGTGGAAAATTTTCGAAAAGGGTCAAAAACGCTAATAATTTGGCCATTTTCAAAGGCTCCTTTATGAGAGGATCTTTTTTTCGGGGCTTAATGATCCCCCATCGATATCCGCTAATCCTCTCTTCGCATTTTACTGGGCTTTAAGGGTGAGGAGGTGCCTGCCTGTGTACGCTGACCATGCAAAGCTTAACCGATGTAAGAAGCTACTGGAGACTCCGGTGAAGGTGGACCGGAACAAGGAGCCGCCCAGATGCAGGCTCTGTCCCTATTATCAGCCGGACTTCCGGTACCGCAGGTGCCTCTTCTCTGCCTGCTTCCGGTACCGCAGATGCCTCTTCTCTGCCTGCCCCTATGGGAAAGACAGAAACACCGCCTTCCGAAGAAAGCCGCTTCGGAAGGAGAAGATCATCGGCAAGGAGGTGGGTGGTATGAATGCATGACTATTTCTATGGAGTACAGTCCGGACAGTTCTCATTCATCCGGATTCCGACGCTTCTCTTCACCGACGATCAGTACAAGTACGTTTCTGCGGATGCCAAGATTCTGTATGGCATTCTTCTGGC
>CADAOF010000018.1 GCA_902789555.1 uncultured Lachnospiraceae bacterium
GAGCCAGGATCAAACTCTCATGTTGAAAATTGATCACAGACCAAGAATCCATTGCTGACTTCTCTGTCCGTTATTTACCTTTGTATTAGGTCGTTTTTTTCGTTCCTTGAAATTGATTTGAATGAACTGCTTGAATTCGCACCGGCCTTCGGCCGCTGCTCATTCGGGCGTCCGCCCTATATCCCGCTTTTTTCGTCCCGGGAAAGCAAGCTTTCCTGTCCGAAAAACGCGCAGGATGCAGTTCATTCTAAAGAATCTTCAGGGTTGGATTGCATCATTTAATTGTCAAGGTGCGGTGCCTTTTTTCGAGGCGCATTGAGTACTCTATCACGTTGCCCCCTCCTTGTCAACGACTTTTTTCAGGTTTTTTGAAAGTTTTTTTTGCCTTGTGGAGGGGTGTCCGGCAAACCACAAAATGTAGTGGTCGAACCTTCAGAGAAGCAAACAGGCAGAGGTTTTTGCCTCTGCCTGTTTGCCTCTTTCTGTTCTCCGTCCCGGCCGCTTCACGGCCGGCAGCGGGATCAGACGATGAATTTCGTCTTCAGGATCAGGCAGCCTTCCTTATTATATCTGCGGGTGAACAGGCCTCCCTTTTTCTCGGAAAGGTCTGCAGCGGCCTCGATGATGTTCTCGGCTTCTTCCTTGGTCAGGGCAGTGCCCTCATTCAGGCGGAATTCTGCCGCGCTCATGAGCGCAGCCTCGCCGTCCTCTTCCAGCACGCAGTCGATCGAGGTCAGGTAGTTCTTCGCGTAGGTAATGAAGCTTTCAGGCGTCATGCTGCCGGGGATGGAGCGGGCCTTGCGGCGCAGGGCTTCCTGAGGATCCTCCGGTTCCGCAAAGGCTTCGGAGACGATCTCGCGATCCTCCTTCACGGCTTCTGCCGTCACCGCAGTGAAGGCAGAAGCTTCTTCGGCCTTTTCTTCGGCGGCTTCCCTGACTTCTTCAGTCTTTTCTTCAGCCGCAGCCTTGATTTCTTCAAACGCCTCTTCGGCGGCTGTTTCAGTCTCTTCCGCCTTTTCCTCTGCGGCTTCCTTTACTTCTTCAAACGTCTCTTCGACAGCGGCTGCAGCTTCTTCAGCCTTCTCTTCGACAGTTTCCGTCACGGCTTCGGCCTTTTCTTCGACGGCCTGTTTCGCCTCTTCGATGAGTTCCCTGGCGTCCCTCACCTCTTCTGCGGCGGCTTCCCTGACTTCTTCCGCCTTCTCCCCGGCGGCAGTCACGGTTTCTTCGGCCTGTTCCTTCAGAGCTTCTCCGAATTCGTCGGTCTTGCCTTCCACTGCGACGATCACGGCTTCCGCCTTTTCTTCCGCAGCTCCGGGAGCTGCTTTCACTTCTTCAGCCTTTGCTGCAGCTTCGTCCCGTGCCCGGAAGAAGTCCTCGATGGTCTCCTGACGGTAATCGTCGTCATTTTCGGGCAGGATGGCTTCAGCCTTCTCTTCCGCGGCTTCGGGAAGGGAGGCAGAAACCGCCGCAGCAGCCACGGCTGCTTCTTCGGCCACCACACCCTTGTCGAACTTCACGGTATCGGATACGGCAGCCCGTTCATCCAGCACCGGTTCGTCATTTTCGCCGAGCGCCGCCTTGACCTGCGGCACGATCTCCTTGGTGGTCCCGCCGAGATCCACCGCCGGCTCGTCATCCATTACGGCATCAATGTCCAGATTCAGTTCGGGCGTCTCGGACAGGCCGGTATCGATGTCGGGGAGTTCATCCTCCTTGATGACGGCGCCGAGCCGGTTGTCCAGATAAGCCAGTTCGGTAGGCGTATCGGTCAGGGCAAAGACGGTCTGCGTGCCGGGTTCCTTAACATAAGCCAGGATCTCCCTGATAAGTTCATCCGAAAGCGCCGATGCGCCGTCTACGATCAGGTCTTTCTCGGCAATGTGCGGGCGGGAAGCTTCCATGCCCAGTTTGTTGAACTTGACCGCAGGGATGCGGGTGACCGCCATTTCCGTCCCGGCTTTCTCATGGTAAGCATTCAGCTGAGAAAGGATCTGAGGAACTGCCTTTTCCAACGTATCGGCCCCGACGAAGAGGATCCTCTCACGCCAGGCATCGGACTTCGGTTCGGGAAGGAACGGGCTTCCGGCCGGCTTTGCTTCCTCCTGCTCCGGCTCGGCTTCAGGCTGTTCGTCTTCCTCCTCGGCGGGTTCTTCGGCGGCTTCGTCCTTTTCCCTGTATTCGTCGGCAACTTCCTGATAGCGCTGTTCGTAGAACTCGCGGTTATCCAGTTTGTCCTGCTGCTCGGCGCTGAGCGGCGCATATTTGCTCTTCAGTTTCAGGGCGGCATCCACGTATTCGCCGACGCCGAACCAGAGGATGATCTCGTCGCAGAGCTTCACGCAGGCATCGCCGATGCCGGCTTCGTCGTACAGTTCCGCAAGGCGCAGGGCCCATTCCTCCTCGAACTCGTACTTTCGGTACGTCTCGAGGATCGCGATGCGCTTATCCAGCGATTCGCCCTTGAGTTCCGCCAGCAGATACCGCAGCAGGTAGCGGCCGTTCTCCTCCGGCGCCTCCTGCAGATACATTTCGTAGTAATTCTGAGCCAGTTCCACGTCGCGGTCGGCGATCGCGAGGCCGGTCAGCTTATACAGGATCCGCTTTCCGACAGCCGACTCATCGTAGGCCATCTGCAGCAGTTCGATCGCGCCTTTGTAGTCACGCACACGCTCGTAGGCCGCCGCCGTAATGGTCAGCAGGCGGACCGAGTGGACTTCTTCCCAGTCCACGGTCTCGGCGATCTTCACCGCCGCTGCGTATTCGCCCTTCTTGACCAGTTTCTGGATCTTTTCCGCTTTGACATTGTAGGTGTACTTATCCATGACATTCTCCTGTTACAGCGCCCGCCGGCCCTCGAGGGCACGGAGCAGGGTGACTTCGTCTATGTATTCGAGATCTCCGCCGACCGGCACGCCGCTCGCGATGCGGCTCGTCAGGATGCCGGTGGGCTTGATCAGTTTGCTGATGTACATGGCGGTGGTCTCGCCCTCCAGCGTGGAGTTCGTAGCGATGATCACCTCCCGGACGTCTTCGGTCTGAAGGCGCTGCATGAGTTCCTTCAGCCGGATGTCCGACGGCCCGATGCCGAGTGCCGGTGAAATGCATCCGTGCAGCACGTGGTAAAGGCCGTGATACTTGCCGGTCCGCTCGTAAGCCGCAAGGTCGCGGGGGTTCTCGACCACCATGATCTGCGACTGGTCCCGCGCGCTGCTGCGGCAGATGGGGCAGAGTTCCTCATCCGTCAGCGTCTGGCAGCGCCTGCAGAACCGCACGTTCTTCTTGGCGTTCATGATGCTGCCCGCGAGCCGCTCGACATTTTCCTCCGGCATGCTGATGATATGAAAAGCCAGTCTTGCCGCGGTCTTCGCCCCCACGCCCGGCAGGCGCGAAAGTTCCTCCACCAGCGACTGGATATGACTGCTGAAATACTCCATTTAGAATCCGAATCCTCCGGTCAGGCCGCCCATGGCACTCTGCTTCTCGGACGAGACCTTCCTTAAAGCCTCGTTGAACGCAGCCACGAGCAGATCCTGCAGCATCTCGACGTCATCCGGATCCACGATCTCGGGCTTGAGCGTCACCGCCTTAACGACGTTGGAACCGGTAATGACGAGTTCCACGGCACCGCCGCCGGCCGTCACCGTGTATTCCTTCTCCTCCAGTTCTTTCTGCATCTCTTCCATCTGCCTCTGCATGCGCTGGGCATGCTTCATCAGATTGTTCATGTTGCCGGGCATGCCGCCCTGAAATCCGCCGCGTTTTGCCATTAGTCAGTCCTCCGTCTCTATTTCCATGTGAATGGCTGCCAGATCCTCGTCCGTGACGAAGCGGGGCTGCGTTTCCCTGTTCCCCGCTACGCGCACGTCGAAGCTGACGGCCTTCCCGTAATCCTTTGCCATCGCCGCCTCCAGGAGCGGCACGGTCTCAAATCTTGTCGCCGCGTTGTATTTGAAGCGGTCCTTGAAGACGATGCTCATCACGCCGCCGTCCTTCGGTTCGATCCAGGCCTCCTCAAGCGGCCAGGCTGCCTGCCTCGGCAGGCGCCGCACGACCTGCTTCCAGCGGTTCCTGATCTCGTTCAGGGTCTGCCAGTCCGCCTTGCCGAGAACGCGCTCCGGCGCTTTCTCCTCTTCAGCCGGCTGCGTTTCAGGCTTCCCGGCGGCAGGTGCGGACGGCGCCTGTACGGTGAACGCGCCATTTTTCAGTTTCTGCTCCAGATCCAGCACGCGGGCTGCCAGGCCGGAAATGTCGCTTTCCATGGCCGGGCGCGTCGCCTTGATCGCCGCCACCTCGAGCAGCACCCTCTTGTCCGCCGCAGTCCGCATGTCATTATATACGGAAGAAAACAGGCGGATCAGGCGCATCAGATCGGCCGGATCGGTCATTTTCGCTTCCGTGGCGAGGCGCTGCCAGTCTTCTTCCGACATTTCCAGAAGATCGCTCGTCGCGTCCGCGGTCATGAGCAAAAGGAGGTTCCGCAGATACCAAATGAAGTCCTGCACGAACTGCCCGAGTTCGCGGCCTTCCATGCGTACCGCCTCGATGACAGCCAATGCCTCGTCCGTGTCGTCGGCAAGCATCGCGCGCAGGAAGCGGGACAGCATGTCGCTGTCGACCGTTCCGAGCGCTTCGAGCGCCTTTTCGTAGGTCAGTTTGCCCGCGCCGCGGAAAGCCGCGCACTGATCCAGCAGGCTGATCGCATCGCGGAGGCCACCGTCGGCCTTCCGCGCGATGTAGGCGATCGCCCGGTCATCCGCCTCGATGCCTTCGCCGGCCGCGAGTTCCTTCAGCCTTCCGATGATGTCTTCTGTCGTGATGCGGCGGAAATCGTAGCGCTGGCAGCGCGACAGCACGGTCAGCGGGATCTTGTGCGGTTCGGTGGTCGCCAGGATGAAGATCACGTATTCCGGCGGTTCCTCGAGCGTCTTCAGCAATGCGTTGAACGCGCCGGTCGAGAGCATGTGCACTTCATCGATGATGTAGACGCGGTACCTGCCCTCCGCCGGGCGGTACTGCACTTCGTCCCGGATCTCGCGGATGTTGTCCACGCCGTTGTTGGAGGCAGCATCGATCTCGATCACGTTGACCGAATTGCCGTCGTCCACCGCGCGGCACATCGCGCACTTCCCGCAGGGTTCGCCGTGTTCAGGATGTTCGCAGTTGACTGCCTTCGCGAAGATCTTGGCCACGGAAGTCTTGCCGGTGCCGCGCGAACCGCAGAACAAATAGGCGTGCCCGATGCGGCCCGTTTCAATCTGATTGCGGAGCGTTTCGACGATGGCTTCCTGGCCTCTGACTTCGTCAAAGGCGGCCGGGCGCCATTTCCGGTAAAGTGCTACGTATGCCATGGGTAAGACTGTCCGTTTCCTTCGTGCTTTAGTCAACAGAAAACAGGTCTTCCGAAAAGACCTTTGGAGTTATGATAGCATATCAGCCGCCGCTCCGCAATAAAAAACCGACATTTCCGTGAAGGAAATGTCGATATGGAGATCCGCGCGCCTCCGTTCGAAACGAACCGCGGCGGCCGCAGCGCCCGGCACCCTTACGGCACCCAGAGAGGCTGTTTAGTGCTGCTTCGTTCCCGACCTGACACGGTTCGCAGTTCTCTGTCGCGTAAGACCAGACGCCGTACCCCGGCTCATCCGCTGTCCGCCCCTCCCGGAGGCATCACCCCTGCATCGCTTCAGGTACAAGGCACGCTGCTGCCCCGGCTGCGCGGAAAGGTGAAATCTTGATTACCGGCCCATTATAGTCTGCGCCGCTTTTCCTGTCAATCGGTAAAAGCGCGCAAATAACTGTCGCTGCGAAGGATCGCTTCGTCGAACTCCTCCTGCGGAATAAAGGCCGTTTCCTTTTCCGCAGGATCGTACACGGCCGCGCCCTGCTGCCCGTAGCCGACGATCCAAAGCTCGCCGCGGTCGGGACTGATCCAGCGGACCGGGATGCCGGCGTCAAGGAAGTACAGAAGGCTCCGGTAGGTGACGCCGTAAAGATCGAGGCTTCGCTCCCGGTCCGTGCGGATGGCACCGGGCGAGATCTCCGCCTTGTTCCTTTTGGCCGTCCAGCACCAGACAAGGCGTCCCGTACGCGCATCCGTCACGTATCCGTAATCGGACGCTGCTGCAGCGATCGCGCCGCCGGCCGTTTCAAAAGCGCCGAGACATTTGCCGCTTCCGTAGGCATAGCAGCCCGAGAAGGCATCGTCGGTATCCGCCGGCGACTGCCGTCTTCCTTCGCGAAGGACGGGTCCGGACTCCACGGTAAAGCGCTGATAGGACGGCAGGCGGTTCATCGGAAGCATCAGGGCGCGTTTCAGCGTCTCGTGCTTATAGGCAGTGACCGGTGACGTACCGGTTTCCGTTTCGCTGTCGCTCCGCAGCAGGATATCATCCGCTTTGGCAGCATATTCGCCGTTCTCCTTCAGTGCATAACGGCGCACGGTGATCTTCTCGCTGCCGATGTCGATCCCGCTGATGTACACGTCCGGGTAGGCATAGGTCATGATGCTTTCCAGCTCTTCGTTCAGGATCTCAAGGCTGTTCATCGGAAAGATCCCGCCCTCCCCGTCGTCGATCGGAACGGCGTCCAGCCGACCGCGGCCGATGATCAGATCCTCGCGGATGTAGCCGAAAGTGTGGATGAAGCCGCCTTCTTCGGCCTGCACGGTAAGGTTCTTCCCTTTTTCAAGGTTCATGACGTGAACGGCGCCGGGATGATCCCTGTCATTTCCCGACTGCCAGGCAAAGGCTTTTTTGTCGCCGCTCTGCACGAAACTGTCAAATTCGCTGCGGCTTACAAGGACCGCGGTCTCGCCGGAAGTCGGATCCATGGCGATGATCTGCCGGTCCAGGCAGTAGTAGAGGAATCCGCCCTCCCCGCGGATGAAGAGCCTCCCGACGTCCTGCTTCACCAACTCCGGCGAACGGCCTGAGGCGATCGTTACACTCTCTTCAAGGAGCCCTTCGGCAGGTTTGTAGGTATAGCAGGCCGCGCCGGACGTCCCCTCGCGGCTGCCGCCGTTCATGTAGCCGCTGACGGCAAATTCGATCTCTCCGCTCTCTCCGTTCACGGACATGATCCGGATGCTGCAGTCCGACCGCAGGGTCCGGAGTTCGTGTTCGCTCCGCCGGCGGAAGGAGAAAACGCGGGTCAGTTTATGGGCCTTCGCCTCGTAAGCGTAAAGATCGCCGTTCACCGCGAACGCCGTAACGTTTCCAGCGGAGACCGCCTGCACCGAGCCCTCCTCCTGTACGCCGAAGAGGAAGCCTTTCGAGCTGACGGTATCGTCACTCGGCTCCCAGAGCTGGTTCACGTGCCGCTCGTATCTGAGCAGATACATTGCGTCGCGGTTCTTCTGCAGCGTCATGGTCTCCCGGCAGCGAAGCATGACGGGTCTCGACCCGGCAAAGTCCGCCCGCGCGAGATAATCGAAGCGGAAATAGCCGTAGCCGCCGTGCACGGCCTGGACCGTCATCCAGGTCTTCGAACTTTGTTCGGCACGCGAATCGCCCCAGGAGATCTGGTCGGGTGAACAGTGGATGTCCACATAGGCAAGCGTCCCGCGGTCCGCCTGATCGTTCGGTTCCAGCTTGGCAGAATAGGCTGCAGCCGCATTCTTGTCGAACTGGGCATCGTGGAAAGCCAGGGCGTATTTCGCGAGCGCTTCGAGGTTTTCCGCGCTCACCTTGCGGATACGGGTATAGTACCGGGCCGTAAGGCCGTTCATTTCGACCGTAAAGCGCAGGCGATAGTATGTTTCTTCCTCATAAAGATCCTGCAGCGGGAAGCTGAAGCTGCATTCACTGCGGCTGCCCCGGAAAGCAGAGGTGCTGCCCCGTTCGATGAGGCGCACGCCCGCTTCGTCACGGACCTCCCAGGAGACCGACTGCGGCACAGCGGCTCCGTCCAGCAGCGTTACGGTCATCTCCGGGCTCTCCGCAAAGGGGAAGACGCTGTCGGCAAGGCTTGCCGCGTCCATCTCCTCCGTATAGCCGTACAGCGGATTGATAAGCCGGTCTCCGAAAGAAGTGCACAATATGGGAAGGGAAGCCGCGGTCATCGCGCTTCCCCCTTCCTCAGCCTGCGTCCTTTCTGCCGGCGCGCGCATCATGCCGATCGCAAACGCGAGAAGAAAGACCGCAGACAGTATGATGAGTTTCTTCCTGCCTGTGCTCATGGATCCTCTTCGATGTCTTTTTTACCGGCCGGGAGTTGTTTCAGGTGTGTCCCGTCCCGCCTGCCAGTCCCGTCCGCCCTGCTTACAGATCCAGTTCGATCCGGCGTCCCGACGGCTCGTAAGGATAGAATTCCACGCCGGCCGCCCGGAGCATGCGCTTGGAAGCGCGGGTCGCCGAAGTGCTCGCGTAGCGGTCCTCGGCATAAATGACGGTGCGGATGCCGCTCTGGATGAGGGCTTTCGCGCACTCGTTGCAGGGGAACAGGGTCACGTACAGCTTGCTGCCTTCCAGAGAGCCGCCCCGGTAGTTCAGGATGGCGTTCAGTTCACTGTGCGTGGTGTAGAAATACTTGTTGTCGTACGGGTCGGCGCTTTCCCGGTTCCAGGGAAAATCCTCGTCGGAGCACCCGTTGGGGAAGCCGTTGTAACCCATGGAAAGGATCTTGTTGTCCTGGCTCACGATGCAGGCGCCCACCTGCGTGTTCGGGTCCTTGGAGCGTTTGGCGCTGAGGAACGCGATCCCCATGAAATACTCGTCCCAGTTGATGTAGTCTTTTCTCTGGTACATGGTTTCTCCTTTATCATTGCATGCTGAAAACAGCTGTCGTCCGAAAGGGTTCAGTCTTCGATCTGCGCGATCCTTCTCACGTGGCGTTCATCGCCGGAGAAAGGCGTGTCAAGGAAAATGTCGACGATCTTCAGGGCAAGGCCGGGGCCGAGCGTGCGGGCACCCATGCACAGGACGTTCGCGTCGTTGTGCTGCCTGGTTGCCTCCGCCGTGAAGCAGTCGGAGACCGCAGCCGCGCGGATCCCGCGGACCTTGTTCGCCGCAAGGGACATGCCGATGCCGGTCCCGCAGATCAGGATGCCTTTTTCCGCCTCACCGGCGGCAACGGCCTTGGCAACAGCCTTGGCATACACCGGATAGTCACAGGACGCCTCCGAATAACAGCCGAAATCTTTCGTTTCCAGGCCTCTCTTTGCCAGGTGCTGCAGGATCTCCTGCTTCAGGGCGTATCCGCCGTGGTCGCATCCGATTGCGATCATTCTTTTTTCCTCCTTTTTCTGTTCCGCAGGCGCGGCCTGCAGGATACGGTAGCCTGCGGCCTTGCGCAGGCGGTTCATGATGGCCATGCCGAGCTCGCCCTCGTCAAAGGCTTCGGACCACACGGTCTCGATGCCTTCGGCGTCCAGCTGCCGAAGCAGGTCGAAAAGCCTTCGGGCAACGGTCTCCGGCGCGTGGCGGCTGCCGGCGCGGAAGACGCGGAGTGACAGACCTTCTTCCCGGAGCTTTTCGGCGGCCTCTTCGTAAAGCGGCGCCGTTTCGCTGCTGCAGATGATGCCGGTCTTTTTCCCTTCCTTCACTGCGCGCACGGCTTCGGCAAGAACAGTCTCCGGGGTACCTTCCCCCTCAACGATCGTCACTTCGGCCTTCGGTGCGTAGTGGCGGTATTTCATGCCGGGCGCTTTCGGCCTCAGATCCTCCGTCGGTTTCGTGAGGACCGTTTTATCAAGATCTACCTCGCCCAGGAGTTTTTCCAGCCGCTCGCGCCCGATGAAGCCGGGCCGCAGGATGACGGGAACGTCTCCGGTCAGGTCAATGATCGTGGATTCGAGGCCGATGTCCGAAGGGCCGCCGTCCAGGATCATGTCAATGCGTCCGTCAAGGTCTTCCCTGACGTGCGCCGCCGTTGTCGTGCTCGGGCGCCCGGAAAGGTTCGCGCTCGGCGCTGCGATCGGCACGCCGGCCGCGCGGATGAAGGCCTGCGCAGCAGGATGCGAGGGCATCCTCACCGCGACGGTATCAAGTCCGCCGGTCGTTTCGTCCGGAACGATGCTGCTCTTGCGGAAGATCAGAGTCATCGGGCCGGGCCAGAAGGCGTCCGCAAGGCGCTTTGCTGCCGCAGGGATCTCCTGAACCAACGGCTCAAGCTCCGCGATGTCCGCGATGTGCAGGATCAGCGGGTTGTCCGAAGGCCGCCCCTTCGCTGCGTAGATCTTCGCGGAGGAAGAGGCGGAAAGGCCGTTTCCGCCGAGGCCGTAGACCGTCTCCGTCGGGAAGGCCACGAGGCCTCCGGCACGGATGATTTCTCCGGCAAGGCAGTATGTTTCTTCATCCCCGGGGCCGCCGGTGAGGGTGCGGAAAATCGTTTCCATGTTCCCTCCTTACGGCACCTGGACGATGCGGTAGCCCTGTGCAATGCAGTACTTGATCAGAGGCTCCAGGATCGTCGGGGTGATGACGTTCGTCGTGTGGAAGCAGTAGATGCAGCCGGGGTGGAGGCACGCCTCGAGGTCGGCGATCAGCTGCGGCGCATCAAAGGATGCGTTCGGGTCGTAATCCGAATAGTTGCAGCTGCAGAAATCCACCTGGTAGCCCATGCGGGACATCATGATGATCGCCTGCTCGGACCAGTAGCCGCTGTTGAAATTGAACTTGGTCATGCTGTGGCAGAAGGTCTCCTGCATGTAAGTCTGCATCTTGAGAGCGTCTTCCATCTGGGCTTCCAGCGTCCAGTTGGCGATGCCGCCGTTCGGGCAGGAGTAGGTATGGCTGCCCACGTCGTGGCCTTCGTTCAGCATCCGCTGCACAAGGGCGCGGTTCTTCTCGCCGTAGGAATGGATGATGTAGAAGGTAGCCTTCACGTTGTATTTCTTCAAAATGTCCAGTACTGCGCCGGTGTGGCCGTATTCGGTGCCGCACTGGAAGGAAAACGCCACGGCTTTCGTGTTCACGTCGGAGCAGTAGCCGAGGAGTTTCGCATCCGTACCCGCGAAGCGGGCCAACAGGTTGTTGACCATGGTCGGCCGGTTGTTCGCGTCCACCCAGTTGTGGCGGAAGCCGGTGCCGAAGCCGTTTACCGTCCCGTCATATTTCGCGCGGATGTCCGCAAGCTGTCCAGCGCTTAGCGCATGGATCTCCGCTTTCGGGCGGACCGGCTCTGTCGGGGCTTCCGTCTGCGCGGGCTGCGTCGGGATCACGGGAACCGCCGTTTCCGAAGGCGTTTCCGTTGCGCTGCTCCCGGAAGGTTCCGTGGCTTCCGCGGAAGAAACCGGTACGGAAGGTCCCGGCGCCTCAGTCGAGTCCCCGCCACTTTCGGAAGCGCGGGAGGTCGGGATGAGATCCTCCCCCTCAGGCGCACCGATCGAAGGAAGGGTCGCACCGGTGTTCACGGGGAGACTGCCGACGGACGGCTGTCCTCCGCATGCCGAACAGGCTGCCAGGATCACTCCTGCCAGCAGAAACGCTGTCATTTTCAGTTTAAGCCGGGCACCATGCCCCGAAAGAAGCTTCATATCACGCCTTTAAGGGCTTTCCGCTCAGGGCGGACTGCCCACGTCATTATGATAAAGGCATCACGGCTTCATGTCAAGTCTCCCGCGTCCCGGGAAAGGCGTTCAAATCCCCATGAAACGCCCCAGCCGTGCGAAGAATCCTTCTCTTTTTTCGGGCTTCGCCCCCTCGTCTTCATCCTCTCCCGTGAGGCCCGGCTCCGGCATCTCCAGGGCTTCCCAGATCTGCGTAAAGCTGTAGTTCTCCTCGTGGCAGACACGGAAAAGTTCATAGGCCACGCGGGAGGTCTCCCCGTCACCGTGACTGCACTTTTTCAGCAGCCAGCGGGAAAGTGCCTGCAGCTGCCCGAAAAACTCCGCCTTTCTTGACGGGTCGTAACAAAATCGCCAGCCCTCACGTCCCCGATAGATGAGTCCCGGTTCCAGAAAGAGCCTGTCCGGTTCCAGCAGATATTCTCCGAGCCCGTTCGATACCCGGTAGAGGGCATGCATCAGGCTCCGGATCTCTGCGGCCTCGATCTCCCGCGTGCTGAAATCGGTTTCAAGGCTTTTCAGTCCGTCGATGGCATAGCGGTACTCCCGCCCCTCCTCCGTACTGCGGCTTTCCATGCGCAGCAGTCCGGCCGGCGCCGCGAACTCCGCCATTTTCGCGGAGACCGGATCCGTCGGTTCCTCTTCTTCAATGATCAGCCAGCTGGCATCCAGCTCCCGGCTGTAGCGAATATCCATGATCCTCCCTTCGGTCCCGCTCATTTCGGCGGGACCCAGACTTCGATGAACTGGCAGAGCCGGATGAGGTCGCGCGGCGTGAAGCGGTCCTCCGCCTGTGCCTCGGCCGCATACTGCAGTGCCTGCCCGCTGATTGCCTGCGCATTCCTCCTCGCAGATCCCATGACCGCGGCAAGAAGCAGCAGCACCGTACTCATGATGACGGCCGCCTCCACGGTCAAGCTCCCCCGGAAAGTGCGAGAAAAAGCAGCACGAGGTACGCGCCGGCAACGAACGGCAGAAACGGCAGCGCTTTCAGGCGCCGGCCCCGGATCAGTCCGGCGGCCAGCCCCGGCAGCGCGCAGAGGACGAGCGCCGTGAACAGCAGGGTGTAAAGCTCCTCCCAGGGGAGCCAGAAAGCCAGAAGGCAAAAACATATCCCATCTCCGTAACCGACCGCCTCCCGGCTGATCCGGGCAGCGGCAAGAAGCAATCCTCCGGCCGCAAGGCCGGGCAGATACGCGGCGGCAAGCGCCGAAAGTGCCGTTCCCGCCGCAAGGTCGGCGATCCGCAGAAGAAGGCCTGCCGTGCCGCCTGCGGCAAGAAGGACCGCCGGCAGTTCTCCGCGTCTGATGTCCCACGCCGCCAGCAGGCAGAGCCAGACAAGCAGCAGTGCCGATTCGGCCGCGCCGCTCATCCCGCCTCCTGCCCGCAGTAGAAGCAGGGTCGGTAATGCTCCTCCGCCTCACTGAGCGCGATTCTCCGCACGTAGCGCGTGATCTCGCCGCAGTCGCGCTCCGCATGGTAGCGTATTCCCTCATTTGTAATGTAGACGAGTCCCGCAGTGACAGGCCTGCCGTGACAGCAGTAATCGCAGGGATAGTATTTCGCCCCGCCGCTGTTCCGGAGGCTTCCGACCTCGGCTGCCGGCACCGCCGTCGGCCGGATCTTCAGGATGCGGCACTGCAGGCTCCGGTGAAAAACCTCGCCGTTTTCGGTCACATAAACGATGTTTTCCTCTTCTTCCGCCTCCTCCTGCGCATGCTCTTCATGCTGCAGCAGGATCGTACCGGTCCAGAGGCGCCGCATGCTCCTTACCGTGACCGGGATGTGGAGCCGGAAGGGAAAGCCGACCTTCGAAGCGATGCGGAAACTGAGCACGAGATCCAGTTCCCGGCTGCGCAGGGTGCTCCCCGAAAGCGACAGGCCTGCGGCACCGCCCTCGACGCCGGCAGCCTTCAGTGCTTCCGTGCCGATCTTTTCGGCGACGATCTCCCTGACTGCCGCCTGCCAGAGCACGGCGGCTCCTTTTTCCAGAAGAAAAGCCTTGACTTCACGGATGAGTTTTTCCTTTCCGCCGAGAAGCGCCGGCCATTTCTCCTCCCCGGCCAGCACCGAGGAGATCTCGCTCCCGTCGGCGACCGACATCAGGTCGGTCCCGGTATACTTTTCGGCAAACGACACGGCATAGGACCATTCCGCGACCGCTTCGCAGACTTCGTCCAATGCCTTCTGCGCCCGGAGCGCCGCCGCCTGTTCCTGATAAAACGTGAAAAAGAGGCTGCACAGCAGCAAGAACAGGCTGAAGGCGATCGCCGCCTCCACGGTCATGACCGCCCGGAAAAAGCCCCCGGATGCCGGAGTTTTGGAGAGACTTTCTGGTGATCGGAAGGACTCATAAGTTTGGGGTTGAGGGAGATGTCTTATCCGTTCCTCTGCCAACGGTCCGCCGTTTTTCATTTGATGCATCCGGGGCAGGGCAGTCATGTTACCTCCTTTCCTTGTCATTGCTGTGCGGGCTGCCTGCTAATAGCCGCAGACAGCCGTTTTTGTATATTGCCGGCCGAATCCCGCGCCGGAAAGGCGCCGGAAGGCCGGAAACTGCAGGTACATCGTTACGGTCACCGCCGTCATTTTCAGTCTCGCACCGACCATGTATTCCCGCAGGCGGAAATCGCTCTGCAGGGTCTTTTCCCGTGCCTGGATCACGTCCATCATGCGATAGGCGGTTTTCGGTCCCGACTTCAGGTAAAAGAGGAGGCGCAGGTAATCCCGGTAACCGAGGCCGACAGTAAAACCGGAGGCCTCTTCGCCGGCGCCGCCGAGGGAAAGTGCCGAAAGTTTCCAGCTCGTCCTGCTCTTCCAGAGCACGACGCGTTTTCCCTGAAACAGAGCGCGCAGATCGACGACCGATTCGGCCGCCGCCCAGGCAGCGATCAGGATCCACTTGAAAACTCCTGCCAGCTGCGGGACCGCAAGCGCGGCCATGACCGTAAGTGCAAGTGCCTCTGCTGCCGCCAGTTTTTCGCTGTCTGTGCACAGATAGGCGAAATTGAGGCCTGTCCGGATCAGCATCAGATCGCCGGCAACGGCTGCGAGGGCTTCCCGCTCCGTGCTTTTTCCGGTAATGACGTACTCCGCTTCGTAGCGATGCCCTCTGCCCCTTTCTTCCGTGAAGCAGCTCATCCGTTCCATGAGAAACTCCCCGAGCAGCAGGGTCTCGTCAAAAGAAAAGTCCGCTTGTGCAGTTCCGGAATGGAGGTTCTTCTCTTCCGCTGTCAGCAGCGACGGCCGTTCCGGATCCGTCCAGGAAAGAGCCGAGATGGACGAGGTCCCGGTGACCGCTCCGAGGATGCCGCCGTCCCTGATCTGTTTCAGTTCTTCCAGCAGTTCGGAAAAGTTCACATGGGAGAGGTCCGGCGCAGCGGCCGTCCCGCCCTCCTCTCCGCCATTGCTGCCGGAACTGCCTTCCCCGCCCGCGGCAGTTTCCTGCGCCGCCTGGATCAGTTCCTCCGCCTTGTGTTTCAGGTCTCCGTAATTGCCCAGAATATCCCCCAGGCTGTATTCATCGCTGCCGAGAAAGTTCTGCAGAGTCCCGCTGAAGCTCGCGGCGCCGTCCTCATCAAAGAGTCCGATCCGCTCCAGCATGTCGTGCAGGATCTGCCCGATCCCGGCGCTTTTCATGTGGTCGAGGACCGCGTCGGCAAAGATCCGCCCGTTATCCTCCGTCAGGAACACGCTGTCCTCCGCTCGTACGGCAAGCGAGGAAAGACCGACGCGGTCGCCGCGCTTTACCATGCCGTCTGCCGGCTGCAGATAAGCCCGCGCAAAGCGCTCCGCCTCCGCAGTCCAGGTCAGGGTATTTCCCCGCCGTCCCCGCACCGCGAGCAGGCCAAAATCCTTCAGCAGGTCGCTGTCATAGGCCGCGAAGACCGAATCTGCCGCAGAAGACGCCGCCTGCTCCGCCAGGTAGTCCAGACAGGATGCCCGCGCGCTTTCGAGCGTGACCGCGATGAGCGCGGCGACCAGCAGGAAGACCAGGGCCAGGAAAACGCTGATCTGGCCCTTTATCCTTCTCATTCCGTGATGACGGCCACGCCGCCGGTGATGCTGCCGAAGATGTTCTGCACGAGAGCCGTCAGCTGTTCCTTGAAGATCACCACCAGCGCGATCAGCACCACGAGGATCAGGATGATCTCCACCACGCCGACACCGCTGTCATCTTTCAGGATTTCCTTTACCGTCCGCATCTTTTTCTCCTTTCTTTCAGGTCAACTGCATCTGCATGAGGGCGGGCGCCACGACGATGACTAACGTCAGGGCAAAAAGCATGAGGATGGGAATGAGCAGCAGGGTCCCCGCCTGTTCCCCGCGCTTCCTGACCCGCAGAAGGTCGCCGGAAAGGGCATTCATCGCCTCCTGCTCCAGCGCCTGAAACAGTTCGCGGTTCCCCTGCTGGACGTAGGTCTCCAGCAGGCTCCCCAGCCGCAGATATTCCGGCGCGGCGCAGCGCCTCCCGAAATCCGCATAGGCGCGGTCCTCGAACACGCCGCCCATGATCTGGCGGCGCGTGATCTCCATTTCCTCGTAAACAAGTTTCTCGCGGCCGCCAGCTTCACGGTCCTCCCGGTAGTCGCGCACGGTCCGCTCCCAGCTGCTGCGCAGGGACAGCCCTGCCGTCATGTACAGGCCCAGCCGCGTCACCATGCCGGCATAGTCTGCCTGAAGCGCGCGCAGGCGTTTTTCCCTCTGCTGCTTTTCCTGCTGGACGGGCAGATACAGAAATGCGGCACCGGCCGCTCCGCCCAGAAGGAGCAGGACAAGGCCGCTCTGCTTCTCGCCGCCGGCGAATGACACCGCCAGCCCGGCAAAACCGAGGATCCAGCAGAGGACTGCCCCTCTTTTCGCGCTCCGGCGCCGTTTTACCGCATCCGGGGCGCCTCCCGCGCCGGCTTTCCTTCCGCCGCGCCTTTCAGCCGCCGTCATAGCATTTCTCCAGCATCCGGTCGCCGATCAGGACCGCTGACAGGTAGAACGGCAGTGCCGCCGCCATCAGGATGCGGCCGCCTCCGCCGTAGAGGCCGGCAGTCAGGTCCGGCGAAGTCAGGTTCAGATACAGCAGGATGCCTGCCGGAACGAGGCACATGATGTGGTATTCGAGTTTCTGTCCGGCCAGCGCCGCCTCCGTCTCCTCACGGACCATCCGCCGGGCATCCATGGCCGACGCCATACGCTTTAATACCGGCAGATAATTGCCGCCGAGCCGTTTCGCGACCGCGATCACGCGGGCAAGTTCCGCCGCGTCCGCAAGGCCGCTTCTGACTGCAAAGTCCCGAAGCATCATCTCAGGCGGCGTCTGCAGGCTGAGAAGCCGCACCATTTCCCGCGCCTCCGCAGCCATTATCGACTCTTCACCGTGCATCGTTTCTGTCTCCTTGGCCGCCTCGCGCATGGCATTTTCCAGGGCAAAGCCCGTCCGCAGAAAACCGGTCACCGAAAGCAGCCAGTCCTTCATCTGCTCCGTGAGGAGCCGCTTCATGCGCCGCGCATACTTGTGCGCCGCGACTCTCGCAAGGACATATGCTCCGGGAAGGACCGGGATGAGCGCCGTCATGCTGCGGAAGAACAGGAATCCGATCGCATATCCGGCCACTGCGCCGCCCGCAGCTGCCGTGAGCAGCTTTCCCGCCGGCAGGCAGAAGGGCGGATAGTTTTCCTTCGGAAAGATCCTAGCGAAGACACGGCGGATCCAGCCGGCCGCCTTCGGAAAAATGCGGCGCCGCGCCGCAGGCGGCTTCCCATTTCGCGCATCGCTCCGGCTGGGCGCCGGTCCAGACAAGGCCGCGTCCGCGCGCGTAGGCAAAGAGCGCCCGGCATCCCGTTTCTCCGTGTTCAAGCCGTTTCACCTCCTCGATCGCCAGCACGCGGCGCTTTCCTCCGTCCGTGCGGCCCAGATGCACCAGCAGGTCGATCGCCGACGCGATCTGGCTCCGCACCGCTGCCAGCGGCAGCTCACCGCCCATCAGCGCCATCGTTTCCAGCCGGCTCAGCATGTCCGCCGCACTGTTTGCGTGTCCGGTGGACATGGAGCCGTCGCTGCCGATATTCATCGCCTGCAGCATGTCGAGCGCTTCGGCGCCGCGCACCTCACCCACGATGAGCCTCGTCGGCCGCATGCGGAGAGCCGTGCGGATCAGGTCCCGGATGGAAATGCGTCCGGTGCCTTCCAGGTTTTCGTCGCGCGTCTCTAAACGGACCAGGTTCGGCAGTCCCTGCAGTTTCAGTTCCAGTGAATCCTCGATCGTGATCACCCGCTCGTCCGCGGGGATGAACTCCGACAGTGCGTTCAGGAAAGTGGTCTTGCCCGAACCGGTTCCGCCGCTGATGAAAATGTTGCAGCCGGTCCGCACCGCGCTTCTGAGGAACGCCGCCGCTTCCGGGCTGACCGAGCCCTGGGCCGTGAGTTTTTCCATGGTCAGCGGGCTGCGGTAAAACTTCCTGATGGTCATGACCGGGCCGTCCGGGGCCGCAGGCGGCAGAACGATGTTGACGCGCGAACCGTCGGGGAGCCGGAGGTCCGCGATCGGCCGCGTCGTATTGACCAGTCGGTTCACGCTCGCCGCCATCAGCTGGATCACCTCTTCCAGCGTTTCCCGGTCGTCGAAACGGCGGTCCCAGCGGATGATCTCGCTGCCTTTTTCCAGCCAGATCCCCTCCAGGCCGTTGACCATGATCTCGGTCACGCTTTCGTCATCCAATGCTTTCTGAAGAATGTCCATGCCGCGGAAGGAGTCGAACAGTTCTTTGCGGCACGCCGTTTTTTCTTCTATGCTCAGCCGTTTTGCACGTCCGTAGGCTGTCAGCTCCTCGTCGATGCGGGCAAGGAGCGCCTCGTCCGGCACTTCGCCCCCGGCAAACGATGCAGCGACCGCAAGACGCAGCGGCTTCAATTCCTCTCTCACGCTTCCCCCCTGAGAAGGCGCCGCAGCGTACGCCCCCACTGCGTATACAGGAGCTGGCGGTAGTCCAGAAGGTCACGGACCTCCTCGGTCTCGGGAAAGGAAAAGCGCAGCGTTCTTTCCAGCAGATCCTCCCGGCCTTCGTGTTCGAGCCGCGTGCGGAACGCCCTCTCGCGGTGGATTGCGATCCCGCCCTGCCTTGTCGGCATGAAAATGCGGTCAGCCGCTTCCAGCAGCCAGACTTCGTCCGCCGCACCGTCGCCGGCGTCGATCACGACGTGCCGGTACCTGCCGCTCGCGCGGACAGCCAGGATGAGCGCCGTCCAATCCTCCTCGGAGGCGCTCCGGAGGTCTTCCGGCTCTGCCGCAGGGCAGATCCAGACAAGATTCCCCTCACGCTCCTCCAGTTCCGGAAGATGCGCTGCAGGATCGCCTTTTACCTTTGCGTAATACAGAAGTTCCGCCAGGGTCCCCTCCCGCTCACGCGGCAGAAGCGCCGGCAGTACCGAGTAGCGCTCGGTGCAGAGGAGGACCGTGGGCTCCTTTTCCGCCAGGATCATGCCAAGGAGCACGGAGGCAGCCGTTGTCCCGGCGCCCCGCACGGGCGAATAGACCGCAAGGACGTCCGCCCGCAGCGGGCCGTTTTCTTCGGCCGCCTGCCCGACCGTTCCCATGATCTGCGCGATGTGCCGTGAGACCGGCCGGTAGCGGTACATCGCCCGCTCATCGCCGGGGCGCTCTTCCTCCGTAAAATACAGCACGGGGCAGGCCGGCTCGATCTCCGCCGCAGTCTCCTCCGGAACGACCGCGAGCTCCGCCCGGTGCTCCGCAAGGTAACGCCGCAGTTCGTCCGCGTCGGCAAAGAGCTGCACGTTAAGCCGCGGCTGGGCTTTCTCCCGCAGGCAGCGGGCAAAGCGTTCCAGCCATTCCTTTTCTTCTCCGCAGATGACAACGGTCGTTTCCTTCACGGCTTCCTCCTGTTTCGGGGCACGCGAACGGGCAGGCACGGCGCCTCCTTATCGCGCAAAAAAGCAAGGGCGTAAAAACCCCTTGCTTATGATCTCCCCTGTGTGCCTCGATTATCCGCCTTCGCAGCTCTGCGGTCAAGGAACAGGAGGGCCAGGGAGGAAACAGTTTGTCGTCATCTGTCGCATGGTTCTCAATGTACACTCATTCATGATCCGTGACCTGATTTCCTGCTGCTCAGCATAGAACGCATAAAAAAGGAACCGCCTTCTCTCGAAGGCGATCCCTTTCTTATTCCGGCTTCGGCTACACATTCATGTTCCGTATCAGTTCCTGTTCCAGGTCAACGCCTGCCTTCTGCAGGATCTTCTTTCTTATGAAGTATAAGGCAATGCCGACGGGGACCAGCAAAATGGCAAGCCCTGTCATCTTCAGATCTGACTTCAGCTGGATCGCCATGAATACCAGACTCGAAACGATAGTCAGCCAAGGCCAGATATAATACCCTGCACCTTTCAGCTTATACGCTGCAGCGGCATACTCTTCAGCAAAGGCATCGCGGATGCGGAGCGAACCGACTGCCACGATGAGCGCAATGAACAGCAGGAAGAAACTGCTGATATTGACGAAACGCATGATCGTGTCCGAGAACACGACCAGCAGACAGCCCAGGACAGCAAGAACTGCAATGGCTGCTGAAGGTGCCGCAAAGCGGTTCGTTTTTGCCAGAACGGAGGGGAAAAGCTTTACCTTTCCCAGCGTATACAGAATGCGTGACATGGAAGAGATCACCGCATTCAGAGTCGTATAGCACGCAGCGACGGCAGCAATGATAACTGCAGCGGAGAACCACTTCGGGAAAATCAGTTCCCCCGCTGTCACTGCCGGAGCAGCAATTCCCAGCTTATCAGCCGGAAGCAGGCCTACCAGCCCCAGACACATGCCGACATACATGACGACAACGATCCCGAAACTGATGAATACCGTCCGCGGAATGTTCCTGCCCGGATCCTTGATCTCACCGCTCAGGTCGATGATGCAGTTCACGCCGGCAAAAGCATAATAAGTCGAGACCGCCCCCACGATGACCGGGCTGATTCCCTTGGGTAGAAGCGGGGAAAAATTTGACCAGTCGGCATTCAGGATTCCTCCGGCCGAAAACACGACCACTACCCCGATCAAAACAATTACACAGAGATTCTGCACTCTTGCCGAGAGCGTATTGCCCAGGAGGCTGATCCCGCAGCACAACAGGATCATGACGGCTGATGCAAGTTTCACGTTCTTTCCCAATAAAGGGAACAGAATGGAAAGATAATTCACTGCCGTCTTGGCCATGATGGGAAACAGAAAGCTGTTGCCCAGAAAGAAACACCAGACATACAGGAAGCCCCATGCTCCGCCGACAGAGCGCGTACACAGTACGTAGTTGGCACCGGCGACTGATACCACGGAGCCCACCTGCGCATACATGAAGCAGCTGAAGGATATCAGTACCGCACCGAGCAGATACGAGATGAATGCACCCGGGCCAACGGTGGAAGCCAGTTCCCCGGGAACCACGAAAACGGAGGCGCCGACGATGCAGCCGGTCATCATGCAGATGGCCGCGAACAGTGACAGGCTTCTTTTCAAACCGGTTTCTTTTTCCATGAATACTCCTTCATGCCGCCTGGCGGCACTGGTACCTTCCCGTGCTCTTACCGGCTGTCTCAGCAGCCGAATTCAAAACGCATGTATTCCGCAATGCGGTCCACGCATCTGCTGACGATAGCCTCACCTTTTTCCTTCGTTGCGATCTCAGGATCGCCCAGGACTCCGGAAGCCGTCGTCTGCGCGACTTCATAGTAGGTGATCATTTCAGGGTATTTCCCGAAATGCGGATGAACAGGGGAGGACTTCTTCGCCTTGCTCATGTCGACCAATTCCGGATGCAGGTACAGCATGACGCTGGTTCCGCATTCGCTGGCGTGGCCGTGCGCCATCCAGCCGGTATACTCGCAGCAGTCCGCCGCGACTGCCTGAACGTAGCGCCACCAGTCGACCTGTGCACAGACGATGCCGGCTTTCCGCTGATACTCCTTTGCCAGGTTAGTGATGATGGGTGTGTTTCCGTTATGGGCGTTAATGAACAGGAAGTTCTTGAACCCCCATTGGATCAGTGAGTTCAGAATATCTTCCATCACAGCGCGGTAGCTGCTCATGGACAGGCGCATCGTACCGGGGAATTCAAACAGGTTGAAGGATTCACCGACTTCCACTACCGGCCCGATCACGGCGTTTACCTTCCCCGCAACAAGCTCGCTGACCGATTCCGCTACGATGATGTCACTGCCGAGCGGCATGTGGGGACCGTATTCTTCAATGGCGCCGCACGGAATGATGACGGTGTCACAGTTTTTCCTGCGTGTGTCAAATTCCGTCCAGCTCATGTATTTGAGCCAATTCGTTTTCTCCATTTTTTATCCTTTTCTTCCGTTATCAGACTTCACTCAGTTTATAGACATCTTCCCTGCGGTTGGCGAGGCTTGGCATGGATGCCCGCACGAACTTCAGGCGTTCCGGATCGATTTCGGCCGTCAGAACACATTCACCTTCCTGAGGTGCTTCCGCCAGAACGGTGCCCCAGGGATCGATGATCAGGCTGTGGCCGTAAGTGATGAACGTTCCGTCCCTCTTGGATCCCGTCTGCGCCGGTGCGATCACATAGCAGCCATTCTCGATGGCGCGCGCAATGAGCAGCGTTTTCCAGTGTCCGTCTCTTCCGGTATTCTGCGCAAAAGCCGCCGGCACCATGAGGATCTCCGCTCCTTTCAGCGCCATCAGCCTGTACAGTTCCGGAAAGCGGACGTCATAACAGATGCTCATTCCGATTTTTCCGAGCTCGGTATCCGCCACGACGACAGCATCCCCCGCCGAAGTCCGGCTCGACTCACGGGCTACTGTCCCATCGGGAAGATCCGCATCAAAAAGATGCATCTTGCTGTATCGGGCTACAGTTTTCCCTTCGGGATCGATCAGCAGTGAAGTGTTTTTTCTCAATCCTCCGGGATTTTCCTCGTAAAAACTGCCGGCAAGAACCCACACGCGCGCTTCGCGGGCAAGCCGCTTCATCAGCGTTGCCGTAGGGCCGTTCTCGGCATTTTCGGGAGCAGATTCTCCCTTATCCGCCACAGCGACGGCTTCGGGGAAAGCGACCAGCTTCACGTCTTTTTCAATCGCTTCCCAAAACAGCTCCTCAGCCCGCTTCAGGTTCTTTTCGCGGTCCGTCTGGCTGTCTATCTGTACTACACCGATTCTATACATAACTTTTCCTCACTTAAGGCGTACGGATACGCGAAACGGCTTATCCGTACGCCTTCTGTTGATCGTTTATTACCGCAAATACAGATCAGGCTTGTTTTTTGCGTTTTCTGTACTGTACTTCGCCGGCAATCAGGAAGGCAAACAGCAGCGCAACGCTGACCACGGTGACTGCAACGGGGTGAGACGGCATCACGGCAAGGCCGATCACGAGGTAAGGGATCTGCCAGCTGAAACCGAAGGTGCTGGATGCGGAGATGCACTGCGCGGCAGTGGTGTTGTTTTCAGGGTCAACGACCTTGATGAGAGTAAGGCCGGTTGCCAGAACGCCCATGGTCTGACCGAAAGAGCCGACAGCGGTCTCGAACCAGTTATCCTTCAGCCAACGCTTGCCAAGACCGAACGCGATCAGAATGGAAAGGCCGATGCAGGCGACGGACATCAGAACGATGGGAAGCAGATACTTCGCGAAAACAGTGGTATTGGTGCTGATGATGGAAGCGGTAATCATGTAGTCCATGGCCACACCGCCGATGCGTTTCATGCAGCCTTTGTCGATCACTTTGGCAAATACGTTGTTTCCTTTGTTGCTGAGGATGCCGATGCCCAGACTGAGCAGGATGCAGACGCTGACCAGCGGGAAGTTCTTCATGACCGGAAACACTTTGATGATTCCGTTGCGCACGTAGGTACCGATCAGAATGATCACGCCCACGATGGCAAGCTGCCATGCCATGGGATCGATGACGCCGTTGGCGGTCACCGCCATGCCGACGGGCTTTCTGTCTTTTTCCTCAATGTAGCCGATGCGTTCCGCGACGGACATGTCTTCGAACTTCATCTTGATTTTAGTGGTTCCTCTGCGGGCACCGATGTTGATGATGATCATGCCGCCGATAATACCGCAGAGAAGGCCGACCGTAGCGAAAGTGACGCAGACGTCCATGCTGTCTGCCATATATCCGATGTCGGAATAAATGGTTCCGCACTGGGCAGCCATCCCGTGACCGCCGTAGAAGCCGAATACCGGCAGCAGGCCGAAGCCGTAAACAAGACCCGGCACCACGGGCATCAGCAGAGCGCCGATGGCCAGAGGGGCGACGATCTGGGCCTGGTGAATAGAACCGGTAAGCATGGTCGTTGCAAACGCATCTCCGGAAACGCCCTTAACGCTGAGGCTCAGGAAAGAGGTGGAGACGACCACCACGACGAGGACACCTGCCCACTGGTTAACTGACGTGTATGTCAGGCTGACCGGGGAAAACTTGCCGAGGATCTGCGGGCCGAGGAGCAGGCCGAGAATACCGGCGATGATGGAGGTGGGCAGGAACACCTTCTGCAGCAGTTTGACCTTTGAACGGATCAGATAAGAGACGACCAGCAATACGCTGACCAACGCAAAATCGGTTAATACATCTGCTAATTTCATTGTTTTTCTCCCTTAGTGATAATATTTATCATAAAATTCGGGCAATGAGGCTCTGCCCATTAGGTTATGGGTCTCGACGGCGTCCGTCATCCTGTCACGGTACCCCAGCGTCGACCCGGTTCTCTTCAGTTCTTCAAACAGTTCCATCATTGCCTTCCTTGCCGCAAGGAGGGCCGCCATGGGGGACAATCCCGCCTTGTACCCGAGGTCCTTCAGTTCGGGCATGGGGCGCGTTGCCGGAAATCCCTTTTCGTTCATGTTCACCAGAAGGCCGATATTGCATTCCTTCGCTATCCTGACGAGCTGTTCCATGTTCTTCGTCCCGTCAATGTAAGCATAGTCTGCTCCGGCTTCCTTCACCAGGTTTACCCGTCTGATGCTCTCATCGATGCCGCCTTCGGGATCCATGTTGGCAACGGTGCGATAAATGATGACGAAATCCTCTGATACGGCATCCCGCATGGCTCTGATCTTCGGCGCCATCAGTTCCCACGGGATGGTTACGGAATCTTTCGGCTTCAAGGCCGGCAGGACCTTATCGTCCAGCTGAACGCCTGCGACACCGATTCTGTCCAGTGTCCTGCCGATCGTTGCAGCGTGCAGGGCGTTTCCGTATCCGTTGTCAACGTCAACGATAAGCGGTGCTTCTATCGTATCGACGACGTATTCCGAGGCGTCCGCCACCTCTTTCGGATACAGAAATCCCAGATCAGGTTTGCCCATACGGGCGATCTGGATGGATCCTCCGGACAGAAATTGTGCCTCAAACCCGGCTTCTTTGGCGATTTTCGCGCTGAAACAGTCGAAGATGCCCGGCAGGAGCAGAAAATCGTCAGCTTCCATCAGTTCTCTGAATCTTTTTGCGTATTGGTTGCTCATTGTTCCTCCTTCCGGATAATTTACGTGCGATTTAATACTTTATTTATATATTCCCATCAATGCCGGTCTGCGTCAAACGCGTAATAATGAAACCTGTTATAAGTGATACTTATGCTTGCGCATATGAAGAAGATAAGGTAAACTGAATTCGGAGGTGGGAGCATGAACATCTGGGAACTGAATTACTTCATCTGCATCGCCGACCAGAAAAGCCTGACCAGGGCAGCGGAAAAGCTGTTCCTCTCACAATCTGCCCTGAGCCAGTATCTGAAGAAAACGGAAGAACGGATGGGCTGTGCTCTTTTCGTTCGGAACGGACGCGAGCTGGTTCTCACGGATGCAGGCCGGATATACTACAAAAGTGCTTCAGAAATCCTGAACATGGCAAATAAGACCATGGAAGAGATCAACGCGTTAAACGACATCGGAAAAAAGACGATCACCATCGGCATAACGGGAGCGAAAACGCTCTTATTCACGTCCCGCGTGGTCGAACATATCCAATCTGCCTTTTCCGACTATCGGGTCCGTTATGTTCAGGATGAGATGACCAATCTCTGTGCACAGGTCAAGGCACGCCAGATCACCTGTGCCCTCGGTGCGATCAATTTTCAGACAGGGGTCGAATCAGTCCGTTTGTCGAGCCAGCCTTTGGCACTTTACGTTTCCCGATTCTGCGGCGGATATGAGTCTCTTGATTCCGATGAAGAAATGAATATCAATTCTTTTCCGAAAATGCGCTTTATCCTGCTGCATGCGGGTACTGTTCACCGTCAGCTCGTAGACCGTTATTTTACGGAGTACGGCTATACTCCTGTCATTTTTGCCGAGAGCCGTGATTATGAAACCATTTACAATACGGTCAACACCTCCCCAGTGGCAACGATTGCTTCCGTCAGCCATCACGGCAACATGCCGGATGCCCATATGATCCGCCTGATCCATCCCCCGAAATATGAATTAGGAATCATATATCCGGAGCACGAACCTCTGTCGCCGTATCTCAAAGCATTTATTGAAGCAGCTGTCGAAATGCGAGGTTCGTTCGGCGAATGAACGCCGTTTTTTTGCAGCAGGTACGGATGGTTTTCAGACAGACATTTATTCTCTCTTTACCTTCCGCCGTTTTTTTGCTATACTGTTACGCAGCAAAGGAGACGCCATGTTTTCGGATCTGGACAATTATTTATTCAAGCAAGGCACGCATTACGAATTATATGAAAAGATGGGCGCGCATCCCCTCGAGGGCGGCGGTTTTCACGTCGCCGTCTGGGCACCGCACGCCGACTCCGTTTCACTGCTTTATGACGGCAACGGCTGGAATCCGGATGCCACCCCGCTTCCGCGTACCGAAGGCACCGACGTGTTCGAGGCCGACATCCCGGATGCCCGCGAGGGGCAGTGCTATAAGTTCCAGATCAAAACGCGCGACGGCCGCTATCTGAAGAAGGCCGACCCCTATGCCTTCCGGGCGGAATGCCGTCCCGGCACCGCCTCCCGTTTCTACGCGCCGCATTACGAATTCACCGACGGCGAGTGGATGGCGCGCCGTGCCGCCTCGGATCCCGTGCACGAGGCCATGAGCATCTATGAATGCCACCCGGCTTCCTGGATGCGCCACTGGGAGACTGACGACGAGGGGTTCTACAACTTCTCCGAGCTGGCCGACCGGCTGGTGAAGTACGTAAAGGACATGGGCTATACCCATATCGAGCTGATCGGGCTCGCGGAGTATCCCTTCGACGCCTCCTGGGGCTATCAGGTGACCGGCTACTTTGCGCCGACCGCCCGTCTCGGTTCCCCGGACGACTTCAAGCATTTCGTCGACGCCTGCCATAACAACGGCATCGGCATCATCATGGACTGGGTCCCGGCGCACTTCCCGCGCGACGATTTCGGTCTTGCCGATTTCGACGGCGAACCGCTCTACGAGCATCCGGATCCCCGTCTCGGCGAACATCCCGACTGGGGCACCAAGATCTTCAACTACGGCTATCCCGCCGTCGCCAATTTCCTGATTGCAAATGCGCTCTACTGGCTCCGCGAGTACCACATCGACGGGCTCCGCGTGGACGCCGTCGCCTCCATGCTCTATCTGGATTACGGCAGGAAGGACGGTCAGTGGGTCGCGAACCGCTACGGCGGCAACCAGAACCTGGAGGCCATCGAATTCTTCCGCCATCTGAACAGCGTCGTGCACGGCGGCTTCCCCGGCGTCGTCACGATCGCAGAGGAAAGCACCGCCTGGCCGAAGGTGACCGGCGCGCCCGAAGACGGCGGCCTCGGTTTCACATTCAAGTGGAACATGGGCTGGATGCACGACTTCCTGAACTACATGAAGCAGGATCCGCTGTTCCGCAAGTTCCACCACAATGACATGACTTTTGCGATGTCATACTCGGAGGCCGAGAACTTCATCCTCCCGATCTCGCACGACGAGGTTGTCCACCTCAAGTGTTCCATGTTCGAGAAGATGCCCGGCTACGAGATCGACAAGTACAAGAACCTGAAGTGCGCCTACGCCTTCATGATCGGCCATCCCGGCAAGAAGCTCCTCTTCATGGGGCAGGAATTCGGCCAGCGCCGTGAATGGAGCGAAGGCCGCGAGCTTGACTGGTTCATGCTTGGGGATGAGCGCAATCAGGATCTGAAGAAATTCGTCCGTGACCTGCTGCATCTCTACCGCCGCTCGCACGCACTCTGGCAGGAAGACCGGGGCTTTGCCGGCTTTGAATGGCTGGGCGTCGACGACTCTTCACGCAGCATCTTCAGCTTCGCCCGCTACAGCCATGACCGCCGCCACCCGCTGATCTTCACCGTAAACTTCACACCTATGGAACGCAGTGATTACCGTCTGGGCGTGCCCGCGAAGGGACACTACGAACTGGTCCTTGACGAGACCCATGGACTGATCCCGCAGAAGGACCGTCCGGTCTTTGCCGCGGAAGACATTTCCGCAGA
Source organism: uncultured Lachnospiraceae bacterium (assembly GCA_902789555.1). GTDB lineage: Bacteria > Bacillota > Clostridia > Lachnospirales > Lachnospiraceae > UBA6987. Next base: position 27,959 of record CADAOF010000018.1, read on the forward strand.
CAACCGTTATCAGTCGATCGCCTACCCGCTCCCCGCTTACGGGATCGCGGTCTTCCGCAGAAAGTAAGCGCGGCACCACTCTGACAGAGGGAGAAAATGCATGGAATATTTTATTTTTATCATCGTCATCATCGTCGTCGTGCTTAAGCAGATCAAGAAGATGAATGCGGGCAGCGGATCCGGAAATTCACAGCAGTCCGCAGCTTCCCGTTCGCCGCAGAGTTCGGCCGCATCACGCCCTTCGCAGCCGGCTTACCGTACCGCGGGGACGAATGCGCAGCGCTACGCAGGTTCCTCGAACGCGGGAGGTTTCGGCCGTACGAACTACCGCAGCGTGGGCTCCGCCAATATCACCCGCGACGGCCGCGTATACGCTTCGATCGACTTCGACAACACGCACTATCACGCCGAGGGCTTCGATTTCGACTGCTGCATCAGCTTCAAGGGTCTGCCTCCGGGAACGGATGAGCTGGCCGTGCTGATCGCTTCGAACAACCGCCACGAGCGTGAGCTTGCGAAGCTCATGAAAGAGCGCCAAGCATAATGCTTCGATACGAAAAAAAGACCGCAGATCCGTCGGATCTGCGGTCTTTTCATGATGCTGCGGTATGATCACCACGCTGCAACGCAGCCGTCAGCCCTCGGTTCCGTCGCGCCCGCGAGCACGCCTTCGTCATTCCGCAGGATGATCTGCCCGCGGCCGAAGATCAGCGTATCCGGGTTGCGGACGATGTCATGTCCGCGCGCGGCCAGCGCCCGGGCGATCTCCTCGGGCACCGAAGGCTCGAGTTCGACCCGCTTCTCCCTGATCCACTGCCAGCGCGGCCTGTCCAGGGCTTCCTGCGGATTCATGCCGAAATCAAGCAGGTTCGTCACCACCTGGAGCTGTCCCTGCGGCTGCATGAAGCCGCCCATGACGCCGAACGGTCCGAGCGCCCTGCCGTTCCGGGTCAGGAAGCCCGGAATGATCGTATGGAAGGACTGCTTGCCCGGTGCGAGTACGTTCGGGCTTTCCGGGTCCAGCGAGAAGCCGAAACCGCGGTCCTGCAGGGAGATGCCCGTCCCGGGGATCACGATGCCCGAGCCGAAGCCCTTGAAGTTGCTCTGGATGAGCGAAACCATGTTGCCGTCGCTGTCTGCCGTGCACAAATAAATGGTTCCCGAAGAGGTCGGATCACCGGCCGTCGGCAGGACCGCCTCCTCCCCGATCAGCGCGCGGCGCCCCGCCGCGTACTTCTCCGAGAGCAGGACGTCCACGGAAGCCTTCATGGTGCGGGGATCCGAGATGTGCTTAAGACCGTCTTCGTAGCCCAGCTTCAGTGCCTCGATGATCTTGTGGAAGTTCTCCTCCGAATCCGGATGCTCCCTGTCCAGTTCCATCCCGTTCAGGATCGCGAGCGCCATCAGGACGACCATGCCGTCGCCGTTCGGCGGCATTTCCCAGACGTCCGTGCCGCGGTAATTCACATGCACCGGATCCACCCATCGCGGCGCGTAGGCGTTCATGTCTTCCCTGCGGATCCAGCCGCCGGTCTTCCGCGAGAACGCGTCGATCGCTTCGGCATACTCGCCGCGGTAGAACGCTTCGCCCTTCGTTTCGGCAATGCGGCGGAGGGTCTGCGCCATCTCCGGGCTGTTCCAGATCTCGCCGGGCTCCGGCGCATGGCCTTTCGGCGCGAACATCTCCTCCCAGGGACGGAACTCGTCACCTTCCAGCTTCGTAAAAATGTCATAGCCCTGCTTCCAGAGCTGCGAGATCACCGGGGTGACCGCGTAGCCTTTCTCCGCGTATTCGATCGCGGGCTGCAGGACTTCCGCAAAAGGCAGTTTCCCGAAGCGCTCCGAAAGCGCTGCCCAGCCGGCCACCGCGCCGGGCACCATCACCGGGATCCAACCGCGCGCCGGCATCTTCTCATGGCCGAGCGCCCTGACCGCTTCAGCGGTGATGCCCTTCGGCGAATAGCCGCTTGCGTTCAGGCCGTAGAGCTTTCCGTTCATCCACACCTGCGTGAAGCTGTCCGAGCCAAGGCCGTTCTGCGCCGGCTCCACGACCGTCATGCAGGCAGCCGCCGCGATCGCGGCGTCCACGGCGTTTCCGCCCTTTTTCAGCATGTCAAGGCCGGCCTGCGCTGCCAGCGGCTGCGAGGTCGCTGCCATGCCGCGCGTCGCATAGACCAGACCTCGGCGGGAAGGATAGCGGTAGTTGTTCGCGTCAAATTTCATCTTCTTCCTCATTTCTTAAAAAAGAGCCCCCAAAGCAGATCGTGATGACTCTGTTCCGGAGGCATGCCGCGAGGGCGGCGCTTATCTCAGTTCTTCCTTGCCGCCCATGTAGGGACGCAGGACTTCGGGGATGCGGACGCTGCCGTCTTCGCGCAGGTTGTTCTCCAGGAAGGCGATAAGCATGCGCGGCGGCGCGACCACGGTGTTGTTCAGGGTGTGGGGAAGGTAGGTCCTGCCGTCTTCGCCCTTCACGCGGATCTTCAGGCGGCGGGCCTGGGCATCGCCCAGGTTCGAGCAGGAACAGACCTCGAAATACTTCTGCTGGCGGGGGCTCCAGGCCTCGATGTCGCAGGATTTGACCTTCAGGTCGGCCAGGTCGCCGGAGCAGCACTCCAGCTGGCGGACCGGGATGTCGAGCGAGCGGAAGAGCTCCACGCTCCATTTCCACATCTGCTCATACCAGTTCATGGAATCCTCGGGCTTGCAGACCACGATCATCTCCTGCTTTTCGAACTGATGGATGCGGTAGACGCCGCGCTCCTCGATGCCGTGTGAGCCCTTCTCCTTGCGGAAGCACGGGCTGTAGGAGGTCAGGGTCTGCGGAAGAGACGCTTCCGGCAAGATCTGATCGATGAACTTGCCGATCATCGAGTGCTCGGAAGTACCGATCAGGTAGAGGTCCTCGCCTTCGATCTTGTACATCATGGCGTCCATGTCGGTCTGGCTCATCACGCCTTCGACCACGTTCCCGTGGATCATGAACGGCGGCACGCAGAAAATGAAGCCCTTGTTGATCATGAAGTCGCGGGCGTAGGCCAGGACCGCTTCATGCAGGCGCGCGATGTCGCCCATCAGATAATAGAAACCGCTGCCGGAAACGCGCCCCGCCGCTTCCATGTCGACGCCGTTAAAGCGTTCCATGATCTCGGTGTGGTAGGGGATCGGGAAATCCGGGACCTTCGGTTCGCCGAAGCGCTGCACTTCCACATTCTCGCTGTCGTCCTTGCCGATCGGGACGGAAGGATCGATGATGTTCGGGATCTGCAGCATGACCTTGTGCAGTTCGGCTTCCACCTCTTTCTCGCGGGCGCTCAGCTCTTCGATGCGGGCAGCGTCGGCGGCGACTTCGGCTTTCACGGCGTTCGCTTCTTCGCGTTTGCCCTGACCCATCAGCTTGCCGATCTCCTTGGACAGGCGGTTGCGGGTCGCGCGCAGGTCTTCGACCTCCTGCTTGATCGCGCGGTTTTCCTTATCCAGAGCGACTGCCTCGTCCACGAGCGGGAGCTTCTGATCCTGGAATTTATTGCGAATGTTCTGCCTGACGACTTCCGGGTTTTCCCGGACGAACTTGATGTCTAACATGGCTTCTCCTTAATGGTAAATAGTCGTCTCGAATTATCCGCCTTTCCCGGGCTTTTGTCAAGCGACCCGCGGGAAAATCAGCCGCCATCGTAAAAAAAGAAACATCTTTCCGCCGGAAAACCGTCCGAAATCGCGGAAAAAGCAGGATTTTTCAGGCAAAAAGGCGTTGACAAGCGGAAAGCCCTTGCGTATAATAATCAGGCGCGGCAAAAAAGGACGGATATACCATGCCCCGGTGACGCCTCTTTGGACACGCACAGAAACATCGAATATTCATTATTATAGGAGGCTCACCATGAACACATTCATGGCCAACCCCGCCACTGTGGAAAGAAAGTGGTACGTGGTTGATGCGGCAGGCAAGACCCTCGGCCGCCTGGCAGCGGAAGTTGCCAAGGTGCTCCGCGGCAAGAACAAGCCTGAATTCACCCCTCATGTCGATACCGGTGATTACGTGATCGTCGTCAATGCGGAAAAGGTCAGCGTCACCGGTAAGAAGCTTGACCAGAAGACTTACATCCGTCACTCCGCTTACGTCGGCAGCATGAAGGAGACCACTCTCCGCGAAATGCTGGCCACCAAGCCCGTTAACGTGATCGAACACGCCGTTCGCGGCATGCTCCCCAAGGGCGCTCTCGGCAAGGCCATGGGCGAAAAGCTCTTCGTCTATGCCGGCCCCGATCATCCTCATCAGGCCCAGAAGCCCGAAGAGCTGAAATTCTAAGGAGGCGCAGATATGACTCAGTATTATGGAACCGGCAGACGTAAAAAATCTATCGCCCGCGCTTATCTGACCCCCGGCACCGGCAAGATCACCGTCAACAAGAGAGATCTTGACGAGTACTTCGGCCTGGAGACCCTGAAGGTCATCGTCCGTCAGCCCCTGGCTGCGACCGAAACTCTTGACAAGTACGACGTGAACGTGATGGTCCACGGCGGCGGCTTCACCGGCCAGGCCGGCGCCATCCGCCACGGCATCGCCCGCGCCCTGCTGAAAGTCGACGGCGAGTTCCGCCCGATCCTGAAGAAGGCCGGCTACCTCACCCGCGACCCGAGAATGAAAGAACGCAAGAAGTACGGCCTCAAGGCTGCACGTCGTGCTCCTCAGTTCTCCAAGAGATAATCGAGGACAAGAGATCATCGAAAAAGCCCGGAAATACGCCATTTCCGGGCTCTTTCTTTACCCAAATCCTTTTGATTCCTTTTCGAGAAT
>CADAOF010000019.1:0-27668 GCA_902789555.1 uncultured Lachnospiraceae bacterium
CAATTTCTGCACCGGCTCGTTGGGAACACATCCCAAACCCAGAGATCACACTTCGTGTGAGCTGCGTGTTTTTGCAAAACGCTGTAGACATCCCTATGCAATTTTTCAAAAGTGCTCATCCAGGTCATTTATGAAAACTACATTTTCTTTCCTTCAGTCGTCTCTGTTTTTATTGTTTTGCTTTATCTTCAGTCTTTGGAAAACCAAACAGCCACTCCCGCCTCACCTGCTGAATCTATGGCCTAAAAAAACGTGAGTGTACATCTCTTTTTAGCCTGGTTCCTGCTTTAAACAGTCAGATTGTTCCTTCTGCTGCTCTCTCACTGAATCTCATTCTTCAGCGCGTCGATGAGATTGTCCTTCCGGATTTTTCCGGCAGCATACCACATTGCAATGAAGACCACAGCGAATACGCTTCCGACTGCAATAATAATGCTTTGGAGCGGTATGAAGAATGAGGTTTCATAAGCTTCGTTGGTCACCCGGAAAACCGCGAAAGCTACCAGGATCCCCAGAGCAATCCCCCAGGCTAATCCGCGGATCCCGTAGATGATACATTCATAGTTCGTCATCTTCCGGAAGCCTTTTTCCGACAATCCTACAGACTTGTAGATAGCAAATTCGCGTCGGCGAAGCATGACATTTGTTGATATCGTGTTAAAAACGTTGGCTACTGCAATCAGAGAGATCAGGATAATAAAACCATATGAGAAAACATCGATCACCCTGACAAGCAGCCTTTTGGTTTCTTTCTCTTCAGCAAAATCCAACACAGACCCTTTTATGTTTTCATCGCTTAACAACTCTTTTATCTTTTCTGCCGTTCTCGCATGGGACACAGACTTAACACAGACCGCCCTTCCCATATTGTCTTCATTGCCCACACAGACGGCATCCATCATGGAATACGGGAAAACCAGCATCAAACTGCCGCTTTGCATATAATATTCCGTCCTGGGAAGAAATGCCCCGATGCTGATATCTATCCTGGAAACAGTATCCTCCAATGGCAGTTTTTCCTCGTAATCAAAAGAGACCTGTCCTGAACCGTCTTCAGCAGTACCTTTGCTGGCCATATGCGCATAGATTGCATATTCTGTTCCGTCGGCTGACCGCTCGATCCGTGAGAAAGCATATCCGGGTATCTGTGACGCCTGATAGATCGTAAGCGGGATATCCGAGTGATTCTCAAGTACATCCAGCGTATAATATTTCCGTTTCCCTTCTTCAGTCATCATGTAAAAAGAGAAAACATCGTAAGCAAGACACATGGGAGAGTTTTCATCCCAATATTCATCCGGAACCTGACCGTTCCCGGCTGCGAGCTTTATGAAAACATCATCTTCCACAAAGGTCATAAAGGTTTCCAGCTCTGCGGATCCTCCGCCTTCCTGCTCCTGCCTCATGATCGTAGCGGATAACAAGTCAGACAAATTGATATGCTCCTTGTCGATCCAGACATCCTGCATTTTATATACGGTATACGCGCATTCATCAACTCCTGACACCTCTCGGACCATTTCACCGATCTCTGATAATGGCCGCTCCTGATCCTGGATCTTAACCTGGATATCATAACCCTGATCATCGGCAGTAAAAGCTTCCGAAGACCTCCGGATATAGGCTGTAAGAGCCGTCGCGGAAATAAACAGAATCAGGCTGAGTGCCAGGGAAAAGATGACGCTTTTGGCTCCCTTACGGTTCCTTTTGAAATTCTTGGAAGCCATCATTCCCTCGAGCCCGAACAGTCTGGAGACCCATACAGGTGTGCGGAGCTTTCGGGGACTCACTTTTACATCAGTTGTCTGTCGCAATGCATCCATTACGGAAAGCCGCATTGCCCGTCTCGCCGGCATCCAGGCCGCCAGAAGGACTGACAGCAGGCAGATCAAAGCGGCAACCATGAGCATTGCCGGATTCAGTACCAGATGTATTCTTGCTGTCCCTTCAGGAAAGAATATCCGAGAAAATGATTCTCTTAAGAGACGAAGCGTGATTCCTATCCCGGCACAGCCTAAAACCAAGCCGGATACGATTCCGATGCCTGAAAGGATCAGCGCTTCGCTGAACACCACAGACCGTATCTGCTTTTTCGTAGCCCCTATTGATTTCAGTATGCCGAACTGCCGGGTTCTTTCGCTGACAGAAATTGAGAACGAATTATAGATCAAAATGGCCGACCCCAGTACAATGATAAGTATCAGAATAATGACCAGTCCTATTGCGAAGCTAATGATACCGTCGAGAAAATCTTCTCCTATTCCGTACAGCATCAGGAGTGTCGAATGCGTCTTCCACACATTTGAAATCGACTGAGATGAAAGGTAATTATATATCCCACGCATGTGTTTTACGGTAAATACAGTAAGGAAGGAGCCATTCCCCGATCCGGCATGCGCAGGTTCTGTATCCACAGTCAGGGCATAGTATCCGGGACACCCCAGATCCTCAAGCTCTATATCCAGCCTTGAATAGATTCCCGTAACGATATAAGTCTTTGACACTGTGTCAGTCACTGCTTCCTCAATGACCTCATCAAACGGCACATTGGCGGCAGCCGGGGTGTACTCCCCAAATTCATTGTTTTGAACACGGACGCCTACATCCAATGTCAGTTCTTCTCCGACCTTAATGTCTACCCCGCCGTTAGTTTTCAGATGGCGCGGCAGCATAATCTCGTTTTCGTTCTCCGGGAGCCGTCCTTCCAGCACATTTACCCCCGCCAGACCGACAAAACCTTCCTCATAAGCCTGGATCAGCAAATAAGGCTTATAGGTATTTGTACTTGCCGTTTGGGCCCATCCGATCTGCCTTAAGCTGGCTGCCTCCTTGATTTCATCCTCCTCAAGTATTATTTCTCTCTGTTCCTCTGTCTGATTGAGAAAAGCCCCTTCCCAGCTGCCATTTTCTTCAACTATGATATCTCTCATATACACCCATCCGCTGTAGGCGCCTTCTATAACCGCTGTAAGCAGCGCCATGGACAGCGTGATGCCGATGATCGTGACTAACGTGCGGGTGCGGTTCGCTGCAAGTGACTTTACCGCAAAACGCTGGAAAATTCCTTTCATCACATGTCCTCCCTCATGGCGGCCCGGAGGCGTTCATCCCGGATGATCCTGCCGTCTTCAATGGCGATTACACGGTCTGCCTGAAGTGCGATCTGTTCATCATGGGTGATTACGATCAATGTCTGGCCGTATTTTTTATTCGAAAGCTTCAGTAATTCAACAATCTCCTGGCTGTTCCTGGAATCCAGGTTGCCTGTGGGCTCGTCGGCCAGCACGACTGAAGGAGCATTCATAAGAGCTCTTCCGATGGATACTCTCTGCTGCTGACCTCCGGAAAGCTGATTGGGCAGGTTTTTCTGACGGTCTTTCAGGGACAGGATCTCCAACAATTCCGCAAGGCGCTCTTCATTCACTTTTCGTCCGTCCATCAGAACAGGAAGCGTCATGTTTTCAACAACATCCAACACCGGAATAAGGTTGTAAAACTGATAGATCAGCCCCACATACCTGCGGCGAAATATAGCGAGCTGTTCTTCGTTCTGTGCATATATATCTTCTCCATTCATATAGACCTTGCCGGATGTGGGTCTGTCTACCCCGCCAAGAATGTGCAGCAGCGTTGATTTTCCCGACCCGGACGGCCCGATGATAGCCAGGAACTCACCCTTTTCCACAGAGAAGGAAACATTGTCCAGAGCCCTCACCGCATTGTCACCGCTGCCATAGGTCTTTGTCAGGTTCTCAGCTTTTATAATATCCATAATCAACCTCCGTAATCTTTGCTGATGCCTTAAGTGTAGCGCACCAAAGTGACAGTACGGTGACAGGAAAGAAAAAACAGGTTCCGGCGGAGATCAGACCAGAGTATACTGTGCCGGAATCTGTTTATGATAAAAATAATACGTGTTTTCAGATAACGCTTTTATAGAACCTCACCTTAAAGCAGGCGCCTCCCGAAGGAAGATTTGACGCTGCGATCGTACCGTTTTGTCCTGCAATTACCATACGTGAAAAGGCAAGCCCGATCCCGATGCTGTCTTTCGACGCGTTTTTCCCTTTGTAAAAGCGTTCAAACAGGTAGGGGATGTCTTCTGTTTCAAAACCTTCGCCGTCATCCTCTATCGTAATATCTGTACTTAAGGCCGTTTCCTCTGCGAACACAGATATCGTGCCTCCTGCTGGCGTATGCTCCATGCAGTTTTTTATGAGATTGGCCAGCGCTTCCACCGTCCAGTTTTTATCACAGAGAAGCTCTTCATTTCCTGCTTTGATTATATATGTCTGCTCTCTGAGTTCCATGGGAATAAGGAATGAATCTGAAGCTTTTCGAATCAAATCAACTGCTGTACAGGTTTCCGGATGGAATGTTATGGTCCCCGCATCGATCTTTGACATTTTAAGAAGAGTTTCCACCATCCACTGCATTCTCTCCAGCTGTATCTTCAGCTGTCTTGTATGACTGATCCTCTTTTCATAGTCAAGCTCTTCTGATGTCAGGAGTGTAACGACAAGATTCATCGTAGTAAGCGGCGTCCTGAGCTGATGAAAGATATCCTCGATCGCCTTTGTCAATCTGATCTTATCCTGAGAGAGCTGATCCGTCTGTTCTTTCAGTTTCAGCGTCATCTTGTGTATCTCACTGTTTAAGACAGCGAGCTCACCTTCCCGGCTGTTTGAAATCATGACCTCGTCCTGCCCATGCAGAATACGGTCGATCGAATCACTCAGGACAGCGATTTCCTGATATCGTTTCCTGCTGAAATAATAGTGGGCAGCACTGATCAGACATCCGGCCACGAGAATAATACCTCCGCAGACTGTACTGACGAATAGGCCGGATATCGCAGCTGCCGTTGTAATCAGGATGTAGACTGTCAATTCTTTTTTCAGTTCAGGGTCTTTGTACTGTCCAGCCATCCTTTTGTCCTCAATCCATCCGATAACCAAGACCCCGGATCGTTTTGATGATCTGCGGATCCTGGGGGTCATCTTCGATTTTCTCGCGAACACGCTTTATATAAACAGTCAGTGTATTATCGTTTACATAGTCGCCGGCGATATCCCAGATGTTTTCCAGGAGACTGTTTCGCGACAGAATACGGCCACGGTTATTGATAAACTCAGTCAGCAGCCGGTATTCCATCGCAGAAAACGATACTTCTTCGCCGTCTTTAGTAACGATCCCTTTATCCGTATCCAAAATACAGCTGCCTATTTTGATCGCGGGTTTAATTCCGGAGGAGCGTCGTATCACACTATTGATCCTTGAAACCAGTTCCCTTGGGCGGAACGGTTTGGATATATAGTCATCTGCCCCCATATCCAGTCCCTTAACAACACTGTTTTCATCCCCCGAGGCAGTCAGGAATATGACGGGAAGATGCATCTCTTTTGCAATGCGGCAGATCGCAAACCCATCTCCGTCAGACAGTGCAATATCAAGAAGCAGCAGATCGAAGTCCTTATTCAGCAATATCACGGCATCTTTCTGTCCGGATGCAGAAGTAACAGAGAAGCCCTCAGCTGCAAGAAATTCTTTTAGAGATAGGATCAGGGATTCATCATCCTCTACTAACAAAATATGTGACATTACATAGCCCCTCTTAAAACTTATACTTTTTCATCAATCATCTGAAAATGCCTGAAGGCGTCAATGATTGCGTCTTTCTTTTCCTTTGGCGTCTCAGGCGATCTGCTGTTTTCGTTCTTCGGAAGATTATAGTTGATGCGCTCTATGATACCGCATTTCCGCTTTGTCTTCGCTATATTCAGATGTGTCACATGAAACCCGTACTTTTCCTGCACCCATTCCTGGATCTCTTCGTATGTAGCCTTGCTCTCCGCGCTGGTCAGATCCAGTTCATCCATATCCAGCTGGACGCTGATATGATGCCTGGCTTCCGAGAGTTTGGACAATAAACATACAGTCTCCACATGCGTCGTTTGCGGGAACATGTCTACGGGACAGACTTTCTGCAGTCGGTATCCGCCGTCTTCGCAGAGGATCTTCAGGTCGCGGGCGAGAGTCGCGGAATTGCAGGAGACGTAGACGATGCGCTCCGGTCTGCAGGCAAGGAGCGCGTCGAGCAGGGCGCCGCCGCAGCCCGCGCGGGGCGGGTCGAGCATTACGACGTCCGGCGTCTCCTCCGGATGCGCCGCGAGATGCGCCGGAAAGACTTCCTCGGACTTCCCGACGAAGAACTCCGCGTTCCCGATCCCGTTAAGGCGGGCATTCTCCACTGCGTTTTCAATGGCCGGAGCGACGATCTCCACGCCGCGGACGCGGGCGGCCTGCCTTGCGAGGAAGAGGGAGATGGTCCCCGTGCCGCAGTACAGGTCCCAGACGTTCTCCTTTCCGCTGAGACCGGCATATTCCAGCGCCTTCGCGTAGAGTTTTTCCGTCTGTTCGGGATTTACCTGGAAGAAGGCGAGCGGTGAGAGGTGAAAACGGAGGCCGCCGATTCGTTCTTCGATATGCCCGGGGCCGGAGAGCGGGATCAGTTCATCCCCCAGGATCACGTTGTCCCGGCGTGTGTTCACGTTCAGGGAAATGTCCGACATGCCCGGGACCTCCATAAGGCGCCGGACGAGCTCGTCCACGTGCGGGAGCCTGCGGCCGTTCATGACGAGGCTCACCATCCACTGGCCGCTGCCTTTCGCATGACGGATCAGGGCGTGGCGGAGGAGCCCTTTGCCGGTCTCTTCGTCATAGGCGGAAAGGTGGTATTCGTTGGCAAAATCAAGAAGGATCCCGAGGACCCGGTCAAAGCCGTCCTGATTGAGAGGGCAGGCATTCATCGGTACGATGCGGTGCGAGCGGCCGGCGTAGTATCCGGCGATGATGCGGCCATCCCGGTCGGTCCCAAAGGGGATCTGCGCCTTGTTGCGGTAGCCGAAGGGACTCTCCGCGCCGATGATCGGTTCGGAGATCCGGGCGATGAGTCCTTCGTCAAATCCGCCGAGGCGGATGAGGTGCTGGCGGACCTTATTTTCCTTGAAGGCGAGCTGAGCGGGATAGGAGAGCGCCTGCAGCTGGCAGCCGCCGCAGGGCGCGGCGACGGGGCAGCGGGGCTCCGTACGGTCCGGCGAAGGCGTCAGGATATTCAGGATGCGTCCGTAGCCGTAACTTTTTCCGGCCTTGGTCACGACGGCTTCCACGGTGTCGCCCACCACGGCGTCCTTGACAAAAAGGGGATAGCCGCCTGCGCGGCCTATCCCCTCGCCTCCCTCGGCCATGTCCGTCACGGTCAGGGATACGATATCATTCTTTTTCGGGAAAATTTTCTCCATGATTATCTGCTGAGCAATATTATTTCGTCTCTGTCCGGCGAATGTTGCTGTCCAGGAACTTCTGCATGCCGAGCCAGCCGCTCGACGGGTTGTTGGAAATGGTCTCGCCGAAAAGTTCCAGTTTGGCGTCGGTATCGTCCGCGAAGGAGAGCGCCAGGGCTTCCATCAGCGCCGGTTTCTTCGGGGAGCCGAATTCATATTCGCCGTGATGGGAGAGGATCATGTGGCAGAGTTCGTTCTTCGTGACTTCGGGGAAGGCCGGGATGGCATCGCAGTGTTCTGCCACCATCTGGCAGCCGATCACGATATGGCCAAGGAGCTGCCCTGCGTCGGTATAATCATTCTCCGGGAAGGAGGAAAGTTCCTTTACCTTGCCGATGTCGTGGCACATGGCGCCGGTCAGCAGGAGGTCGCGGTTAAGAAGCGGATATTTCGTGCAGTAGAAATCGCACAGCTGAGTCACCCGGAGCGTATGCTGCAGGAGACCGCCCGAGAAGCCGTGGTGCACAGTCTTCGCGGCAGAATGCGCCTTAAACTCGCGTGCGAAGTCGGTGTCGTTCACGAAAAAGCTTTCGAGCAGGGCGCGCAGCTTAGGATGGGTGACGCTCCGGATGAATCCCAGCAGCTCGTCGTACATCCCGTCGATGGGATAGGGGCTGACCGGGACGTAGTTCGCCGGATCGTATTCCCCGGGCCGCGCGACGCGCACCCGGCGGATGTTCAGCTGGTTGTTGTTCTGGTAGCGGACGACCTGGCCTTCCACCTTGATGTACTGCATGGCCTCAAAGTGGTCGATGCCGGAGGAAAGGTCCCAGACCTTGCCGTCGCCGGTCCCGGTCCTGTCCTGCAGGGTCAGGGAATAGTAGGTCTTGCCGGCCTTGGTCTGCGCATTGACTTTTGCCTTGCACAGGTAGATATCGCTGATCTGATCGCCTTCGCGCCAGTTTTCAATGGGATGCATGTGTATCCTTCTTTCTGTATGGATGTCCGGAGTTATTTAACGCCGCTCCAGGTGAACGTCGTACTCGAGCGGCTGATAGACGGAGCCGCTGCGCCGCAGCACGGTGATCTTCACGGTCTGCTCGGTATTCATGTCCAGAAGCTTGGTCCTGAACGCCGGGATGCCGGAGACTGCCTGGCCGGAGACGGCAATGATGATGTCGCCGCTCATGAGCCCTGCAGTCATGGCTGGGCCGTCGTCGATGCAGGAAAGGATGAAAACGCCGTTTTCGCTGACACCGAGCTGCTCTTTCATTGCCGCAGTCATGGATTGGCCGGTGATGCCGAGATAGGCGGTCGAAAGCCCGTTGCTCATGTTCTGGAGATAGCTCTTGATGTCGGAAATGCCGACGGCACCGATCAGGCCGTTTTCTGCCAGCGTTTCATCGAACCAGCCGAGGAGCTTTCCGCTTAAGTCGATCAGCACGCCGCGGGAGCCGGGAAGACTGGTCATGTCGGTATGCAGAATCCGCACGTTGTTGTCTTCCGCGGCAACGTCTTCCGACACGTGGGTCAGGATGCCGTAGCGAAGAGAGCCGACGGCGCCCGTGGGAGCGCCCAGTGCGATCACCGGCTGTCCGGCGGTGCACAGATAGGAATTGCTCAGCTCGGCGACATTGATCTTTTCCCTCGTTTCCGTATCCAGACTGCGGACCGTGACGGCCAGAACAGCCAGCCCCGAGACCCTGTCGGTTGACTTGGTATAGGCATCGGCTGCCGTACCGTTGTCGAAAACGACGCTGACGGAGCCGTCGGTCAGGCCGCTTTCCGCGTAAGGCGTCAGGATGAGGATCTCCTTGGAGGTCGAAGCAATGATGATGCCGAAGCTCTGCTCATCATAGGTGTATTCGGTGCCGAAAGCATCCGTTCCCTTACGGGCGATGCGGACGCCCGTAAGCGAGCGGTTCGCCTCCGCAACGAGCGCGGACGTCGCCCGGTAGAGCATCCGGACGTCGGTCAGATCCGGCTGGTCCGCCGCGATCAGGCTCTCCATCATTTTCTTCAGCTGCTCCGCGGCATCTTCGGATTCTTCCGTGGGATCTTCAGCCGATTCTGCCGTTTCGGCTTCGGTAAGCGCTTCCGTCTCGGCGGGCGTCGTTGATTCCCCGGTTTGGCCTTCGGCTGCGCCGTGCTGAGGATCGTCCGGAGGGAAGATCACGCTTTCAGCCGTTTCGCTTTCCTCTGTCGTAATGAAACGCTCCGCGAGCCCCTTGCCGAAGACGAAGGTGATTGCGGCAATTGCCCCGAAGACCAACGCCAAAAAGACCGTCAGCAGCAGTTTTTTCCAAAACGGCGTGCGCGGTTTCCCTTCAATGGTTTCGCGGATATACGGTTTATTCTCTGCAGGTTCCATGGCGGCCTTTCTAAATTGCACAACAAAAATCAGCAGGCGCTGGGAGCCTTCTTAGCGCCATTAAAGCACAATCGGGGGAAAAAGTCCAGCAGAAAGAAACGAAGGGCTGCCTGAGGCCGCTTTTCCGTTCATTCCCGGTAACAGATGGCCTCCTTGATCTGCCGCACTTTGTCCTCTCCGGCCAGATGCCTGACCAGTTCAAAGGCAAAGGGAAACGCGGCGCCGAGGCCCTGCCCGGTGGTGATGTTCCCGGAAACGGCAACGCTCCCGCCCGTAAGGACGGCGCCTTTCATCTGCGGCGCGAAGTCCGGATGGCAGGTCGCTTCCTTTCCTTCGAGAATTCCCAGCGAGGCTAAGAGAGAAGGTGCGGCGCAGATCGCGGCAAGACGTTTTTCCTCGGCAAAGGCAAGGCACTGCGAGCGGACAAGTTCGCTGGCGGCAAGATTCTCCGTGCCGCGTTTTCCACCCGGCAGTATGATGATATCCGCCCCGGAATAGTCCGCTTCTTCGGCCAGCCTGTCTGCTCTGACCGTGATGTGGCGCGAGGAATCGACGTCAAGCTGCCCCATGACAGAGGCCATGACCGTTTCGATTCCCGCTCTCCGCAGGATGTCCACGACGATGAGGGCTTCACACTCTTCAAAACCGTCCGCAAGAAAAACAACAGCTGTCATAAATACCTCCTACGGTCTGTAATTTTCCGCTTTTTCAGTATAACACGGGATGAAAGGAATTGCACGCCGCCCGCAGCAGGACTTTTGGGCTCTCCGGGAACGGAATACCCGTGACATTTCCCGATTTTATGTTATACTGAAATAACAAAATCGGGAGGTGGGCTCATGGAATTCGAACAGCTCATTCGCGAACGCTATTCAGTGCGGAAATTTGACGCCGCGCCGGTCGAAGAAGAGAAACTGCAGAAGATCCTGGAAGCGGGACGCATCGCGCCGACCGGCCACAACAGCCAGCCGCAGCGGGTTTACGTGATCCGCAGCGAAGAAGGCCTGAAAAAGATCCGCGAACTCTGCGTCTGCGCCTTTAACGCACCGGTCGTGCTCATGGTCAGCATGAATAAGGACGAACAGTGGAAGAACGATCTGGAACCCGGCCAGGCAGCAGGAGTCCAGGATGCAGCGATCGCGGCCACGCACATGATGCTGGAAGCCTGGAACCTGGGCATCGGCAGCTGCTGGGTGAACTGGATTCCGTATACGAAGGTCCGTGAAGCCTTCGCGCTGCCGGAAGAAGAGGAACTGGTGCTGATCATGCCGATCGGCTATCCGGCGGAGAACTCACACCCGTCGAAACTGCACGGCACGTACAGGCCTCTGGAGGAACTGGTACGCTTCCTGTGATTCCGTTTTCCGGCAGGGCGCCGGAAGAAAGCGATTCCATGATTTTCGATACCCATGTACATTATGACGACCGCCGCTTCGACGAAGACCGCGGGGAAATCCTGCAGGGGCTTTCCGCAGCCGGGATCGGCGGTGCGGTCAATATCGGCTGTGACGTAAAGACGAGCGAGGCGGGGCAGGCACTTGCGGAGGGCCGGCCGCGGCTTTGGTTTACCGCGGGATTTTACCCCGACAACGTGGCCGAAGCGGAAGCGATGGGGGAGGACGCAGCACTTGCGTTTCTCCGCAGGATGCTCGCACATCCGAAAGCCGTGGGGATCGGCGAGATCGGCCTCGACTATAACGGTTTTGACCGTTATCCGGAAAAGCCTGAGCCGGAACTGCAGCGGAAGTGGCTCCGCCTGCAGCTGCAGCTTGCACGGGAACTGGATAAGCCCGTGGTCATCCACAGCCGCGATGCAGCGGCGGAGACCGTCGGCTTCGTGAAAAACGAAATGCGCGGCCTGAACAAGGTCCTTCACTGCTTCTCGTATTCGCGAGAGATCGCCGCGCAGTGCCTTGACGAAGGCTGTTATCTCGGGATCGGCGGCGTAGTCACGTTCAAAAATGGACGAAAAATGAAAGATGTGGTAGACTATATGCCGACGGACCGCCTCCTCCTGGAGACGGACTGCCCCTACCTCGCCCCCGAACCCTTCCGCGGAAGAAGAAACTCCTCTTATTTACTCCCTTACGTGGTCCGTACTGTTGCGGAGATCAAGGGGATCCCGCCGGAAGAAGTTGAGCGGATCAGCTGGGAAAACGCCCTGCGGTTTTACCGCATCGATCCGAAAGAACTGAACTGAGCCGGGCGGAGCGGATTCCTGCCTCACGCCGGGCAGAGCAGAACGAGTTTTCCCCGCCGAGTG
This sequence comes from uncultured Lachnospiraceae bacterium, assembly GCA_902789555.1. GTDB lineage: Bacteria > Bacillota > Clostridia > Lachnospirales > Lachnospiraceae > UBA6987. The sequence goes on from CADAOF010000019.1 coordinate 11,918, forward strand.
GAGCGGACAGTGCTTTCGAAGAGCATTTGAACGAAGTGAATCGCTCTGAGAAAGGACTCGTCCGTCCGCGAGGCGCTTAGAGACATCGTCCGTCCGCGAGGCGCTTAGAGACATCGTCCGTCTGCGAGGCGCTTGGCAATACCGTGTTCGTCCGTGAGACGCATATGACACACATGAAGGAGCAGCATGAGAGCATATCTGGCCGATCCGGCTGAGACGAAAAAAGTCATTTCGAAATACGAATTTGCTTTCCGCAAGCAGTACGGCCAGAACTTTCTGATCGATGCCGCCGTCCCGGAGGCGATCGTCCGTGCCGCCGGCCTCACGAAGGATGACACCGTCCTTGAAATCGGCCCCGGCATCGGGACCATGACACAGTATCTGTCTGAGGCTGCCGGAAAAGTCATTGCGGTCGAGATCGACAAAGCCCTCATCCCCATCCTGCAGGACACCCTCGCGGGCTTTGGCAACGTGCAGGTCATCCAGGGCGACATTCTGAAGACCGACCTTGCAGCGCTGATCGCGGAAAACGGCGGCGGACCGATCAAGGTGGTTGCGAACCTCCCGTATTATATCACGACGCCCATTCTGATGAAGCTGCTCGCAGGCGGCGAAGCCATCAGTCTGATGGCGGTGATGGTACAGGAAGAGGTCGCGAAGCGCATCGTCAGCGGTCCGGGCAGCAAGGATTACGGCGCGCTCAGCATCGGCGTGCAGTACTACGCGGATCCGGAAATCGTCTGCCGGGCGGCACCGTCCTGCTTCATGCCGCAGCCGAAGGTCGCATCCTCCGTGCTGCGCCTGGTAAAGCGGGCTGTTCCCAAGGCTGCGCCGCATGATCCGGAGCATATGTTTGCCGTCGTGAAGGCGGCGTTCCTGCAGAGGCGGAAGACCCTGCCGAACGCGATCGCAGGCTACGCGCCTCTCGGCCTCAGCCGGGAGGAAGCTGCGGCGGCCATGGAAAAGATGGGGCTCGACAGCCGGCTCCGCGGCGAAACACTGACTCTTGAACAGTTTGCGGCGCTGGATGACGCGCTGCAGAAGAATTGATACGGAAAACGGCTGCGGCCGGGAAGGAACGCTAAAGTGGCGGAAGAAAGCAGAAAGAAACTGAGTGCGAAGAAGGTGCGGCATATCAACCGGAAACGGCTGATACGCCTGATTGCCGTGCTGATTCTGGCGGCTGCTGCCCTGGTCCTTCTGATCCGGCTCGTATCACGCCGGAACTTCCGTTCCGCCGACCTGATCAGCGACAGTGAACAAAGCGGCGGGAGCGCCGTCAGTTATCTGCACCTCGGCGGACGCATCCTGCGTTATTCCCAGAACGGCGCCGCCATGCTGGAAGGAAGCGGCAAGGAACTCTGGAACCTCAGTTACGTCTACGCAAAACCGAAGGCCAAACTGCAGGGCAGCTACGGAGCGATTGCAGATATCGGCGGGACCGGCGCCTGCATTTTCGGCAGGGACGGGATCACCGGCCAGATCACGACGAACAGTCCGATCCTGAATCTCGCGGTCTCTGAGAAAGGCACCACGGTGCTCATACTCGAAGAGGGCACGAAGAGCATCATTCAGTTTTATGACCGTACCGGCAAGCCGCTCGACATTTCCGCGACGCTCGAGATGGCCATCAGCGGTTTCCCGCTTGACGCAGCCCTCTCGCCGGACGGCACCGGACTCATCGTTTCCGCCGGAGCCTATCTTTCCGGCGTGCTCGGGACCCAGATCGTCTTTTATAATTTCGCGGTCGGCAAAGGTGAGATGAACCGCCTGGTCGGCTACTTTACCTACGAGAACGTCCTGTTCCCCGAGATCCGCTACATGGGCGGCGAGGCTGCCGTGGCTGTCGGCGATGACCGCCTGGTCTTTTTCGACCTGAGCACGGAGAACAAGCCGAAGGTGGGACAGGAAGTGAAGTTCGAAACCGAGATCAGCGCGGCTGATGCGGGCGAAGCGCATGCCGCCGTCGTCCGTTCCGCGGACAGCGGTACCGGGCTGGTGCTGGAAGTGTTTGACAGGACAGGCAGAAAGTGCTTTGCTGCCGACCTCACGGAATATCCCCGCTATCTGGAAGAAGGCCGGAACTACGTGCTGATGACTTCGGCCTCCGGCGTAAGGCTTTGGGACTATAAGGGAAGGCTGCGCTTCACCGGCCTTGCGGAGCAGGATCCGCAGACCGTCTTTGCCGTGGACCGGAACACGCTGATCCAGCCGTCCGGCGGACATCTTTTCCGCTGGCGCCTGCGTTAGGGAGGGGGAAGCATGAAACTGTCAAGAAAGCTTCTGGTCATCTGCCTGACGCTGATCATCATCCCGTCGCTGATGCTGACGGCGGCCTGGCTCCTGATGCGCTCGTATCAGACACGGGAGATCCGCAGGGCATTTGAACTCGAAGGAAAGGTTGACCCTTACTCCTTCAGCGCCGCGCAGCGTTTTGACGTGATGATGCACTCCATGGTGCAGGACGTCGACGAGGACTGTGAGAAGGACCCGGGCTGCGTGCTGAACACGGATTATCTGGCCTCCCTGAATGAGCGGATGAAGCGGATGGGCGGCTACATTCTGGGCTGGCAGGACGGAACATATTATTACTACGGCGGCTTCGCCTCGGAGGGGATGCGCGCGTATCTTTCCCGGAGCCTTCCGGCGGATGACAACCGGAACGTCTATTATTCGGAAGAAGGCCGCCAGTACCTGGTCGGCAGCCATGCCTTTACGGACGAAGACGGTACGGAGGGGACCCTCTTCCTGGTCTCGGACGTGACGGATTCCCTGCCTGCCCTCAGCAAGACGATCGGCATTTTCCTGATCATCGGCCTGATGGTCCTGCTGTTTTCGGTGCTGATCACCGGCAGCTGGCTGAGAAACAGTCTGGTCAAGCCGCTCTCTGCGCTCCAGGAGGCGACGAACGCCATCCGGGAAGGCAATCTGGACGTGAGCGTCGAGGTCGCCGGCGACGGCGAGGTCGCATCGCTCTGCCGCGATTTCGAGGAGATGCGCATGCATCTTAAAGAAGCCGCGGACGAGCAGCTGCAGATCGAGAAGAACAACAAGGTGCTGATCAGCAATATCTCTCATGATCTGAAGACCCCCATCACCGCCATCAAGGGCTACGTGGAAGGCATTCAGGACGGTGTCGCGTCCTCGCCCGAAAAGCTGGACAAATATCTGCATACCATCTACAACAAGGCGAATGACATGGACAAGCTCGTGGACGAGTTGACGCTGTATTCGAAGATCGATACCAACCGCGTCCCGTACAACTTTACGAAGATCCGGGTGAAGAGCTATTTCGAAGACTGTGCGGACGAGCTCCGCGAAGAACTGGAGGCGCAGAACGTCGCATTAAGCTATTCGGGTACGATCAATGCGGATACCGTCATGGTCGGCGACCCCGAGCAGTTAAAGCGCGTCATCAACAACATCATTTCCAACTCCGTCAAATACATGGATAAGCCGAAAAAGACCATCGACATCCGCGTGAAGGACGGAGAGGATTTCATTCAGGTCGAGATCGAAGACAACGGCAAGGGCATTGCCGGCAAGGACATTCCCTTCATCTTCGACCGCTTCTACCGGACGGATTCCTCGCGGAACTCCTCGACCGGCGGCAGCGGCATCGGCCTTTCGATCGTCAAGAAGATCGTGGAAGACCACGGCGGGCGCATCTGGGCATCCAGCCGCGAGGGTTTCGGCACGACCATGACCATAGAAATGAGAAAGTACAAGGAGGAACAGCATGAGCAGAATACTGATCGTAGAAGACGAGAAGGATATCGCCGAGCTTGAGAAGGATTATCTTGAGCTGAGCGGCTTTGAAGTGGAGATTGTTTATGACGGAACGGAGGGGCTGGAAAAGGCGCTGAATGAAGAATTCGACCTGTATATCCTCGACCTGATGCTGCCCGGCGTGGACGGCTTTGAGATCTGCAAGAGGATCCGCGACGTCAAGGATACGCCGATCCTTCTGGTCTCGGCCAAGCGCGACGACATTGACAAGATCCGCGGCCTCGGCCTCGGTGCGGACGATTACGTGACCAAGCCTTTCAGCCCGAGCGAGCTGGTGGCGCGGGTCAAGGCGCACCTTGCGCGCTATGACCGCCTGATCGGCAGCCAGGCGCAGAAGAACGAAGTCATCCAGATCCGCGGCCTGAAGATCGACCGGACCGCCCGCCGCGTGTGGGTGAACGGCGAAGAAAAGCAGTTCACGACCAAGGAATTCGACCTGCTGACCTTCCTCGCCATGAACCCGAACCACGTGTTCACGAAGGAAGAACTGTTCCGGAACATCTGGGACATGGAATCCGTGGGCGACATCGCGACCGTGACCGTGCACATCAAGAAGATCCGCGAGAAGATCGAACTGGATACCTCCAAGCCGCAGTACATTGAGACGATCTGGGGCGTGGGCTACCGGTTCAGGATCTGATTTCCATGAAACTTTCAGGGGAAGAACGCGTGCGGGAGATCCTCGCACGCCTGGATAAGGAATACGGCACGGACCTTGCCTGCTACCTCTCGCATGAGGACGCCTGGCAGCTTCTGGTCGCGACCATCCTGTCGGCGCAGTGCACCGACGCAAGGGTGAATGAGGTGACGCCGGGGCTGTTTGCGAAATACGGCAGCGTGGAGGCGTTCGCGGAAGCGGATATCGCGGAACTCGAAAACGCCATCCGCTCGACCGGCTTCTATCACAACAAGGCGAAGAACATCAAGGCCTGCGCGAGGAAGCTGCTGGATGAGTACGGCGGCATCGTGCCGTCCGACATTGAGGAACTCGTGAAGCTTCCCGGCGTCGGCCGGAAGACCGCGAACGTGATCCGGGGGAATATTTTTCAGATCCCGAGCGTGGTCGTGGATACGCACGTGGGGCGGCTCTCAAGGCGGCTCGGCCTCACGAAGGCGGAGGATCCGGAAAAGGTGGAATACGACCTGATGGCCTGCATTCCCGAGGACCACTGGATCCTCATCAATCTGGACCTGATCGCCCTCGGCCGGAGCATCTGCAAGTCGCAGAAACCGAGGTGCGCTGAATGCTTTTTGAAAGATCTGTGCCCTTACGGAGCAGAAAAGGAGTAAATATGTTTGATTTCAATAAAAAGCGCAACAACAAGGTCGTTCTGTGGATCATCGTCGGCGTCCTGGTCGCCTGCATGGTCCTGCCGATGGCGATCCAGCTGATTGCCGCACTTTTCGGTAATGCCTGATGATGCACGTCGTGCTGCTTGAACCGGAGATCCCGGCGAATACCGGCAATATCGGGCGCACCTGTGTTTCCACGGGTGCGCATCTGCATCTGATCCGGCCGCTCGGCTTTTCCCTGGAGGAAAAGGAGATCCGCCGCGCGGGGCTCGACTACTGGAAAGACCTGGATGTGACGGTCTACGACAGCTATGAGGACTTCATGGCGAAGAACCCGGAGGCGCGGATCTGGTATGCAACGACGAAGGCGCTTGCCTGCTACACCGATGCGGTGTTCGCGGGCGGCGATTATCTGATGTTCGGGAAGGAGAGCCTCGGAATCCCCGAGGAGATCCTCGTGCAGAATCCGGACCGCTGCATCCGCATCCCCATGGTGAAGGACAACCGCTCGCTCAACCTTTCGAATTCCGTGGCCGTGGTGCTGTACGAAGCACTCAGGCAATTGGAATTCCCGGGCCTCGAACGGGAAGGGAAACTGCATCATTTATCCTGGAATTAAAAGAAAATGCGCTATTACCTGGAGACCGGACAGACCGATCCGGCGTACAATCTGGCCTTTGAGGAATACGTCCTCCTGAACAAAAAGGAGGGCGATTTTTTGCTGCTCTGGCAGAATGAAAACGCCGTCATCGTCGGCCGGAACCAGAACACCGAAGAGGAGATCGACCGGGCTTTTGTCGAGGCGCACGGCGTGAAGGTCGTGCGGCGCGTCACGGGCGGCGGCGCGGTCTACCACGACCTCGGGAACCTCAATTACTCCTTCATTACGGACTGCGGCGTGTTCGATCAGGCGGCGATGTCTGCCTTTACCGAGCCGGTCGTCGCGGCGCTTCGCGGACTCGGCCTGAATGCCGAGGCGAGCGGACGGAACGACATCACCGTGGACAGCCGGAAAGTCTCCGGGACCGCGCAGCGCGTGCAGGGCGGCCGCATCCTTTTCCACGGGACGCTCCTTTTCGACAGCGACCCGGACATGGTGGCCGGCGCGCTCCGGGCGGATCCGGCAAAATTTCGCTCGAAAAGCACCAAATCGGTGCGGAGCCGCGTGGGGAACATCAGCCGCTTTCTCCCTGAAAAGATGAGCCTGGGTGAGTTTTGGAAGTACCTGAAGAACTCCCTGCTGCAGGGCGAGTTCGAGGAAATATTTCTTGATAATAATGAAATGGCTTCGGTAAATAAACTGAAGTCGGAAAAATATGACACATGGGACTGGAATTTCGGCCATTCGCCCCGCTTTGACCGAAAGCAGAAAAAAGCCTTCCCGGGCGGCATTCTGGAGACCGGCATTTCCGTTTCCCGGGGCGGCGTCATTTCCGCCGTCAGTTTCCGCGGCGACTTCATGAGCCGGCGCGACGTGAGCGAAGTCGAAGCCGCGCTTACCGGCTGCCGGTATGAGAAGGAAGAGATGCGGAAGGTCCTGGAAGCCTTTCCGCTCCCGGAGTATTTCGGCAGCATTACCCTGGACGAAGTGCTTGAGAGCCTGGCCGGGTAACTTAATAATCTTAAGACTTCGCTTAACAATCAGAACATTTTCATTTTCCCGCAACTTTACGGACGGCTGATCTGTATGACAGTCAGAGGAGGGCAAAGCCATGAAACGTATATTTGCCGTATTTTTGATATTGATGCTTCTTCTTTCCGCCTGCGGAGCAAAGGAAAAGGAAAAAGCGGCGGAACAGCAGCCGGCCGGGACGGCAGACCCAGGAGCCGCGATAAATGCCGCAGCCGCGAAGAACGCTGCGGACGAAAGCTTTTCGCCGGAAGAAGTCTATAGGCCGGGACCGGATCATCCGCCTTACAGCGCGACTGACGGGCTCGGCGGTGAATGGTCGACGGCGTTCGGCAACGCCCGCTCCCGGGCACTGTGGGACGACCATGAATTATTCGATTCTTATCTGAAAGAGCATCCGGAGAGCCCGCTGAACGCGCACTATGCCGGCGCGTATACCGGCGACGTGAACGATTTTGTCTTCGTGATCATGCTGGACGAACCGGATAACAAAGCCCTCCTGGACGAGATCGCCGGGATCGGCCTGAAGACCGATTACCAGGTCCGGAAAAACGTCGGAACGAAGGCGTATCTGGAAGCCTGCCTGCCGGAGATCGGCCGGAAACTGAATGAGGTCCGGGACCGCGTGAAGAACGGGACCGCGAGCAAAGAGGAGAAGGAACTCATAAACCGCTATAAGCCGGGTCAGCCTGCCATTGACATGGACCGTGGCCGGATCTGTATCGAAGTCACGATCAAGACGCCCTGGTACAGCATCGGTGAGAACTGGGGCGAGGCAGACATGTACCGGGATCTCGACCGCTGCAAGGAACTGTTTTATAAGTTCATCGGCTACGAGGATGTGATGGCTTTCGGCTATGGGGTCTGAGCGCCGGCCGCATCTGTCATCCTGCCTGGGAAGATGAATGGCAAATTCCTGCATTTCTCTTCATAAAAGTGCTTGCATTTTATTTCGCCGCGTTGTAAAATACCTTCACGTCTGCGAAAAGCGGACTGAAATAAGCGGACAGAAACCGAGGAATAAGCATCATGAGCCAGCAGAAAGTTGACAAATATAAAGAGTTCAAGAAGAACCGCAAGGAAGAACTTGAAAAGGAACGCAAGTCCAAAAAGAGAAGCGAACTGATCTGGAAGATCATCGGTCTCGTACTGGCCGCGGGCCTCGTTGTCGCGCTGGCCATTACCGGCATCAACGCCTACAGCAACTGGAAACAGGCGCAGCCAATCTATACCCGCGAGGAACTGGTCATCGGCGACATCGCAGGGATCTCGGAAACGGAAGCAGAAACGACGGAAGCTCCTGCAGAAAGCACGGAAGCGGCTCCCGAAAGCACGGAAGCACCTACCACCGCCGCGAACTGACCTTCCCGTTTGGACCGGAGCAGACGATGAGCCTGCTCCGGTTTTTCTGTTTTACCTCAAAGAAATCACTAATTCTTCAGCGCCCGGAAAGGGTCCGGGACGAAAGGAGACGATATGGCAAATGACAAGAAACTGGTGAAAGCGATCACCGCCAGGGACGAAGATTTCGCGCAGTGGTACACGGACGTGGTCCTGAAGGCGGACCTCGTGGACTATTCGAGCGTGAAGGGCTGCATGATCTTAAAACCCGCCGGCTACGCAATCTGGGAAAACATCATGCACGAACTGGACGCCCGCTTCAAGGCGACCGGCGTGGAAAACGTGGCTCTGCCGCTGTTCATCCCCGAAAGCCTGCTGCAGAAGGAAAAGGATCATGTGGAAGGCTTCGCTCCCGAGGTGGCCTGGGTCACCATGGGCGGCGGCGATGTGCTGCCTGAGCGGCTCTGCGTGCGCCCGACCTCCGAGACGCTGTTCTGCGAACTGTTCCGCGACTCGGTGGAATCCTACCGCGACCTGCCGAAGCTTTACAACCAGTGGTGCTCCGTGGTCCGCTGGGAGAAGACGACCCGTCCTTTCCTGCGCACGACCGAGTTCTGGTGGCAGGAAGGCCATACCGTCCACGCGACGGCGGAAGAAGCGAAGGAACGCACCGAAATGATGCTGAACGTCTACGCGGATTTCTGCCGCGACGTCCTCGCGATCCCGGTCATTAAAGGCCGGAAAACCGATAAGGAGAAATTTGCCGGTGCGGAAGCGACCTATACCATCGAAGCCCTGATGCACGACGGCAAGGCGCTGCAGTCCGGTACCAGCCACTATTTTGGCGACGGATTTGCCCGTGCTTTCGGCGTGCAGTTCTCCGATAAGGACAATCAGCTCCGCTACGTGCATCAGACCTCCTGGGGGCTTTCCACCCGCATCATCGGTGCCCTCATCATGGTGCACGGCGATGACAGCGGCCTCGTGCTTCCGCCGCACATCGCCCCGACGCAGGTCATGGTGATGCCGATCGCGCAGCATAAGCCCGGCGTGCTGGAGAAGGCCGCCGAGATCCGCGACGCGCTGAAGGCGGCAGGCCTGCGCACCAAACTGGACGATTCCGACAAGAACCCCGGTTGGAAGTTCTCCGAGCAGGAAATGCGCGGCATCCCGCTGCGTGTCGAGATCGGCCCGAAGGACATTGAAGCCGGCCAGTGCGTGCTGGTGCGCCGCGATACCCGCGAAAAGACCGTTGCGCCTCTGGACAAGGTGGCTGAGACGGCTGCCGCGCTTCTGGAGACGATCCAGGCCGACATGCTGGCCCGTGCCGAAGCGCATCTGAACGCGCACTTCTACGATGCCCTGACCTACGATGAGTTCAAGGACGCCGCAGAAAACAAGCCCGGCTTCATCCGCGCGATGTGGTGCGGCGACCTCGCATGCGAACTGAAGATCAAGGAAGACACTACCTGTACGAGCCGCTGCATGCCGTTCGAGCAGGAAAAGATCTCCGACGTATGCGTCTGCTGCGGAAAACCGGCGAAGAAGCTCGTCTACTGGGGCAAGGCGTATTGATCAAAGAGAATACGGAAAGCAGGGGGCTGCGGCTCCCTGCTTTTTTGATGCTGAGTTATAGGAGATTCTTGGACAGAACGCGTGACAGGAAGTGCTGCAGCCGCGGTGACTTTCAAGGGTTTCGGCGCTTTTTATCTTGTCTTGTGCTTTGCGAGCGTATCAAGCAGCCACAGGCCGGTCTCGGTGTAATCCTCCCGCACGAAGCCGCTGTATTTCGGTACGGTCGAACGGACGGCGGCCGAGGCTTCGGCGACCTTGGAGAAGGACCACATGCAGTAGGAGATGTTTTCCTGCTCGAGGAGTTCGATCCATTTGTCGGCGCTTTCGAGGTCGCGCGGGTGGTCGCCGCTCGCTGCCGTGACGCCGTATTCAGTCACGAAGATCGGAAGACCTTCCTTGCTCAGCTTTTCCGTCATTTCCCGGTATTTGTCGCCGTGGGTCGCGGAATAAAAGTGCAGGGTGTAGAGGATGTTGTCGAAGTCCAGCGGATCGGCGGCAACGTCGTACAGTGCCTTCGACCAGTCGGGATTTCCGACGATGATCACGGCCTTCGGATCCTTTTCGCGGATGACCGGGATGACCTCCTCTGCGTAGCGTTTCACTGCTACCCAGTCCACCCCGTTCGGCTCATTGCAGATCTCGTAGAGGACGTTGTCATAGTCCCTGTACGTTTCAGCCATTTCGGCAAAGAAGACTTTCGCCTTATCGACATAGGTGTTCGGGTCGCCGTCCTTCAGGATGTGCCAGTCGACGATTACGTACATGTCCTGTTTTTTCGCATATTCAATGCCCTTCGCAAGATCTTCGTGGTAGCGCTCGCGGCTGCCGTTTGTGCAGTAGCCGATGATGCCGACGCCGTAGGTGTACATCGCCAGGCGGAAAAGGTTGACGCCCGCATCCCGCGACAGCTCTTCGAAAAGCGTCTCATTGATGAAGGATTCGCTCGCAATGAGGCCGTTGATGGAAACGCCGCGGAGCATGACGGGCCGGCCGTCTTCGCCGCAAAGTTTGCCGTCTTTTACCCGGAGCCTTCCGCAGGAGGAAGGGCGGGCACGGCCGTCATCATAGATCTTCGGGACGGACGCCGTGGTTTCAGGCGCGGACTCGGTCGTCTCCGGCGCGGTGGTCTGCGGCACGGAAGGACCTCCGCAGCCTGAGAGCGTCCCGACAAGGAACAGCAGGGCCAAGAGGAAAGAGAGCTTTTTTTGCATTACGGGAGCATACCTCCTCTCCATTTTCATTTTGCATTATAGCACGGAACTGTGCAGAAAAAAGCCGGAAAACGGAGAAAACGGCGGCGGGAAAAACCGGCCGGGCGTATCCGGCTGCCGTTATGGATCTGAACGGTCGCGCGGTCCCGCGGCGAGCGTAGGGAATGAGGCACTGCAGAGTAATCCGAAGCGCAAAAAATAAAGAGAAAATATAGTAAAGAAGCAGGAAAAACCGGCAGTATAAAGGAAAAATTTCCTCTCGAAAAAGATAATTATCATTCAGACATCTTTGTTAATATAAAATAATGCTGATATGCAAGAAAAATCCCCTAAAAAGGGGCGAAATCGGCCTTGCTTGGAGACCTGAGAGACGGCTGACTCGAAGTTTTTACAATATTTTAACTATTTACACAAATGTGCGTAATACGGTCTTGCTTTTTTAAATTAATTGCCATATATATAATATGAGAACATTATGATATCATGCTGCATAACTATAAGTATGCGTGCCGTACCGTATGAGTGCTATGATTTCATAAGGAGAATTTTTAACAACCAGAACACAAACACAAAGAGGGAGAAAAAGTGATGCGTGGACTGAAAAGAAAAAGAGTATTGGCTCTGATTCTGGTCGCAGCCATGATCCTGACCCTGAACAGAGGCGTGTCTGCAGAATCTCTGCAGGACCTCACAAAGGGTGATGCGACCATCGAATCACAAGTCGAGAATCAGCCTTCCGTAGAAACCGCGGACCCCGAAAAAGAGGATCCGGCGGCTGTTTCGGATGCTCCGAATGCGGAAGCGGAACCGGCAGATCCGGCTCCGGCTGAGGTCCCGACTGACGATCCGGCACCTGCAGAGGCGCCGGCAGAAGAACCTGCACCCGTAGAAGCTCCGGCGGTAGTTCCTGCACCGGTCGAAGTTCCTGCGGAAGAACCTGCTGAAGACCCGAAGGAAGATCCTGCACCGGTCGAAGAACCGGCAGAGGAACCTGCACCGGTGGAAGAACCCGCTGAGGAACCCGCGGAAGATCCTGCCCCGGTTGAAGCTCCGGTTGAAGAGCCGGCGGCTCCTGCTGCGGCTGTCCAGCCTGAAGCAGCCAAGGACGATCCCGTCGAGAGACCTGTGGTTGAGGAACCGATCGTTGTCAGACCGTTCGCTCCGCTGCAGACCGTCTATACAAAAGAACTGAACGAAGTCGTCGTTCTGGCTGAAGTTGCAGAGGGTGCTTTCGATGAGGAAGTCGAACTCTTTGTCCGCGTGTTCGAGAAGGATTCGGCTGACTGGAACAAAGCCAAAGCTTCCCTGCTGGCGAAGGGCTACAGCTTCGACGGCATGCTGGCTTATGACATCGGTTTTGCCAGTAAGGCAAGCGGCACAGAGATCGAACCGAAGGGTGCGGTCTCCGTTAAGCTGGAAGTCCTGGAAGCCGGCCTTGCCGAAATGACTGCCAAGGCGATCGACGCGACTTCGATCGTGGTCAGCCACATTTCCGGCAGCACGGTTGAAAAGGTTGCCGACGCCGCGACCAAGTCCGGCCGTGTTGAGATGGATGCCGAAAAACTGACGGCCTCTTTCAGCGTGGACAGCTTCTCGACTTTCGTCATTACCTGGGAAAATGAAGACGAGGAAGAAGAGAGCGCCACGATCCACTGGGTCTATCTTGACGGCGAGACTTACAAGGAATTCGAGTCGTCCACTACGATAGACGCCAACGCATCTTCTGTAGACCTTGCGGTCAATATCAACGGATATTACTACACCGGTGCAAAGTATAAAACATCGGAAACTGAAGATGGGGTCGTAGTTGATGGTTCGGTCATCAGGAAGGATGCCAACGGTAAATGGACGGTAGACACCCTGACGTACGATGAAGATGATAACGAGACCAAAACCACCGTAACGATTGCGGACGGAAGCCATATTTACGTTTACTATGCGGAAAAAGGCAGCGGCGGTTATACCCCTCCGACTCCGGCGCCTGCAACTTTGGATAATATCGCGCCTGATACCGAAAAAGATGTCCAACCTAATGGCGACGGCACCTATACGATCCGCCTGGATATCACCGGTCATGCAACGGAAGATACAAAGCAGGGCGCAAACGTCATCGTTATGCTCGATATGACGTACAGCATGCGGCAGAACGACATGAACGGGACCCGTATTGCGGCAGCCAAGCAGGCTCTGTTAGCGCTGATCGATGCTTTGAATCCCGGATATGATGCCGACCATCCTGATCTGAATCTGGTCAACTTCACTCTGGCAACGTTCGGCAATACGATGACTACAGAGACTGTACGTACCTGGACGCAGGACAGGTCTGAGATGAAGAGTGCGGTCCGCGGTCTTTCCAATCAGCCGGGAGCCATGGGCACGAACTGGCAGGGCGGTCTTTCGGGAGCCGAAGTTCTGGCGGAGGCTGCCAACAGCGATACTAATTTAAAGAAGAATCCCACCTACGTTATTTTCGTAACAGACGGTGCGCCGAACTGCTGGCAGGGACATACCTCTTCCAACACAGGAAATGACTTGGATGCGGCCGCGTTACCGTATGCGCAGACTGCCGCGAACAGCCTTGCTCAGGATGCCATTTTCTACGGCGTCTTTTGCGGACCTGCGTCTGGTTATAATAACCTTGCCAATCTGGTAACCGAAGCCCATGGAGCAGGAACGATCAATGGCTCAACCACAGCTGCGATTGAAGCGGCGTTCAGCCAGATCGCTGGTACGATCGTTGCCGGTATGGCTGCTGCGAACGTCACTGTGGACGACGGTATCCCTTCGCTCTCGAACGTGAGCGCGAATGTTACTGCCGGCGAAGCGGGCGGCTTCAAATATTATATCAAACCGGCGGGCGGCACCGAGAAAGAATGGGTTGCAGGCGCCACGGGTGAAAATGACAAGGGCGCTCCCGGTGCAACCTATGATGAATCGAACGGCGTGACCTGGGACCTTGGTGAAGCAGGCACACTGCAGGAAGGATGGGTCTACTCCATTGAGTTTACCGTGTGGCCCAGCCAGGAAGCCTACGATACCATTGCGGACCTGAACAATGGCATTATCACCATGACGGATGCGCAGCTTGCTGCAGCCGGCATCGGCAAGAATGCCGACGGTACCTATTACCTGCTGACAAATACCCATCTGAATACTACGTTCACTGATCCTTCCGGAAACGTGTATGATGTGATTGAAGAGGATGTTGTTTCTGAGGCTATGGCGCTGCCGACCAAGACAATCGGTGTGCAGAAGATCTGGAATAACGTGCTTGACCAGCAGAATCCTCCGACTGTGACGATCAAGCTGATCATGACCAGGGACGGTGAGAATTATCTGTATGGGGATAATGCTATCTCGGTGTCCAGTGCAAACAACTGGAAAGTCGATGATCTCTATATCTCTCTTGGTCAGATCACACAGACAGATGATGGCTATGAAGTGATCGAGACCGGCCATGATTATGAGATCGTTGAGCCTGAAGATTACACGGGGTCGTATCGTTGGGAACTGACCAGTGAAGTTTATCACCCGATGGTGATCAATGGCACAGCGACCATGCTGATCAAGGATGATGATGCAACCGGTACCGATGGCGTTGATTACTACACGATCAAAGGCCATAAGTATGTGCCGCTTAGCGGAGAAAACATTCTGCAGGCGTGGAACGACCGCCGCAGCTGGCTGCAGCTTGAGAAACATGTAGAAGGAACGAATGCTCCTGCGGATGCGCTGTTCGAGTACGAGATTACGATCACGGAAGGAAACGGAGAGGATGTCTGGTTCTCCGCGTATGATCCTGATGTTATTGTAAAGGACCTTGATACTGATGCAACGCCGGAAACCGGTGACACCGGATACTTCCATGTTGCAAGCGGAACACCGATCACGGTGAAGATCAAAGCTGGCTGGACACTGCGTTTCACGAACCTTTCTTCCGGCAGCACTTACTCGATCACAGAAGTCAATCTTCCGGATGGGTTCACGTTCGTTAAAGCAGAAGGCAGATATGTTAAGGATACTGCGGATGCGAATTATAAAGAAGATCCTCAGACTCCCAGCGCTAATGGCGTAGTTGTCTCTGGTACGATCAACGTCCCGAACACCGAGTTCTACGTTGACTATACTAATAAATATGAAGAGACTTCCATCACCGTTACCAAGATTTGGGAAGACAACAATAACCAGGATGGCCAGCGTCCGGATCTTGCAGAATATATCTCCCTCCTTGCAGACGGAAAGGCGACGGACCCTGCGACGAAATACGATGAGAATCGCACCATCACTCTTGATGAAAACGATCCGAACAAGAACACGTACATCATTACCTATTCAAATCTTCCTAAATATGTAGATGGTGAAGAAGTTGAGTACAAGGTTTCGGAGAGTGCGATCCCGAACTACACGACCACGGGCAGCCCTGCCGCCCATGGTGAGACGATTACTAACACCCGTGAAGTCGGTAAACTGACGATCAGCAAGGAAGTTACCAGCGATAACGACGCGGGTAAGGACATTGCATTCACGATTAACATTACGACGGATCCGAGCGTCAATGGTGAGTTCACTGCTACCGGAACAGGCGCTCCTGAGAGCGAAAAAGTAGAATTCACCAATGGTAAGGCGACTGTAACACTCGAAGATGGTCAGTCTATTACCATCGCAGGTCTGGCTACTGAAGTAACGTACACAGTAGCTGAAGACGAAGAAAGCGCAAAAGTTGACGGCTACACCCTGACGATAGGCGGAGACAACAATACGTCCGTGAAACTTGAGGAGGGCGGCAGCGAAGTCACTTTCGAGATCACGAACGAGTACGAGCAGGATACTGCGACGCTGAAGCTCGTCAAGGAACTTGACGAAGACAGCGAAGACGTGGAGCTGTCTGATGACATTGCGTTCACGATCAGCG
>CADAOF010000019.1:27720-42051 GCA_902789555.1 uncultured Lachnospiraceae bacterium
CGAAGTCACGGTCACCTATGCTGCCATCAAGGACGGCAGCTATGAGCTGACAGTCCCGGTCGGCAGCTACAAAGTGGTTGAAGACGAAGAAAGTGCAGCAATCGCCGGCTACACGCTGACGGTAAGCGGAGACAACGACAGTGCCCAGGATCTTGCGAAGAACGGCGAAGTGACCTTCATGATCGTCAACAAGTACGAGAAGGATATGGCCAAGCTGAAGCTTACGAAGGAAGCGACAGGTCTCCAGGGTACGGATGTTGTTCCGGATACGGCGACGTTCGTGATCAGCGGCACGCCTACTGCGGATGTTGAGTTCGACGATGTGACCGTAACCTATGCGGACATCAAGGATGGCAACTGGTCCGTGGAAGTGCCGGTAGGCACCTATACGGTCAAAGAAAGCGGAGCTGAAGTCATTGGCTACACGCTTGAAACGACCTACTCTGAGGCTGCAGAAGTAGAAAAAGATGGCGAAGCCACTTTGACAGTCACCAACACCTACACCCGCATCATGATCGAGGTCAAAGTAACCAAGGTCTGGAGCGACGATAATGACGCTCTTGGAATTCGCCCGGAGAGCATCACGGTCCAGCTTTTGAAGGACGGTGCTGCCTATGGCGATCCTGTAGTGCTGAAGGAATCGAACAAGTGGACTTATACCTGGTTAACGCTTCCTCAGTATGAGAACGGAAAACTTCTAGAGTACAGCATTAAGGAACTTGCAGTAGAACCTTATTTCGCAGGACTTGAGTCGATTAAGGATGACCTCGGTTATTTCGAAATCACGCTGACCAATACTCTGGTATGGCATGATCCGCCTGTACTGAAGAAAATCACAAATGATAAGCCTGAAAATGAAGACGAATTCACCTTCGTGCTTACGCCTATAAGCGGCCCGGAGGGAGTAGAAATGCCGATGCCTGAAGGCAATGAAAAAGGAATCGTCAAGGCCAAGGCAGGAGTAGAAACCGAATTCGGCAATATTTACTTCTATCATGAGGGCACTTACGTCTACACGATCACTGAGGACGGAGAGAATCCTATTGCCGGGTATAAGTACGACAAAACCGTCTACACGCTGACCTACGTTCTTACGCAGGAAGGCACGGACCTGAAGATGGAACGCACCATCCTTAAGGGCGAAAAAGTCGGTGAAGGCGAAGTCGTTGAGGTTTCGGCATTTGAATTCACCAACGAGTACACCGCACCGCCTATCGACATCCCTGTGGAGAAGGTCTGGAAGGGTGAAGTTGACCCTGAGAAGACTCGTCCGAAGTCCATCACCGTGGTGCTTCTGGCGGACGGCAAGGACAGCGGTAAGACGCTGGTGCTGACCGAAGAGACCAGCTGGAAGGGCATCTTCAAAGAACTGCCGTCTCAGGATAACGGCAAGAAGATCAAGTACACCATCCAGGAAGTGGCAGTGGAGTACTACACGACCACGATCACCGGCAACATGGATGAAGGTTTCGTGATCACGAACATCTGCACTTATGTCCCGACTGGTGATGACAGCAACGTGCTTCTGTGGTCCGCATCCATGATGGCTTCGATGGCCGGCATCGGATTCGTCCTGAAGAAGAAACGCGAAGAAGAAGCCGAATAAGGCAGAGATTCTGAGCGAATCAGAACACATTAACTGAGCATAGCTCAACAAAGCCCCCGGGCCGGATCTGATCCGGCCCGGGGGTAATTGTTTGTCCCAAAAGGGGATTGACAAATACCGGGGAGGGGTATATAACGAACGTAGAACAAAATACCCCCTTGGGGTATATGCCGGGATGCGGCGGTACGCCGCGGAGGACGAGGAAATGACGGATCGGAAAGAGATGACAGAGAGAAACGAGCTTCCGGAGGAACGGCTCTTTGCAGGACCGGAAAAGGCGGACGGAGCAGTGACTGACGACGCGGCACCGGAAGAGAACGTGTCGGCAGAGGCAGAATGCATTTACTGCGGACCGCGGCACAAGGAACGCTCCGAAGAAGATAAGAAGACGCTGCTGACCCGCCTTCGCCGCGTGGAAGGTCAGATCCGCGGCATTGAAAAGATGGTGGAAGGCGGTGCCTACTGCCCGGACATCCTGGTGCAGGTCTCGGCAGCGACGAGCGCGCTCAACAGCTTCAATAAGGAACTGCTGGCCTGCCACATCCGCTGCTGCGTGGCTGAGGACATCCGCGCGGGCAGGGATGAGACCATTGACGAACTCTGCCGCGTCCTGCGGAAGCTGATGAAATAAGATGACAGAGCATAGGGGATTCGAACCCCTTCTTCATAAAGACAGAAAGAAGGACTCCTTCATGAAACAATACACCGTTACAGGCATGAGCTGCGCGGCCTGCCAGGCGCATGTCGAGAAAGCCGTGGCGGCCGTGCCCGGCGTTGATAAGGTCGCCGTTTCGCTGCTGACGAACTCCATGTCCGTGGAAGGCAGCGCGGACGATGCCGCTGTCATTTCCGCGGTCGAAAAGGCCGGCTACGGCGCAGCGGTCAAAGGCGGCGCAGACAAGGCCCTGAGAGGTGCCTCAGCGGCTCTTAAAGCCTCGGAAGAGGCTCTCATCGATAAAGAGACACCTAAACTGAAAAAACGGCTTCTCGCCTCGATTATCGTGCTTCTCGCGCTGATGTATGTTACGATGGGCCACAACATGGCCGGCTTCCCGCTCCCGGCATTTCTGGAGCACAACCACATCGGCCTCGGCATCATCCAGATGCTGCTCGCGGTCGTTGTCATGATCATCAACCGGGCCTTCTTTATTTCCGGCGGCCGCTCGCTCATCCGCCGTGCCCCGAACATGGATGCCCTGGTCGCGCTCGGCTCGGGTGTTTCCTTCGGCTGGTCGCTGTTCGTGCTCCTCAAAATGACGGTCATGGTCACGCAAGGGACGCCGAATGAGGACCTCATGGAGATCTACCACAAACAGCTTTATTTCGAGTCGGCGGCCATGATCCCGGCGCTCATCACCGTAGGCAAGACCCTTGAGGCGATGTCGAAGGGCCGCACCACGGACGCGCTGAAAGGCCTGATGAAAATGGCGCCGAAGACTGCTGTTCTGGAACGGGACGGCGCGCTTGTCACCGTGGATATCGACGAAGTGCAGTCGGGAGACATCTTTGTGGTGAAACCCGGCGAAGCGATCCCGGTCGACGGGATCCTCGAAGAGGGAAGCGGCGCCGTCGATGAAAGCGCGCTGACCGGTGAATCGGTACCGGTTGACAAGGTCCCAGGGGACCACCTGAGCGCTGCAACCATCAACCGTTCCGGTTATCTGAAGGGCCGCGCGTCCAAGGTGGGCGAGGATACGACCTTCGCGCAGATCATCCGCATGGTGGAAGGCGCTGCAGCGACCAAGGCGCCCATCGCGAGGATCGCGGATAAGGTCGCAGGCGTGTTCGTGCCCGTGGTCATCGGGATCGCAGTGCTGGTCCTCGCCGGCTGGCTGATCGCCGGCCGGGAGACTGCCTGGGCACTGGAGCGCGCCATCAGCGTGCTCGTCATTTCCTGCCCCTGCGCACTCGGCCTTGCGACGCCGGTCGCGATCATGGTCGGAAACGGTGTCGGCGCGAAGAACGGGATCCTCTTCAAGACCTCCGAAGCGCTGGAAAACGCAGGACGCGTGCAGATCGCGGCATTGGACAAGACCGGGACCGTTACCGAGGGAAAGCCGCAGGTGACCGGAGTTTTTGCGGCAGAAGGCGTCTCTTCGCATGAACTTCTGGTAAAAGCGTATTCACTGGAAGTAAAAAGCGAGCACCCGCTGGCACAGGCCGTCGTGGAACATGCCGCACAGGAAGGCATTACCCCTGAAGAGGTCACGGATTTCGAAGCCCTGCCCGGAAACGGCCTGAAAGCGCGGCGCGGCGGACATCTGCTGCAGGGCGGCTCAGGCAGGTACATGGCGTCGCAGACCGCGCTGCCGAAGGCACTTGCGGCGAAGGCTGATGCCCTTGCGGCCGAAGGCAAGACCCCGCTCTGGTTCGCGGAGGACGGACGGCTCCTCGGCTTCATCGCGGTCGCGGACGTCATCAAGGAAGACTCGGCTGCAGCCATCGCCGAACTGAAGAACATGGGCATTGAGGTCGTGATGCTGACCGGTGACAATGAGAAGACCGCGGCAGCGATCGGCCGCGAAGCGGGCGTGGACAGGGTCATCGCGGGCGTCCTTCCGGAAGGGAAGGAAGAGGTGATCCGCAGCCTCATGGCGCGCGGAAAGACCGCGATGGTCGGCGACGGGATCAACGACGCACCGGCATTAACGCGCGCGGACACCGGCATTGCCATCGGCGCCGGGACCGACGTTGCCATCGACTCGGCGGACGTGGTCCTGATGAATTCGAAGCTCAGCGACGTCTCCGCAGCCGTGCGGCTATCGAGAAAGACGCTGACGAACATCCATCAGAACCTGTTCTGGGCCTTCGCCTACAACGTCATCCTGATCCCGATGGCGGCAGGGCTCTATAAAGGCGTAGAGATCAGCCCCATGTGGGGCGCTGCGGCCATGTCGCTTTCGAGCTTCACGGTCTGCATGAACGCACTGCGGCTGAATCTCGTGAAACTCCATGACGCATCGAAGGACAGGCCGCTACGCCGCCGTGCGCTGCCGGAAACGGCGCCGTCCGAAGCACCGGCGAATGCGGCAGGAGCACTGCCCGCGGACATCCCCGCCTGCGCGTGCGGAACGAAAGAAACGAATGCGTGCCCGGCCGTGAGCCCGGACGAAAACGCTGAAGATATGAATCACATTTCCAGGGAGGAAGATACGATGAAAGAAACCATCAACGTGAACGGAATGATGTGCATGCACTGCGAAATGCACGTGAAAAAGGCTCTCGAGGCGCTGGACGGCGTGGAAGCTGCCGCTCCCGACCATACCGTGGGCAAGGTCGAACTGACCCTGAGCGCCGCTGTGGACGAAGGCGCGCTGAAGAAAGCCGTCGAGGATGCCGGCTACGAATTTGCCGGCAGAGCTTGAAACTGACAAAACGCGGCGCCTGTCTCTTTACAGGACCGAAACGTGCGCGTACAATGAAAGAAAGAGTCAAGGAGGAAATTGAAATGGCAAACAAATATGCCGGAACACAGACCGAAAAGAACCTGATGACTGCGCTCGCCGGCGAGTCCGAAGCGCGCAACAAATACACCTGGTTCGCATCGAAAGCGAAAAAAGACGGCTTTGAGCAGATCGCCGAGATCTTCCTGAAGACGGCGGACAACGAGAAGGAACATGCGAAGCTCTGGTACAAGGAACTGACCGGCGGCGTCGGCTCGACTGCGGAGAACCTTGCGGCAGCGGCAGCCGGTGAAAACTACGAATGGACCGACATGTACGACGGCTTCGCGAAGACCGCCGATGAGGAAGGATTCCCCGAACTTGCGGCTAAGTTCCGCGGCGTCGCAGCCATCGAGAAAACTCATGAGGAACGCTACCGCGCCCTGCTGAAGAACATTGAGATGAAAGAAGTCTTCGCAAAGAGCGAAGTCAAGGTGTGGGAATGCCGCAACTGCGGCCACATCGTGGTCGGCACCGCCGCTCCCGAAGTCTGCCCCGTCTGCAATCATCCTCAGGCCTACTTCGAAGTTCGCTGCGAAAACTACTGACTTTTCCCCTGATCCGGAGGGCTGTGCGATACCGCATGCCTTTCGGACGCGCCTGTCCGCGAGGCAGCCGATGAACCGCGTCAAGCGGAGCGGACTGAGCTTTCGAGGAGCATTTGAACGAATGTGAATCGCTTTCGGGAAACTGACGCCTGTCCGTGAGGCAGCCGATGAACCGCGCCGAGCGGAGCGGACTGAGCTTTCGAGGAGCATTTGAACGAATGTGAATCGCTCCGAGAAAGCTTACGTCCGTCCGCGAGGCGTGAATCAGACAAGTCTATGCCAGGCAGCGAGCTTGTGAAATGACTGCAACATTATGCTTATCGACCTTCTTCAAAAAACAGGGATCATCCTGCCGGCGGTAATTGGAACCGCAGCCCTCTGGATCATCTTTCTGATCCTGATGCTGCGCTCCCGCGCGCGCCTTCGGAACTGCTTTCTGTTCCTGCTCGCGCTCGTCGCCACGGTCCTTCTCATCGGCGTTGTGACGAATGAGAAATACCCCGGCATCCTGGTCGGCGAACTTGTCGTCATCGGGTTCGCTCTTCTTGTCGTCCCGTTTTTCCTGATGGTCAACGGGATCGAGATGATGAAAAAAGAGGGCAGATCGATCAAGCACGGCCTGCCGCTGCTGCTCGGCATCGTCATCCTGCTCGGAGAAGTTCTGATCGTTCTGACGGTTCTGATGATCTCATCCGGCACCGGAGTCCCCACCGTCTGGATCATTCTCTGCCTGCTCGGCGGCCTGTCGATCTTTTACGGTTCCCTGATGTTTCTGTCCTTCGTTCTGTATGTTGCCGTCATGCAGATCGTGCCGCACACCCGTGACTTCGATTACGTGGTAATCCTGGGCTGCGCGCTGAAAAAGGACGGGACGCCCGGAAAACTTCTGACGAACCGCATCGAGAAGGCCATGAAAGTCTACCGGAAAGACAAGACACCGCCGTATCTCATCCCTTCGGGTGGGCGCGGCCCCGACGAAGCCTGCTCGGAAGCCGATGCGATGTACTTCTATCTGCTCCGGAACGGCATTCCGGCGGAGCATATCATCGAAGAGGATCAGTCGCGGAACACCTACGAAAACCTGAAAAATTCGAAGGCCATCATCGACGCGCGGAAGGGACGGAAGAAGTTCGCTTTCGTGACCAGCAACTATCACGTCTACCGGGCCTGGTACTACTGCCGCAAGCAGGGCATCGACTGCGTCGGCATCGGTGCGCCGGTGGCGTTCTACTACTGGCCGAGTGCGATGATCCGCGAATTCGCCGCGATCATCCTGGAGAAACGGCACCTGAAGCTGTTCCTGCTGGGCTGGCTCGCCGTCCTGCTCATGCCGTTCGCCTTCATGGCGCTGCGGCTGCTGCTGTAGACGTCCATAACGAAAGACCGCCGTACGAGAGGCTTCCCTGTGAAGCACCTCATGCGGCGGTCTTTTTTTGTGCAAAACAGGAGGACGGGAAGGCCTGTCCCCGGCGGTCCCGTCTCAGATCTCCGGGTCTTCCAGAATGAGCGGCGCGGGACCTTCCAGAAGGTGCGGATCCCGCATGAACTCCCGGTAGCGGGCAAAGGCGTTCGCGAAATAGTGACCGGAGCAGATGCGCTCGTCCATCACGACGCCGAGGGGGATGCATTTTTCGAGCATGATCTCGCCGTTCTTCTTATGCGGAATCTCACGAGCGTTGCCGGCAGCCACCACCATGCTGGTCGTCCCGAAATCGTAAGCGTGGTGGTAGATGTGGTTCGTCCGGATGCTGGCGAGGTTCGTAAAAACCATGCTGCAGTGGAAGGGGCTCGCGTCGATGATCGATTTCGGCAGGAGGTTGTGCTTATCGGCCCATTTGAGGAAATTGACGGCAAAGCGCAGGACGCCGGGGATCGCGGTCAGTTTCTTCATCAGGTCTTCGGTCGCGTTGTCGCCCTCGCGGTTCTTTCCCACGTATTCCTGAATCTTCCGCTCGATTTCGAAAATGTCGTCGCCGCGGTCGAAGAAGATCTTGGACATGGTGCCTTCGTTGGCCTTGCCCTGACCGGCTTTCGCGCCCATGACGACCATGCCGTAGGCCAGCTCATTGCGGGCATAGGGCTCCTTGTTCATGATGAAGCGGTTGAGCGCCGGAAATTCAGCCATCAGGCGCACGAAGCCGCCCATGAGGACCGCCATGTGGCTGATGGGGCGTCCTTCACGGCTTTTTTCGCGCAGATAGTTCTGGATCGGCGCTGCGGGAATGTTGAGGGTGATCATGTTCATGGAGTCGCTCCGCTTCGCCATGACATGGCTTGCGATGCGGTACATGACATCGGCGTGTCTTAAGCGTATTCCGTCAGCTCTTTTCATCGTATGTTTCCCTTTCCGTATCTTGGACAGTTTTTTGTCGTCCTGAGCGAGGGATCTTATGCTTCCTTCAGAACTTCGATCAGGCGGTCTGTGTTTTCATCCGTCGTAGCCCAGCTGGTGACGAAGCGGATGACGCAGCGGGTATCGTCGATGCTCTCCGTGAAACTGAGGCTGACCGCATCGGCGATCCGCCTCGCTTTTTCCTTATCCAGCAGCACGAAGATCTGGTTGGTCGGCGAAGGGTAGGCTTCCGTATAACCGTATTTCTTCAGCGCGCCGCGGATGCGGCCTGCGGCGTCGATGGCAGTCTTGCCGATCGTTCCGTAGAGGCCGTCCGTAAAGAGGGCGTCGAACTGCAGGGCACAGATGCGGCCTTTGGCGAGGAGCGCGCCGTGCTGCTTGATGATCGAGAAGAAGTGCGGAATGAAACCGTGCTGCGGAATGACGACTGCTTCCCCGAAGAGGGTGCCGCACTTGGTTCCGCCGATGTAGAAGACGTCGCAGAGCCTTGCCAGATCGGCCAGGGCCACGTCGTTTTCGGGACAGGCAAGGGCATAGGCAAGGCGCGCACCGTCGGCGTAGAGCGGGATGCCGTGATCCCGGCAGACGTGGCTGATCGCCGTGAGTTCGGCAAGCGAATAGAGCATGCCGGTCTCCGTCGGCTGAGAAATGTAGACCATGCCGGGCATGACCGTGTGTTCCCTCGTCTCATCCTCTTCGTAGGCCCTGAGGGCGGCGAGAACGGTTTCGGCGGAAAGCTTGCCGTTCGTGTGCGGCAGCGCCATCACGCGGTGGCCGCCGAGTTCGATCGCGCCGGCTTCGTGCACGTTGATGTGGGCGCTTTCGGGTGCGAGAACGCCCTGATAAGACTTAAGAAGCGCATCGATGACAGTCGCATTTGCCTGCGTCCCGCCGACGAGGAAAAAGACGTCGGCTTCGGGGGCATTGCAGGCGGTGCGGACCTTTTCGCGCGCGGCTTCGGAAAATTCATCCGTGCCGTAGCCTGCGGACTGCAGCAGATTGGTTTCGGCAAGCCGTTTCAGAATGGCGGGGTGCGCCCCCTCCATGTAGTCGGAAGCAAAGGAAAGTTTGGGCATGATTGCGTCAGCCCTCCTTTTTAGTGATTTCGGAATTTTATTCATTATAGATTGTGGGACGGGGAAAGTCAAACGATGCATGAAAGATGCAAAGCAGGGTTTGCGGAGCGAAAGTTTTTGTGCTAAGATGGAACGGAAAGAGAAGGGAGGCCCGCCATGCAGTACACGCAGTTTTATGATTCGCCGCTCGGCAGGATCGTTCTTGCCTGCGATGACGTAGGCCTTACCGGGCTGTGGTTCGATGACGGCCGCGGAAAAGTTCTTCCGGACGAGGAGTACGAAGAGGCGCCGCATCCGCACCACGCCGCAGCATCCAGATGGCTGGACGATTATTTCGAACGGAAAGATCCGGGCTTCCTGCCGCCGCTGCATCTCATCGGCACGCCTTTCCAGTGCGATGTCTGGGAGGAACTCCTGAAGATTCCATACGGGGAGACAAAGAGTTACGGGGCGATCGCCGCGGCAGTCGCGAAGAAGCGGGGCGTGCCGCGAATGGCCGCGCAGGCGGTCGGCGGCGCGGTCGGCCGCAACAACATCGTGATCATCATTCCCTGCCATCGGGTGATCGGTGCGGACGGGAATCTGACCGGCTATACCGGAGGCCTGGAGAAGAAGATCGCGCTGCTTGCTCTGGAAAGCGCCGACCTGGGCAGTATGTATCTGCCGAAAAGAAAACCGGAGCCGGAGGCGGCTGAAATGCTGCCTGCCAGACACAATACCGAAGAAGAGGATCCGGAAGGAGAAGCGGACATGAAAATGAGAGAAGTATTTGCGAAGCTCAGGGAATGGGGAACCGGTCTGACGTTCAACAGGACCGTACAGATGACGCCCGAAGAAGGGCAGGACCCGCCTGCCTTTGCCGTGCACATGACCATGTCTGCGGTAAAATGTACCTGGAAAATAGCGCGTAAGTCGAAATTTTTATGGAAGGAAAAGTGGAATTTTACCGTAACAAACGATACGACCGGAGAGCAGGCCGTGGAAGAGGAGTATCCTTCCTGCGAGGCTGCTGCGGAAAGACTGATTGCCGCCGTGACGGCTTTCGAGAACGGAGAGTGAAAGACCGCGGACGGGACCGCAGAGATATTATCATTTATAATGAGTTGGTTTTAAATTAGAATATTCAGTCCGATTCAGCGTAATTTGGGCGGAACCAAAGAGAATCACAGGTATAATCCTGTGATTCTTTTGCTTCATTAACTGTTTCACCTTTGGAATGCTTTTGACTATAATGCTGTTAAAGGAAAAACCGCACACGGACTTGAAAAACACTTGTTTTGTGCAGTTGCCGATTTGCAGGAACGATAAAAAGAGGAGGGAAGACCACCTTGAAAGATCTCAAGAAAGCGAAAGCCAACATCATGCTCGGAGCAGGAACGCTGCTCTTTGCTGTCGGCTATTTTCTGGAAACCTACAATTTCAAGATCGTTTATGCCAAAAACGTGATCGACGCGGCTTTCATGCCCCGCATCATAGCTGTACTGATTGCGGTGTGCGCGGCCTGGGTCCTGGTCAAAGGAATCAGGGAACTGCACGCGATCCCCAAGGAACAGCGAAAGGCCTCTTCAGAGGAGAAACAGGTCAGCCGCCGAGGCTTCGTTCGCTGCGTCATTTGCTTCCTGATCATGCTGGCGACAGCAATCTGCATGAAGCCTCTCGGTTTCATCCTCACGATGATCCCGGCCATGTTCGGTCTCTTCATGGTTGCTTCCGTCAAAGGAGAAAGGAAGATCGGCCTGTACATCCTCCTGTCAATCGTAACGCCGCTGGTCCTATTCTTCGGCTTCTACTACGGGTTCCAGACCCTGCTGCCTCCGGGCGTGCTGAAGCCGCTGCTGACGTATCTGTAAGGAGGCGCACATGGAAAACTATCTGGTCTTTCTGCGTTCGATCGTAGAACTGCTCATTACTCCCCGCTTTCTGCTGCTGATGGCGATCTTCGTAGTTATCGGCATCCTGCTCGGCGCTCTGCCCGGAATCTCGGTCAACATGTCGCTGATCCTTGCGCTGCCGCTTACTTACGGTATGGATACGCGGACGGCCATGGTCGTGCTGCTTGCCTGTTACAACGGTGCACAGACCGGCGGACTGATCTCTGCCATTATGCTGAACATACCGGGAACGAGTTCGGCAATGACGACGACCTTCGACGGCCATCCGATGGCGCTGAAGGGTGAAGGCGGCCGTGCACTCGGCGTCGGCATCCTGACCAGCGTGGTCGGCGGTACGATCAGCTTCCTGCTTCTGATCTTCCTGACTCCGGTCATTGCAAAATTTGCCATCAACTTCGGTCCCTGGGAATACTTCGCGATCGGTATCTTTTCCCTGACCATGATTACTGCCGTCGTAGGCGACGACATGGCGAAGGGGTTCCTGGCTGCTTTGATCGGCATGGCATTGGCTATGACCGGCACGGATTCGGTTACCAACGTTATCCGCTTCAACTTTGGCAATCATGCCCTGGACGGCGGCGTGACCACTACAGCCCTGATGAGCGGTTTCTTCGCGATCCCCGAATTGCTCAAACTCGTCATGAAGGATAAGGACGAGACTCTGGAAGTGCTGAAAGCCAAGAAGTTCAAGGGCTACGGCATCAGTTTCAAGGAATACCTTTCCCAGTGGAAGAACATTCTTCGCTCAGCTTTCCTCGGTGCATATACGGGTGTACTTCCGGGCATCGGTTCCAGCGCTGCCAGCGTTCTTTCCTATTCCATCGGCAAAAAACGGAATAAGGACGGTCATCTGTGGGGCACCGGCTGTGTCTCCGGCATCATCGCTTCCGAGACGGCGAACAACGCCTGTATCGGCGGCGCGCTGATCCCCATGCTTGCCCTGGGCGTTCCCGGCAGCACCTCCGCAGGTATCCTGATGAGTTCCCTGAACCTTCACGGCATTACGACCGGCCCGCTTGTTTTCCAGAAGGAAGTCAATCTGGTCTACATGATGTTTGCCGTCTGCTTCGTAGCAAACTTCCTGGTCCTGATCCTGGAACGTCTGATGCTGAACGGCTTCATCAAAGTTCTGACACTGCCGCGCCGCATCATCATGGTCGAGGTCATGGCAATGTGCTTTATCGGCGCCTACTCCTCCCGCAGCAATCCGACCGATCTGATCATCTTCGTCGTCGGCGGCTTCCTCGGCTATTTCCTGCAGAAGGCCGGCGTGAAGCGTGCTCCGATCGTTCTCGGTTATATCCTCTGTGACATCGTGGAAAAGAACTTCCGCCGCGGCATGTCAATGACGCAGATGAATATGACTCCGATGTTTACTTCTCCGATCGCCATGGCGTTTCTGTTGGTCGCGGCTTTTGTCATGGTCCGCACCGTTATCCAGAACATCAAGGCGAAGAAGACCAGGAAGGCAGGAGAAGAAGAGCCTGAGACAAACATCTAACGGATCAAACCCTTCAGGGAGATGATTATAGAAGTCCAATAAACAAAACAAGGAGAGAAAACATGAAAAAACTGATTACGCTCGTGCTTGCCCTGGCCATGGTGCTTTCTCTGGCTGCCTGCGGCGGATCCAAGGACGGTTCGACGGAAGGCACCAAGAAGTCCGATTATCCCAAGTACGCCATCACGGTTGTCACTTCCAAGTCCGGCTCCGCCGTGGACAACAACTGCCGCGCCCTGACCCAGTATCTGGGCGAAAAGCTCGGTGTGAACATCGTCGTCAGCAATGCTTCCGGCCAGAATGAAGCACTGCGTGAAGTGATGAATGCCGACAAGGACGGCTACACGATCTGGTTCGGCAATACTTCTCCGCTGATCAACGATGCCGTGGGCGACAGCGATTTCAATGTCGTCGAAGATTTTGACATGATCGCCTCCGTTTCCAAGGGCGCCGGTCAGGTCGTCTCCATGAAGAAGACCCGTGCAGAAGAACTCGGCATCAAGAATTTCCAGGATCTGATTAATTATTGCGAAGCTCATCCTGAAGAACTGAAAATCTCCTCTCAGCCTAACAATTCCACCGGCGCAGCAGTCACCTGTCTGATGGACGGCGGTCTGAAAGTTACCACGGTCAACGTCGGCGAGACCGGTGAACGCATTACGGCCGTGCTTGCAGGCAACATCGACATGTGCGTTACGAACTACGCAGCGGTTGAGCAGTACAGAGAAGCCGGCGACCTTGTGATTCTGGTCTCCTGCGGCCCCGATGTCAACCCCTTTGCGAAAGACGTCCCCGCTTCCGGCGATTACGGCATGACGGAAGACTTTGCTCCTTACTACTATCTCTGCGGTCCTAAGGGCATGCCTGCCGACGTGATCGAAGTTCTTGAGACTGCGATCAAGGAGATCACCGAATCTGCTTCCTACGGCGAAAGTCTGGCAACCAATGCGCAGCTCGTCGGTTATCGCAACCATACCGAACTGGCGACCTTCCTTGCCAATCAGAAGAAACTTCTGTCTGAACATGAAGTTATCGGCATGAAATGATCGTCCCGTCAAAAAGACCCGCAGCCTTGAGGCCGGGGCTTATAAGACAGTTTTATAGTTTTCTGGAAATGGCATGATCTTCGGATCATGCCATTTCCTGTTCCATCAGTTCACTCAGAGGGATGAACCCGATCAGATCATAGCAGATATGAATGCTCTGACGGCGTTTTCCGCTGCTTTTATCCGGTGCCCCGATATAGATCGCCTTGATCACTTCATGGGCCGCATATGGTGTCAATTCGGTTATACTAAAAACACTTTGCTGTTCTCAAACGTTATAAGAGTGAAAGCCGAAGGAAAGGAGGGTGCCATGATCGCAGAGCTATATACCAAGTATCGGACAGAACTGTTGAAATACTGCTGTATGATATGCGGAAATGTCAGTGATGCAGAGGATCTACTGCAGGAGACCTTCATAAAGGCACTTTCCAATCTGGATCTTCTGGAAGAACTGGGAGAAAGGGAACGCCGGGCTTGGCTGTATAAGGTGGCAAGAAACCTGTTCTATGATGCCTGCCGAAGGCGAACCGTAGAACAGAACAACCAGATACAGGCCGAGGAAGAAACGGATGGCGGCTTCTCAGAAGTCGAAGCAGCCATGATCCTTTCCTCGCTCCCGCCGGATCTGTCCCAGCTCTTTATCAAACGGTACTTTGACGGGTACACCTCAAAGGAACTTGCAGAAGAATACGGGCTGTCACCATCAGGGGTCCGGGCCGCCTTAAGCCGTGCCAGAAAGCTTCTGAGAGAAAAACTGAAATAATAATGGAGGACGAATCTCATGAAGAAGAACAAAATGATCAATGCCGCAACCTGCGATGCAAGAGCCGTAACGGAAGAAAGCCTTGCCGGGTATGAAAATATCA
>CADAOF010000020.1 GCA_902789555.1 uncultured Lachnospiraceae bacterium
CAAAAACAAAGTGGATGCCTCCTGTAAAGTACAGAATGGCATCCACCTGTTAAGCCTCAGTCATAATTCAATGTGTCCAGAAAACTGGGTACATATCAACGCCGTATGACGTTTTACCGCAGCCTTTTTCCGGTGCGGGTCTCAGTCGGGACCGCTGCCGCCGAGAGGCAGGTCTTCAATGCCCTCCAGGTTGTGGTTGTGCGCGCAGGTCTTGCACAGACGGGTCTTGCCGGCCGCGATGGCTTCCTCAACGGTGCCGACCTTGACCGTATCGCTGTTGTTCAGGTGCTGGCACCAGGTATCCTCATCGATATAGATGTGATACACCTTGCCATACTGGGTCCAGGTGACCTTGCCGGTGATGTTCGCTTCGGCAACCTGCTTCTCCTCCGCGGAGACGGGGTTGTAATCGATGCTGGCGGCACCGCCGATCAGCAGGGCTGCGCAGGCCGCGACCACGGCGATCGTCTGGGTCTTCTTGTCCAGGTTCTTATTGGTAAGCAGCAGGATGATCAGCGGAACGAAGGCAAAGATCGCAACGATCAGGCCCATGTTGTTCCACAGCCAGAATTTGGTCTTGTTCTTCTTGGAAGCAGGATCGATGTGATTCGCCTTCTTCCAGAGCTGAGACCCGATGACCAGGCAGATCAGATCCAGGACGATCAGGATGATCAGGAAGGTCATGGTGTTCATGAAGGTGATGTTGATCTTGCCGAACAGCGTGAAGACGGCGACGAGTTCAAAGGCGATCGCCGCTACCCACAGGCATACCGCGCCGATGCGCAGGCCCTTAGCGTTGCCGACGGGCTTCGCTTCCTCGGTTTTTTTCTTGCCGGTCACGGTCCCGGCCGCTTCTTCCGTCGCGTCCTCGACCTTCTTGGCGGCTTTCTTTGTCTCATCGGCGGCCTTCGTCACGGTCTTTGCGTCCGCGGCCGATACGACTTTTTTCTTTTTGATCTCTTCAGCCATGTCAATACTCCTGTGAAAAAGCTTGGTGCGGGGACGGAGCCCCGTTTGAGGCGATTATAGCCCATGCCGCTTAATTATTCAATGATTTTTCCGCAAGATGTTGACTTTTTTCACCGCGCAGGCGCATAATGTTGTGGTAAGGGAACCGGCATGCGCCTCCGTGCGCGGATCCGGTATCCGCCGGGAAACGATAAGGAGATACGATATGGATTATTCTGCTCTCATGAACACACTGCTGACCGATGAAAACCTCCGGGAGATCAGCAGGGAAACCAAGACTACCCCCGACGAAGTTAAGCGCGTGGTGAATGCCGCCGTTCCGCTTTTCGAAGAAAACGGCGCGCAGGCCGCTGAAACGAAGCTGACCCGGGCTGCCGCAAACGGCACGAACCGGAGCATCCTCGGCACCCTGCTCGGCGCCGGCGCTTCCGCTGCCGTCTCCCAGAACAGCGGCGTGTCTCAGAAAAAGACCAGTTCCATTCTGAGCCTCATCGCTCCGCTGCTGCTTTCCTCCATGCTCGGCACCAGCCAGAATGCCAGTTCCAACAGCGGTCTTTCCAGCCTCCTCGGCGGCCTGCTCGGCCTCGGCGGGGCCCAGACGGCGCAGCCCGTGCAGCAGAACAATACGGCCGGGACGCTCAGCCTTCTGTCCAGCCTTCTCGGCGCGGGCATGGCTTCGCAGCAGGCGCAGCCGCAGGTGCAGCAGCCCCAGACCATCAGCCTCTTCGGCGGCCAGCAGCAGGTCCAGCAGCCCGTCTATCAGCAGCCTGTCCAGAACAACACCGCTGCCGGTGCGAGCCTTCTTTCGAACCTTCTCGGCATGGGCAGCCTTCAGCAGGCACAGCCCGTACAGCAGGTCCAGCAGCCGCAGACCATCAATCTCTTCGGCGGCCAGCAGCAGGTCCAGCAGCCGCAGCAGCAGGCCTCCCAGGGCGGCGGCCTCATGGATCTTCTGATGGG
The DNA here is from genome assembly GCA_902789555.1 of uncultured Lachnospiraceae bacterium. Classification (GTDB taxonomy): domain Bacteria; phylum Bacillota; class Clostridia; order Lachnospirales; family Lachnospiraceae; genus UBA6987. Next base: position 1,930 of record CADAOF010000020.1, read on the forward strand.
CCTCATCTCCACGGATACGTCCGGAAAGTAAGAAATACGCCAAGCTTTTTCAAGGCATGAACTGAAGAAGGCAGGGTCCCCGTCCGGGACTCTGCCTTCTTTTTGTGTCTGTCTTATTCCGGCTGCGCGGCACCGCTGCTTCCCGTTACCGTGGCGGCCGGGTCGACCGTCCTCCGTACGCCCTGCTGCTCTGCCAGGCGGATCAGTTCCTTCGCGGCATCACCGATCCGGAACTGCAGCGAGATCTCCCGGAGCAAATGGATGCCGGACGGTTCCAGCTGCAGATATCCGCTGTCAAGGATCGTCAGTTTCCACACGGCGATGCCTTCCAGCTGCACCCGGCAGGAAAGCCGCTTCGTGCAGGAGGAAAGAATCGTTTCGGAAGCCTCCGCCGAGGCCGTGCCGCCGCAGGCGAGGATGGCTTTCAGGAACTTTTCTTCCGCCGCTCCGTCCAGATCATAGGACGCCCGCACGATCTCCTTCCGGGAAACGCTTTCCAGAAGGAGCGGCGCCATCCCGTCCTGCCGTCGGAGGCTCAGGTGCTCCGCCGCCGCAGTGCTGGCAAAGAAGTCCGCAAATGTTCCGAAAGCCTTATCCGGGTTCAGAAAACTGTAGTACCGGTCCGCGGTCAGTGCTTCGCTCCTGTCCAAATACTTCAGGCAGACCGCGGTATCCGGCGACACGCCGCGGATGCCGAAAACTTCCGCCCGAAGGATCTCTCCGCCGCCTTCGGGTCCGTTTTCCGTCCGTGCCTTCCCGTCAGGTCCGTACTGCACCTGATACCAGCCGCCCAGTACGGTGACTTCGCCCAGTTTCTCCCCGGCCAGGGCCGGATCGCAGACGTAAGTGCTTTGATAGGCAGCGTACGGTGCCTCGCGGATGGTGACCTGATAGGAGGATTCGAACGAGGAATCTTCATGCAGCGTCCCGGCATTCCACAGCGCCGAAAGATCCTGCGGCTCAGCCTGCCGGAAAAGGATCACGGCAGCCCCGGCCAAAAGAAGCACGAGGCAGGCTGCGGCCGGCAGCAGGCGCCTGCCGGAAAACAGCCCGGAGCCGCTCTTCCCTTCATTGCGTTTCTTTTCGTATTCCATCGCCCCGGCGATCAGCCCGGGCTCCAGTTCATTCATCGTATTTTCCCAAAGTTTCATGCTTCGTATCCTTCTCTTTCCAGCTGCTTTTTCAGCGCGTCCCGCGTTTTCTTCAGATCCTTCTCCACGGTGGAGCGGCCAAAGGACAGGCGGCGGCTGATCTCTTCGACGGAGCAGGAGGCATAGTAGCGGTACAGAAAGACCGCGCGCCGGCGGGCGGGCTGCTTTTTCAGGAAGGAGGAAATGCTCGCCGCAAGTTCCTTCGCGATCACTTCCCCTTCGGGGCTGCCGCGGTCCGGCAGGATCTCTTCCAGTTCCTCCAAGGCCAGCAGATGCTCCCGCGGAACGTCTTTCGCCCTGTTCTCTGCACGCAGACGGCTGATCGCGGCGCGTCTCGCGAGCGTGACCAGAAAAGCCGGAAGGCTGTCCGGCCTGTGCGGCGGGATGGCATTCCACGCGGCCAGCAGAACGTCGCTCACCACCTCTTCGCAGTCGCGAGCGTCGCCCAGAAAACGGGCGGCGACGCGCCGGATCAAAGCGCCGTGTGCCTTCTCCGTCTGCCGCAGCGCTTCTTCGTCCCGCGCTTCGAACAGCCTCACGATCCCGCCGTCATCCGGAGAAACGTCTCTTGTTATCCGATCCCTTTCCATGTTTCCCTGCTCCTTGTTGCTGAAGGTCCTTCACCCCTTATGTCGCGGAAAAAGAGAAAACCCGTAAGCATCCGGCCGCATTTCTGCAAAAAACCTGCGGAAAGCTCTCGTCTTCCCGCAGGTCGTTTACCGTAGACCGGTTTTTACTGCCTCTCGTAGTATTTTATTCCGGAACAGATGAAATAGGTGCGGATGTATCCGTCCTTCGACAGGACCACGAACTCCTTCGTCTCTTCCACATAGAAGCACATGTCGCCGCTGCCGTCGCTCTTGTACTTGGAGAGGATGCCGTTGTCTCCGGCGGAATTGATGATGTCGCTCGCCGCCTTCCGGTAGGCATTGGCATCCGGGAAGCCCATCTCAATCCCGTGCTTTTCGTAGTGCTCGTCAAGATAGGATTTGTAGCGGAAGTAGTATTCCTTCTCTTCCCTGGTTTCTTTCCGGGTCTCCTCTTTGGTCTCGGCCTTCGTCTTTGTCGGGACTTCCACCGAGCGCAGCGTAACGTCGATCGATTCGATCGGGCCGTGCGTAAGGGTTATGTCGGCAAATGCCGTGGAGGCAGGATCGGTCGGCACTGCTGTCTGCTGCTCCGTGGTGATCTCTCCGCTCCAGGTTGCCTGGTCCGTCTGAGGTTCGATGCCCAGCAGGTTCGCCAGAGAGATCTTTCCCGTCGCGACACCGATGATCACCGCCAGCAGCAGTATTCCTATGATAATTTTCCTGATATCTAACTTAAACTTCTTATTCTGTGCCATACTTCGCCTCATACTTTCTTCGCGCCTCATTCAGGCTCTCCGCATTTGCGCCGCCTTCCATGTCCGGATAACGTTTCTGGGACGGATCGTCCTCCCAGCCGCAAACCGGGCAGATCTCGTAGCTGTGCGGTTCGGTGAAATAGTACCTGCCGCAGACCGGGCAGCGCTGCGCCGCCGGCTGTTCCAGATAATCGATCGTCTTGCTGTGCGCGGCCGCGTAGGCGATCTCCGAACGGGTGCTCGAACCGATATAGCCGCCCACGTTGATCACGTAGATCCCGTCCGCCATGTCGATCTTCCGCTTGTGCATGTCGTCCAGCATGGTCTTGGTCTCGGTGACCGTGTCCTCATCCATGCCTTCCCAGACCTCTTCGTCGCCGGCGTGGCCGAACAGCCCCACGGAGATGACGATGTTGCCCTGCAGCGTCAGCCGCTTCTGGGCTTCGTAAAACGAACTTTTGAACCGGGTGCTCCCGCAGAGCGTGATCACCGGATATTTTCCAACCATTGTCTCCCCCTTTCCGGGTATGCATGCGGCCTTATCTGCCGCGGATACAGGCAAATCATAGCGCAAAGAAGCAGCGCTTTCAAGCGCTTTTTCCGTCCGGGCCTCTTGGCAGCCGGCCCAGAATAAGCTATAATGAAGCGTATGCCGCGGGCGGAAAGCCCGGGCAGTCAGAGGAGTCCCATGAAGAAAAAGACATCCGGATATCTGTTCATCCTGCTGACCACGGTCATCTTCAGCACCATGGAAGTGATGCTGCGCTACACGCGCGGCCTCTTCGCTCCCATGCAGATCACCTATCTGCGCTTCCTGATCGGCGGGATCGCCCTGATCCCCTTCGCCGTTTCTTCGCTGAAAAAACACGGCGCCAAGCTGCGCGGCCGCGACCTTGCCTACTTTGCCCTGACCGGTTTTCTGTGCGTGGCCTTCAGCATGGTCATGTACCAGATGGCCATCCTTTATACTTCGGCGTCGTTCGTCGCCGTGGCCTTCTCCGCCAATCCGGTCTTCGTGACGATCCTGGCAGCCCTCCTGCTGAAGGAAAAGATCCGGCCGTACCATATCATCGCCCTCGTCATCGAGGTGATCGCGATCGTGGTGATCGTCGCGCCGTGGGAGAACGCCGTGGATACGAAGGGCGTCGTCCTGACCGTAGCCGCCTCCCTTGCCTTCGCCCTCTACATGGTCACCGGCAAGAAGAAAACGCCGGTCTTCGGCGGCATCGTCGTCACCTGCGCGAGCATCCTGCTCGGTTCGCTGGAGCTGCTGCTCATCCTCGTGATCGGGCAGACTGCTGCCGGCGCCGCCTTCTTCTCCGGGCTCGGGCTTGACATCTTTGCGAACGTCCCGCTTCTGCCCGCCCTCCCGCAGGAAGCCGTCCTTCCCTTCCTCTACATCTGCCTGATCAACTCCGCCGCCGGATACGTCTGCCACATGCTCGCTCTCGAGAAGACCTCGGCAAACGAAACGAACCTGGTTTACTTTCTGAAGCCGATGCTCTCTCCGATCATCGCCTTCCTGTTCCTTAAGGAAGTCATCACCGTCAACATGTGGCTCGGCATCGCCCTCTTCCTCGTCGGCTCTGCCGTTGCCGTCCTTCCCGGGATCATTGCATTAAGGAAAACTAATTAAAAAGGAGGATCCCCATGATCGATCTCTTTGAAAAAGCAGAAAAACACAGCTTCGTTGACGATATCCGCGAGCAGAACATTTACCCCTACTTCCACGCTCTCCAGTCCAAACAGGACACCGTCGTGCAGATGGAAGGTGCGCGCCGCATCATGCTGGGCTCCAACAACTACCTCGGCCTTACGACGAACCCCGAGGTCATCGAAGCCGGCGTGGAAGCCTACCGGAAGCTCGGCTCCGGCTGCAGCGGCTCCCGTTTCCTGAACGGCACGCTGGAACTTCATCTTGAACTGGAGGCGGAGCTCTCAAAATTCCTCCGCAAGGACAGCGTCGTCACCTTCTCCACGGGCTTCCAGAGCAACCTCGGCATCATCAGCGCCATCGTCGGCCGCGGCGATTACGTGATCATGGACCGCGAGAACCATGCCAGCCTTTACGACGGCTGCAAGCTTTCCTACGGCACCATGCTCCGCTACCGCCATAACGACATGGCCGAGCTCGAAAAGTGTCTGCAGAAGGTGCCGGAGAACGCCGGCTGCCTGATCGTGACAGACGGTGTTTTCTCCATGGGCGGCGACATCGCGAAGCTTCCCGAGATCTGCGCTCTCGCGGAAAAATACGGCGCCCGCGTGATGGTGGACGACGCCCACGGCCTGGGCGTCCTGGGTGAAGGCGGCCGCGGAACGGCAAGTTTCTTCGGGCTTGAGGACAAGGTCGACATCTACATGGGCACCTTCTCCAAGTCCCTGGCTTCACTCGGCGGCTACATGGCGTCAAGTGCGAGGGTCGCCGACTACGTGCGCCACTCCTCCCGTCCGTTCATCTTCTCCGCCTCCATCCCGCCGGCCAACTGCGCCGCGGCCCTGGCAGCCCTCCGCATCCTTGAAAGCCATCCCGAACTGGTCGACAAGCTGCAGGACAACGCCCGCTACATGAGGAAGTGCCTTGCCGAAAAAGGCATTAAGATGCGCATGGGCGGAGGCGAGATGATTCCGATCGTCCCGATCTTCACCTACGAGCCGATCCCGACCCTGACCATCACCAAGGATCTGTACGACCACGGCGTGTTCGTGAACGCTTCCCTGCCGCCGGCCACCGCGCCGCATGAAGCGCTGCTGCGCTGCAGCCTGATGGCCAGCCACACGCACGAACTGATCGACGAAGCCGTGGACATCATTGCCGAAGTTCTCGGGAGGTATGAACTGTGAACAAGGTCTGCATCGTGACCGGCGGCAGCTCCGGCATCGGCCTCGCAACGACGAAGGCCATGAAGGACGCCGGCTTCACCGTCTATGAATTCTCCCGCCGCGGCGAAGGCGCAGAAGGCGTCACGCACATCGCCTGCGACGTCACCGACGAAGCCGCCGTCATCCGCGCGGTCGATACCGTCATGCAGGCTGAAGGCCGCATCGACGTCCTCATCAACTGCGCCGGCTACGGCATTTCCGGCGCTGTCGAATTCACGCCCCTCGAAGACGCGAAGCAGCAGCTGAACGTCAATTTCTTCGGCATGGTCAACGTGAACAGGGCCGTGATCCCGGTCATGCGCCGTCAGGCCTCGGGAAGGATCGTGAACCTTTCCTCCGTTGCCGCGCCCATCCCGATCCCCTTCCAGACCTATTATTCGGCCTCCAAGGCTGCGATCAATTCCTATACCATGGCGGCGGCCAACGAGCTGCGCCCCTACGGCGTTACGATGTGCGCGGTCCAGCCCGGCGACATGGCCACCGGCTTTACCGCGGCCAGGAACAAGATCGCCGTCGGCGACGATGTCTACGGCGGCCGCATCTCCCGCTCCGTCGCGGGCATGGAAAAGGATGAGCAGAGCGGCAAGGGTCCTGAAGTCGCCGCAGAATTCATCCGCAGGGTCGCGACGAGAAAAAGCGTGAAGCCGTTCAACACCATCGGCTTTCAGTATAAGTTCTTCTGCTTCCTCGCGAAGATCCTTCCGGCAAAGCTTCTCAACAGACTCGTCGGCATGATCTACGCAAAGTAGTAAGCTGCCAGGGTTCTCCCGAAAGCCAAAACACCTTAAGACGCGTGTGCTCCGTGCGCACGCGTCTTTTGAGATATGCCCCGAAAAGTTTCCTGTGCGCATTGACTTTTTCATGCGGCAGTGGTAGACTATCGTTTGGCTTACGGGAACGGGATGATGATGCGGAGGAAACTCCGTCTCCGTTTCTGCGCTGATGTAAGGAAACGCATCCGCGTTCTCAATATTTAAAACCAAGAAGAGAGGAACCAAAATGAAAAAAGTATTATCTCTGGTGTTAGCCATGGCGATGGTACTCACTCTGCTGAGCGGCTGCGGCGGCAATACCAAGCCTTCGCAGGATCCCGCTGCCTCTACGGAAGCGCCTGCGGCTCAGTCCGAGATCGACAAGATCATTGCTGAGGCCCAGACAATGAGCCTTGAAGACCTGGCCAAGAAAGCCATTGCGGAATCCAACGGCAAGACCTTCTACGGTGTCGGCAACTCCAGCCGCGGCAAATCCGCGCTGCCGCTGTTCATCGCCTACCTGCAAACGATCGATCCGAACTACAAGATGGAATTCGAATGGCAGCAGCCGAAGAACAACAAGATCTTCGATCAGCTGCAGGCTGACTCCCTGAAGAGCACCGGCACCTTTGCCATGACGCTCATTCAGGACGGCAACCAGATCGAAAGCAAGATGGTCAAGACCGGCATCCTGAAGACCTTCATCCCGAAGGATTGGGCGGACGCCAACAAGACCACCGCGGAAGCCTACAAAGGCTATCTGCCGCTGCAGACCCTGAACAAGATCTTCGAATACAACAACACCGGCAGCAAGACCTACACCAACTGCTGGGATTTCGTTGCTGAAGGCGAACACGGCCTGTTCATGGACATCGACTCCGAGATCGTCGGCAAGAACTTCCTGTACATGCTGACCAAGCCCGAATATGCCAAGACCCTGAAGGAAGCCTATGACGCCCTCGACGCCTCCAAGAAGGGCTACGTCGACACCGCGATCGCCGCTGTCGAAAAGGATGCCAAGGACCTCGGCCTGGACGAGAACGGCAAGTACGCTCTGGCCTGGATCAAACTGTGGGTCGAAAGCTACAACGCTCAGCCCGATGACGGCCCCATCTGCAACACCCTGGTTTCCAAGTCCGCGACCGATCAGTTCGGCCTGCTGGTCTACTCCAAGCTGCGCAGCGTTGAAGAATCCGATCAGGTTTCCAAGAAGAACGTCACCGTCGCTGCTTATCAGGACGGCTACACCGGCTTCGGCGGCTACGGCTACTGCCACTACCTGTTCGTGACCAAGAACAGCCCTCTGCCCTGGACCGCCTGCGCGTTCATCGCCTACATGACCTGCACCGTCGACGGCTTCTCCGCCTGGGGCAAGGACATCGGCGGCTACTCCTCCAACCCTACGGTTGCGAAGGGTACTGAAGAGAAGTTCAATCACTCCACCAGCGGCGGCACGGATTTCCCGGTGCTGAACGACAAGGGCTTTGACTGGTGGAAGAACAACGGCAAGCTGGTTCTGGAAGATCCCGAATACTGCGCGAGCGTAGCGTTCACGGTCGGTTCCTGGATCGAAATGCTGAGCAAGTATAAACCCCAATAATCTCTTCGGTCACTGATCTGATCGACGTAAACCAGAGGGGCGTCGCAGATTGCGGCGCCCCTTCATTCCAATAAGGGGGCTTTTATGAATTCCAGTTCAGAAACCTCGAAAAACCGCCGGCGCGTTTTCTTCAATCACCTGAAATCGTTCTTTGGCAAGCCGCAGAATACGATCCTGGTGATCATGGGGATCATCTGCACGATCACCACGTTCGCGCCGATCATCGCCATCGTGGAAGATACGCTGAAGATCCACGTGGGCTCCATCGACCAGTATCTGACCGGTAAATCCGAAGGCTTCACGCTGGTCAACTACATCGACCTGTTCACCAGCCGCATGGCGAAAACGAACCTCTGGACACCGCTGCTTAATACGGTGATCATGTCCGTCCTCTCCTGCCTGGTAGCGATCCTCTACGGCGGCTTTTTCGCATTCCTCGTGACCCGGACCAATCTTCGCTTCAAGAAGTATCTGAGTTCGATCTTCATCTTCCCGTACATCATGCCCCAGTGGACGCTGGCCATGGTGTGGAAGAACCTCTTTGACAGCAACCTGGTGACCGGTACCCGCGACGGTCTGCTGGCCAGCCTCTTCGGCGTGACCATGCCGGCCTGGTGGTGCCAGGGCCTCTTCCCTTCCGTGGTCGTCCTCGGCCTGCACTATGCGCCGTTCGCCTACATCCTGATCGGCGGCATTTTCCGCAACATGGACGCCAACCTCGAAGAAGCAGCCACCATTCTGAATACGCCGCGCGCCAAGATCATGACGCGCGTTACTCTCCCGCTGGTCCGTCCGGCCATCCTGTCCACGATCCTGCTGGTCTTCGGCAGCTCCATGGGCAGCTACCCGGTCCCGCACTATTTGAAATTCACGACCCTCTCCACGAAGTATCTGGAGATGAACGTGAAATACGCCGGTGAGGCATCGATCCTGGCCGTCATCATGATGGTGCTGGGCGTGGCGATCATGATCCTGAACCAGCGGAGCCTGAAGAGCCGCAAGAGCTACACGACGGTCACGGGCAAGTCCGGCCAGACCTCCAAGATCAACCTCGGCAGGATCGGCAGGACCGTCATCGCCTGCGTGTTCATCGTGCTGACCTTCCTGACCAGCATCTTCCCCATCATCTCGTTCGCGTTTGAGACCTTCCTGCCGAACCCCGGCGACTACAGTTTCCTGTATACCTGGAATCCCGCGAACCTGACGACCAAGTGGTGGGTGACCGCCGAGAACGTGACCGAAAACGGCATGTACGGCCAGCTCGGCATGCTCTACAACCCGACCATCTGGAACGCCTTCAAGGGCACCGTACTGGTCTCTGTCGCCTGCGCGCTGATCGCCGGCACCCTGGGTACCCTGATCGGCTATGCGGTCTCCAAGAACCGCCGCAGCAAGCTGGCCGGCTACGTCAACTCCGTCGCGTTCCTGCCTTACCTCATGCCCTCCGTGGCTGTCGGCATCGCATTCTTCATCCTGCTGACCGGTGAGAAGTTCAATCTGTACAACACCTACTGGATCCTCATCATCGTCGGCACGGTAAAATACATCCCGTTTGCGAGCCGCGCTTCCCTGAACTCCATGCTGCAGATCAGCGGCGAGATCGAGGAGGCGGCGATCATCCAGAACGTTCCCTGGACCAAACGGATGCTCAGGATCATCATCCCGATCCAGAAATCGTCCATCATCAGCGGTTTCCTGCTGCCGTTCATGACCTGTCTGCGTGAGCTGTCCCTGTTCATGCTGCTCTGCGTGCAGGGCTTCATCCTGTCCACGACGCTGGACTACTTCGATGAAATGGGTCTGTACGCGTTCTCGAGCGGCATCAACCTGATCCTGGTGGTCACGATCCTGATCTCGAATGCGGTCGTCAACAAACTCACGGGCGCCAGCCTTGACGAAGGCATCGGCGGCTGATACGGAAGGAGTACATATGCCTAAAATCGTTTTAACTGATATTACCAAACGCTGGGATACCTTTTATGCCGTCGACCATCTGGATCTGGTGATCGAGGACCAGGCGTTCGTGACGCTCCTCGGCCCTTCCGGCTGCGGCAAGACCACGACCCTGCGCATGATTGCCGGTCTGGAGACGCCCACCACCGGCCGCATCACCATTGGCGACCAGGTCGTCTTTGACAGCGAAAAGGGGATCAACATCCCCGCCAACAAGAGAAAAGTCGGCTTCCTGTTCCAGAACTACGCCCTGTGGCCCAACATGACCGTCTACCAGAACATCAGCTTCGGTCTGACGAACGTCAAGGAGGAAATGCCCACGAAGCGCCTGGACATCCGCTCCGACGAACTGCTTGCCGGCGTTCTGGAAAATCCCGAAGCCTTCCTCGGCGTCGTGGAAGACTGCCGCGACAAGAAGGGCAAACTGGATGAGAAGCGCCTGGAAGTGAAGCTCATCGATAGCTACATCCTCTCCGGCTTTGCCGCGAAGGAACTGCTGAAGCTTGGCGTGCACAAGGCTGCGGATCCCGCGGCGGAAGCCGCCCGCCAGGCCAAGGTCTACCGCGAAAAGGCCGCGAAGGAGCGCGAAGCGCTGAAAGCCCAGGGGCTCGAACTGAACGAGAAGTACGAAGTTCTGAAGAACGGCAAGCCCCAGACTTCCGTCCGAAAGTACACCAAGGAAGAGATCGATCTGACCGTACGCCGCGTCTCCCGGATCGTCAAGATCGGCATGTTCATGGACCGCTATCCGTCCGAACTTTCCGGCGGCCAGCAGCAGCGTGTCGCCATCGCGCGTACGCTTGCTCCCGAGCCTTCGGTCCTGTTCATGGACGAACCGCTCTCCAATCTGGACGCCAAGCTCCGTCTGGAAATGCGCTCCGAACTGCAGCGTCTGCATCTGACCACCGGTTCCACTTTCGTCTACGTCACCCACGACCAGATGGAAGCCATGACGCTTGCGACCCGCATCTGCCTGATCGAAAACGGCGTGCTGCAGCAGTACGACGCGCCGCTGACGGTCTACAACTTCCCGAACAACACCTTCGTCGCCGACTTCGTCGGCAGCCCTTCCATCAACTTCGTGGAGGCGAACGGCGTGCAGGAAGACGGCGCGATGAAGCTGGACATCCTGGACGGTCACAAGGCCCTGTTCCGCTTCGGCAAGGCGACCGACATCAAGGAATGGCGCAAGGGTCTTGCGGAACGCAGAGCTGCCAAGGCTGCGGTCGACGCGGAACGCAAGAAAGACAAGAAGCACGTTGAAAAGGGCAACAAGGACACCCGGTTCAAATATCCGATCGCCCGTGTCGAAGATATCCTTGAAGAAGAAGCTGAGATCACGGAGAACGACTACGTGCTGGGCATCCGTCCCGAATTCATGGAGATCGTAAAAGAAGGCGGCATCGAAGGCGAGATCTACAGCGCCATGCCTACCGGCATGGAGACCACGGTCCGCGTGAAGATCGGCAATTACCTGCTGACCGGCGTGACCTTCGGCGGCGTGACCTATGAGATCGGCGAGAAGGTGCACATCGCCCTGCAGGAAGGCGGCATCATGCTCTTCGACAAGGGCAGCGGCGAGCTCATCGGTACCGGCAGCGCCAAACTGCAGTAAGCAGTTCTTCCCCGCAAAGCATAAAGAAAACAGCGGCCCCGCGGGACCGCTGTTTTCTTTGTATGAAACTTCTTACTTCGGCACGACCGGTGTCCAATACTGCTGCTGATAGATGTCGGTCAGCACGTACGCGACACTGCATTTCGTGGTGGACGGGATACCCAGTTCAACGATCACGGTATCGTCCGTGACTTTAATCTCATTACCGACCAGATAGGTATCTTCGTACTTTCCGTCATAGCTGTAATAGTCGGCGATGAAGTGCAGATACGCGCCTTCGTGCAGCGTTTCCTCATACTTCGCGACGGTCTCGGTCTCGCCGCCTTCGTAAACGCTGCGGTAGCCGGCAATGCGCCAGCCGTCGGCTTCCGTATAAGCCAGAAGCAGTTCGACGCGCTGATCCTCAATACCGAATTCAAGATCGGTCAGCAGCGCCGGGGCATACCCGTAATAAGTCGTCACGCCGTCCTCTTCAGTGGCGTCGATGAAGTAGTAAGGAACGATGCTGTAGCCGCTCTTCTCGTCGTTCTTTCCGCCGATGTAAAGCCAGCTGTTCTCCTTTTCCGCAAGGAGGCTCCCCGTCTCCGTCAGTTCGTAGATGTTGTCCAGGCCGAGGTCGATGTAGCCTTCGCCGTCGTCCACGAAGATATTCAGACGGATATCCTGCACGAGGCTCCAGTTTGCCTGATCCATCGTGATGGCATTGCGGCCGCTCTGCTTTTTCCAGACCAGCTGATCCGGATCGAAACGGTTCTCGTTCAGGTATGCTGCCGTGTCGTCAAGACTCAGCGCACGTCCGCCGCCCAGAGCGCTCGACAGGAAGCTCATGGCACCGCTCGACAGGCCGGAAACGTTGTAGGTGCTGCTGCCGCCCAGAAGACCGCCCAGGATGGAAGTGATGTCACCGAGGCCGGATGCCGTAGTGCCGCCGGAACTGTAGCCCGAAAGCAGGGTCGAAAGCGCGCTCGAGGAGCCGCCGGAAATGGCCTGGCCGCCTGTGCTCATGGCCGCGACCTGCTGGATGCATTCACGGTAATCCGCATCAATGCCAACCGCCTTGAAGGTCTTCACCGCGGTATCCACGGTGCGGACGTTCTTGTACGGGAAGTAGATGGACAGCCCGTAGGCGTTGGTCATGTCGTTCGACGTGTTGTTGTACTTGACCGCGCCGCGGATGGCCTTCGCCAGCGCCGCCGCTTCGGTGGTATTCATCCCGTTGCACAGATCCACGAGGTCAACCTGGTCGATCCTGGAGGAGACTGCGAATTCACGGGCGCCGCTTCTTGCGTTCGAGACCTGCGCGTAGTTCTTGCCCTTCAGGAGAGCCGTCGTCGAGGTCGAGAAGTTCTTCAGGGCTGCCGGGACGGTATTCGAAAGTTCCGCAAGGTCGACCACGGAAAGGGTCGCCTTCTGGCCGCGGCACTGCTGGCCGCAGACCGTCACGAAGTCGTCGCAGATCTGCCTGCCCATCTCCAGTGTGCTCATGGAGGTATTCTTCGACAGGCTGCTCAGCCAGTTCGTGTAGTACCAGCCGATGCCGGGTTCGGACTCTTCGGACGCGACCATGTAGTCGCCGTACTTCGCCATGGTAAGGGCGGTTTCGGTGGTTGCCATCAGGCAGGCATCAAAGCCGATCATGTCAAACTTCACGCCGCCGTCCGAGAAGGCCTTATCCAGGCCCTGCAGGGTCATGGAAGACTTCGGATACTTCTCATCATAGCCGTAGCCGGTGATGGATCCGCCGCCGTGGTCCCAGAGGATGATGTCATAGCGGTCGGCCGGGTAGTTCTTCGCACAGAACTTGATGAAGTCGCTGAGGGTCGACGGCTCCACCATGGAGCGCGCGTTCTCTTCCGCGAGCTTCGTCAGGCTGCCCGCCGTCAGCTTCCAGATCTGGTTCTTCGTGGTGCTGATCTGGCTGATCTGCCACTTCTTGCAGCCGCCGGTGTAAATGATGATGTTGACGTTGTTCGACAGGCTTGCCGACGCCATCTCCTGCATGTCCTTCGTGGCCATGCTGTAGCTGGACTCAAGGTCGGTGCCGCACATGTAGACCATCAGCGTGACGGTATCTCGGCCGTTCCCCCTGATGTTCGTGTACTTCGCGCGTGAGCCGCTCGCCACTGAAGTGTCCAGTTTTTTCTTGTTGGACGCGCTGTTGGACGAGACCGCAGCCGAACTGACCGGCGAGACGCTGCTCGTTCCGGTGTTCGTGGCCGCCGTCGTGGAGCCCCAGCCGCTGAACAGCGAGGAGCCGCTCAGGTTGTAGTTGATCGTCTGCGTGGGCTGAGCCGGCTGTGTTGCGGGCTGCGTTTCACCGCCGCCGAAAAGCGAACTGAGCCCGCCGCCCTTCAGCAGGAAGAACAGCACGATCAGGATCAGGATGCCTCCGCCGCCCTTGATCGCGCGGCTGGGAACGCCGCTGCCCGAACTGCCTGAACCGCTGCTGCCCGAAGAGCCCGAAGGCCTGTGGTTATCGTGGCGGATCTGGTTGCTGCCTGAGTTCTGGCCGACCGGTCCGGTGCCCAGACCGGAGCCTTTCTTATGGACATCGCTGCCCGTACCGGATACGTTTTTCTTCCGGCCCGAAGGTAAATCTGCCATGGATGCCTCCTTCTTTACTGTAAAAACATTTGTTGACGGATAATGTCAGTTTCAGCCGTTTAAATCATATCACTTTTTCGCCAAAATGCAAAGCATCACACAAAAGCTTCACATTTTTCGCGTTCAGCCGGGACATACCCGCAGCCACTTGTCCGTACGGTCCTGAATGTTCTGCCGCAGATTCTCAAAGAAAAACATGTAATCGTACAGATGATACGCGCCTTCCGGGAAGATGGCCAGTCCCGGAGGATAATCCGCCGGCGTCACATCCGTGACGACCAGCTCGCCGCGCTCACCGATGTACGCTCCGCAAAGGCCCGGCTGAGGCTCCGCGCCGGTGCTCATGACCGCGCCGAGATTTAAGGACTTGTCGGCCGGCGTACTGTCGGTCTGCCAGTTAAGCGGATTGATGGACAGGCTCTTAATGCCTTCGGGAATGATGACGGTCCCGGAAAGGGTCCCGTCTTCACAGTCGAAGCAGACGACAGAGCCGGTATCCCTCTCTCCTGCCGCAGGCACGATCTGCGGGTACTCCTTCGTCATCTCCTCCGTCACATGCCAGCCGATCGCGTAGACCGTTACCAGATTCGCTCTCAGCTTTACGGCTTCGCCAGAGTCTTCGCCGTAGAATTCCTTCAGCAGGTCAAGGCACATCTCCGCCCCCTGCGAGAAACCGGCCAGGATCAGCCCGCGTTCATGGTTTTCGTGATCAAGGTACCAGCGGAAAGCGTCCGCCACGTCCTTATAGGCGATCTGCCTGGCCGCCTCGCGCTCATCTGCCGGCAGCGTGTAGGCATTGATCGACATCTGGCGGTAGTAAGGGGAAAACATCCGCGCCGACTCCTCGTAGATGCCTTTTTCCATGTCGAGCGCGTTCACGAAGCGCCCCTTCAGCTTTTCGTTCAGGTCCAGGGCATTCCGTTCGCTCCGGGTGTCGACCGTGGGGCAGATCAGGAAGACGTCCACGGGCTTATTGTCACCCACGGCGTAGTAAGCCCAGTTTTCCGGGAGGGAATAGTCAAGCGCTTCGAGGCCGAGGGCTTCCGTGCTTTCGGGAGCCGCCTCCGTGCTTTCCGGAGCTGCCGTGGTTTCCGGCGCTCCGGTGGTCTCAGGGGCGGTTTCCGTGCTTTCAGACGCCGCCTTTTCCGGTGTTTTCGTTTCCGGTGCCGCCGTGCTCACGGGAGCGGTCGTTTCCGGAGCGGGGACGGCTGTCGTGCCGTCAGGTTTCGTCCGGCCGCAGCCGGGGAGCACCGTTATCATCGCTGCTGCAAGGAGCAGTGCCAGTATCTTTTTCCTCATCATCAGCCTCCTGCTGTATTGATATGCAATTAAAGCTGCCCGGAGATCCCGGGCGTCCCCCATTATCGCAGTGTTCCGCCGCTTTTGCAAGCACTAATCGCCCGCCGGCGCGCATTTTCCCGGACGCGGCTTCCCTACGGAGCCCACGTACTTTCTCTTCCTTTTCTTGCGGAAACGGCTCATTTATGCTATAGTTGCCGCAGCAACGAATTCCCGCAAATTTTCAGAACAGAGGTACGCCATGTACAGCAGATTCTTTCTCCCCGTCCTGATCCTCGCTCTTGTCCTGGTACTTTCCGCCTGCGGCCCGGAGCCGGATAAGACCTATGCCGACCCGTCTGACAATACGGCTGAATCCCAGCCCGAGACGAAGGCCGAACCGGCCTACCCGGAATTCAAGATTCCCGAAAAGCTGCCGAGCGATACGCTCCACGTGAAAAAGATCGACGGCCTCACCGACGATTTCATCCTGGGCATGGACATCTCCTCCCTTCTCGCCGAGGAAGCAAGCGGCGTAAAATACTATGATTTTGAAGGGAAAGAGACCGACCTGTTGAAGCTCCTCGCTGAGGTCGGCGTGAACACCGTGCGCGTGCGCGTGTGGAACGATCCCTTCGACAAGGACGGCAACGGCTACGGCGGCGGAAACTGCACCGTCGACACCGCCCTCGAGATCGGAAAGCGCGCAACGGCTTACGGCATCGGCCTCCTCGTCGATTTCCACTACTCCGATTTCTGGGCAGATCCCGGCAAGCAGATGGCGCCGAAAGCCTGGAAGGACATGGACGTCGAAACCAAGGCCGAAGCCGTCTATCAGTTCACCAAGGAAAGCCTTGAGAAGCTGAAAGCGGGCGGCGTGAAGATCAGCATGGTCCAGCTCGGCAACGAAACGAACGGCGCCCTGTGCGGCGTGAAGCGCTGGGTGGACATCCAGGCGCTCATGACTGCAGGCTCGAAGGCCGTGCGCGAAGTCTGCCCCGGCGCCCTCGTGGCCGTGCATTTCGCCAATCCCGAGAACGCCGACCAATATCTCAACTACGCCAGCAAACTCGCCTACTACAGCCTCGACTACGACGTGTTCGCGAGTTCCTACTACCCCTACTGGCACGGCACGCTGGAGAATCTTTCGACCGTGCTCAGCCAGATCGCAGAACAGTACGGCAAGAAAGTCATGGTCATGGAGACCAGCTACGCCTACACCGCCGAGGACACCGATTTTTCCGGCAATACCATCGGTGAGGGCAGCGCGGTCGTAAAGAACTGGCCTTACACCGTACAGGGCCAGGCCAATGAAGTGCAGGCCGTGATCCGGACGATCGCGAATGGCACGAAGAACGGCATCGGCGTGGTCTACTGGGAAGGCGCCTGGATCAGCGTGGGTACCGAAAGCTGGGAAAAGAACCATGAGATCTGGGAGAAGTACGGCTCCGGCTGGGCCTCGAGCTTTGCCGCTGGCTACGATCCTGACGACGCCGGCAAGTACTACGGCGGCTGCGCGGTCGACAACCAGACCTTCTTTGACGCGGAAGGAAAACCGCTTGAATCCCTCAAAGTCTGGAACCTCGTCCGTTACGGCAATGAGATCGCTGCCGTTCCGGACGCCATCGAGGACGTTACCCTCATGCTTGACATCAACGGCGAATACAAGCTCCCCGAAACCGTGAACGCCGTCATGACCGACGACTCCAAACAGGCCGTCCCGGTGGTCTGGGACATCACGGCCGAGGAGCTCGAAAGTTATCGTGCGAAAGGCCCGGCCAAATACGAGATCAGCGGCAAGGCCGGCGGGATGGAAGCGCATCTGCAGCTTTCCCTCATCAAGTATAACTTCCTGAAGGACTGGAGCTTTGAAGAAGGCGGCGACGCCTGGACCGCCACCGACCTCGGCAAGACCGAGCAGCTCTACGTAGAGGACAAGTCAACCGACTCCATGACCGGTTCAAAGCACTACCACTTCTGGAGCGCCGATAAGGGCTCGGTCAAATTTACGCTGGAACAGACGCTGAAGGATCTGCCTGTAGGCAGCTACTGCTTCGAGATCTCCATTATGGGCGGCGATACCGGCGACACTGACGTCTACGCTTACGTGAAGGTAAACGGCGAAGAAATCGCCAAGGCGCCCACAGTAATCACCAGCTACAACGACTGGCACACCGCAAAGATCGAAAAGTTTGACGTTGCCGAAGGGCAGGAAGTCACCGTCGGGATCTACGTGCAGTGCGCGGGCGACGGCAACGGCGCCTGGGGAAAGATCGACGATGCGGTAGTCAACAGTGTAGGGGAGTGAAGGACTCTAGTTGGCACCAGTCTTCACCAATTATTTAGGCATTTTTGCAAAATGTGGCATTAAGCTAAATCCAATGTTAAAAGAATTATTTTGCAACAACACCCAAGATAATCCCCTTAAAGAAGTGAGGATATGCTAATGAAAAAGTTTTTAACGATTGTTCTTGTAGCCTTCTTTGCGCTTGCCGCAATCGGATCCATGGGCAGTCAGGAAAAAGAAGCCTCATTGAAAGATGCCTATTCCAGTAAGACTTCCGAAACGGAAATGTCTCTCGCAGAAGAGACCTCTCTGCCAACAGTCAAGTTTCGTTCTGCTGAAGAGTATCCTTCTGAGGAACCTTCCGGACTTGATACTGAAGAAGTTTCTCGGGTTGCAGCCTCAATACAAGTTGCCGAAGAAGAATCCAGGGTTGCAGCTTCAAGACAGGTTGCCGAAGAAGAATCCAGAGTTGCAGCTTCAAGACAGGCTGCCGAAGAAGAATCCAGGGCTGCAGCTTCAAGACAGGCTGCCGAAGAAGAATCCAGGGCTGCAGCTTCAAGACAGGCTGCCGAAGAGGAATCCAGGGCTGCAGCTTCTAAACAGGCCGCTGAAGAAGCTTCTCGGGCCGCAGCCTCAAGACAGGCTGCAGAAGAAGCATCCCGTGTTGCAGCCTCTAAGCAGGCTGCGGAAGAAGCCTCTCGGGCGGCAGCAGCTGAAGCTGCGCGCAGAAACATAACCGTGACCAGTGGTCTTGTCTTCCGCAGAAACCAAAATGCAACTGTTAGCATTAAGGCAATGCCGAACACCCTTTACACGATAGTTGTTTTATACAAATCCGGTCCCAGCAAGGCACAAGGCCTTGATCCAAAATGGTCCAACAGTCAAGGAATTGTTTCCTGGACATGGAAAATCGGCGGGAAGACCACGCCGGGAACGTACAGCATCATTATTGAAGGCGGCGGGGCTAAAATTGAAAAAAGTTTTACAATCGTGACAAACTGACGACTTGCTTCCATCTCAACTTTCCGGCACGCGTTGCCGAGAAATGTATAAAAATACATCGCATCACTTTATAGACCAAAGGAGAGACGAGCAAAATGAAGTGCTCAAAATGCGGTAATGAAGTAAGAGAAGGCGCTCAATTCTGCCGTGTATGCGGAACCAAAATTGTCCTGTCAAAACCATGCTTTTGCAGAGAATGCGGCAAAAAAATATCTGATGGGAGCATGTTTTGCCCATTCCGCGGAGCAAAGCTTAATCTTTCCGATGAAGAGATCGCGTTTGCTGCATCTCAAGCTACTAATCGTGCTGCCCAAATTCATGTAAAAAACAACGAAACAGCATCTCCCAAGCAACAAAAGAAGAAAACCATCTATTTGGTTCTCATAATATGTGCAGCGCTATTTATATTGTCTAAAGTCTCCGGCCTGTTCCATCAAAACGAAACCAAGCCGTCTGATTCAATCATCGCGACCACTGATGCGCCTACAAAAACTGCTTCGACAACAGAAGCCCCCACAAACGTTGCTTCAACAGTTCATACGCCTTCATCGGAGGAAGATACGCGTTCTCAGATCGTCAGTTCATCTTATAATACCGTGACCGTTGGGCTATATCAAATCCATGTTCCGTCATACTGGCAGCAAGAAGCTGATTATAGTTTTTATCGAGCATACGCCGAGACTTCCGAAAAAGTTGCCATGTTAGAAGCACATTCGGAATTTGACAAAGATGATCCTGTCAATTTCGAATGGCTGGATACGGAAAGCGAAAGAAATGAAGTCATTCAATCGTTATTCAGTGGAATGAAATCAACAAGTACTCGTGATTTGAAACTAATCGATACCGAAATCATTGAAACCTCAGAGATAAAAGGTGTTCTTTGGAGTTATCGAGGAATAACACTTGGAATTCCGTTTACAGGATACTATTTTATGTTCCCTTCCGTAGAGAATAATCATTGGATTGCTCTGAATTGCTCATTTACGGATAATACTGAGTATCGCTATGACAATGGGTTTAGAGAACTCATCTCAAGTATAAAAAGAATTGAGAACGAAGCGCCCGAGACAGCGGAGTCTCCTGCCACAGAACCCGCAACCACAGAACCTGTGCCAACAATGCCTGCAACAACAGCGCTTGAACCGACTGTGCCCACGACAACAGTGCCTGAACCGACAAGGGGGAAGATAAGCTTTCATTCTTCAGGAAGTTTGGAAACAGCGAAAAAAGGCAATTCCGGGGTCTTCGCCTACAAAAAAAGCGGAGCATATACGATCTATTACATTATTGATTTTGATGCCGGATATGTTTATCGATTTACCGATAGCGAGAACAGTTGCATGAAAGTTAAAATTATAAGCGGTGACCTTAATGATTATGTCCTAATCACATACCATGAAGGTAGCAGTAATTGGTCGGAAGGCTTATCCTTTAGGTGGAAGAATCAGCCTGACACACTGTTGGTCCAAGAAGAATCCGGTCATGCGACCTCATTTGCGTTTGCAGACCTTGATGAAGCCTTGAAATTACGAAATAAACTCAAGATGATAAATTATTAATATCCGGTTCCGGGAGGATGGAGGTTTTCTTATGAAACTCATTAAACTCACATGTCCGAACTGCGGAGCACAATTGGAAGTTGACCTGGCCATGAAAACGATGTTCTGCGATTTTTGCGGAACTGAAGTCCTGATCGATCAGGAAAAGCATCTCCTGCATTTTGAGGGCACTGAAGAGGCGGGTTACCAATTTGAGAGGGGGCGCCTGAGAGCACAAAGGGAAGCTCAGCAATCATATCCGTTTGATTATTCTCAAAGTGACAAAGACCGGGTAACGGCGCTGATATTGTGTCTATTTCTTGGGATATTTGGCGCACACCACTTCTACGCAGGACGTTCAGGTATGGGAGTTCTGTACATATTTACCGCAGGCCTGTTCGGCATCGGATGGCTGGTTGACATTATTATTATTTCGGTTGGAAGGTTTAAAGATGCACAGGGAAGATACATCAAATAATGACAAAACCGAAACCAGCACTTGATAGTATTGTTCACCCGCAAAGAAAAGAGCGTTGCTGTTTGATCAGCAATGCTCTTTTCTTGTAAATGTAATAATAATCTTCCTGCCTGTCAGTCGACTAGCTGAACGATGCTGCCGGGACGTATTATTTCAGTTCTAGCTGAAACTCAGCTTACTCTCTTGAATACATCTTATTCTTTCTTCAGTGCCTCACTTAGTCCGTACGGCACGCCTCTGGGACCTCTGACCGCGGTCACGCCGAATTCGTCACAGAGCCGCTCGAAGGTGAAGGCCGTGCGCTCGTAGCGCCGCAGGAGCTGGAGCTTCATCAAGGCCTTCATCTTCACGTTTTTGTCGGCGTACTCGAAAGGGATGTCCGTCTCCGTCACGCGGCATTTGTACAGGATCGCCGATCCCAAAAACGAAGCGGAGAAGCAGGCCAGCATGGAGAAGGCCGACCGCGCCCTGCTGAACGACCTGCGTCAGTCCAGGGAGGCCGTGAAAAAGTTCCAGGAGGAGCTGGAGAAAAAGAATCAGAACCTCGGTCTGAACGCGTGATCTTTCCGCGGACACAAAAAACGGAGCCCTGTACGGGGCTCCGTTTTTCATGCGCCTTTTCGCGCTTATTCCACGACTTCCACGAGCTCGATACTGAAGTTCAGTTCCTTTCCGGCCATCTCATGGTTTGCGTCCAGGGTGATCGTGCCTTCGCCCTTGCCGACGACTTTCACCGGGAACTCGCCGTAAGCCGTTTGCAGCACGATGCGCTGGCCGATCTCCAGATTCTCAGAACCCGGAAGCCGTGCCGTCTCGACCTCAAAGATGGATTCAGGATCCGGCTCCCCGTAGGCCTCGGCAGGCGTCAGATGGATTTCTTTCTTCTCCCCAACTTCCATGTCGGCGACCGCCGCGTCGAAGCCGGGGATCATCATGCCTGCACCGCAGATGAACTCGATGGGCTCGCCGCGGTCGTAGGATGAATCGAACTGCGTACCGTCGTTGAAGGTCCCGCGGTAGTGCGTGCGGACCGTCTTTCCGGCGTTCCTGCCGCTTCCGAAATCGCCTTCACCGCAGCAGCACCCTTCACCGCAGTCACAGTCCTCACCGTCGCAGCAGTTCTCTTCATGACCGCCGCAGCAGCCGTCCCCTTCCTCATGGTGCCCGCAGCAGTGCTCTTCACCTTCGCCGTGATGGTGGTCACAGTTCGCTTCGCCGATTTCGGGAAGGGTGCCGTCAAGGAACATCTCCACCGCCTTGTCCGGGTCGCCTTCCGCACCCGCGAAAAGCCGGATCCCGGCCGCTTCGAGCGCTGCCTGCGCCCCGCCGCCGATGCCGCCGCAGATGATGACGTCTGCGCCGAGTCCGTGCAGCATGTCCGCAAGCGCCCCGTGGCCGGTCCCGTTCGTGGGAACGACATCGGCCGACTTCACTTTTCCGTCTTCGACCTCGTATACCTTAAACGCGGGTGTGCGTCCGAAATGCTGAAAAATTTCCCCATTATCATAGGTTGCTGCGATCCTCATCCTTTATTCTCCTTAAAATTTTATTATCTTCTCGGATCCGGCCGGAAGCCTGCGTCCCCCTTACGGCTCCGTCTTCGCTGCTTCCGTCACGACTTCGCCGGTCCAGGTATTGATGCCGCCGAACTCGTAAATGCGCTTATAGCCCATGTCGAAAAGCTTCTGCGCGGCCTGCTTGCTGCGGTTGCCGCTCCGGCAGTAGACGAGGATGATCTGATCAAGGTCCGGAAGCGCCTTCGGCTGCTCCGTTCCTATCGTTTCGTTCGGGATCAGGATGGCGCCGGGGATGTGCCCCGCATCGTACTCATCCTGACGGCGGACGTCCACGATCACGTGCCCGTCGTTCTTCTTCATCATTTCCTTCGCTTCTTCTTGCGAGATCTGTCTGTAACTGTTCAGCATGCCGTCACCGTCCATGATCTGTCCTTTATTTTTCCGCGTGCAGCCCGAAAGCCAGACGCCGAGCGCGATGATTATCAGTCCAAGTATTACCCACTTCATCGTTTTCATCCTTTCCGCTCCCCGGCCGGCTCATCCTGCCCGCCGATGACCCAGGCGAAGGCTTTGCCCGTCCGAAGGCCCGCGTCCCGGAAATGATTCCCGGGATTCCATTCCAGGGTACATTCCTTTCCCAGGTCCTTCAGCCATTCGTAAGTCTCCCGGATGCGGTCTCCGACCGTTGCCATCACGGGATTCCGTGTCCTTTCCTCGCGGTCGCCGAGGCTTAAGTACACCCGCTCCGCCTGCACGGGATTCGCCTTCATGAACTCCGCAAAGCCCGGGAACCAGACGGAGGGCGAAGCCGCTGCGGCGCCGCTGAAGACGTCCGTCCGGCACGCCGCCCAGAGGGCAAAGAGCCCTGCCAGCGAGTAGCCGCCGATCACGTAAGTTTTCCCCGGGTCCGCGCAGAGTTTCAGTACTTCCGCAAGAAAAGCCTCTGCGCCGCCGCCGAAGCCTTCGTCCCCGAAGACGGGCGGCGCCTCCCAGGGCGAAAGGTCGAAGTTCCAGTCGCTCACCTTCACCGCGATCAGTCGGAAATCCTTCCCGGTCCTTTCGCGGACGGCCACCTGTTCAAGTTCGATCTCCGCAAGGTCATGGTCGTCCACGGGCTGGATCAAAACCACATCCGCCGCGGGATCTCCGTATTCATATGTCAGCATCCGGCACCTCCTTTCGTAATGGTTTATCATAACACAACTCCGCTTTTTTGAAAAGGGAAATCCCGGCCCGCCCGGCCGCAGGAAGGCTTTTTGGAATCTTGAAAAGTCCGTTTCGTTCGGTTATAATGATTTCAGAAAACACAGCGGAGGAACAGACATGTTCAGAGAAATGCTTCGTTTCAAGCAGCAGATGACGGATGAGGAATGCCTTGAAGTCCTGAGGACCGCGCCCCGCGGCGTGCTCTCCGTTGTCGGCGACGACGGCTACCCCTACGGGATGCCGCTCAACCATTTTTACTGCGAAGAAGACGGAAAGATCTACTTCCACGGCGGCAGGATGGGTCACAAGATCGACGCGCTCCGGAAGGATCCCAAGGCTTCTTTCTGCGTGATGGACGAAGGCGTCCGGAACGAAGGCGAATGGTTCCTGCGCTTTCAGAGCGTGATCGTGTTCGGTCATGTCGAATTCATCGAGGATCAGGAGAAGACCTACGAGATCTCCCGCCGCCTCAGCCGCAAGTTCACGCAGGACGAAGCCTACATTGAGGAAGAAGTCCACCGCGCGGGTCCCCGCACGCTTCTCTTCGCGCTCGTCCCGGAACACATGACCGGCAAACGCGTCAAGGAATCCTGAAGGAACTTCAAACATCAAAAAACAGGCTGTGAAAGTGATATGTACCCAGTTTCCTGGACACATTGATCTATGACCGAGGCTCAAGAGGTGGATGCCATTCTGTACTTTACAGGTGGCATCCACTTTGTTTTTG
>CADAOF010000021.1 GCA_902789555.1 uncultured Lachnospiraceae bacterium
GCGATCAGTCGCCTGTACAGTATATCTTTCTGCAAGAGTAAAGTCAGCCATTACTGAATTTTCTTCTGCATTGTGGAAGTTAGTTTAGCAATCAAGTTTAATGTAGCTTTTTGTAAATGTACCGGGGGTGTCCAACGAAAAAAACGAACACACGTTCGGTTTCGAATCCCCTATGCTCCATTTTTTAATGCCGGCGGCCGTTTGGCCGCCGGCATTAAAAATGCAGCACACGCAGGCGAGAGAACCCCGCAGGGGTTCTCAATGAGACCCGAATCACACAAGCTTTGCGCCGTGTGATTCGTCGGTCGAATTATCCAGAGAGCTGCGAAGCAGCGAGTCGGGGAATCCCCTATCTTCCTCACCTGTGAACCGCATTTTTATGCGGTTTTTTGTTGTTTTTGAACGAGTTACGTGCGGTTACGTCTGAGAAAATTGAAAAGAACTTACAAAAGTGGTATAATAAAAACAAATACAGTGTTTCTCGGAATAATCCAGTAAAGAGAAAGAAAGCTACTTGCTATGTTACGGTATTTTCCCCTCTTATTTGTTCTGGTCATCTGTGCCATTATTTTAACTGACAGCAGACACAATGAGGCTTCGCCGGCTGAAAAAGAGCTGTTTTACAGGAAGCGAACCAAAGTATGTATCATCATTATCCTGGTTTTCTGGGTACTTACTGCATTTGGGGCATTTGTTCCGCTGTCGAGAATGTCCTGGGTATTTGGGATGTGTATGGCGGCGATCACCGCGCTGGCTTATTTGGTTTTATGGCTGTTTATGTTTCATCATAGGGAAAAACGAATCGATGATATCCTTATGCTGTTTATTCCGGTCTATTTCCTGACAGGAATCACCATCGCAACATGGGGACGGGAAGAATGTTATTATACCGCTATTATCATCAGCCTGATTACGATTTCATTGACTGTTTTGTCTCTGGTGCAAAAACCGGTTCAGGAAAGACTCCGGATCCGGAACAACTATTTGATCATCATGGCTGTTTCCGCCGTTATCTTAGTAATAACCTGTATAGTATTGGCCAGCGTGTATTCTGATTATGTGCATTCAGACCAGGAAGTCCCATTGGAATCATTCCTGTATAATAGTCCTTTTTATGCTTTAGCCTTGCTTCTGATCATGTTCTTTGTCTTTCTGTTTATCGGCAGAGAGAAAAGCAGCATGGATAACGCATGAAACTTATACCCTTTGACAGGTGATCGTATTATGAATGTATTAAAATACAATGAGGGGTTAAAATCATATAAATATCCGATTATCAAGCTTCTGATCTGCCTTGCGCTGATCGCAATATTTATTTTTCGGGGCCATATCATACACATAGATAATAGGGTGGCAGTTATAATTGTCACTGTTTGCTGTACGGTGCTTGGTGTGATCTGTATCTATTGTGTGTATATTTCAGTCATTGAGATCCTTCAGGTGCATGAAAACAAAATGGCAGATTCAGCCGCTTTAAATTACAATGCCGCAGAGAGCAGAGATCTCAGCATTGATGAAATCGTCAAATTGGCGGAAACGAATGATATTATTGAGATCCTGATCATCACAAATGGCGAATCGATCACGGTCGGGTCGAGTTCGGACTGCAAACAGGGAAGTTCTCGCTTTTTCGATAAAGCATACTATATCGGGAAAGAAACGTTTCCGGGTATTCCGGAGTTTAAAGAGGCATTGATGCCGTATTCATCTGACGGAAAACTGTCGGTAATACTGATCGATGGTCTTAAACCGAAGTATTGGAAGATTTGACTGCCAATAAAAGGAACAGATATTGTATTATTTGAGAAAAGAATGAATTACTTCGGAACTGATGAATACATAAAACGTGTAAAAGCCCTTGACGCACAGGTCTTTTCCAAGATTTCCTTCGCGAAACCGGAAAGTGTCACCGAACTGGAAGACGGCTTTTGTGTCAGGCATTATTACTTCGCCGATGTGGAACACTGCATCCCCGGTCATGCCCCCATCGACGGAGAGATCTGCAGACTGTACAAGAATGACGAAATGCTTTTCGAATGGAAAAACCTTGACGGAAGGTCCCGGATGGCAAAGATCATTCATCATTCCAACGGCAGCGATTACCTTGTTTTCGATGAGGATCTGTACGGATACAGTGTGCTTGATCTGAATACGCTCGAATGTATGCACTATCTTCCCGCGGAATCGTACGGAGAAACGCCGAAAGAGACATTTATCTGGTGTGACTGTTTCTATAACGCGATCACGGATTTGTTAGCCGTAGACGGCTGTTTCTGGGCCTCTCCGGACAACGTCATTGTGTTGGATCTTACCGATCCGATGACCCCTGTGGAAGCGGATAAGTGGATCGATCTGTATGAAGAATGCAGCAAATGCGTTCCTGATATTACGGATATAAATGTTGTGAAGTGGAGCGACAAACGGCTGATTTGCAAGACTTCGGATCCGATACCGGCACGGATGAATATCCGAGGCATGTTTGAAGTCGAATTCATAAGAAATGACAAAGGGTGAGCAATGATTCTTTACAGGCCAGTAGGCACAGCAGAACTGAAGCTGATTGAGCAAAGCGGTTGGAAGGCTTTCCCTCCTCGTTTACCTGAACAGCCGATCTTTTATCCTGTCCTGAACGAAAAGTATGCCCGGGAAATCGCTTATAAATGGAATGCCAAGCACAACGAGGATCTTAAAGGATATGTCCTCTCTTTCGAGATCGATGACGAATACATCTCTCGATTCGATGTGCATACCGTCGGCAGCAGCTATCATCAGGAATTATGGATCCCGGCAGAAGAACTGAATGAATTCAATCAGCATATTATCGGTTTGATTCAATGGTTGGATGAATATGCGGAAGAGACGAAAGCTGAAGCAGAAGTCAGAGTTTTGTGGAAAGTGTTCCGTGAAAAGCAGACGCTTTTTGAAAGGGATTCTTTACAAGTCTTTGAGCCCTTTTTATTAGGCCTGGGCAGTTCATTGTGTGACATATTAGGATATCACATGGCATGGCGCGGACCGTTTCATGCTTTTGTCTGCCGACGATATAAAGTTTTTAATTGGGACGTGATAGATAAGAAAATGTCCGTTATTCCAAAGCCGCTGGCAAAAACAGAGTATAAGCAAATAATCAATGAGCTATGCGGCGAAGAAGAAAAGAAAAGCAAGTATATCGTAGTCAATTGGTTAGATGCACTGGAAGATAATTATACAGACGAAGATGCTTTTTCCAAGTTTTTCGAGTTGTTACAGGAATACCGGCTTGATCTTTACAATGAGCCACAACTACTACCTTTACATCCGGGCACATGGAGCTGCAATTATGTCCCTGAACTTTTGCTCCAGTATGAAAACAGGTTGGGTTTATTGATAGGAACTGTCAACTCCTTCCGACTGGATAGTTTCTTTCGGGGTTTTCTTTGGAGCTTGGATCTGTTTGGCAGTAATGAATCCACAGACAATAGATCCTGGCAGAAGTTTTATTCCAAACATGGAGACTTACTGACTCACACTATGCAAAACCTTCAAACTGATACTCAAGAGGAGAAAGAGCGTATCAGTTTGTTTATGAAAGCGCTGCGAAAGTGGTACGAGTTAGACTGTAACGCAAAATCATGAGTTACCTTCCCCGAGTTACCTCCCAGAAAGAAGTGGAATCGCCGGAGCCTCCTTTCTGTGGTGGTTTTAGGTTGTGTGGTTTCGTTTGCGGTTGTCTGTGGTCGCCTGAAACTTAATCATTCACGATGAAAATCGAACGCACGCTCGGCCTCGAATCCCCTATGCTCCACCTCTGCAAACCGCATTCTTATGCGGTTTTTTTGTTTCCCGGCGAAACCCATGCAAGAATATTACAAAAAGAAGCGAAAGGCAACTGTTGCTTTTTTCAAAAAAGGTGATACAGTTAGCGGCTGTGGGGCGCAACGCTCCTGGAAAGAAGGTTTTTGATTATGGCAACGCTGCTTTCCATAGCAACAGCACTCTTTGCCGGACTCATGATGACAAGGCTGTTCAACCGCTTTAAACTGCCCGACGTTACCGCTTATCTGATTGCCGGCATCCTGGCCGGTCCTTTTGTGCTTGGCCGCCTCGGCGTTCCCGGGCTTGGGTTTGCCAGCAGCACCGACGTAGAAGCACTTTCGGTCTTCTCTGATGTTGCTCTGGGCTTTATCGCCTTTTCCATAGGTTCCGAATTCAATCTGACCGCGTTGAGAAAGACAGGCCGCCAGGCTGCGATCATCGGCATTGTACAGGCGGTGTTTACGACGATCGTAGTTGATCTGGCTATGATCGGCATCCATTTTCTTATGCCGCAGACGCTCTCGCTGCCCGCGGCGATCACTCTTGGCGCTATCGCTTCTGCCACGGCTCCTGCCGCAACACTTATGGTGGTCCGGCAGTATAAGGCCAAAGGCGAACTCACGAGCCTGCTCCTGCCCATAGTCGCATTGGACGATGCCGTCGGGCTCATCGTCTTTGCCGTTTCCTTCGGCATTGCCAAAGCCATTAGTTCTGGCCGTGCAGATCTGATATCGATCCTGATCGATCCGTTGCTGGAGATCGTTCTTTCCCTGCTGCTCGGCGCTGCCGCCGGCATGGTCCTTAAAAAACTGGAAACCATGTTCCATTCCAACTCAAACCGTCTGTCCATGACGATCACCTTTATCATTCTGACTGTGGGCCTTTCCATGCTTTCGTTCAAAATCGGGCCTGTAACGATCGGTTTCTCCTCTTTGCTGGTCTGCATGATGCTGGGAACGCTTTTTATCAACATTTCTCCGCTCGCGGAAGACCTTATGGGCCGCGCCAACCGCTGGTCTGTTCCTGTTCTGGTACTGTTCTTCGTATTAAGCGGCGCCGGCTTCAACCTCTCCGTCTTCAGCAGAGGCAGCATCATGCTTATCGGACTGGTATATATCCTGACCCGATGCCTAGGGAAATACTTCGGCGCGCGCCTGTCTTCAAAAGCCGTAAACTGCAATAAAGAAGTCGTCCGTTATCTTGGCATCACGCTCTTTCCGCAGGCCGGCGTCGCGCTCGGGATGTGCGTGACTGCTGACCAGCTTCCCGGAGACGGCCCGCTGATCCGGAATATCATCCTCTTCACCGTCCTGGTCTATGAGATCGCCGGACCTCTGATGACCAAGTGGGCCCTTACCAAATCAGGCGATATCAAGCCCAAGCCTGCCGAAATACTCGGACGCCGGGAACAGAAACTGGCGGAGGTCAAAGACAAACCGCTCCTGAAGTCCCGGAGAGAAAGGCGGCTTTCGTCCCGCTGAAGCTGCTGCCGCAATATGCTGTCAGACCGGGGTGTCAAAAGACAGACTATCCCCTTGCTGTGTCTTTCCAGACCTGCTGTATCGATCAAGATGGTTTAACGCTTCCATTTTTCGTTGGCAAAACCACGCTTATGCGTTACAATAAAACCAGTAAATTCCTGCAGGAGGCAAATGACCGTGTACACAGCAAAACAAATCATAGATGAATACGCGCCCCGACTGGATGCGGCGGCGGATGCGATCTGGGAGACCCCCGAACTGGCTTTTACCGAATGGCAGTCGTCCGCGACGCTGATCCGTTTCCTTCGCGAGGAAGGCTTTGAAGTGGAAGAGGGGATCGGCGGGATCGCGACGGCGTTCTCGGGCCGTTTCGGTCACGGAAAGCCCGTGCTGGGCGTCCTGGGCGAATATGACGCCCTGAGCGGCCTGGGACAGGAGGCGAACTGCCTGGAGAAGAAGCCGAACGGCAAAAATGCCGGCCAGGGCTGCGGCCACAACCTGCTCGGCGTGGGCTCGCTTGCCGCGGCCATCGCCGTCAAGAAATATCTTGAGGAGACCGGCGCCGAAGGCACCGTGATCTACTACGGCTGCCCCGGCGAGGAGGGCGGCTCCGGCAAGTCCTTCATGGCCCGCGACCACGTGTTTGACGAGCTGGATGCGGCGGTCTGCTGGCATCCCGGCGTCGTGAACAAGGTCCGCACCCGTTCGTCGCTCGCGAACTACCAGATCCTGTTCAAGTTCGACGGCCTGGCCGCGCACGCCGCGGGCGCCCCGCACATGGGCCGCAGCGCGCTGGATGCTCTTGAACTGATGAACATTGGGGTGCAGTTCCTGCGCGAACACATGCCCACCTCGGCCAGGATCCATTATTCCATCATCGACGCCGGCGGCATTTCCCCGAACGTCGTGCAGCCCCATGCCGAAGCCCTGTACCTGATCCGCGACGCGGACAACGACGGGGTGAAGGAACTGTACAAGCGGGTCCTGAAGATCGCCGAAGGCGCCGCGCTGATGACGGAAACGAAGGAAAGCCACGAATTTATCAAGGCCTGTTCGAACCTGGTCATGAACGAGACGATGCAGCGCGAGATGGACCGCATCATGCAGGAGATCGCGCCGCCCGTACCGAATGAAGAGGACATGGCTTTCGCGCGCGAACTGACGCTGAAAACGCTCATGGGCGCCCCGCACGCGGATCCGGACCATCCCTACGCGTACGAGAAACTGTCCTACGATTTCAATGAAGGCGAGATCGCGAGCGCCGGTTCGACCGATGTGGGCGACGTTAGCTGGATCTGCCCGCTCGCGCAGCTTTCGGCGGCGACCTGGTGCCTGGGCACGCCCGGCCATTCGTGGCAGGCGGTCACGCAGGGAAAGCGTGCCGCAGCGAAGGAAGCGATGCGCTATGCCGGCATCGTCATGGGCGAAACGCTGATCAGCCTGCTTGAACATCCGGACCTGCTGACGAAGGCAAAAGAGGAGTTCCGCGGCCGCGTCGGCAAAGGGTACGTGGCGCCGATCCCCGAGGGCGTGCGCCCCCGCGCGCTGACGGACCTGTAAGGAGAAACCGATGAAGAAGATCGGAATGATCGTCGCGGTGGAAATGGATGCCGTGCTGTCGCGCTTCGGCAGCCCGAAAGGGGAAGAAAAGCGCGGCGGCTTCACCGTTTACCGCTATGAAAATGAAACCTACGAACTCTGCGTCGTGAGCAGCGGCGCCGGTGAGATCGCGGCGGCCGCAGCAGCGGAACTGCTGATCACGGGGTACGGCGTCAGTCTGATCGTCAACTTCGGTGTGGTCGGCGGCCTCACCGAGGAGATGACCATGGCGCGCACGGTCGTGGTCGAACGGGTCGTCCATACCGATTTCGATACCAGCGACTGGGACGGCTGCGAACGCGGGCGCTACCTGGCGTATCCCACGCGCTACGTTCCGGCGGATCCGGAGCTGGTCAGGAAGGCCCGCGAAGCGGCACCGGAACTGGTTCCCGTGACCTGCGCCTCGGCAGATAAGTTCGTGGCAGGCGCGGAAAAGAAGCACGCCCTGCACGCGGAATTTGCCGCCGACATCTGTGAGATGGAAGCGGCCGGCATCCTGCTGACGGCGAACCGCGCGAGCGTTCCCTGCCTGCTGATCAAGGCGGTCTCCGACGGGATCACGGGCGGCGCCGAGGAATTTGAGCGCGAGATCCGGCACTCCTCCGAGGTCTGCCTGGAGGTCACGGACCGTATCATCCGCTCCTTATAAGTGCTTTTTTACTTTGCAAAAGCTTTCTTTTGTGGTATAATTACTTTTACACGTGCGAAAAAGCGCATGCGTTTTTCCAGGAGGTTTATCTGATGAGAGATTTTGTGATCATGTCTGACGTGAACTGCGACGTCGATCCGGCTTACGCCGCGGCGAAAGGCATCGCGATCCTTCCCCAGTATTATCACTTCAACGACGGAACCATCTACGGCGACGAGATCAAACTCACGCCGCAGCAGTTCTATGCAAGGCTGGCGAAGGAAAGGGCGTATTCCATGGGCTGCAACCCCGAGCGCGTGCGCGGGATCATGGAAGCTGCGCTGAAGGAAGGACATGACATCATCGCTCTCATGGCGTCTTCCGAATGCAGCGGCAGCTACTCGACCGTGCTGACCGAAGCCGAGGACCTGATGGAAGATTATCCCGGTTCACGGATCTATGTGGTGGATACTTTCCTCGAAGCGATCGCTTCCGGCCTGCTCGTCTACATGGCGCAGGACATGAAGGAAGCCGGAAAGAGTTTTGACGAGATCATTGAAGTCATCGAGGAGAAAAAGAAACACATCGACGTGTACTTCATCGTTGAGCATCTGGATTACCTGGTGCGCGGCGGAAGGCTTTCGCCGATCTCCGGGGCGGTCGGCAGCATGCTGCAGATCAAGCCCATTCTGCACTTTGAGAACGGCAAGATCGTGCCGCTCATGAAGTGCCGCGGCCGGAAGGCAGCCCAAAAGGCCATTCTGGACCTTCTTGCCCAGAAAAAACTGGATAAGAAGTATTACATCGGCGCGCATACGAACAATGAGGCGGCCGGACGGGAGTTCCTCGCGCAGGCGAAGGAAGTGACCGGCCTTGATCCGCTGTTCGTGAGCGAAGTCAGCCTGATCATCGGCACGCACGTCGGCCCCGATGCCGTGGCCGTCGCCTTCTGCGAGGAATGAGTATCTTTTTCATAATCTTGGGCATTCTCTGCCTGTTCATCTTCATCGCGCCGCTTCCCGGGATCGTATTCAACATCGGTTCCGCCCTGGGGATCGCTGCCGGCTGTGCGCTGATCCTCTACGGGATCTTCCGGAGGAAGCTACCGAAGAAGGCGCATAAAGCTCTGCACGTTCTTGCAGGACTTGCCCTGGCAGCGCTGCTGGTTCTCGGCGGTCTGCAGCTTTACGGGACGAAGAAACAGCCGGAAGAAGGACAGGCAGTCACCATGGTCATCCTCGGCTGCCGCGTGAACGGCTCTGAACCGAGCCTCATGCTCTGGAACCGGATCAATACGGCGCGGAATTATCTGGAGGTACACCCGGAGGTCAAGGCCGTCTGCTCCGGCGGCAAGGGAGATGACGAACACATCTCCGAAGCCCGCTGCATTTACGAAAAACTCGTGCAGGCTGGGATCGATCCGGAACGGCTTTATATCGAAGAGGAATCCTCCTCCACAAAAGAGAACATTGCTTTTTCAAAGACCCTGATTGAAAAGGAAGGTCTTGCACCGGATGTGCTGCTGGTGACCAGTGATTACCACTGCTTCCGCGCCATGCAGCTGGCGGAGAAAGCCGGACTTAAAGCGTACGCGTGGCCGGCGCGGACGGCTTCCTACCTGGTCCCGACCTACGTTCTCCGTGAATGCTGCGGGATCCTGTACACCTGGATCTTCGGATAGATCCGAATAATAAACGGATATGATGACAGAAGAGGAGCGGCTGCCCTGAGGCAGCCGCTCCTCTGTTTCAGTTATGAATTTTACGGGCTTACGATATCTTCGGCACCGACGTTCAGTTTGTACACGGCAAAGTCGTTCTCACGCAGTGCCAGAACATACACGCTGCCGTCCGCACCGAGTTTCGCAAAAGTGTTTTGCGAACTGAGTATCCATTTCGAGACGTCCACGATGCTCTCCGCAATGACGCCTTTACCCGCCTCGCACTTCAGGATCCGGCAGTAGCCTTCATCTTCCCGCGTAAGGTCCAGATCATACAGATAGACATACACGATCCCGTCCTCACCGAAGCCGATCACATCACCGGCGCGATTCGGAGCATTGACCATCCAGCGCCGGTCACCTTTTACCACAACGATTTCTTTTCCATCAATTCCCCCTGCTCGTTTGGAACTGTACGGTATGTTCGCGCTTTCCGTTTTCACCACTTCCTGCGCCTCTTCATTCAGGCAGTAATTTCCATACAGTTCGGTGACAAGGTACAGTTTCCCGTCCTGTTCAAGCATATCGTTGACATACAGTCCCATGTAATTTGGCGTTTCTTTTTCCGGATTCGGAAGAGAAATGGAGCTAAGCTCTTTTGTGTTCAGATCGACCTTAACCAGGCTTCCGCTTGCCAAGACATAGGCAATTTCTCCCATTACGCAGAGCTCGTAATAATCCCCAAGGTCTTCAGGCAAATTGACCGTGTCAAAGTACTGTCCGTCTTTGAAACGCTGCAGCCGGCAGGATACACTATCAAGGATCACAATATCTTTCTCATTGATGACCGCAAAATCATTAGGCGCCCGATATGCACCGTCCGATGCCAAATAGTACGTGACACCGGTCTTCTCATCTATGCTGCCTTCCAGAAGCTTTGTAGTGCATGCCGCCCTCTCGGCAGGAGCAGATTCAGTCTCCGTAGGAAGTTCTGCAGAAGATTCCGGCGGGGCAGGGACTGTTTCCGTGGGAAGTTCCGCGGAAGGTTCCGTCGGAGCAGGCGTCGTTTCCTCTGCAGAAGTTGTTTCAGAGGAAGAGGTTTCTGTCGTCTCTTCCTTTGTTGCTTCCCCGGACGTCGCTGCCGGATCCGTTCCCGGTTTCTTCTCTCCGCATCCCGCCAATGACAGCAGCAAAAGCATTGCCAATGCAACAGCTGTGAGTTTTTTCATTTTTTGCCTCCTTCTTTCGCATATATAAGCACCGCAGGATCAAGCTTTGTAAACGGGCCCTGCTTACAGCATGAATTATTGCACTTTCGGTATTGCTTTTGAAGAACAAAATAGTTATAGTGGGAATTAACCAAAAGTTAAAACTCGTAAATGGGCAACACCCGTCTCAATTGTGAACAATATTTTGGAGATGACTTGTTATGTACGACAAAAGATTGGATACCTTCGTGACGATCGCTGAGCTCGGCAGTTTTTCAAAGGCCGCTGACATCCTTTATCTTTCGGTTCCTGCCCTGACAAAACAAATATCGGCACTGGAGAAAGAGTACGGATTCACGCTTTTTACAAGGGATGCCCGCGGAGCTCATCTGACAAAAGCAGGTTTATCATTGTACAAAGACGCCAAGGATCTTTTGGCTTTTTCTTCCTCTGCGATCTCCCGTGCATCTTTGGCAAAGGAGGATTCCAGAATACAGCTTCGGATTGGAAACGAATTATTTGCTCCGGCATATGATCTTCGTCGATATCTGGAAGCTGTTGATTTGTCAGCAAAGTATGATCTTCAAATTTATTCCTTCACTGATGATTTCAATCAAAGCGACTATCTCTACAGAAAAATCGGTGTTTCATTGGACGGAGTCGCTACATTGTTGAATCCGCTTCATCTGCCGCCGAATCTCTTGCTGCTGCCCCTCCACAAGATCCCCATCGGGCTTTTTCTGCCTCTTCATCATCCGCTTCTTGCGGAAGGCACGATTCAGGTATCTCAGATGGACAGCGTCCCCTTGATCATTCCCGCGCTGGGGAGTCATCTGTTGGACGAAATGAATAATTATCTGCAAAAAGCTCTTTCACATGCAATCATTCACCGGCCGAATCAATTCTACTCCATTGACGTCTTCAATACCGGTGTGTCAGAGAATGCTGCGATCATTGCGCCGTCCGCCTGGGACGGCATCCACCCTTCTTTGACGTTCCGCCCGATTGACTGGAGCTTTTTCAGCACCTATTCCTTCGCCTATGCCAACGATGCTTCCGGAGAGACATTGGCTTTCGTCAGTGATCTGCGCAAGGCAAGAAATGAACTGGCAAAGACGGATCCTTCTGTTTTTACGGACTGATTGAATGAAAGAACTTATGAAAAAGCGGGGCCGATACAGGCCCCGTTTCCTGTTTGACATGGTTCACGGAAGGTTTATTTCATCTTCTCCAACTTCGCCCGGAACGAGATCGCTCGGGGCGTTTTTAATTCCACAAACTGCACGATGTAGGCGTTCTTTTTCATGTCGACGTCCTTCACCGTGCCTTCGCCCATGATGGGGTGCTTCACGCGGTCACCGACATGGAATTCGGGCGCGGCGTTCTTGGCAGACAGCGTCTTGTTGTAGGCTTCGGCATATTCGCGGCTTTCCTTGATGAGTTCTTCGCGCGGATCTTCGTCGTAGGCGACGAGCCCGGGCTCGATATCCAGCAGGAAGCGGGACATGTACTTCGGCGCGCCGTCAAAGGTCCGGCCTTCGGTCCCGGAGAGGAAAAGCCCCTTCTGCGCCCTCGTCATGGCCACGAAGCAGAGCCTGCGCTCCTCCTCCATGCCCTCGAAGGAATCGGTGCGCTTTGCCGGGAACACGCCCTCATTCAGACCGATGAGGAACACATAGGGGAATTCCAGTCCCTTCGCGGCGTGGACGGTCATGAGTTTCACCTTGTCGGCTTCGTCGATCGCGTCCGCTTCGGTAAAGAGGGCGATGTGCGCAAGGAAATCAGGCAGGGCGGCTTCCTCGCCGCAGCCGATCTCGTACTGCAGGATGGTCTGCTTCAGCTCGGCAATGTTGTCAAGCCGCGCCTGGTCACCTTCGGTCCGCAGCATGGCTTCGTAGCCGGAAGCCGCGAGGATCTCCGTAAAGAGCTTGGAGACCGGCATCTTTTCCGCAAGCTTCATGAAGCGTTCGATGAGGGCAATGAAGGCCTCCGCCTTCGTTCCCTTGAAGATCGGATCTTCCCGGTGGGCAAGGAGCGTCTGCCACAGCGTCTTTCCTTCGGCGGCTGCGGTCTCCTGCAGGAATTTCATCCGCTTGATCCCCAGGTTCCGCTTCGGCTGATTGGCAACGCGGCGGAAGGAGAGGTCATCCTGTGCCGCGACCATGCGCAGGTAGGAAAGAGCATCCTTCACTTCGGCGCGGTCGAAGAAGGCCACGCCGCTGTAGATCGTGTAGGGGATCTTCCGGGCCGTCAGCTCGGATTCGATGCTTCGGCTTAAGTAATGCGAGCGGTAAAGGACGGTCATGTCCTTATATTTCACGCCGCGTTTTTTCTTTAACTCCGCGATGCGGTCGGCGACCCATTTCGCTTCTTCCTCGCTGTTTTCGCAGAGGTTCGCGCGGACCATCGGACCGTTTTCCTGATGCGCGATCAGGTCCTTGCGCAGGCGGTTGTTGTTTTTTTCGATCAGGGAGTTCACGGTCTGCAGGATCTCGGGCGTGGAACGGTAGTTGTCGTTCATGAAAATGGTCTTCGTGCCCGGGAACTGTTTGTCAAAATCCATCAGGAACTTTACGTTTGCACCGCGCCAGGTGTAGATGGTCTGGTCGGAATCGCCCACGACGAAGAGATTCTTGTGGTAGCCCTGCAGGACCTCCATCAGGCGGATCTGCAGCGGATCGATGTCCTGAAACTCGTCGATCATGATGTATTCGAGGCGTTCCTGCCATTTCTTTGCGATGTCCGGATGGGTCTCGAAGATGTACAGAGAGAAAATGATGAGGTCGTTGTAGTCGAGGCCGAAGCACTTGCGTTCCTGGTAGAGATAGCCGTAGAAGAGGATGTCCCGGACTTCGGTCGCGTTCTCATATTTCAACTTCAGTTCGTCGAGGGACAGATTGATCATATCCAGATAATAGCCGGGTTCGGTGAGGCATTTGCGGATCTCAAACATGTCCCGTGCGTCGCGGAAGGTCATGTCCTTCATGGTAAGGCCGCGCTCCTCGTAGATGATGCGGAGCATGTCGTCGATGTCGGAATTGTCCAGCACGAGGAAACTGCGCGGGTACTGCACCGCGAAGGAATCCTCCTGCAGGATGCTTACGCAGAAGCCGTGGAAGGTGTTCACGTAGCCGGTGTCGTTGTCGCCGGTCAGGTTGTGGATGCGGCGCTTCATCTCCCCGGCGGCCTTGTTCGTAAAGGTGACGCAGAGGATGTTGGACGGCAGGATGCCCATCTCGCGGACGAGGTAGGCGAAGCGGGAGGCGAGGGCCCTGGTCTTGCCGGAACCGGCTCCGGCGACCACGCGGACGTACCCTTCCGTGGTCGTGACCGCCTCAAACTGCGGCAGATTCAGTCCTTTTAAGTATTCTTCCATATGCGGCTCCTTTGCTGCGCGCGGGAAACGGCTCCGTTCCGGAGACCGTGCGGTTTCGAATGTCTGTTCGAGATTATTTTACAGGAAAGCGGTGCTTCTGTCAAGATTGACAGCGGCGCCGCTTCGGCGTTAAAATCATCATACCAACAGCTTCGTGATAAGGAGTCATGCCATGAAATATGACCGGATCCTCAGGGGCGGCACGGTCGTGGACGGGACCGGCGCGCCGGGAAGGCGCGCAGACCTTGCGATGAAGGACGGCCGGGTGTTTTTCTCGGAAGCGGACGCGGAGGCGGAAGAGATCCTCGACGTGAGCGGTCTCACCGTCTGCCCCGGCTTCATCGATATCCATTCGCACTCGGACATCTGCCCGCTCGTTCCCTACCTGCCCGAAAGCAAGCTTTACCAGGGCGCGACAAGCGAACTCTGCGGCAACTGCGGCATTTCCATCCTGCCCTGCAATGACGAAAGGCGGGAGGAGATCGAGAATTACTGTGCGTCCGAACTGGAGATCCCCATGCTCGGGACGAAGATCACGACCTATTCGACCGCGGCCTACGCGCGGCATCTGGAGGCGCATCCGATGTCCACGAACTACGGCATGCTGGTCGGGCACGGGACCCTGCGCGGCGCCGTGATGGGCTTTGAAGACCGCCCGGCGGCGCCGGAGGAGATGCGCCGGATGGAGGAGATCCTGGAGCAGGAACTCCTGGACGGCGCGTTCGGGATGTCCCTCGGGCTCGCTTATCCGCCCAGCTGCTTCGCGCCGCCGGAGGAACTGGAGAAACTTGCCCGCGTGCTTGCACGGCATGACCGCCTGCTCACGGTGCACATGCGCGACGAAGGCGCGGGCGTCCTGGACAGCGTCCGGGAGATGATCGGCATCGCTGAGAAGACCGGCGTGCACGTGCAGATCTCACACCTAAAGGTCATGCAGAAACCGAACTGGAAGCTGTTTCCGGAGGAGATGCGCCTGATCGACGAAGCGAACGCGCGGGGCCTGCGCGTTTCCTGCGACCAGTATCCCTACACTGCTTCGGCGCTCGCGCTTTCCGCCCTGCTGCCGCATTACGCGCACGACGGCGGGATCGAGGCCATGCTGGAGACGGTCCGCCGGCCGGATGAGAGGCTGCTTCGGGAGACCTCGGTCAAGTTCGAAACGCGCGGCGGCGCGAACGGCGTCATGGTCTGCTCGACGAGGGGCGTCCGGCCTGACTGGGAAGGCAAATTCATCGGCGAGATCGCGGAGGAACTCGGGACCGACCCGCTGCACGCGATCATGCAGATCCTCACGCTCTGCGGTCCGGAGGTCTTCATCATCACCTTCGCGCAGGACGAAAAGGTCGTCCGAGAGGTCTTTTCGCGGCCGGATATCGCGGTCATCAGCGACGGCTACAATCTTTCCTACGACCCGGCGATCACGAAGGACAAGCTCCATCCGCGCTGCTTTTCCACCTTCCCGCACGCCCTGGCATGGGCACGCGACGAGAATCTTCTCCCGCTCGAGACCGTCATCTGGAAGATGACCGGCCTGCCGGCACGGATGATGGGGCTGAAGACGCTCGGTACGCTGGAGGAAGGGAAGATCGCGGACGTTACGGTCTTTGATCCGCTGCGGGTGAAGGACCGTTCGACCTTTACCGAGCCCATGCAGAAACCGGAGGGGATCGAATACGTCTTCGTACGCGGCGAACTGATCGTGGACCGCGGACGGATCACGGACGCCAGACCCGGCAGAGCGCTCCTCTGCGGGACCGACTGAGAAAGGAACTGACGATGAAACCTTTATATACTGCTGCAGGAGAAAAGACAGGCGGCCGGAAATGGGATGCCTATCCGCGCCCGCAGATGGTCCGCGAAGGCTGGCAGAACCTGAACGGTCTGTGGGACTTCGGGACGGATCCGGAGAGGCTGAATGAACAAATCCTCGTGCCGTTCTGTCCGGAGAGCCTGCTGTCGCGGATCGGACGGACCTTCCCCGAGGGGACGCTGCTGTACTACCGGAAGGCGTTCCGCCCGGAACTGCCGGCGGAAGGAAAGCGCCTGCTCCTTCATTTCGGCGCCGTGGACCAGATCTGCGAGGTTTTCGTGAACGGAAAAAAGGCCGGCGCGCACAGGGGCGGGTATCTTCCATTTTCCTTCGACATCACGGACCTCGTGCGTCCGGATGCGGAGAATGAACTCTTCGTGAAGGTACGCGACGACCTGGACCATGCCCTTCCCTGGGGCAAGCAGAAAAGAGACCGCGGCGGCATGTGGTATACGCCGGTCTCGGGCATCTGGCAGACGGTCTGGCTGGAAAGTGTGCCGCAGGAGTACGTCCGGAAACTTGAGATCCGCACGGATGAATGCAGCGCCCTGATCCGCGCGGAAGGTGTCAGCGACGGCCTGATCGAAGTGGAGAGGGCAGAGGGGAACGGTCCGCCCCTGACCGCCGTCCTGAAGAACGGCGAAGCAAGGATCGTGCCGCCCTACCCGCATCTCTGGAGTCCGGAGGATCCGTTCCTTTACCGCTTCACGCTGAAGGCGGGAGAGGACGAGGTCTCGTCCTACTTTGCCCTGCGGAAGTTTTCGGTGAAGACGGTGAGCGGCATCCCGCGGCTCTGTCTGAACGGCGAGCCGTATTTCTTCAACGGCCTGCTGGACCAGGGGTATTTTTCCGACGGGCTTTATACACCGGCCTCGCCCCGCCTGTACGAATGGGACATCCGGCGAATGAAGGCGCTCGGCTTCAATACCCTCCGGAAGCACATCAAGATCGAGCCGGAGCAGTTCTATTACGACTGCGACCGTCTGGGCATGATCGTTTTCCAGGATATGGTCAACTGCGGGGAGTACAGTTTCCTGCGCGATACGGCGCTCCCTACGCTCGGCCTGAACCTTAAGGATAAGCGTTCCCGCGTAAGCGCGGCAGCCAGGGAGAATT
The DNA here is from genome assembly GCA_902789555.1 of uncultured Lachnospiraceae bacterium. Classification (GTDB taxonomy): domain Bacteria; phylum Bacillota; class Clostridia; order Lachnospirales; family Lachnospiraceae; genus UBA6987. The sequence continues at coordinate 16,674 of CADAOF010000021.1, forward strand.
TCCTGAACGCGGCGGAGGAGACGGTGCAGCATCTGAAAAGCCACCCCTCGATCGCGCTCTGGACGGCGTTCAACGAGGGCTGGGGCCAGTTCGATGCCGACGGCGTGTATGAGCGGCTGAAGAAACTCGATCCGGACCGCTTCGTCGATGCGGCGTCCGGCTGGTTTGAACAGAAGGAAAGCGACGTCACGAGCCGTCACGTCTACTTTAAGAAGGTGAAGCCGGTGGAATGTGAAAGACCCTTCCTCCTTTCCGAATTCGGCGGTTACGTTTATCAGATCCCGGAGCACAGCGCGGTTCCGGACAAGGTCTACGGCTATAAGATCTGCAAGACACGGGAAGCTTTCGTAAAGGACCTGCGCACGCTCTACCTGGAGCAGATCCTGCCGCTCATCCCGCAGGGGCTCTGCGGCGCAGTCTATACGCAGGTCTCGGACGTGGAAGAGGAGACGAACGGGCTTCTCACCTACGACAGAAAAAAGGCCAAGATCACACCCGGGGAATTTGCCGACATCGCCCCGCTGCTGGCGGAAGCGATAAAGGGATAGGCAGCCGGACGGCCGGCAGAGACGGCGGACCGGGCATCATTAAAAACGCGGCAGGGCGCTCAGGCACTCCGCCGCGTTTTTGCATTGTCATATCGGAATGGATCATTTTACGATCGTGCCGCTGCCGAGGACCGTGTCGCCGTCGTAGAAAACGGCGGTCTGGCCGGGCGTTGCCGCGCGCTGCGGTTCGTCGAAGAGGACGTGTACGCTGCCGTCCTCCCGGACCGTGACCGCTGCCGGCTGCTCGGTGTGACGGTAGCGGATGCGGGCGCTGCAGCGGAATTCCTTCGGCGGTTCGTCCCAGCGGATCCAGTTGAGGCCGGAGACTTCCGTCTCGCGGGAATAGAGGCTTTCGTCATCGCTCAGGATGACCCGGTTTGACGCCGGGTCTATTTTTTTGACGAAGAGCGAGTGGCTCCAGGCAATACCGAGGCCGCGCCGCTGCCCGATGGTATAGTGCGTGATGCCTTTGTGCCTGCCGACGACGGTACCGTCCTCGAGCACGAAGTCGCCGGGCGGGCAGTCTCTGCCGGTCGTCCGTTCGATGAAGCCTGCGTAGTCGCCGTCCGGCACGAAGCAGATATCCTGGCTGTCGGGCTTGTGCGCATTGTAGAAGCCGTTTTCCTCCGCGAGGCGCCGCACTTCATCCTTCGTCAGTTCGCCGAGCGGAAAGCGCGTATGCGCAAGCTGCTCCTGCGAAAGGCAGGCGAGCACGTAGCTCTGGTCCTTTGAGCGGTCAAGGCCCTTTTTCAGAAGAAAACGGCCGTCCTCAAAGACGACTCTCGCATAGTGGCCGGTCGCGACGGCTTCGCAGCCGAGGATCCGTGCCCGCTCGTACAGTTTTCCGAACTTCATGAAGCGGTTGCAGTCGATGCAGGGATTCGGCGTGCGCCCTTCCTCATAGGCGCGGACGAAGCGGTCGATGACTTCGCACCTGAAATCATCTTCATAATTGAAGACGTAATAGGGAAAGCCCAGCCGCATCGCGACCCGGCGCGCGTCATCGGTATCGTCAAGCGAGCAGCAGGTCTTCGTCTGAAGCCCTGCGGTCTCGTTGTCATACAGCTTCATGGTCGCGCCGATCAGCTCATGACCTTCGTTCTTCAAAAGCAGAGCGGCGACGCTGGAATCCACGCCGCCGCTCATTGCTGCCAGTATTTTCATCGGATGCTCCGTTTCATGGATCGATTCGCAGGCGTTTGCGTCAACTGACAGTATAGCATGCTTTCACGTCTTTGTCAGTCGGAAAAGAGCGGCGTCGAGAGATACCTGTCGCCGGTGTCCGGCAGGAGGACGACGACCGTCTTTCCTGCGTTTTCCGGGCGTTTCGCGACCTGCTCGGCTGCCCAGAGCGCCGCGCCGGAGGAGATGCCCACGAGGATCCCTTCCTGCCTGCCGACCGCTTTTCCGGCGGCAAAGGCGTCTTCGTTTTCGACCGCGATGATCTCGTCATAGATGCCGGTGTTCAGGACGTCCGGGACGAAGCCCGCGCCGATGCCCTGGATCTTGTGCGGGCCGGCAGTGCCTTTCGACAGGACGGGAGAGGAGGCAGGCTCGACCGCGATCACGCGGATCTCCGGGTTCTTCGCCTTCAGGAATTCGCCGACGCCGGTCAGGGTACCGCCGGTGCCCACGCCCGCGATGAAGATGTCGACCCTGCCGTCGGTGTCTTCCCAGATCTCGGGACCGGTGGTTTCGAAATGCGCCTTCGGGTTGGCCGGGTTCGTGAACTGCCCCGGAATAAAGCTGTCCGGGATCTCCGCAGCCAGTTCTTCGGCCTTCGCGATCGCCCCCTTCATGCCCTTCGCGCCTTCGGAAAGCACCAGTTCGGCGCCGTATGCCTTCATCAGCTGGCGGCGCTCCACGCTCATGCTGTCCGGCATCACGATGATGATGCGGTAGCCTCTGGCTGCCGCCACGGAGGCAAGCCCGATGCCGGTATTGCCGGAGGTGGGTTCGATGATGACGGAGCCGTCCTTCAGAAGGCCTTTTGCCTCGGCGTCGTCGATCATCGATTTCGCGATGCGGTCCTTGACAGATCCTGCGGGATTGAAATATTCAAGCTTGGCCAGGACTTTCGCGCCCAGCTTTTCGTTATGTTCGATATGGGTGAGTTCCAGAAGCGGCGTGCGGCCGATCAGCTGATCGGCGGAAGTGTAGATCTTTGCCATGACGTAATTCCTTTCCTGCAAAAAAGCTCCGGCCTCGCCGGATAGGAGGATCATACCATTTAAAACCTATTAAGTCAATAGGTAATTGTCCGGACCTTTACGGAGCAAAAAAACGGCCTCGGGAGAGGCCGTTTTCACTGAGATCGCCGTTCAGCCTTTCCACAGGCTGTGCAGGTTGCAGTAGGCGTAGGCGGCTTCGACTTCATCGCCGGGAACGAGGGCGAAGACGGCCTTCGGGGCGTCGCCGGGCTTAAGCTCCGCGCGCTGCACGCCGTTCTTCGTCTGCAGGACGATCCATTCGATGTAGTGGACGTCCAGCATGGGATGCTCCACGGAACCGACGGTAACGGTCACGAGGCCGTCCTTTTCTTCCCATACCGGGACGTGCTTCTCGACGGAAGCATCCGTGGTGCCGGGGACGATCTCTTCCATGGGCTTGCCGCAGCACATGACAGGGCAGGGTTTCTTCTTGATCATTTCAATGATCTGGCCGCAGGTGGCGCAGCGATAGAACTTGACTTCCATGATATTCTCCTTTTTCGGCGGGCCGGGCCGGATCGTTTTCCGGATCCTGTCACCCATTGTTCTTTTATCATATCCGTTTCGGAAGCGATTGTAAAGAGGGATAAAATGTACAGAACGGAGAAAAAACCATTTTCTGCACCGTGCGATCTGTGTTATACTGTTTTTATCCTGAAGAGAACGGGGAACGGTAAGATGAAAGTCATCGACGTTTTTGAATGCTATTATGAAGCGGAATGCATCGCGAATGACAGGCCGCGCCACGCAGCGAAGGTGGTCCTGACCGCGACCAGCGACGCGGGAATGATCTCTTACGAGTGGATGATCAGCTTCTTCCCCCATGACGATGAAGAAGACTACGCGGTCAGCTACGACGCCGTGGTGAGCCGCGTCGTTTACGAAGGCAAGGGACGGCGCTCAAAGAAGCGCGACGCGGAGCTTATGGAAGAGCGGGAGAGCGTCTGCGATGAGATCGCTGCGGAGCTTGACGGCAAGGTCTTCTGGGACCGCCCGCTCCGGGAGGCACGCCTGGGCTGAGCACCCGGGAACACGGAGAAGGAACACTGACATGGCGGGGAAACGCAAACTGACCGTGGTAAGTACGCTGCACTATGTGCGGCTTGTTTATCGTTCGGTCATTTTCGTCCTGCTCGCAGTCGCTTACATTCTCTATCATACGAAGGACGGAGAAGCGATCACGGTCCTCCTGGAAAAACGCCCGGGGCTGCTCATCGGCGCCTGGCTCGTTTTCGTCGTGGAGATGATCCTGCGCTTCTTCCCGTCGCGCTTCGAGAGCCCCGGCTGCCAGAAGCAGTTCGGGCGGAATTACATCAAATCCGGGGAGTCGGACATCGTCATTCAGGACAACAACGCGGTGCTGCTCGTCGCGCTGGTTTGGATCGGCTTCAACGCTCTGTTCGGGGCCTTCCACATGTGGGGCATCCTGGATGACGGGATCATGATCTTGCTCTGCAGTGCCTATTCCGTCTGCGACATGATCTGCATCCTGTTCTTCTGCCCCTTCCAGACCTGGTTCATGAAAAACAAGTGCTGCACCGTCTGCCGTATCTACAACTGGGACTACGCAATGATGTTCACGCCGCTGTTCTTCATCCCGAAGACCTATACCTGGAGTCTCCTCGTTCTGTCCGTGCTGCTGATGGTGCGCTGGGAGATCGCCTTTTACAAGCATCCCGAACGCTTCTCGGAACGGACGAACGATTATCTGAAATGCTGCAACTGTACGGAGAAACTCTGCACGCACAAGAAGCAGCTGAAGACCCTCTGGGACCATATCGAGGAATACACCGCCGCGCGGCTCAAATTCCTGAAGAAGCCGGATCAGTGAGCTTCGGAAACAGACGACATATCCCTTTCAAAATCTAACAACAGTACAATGATCGAAGTTAAAGACTTAACCAAGGTATTCCGGAAGCCGATCCGAGGGAACGGTCTGTCCGGAATGGTGAAAACGCTGTTTTCACGGAAATATGAGGAGGTCCGGGCGGTAGACGGGATCAGTTTTACCGTTCCCGACGGGGAGATCGTGGGGTACATCGGCCCGAACGGCGCCGGAAAATCGACGACCATCAAGATGATGTGCGGCATACTCACGCCGACGTCTGGCAGCATCCTCATCGACGGGACGGAGCCCTTCCGGAAGAGGCAGCAGGTCGCGCAGCACATCGGCGTCGTCTTCGGGCAGAAGACGCAGCTGTGGTGGGACATTCCGCTGATCGAATCCTTCAAGGTACTGAAGGAGATCTATCAGATCCCCGACGCCGACTATCGGGAGCGCATGGCATTCCTCGGAGAGGTGCTGGATATCACCCGCTTTCTTTCACAGCCGGTGCGGACGCTCTCGCTGGGCGAACGCATGCGCGCGGACCTCGCAGCGTCCATGATCCACAACCCGCGTATCCTCTTTCTGGACGAACCGACCATCGGCATGGACGTGCTGGTCAAGGAGAAGATCAGACTCGCGATCCACGCACTGAACAGGACTTACGGCACGACCGTCGTGCTGACGACGCACGACATGACGGACATCGAGGACCTCTGCTCGCGAATCATCCTGCTCGAGAAAGGAAAAATCATTTACGACGGTCCGCTGACCGATCTCAAAAAAGGCTTCGGCAACATCAAGACCCTGACGCTGACCGTCCCGGCCGAAGTGCATGCCGGGACTGCGCCGGTGCTCTCGCCGGAGGTGGCCGTCTCTGAGGAGGACGGTCGTCTTGTACTGCGCTTCGATGCGGACAGGATCCCGCTCGAGCAGGTGGTGCAGTACGCGTTCCGCGATCTCCGGGCCATGGACATGAAGATCGCCGAGATCTCCATCGGCGACGTGGTCAAGACGATCCTGGAACAGCAGGAGGCGGAGCATGCTGAAAAAGTATAAGCCCTTCCTCCGTGCCGGTGCCATGGACACGATGGCTTACCGCTTCAACATTCTGGTCTGGGCGGTCATCACGGTCTGTCAGGTGGCCTGTCTGGTCTTTCTGTGGCTCGCGGTCTACCGTTCAAGCGAAGGCGGCATCGATGCCGTGATCCACGGCTTTACCTACCGCGAGATGATCTCCTATGTCGTGCTGACGACGGTCTTCGGTTTCGTGACCTTCAACAACGATACGCTGTGGAACATCAATACCGATATCAAGAAGGGCACGATCGGGAATTATCTGATCAAGCCCATCAGTTACCGCGGAAAATTCGCAGCGACCAGTCTGGGGAGCCTGCTCATGATGACGCTGATGTTCGGCGTGCCGCTCTACACGGCGGCATTGGCCGTGCTCGGGAGCCTCGGCTTTCTGCCGGACCTGACCTTCCCAGCGTTTTTTGCCCATCTGGCACTGTTCCTTCTGTCCGGACTGTGCGCGTCGCTGCTGAACGATACGATCGCTTACATCTTCGGCGTGCTGTGCTTTTACACCTCCTCCGGCTGGGGGCTGAATTCGCTTAAGGAGACGCTGATCGCCTTCCTTTCCGGGACGCTCCTGCCTCTTGCTTTCTTCCCGGCGGGGCTGCGGGAGGCCGTGAGCATCATGCCTTTTGCCGGTATGAGCCAGAATCCGATCCTGATCCTGATGATGAAATATGACCTTGCCGAGTCGCTGCGCGCCACAGCGTTGACGGCAGCCTGGATCGTGATGCTGGAGCTTTTTGCGAAGTTCCTGTTTTTGCACGCCATCCGCAAGGTCACGGTGCAGGGAGGCTGACATGCGGTACGTTCATCTCTATTTCACCTGCATCAGGCGCAGCATGATCTCCAGGCTCGAATACAAGAAGGACACGATCGTCGCGCTGTTCTCGTTCTTCTTCTCCAATCTCTGCTCGCTGGCCGCGATCTATTTCATTCTGCAGTCCATTCCGGCCCTGGCAGGCTATTCGTTAGCGGAAGTCGGTTTCTTCTACGGCTTCTCAATGCTGCCGATTTCGCTGGACCACTTGTTCAGCGACGAATTCTGGCTCGTAGCCTACCGCCGGGTCCAGAACGGAGACATGGACATGCATTTTCTGCGCCCGGTGCCGGTGATGTTCCAGGTGTTTGCCGAGACTTTCCAGCCGGAAGGCTTCGGTGAGATGATCCTCGGCGTCGCGCTGATCATCGTATGTGCCTCGAATCTTACGGTCACGGTCAGTTTCGGGAGCATTGCGGTACTGACTGTCGGCGCGTTCTTCGGCGCCGTGATCATCACGTCGTTCAAGGTGGCGCTGTCGGCGCTGGCCTTCATCTTCAAGCGGAGCGGCCCGCTGCTGCAGATCATCTACAACTTCTCGAATTACGCGAAATATCCGCTGGCCATCTATCCGGCCGTGATCCGGATACTGCTGATCTTCGTGCTGCCGTTCGGGCTGTTCATTTCGCTGCCGGTCGACACGCTGCTTCACGGCACCCATGACCCGTGGCTGCTTTGCCTTGCGATCATCCTTTGCGCCGCTGTCTTTTTTGCCCTCGCAGTGCGGATCTGGACCTTCTGCGAACGAAGATACGAATCCACAGGAAGCTAAGCACCGCTCCGCCCGGCAGCTGCCTTCACAGACACGGCATAAGAACGCCCGGCTGACGGCACATGCGGCGGAAAACGCAGGCTCCGAATAAAAACCGCGCATTCCCCTGCGCGGTTTTTACTGAGGTTCAGCGAAAATGCATCCGGCATTTTCGCGGTTTACGAAGCTGCCGAGAGCCTCCGTGAAGCCGCCGCATCCGTGCCGACCCGGGCGGGCGCCTGCCGGGGATGGGGAGGACTGCTGCCGGGCGGAGCGGGCTGACACCGGCGGCAATCAAAAAGCAGGCCATGAGATATGTACCCTCTTTACTGGACAACCAGTAAGGAGGGTATATTCTTATGCGTTACAGTTATGAGTACAAGCGGAAATGCGTTGAGCTGTACAGGGA
>CADAOF010000022.1 GCA_902789555.1 uncultured Lachnospiraceae bacterium
CCGCAAGCGACTTAAAACCGTCAAACTGAACATTGCGGCCGCCTTCTTCTTCGGGTCCGAGATTGATCCAGTTGATCTCTTCATCTTTAAGGATGTCCGAAAGGTCATAGCGATCGAGAGAGTGCCACCTTGCCACTTCTTCAGAATCTACCGTGTCGGCGGTCCCGCGCAGGAAGAACCCTGCTGCGGTATGCCCTTCCCCCGACGAATGCCAGCCGCCTGCGGTATACGCTCCCGTTTTCAGTTCGAGCAGGCAGTATTCTCCGTACTGCGGCATGTCCTTGGCCGAAACGTCGTGGAATTCGTTGAAAGACAGTGTGAGTTCCTTATAATTGACGTTAAACATTACTCCTCCGCATAAGTTCCTATTGCAAAACCTGCTTATCCGCGCTGCCGGTCAGCATTCCGCAGTATTTCTCCGTATTCTTTTTCAGTCTGACCGGAACCGCCGCCTGCGCTTTTGAGACCAGTTCGGGGCTCTCCCTGCGGATGAACTCGTTTTTACCGTTCCCGTCCGTGCCGGGCATTGTTTCAAACTTTACTCTCACGGATTCCGGTTCGCCGAATTCTTTCGTGTCTTTACGACTCGTATCATAGCATATCACCGTCCATTTCGAAAGTCGGGTTTCTTATTATTTTGGTCCGTACCGGAGTGAAGAATCGCCCGCAGACGGCCGATGGCCGAAACAAAACGGCATGGCCGCTATTGTCTGCCGATGTCTTTTCGGGTATAATCAAGCGGTAAAAACAAGGAGAAGGAGCCGGATATCCTCTTTTCACCCGGAGGTTCGGCTTCGGCGGTGATGCTGCGGACATGAAATTCAGACACACAAACAGAAAAGGCTTCTGGCTCGGCTTTATCGACTTCTTTACGGCAGGGCTCTTTTTCCTGCTGTACATGCCCTTCGGCGGCCTGCAGGATGAACTGGAGCAGGTGCTGGGGCACAAGCTGATGCCTTACTGGAAGGCCTATCTTCTCGGCATCCCGACACTGTTCATTTATCCCCTGATCTGGATGTCCCGGATCGCGGAAGAGCTGAAGGCAAAGGCCGCTTCGCTCGGCGTTAAGGGGCCGTATACCTCGTGGCGGCACATGTTCGGCTGGAACACCTTAGGGCTCCTCCTCTTCGGTCCGGCAGTCGCGACGCACCGCTTCTTTGATACGCTGAATAAAACGGAAAGGGAACTGAACAAACAATGATCACCGTAAATCTGTACTACAGGGGAGAAAACGGAAACGCCCGGCGTTTCGCCGAGGAAATGGAAGCGTCCGGGATCGCCGACGCCATAAGGGCTGAGGAAGGCAATCTCCGTTATGAGTATTTCCAGCCGCTGAACGATCTCGAGACGGTCCTCCTGATCGACAGCTGGCGGGATCAGGCCGCCATCGACGCACACCACGAAAGCCCGATGATGCGTGAGCTGGCTGCGCTCCGTGAGAAATACGATCTGCACATGACCGCCGAACGCTTTACGGGCGAGGATCTCGGCGCCGACGCACGGTTCATCAGAAAGTAAACTCTTTTCTCGATCAAAAAGGTGTCTCCCCTGCGGGAGGCACCATTTTTGATCCGATCCGTTTTTCAGCTGAGATACCCTTCTCTCGCCTTCACGCCGAAGCGCTGCTCCAGGAGGTGCATCTGTTCGTCCGTGATCGTCTGCTTCAGCGGCAGGTGTGCGATCTTCAGGTAGATCTCGGCGGCCTTTTCGGCGGTCTCGATGAGGCCGAAAGTCTCGTCAAGGTCCCTGCCGGCGCCGTAGATGCCGTGCTGTGCCCAGACCACCAGGCGGGTGGTCTCCATCTTTTTCGCCGTGGCCTCGCCGATCTCGTTGGTCCCGCAGAGCATCCAGGGCAGCACGTTCACGCCGTCCGGGAAGACCACGATGCACTCGGTGCACATCTGCCAGAGCGTGCGGGTGAAGGCCTTCTCGTCAAGGTCGTGCACGTAGGTCATGGCGAGGAGGTTCGCCGGATGGCAGTGCATGACGACGCGGTTCGCAGGGTCGGCCTTAAGGCGCGCGATGTGGCTCATCATGTGGGCGGGGAATTCGCTGGTAAACTTTCCGCCGTCGGAAAAGCCCCAGAGGAGTTCCGCCTTCGTGCCGCCGTCGGTCAGACGGACGATGCCGAGGTTCACGTCCGGCGCGTACTGCACGTTCTTGAAATACTTGCCCGTACCGGTCACGAGGAAGCACTTTCCCGCAAGTTCCGGCGCCGCAAAGCCGGTCTCCAGCACGCGGACAGGGCGCATGTCCAGGTATTCCTTCAGTTCGGCTTCGTCCAGGAGCAGGCTGATGTTGCCGCCGTTCCTTTCGTCCCAGCCGTGGCCGTACATGTTCGTCGCCGTACGAATCATTTCCACCATGAACGGCGCAGTCAGAATGTCTTTCATTTCCTCGCCTCCAGCACTTCTTTTTCGTAGCGTTCCACCTCCGGGAACCACTCTCCGTCGAGCGGCCTGCCGCAGCGGCGGCAGTATTCGTCCCACACCTCGCCGAACGGCAGCGTCTTCAGTTCTTCCTGAAGCACCATGAGTTTGGTGAAGTTTCCGCCGTCCTGCAGCGCTTTCAGCGTTTCGTTCGGCTGCAGCAGCGCGAACAGGAGGGCTTTCTGTACGTTGCGGTAACCGGTCACCCAGGCGGAAATGCGGTTGATCGACGCGTCGAAATAGTCGAGTGCGATGTTGACCCGTCCGTCCAGGCCGCCGCAGCGCACGATCTCGCGCGCGATCTCCTTCGTCTCGTCGTCAAACAGGACCACATGGTCGGAATCCCAGCGGATCGGCCGCGTGACGTGCAGCGCGATCTCCGGGAAGAAGGCGAGCAGGGCGGGGATCTTGTCAGAGACCACCTCGGTCGGATGGTAGTGGCCGTTGTCCATCAGCGGGATGCACTTGTCCTTGTTCATCGCCGCGTAGGAAAGCGCGAATTCGGCGCTCCCCACCGTATACGCCTCGACGCCGATGCCGAAGACCTTCGACTCGATGCAGGGCTTCACCTTCGTGAAATCGTAGGGTTCGGAAAGGATCTCGTCGATGCTTTCGCGGTAGCGTACGCGCGGTCCCATGCGGTCCGCGGGGATATCCTTGAAGCCGTCGCCGGTCCAGATGTTCATGACGCAGGGTTCACCCAGTTCTTCCGCCAGATAATTGGAGATGCGGATGCTGGCTTTTCCGTGTTCGATCCAGAAGCGGCGGGTCTTTTCATCCGCAGAAGACAGGGTCTGCGGATCGCACATCGGATGCGAGAAGAAGGTCGGGTTGAAATCGCAGCCGAGGCCTCTTTCCTTACAGAAGCTGACCCACTTTGCGAAATGCTTCGGTTCCAGCTTGTCGCGGTCCGCCCACTCGCCGTCCTCGAAGATCGCGTAGCTTGCGTGCAGGTTCATCTTCGGCCGTCCGGGGATCAGGGAAAGCACCTTGCCGAGGTCGGCCATCAGTTCTTCCGGCGTCCTCGCTCTGCCGGGATAGTTGCCGGTGGTCTGGATGCCGCCGGTGAGGGGCTTGCTCGGATCGGTATCGAAGCCGCGCACGTCGTCTCCCTGCCAGCAATGCAGCGAGACCGGGACGTTTTTCAGGGTCTCAATGGCTTTTTCGGCGTCCACGCCGTACGCCGCGTATTTTTCTTTCGCTTCCGTGTAACTCATCTGTCTTCCTCCGTTTGGATCTTCAGGTTTCCGAGCGCCGTAGCCTCGATGGGCAGGGCGATGACTTTCTTTTCCGTAGTTTCTTCTGTCAGGCGGTTCAGGAAGGCGTTCTTCGCGCCGCCGCCGACGATGTAAATGCGGTCGTATTTCTTTCCGCTGTTATGCTCCAGTTCGCGGACTGCCTGCCGGTAGGACAGGGCCAACGAGCGGTAAGCGCAGCGAAAATATCCGGCAGCCGTCCGGGGCCTTTCCTGTAGGGCTTCGTCAAAGGCGGCCTTCATGCTCTGCGGCGCAAGGAAGGTCTCGGCATTCGCGTCGACGGTCCCGTCAAAACTGTCCGCTTCAGCCTCAGCCGTGATCTCGCTCCAGGGTTTTTCGGGGCAGAGCTCATCCCGCAGGCGGTTCACGAGCCACATCCCCATGATGTTCTTCTGATAGCGGTTATAGCCGACGCCGCCCTCGTTCGACCAGTTGGCGCGTTCAGACGCCTCATCCGTAAGGGGCCGCTCCGTCTTCACGCCCAGCAGGCTCCAGGTGCCCGAAGAAATGTACGGCGCATTCTCTTCCATCGGGATGCCCTCGACCGCGGAGCCGGTATCGTGGGTCGCGCAGAGGACGCACTTGATGCCTTCATATTCTCCGATCACCGCGCCGGGACGCTGCAGCGGGTGGAACAGGTGCTGCGGCAGACCGAGCGCTTCAATGATCTTCGGATCGTATTCTCCGGTCACGGCGCTCACCATGCCGCCGGTCGTGGCATTGGTATATTCGTGCGCTCTCACGCCGCAGAGTTTCCAGAGGAGATACTCCGGGATCATCAGAAAGTCCGTTGCTTCCTCCAGCCGCCCGCGCGCAAGATCGTCGCACAGCTGATAGACCGTGTTGAAGGGCTGGAACTGGATGCCGGTGCGGCGGTACAGTTCCGCAAACGGCAGTTTTTCGTGCACTCCGGGGATCACGCGCTGCGTGCGGGCGTCCCGGTAGGCGAAGCAGGGAAGGATCTCCTCCTCGCCCTTCAGCAGAACGTAATCGACGCCCCAGGTATCGACCGAGAGGCTTCGGATATTCCCAAACTGCGCTTTTGCTTCTTCGATGCCGCGCCGGACGTGCGCCGTGAGCGCGTCCATGTTCCACACGAGGTGCCCGTCTGCGGACTCCACGCCGTTCGGGAAGCGGTAGACCTCCCGTGTTTTCCGTTTGCCGTTCTCCGTCCAGCCGACGATATGCCGCCCGGACGAAGCACCGATATCGACCGCGAGGTAATAATTCATGACAATACCCCCTTATCCTGCTTAGAGCATACAGGATGAGGGGGCATGTTCCAATGTCTTAAGTTTGCCGAAAAAGTGTCCTTATTTGCAGTCTCGGTAATGCTTCGGCGAGCAGCCAAAGCGCGCGGCGAATAGGCGGTGGAAGTAGCTGATGTTCTCATATCCCACCGCGCGGGCGATCTCATCCACCCTGCGTCCGGTGTTCTTCAGCAGCCACGCCGCCTGCGAAAGTCTCTTTTCCTGCACGAGTTCGGTATAAGTCTTCCCAGTGCGGGCACGGATCAGGCGGGAAAGCGCCGCGAGTTCATAGTGCTCCCGCGCGGCGAGTTCGCCGAGGCTTCCTCCTTGGTAATGCTCCTCCACGTAGCGGAGGACGGAAAAGACCGTTTCCTGCTCGCCGCTCGAATAGGTCAGCGTCTCCGTGTGATTGAGAAGATTCGCGAACAGCAGGCCCATCGTCGCCTGCAGGATGCCCCGCCTGTTCGGCGTATCCCCGGGGATCGTAAAGAGGAGGTTCTCGATCAGGTTCTGGATCGGCAGGACGTCCGCCACCCGAAACAGCAGGTATCCGGCTTCATTCTCCCCGGTCAGGCAGCTCACCACGAAGCGCCTGAGCGGCGTCTCCTCTTCGCCGAGATACGGCAGCGTGCCGGTGAAAAAGCCCGGACGGACGATGAAGTTTACGGCAATGTCATCTTTTCCGGCAGGTTCGATGGACTGGCGGGCGTGCTGCCCCAGCATGAGCAGTTCGCCCTCGCGCAGGACGATCCGGCTGCCGTTGACGACGTGCACCGTCTCACCGCGGCACATGTAGACCATCTCCACGTAGTCGTGCGTGTGCTCCGGAAACGCGATGAAACGCGTGTGCGGACGGATGGCAATGAGTTTGCCCTTTTCCAGCAGTTTTTCCCCCGAGATCACGTCGGTACTCCCGTCCATATAGATCTCGCGGTCTATGGTTTTTCTCCCGTCGAGGATGGCCTGCTCTTCCGGCGTGACTTCGGAAAGCTGCCGCAGAATGACGTCCCGCATCGTATTATTCCTCCTTAAAACCGATCATAAGAGCTGCTGTTCAGCGCACGAACGACGCCCGGATCTGCTTCAGGAACCTCTCCGCGATGGGCGTGAAGCTCTGATACTTATTCCAGATCAGGTACATCTTCATCTCCAGATGCGGATGAAGCGGCCGGAAGACCAGCCCGCTGCCCGGCGAGGTATCGATGAGATCGTTCAGGGTCAGCAGGATTCCAAGGCCTTCCCGCGCGAACATCGACCCGTTATAGGCGAGGCGGAAGGAGCCTTCCAGCCGGAGTCTTTCAAAATGCTCTCCCGCCCAGGGGCGGATATCATTCTCCCAGCTTTGCTCGGAACAGAATAACGGCAGACCGCAGAGGTCCTCCGCCGTAATCTGTTCCTTTTCTGCAAGCGGAGAATCCGCCGGGACAGCCGCGCCGAAGCAGTCAGCCTCCGGGAAAGTCAGATACTGATATTTCCTTTCGTCCGGCGTTTCGCAGATCACGGCAAAGTCCAGAAGGCCCTTGTCCAGCTTCTCCGTGACCTGCTCGGTATCCCCGCTCGTGATGTGGTAGCGGAGGTCCGGATAGGTCTTCTTAAAGGTCCGGATCTCCCGCGCGAGATAGCGGATCTGATAGGATTCCGCCAGCCCGAAGTAGATGTCCCCGCCGGTGATGTCGTCGAAGGAAAGGAACTCCTGCTCGATCTTATCCGCCATGGACACGAGGTCCTCCGCACGGTCCCGCAGCAGCACGCCCTCTTCCGTCAGGCTGATGCTGAAGCTGCGGCGGGTAAAGAGCTTTTTGCCCAGCTCATCTTCCAGCGACTTCAGGGCTTTCGAAAGCGTCGGCTGCGTCACGTGAAGCAGCTTGGCCGCCCGGGTCATGTTCTCTTCTCTCGCAACAGCCAGGAAATAGCGCAGCGTGCGGATCTCCATCGAACGGTCCTCCTTTTGTTTCGGTTCCGTGTTATGCCTTTTCAGAATATTACGATATGCATTATAACTATTAGCGCGTCATTCGTAAAGCCCTTATGATGAAAGCGCAGTACAAAAAGCATGCCAAGGAGAAACAGGATGGACCTGGAAAGCGCCCTCGCGGGCATGAAGGACGCCGGATGCACGGAGGAGGAAATACGGAAAGCCAGGCGGCTTCACGAAGCAGGCGATACCGACGCCCTGCTCCGGTACTTCCGGATCTGCCGCTGCAGCCGGATGGAGGAACTCCACGAGAGCCAGCGGAAAGTGGACTGCCTGGACTACCTGATCCGGCAGACGGCAAAAACGAAAACAGCACATTAAGCAGGAACAAAGGAGATAAGACGATGATCAGAAAAGAAGAACTTAAGCTCGTGACTGAGTGGGATAAGACCTTTCCGAAGAGCGACAGGGTGGATCATGAAAAGGTGACCTTCGTGAACCGCTACGGCATCACGCTCGCGGCAGACCTGTACGTACCGAAGAACGCGGAAGGAAAGCTTCCCGCGATCGCCGTTTCCGGCCCCTTCGGCGCCGTGAAGGAGCAGTGCTCCGGGCTGTACGCACAGACCATGGCGGAGCGAGGCTTCCTCACCCTTGCCTTCGACCCCTCCTTTACCGGCGAGAGCGGCGGGAACGTCCGGTACATGGCCTCCCCCGACATCAATACCGAGGACTTCATGGCCGCGGTGGATTTCCTTTCCCTGCATGAGAAGGCCGATCCGGACCGCATCGGCATCATCGGCATCTGCGGCTGGGGCGGCATGGCGATCAATACGGCAGCGCTCGATACCCGCATCAAAGCCACGGTCGCTTCCACGATGTACGACATGACCCGCGTGAACGCGAAGGGATACTTCGATTCCGCCGACAGCGAGGAGGCCCGCTATCAGGCAAAGGCGGCCATGTGCGCGCAGCGGCTCGCGGACCTTAAGGCCGGCGAATACAAACTCGGGGGCGGCGTGGTCGATCCCCTGCCGGATGACGCGCCTTTCTTCGTGAAAGACTACTACGATTATTACAAGACCGGCCGCGGGTATCACGCACGGTCCCTCAATTCCAACGGCGGCTGGAACGTGATCGGCTGCGAAAGCTTCATCAACCAGCCCATCCTGCAGTATTCGAACGAGATCCGCAGCGCGGTCCTGCTTATCCACGGCGAAAAGGCGCACTCCTGCTATTTTTCGCGCGATGCCTATGCGAACATGATCAAAGACAGCAGGTACGCGGACAACAAGGAACTGATGATCATCCCGGGCGCCGTGCATACCGACCTGTACGACGGCGGCGGAAAGAACGCCATCCCGTTTGACAAACTGGAAGCCTTCTTCCGCGAATACCTGAAATAAGGAGAACGAACCATGAGCAAAGTACTGGTCATTTCCACGAGCCTTCGGGCGGGGAGCAACTCGGACGTGCTTGCGGAGCGCCTCATCGCCGGCGCCCGCGCCGCGGGGCACGAAGTCGAACACATCAGCCTGAAGGGGAAAGACATCCGCTTCTGCATCGGCTGCCTTGCCTGCCAGAAAACACAGAAATGCGTTCTGAACGACGACGCCGTCTGGATCGCCGAAAAGGTAAAGAACGCAGATACCCTTGTATTTGCCACGCCGATCTATTACTATGAAATGAGCGGACAGATGAAGACCCTTCTGGATCGCCTGAACCCGCTCTATCCCTCCGATTACCGCTTCCGCAAGGTCTATCTGCTCACGACGGCGGCTGAAGATGAAAGCTATGTTCCCGAGAAAGCCGTGAGCGGTCTGCAGGGATGGGTCGACTGCTTTGAGAAGGCCGAACTCACCGGCACCCTTTTCTGCGGCGGGATTGGCGCCTCCGGAGAAGCCTCCGGAAAGAAAGACGCACAGGATAAAGCTTATGAATTCGGCAAAGCACTGGAATAAAACCGTCCGCGCCTTCGCGCTCGCGGCGGCGCTGCTTCTTGCGGGCTGCGGCGCGGATGACGGAAAGGAAAGCGGAAAAGGGCAGAGCGCAATGACGCCGGAAGGCTCCGGAGAGACGCAGCAGACGTCTGAACAACAGGAGACCGCGGCCGTGACACTGCCGGAGGCCGAACCCGGAACGGAACCCGGAAGCGGGACCGCCGTCGCATCAGAGGCCGAAGCCGCGCAGGAAACCGAAGCCGAAGCTGATACTGAAACCGAAAGCAAGGAGCCTGAAATGACACTGCAGATGACGATCGGCGGGACCGCCGTAAACGTGAAGTGGGAAGAAAATGAGTCCGCGGAAGCCCTGAAGGCGCTGTGCAAGGACGGCTCCCTGACCATCCAAATGTCCATGTACGGCGGATTCGAGCAGGTCGGCCGCATCGGGCAGAGCCTGCCCCGGGCGGACGTGCAGACGACCACGGAGGCCGGGGACATCGTTCTCTATTCCGGGAATCAGCTCGTCGTCTTCTACGGCTCGAACGCCTGGGCGTACACCCGGCTCGGCCATGTCACGGACAAGACTGCTCAGGAAATGTCTGAATTACTGGGAAGCGGAGACGTTACCGTCATCATCGAACTGAAATAAGGAGGAAGCAACATGCCTCTGAAGAAACGCATCATGTCAGCTTTAACCGCTCTCCTGCTGCTCCTGCCGCTTGCGGCATGCGGCGCGGGAACGCAGGAAAGCACGAAGGGAAGCGCCCCCTCCGTGCCGGAGGCTGAAAGCAGTTCCCCCGCGGCGCCGCGCGAAACCGCTGTCGTTTACTTTACCTCCGATATCTCCGCTGAAAGTCTTGTTAAGATCTACGAAAAACTCGGCTGGCAGCCGGGCGGGAAGGTCGCGGTCAAGATTTCGACGGGCGAGCCGCCCGCGAGCAACTATCTCCGGCCGGAACTGATCGGCGGCCTGGTCCGCCTCGTGGACGGCACCATCGTGGAATGCAACACGGCCTACGGCGGCTCGCGTTCCAGTTCCGCCATGCACAGGCAGGTTGCCGAAGACCACGGTTTTACCGCGATCGCCGACTTCGACCTGATGGACGAGGAAGGCGAAGTCGAATGGCCTATGAGCGGCGGGACGAGGCTGAATCGGATCATCGTGGGGAGCCACGCGGAAAACTACGAAGACTGGGTGATCCTCTCACACTTCAAGGGGCACGCGATGGCCGGCTTTGGCGGCGCCATCAAGAACGTCGGCATCGGCATCTCTTCCGCGAGCGGCAAGGTTTACGTCCACAGCGCCGGAACGCGGACGAGCGGCAGCATCATGCATGGCAGCCAGACTGCCTGGCTGGAGGCGCTTGCCGAGATGGTCAAAGGCTTCCGGGACCACGTCGGGAAGGAACACGTCATCTACATCAACGTGATGAACCGCCTCTCCGTGGACTGCGACTGCGACGGCAGCCCGGCGGAACCGGACATCCACGACATCGGCATCCTCGCGAGTACCGACCCGGTGGCGCTCGACCAGGCCTGCGTGGACCTCATTTATCAGGCGGAAGGAAATGCCGCGCTGGTAAAACGCATTGAAAACAAGAAGGGCATCCACACGCTGGAGCACGCGGAAGCGATCGGGCTCGGCAGCCGGGCGTATGAGCTGGTAAAGATCGATGACTGAACTGTTCGCGGTGATCCGCCGGGAGTTCGTGTATATCCGGTACTACTTTGATCTCCAGCTGCGGCAGATCTTCTGGTACTGGGTCCTCGGCATGGCTATCGGCTCGCTCGTCTCTGTGTTCGCGAAGGACAGGATACACGCACTTTTCGCGGGAATGCAGGGAAAGAAGCTCGGGCTTTTCGGCATCATCCCTGCCTGCCTTCTGGGGATCGCCTCGCCGCTCTGCATGTACGGCACGGTCCCCATTGCCGCGTCTTTTCGGAAGCAGGGCATGCGGGAGGACTGGCTCGCCGCCTTCATGATGGCTTCCGTCCTCCTGAATCCGCAGCTCATCATTTACAGCGCGGCGCTCGGGACGAAAGCGCTGCTAGCGCGTATCATTTCCTGTTTCCTGTGCGGCTGTGCAGCGGGGCTTCTCGTGCACGCCTTCTGCCGGAAAAAAGAGTTCTTCAGTTTTGACAGTTTCGAAGAATGGAAGAACCGCGATACGCATCCGAACCTGTTCATCCGCTACCTGCTGAACTTCGCGAGAAACGTCAGGGCGACCGGCCTTTATTTCCTCATCGGCATCCTTCTGTCCGCTCTCTTTCAGCGCTATGTCCCGCAGGACGTGATGGTGAATCTGTTCGGCGGCGATCAGGCCTGGGGCATTCTGATGGCGGCAACGATAGGTGTCCCGCTATATGCCTGCGGCGGGGGAACGATCCCGCTCCTCCAGAGCTGGCTTGCGGACGGCATGAGCCTCGGCTCCGCCGCCGCGTTCATGGTCACGGGGCCGGCCACGAAGATCACCAATCTCGGCGCGCTCAAGATCGTCATGGGCTGGAAGCGCTTTGCCCTGTACCTCGTGTTCGTAATGATTTTCTCATTTGTCTGCGGCCTTGCGGTTAACCTGATCTAGCCCCTCCGCCCCGAAGCGCCGCACGAAAAAGCCCCTCTTTCTGCCGAACCGGCAGAGGGAGGGGCTTTTCGCACGTCTGAGTGTCAGAGGACCGCTTCAGCGTACGGCCGCGTTTATGAGGAGCAGGAGCGCCGCGATCACCGAGGGCACGGTGACCGTATCGTATTCGCTGGGCGAGAAAAGCTCGGTCAGCGCGCCGAGTAGCGCACCGGGAACGGCAAGGAGAAGTGCCCGGGAAAAACCTGCGCCGTCCGCAAGGAGCAGCATCAAAAGGCCGCTGATAACTGCTGCCGCGAACATCGCGGCCGTTCCTTCCCGGGACTTCTTCCCGTCGGTCCATCTCGTCTTTATCTTATGTTTTCCGAACGGAATGCCGACGAGCGCCGCAGCGGCATCTCCCGTTCCCCACATGAGGATCGAAGCCGCGCAGAGGACCGGTTCGCCGAAAATGCCCCAGCACACCGCGATCAGCGCGGCGACCATCAGGAAGAGCATGAGAAGGCTCCGTCTGATCTCGCCCTTCGTCTTCTCTACGAACAGCTTCGGGTACCAGGTCTCCTTTTCAACGAGAGCAAGAAGCGGGTAGATCAGCCCCGCGAAGATAACGCAGGTGAGCGCCGAAGCCTGCCAGTTCCGCGAGGTCAGGATCGTCAGCGACACGCAGGCAAATGCGACGATATGCAGGAGTTTTCGGAAAATGTATGAAGGAATCTTCGTCAGGAAGCGGATCGGCAGCAGGACCAGTACGCAGGGAATGACGAAGCTGATCAGCACGCCCATGCAGTGCAGCGTGTCCGTAAACAGACGGAAGCGCGACAGAAAACTCCAGTAGTTCAGGATCAGCATGGCGCCGCCGAGAACGGTCAGGACCGCGCCGGTCACGAGGCCTACGGTGCGGTTTTTCACGCGGTTCGCAAAGCGCGCGGAGATGAGGCTTGCCGCCGTCGCCGTCACGATGCAGATCAGCATCACGTCCCATTTTTCCAGGACGATCGCCGGATGGATCAGGATATGGCTCACGGAAGCGATGAGCGCTGTGAACGTCATGATGAAGGTGCTGGTCCCGACGGCGGTCTTCAGTTCCATCCCGAGGAAAGCCGTGAAAACCACCAGCATCATCATGCCGCCGCCTGTGCCCACGAAGCCTGTACCAAAACCGATCGTAAGGCCGAAGAAAAGGGAGACCGCAACGCCCTTAAGATCCAGTTTCTCGCCTTTTGCCGCCTGGTCTTTCCGGCTGGTATCCGGTTTCACCAGGAAACGGATGCCGATGCCGGCGCCGAGAGCCGCGATGACGTACCAGAAATATTCCATGGGGACCTGCTCCTCTTCTTGACAGGGATCGTCAGGATCCCTACAATTGTAAACAACACAGGCGCCGGATACAAGCGGCAGATCGTTCCGGCGGAAAGATCTCCGGCAAAAAATGCGCCGATCCGTCAGGGAGACTAAGATGAAACAGCTCAGGAAATACATCCACCCGCTGCTCATACTGATCATTTTCGAAACCGTTGCCGTGACCCTCTGGCTCACGAAAGATAACCTGTTCTACCTCTTCAACTTCAGTTACATCGGGCTGTCGATCGCGTTCGGGATCTTTCTGTACATTCGGAAATACAAACACGCAAGGCGCGTCGTCCAGCTGCTCGTCGGGCTGTACATGCTCGTATATCTCGGCCTCATCTGCAATGAAAACATGCAGATCGAAGGCTTCTGGTACTACCTTTTCACCGGCGTGTTCGAAGCGGCGACCATCCACTACGCGGTAGCCAAGATCTTCGGTCCGCTGCTCTTCGGCCGCGGCTGGTGCGGCTATGCCTGCTGGACGGCCATGGTCCTGGACTTCCTCCCGTATAAGGTCCCTGCCGGACCGCGGAAAAAGATCGGCTGGATCCGGTACGTCACCTTTGCTCTCTCCCTGATCTTCGTCGCCGCCCTCTTCCTTGCGCATGTCGGAAACCTCGAGCGGATCATGTTCTGGGCCTTCGTTATCGGCAACGTTCTGTACTACGCGGTCGGGATCGTCCTCGCCTTTGCCTTTAAGGATAACCGGGCGTTCTGCAAATATATCTGCCCCATCACGGTTTTTCTGAAACCGATGAGTTATTTCGCCCTTCTGCGGGTGAAATGCA
Source organism: uncultured Lachnospiraceae bacterium (assembly GCA_902789555.1). GTDB lineage: Bacteria > Bacillota > Clostridia > Lachnospirales > Lachnospiraceae > UBA6987. Next base: position 13,508 of record CADAOF010000022.1, read on the forward strand.
ACAGGGAAAAATGTGTTTCCTGCGGAAAATGCCGGCGTGTCTGCCCGATGAACGTGGACGTAACCGACAACTCCCGGAAGAGGGAGAACGGCACAGATTGCATCCTCTGCATGGAATGCGTGAAAAACTGCCCCAGGGGGGCGCTTTGAGACCGCCCCGGAGACCCGCTGCAGGAGGATAAGCCATGCTGAAAAAGGATCTGAAAAGCATATCACCGCAGCCATTAAAGGAGAAGAACATGGAGAACTACCGCTTTTTGGAACTTGTTGAAAAGGAACACGGCTTCGAATTCTACCAGGCTTTCCGCGATGAAGTCGACTGGATCATCGGGGGAAAGGACAGGACGTACTGGTTCGTCATCATGAAGGATCAGTCCGTTAAGGAAACGTATGTCGGAACGATCGAGGACGGCGTCTGGACCGATCAGAGGATCAAGGGAAAAGGCAAGAGAAAAACCGTGAAGGAAATGCCTGCGGGGAGCACCATCAGGCGCATCGAGGAAAGAGCCTACTTCATGCAGGACGCCGAATGGGTCACGGACAGGAAGCCCCGGCTCGTCGAGGACGCCCATCCTCACTATCACTACACTTACGGCATCGGTGACAGGGCGCTGGACGTTTCCGAGGCCTACGGCGTCAGCATCGGATACTCGGACCTTGCCGATCTTTCGGCAGGGTTTCATCTGAGGTATCTTTACACGGGTGAAGAAGTCGTGATCCCGAAATGACGCGGATCTCCCCGAAAAAAAGCCGCCGCAGCGCGGCAGCAAAAATCAGCTGAGCCGCCGGTAGTCTCGAGGAGAGAGCCCGGTGGCTTTTTTAAAGGCATCCCCGAAATAGTTGCTGTCGTTAAAGCCGCAGCGGTCGGCGATCTCCGTCACGGAGAGCGAGGTGGAAAGGAGCAGCTCGCAGGCCTGCTGGATGCGCAGATTGACCAGATATTCCCGGAGCCCCAGGCCAGCGGCTTTCTTGAAGCTGCGGGAAAGATACGAAGGACTCAGGGCGAAATGTTCTGCCAGCTGCGGCAGCGACAGATTCTCCGAATAGTGTTCGTACAGATAGTCCGTGATCCCGTGAATGCGTTCCGTGCTCTCCTCCGGAATGTCGGCCTTTTCCTCCTGCTGCGTGCGGTAGAGATACAGCGACGTCAGGAACTGCGTCAGGCAGGCCTTGATGATGCTGGCCGCATGCGGCGGACGGTTTTCATATTCATACAGCATGCGGGCAAGGAGCAGCTGGATCAGTTCCCGGCGCTGCAGCGGGATCGTCACCTGGCCGGCATCAAGGCAGACGGGCGTCAGTTCCTCCCCGAGAAAGGCATCGATGGACCTTGCCATGTCTTCAGTCAGCGAGATGACGTATTTCGTGTTCGGGCCTGAGGACAGATAGTCGGTCTTATGGAGCGTGCGGACAGGGATCACGGCGACGTCGCCGGCCTGCAGGCTGCAGATGCGCTGTCCGATCAGAACGGAGCACTTTCCCTCCAGGACATAGTACAGTTCGTGAAAGCGGTGAAAGCGCTGCTGCGCTTCCTCCCGGAGTCCGGTATGCGTTTTCCGCGTGATCATGAAATCTTCAAATGCTTCTGTCTGCTTCATCGTAGGCCTTCCTTTGCTGCAATGCTGCGGCAAGAATAGCATATCCCCGTGCCGAAAACAACAAAAAATCTGTAATTTTTGCAAATATGGACGAAAAATAAGTAGAAACCTCTCCATATATGTTCTATTATGACCATCCTGCTTCGGAACGCGTCGGCGAAGCAGCAAGAGAAAAAAAGAATGGAAGGGAAGGAAAGAAAAAACAATGAGCATCAAGATTTTTAAGAAACACGCAAATGCAAACATCTTCAGGTTTCTGAACAGCACAGGGACGAAAAAGATCGCCCGCGGAGGCCTCAGCGAAAGCGACATCGATCTCTTCATGAGCTGCGCAAAGCCTTCTGTCATGTGGATGCAGGAACCCATGAAGCCGGAACAGCGCTGAACCAGGCAGCAGCCCGGTTTTTATGAAAAAAACAAATAACTGTTGACAAAACAAAAGAAAGCCCTATAATAAGGGCAAAGTTGTGATAGAGGTCGCGGCTGACAAGAGTACCTGCGGAGCGTATGGGAAGGCTCCGAAGGGAAAGGGGATGCCGCCGAAGGGCTGTTTATCCGGTCTTCCGCCGGTGGGCAGTGCCTGGGACGCAGGGAAATACCCTGCGGACTGTCGCGCTTCATGCGCGGAGAGCTATCGTGACAGCGGCATGAAATACGTCCGGGTCATGATACCTATCATGACCCGGTTTTCTTTATCCGGCAGCGCCGAATACCGCTTCGCACGGCGCGGAGGCCGGACGCATCTGAAAGGAGTATTTCATGAACGTACTGAACACTGCATGGTCACTGTTTCCCGCACTGATCGCCATCGTGCTGGCCCTGATCACCAAAGAAGTCTATTCCTCGCTCTTCATCGGCATACTGGTAGGCGGCGTGCTCTACAGCGGTTTTTCGCTTCCCGGTGTCCTGAACCACGTCTTCGTGGACGGCATGGTAGGGCAGCTCTCGGACAGCTGGAACGTCGGCATCCTGGTATTCCTGGTCGTCCTGGGCGCCATGGTCATGCTGATGAACCGCGCCGGAGGATCCGCCGCATTCGGACGCTGGTCCGTTGAGCACGTCAAGACCAAGTTCGGCGCGCAGCTGGCCACCATCGCGCTCGGCGTCCTCATCTTCATCGACGACTATTTCAACTGCCTGACCGTCGGCTCCGTCATGCGGCCCCTGACCGATAAGCACGGCATCTCAAGGCAGAAACTGGCCTACCTGATCGATGCCACCGCAGCGCCGATCTGCATCATCGCACCGATCTCTTCCTGGGCAGCCGCCGTTACCGGCTCGGTGGAAGGCGTCAACGGCCTGGAACTGTTCATCAAAGCCATCCCCTACAATTTCTACGCCATTCTGACCATCGTCATGATGCTGGTGCTGGCGGCAGGCCGGTTCGATTACGGCCCCATGAAGCTGGCCGAGATGAGCGGCAAGCTGAGCAAGGCTGACGATCCCCTTCCCGAGTCTTCGATGACCGGCGCGCAGGATCAGCCGCATCCTCCCGTCAGCCGTAAGGGCAAGGTCATTCACCTGGTCCTGCCCATCGTGGTCCTGATCGTCTTCTGCGTCATCGGCATGATCTACACCGGCGGTTTCTTCGAGGGCGAGAGCTTCGCCGACGCGTTCGCAGGCTCCGATGCCTCCGTAGGTCTGGTGTTCGGCTCGGTCTCGGCACTGATCGTCACCGTGATCTTCTACCTGGCGACGCGCGTACTCTCCTTCAAGGAGTGCATGAACGCCCTGCCGGAAGGCTTCAAGTCCATGGTTCCCGCCATCCTGATCCTGACCTTCGCCTGGACCCTGAAGTCCATGACGAGCTCGCTCGGGTCGGACGTGTTCGTAAAAAACTTCGTCAAGGGCTTTGTCGATAAGGAAGCGATCATGAACCTGCTTCCTGCGATCGTTTTCCTGGTCGCCACGGCGATCGCCTTCGCGACCGGCACCTCCTGGGGGACCTTCGGCATCCTGATCCCGATCGCGGCCGGCGTGTTCGCGAATGACATCTCCAACCCGATGATGATCATGGCCGTCTCTGCCTGCATGGCCGGCGCCGTCTGCGGCGATCACTGCAGCCCGATCTCCGATACCACGATCATGGCTTCGGCAGGTGCCCAGTGCGAGCACATCACCCACGTCAACACCCAGCTTCCTTACGCGCTCACCGTCGCCGGTGTGTCCTTCGTGAGCTACGTCATTGCCGGATTCATCAAGAGCGCGGTATTCTCGCTCCTCATCAGCATCGTGCTCATGGTCCTGTCTCTCCTGCTGATCCGGCTGATCAGCCGCGGGAAGACTAAGACTGCGTAATATTATTTCTTCGCTGCAGCAGCGGACGGGCTTCCGTCCGCTGTTTTCATTTTTTCGTACAGTTTCAGGGCGACGGCGCCGGTGACGACAGTCCACACAGCCATCCATACCTCGACCGCCCAGAGCGGCAGCAGGCCTCTCTGGTACATGGCCGGAAACGTATCCATCAGCATGTGCAGGACGATCGCCAGCGGAAGATAAGCCTTCTTTCCGCTTACGACACCGTAATATACGATGACAGATAGTCCGATATGAAGGAACATCGCAAACACCCGCTCAAGGACGTTCAGCGTTGCCGTGCCGAAGCCGAACGAGGCAGCGGCCTGAACGGTCGGAAGCGCAGCAGCTGCATTCTCCTCCGTGATGTTCAGCGCCCTGAGCGCGCTTTCCGTATCTCCCGAAGAGAAAAGGAGCGCGGCAGCAAGGGACAGGATCATCGCGGGCAGGAGCACCACCAGGATCTCGATCCCGCCATGACCGATCCCGTACAGGACCGCATTCTCACGGCTGCGGTTCTTTTTCATGATGTACTTCATGATGACGTGCCTTCCGCACTCCTCGAAAACGCCTGCCATGAGCGTTCCGTAAAGGACATAGGCAGCCGTATTTCCGTTAATGAAGCGGGAGACGGGATTGTCCGCGATGATGCAGAAATAGTGCACGCCGAGTTCCAGTACGCGGGCAGAAACGATGAATCCGGCGGCGCCGGCAATGAGCCAGCTGAGCTTTGTCTCAGGTTTATGCTTCCTGCGCCAGTAAACGAAGAGAGCAACAGGGATCGCGACCATGAGGATGACCGTAAGGGCAAGCGAGGGGATGCTTGCCTTTCCGAAAACGATGTTCTCAAATTCTTTCATTCTCCGTCACCTCCCCAGACCTCCGCGCAGAAGCCTTTGTGACCGCAGGCCGTGCAGGTCAGTTTCCTTGCCGCGGGGGTATGTCTCGCCCAGAAGGCCTCTTTCAGCGTAGGCTTGAATACCTCGTGGCATTCCGGGCAGATATATTTCACATGGCTGAAATAATAGCGGCTGACCACTGTCCCCCAGACAGCAGCCGCCAGTATCCAGACGACGAACGGCCACCAGATGCCTCTGACGATCCAGAAAATGACGGAAAACCACTGCAGCGCCATGACCGGAAGCCCGGTCAGGAGCATCATCCAGCGCATTTTTTTCAGTTTTTTCTTCCCTTCCATAAGAATGGCCATATCACCGACGGATTCGAGAGAGAATGCCTCCCGACTTCTCAGTTCGTTTTTCAGTTCCCGAAGCTTCGTGAGCTTTTCCTGCTTCTCTGCGATCTCCTCCGAAAGAACGCTCTCCTGCTGTTCGATCAGCAGCGAGATCAGTTTCTCGGGATGCTCTTCCTGCAGGATCTGAGAAATGGCATCGATCGGGATGTCCAGCCCGCGCAGAAAGCAGATGAGCTTCATGCGCTTCAGATCTTCTTCCGAATAGAGCCGTCTTCCGCCCTCGGAAAGCTCGCTCGGGATCAGAATGCCCCGGGTGTCATAGTACTGAACCGTCCGGACCGTAACGCCGCACTGCTTCGCAAGTTCTCCCGTCGTATATTTTGACATGGCTTTTGCCTCCTTTCGCCATGTATCCTACAACATGACGCAGCGTAACAAGCAATACCTTACGCAAGGGGATTTTTCAAAAATCAGTATAACATATGTTTTTCACGGCTGTCCGGCATTTTTCCGGCTCTCAATTTTTTCTTACCGAAGCGGCCCGTCTTATGGTATGATATACAAGTCTTTAACAGCGAAGAGGAAATGCGGAACACAACAGCAGGACCGTTGCCCGCCGCGGCGACTGGAAAACGAAGCCCATGCCCAAACGGCACGAGACTTTCTTGCTGAACCGGGATCAGAGGGAACGGATATGGAAGAATTCACTTATATGACGCTCCGGGAAAACCCGGCACTTAAGGATACGGCTGCGGAATGGTTCCACGGCAAATGGGGCGTTCCGAAGGAAGCCTATCTGGAATGCATGGAAAGCTATCTGAATCGTGAAACGGAATACGGATGGTATCTGTGCCTGGACGGGAACAGGATCGTCGGCGGAATGGGCGTGATCGAAAACGACTTTCACGACAGAAAAGATCTGAGCCCGAACGTTTGCGCGGTGTATACGGATGAAGAGTATCGCTGCAGAGGCATCGCAGGACATCTGCTTGACATGACGGTAAGCGATCTCAAAGCGAAGGGGATCACGCCTGTCTATCTGGTTACGGATCATACCGGTTTTTATGAACGATACGGCTGGGAATTTCTCTGTATGGTGCAGGGCGACGGAGAGCCGGAAATGACGAGGATGTATATTCACCGGTAAGGAGCTGCATCATGAATAAAAAAGCTCTGGACATATTGGCCGATGCCATTTCAGACGCCGGCGCCTGGCAGTGGTGGCACCTGGAAAAGGACATGCTGCAGCTGGAATTCTGCGGCGTTCAGTTGTACGATGAATCGAAACCCGAGAAGGACATCCATACGACGGACGTGATCGCGGTCCGGTTCTTCGGTAATGTATTTGCCGTATTTCTGGATGATCTGGACGATAATGAAGACAAGCCCTGGTATGAGCGCTTTTATGATGATGAGATACCGGCTTTTGAATGCGACGGATATTCACTGGCATTTGACGATCCGGAATATGCGCAGGAAGTGTATGACGCGTACGGAAACCGAACACCGGTCACGGCGTTTGACGGCATGAAGACCCTGACAGACGCAAAACACCTGATCGCTGCGAAGTGCGGAAACGCAGGCGTCATTGCCGGCGGCGACCGGATAGAAGTCGTGAGCAGGAACGCCCGGATATCGGAAGATGACGTGGAGCCGCTCTCAAGGAAGTGGTGGGAATACTGGAAACAGTACTGGCAGCTGCGGGGAACGCAGGACGCCTTTCCGAAAGACCCGACCTGCGAAGTCACGATCCCCGTGAATGCGGAGGACCCGCAGGGATGTTGGTAATACATGAGCATTTTTTCTCTTTTGCATTTTGCAGCCGGAGAAGAACGCGGCTCATTCGTGATCTCGGTGGATATGAACAGCGGCATGAACGGAGACACCGGAGAAGCGGAGCTCGCAGTAGTTTCTGATCTGACAGTATCAGTAGGTTACTTAAAAACCGGATTCTTTGCCGGGAAGGCTTCCGAACTGATTAGATCTTTAGTCAATGTGGATATAGGGATCGAGCTGCCGGAATAAGCAGTGCGGACGCGCCTTATGCTTATGGTATGATACGAGTTGTCAGGAGATAAATCATCTCGGCAAATCGGGATTTGGAGGAGTATATATGCAAAAGAAAGCAATAATGTTATGGCGGTGGCTTGTGACTTTTATTCTGTGCTTCTTGACAATCTACCTGATTGTATTTTTGGGCGGATGGAAGCTCTTTGAAAGCAACGACCCTATATTGATGGAAATCGGTGCAGCGCTTGTTTTGTCTATATTCTTTTTTGCAAATCACGAAGTGCTGACAATGCATGAAAAGAAGATAAAAGATTTAGAAGAGCGTATACAGAAGCTTGAGGATACCATAGCCAAGAGATAACTGACAAATCGGGATTTGTGAGGATGTTTATGAAGGTTATGTTATGCGAGGATGCGGATTGGCTACTGTCAGAAGAAGCGTTTTCAATCTATGCTTCCTGTATGTATCATCCGACATACAAGGACTATAAAGGACAGATGGATGACCTGCTATGCGATCCGTCGACAAAAGTATTTGTATATGAAGATCAAGGCAGGAAAACAGGTATGATAATCCTGAAGTTTTCAGATGCTGCCGCGGAAATCATTG
>CADAOF010000023.1 GCA_902789555.1 uncultured Lachnospiraceae bacterium
GCGATCAGTCGCCTGTACAGTATATCTTTCTGCAAGAGTAAAGTCAGCCATTACTGAATTTTCTTCTGCATTGTGGAAGTTAGTTTAGCAATCAAGTTTGTAGCCACCACCTCGGGCGTTTCTGTGAAAAATCCGCAAAAAACCACTTGACAATATCGAACACATGTTCTATTCTCCGAGGCAGAGAAGCGCTTCTCCCTGCCGCGAGGCAGGTAAAAAACAGCTGACGAGGTCACATCTGTGGCCTCAGATCTTCAGGGCAGCTCCTAACGCATTGGGAAATCGTTTTTTAGGAAGTCCCTGAGGGTAACAGAATAATGGTGCTGTTTCAGCTCCGGTGACCTCTCGGCAGAGAGGAGCACAGGTTTGAAGTCCATTAACTACTTTGGCGAGGACATCGAAGTCTCGGACGAAGTGGCCACTTTCCTTGAGGCTGACCGCAGGAAGGAGGACTCCCAGGGCAGAAGCGACCGGAGGCACTTAAGTAAGAGAGCCGAAAAAGTGTCATCCGGAAGACGTGCTTCTGAATTCCGGGATCCGACCTTTGAAGCAGTTGCTGGGAAATTACGGAATGAGGCGCTGTATGCTGCCATAGACAAGCTTTCAAGCAGAGATAAAGAAGTGGTCGAGCTTTATTACTGGGAGGAGCTGACTATGCAGGAAATCGCAGACCGCTTCGGTGTTTCCCGAATGGCGATTTCCAAGAGACTGAAGAAGATCCTCGGCCAACTGAGGGAGTCCATGTAACCCATGGGCTCTCTTTTGCTTTTAAAAAAACAAACATTATTTCGATTTTTGGTTTACAAACGTCTTCTTAGTGTCCTTATATATGGAGGGGTTCTTCCCGGATGCCGTTCGCACGATGCGAAGCCAATCCCCTGACACATCCGTGGAAGACCTCTCTTTTGTTTTGGAAAAAAAGAAGGAGGTAAAAATGATGAGAAACCAAAACACCTGCAGAACCGCCGGAATGAACCGGCAAAGAAACCACCGAAAGACTGAAAGGAGGAAACATGAACGAAGATGTGAAAGCCCGGGCGGATGATCCTGCCGTCTTCTCTGTCGAAGAGATCCGGGGACTCCTACTGAAAGGCGAAAACGGCATCCCCCGCCAGACCATTTCAAACTGCCGATCAGTCCTGATGCTGGATCCGATGCTGAAAGACCGGATCCGGCGGAACAGTCTTTCCGGTATGACGGATCTGATCGGGGAAATGCCCTGGAAACGGGCCGATTCTCCCACGATGACCGATACCGATCTGCATGAGATCGAATGCTATCTGGAGACCAACTACGACCTGCACTCTGAAAAAGCCGTTCAGAAGGCTATTGACGTGATTGCCAACGAAAATCAATACAATCCGATCCTGGAATATCTGGAATCGCTAGTCTGGGACGGGCAGCCCCGGATCCGAACTCTGCTGCCACATTTTCTTGGTGCGGAAGAAAACGAGTATACGGAGCAGGTCACTCTTCTGCTGATGAAGGCCGCCCTAAAGCGCTTATACGAGCCGGGTTGCAAGTTCGATTGCATGATCTGCCTGGTCGGGGACCAGGGGGCCGGAAAGTCGACGTTTTTCCGTTTCCTGGCTTTGAAGGACGAGTGGTTTTCCGACGATCTCAAACGCCTGGAGGATGAAAACATCTATCGGAAACTCCAGGGGCACTGGATCATCGAAATGTCTGAGATGCTGGCCACCGCCAACGCCCGCAGCATCGAGGACACCAAGGCATTCTTAAGCCGGCAGAAGGACACCTACAAAATTCCTTATGACCGCTTTCCGCGTGATTTTCCGCGTCAGTGCATTTTTGTCGGCACGACCAACAGCCTGCAGTTCCTGCCCTTCGACCGCAGCGGGAACCGCCGCTTTATCCCTGTCCGGATCAACGCAGAGAAAGCAGAGGCAAATCTTCTAACAGACGAAGCCGCATCGCGGGCTTACTTCGAGCAGGCCTGGGCAGAAATGATGGAGATATACCGAAGCGAAGAAACACATCCGCTGACCCTTCCGGAAGAAATGCGGGATCATTTAAAGACGCTGCAGAAAGAATACATGCCCGAAGATCCCAGAGAAGGAGTCCTCCTCAGTTGGCTGGAAGACAAGGCTCCGGACTATGTCTGCAGCCTGATGATCTGGCAGGAAGCCTTCCGGGAACCCGGCCGCCCGAAGACCTGGGACGTCCGGGAGATCAATGAAACGATGAACCGGCTGCCAGACTGGAAACCGGTATCTACCCACCGCTTTGCCGCCTATGGAACGCAGCGTGCCTGGAAGAATCCGAAGGACGGCTTTATTCCTATCCCGGACGATATGCTGAAAGAGATGCCTTTCAACCTGACATAAAAAACTTTTTTAAGGCCGTTTACAGCCCACCGTTTACAAAGCGTCGCACCCTTGTATAAACGAAATCTGTAAACGGCACGGAAAAGACTTTTTGAGGAGTTCAAAGGATCGATGAGAGCTTAAGCCAATAAGGAATGTTGGCTATACAACTACTTTTTGTCCGTTAGGATAGCAAGCAGGGAACTTGTGCGGTAAGTTCCCGACCGCCTCCGGACGGAGACGGCTTTAGGGCGTGCCCTAAGACCCCAGGGCGACATAAGCAATAGAAAAACGCAGACAACGCCTTGACAGTATGTCGGTATACCGTTATAATTTTCGCAGAAGGGAGGTGCTCATCATGACGATTCAGGATGCCATGCGGCAAAATCATATATCTATGTACCGTCTTGCCAAGGCAAGCGAAGTTCCGTACACCACGCTGAATGATATCGTGAGCGGCAAAACGCGTTTGGAGAAATGCAGCGCCGAGACAGTTTATCGGCTGTGCCGTTCACTGAATGTTTCCATGGAAGATCTGATTGCGCCTTATATGCTCAAACGTCCCAGTTTCGAGAATTTCAAAAGTACGGTATGCCATCGCGTAAAAAGCATGGGGGACATCGCCTTTATCGTAGACACTCTGGAGCGACAGGAGATTCGGGATTACTATGACAGAAAATGGTACCCGGAAAGCCTGTATCTCCTTGCCATGCTGGACTACTTAAGCCGGGAAAACGATATTCCGCTCTGTGATGAATATGACGATCTGCGCCTGTGTAAACTGGAAAAGCCGATATATCCTGCCAGTGTCCGAGCTATCTGCGCTGCGATGAAAAATGATACCGCCATGAAAAGGGCCGCAGAAACAGCTATTCCCGAATTTGCTCGCTTCAACATCATTGAAAACGAGGTGAAAAATGTCGTCTGACGTAAGATTTGAATTTACAAAGGAAAACATCGACGATTTCCTGAAGGAACTTGCCAAAGAATACAGAAAACAGGTCGGGAAGGGCATGCCGGCAGAGCTGATCCTGATCGGAGGGGCTTCGGTTCTCATCAATTACGGCTTTCGAAATATGACGACCGATATCGATGCGCTGATCCACGCCTCTTCCGCCATGAAAGATGCGATCCGTCTCGTTGGCGACAGGCACGCCTTACCGAACGACTGGCTCAATGCCGATTTCAGGCAAACCGATTCGTATTCACCCAAACTGGCCGAGTTTTCGGTCTATTATAAGACCTGGTCCAATATACTGACCGTTCGGACTATTTCAGCTGAATACCTTGTTGCGATGAAGCTTCGCTCAGGAAGACAGTATAAAAGCGACCTATCAGATGTGATCGGCATTCTCGCCGAGCATGAAAAGAAAGGAGTGCCGCTCCGGATTGAACAGATTGAAAAAGCGGTTTCAGACCTGTACGGAAGCTGGGACCAACTGCCAGAAGCTTCACAGGCCTTTATTCAGAACGTCTTTCAGGATGGTCGTTTTGAACAATTGTATTCGCAGATGGCTGCGGATGAGAAAGAAACGCGGTCGCTGCTCATTCAATTTGAGCAGAATTATCCGGACATTCTGAAGAAGGAAAATGCTGACAGCGTCGCGGAAAACCTTCAGAAGAAAACGAACCGAGCTTCGCTTCTGGCAAGTCTTCGGGAAATGCAACAAGACGCCGGGAAAGATCCCGGCAAAAACAGGCGTCAGTCGCGTGACGCAAGATAACAAGTAAGCATCTGGCCCTTTGCCGGTGGACAGCTGATCTGTCCGCCGGCTTTTATTATTGCAAAAAAAAGGAGAACGATTATGAAAAACAGAACAACAAGACTTTATACAAGAGTAACGCCGGCAGAGCTCACGAAGGTCCGGTCGTTTGCAAGAAGGTGCGGTCTGTCCGTGTCCGAATATATCCGGCAGCGAGCTATCGGCTTTGCTCCGCGCGAGATCCAGCCGGAGATCTTCCATGAACTGATCCGCAGGGTTGAGACACTTTACGGAGAAACACACAGCAAGGCGGTCAGCGAAGAGATCCTTTCCCTGGTGAAGGATATCCGCGCTGAACTCATCCTGCCCGGTAACGACAAGGAGGTGAGACGATGGCCACCACTGGATTCTGGCCCGTCAAAGGGCAACTGAAAAAGGTTTTGGATTACGCAGATAATCCGAAAAAGACGGCCCTCTCCTCTCCCGACACGGATCTGGCCCGGGCACTGGAATACACGGCTGACAGGGGGAAGACCGGACAACTGCTCTTCGTTCATGGGATCAATACCCTGCCGGAGAACGCCTATGAAGATATGATGGCGACCAAGCGCCGCTTCGGGAAACTGAGCGGGAACATCGCCTATCACGGCTATCAGAGCTTTCGGGCCGGCGAAGTAACGCCGGAGGAAGCCCACCAGATCGGGCTGGAGACCGCCCGACGCATGTGGGGCCGGGATTATGAGGTCCTTGTCACCACACATCTGAACACCGACAACCTGCATAATCACTTTGTCGTGAACTCCGTTTCCTTCCGGAACGGGAAGAAGTTCCTGAACAAAAAGAGCGACCATATCCGGCTCCGGGAGATCTCCGATGAGATCTGTGCCTCGCGGCAGAAGTCCGTCCTGAGAAACACTTCGCTCTACGGAGGAAAAAGCAAGGCGTACTGGACGGAGAAGGCCGGCCAGCCGACGCACCAGGAGATCCTGAGGCGGGACGTCCGGGAAGCGCTCCGCACGGCACTAAACCTGAGCATCTTTGAATCCAATCTGAAAAAGATGGGCTACACGATGGTCCGAAGCCGCGAATACCGACACATCTCCGTGAAGGCTCCCGGCTGGAAGCGGGCCGTCCGCCTGGACAGGCTTGGCTTTACCAACGACTATCTGCAGCAGAAGCTGGATGACAATCTGGAAGACACGCGGGTCTACTGGGAGTATCGTGCGGAGTATGACCGTAAGAAGGAGACTCCTTTATTCAGCATGCTGGAGCAGTACGCTGCGCACCGTTCAAGGCCGGTATTTGGCTTTGCCGACTTCAGCCCTGTTCATCCAAGCGTTTATCTTGAGTCCGCCGTATCCTGCGTCCAACTGATCCTGGTCGTTTTGTGTGCTTTTTCGGGGCGAGATTGCCCCTTCCTGGAGCATATCCTCGGAATCAAAACCCCGCCGCCGATACAGAAGCCGCTCTCTCCCGAAATGCGGCAGGAACTGACCAAACTGAACGAATATGACGCCCAGGTCCGTCTGCTGGCAACCGAACACATTGAAACGGATACCGGTCTGGAGAACTTCATTGCAAAGACCGGGAAGGAACTGGAGAGTCTGGAGCAGCAGCGCCAAGCCCTCCGCAACAAAGAAAGAAGGGCGACCGAACCGGAGAAAAAGGCAGAACTGCAGAAAACGATCAAAACCTGCTCCGCTCAGATCGCCCCTCTTCGCAAAAAGAAGAGTCTGGCCGAAAAGATCCGCAGCCGTTCAGCTGAACGTGCAGAGCTGATCAAGTCGGAACTGCGGGCAGAATTAACGGTCCTCAACCGGAACCGGAATCGGAGGGAGGCGCGATGACTACGTTGATGTATCCCGAAACGCTTCCTGAAAAGACGATTTCATTCCTGTATGATCCCGGCCTGACAGAAGAACCGCTTTCCTCTCTGAAAAGTTGTGGTATAATCGACCCGAATGAGTACCGCCGTTATATCACGATGGTAATGAAAGAAAAAGTGGACAAGATCCATGACCACGCCATTTCCAAAGGCATGGGAAAAGACGGACGCTGGTTCACCAACGTCCGCGATCCCCGCACCGGCAAACTGAAAAGGGTCGCCGGACAGACCAAGGAGGATGTCTATCAAAAGCTGTATGATTTCTATTTCGTCACACCGAAGAAGAAAAAGGCCCTGACGCTCCGGAGGGTCTACCCCGAATGGCTGCGCTACCGCGTCGCCACTGCGGGAAAGACTAATTCGGTCCACCGCCAGGATACGGATTTCAAGCGTTTTTATCTGGACGAGCCGCTCTCGAAAAAGATCCTTGACACCCCTGTCACGGAGCTTACGCGTGCGACGCTGAAAAAGTGGGAATGCGAAATGATCCGGAAGCATGAAATGACCTACAAAAGGGCCACGAACATCTTCAGTATCCTGCGGCAGGTCCTGGATTATCTGGTGGACTGCGAAAAGCTGACCAAAAACATCGCCCGGGAGGTCCGGCTGGACCGAACGCTCTATAAGCCGGTCAACAAGGCACCTGCTTCGACCCAGATCTTTTATCCGGACGAAGTGGAGAAGCTGATGAAGCTGAGCTACCAGAAAGCACAGGAAAGGCTGGACGAGAACTATCTGGCAATCCCGCTGATCCGTCTGCTCGGCCTCCGGATCGGAGAATGCCTGGCGCTGTCCTTCAGTGACTTTGACAGCAGCACCAACCGGATCCATATCCACAGTTCCCTGTGTGTCAGGGATGAACTGAAAAAGGACGGGACCTGGGCAAGCCGATCGTTTCAGGTGGAAGACGCTCTGAAGAAAGGGGCGCCGCCCCGTGACCTTCTCGGCTCGGATGAAGTCTTCGATCTGGTCAAAAAGGTCAAGGTCATCCTTTTCAAAAAGGGGATTTTCCGGGAACGGCTGTTTGAGACGGCTACGCAAAACAACATCCAGATGAAGCTCTACCGGATGTGTGACGAACTGGGAATAGAGCGGCGCTCTCCCCACAAACTGAGGAAAACCTACATTTCCATGCTGCTCAATAACGGAATCGATCCGGATTTCGTAAGGCAGCAGGCAGGGCACAAACAACTGCAGACAACGCTGAACAATTACACTTATTCGACAACACGCGACAGCGAAATCGTCGAAAAACTGAACCATTTGCTCGCTCTTTGACCTCAAAATAAAATGAGCACAAAACTGTGCAAGTCTGTGCAAGCTTTTTGTGCTCATTTGAAAAGCCTCGAATATGCTGAAATATCAACATATTCGAGGCCCTCCACCTCGCGGAGAAGGAGGGATTTGAACCCTCGCGCCGCTATTAACGACCTGCACCCTTTCCAGGGGTGTCCCTTCGGCCAGCTTGGGTACTTCTCCAAAGTTAAAATAGAAATATTTAATTGTGCAGCCGTCCCGGAAAGAGAAAAAGCGGAGAAGGAGGGATTCGAACCCTCGCGCCGCTTGCGCGACCTGTCGGATTTCAAGTCCGATACCTTCAACCACTTGGTTACTTCTCCATGCGGCGTGCAAGTGGTATTGTATAAGCCCCGTTCCCGTTTGTCAAGCATTTTTTAAGGAAAAAGAGCCCCGAAACCGGAGCTCTTTTCCTTTTGTCCGCACGGGCAGCGGCGTCAGCGGAACCTGAAATTGAAATCGTAATCGAAGCCCGCGTTGTTAAAGAAATCCTCCCAGGCTTCCGGATGCGCTAGGCCTACGATGACCGAGTAACCGGTTGCCAGATTGCAGGCTACGAAGATGATCGACAGGATCAGACCGATCACGGCCATCGCCTTGCGGTCCGTTGATGTCATTCCCTTTGCAGAGAAGATGATGCCCAGGACGGCGCAGGGCAGGCCGATGAACGGCACGCAGCAGCAGACGCCGCTGACGATACCGAGGATGAGCCCTGTCAGTGCATAGCCGTCAGCCTTGGTCGGAGGGACCGGGGCTCCGTAGGAAGCGGTACGGGGATCCGCGCCGGCCGCAGGCCGTCCGTAGGGATCGGAATAAGGGTTGGCATAGGGATCCTGAGCAGGCCGTTCGCTTTCTGCAGCGCCGTAGGAATAGGATTCAGGCCCTTTCGGTTCTTCCGGGCGGCCGGGATCCGGTCCCGCTTCTGTATCTCGTCTAATCAGAGCGCCGCAGTTCGGGCAATGCTTGGCATCGTCGGTAAGGCGCTGACCGCAGTTTGAACAGTACATGACAATGACCTCCTGGTTCATTCTGTTCTGAATTATACAATGCTCCGGCCGCGGGTACAAGCATTTTTTGCATCCTCACCATACAAGGCCGTTGATCATGTAGATGCGGGTGCGATCCTCGGCCTCACTGTAATACGCGCGCAGGAACAGGTAGAAGCAGGCCTCGGTGTTGCCCAGGCGGATGCGAGCCGCAAGTCCGTCGGGATCAGCGCCGCCGAAACTGTAGATACCTGCCCTTACCGACTTCAGGCCGTGCGCCGTGTCCGGTGCATCGCCCGGGAAGCGGAACGAGAGGGCAAGCATCGCATTTTCCGTTTCGCGGTCGGAGACGCCTTCATACAGCCAGGCATTGGCACGGCAGTTCAGTTCCTCCAGAAAATCCCGGGTCATCGTCGGAGACAAACGGCTCCCTTCCGTGTCGTTTGTGTTTTCCGTCGCGAATCGCTTCCACAGCGCGGCCGTCAGGACTTCGTCAAAATAATAGCCCTCCGCCCAGGGGTCTTCCTCCGGAGGATCGGCAGTTTCGGGAATGCTGCTTTCCAAAGACGGCACGGCGGATGAGATCTCTTCGCCTGTTTCAGCCGCCGTACTTTTTGCTGCTGTGACGGTCTCCGGCTCCGTGACTTGTTCCTCGGTGCTCTCCTGCTTCCGTCCGCAGGCGCAGGAAGCAAGCAGGACAGCCGCAAGGGCAGTGATCCAAAGATATTTTCTCTTCCTATTCTTTTCTTTCATTTATCTTCCTCCTGATTTCCGGAAATATTTCCTCGATATGATATATGTGCGGTTTATAAAGTTCCGCCCTGATCATGTTTTCTTCATCTGTGCTGATGCGCACGGCACCGCCCAGGTCCGTACGGAGGATCCGGGCACCGGCCTCTTCCAGTCTGTCCAGAGTCTCTGCATGCGGATGACCGTAGCGGTTTCCCCTCCCGCAGGAAATGACGGCGAAGGATGGTGAAGCCGTCTGCAGGAAGTTTTCACAGCTCGAAAAGCGCGAACCGTGATGTGCGATCTTGAGCAGGTCCAGACCCGCGAGAACTTCTCCGTAACGCGGCAGCAGTTCCTTTTCCTTCTCCGCCCCGATGTCTCCGGTAAAGAGCGCCCGGAAGCCGGAACAGAAAAGCAGCATCACCAGTGAATCGTCGTTTTCCTCCGGACTTTCCGTCCGGCCGGGGGCAAGGATCCGGAAGACCGCATCGCCGCGGCTCAGGATATCCCCCTCGAAAACGCTCCGTACCGCCGTTCCCGCAGACAGCGCAGCCGCTTCCAGTGCGGCAGTTTCCTCCCGGCCGCGGTCCCAGCCGGAAAGTACGAGCTCACCGACCCGCAGCCCGTCGGCTGCGAGCACTTCCGCGAGGCCGTTCATGTGATCTTCATCGGCATGCGAGAGCATCATGAAGGAAATGCGGCGGATGCCCTCGTGCCTCAAGTACGGGAGGATCACGCTTCGCGCAGGACTGCCTCCGCTGCTGCCGCCGTCGACAAGGTACGTTTCCTTCCCCGCACGGATCACGTGGCAGTCGCCCTGCCCCACGTAAAGGCTCGTGACCGACACGCCCTTCTCCCGCGGCCGGATCAGAAACACCGCAGACAGCGCCCAGCTGAGGAGAATGAGGAGCAGCACGCATTCCCTGCTTTCCCGGAGCAGCCGCCGGATGGGTCCCGAACCGGCCGTCAGGATCAGGGTGAGCGCTGCCTCTTCACGCTTTTTCCGCCTCCGCACCATAAGCAGAAGTGCCGTTCCCGCGAGCACGGCATAGAGGCCGGTCTGCCAAAGCAGCGGTTTCCCCGTGATCACGGTCGAGACCGGCAGCCGCCTCACCAGGCGGCAAAACCATTTCACCAATGTGAGGGCGATATGTGCCGGTCCCGCAGGGATCAGCCCCACAGGCAGAAAGATCTGCGCCAGTACCCCCGCAGCCAGTCCCAGGATCAGGATCCACATGACGATCGGGACGATCAGCAGGTTGCCGAGAAAGCCGAGCGGATGGAAGACGTAATAATGCGCAAGCTGCAGCGGCAGGGTAAAGAGAGAGAGCACCGCCGGCAGCAGGAAAGCCCGGCCGAGCGGCGTTTCCATATAAAGCAGGCGGCAGAGCGGCGGGAAGACGCAGCCGATGACGAGCACGCAGGCAAAGGACAGCTGGAACGAGGCCTGAAAAATGACGTAGGGGCAGGGGACGGCTGCAAGGATCAGTGCAAGGGACAGCGCGGAAAGCAGGTCATAGCTTTCTCTTGCTGCCGCAGCGAGAAGGAGCAGCAGAACCATGCAGGCCGCGCGGCGAAGCGGCAGCCCGCAGCCGGCGGTTTCGGTATAAAAGCAGACCCCAAGCCCTGCAAAGACCGCCCTGAGCAGGGCATAGCCCCGCCGGCCGAGCGCCCCCGGAAGGCGCTGCCAGGGAATGAAGGATAAAAGCCATCCGACCGCGAGCCCGATCGCGCCGGAAACCAGAGTCACGTGCAGGCCGCTGACCGTGAGGACGTGCCGGATCCCCGCGGAATCGTAAAGATCTTCCAGTTCATCGGAAAGAACGCTGCGGTCGCCCAGGATCAGCGCTTTCATGACGCCGGCATCTTCTTCGCTGAAAACCGCGGAAAGCCCGCGGCCGAGCCATGCGCGGGTGCGTCTGGCCGCCTCGCGGATCGGATATCTGTTCTGCCGCGTTTCGATGCGCACTTCGTCTGCAGACAGGCGGAGAAGGATATTTTCCGCCATGTAATAGGCTTTCCGGTCAAACTCGCCGGGATTGTCCGGCACGGGAAAGAGGCTGAGGCGGCCGTTAACGGCCAGGATGCTCCCGAGCGGCGCATCCGGCTCGCTGTCCGCGTAAACGAGGACCTTTCCGGCCTGCCAGGACAGCGAGGTCTCATTTCTGCTTTCCGCCGGGCCTTCTTCAGCGCTCTCTTCCGCCGCTTCCGTAAACACCGCCTCCTCCAGAATGAACCGCCATCCTCCTGCTGACGGATCCGCCCGGGAAAGCCGGCCCCGGAGCGTTCCCCGGCGCGTCTCATGCTCTTCAAGCGGTGTTCCTTTGCGGACCGTCTTCGTGAGCGGCACGCCGAAAGCCGAAAGCACGAGGATCAAAGCGACAAGAAGCAGTGCAGCAAATACGAGCGGCCGCTTCACCGCACGCCTCCCGGCACGGGAAGCCCTCCATCCGGCAGCAGAATTCCCGGCCAGCCGCCGTCTGATCCGATCTCCGGCAGTTCGCCGACCGTCACCATGTTCTCCAGTTTTCCGTACGTCCCTTCCTTGATCCCCGGCACCTTCATCAGGTCTTCCGGCACGCGGAAAAAGCCGTGGGTCTTCCTGTATTCCAGGATCGCCGCAGCTTTGGCGGGTCCGATGCCGGGTAGCTTATCAAGCGTCTCTGCATCGGCAGTATTGATATTGACGGGTTCCGGAGCTTCCGACGGGAAAGCCTGCGTGTAATCGTCCTCCCGCGTCTCTCCCCTGACCGTCCCGGCCTCGCTTTCGGGTACGAAAAAACCGGCGCCATGACGCATCGCATACATGCCGCCTGCAAACAAACAGAGGATGGCCAGCGCTATCCCCGGTATCCGTTTATGCATGGGCTCCTTTCGGACCCGTAATTCCTTCTGTGCTTTGAGTATAAAAAAAGAAGGGGGAAAATGCAAGCGCATTTTCGCCCTTCTCCGGGAGCCGCACCGGCCAGTGCCGGGCGTTTTTTCTTACAGCACGCCCTTCTTTCTGAGATGCCGCAGATAGAACAGATAGACGATCGCGCTGAGCGACCAGGTGATCGGATAGATCCAGATCGCCAGCATGATGTTGTGATAGACCCGGCCGATCGTCAGAAGCGTGATGACACGGACTGCGCACCAGCAGGTCAGCATCACGATCGTCGGGACCGTGGGCTTTCCGACGCCGCGCATCACCGCAGAGGCAACGTGCGAGAAACCGCAGAGGCAGAAGAACAGGCCGCAGGTCTGTCCGCGCAGTGTCCCGTAGCGGATCACCTCGGGATTCGAGTCAAACAGCGCGACCAGCTGCGGGCTGAAGACGATCATCAGGATGCCGAGCGCCTCCACCACCACGACCGACGTGAGCAGGCCGAATTTGATGCCCTTCCGCATGCGCTCCTTCTCGCCGGCGCCCAGGTTCTGCGCAACGAAGGTGCTCATGGCCATCGAAAACGCGTTGACGGGCAGGAACATGAAGCCTTCCAGCTTGGACGATGCGCCGATGCCGGCCATGGCCAGTTTCCCGAAGGAGTTGATGTAGGACTGGATCATCATGTTGGCAAGGTCGATCACGCAGGCCTGCAGGGCCGTCGGCAGACCGATCTGAATGATCTGGATGAGCTTCCCGCGGTCGAAACGGATCTGCTTCGGCACGAAGCGGATCACCTCGTCCGTCTTCAGCAGGCGCCGCATCACGAGCACCGCACTCACGAACTGGCCGATGATCGTCGCAAGCGCCGCACCTTCGACGCCCATGTGCAGGAAGCGGATGAAGGAGAAGTCCAGGATCGCGTTCAGCACAGAGCTGAAGATCAGGTAGTACAGCGGATGTCTCGAGTCGCCGCTCGCCTGCAGGATGCCGACGAAGAGGTTGTAGAAGACAAGGCCGATGCTGCCCGCGAAGTAAGTCCGGAGGTAGGTCGCGGCTTCCGGGAACACGTCGTCCGGCGTGCCCATCCAACCAAGGATGACCGGCGTCAGCAGCATGCCCAGGACCGTCATGATGACTGTCGCGACCAGGCCCATCGCCACCGTGGTATGGACGCTCCGCGAGACCGCCCGCTCGTCGCCGGCGCCGATGTCCCGCGCGATGACCACGCCCGCACCCATGGAAAAGCCCATGAAAAAGCCGACGATCAGGTAGATGATGCTGCCTGTCGCCGTGACGGCCGCTAATGCGCTCGTACCGATCATCTTCCCCACGATCAGGGAGTCGACCGTATTGTACATCTGCTGGAACAGCTGGCCGATGAAGACGGGAATGGCAAAGCGGACGATCCGCTTCCACACGTTCCCCTCTGTCATTAAGTAACTGGACCTTGCCATGAGTAATCCTTAGTAAACTTACGAATTTCTTCTCTTGATCATGTCTCTCTTCCGCAGCGTCGGATCAAGAATGCGCTTTCGGATGCGAAGGTGCGTGGGCGTGACCTCCAGCAGCTCGTCGGTATCGATGAACTGCATGCACTGCTCCAGGCTCATGATCTTCGCCGGCGTCAGTTTCAGGGCGTCGTCGGAACCGGAGGCGCGGGTGTTGGTCAGCTGCTTCTTCTTGCAGACGTTGACCTCGATGTCCTCTGCCTTGCCGGTCTGACCGACCACCATGCCCGCGTAGACGCGTTCGCCGGGGCCGATGAAGAGCAGGCCTCTCTCCTGCGCATTGAACAGGCCGTAGGTCACTGCCTCGCCGGTCTCGAACGCGATCAGGGAGCCGTTGCTCCGGTAGTGGATGTCTCCCTTGTAGGAGGCGTAGCCGTCAAAGAGCTGATTCATGATGCCGGTGCCCTTGGTATCGGTCATGAACTCGTCGCGGTAGCCGATCAGGCCGCGGGACGGGATCATGAATTCGAGGCGCGTGCGGCCTTCGCCGAAGGGACGCATGTTGGAAAGCTCGCCCTTCCGGAGGCTCAGTTTCTCGATGACCGTGCCGGAAAATTCGTCCGGGACGTCCACGTAAACGCGCTCCATGGGTTCAAGGAGCCTTCCGTCAGCACTGCGCTTATAAATGACCTCCGCCTTGCTGACAGCGAATTCGTAGCCTTCGCGGCGCATCGTTTCGATGAGGATGGACAGATGCAGTTCGCCGCGGCCGGAGACCTTGAAGTTGTCCGGGCTGTCGGTCTCTTCGACCCGCAGGGAAACGTCGGTATTCAGCTCGCGCATCAGACGGTCGCGCAGGTGGCGCGACGTCACGTATTTGCCCTCCTGTCCCGCGAACGGACTGTCGTTCACGAGGAAGTGCATGGCGATGGTCGGTTCGGAGATCTTCTGGAAGGGGATCGGATTCGGCGCGGCGGGGTCGCACAGCGTATCGCCGATGTGGATGCCCTGAATGCCCGAGACCGCCACGATGGCGCCCACGTTCGCTTCCGTCACCGGGACCTTGGTCAGGCCGTCAAATTCATAGAGACTGCTGACCTTGACCCGCATCTGCTTTTCCGGAGCGTGGTGGTTGACGATCACGACGTCCTGGTTCACGCGGATCCTTCCGTTATCCACCTTGCCGACGCCGATGCGGCCGACGTATTCATTGTAATCGATGGTGGAAACGAGCAGCTGCAGCGGGGCGTCCGGATCACCTTCGGGCGCCGGGACCGATTCCAGGATGGTATCGAGAAGCGGCCGCATGTTGACGCGCTCGTCGCCCAGATCCTTCACCGCCCAGCCGTCGCGCGCGGACGCGAAGACGAAGGGGCAGTCCAGCTGCTTCTCGGAAGCATCCAGTTCCAGCAGCAGGTCCAGGACCTCATCCACCACTTCTTCGGGACGGGCTTCCGGACGGTCGACCTTGTTGATGCAGACGACCACGTCCAGGTTCAGTTCCAGCGCCTTGGAAAGCACGAAGCGGGTCTGCGGCATGGGGCCTTCGAAGGCGTCCACCACGAGGATGACACCGTTCACCATCTTCAGGACGCGCTCCACCTCGCCGCCGAAATCGGCGTGGCCGGGAGTATCCACGATGTTGATCTTCACGCCCTTGTAGGTCACGGCGGTGTTCTTCGACAGGATGGTGATCCCGCGCTCGCGTTCCAGGTCGCCCGAGTCCATGACGCGCTCGGCCACTTCCTGGTTTTCGCGGAACACGCCACTCTGCTTTAAGAGTTCATCCACCAGGGTCGTTTTGCCGTGGTCGACGTGGGCAATTATCGCAACGTTTCTGACATCTTCTCTAACCATAAAAACCTCTGTGCTCTGATATCGTTTCGATCGTCATGCATGAATGCATAACATTATTATTGTAAATGCTTTTTCGGAAAAATCAATCCTCTTCGCTAAATTCCGTCTTTCCTGCAAGAAGCGCCTCGGCCATCTCGCGGGCGGCGGATCTGATCTCCTTATCGCGCAGGCTTCGGACGACGTCAAACAGCGGCGGCGCCAGTTCCGAAAGCGGTTTCTGCGCGGCGCTTACCCAGGCCTGCAGCACTTTGAGCGCCCTGTTGCGGTTACGCGTGACAGGGCTTTCCAACCCTGCCCTTACAAAGTCGGCGCCTTCAAGGACTCTGCCGTCCAGTTCCTGGATCATATACTGCAGCATATTGTGATTTTTGTATTCATCGCCGAGGCAGAGGTCGTCCACGGGATCGCCCTTCATTTCGGCAAGCGGCAGCTTTTCACGGAAAAGCCGCATGGCCTCCTGCGCATAGTAATCCCCGTCGTTCATCAGATAACGGACGTCGGCGTAATGCCCGGAAAAGTCCATCCGCATGTTCCGCAGCAGGTCCTCCCGGAACGGAAGCCTCAGCTCCTGCGCGAGTTCCAGGGCCTTTCCTTCCCGCACCGCGTCACGGATGACCTCCGTGCAGGCCGGAAGATGCAGGGCCTCATCGCAGGCCGTCACGACCGCGGTCATCGGCTCTTTTCTCTTCTGCGCCCAGCGCTTCATGGCAAGGACCGTGCCGCAGCTGTCCACTGTCGGGATGTAGTCCGGCGCCAGCTCAAGCACGCGCAGCAGAACGCTCTCAGCGTTCTCTATCCGCGAAAGGCCGGGGCAGGGCCCTTCGTCCAAAAGTCCGTCCACAAGGCGCAGGATCGCCGCGTATTCCTCCGCTGTCGGCTTTCCTTTCAGCAGTTCCTCCGCGCCGCACTTTTCCCAGACCGTGAGGGCGGAGTAGGCCGGCATCACGTCATTTTCAGCGCCTTCCGTCAGCAGCCAGCGGCGGATCTCCTCCGTATCCGGCTCCAGAAATTCCACCGCGTGGATGCGTCCCCAGCCATGCACCTTCTTTACAAGATCGAAGATCTCCTCATTGCCGTTTTCCCATTTACGCAGGTTCCAGACCGCAAAGATAGTGAATTCATCGCACAGTCCAAGCAGCCGGACGGCTTCTTCCACGTCGGCCATCGGGCCCTTAAACAGTTCCAGCAGCTCCAGGCCGATCTTCACGCACTCGACGTGCGCGGAGTGCAGGATCATGTACTTCGCCGACTGGTACATGTAGCCGATCTTCAGTTCTTCCTTGTGATCCCGCACATAGTTCTGGATCTCATCGACCATGCTGAGCGCGCGGTGCTTCTTCGTCCATTCGAAAAAGAGGGCGTCGGTCTCCGCCCGGTTCCCGGTGGAAGCGCTCGCCAGAGCTTCGCCGAGCTTCACTCTTCCCTCGTCATCCAGTTCATCCAGGCCCATGTGAAAAATGGTGATGCCGTCGAAGGCGCCGGGTGCGAACTTCACCGGAGCGCTGTCCGCTTCGTCCGGAAGGGAAAAGCCGTCGGGGAGTACGCCGTCAACAACCGCCGAACGGATCAGTTCATAGATCGATTTTTCCATATCCGTGCCCCTTTCATTCTTTCGGGCTGCCTGCGCAGAGCCGCGTATTGCGGTCCTTGCCGGGCTTAGCTGCTTCCCGCCGTTATTCTTTCTTTGACAAACCGCTCCGGCGGGAGACCCGGGGAGCGGCTTGTCTTTACTCTGTGGATTCGGTTCTGTCTTAACCGGGATAGTTTCGTTATCAGCCCTGCGCCTGAACGGCGGTGATGGCCACGACACCCACGATGTCTTCGGCGCTGCAGCCGCGGGACAGATCGTTCACGGGCTTCGCCAGACCCTGGCAGATGGGGCCGTAGGCTTCGGCGTGCGCAAGACGCTGCACCAGCTTGTAGCCGATGTTGCCGGCGTCAAGGTCGGGGAAGATGATGACGTTCGCGTGGCCGGCCACTTCGCTGCCGGGAGCCTTGGAGGCGCCCACGGAAGGAACGATGGCGGCGTCAAGCTGCAGCTCGCCGTCGATCTTGTACTGCGGATATTCTTCCTTCGCGATCTTCACGGCCTCGACGACCTTGGTCACGTCGTCGTGCTTGGCCGAGCCCTTGGTGGAGTGGGACAGCAGGGCTACTCTGGGCTCCGCGCCGACCATCTTCACGAAGGATTCCGCGCTGGTGCCGGCGATGGTCGCCAGCTTGTCGGGCGTGGGGTTCTGTTCCAGGCCGCAGTCGGCAAACACGAACTTGCCGTTCTCGCCGTATTCGCAGTTCGGGACGATCATCAGGAAGAAGGAGGATACCATCTTCACGCCCGGTGCGGTCTTCAGGATCTGCAGGCAGGGGCGAAGGGTATCGGCGGTGGAATGGCAGGCGCCGGAAACCATGCCGTCGGCGTCGCCCATCTTCACCATCATGACACCGTAGTAGGTGTAATCGGTCTTCAGAATGGTCAGAGCCTGTTCATAGGTCATGCCTTTGGACTTGCGCAGTTCCGCGAAGGTCTCGGCATACGCCGTGGTCCTCGGATCGGTCGCAGGATCGACGACGGTCACGCCGGCAAGGTCTGCGCCTTCGCTGTATTTCGCGATATCTTCAGGGCTTGCGATCAGGATCAGGTTGGCAAAGCCTTCCTTTTTGATCTGTTCAACGGCCTTGTAGGTACGCTTGTCATTGGACTCGGGCAGCACGATGGTCTTTTTCTGCGCGGCTGCTTTTGCCTTCATTTCCTGAATGTAGTTGCTCATGTTCGCCTCCGTTTGGTTTATCGCTCTGCGGTTTGGACCCGCATTTGTTTACCGGAAGTATTATAGACGCTTACGGAAGAAAAAACAAGGTCTTTCGGGACGGATACGGTACTTTTCGCGGCACGCCGAACACTTCCGGCAAAGGAAAAGGACCGGTTTCCCGGTCCTTTCCTTATTTCTCATGACTTTCGTCACGCTTCGGCATTTCCGCCCTTATCAGCGCTCATCCCGCGCCTTGGTACGGCTCAGCACCACGAAGGCCGCGGCAGCCAGTACGAAGATCGCCGCGAACGGCAGGATATTCATGTTGTCGCCGGTAGGCGGCGTGGTCTGCTCTTCGGTGGTTTCCGGAGCAGTCGTTTCAGCCTCGGTGGTTGTTTCCGCTTCGGTTGTCTCCTCTTCGGTTGTCGGAGGGACGTAGGTGTTGGTGATGACGAAGCCGTCCTTGGCACTGCCGGTGCAGGCGACTTCATAGTTCTCTACCTCAACTTCTTCCACCGTGTATTCAATGGCAACGAGCTGGCCGTTTACGAGTTTGCTGTCGGGGATGTGCTTGCCGCCTTCATGATCGAAGGTGCCGGTCCACTGACTCCTCTCATCCAGAACGAGCGACCAAGTGTTGCCGTCGCCATCCTTCAGAACAACTTCAACCTCTTCAGGGCGGGCCTTTGCGGCGTCGTTGTCATCTTTCCAGACCTTCTGAACCGTGATGCTGGTGCAGGCGATGTAAGTGACCTCGGGAACCTCGAACGTGAAATCGTCGTCATCGCCGTCAGTCGTCACGTAGTGCAGCACGGCTGATTTGTTGGTGGGATACTTGCCGGTCTCAGCATCTTCCGGAAGTTCCAGATCATAGGACAGCGTGATCGGTTTCGAATTTTCAATCGGAACGTTGATGGTCCAGGTAATGGTCTTGGCCGTCTCGTCATAACTGATGCTGTAGTACGTTTTACCTTCCTTGTTATAGTCCCAGGTATTCTCCGATGTCCCCTGAACTCCGGGGAACTCTTCTCCGTTGACCGTCAGAGTAAAAGGACAAACCCCTTCACTGGTCACAAGAGTAAAAGGATCAGCGATCACGTCGGTGACAGTGCCGCTGGCAACCATATAGCGGATGGAGTTATCGATGCCGGCGAAAAGAGCTTCAACCTGAGACGAGTTCTTGATATCGGCACCATATTTGCTATTATTCTGTAACCAAGTAATGAAGGCAGGGCGAATTATACTTAAGGCTGAATCATTGCTGCCGCCAGAATACGTGATAACTGCACAGTTGTATTTTTTATTTACATCAGACCAAAGATGGGCAGCCATGTAAATTCCCTTTGTCAGTGGATCAACATGATACTGATAATAATTCGGGTTAATCGTCTCTGTGTCGAAGGTATAGGTTCCATCTCCGTTGTCAATAACTGCGTACGGATTTCCTTCAAGATACTTTAAACCATTCCAGGCATCATCTGGTGTATATTCAAACCAGTACCTGTAATCGCCTTTACCTCCAAAAAGTTCTTCGCCATTTGTGACATCATGCTTAACTACTGTTCCCGTTGGTGTACCGCCCCCGGAAGAATCAGCATCTGCATATCGGCAAGGCTGATCCCAAGTACTCACTCCGGTAAGTTCAGGATCGGTCGAAGCATACAGTTCTTCCATAGTATTGAATACAAAGATGTTGCTTTTACCAGAAGGGTCCTTTACATCGATCGGATAAGCATATTTGTTATAAGGGATTTTCTGACCAACTTGCGGAAGACCACTTCCTTCGAGTTTATAACTATTGCCCGTATAATACTGAGCATGAATCGTAGTTGGTTGATGATCAGCATCATTCCAAATATAGGTCTTGCCGTCTGTCAACAACACCAAGTACTTGTGATCGTCATCAATAGTATCGTCTTCCTTCAGCCACTCATTTGCGATATCGATCCCGCCGTGAGTGTTGCTGCCGCTGCCGAAAGCATCTTTGATTTTGTTTTTAACTGCCGTACTCTGAGCACTTGACAACGGCGCAGTATATCCCAGCTGGTCCATAAAATATCCTTTGACGTTAAGGGCATTTTCGATATACTCTTTAATATCGTCACTATAGACAGCAAGTTTCTTATATGCACCGTTTGAGAAATAGTCGAGTCCATCATTCCCGCGTCCGCAGAACACAACCACCCCCACCTTTATCTTAATGTTGGGGTTGTTCGCAAGAATACTGTTAAACAACGAATTAACACTGTCAACGAATACATCACCGTTCTCAGAAGACGACGAGCTGTCTACTGCAAAGACGATATCGATTTCGTTCTGATATTCCGCTGAAGGCAGGCTCAGCGTGACAGTGGTCTTCCGATCCGGGCAGGCAAGTTCGGTCGGGTCCGCCGTTTTGGAGCCGCTGACGTCAAAATGTGTGTCCGTCGCAGGTGTTTCAGCCGCGAGAGCGCTGAAGCCTGACAGCACCATCACTGATACGCACAGCAGTGCCATCAGCCTTTTCCACATTTTTCTCATTTTCAACCTCCTCTTTTTCGAGTGACTGCACATGATCGAGACTTGTTACAATGACACAAATAACCCCCAGGTCAGGGGCTTTTTATGAATTTTATCATAATTTGTTTAAAAATCAATATGTCTACGCCCGCTTTGAAGTGGTAAGCTAAAAGTAGACACCACCCCATTTTTTATAGACATTGGTTCTCTGTGGTAGTACCATCTATCATAGAAGTAACCAGTCCTGTAA
>CADAOF010000024.1 GCA_902789555.1 uncultured Lachnospiraceae bacterium
TAAGGTCGAACACTCGAATCCGGAAGAGAAATTTAAGTTCGGCACGGACATCAATGTCTATCTGGAAAAAGCGTTCAATAACGTAAAGAAGGATTATCGCTGGCTCGAAAGGAAGATGCTCGGAAAGACCTGGCAGTACGATATCCGGAAGGTCGACGGAGACCTGGAATTCGTCAGAAAATGCTGGAACGAAAGCGAGTTTTCGGTGTGCGACGTCGAAAGCGCCGAACGTTTCATCGAGAGTGTGGAGTACGATTATCAGAGCGAGGCGCTCAGGGAGAATAAGACCGTGGCAAGCTATGAACCGACTTTCGGACACATCAGCCTGCACGGCTGGAATCTTGAGCGCTATGTTTTTTATAAGATGCAGTCAGGCGACTACAAAGTGAGCATAACGGCCGGAGACCGCGTGACCGGCGGCAGCAGGGAATTTTTCATCACCCCGTACTGCTTCGAGGCAAAGACCTACGAGGAATTCCTGGACCGGTACATTAAGATCGTCCCGGATTACTCGTTCGGGCTCGGCAAAAAGGAACTTCTGCCGGACAAGGATCTGCAGAAATTCCTGGGGTATTGAGCGCTACGAGGCTATGAAGCACTGCCGGGCAGTGCATTCTGCTCAGAGGGTCGTCTGCGATATGCTTCTGATGGCGTCAGACAGCTGAAACAGGAGAGCGGCGATTTCCTCTTCACTCTCCGCAAAACCGTTTCCCGGCCTGATGACGCCGTCTGACAAGGTCTACTCACTGGTCCTGAATGATGAAGAGGCATTTTGAATTCCGGCCGGGCGGGCAGGCTGTCTGTTTTCAGAATGCGGTTGACGAATGCCGGCAAATGCTCTACAATAATTTCGTCTTCAGGGCGGGGTGTGATTCCCCACCGGCGGTCAGAGTCCGCGAGCGGTAAGCTGAACCGGTGAAATTCCGGTACCGACAGTACAGTCTGGATGGGAGAAGACGTTGATACGCCTTTTTTCCGTGTCCCCAAGCGACCCCGAAGATCACAGGATCTTCGGGTATTTTTCTTTTGGGAGGAAAAAGAAATGAAAACCAAGTTTTCAACGAAGTACGTAACCTGCACCGCCATGTTCGTGGTCATTGCCTATCTGGCCGTGATCGTGGCGCGCCCGATCCCGAACGTGTCCGGTTTCCTGAGCTACGAACCGAAGGATGCGGTGATCGTCATAGCCGGCTTTATCTTCGGGCCGCTGACGAGTGCTATCGTTTCCCTGCTGACCTCGCTGATCGAGATGCTGACCGTCAGCGGGACCGGCATTTACGGGCTCCTGATGAACGTCGTTTCCACCTGCGCCTTTGCGGTCCCGGCCGCCTGGCTGTATCAGAAGAAGCGCACACAGAAGGGGGCGCTGCTGGGCTTAGGGCTCGGCGTCCTCACGATGGCGGCTTGCATGGTGCTGTGGAATTATATCATTACGCCCTTTTACATGGGCGTTCCGCGGGAACAGGTGGCCGGCATGCTTGCCACGGTCTTCCTGCCCTTCAATCTGGTAAAGGGCGGCATCAACGCGGCGCTGGCGATGCTGCTGTACAAGCCGGTGGTCAGCGCCCTGCGCAAAAGCGGCCTCGTGGAAGCTTCTTCCGGCGGCAAAAAAGGCCGTTTCAGCCTGGGCTTCACGCTGTTCGCGCTGGCGGTGTTAGTGACCTTCGTGCTGTGGTTCCTGGTTCCTGGTTCTGATCGGGGTGCTGTAAGATGAGAAAAACATCGCTTTATCATGCATGGATATTCGTGCCGGTGCTCATCCTCCTTTTTTCTCTTGCCGGATACGGACGGCAGACAGTGTTTTGCGGACGGGTCGGCATTTCGTTCAGTGCAGGAATGCCCGCAGGTCAGCACGAAAAATACGACGGAGGAGCGCCATGAGACAGGACGAGATTTCCATGCTGCAGGATACGCTGGACATTCTGCACCGGGGCTTTTATGAAAAGGACGGCCGAAGGATCCCGCTGAAGCTTTCGGCGGAGCAGATGAAGCATGCGCGCGTTTATCTCCCCGAAGAGATCGGGAGGATCGGCCGGAGCGGGGACGTTTCTCATGTTCACGTGCTCGGCCGCTGTGAGTATGTCTGCGAAAATACGGATTCGTTCAGACTGGCGCGGAAAAGGGCCGGACAGTCGGCTGCGGCGGATCCGGAAAGAGAGGCACCGAAGATCCTTGTCCTGAACTTTGCCAATCCGGTGCATCCGGGCGGCGGGGTCAGGCGCGGCGCAAGGGCGCAGGAGGAAGATCTCTGCCGGAAGAGCTCGCTTCTGCTTTCTCTGGAAGGGGAAGAGGCTGCAGAATATTATGAATACAACCGGAGGCTGCACACCTACCTCGGGTCGGACGCCGTCGTCATCACGCCGGAAGCCGAGATCATCAGGGATGAGCGCGGCGGGCTCCTGAATGATTCCGTCGTCGTTTCGGTGATGACCTGCGCGGCGCCCATGCTTGCGCACGGCCTCGAGGGACTGTCGCAGCAGCAGTACGAAGAGATGTTTTACCGGCGGATCGAGGACATGCTGAAGCTGGCGGCGCATCTGAGATACGAAAACCTTGTCCTCGGCGCTTTCGGCTGCGGGGCGTTCGGAAACGACGCCCGCCTGGTCTCCGACCTTTTCCTCCGGGCTTTGAAAGAGTTTGATTTCGACGGCATGAAGGAAAAGGATGTGTTCCGCTATGTCGGCTTTGCGGTTCTTGACCGGACGGCCGAACAGTACAATTTCAGAGAATTCTCCCGCAACTTTTCTGACTTTTACCGCGGTGAAAAACTGACGGAGGCCGAGAGGGTGCTTGCCGAAAGGAAAGAGAAAGAGGTATACCTTGACGCGATCCGCGGGTGTCTTCTTGGCGGCGCTGCGGGCGACGCTCTGGGCTACCCCGTCGAATTTCTCCGGGAGGAGGACATCTTCGGCCTTTACGGATCGGACGGCATCACGTCCTACAGGAAAGATGACATGACCGGCAAGGCTCTGATCTCGGACGATACGCAGATGACGCTTTTCACGGCAAACGGGCTGCTGGTCGGAGAGACCCGCGGCGCTATGAGGGGCATTCAGGGCTACCCGCGCCATTATGTCGACCATGCCTATCAGGACTGGCTGAAAACGCAGGTCTCTTCATTCCGGGAAGTGAACCGCCATGAACGCTATACCGAAAAAGGCGGGTTTTCCTGGCTGCTGGATATTCCGGAACTGTATGCCCGGAGGGCGCCCGGCACTACCTGCCTGTCGGCTCTTGCGGAAGGCGGGCAGTTTGACGATTACGTGGAAGCCGCACGGAACGGCAGCAAGGGCTGCGGCGGCATCATGCGCGTCGCGCCGCTTGCTCTCGGCGGGATGCACGGGAGCATGGAGGACCTTGACCGGGAAGGCGCGCAGCTTGCTGCGATCACGCACGGGCATTCGCTCGGCTACATGCCGGCAGCCGTTCTGGTGCATGTCATCAGACGCATCGTTTTCCCGCCGGAAGGGATACGGATGCCCCTTAAGGATATCATTCGGGAAGCAAGGGACACCGTCGCCGGCCTTTTTGCGGGGGATAAGCACCTGCCGGAGCTGACCGGGATCATCGACCGGGCTGTCTTTCTTGCCGAAAGCGGCGCTGACGATGACCTGGACAACATTCGGCAGCTCGGAGAAGGCTGGGTGGCTGAGGAAACGCTCGGCATTGCGCTCTACTGTGCCCTGCGTCATCAGGACGATTTCTCGGCGGGCATCATCGCGGCGGTCAATCACAGCGGCGACAGCGATTCGACGGGGGCCGTCACCGGGAATATTCTCGGCGCGCTCCTCGGCTATGAAAAGATCGAAGAGAAGTGGAAAAAGGACCTGGAGCTTGCGGACGTGATCCTGGAGACCGCGGACGATCTCTGCTACGGCTGTCCGATGTCGGAATACGGCCGCTATGAAGATCCGGTGTGGATGGCGAAGTACATCCGCATGCACCGGCCGGAGAGATAAGAGGAGGAGAGATGAAAGAATTTTTAACACAGCATATTGACCTGGTACTGGCCGTGATCGGCCTGTGCGTTTTTGCCTTTTTCTTCGTGCGGACGCTCAAAAAGGCCAAAAAGATCGACAGGGAAGGCCTGGTGGCGAGCGCGGTCGTTTCCCGGGTCGAGCTGGACCGGGACGTGGATACGGCGAGCGATTCCTACCTGACCTACGTCAGATTTACGGACCGGGACGGCGTCCAGCGGGAAGCCGCTATGGCGCGGACGCCGAAAGCGGAATATGCAGTGGGACAGGAGCTTCATATCAAATATCTGCCCGGCGAATACAAAATGGTCCGGGAATATAAGGGCTGAGCAGGCCGCAGACCGGCGGGCGTCTGCAGAAAAAAGGGGACGGACAGATGAACTGTCCGTCCCTTTTTTGCGGGTGCGTCCTGCAAGGTTTACAGCAGGGACTTATCCGGGGTCACGAGGATCTTTACCTGCGCCTTCTTGTCGGGACCGGTCAGGGTACCGAAGCCGTCTTCGACCACGTTGTCCAGGAGGACCTTCTTGGTCACGTATCCCGGGACTTTCAGCTTGCCGGAGGAAAGAAGAGCGATCACGTCTTCGAAATCGTTGCCCTGGTAGCAGATGGAGCCGACGATGTTCTTCTCGGAAAGAACGAGGACGTTCGGATTCATGGTGATATTGCTGGTCCAGATGGAGGTAATGACTTCATAGCCGTGCGGCTTGATGCAGTCTCTGAGAAGGTGGAAGCACTGCTCGGAAGAGGTGGTCTCGAAAGCCACGTCAGCGCCGGCGCCGCCCGTCAGTTCCTTTACCTTCGCCACGACGTCGTCCACGTTCGGATCCAGAACGATGTCGGCGCCGGTATTCTTCGCGTACTGCTGGCGGATGGACTTTCTCTGAACGGAAATGATCTGTTTTGCACCGAGGGCTTTCAGGGAGGCGATGGTGGCAAGGCCGATGGGGCCTGCGCCCGCCACGACGGCCGTCTGGCCGGCTTCAAAGTGGCCGACTCTCAAGGAATGATAGCCGACGGAGAGCGGTTCCACGATGGCGCCGTCTTCAAAGGACATGTTGTCGGGCATGTGATGAACGAATTTTTCGGTGAAATTGCAGTATTCCGCAAGACCGCCGTTGTTGGAAACAAAGCCGAGGAAGCTCAGGTGATCGCAAACGTTGTAGTTTTCTTCCTTGCAGCTCGGGCAGTCGTTATCGACGACCAGAGGTTCCGGGATGACACGGTCGCCGACCTTGAAATTCTTGACGTCGGGACCTACGGCAACAACAACACCGGAGAACTCGTGGCCCAGGGTCACGGGGTTGGTGCATCCGGTCACATACTGAGGCGTATTGCCCGGGGTAAAGATAGGGCCGTCCAGATATTCATGCAGGTCGGATCCGCAGATGCCGCACCACTTCACCTGGATGCGGACTTCGTCGCCCTTGGGGGCTTCTTCCGGGACATTGTCGACGCGAAGATCTTTTGCCGTGTAGAAACGTGCTGCTTTCATTACTATTCTCCTTCATAACGAAAATGTCAGGGTCTTTTTGTAAGACCGTCCGAATTTTAACGCCGGGCACTGCGAAAGTCAAGAATTGCGACAGATAATTCAATAATTAGATACAAATATCAGAACAATTAGGGGATAACAGCAAATTAAGTTTAATTATTGTTAAAAAATGGAATATCGGTTCATTTTATCTTGCGCCGGGCATCTGCCCCGTGTGAACACCATCACCGACGAAATGATGCACCGGCTCGAGGAACGCTTCGGCGTGAAGGCCCGGGAAGGCTATCTTGACTGAGTGAACGAAGAGCGCCCCTTCGATCCGCGAAAAAGACCCGCAATGCGAACGGCACTGCGGGTCCTTTTGCGTCTTATCGGTTTTTCTTACCGGAGCTCGCGGAAGAGCCCCTTCATGGCGGGATCCTGCTCTGACCAGCCGGGCTGCGGGAAGGACAGGGGATAATCCCTGCTCACACTGTTTAAGATCGTTCCTTTTCGTCGACGAGCAGAAGCTTTACTGCCGAAGTACCGAGGTCGATGCCGATAAACAAACTCAGGGAAACACCTCCGTTTTCGGATGCCGGGACTTATGAGGCAAAGTGGAAAAGGATCCCGATGACGGCGGACGCGGCGAGGAAGACCACGGGATGGAGCTTTCCGATCTTCTTCAGCCAGGCGGGGGCTTTCAGAGCCTTGATGCCGCCGAGATTCATGAGGAGCCAGAGGATCACGGCAAGAATGACGGCCTGCCAGCGGATCTGCGGAAGACCGGTCTCTCCGGCCGCCTTCGGGAAGGTCAGGGCGATCACGGCCACGCTCAGGCAGGCGGCTCCGATCAGGCCGGTGGAGGCGGGGCGGAGCCCGTAGAAAGCAGCCTGCACGTACTTATTGTCCTTGAAGCGCTTCAGGATGCGCGCGACGATCAGGATCACGATGACCGAGGGGCAGATCAGACCCAGGGTCGCGGTAACGGCGCCGGGAATGCCCCTCACCAGGAAGCCCGCATAGGTGGCCATGTTGACGCCGATGGGGCCGGGCGTGCACTCGGAAACGGCGATCATGTCGGCTAACTGGTCGGTGGTGAACCAGCCTGTCCTTGCGGACATGTCCTGCAGGAAGGGAAGGGTCGCGAGGCCGCCGCCGATCGCGAAAAGGCCGGTCTTGAAGAATTCAAAGAAGAGTCGGAGATAGATCATTTCTTCCCCTCCTTTGCCAGCAGGACCTTCGCGACGATGCCGGCGATGCCGGCGCAGAGGACGAAGACGATGGGGGAAAGGTCAAGAAGGACCGAGGCCGCCAGGACCGCGAGGCAGATGCACAGGGTCAGGGCGTCCTTCACGGAGGCTTTTCCGAGTTTGACCACGGCGTTCAGGATCAGCACGAACACGCAGACGCGGATGCCCGCGAAGGCATCTTTCACCACCGCGAGATCGGCAAAGTTGCTGATGAAGGCAGCAATGACCGAGATGATGACCAGGGAGGGGAATACGACGCCGAGCGTCGCGGCAATGCCGCCGATAACGCCCCTTAGCTTGCTGCCGATGAAGGTCGCGGTATTGACGGCAATGACGCCGGGCGTGCACTGGCCGATGGCATAGTAGTCCATCAGTTCTTCTTCAGTCGCCCAGCCGCGCCGTTCCACGACTTCGCGCTGCAGCATGGGCAGCATGGCGTAGCCGCCCCCGAAAGTGAGTCCGCCTATTCGGGCGAAGGTCAGAAACAGATCAAGCAGTTCTTTCATGGTATCTCCGAAGAGTA
Source organism: uncultured Lachnospiraceae bacterium (assembly GCA_902789555.1). Lineage (GTDB taxonomy): Bacteria > Bacillota > Clostridia > Lachnospirales > Lachnospiraceae > UBA6987. The sequence goes on from CADAOF010000024.1 coordinate 7,228, forward strand.
AAAATTTATATGCAGGGATTATAGCGGGCTTCGTGAGAAAAGTCCATACGCGGCGCGCGGAAAAGTAAACGGTTCACCCGAGCGGCCGGTTCATGCTGCCGCTCGAAAAACCGTCCAGATCGAGCGTGACGTAACGGAAACCGAGCGAGCGCAGGTATCCGGCGATCTCTTCCCGCTTTTCGGCAAGGAAGGGGATCTTATCCGGCATGACTTCGATCCGGGCAAGGTCGCCGTGCAGACGGACGCGGAGCTGGCGGAGTCCCATGCTCCGGAGCTTTTCTTCGGCCTTTTCCACCATTTCCAGCCGCCCGGGGTCGATCGGCTCGCCGTAGACGAAGCGAGAGGCAAGGCAGGCGTAGGAGGGCTTGTCCCAGGTGGGGAGGCCGATCTCGCGGGAAAGTGCGCGGATCTCCTGCTTGCCGAGGCCGGCGTCCCGAAGGGGGCTCAGAATGCCGAGTTCGGCGATCGCCTTCATGCCCGGGCGGTAGTCGCCCAGGTCGTCCGTGTTGGAGCCTTCGGCAACGAACGGGATGCCGAGGGATTCAGCTTTCTCCAGAAAGAGGGAAAACAGTGCCTTCTTGCAGCGGTAGCATCGGTCCGGCGGATTCGCCGCGACGCCTTCGACCGACAGGACGTCCGCGGTAACGATGAAGTGCCGGATCCCGTGTTCGCGGCAGAAGAGGACGGCTTCGTCCTGCTCCCGGGCGGGGATGAAAACGGACTGCGCCGTTACGGCGACGGCCTTGTCACCAAGAACGTCAGCGGCCGTTTTCAGGAGGAAGGTCGAATCGACGCCGGCCGAGAAGGCGACGGCAACGCTGCCGAGCTCCGTAAGACGGCGTCGGAGCGCTGCGTATTTTTCATGAAGAGCATCCATCATTTTTCTCCGGACAGCGATTCCCGGACCAGCGCCTGCGCTTCGGCAAGGCTGATCCCCCGGGAAAGAGCGATCTTCTTCAGATCTTCGAATTCGAGCTTGGTCCGGACCGCGCCGTAGCCGGAGGAGATCTTCTGCCTGATCTCGCCGTAAGGGGTGGCAAGGATTTCTTCGCGGCGGTCCAGGACGTAGCGGGTCATTGCGCTTTCCCGGACGCCGATCGTGGTCGTGTGCCGGAAAAGAAGAGACAGCATCCGCTCCCGGTCCGCCGGCCGGCACATGACGCGCAGGAGGAGGCCGGGACGGTTCTTTTTCATGCCGATCGGAACGGTATAGACGTCGCGGGCGCCGGCTTCAAGGAGGCGCTCCATGGCAAAGCCGACGGCTTCGCCGGTCATGTCATCCACGTTGCAGGAAAGCTCGATGATGTTATCGGTGGACCCCTCGCCGGTGCCGAGGAAGGCGCGGAGGCAGTTGGCCTGCGGGAAGTCTTTTTTCCCCAGGCCGTAACCGGTGCTTTCCGTCCGCATCGGCGGCATCGGGCCGAACCTGTCCGCGAAACGGACTAAGAGTGCGGCGCCGGTGGGGGTGCAGAGCTCGCCCCGGATGCCGCCGCCGTAAACGGGGCAGCCGCGGAGGATCAGTTCGGTCGCGGGCGCGGGCACCGGCAGGATCCCGTGCGCGCAGCGGACCGTCCCGCTGCCGACGTGGACGGGGGAAACGACTGTTTCGTCAGGCGCGATCTCGTGCATCAGCAGGCATACCGCCGTGACGTCCGCGACGGCGTCCATGGCGCCGACCTCGTGGAAATGGACCTCCTCGACAGGTCTTCCGTGGACCTTGCTTTCCGCTTCCGCGATCGTCCGGTAGACGGCGATGACGTTTTCCTTTACGTCTTCGGGGAGCGGCAGGCCGTGCACGATGGCTTCAATGTCGGAAAGATGACGGTGGACGTGGTCGTGCCCGTGTTCATGCGCGGAGGCATCCGCCGCGTCACCGGTGCCTTCTTCCTCTTCGTTGACATACACATGCATGTGCGTGCCCGAAATGCCGCACTTATTTGTAATTTCCTTTTCAAAGCGGACGCCGGGGATCCCGAGCGCGTTCAGGCGTGCGACAAAGGCATCCGGATCGGGGAGCAGTTCCAGCAGGGCAGCCGTGAGCATGTCGCCGGCGGCGCCCATGCCGCAGTCCAGATATAAGATCTTCATTTCGGGACCTCCATGTGGTTGATCATGGCCGCAAGGTACCCGGAGCCGAAGCCGTTGTCGATGTTGACGACCGAAACGCCGCTCGCGCAGGAATTCAGCATGGACAGGAGGGCGGTGATGCCCCCGAAGGCAGCGCCGTAGCCGACGCTGGTCGGGACCGCGATCACCGGGCAGTCGGCCAGGCCGCCGATCACACTGGCGAGGGCGCCTTCCATCCCGGCGACGGCAATAATCACGGAGGCCTTCATGACCTCCTCCTTGTGGCTGAGCAGACGGTGGATCCCGGAAACGCCCACGTCATAGAGGCGCAGGACTTCGTTGCCCAGGAATTCAGCAGTGAGTGCAGCTTCCTCCGCGACGGGGATGTCGCTGGTCCCGCCGGTCGCGACGACGATGCGTCCGATGCCGCCGGCAGGCGCCGCGTCCCCGCACCAGGCGACGCGCGCCGTGTCAAAATAGCGGATCGGAACGGCAGCCGAGACTTCGTCCGCGGCTTCGCGGGAAAGCCTGGTGATCAGGATGCGGTCCTGACCGTGCCGCTGCATGCTCCGGAGGATCCCGAGGATCTGTTCCGGTGTTTTTCCGGCGCCGTAAATGACCTCCGGAAAGCCCTGGCGGGTCCTCCGGTGCAGGTCGACCTTGGCAAAACCGATATCGTCGAACGGTTCCGTCTTGAGCCTGAGCAGCGCGTCGTCGACCGACAGCGTGCCTTCGCGGACGGATTCAAGAATTTCCTTTACTTCGCTTTTCAACGCAGTTTCCTCTTTCGTTGCGGATGCATCCATTATACATAGAACGGGAAGTCTTTTCAATTGCGGAAAACAGGCGCTTTTCGGACAAAACCGTTCCTGCGCGCCGATTTTCATCCCCCCCGGGGGCTTGCGGGCGGCCGCCGGGGCTTTTTATAATGTGGGAGAAGAAGGAAAGGAGGAACGTATCATGCATATGGCAGATGCTTTGCTGGCTCCCGCCGTCGCGGCGACCATGTACGCGGCGTCAGGCGCGGCTGCCGGCATTTCCCTTCACAAACTGAAAAAAGAAGATGAACCGCAGAAGCTCCCGGTCATGGCGGTCACGGCCGCTCTGGTCTTCGCGGGACAGATGATCAACTATACGATCCCGGGGACGGGATCTTCCGGGCATATGTGCGGCGGCATGCTGCTTTCCGCCCTGCTTGGACCGCAGGCAGGATTTTTGTCAATGATCGTAATTCTGGCGATCCAGTGCCTGTTCTTCGCCGACGGCGGACTGATGGCACTGGGCGCCAATATCTGGAACATGGCTTTTTACGGCTGCTTTGTCGGCTATTACCTGATCTGGCGGCCGATCGTGAGAGGCAGATGGTTCGGAAACGGCAAGGGAGCGATGCGGGGCCGCATCATTGCGGCATCAATCATCGGCTGCATTCTGACGCTGCAGCTCGGCGCCTTCTCGGTCGTTCTGGAAACCAGCCTTTCCGGGATCACGGAACTGCCGTTCGGTGCGTTCGTTACGTTGATGCAGCCGATCCATCTGGCCATCGGCCTTGTGGAAGGCCTGATCACGGCGGCTGTTCTCAGCTTTGTCTTTGAGACGAGACCGGAACTGCTGCGCGACGTGAAAGACGCGGAAGGCGGCCTGAAGAGCAAATGGTCACTGGGATCGGTCGTTGCCGTCCTGGCGGCGGTGACCCTCGTCGTGGGCGGCGGTCTGAGCCTGCTCGCCAGCGCCGATCCGGACGGTCTGGAATGGGCCCTGTTCGGCAATGAAGAAGAGGGCTACGCGGCAAACATGGGCCTTGACGAAGAGAATTTCGGTGTTGCAAGCGACATTGCAGATAAGGCAGGAAGCATTCAGGAGGCAACCTCCTTCCTGCCGGACTATGCCTTCCCGGACAGCGAGAGCCCTGCCGGAACGACGGTCTCCGGCATCGTCGGCTCCGCGATCGTAGCCGGGGTCGCTGTACTGATCTGCCTTGCCGGCGGCTTCTTCCGGAAGAAAAAGACGAAAACGGCCTGAAGCTGAAACGAAAGGCAGGGGGCGCTGACGCGCTCCCTGTTTTTCCGTCATGGGGAACGGACAATGAACAAGATGGAAAAGGCTCTGAATGAGTTGGGAACGATGGACGAACTGGCTGTACGGGATTCGCCGGTCCACCGCCTGCATCCCGCGGCGAAGCTGCTTGCCGCCGCGGCATACATCGTCACCGTCATGTCATTTCATAAATACGCGCTGAGCAGCCTGGTCCCCATGCTGCTCTGGCCGGTGCTGCTCTTCCAGATCAGCGGGATCCCGGTCCGGACCTGCTTTTACAAGCTCCGCATCGTGCTGCCGCTCGTGATGGCGGTCGGTCTGTTCAATCCTTTCTTTGACCGGGCGGTCCTGTTCCGGATCGGAAGCGTTCCCGTATCCGGCGGCGTTATCAGCATGCTGACGCTGATGTTAAAAGGCGTCCTGTGCCTCATGGCTTCCTTCCTGCTGGTGGCGTCGACGCCCTTCGACCGGATCTGCGCCGCGCTCCGCTCCCTGCACGTGCCGGGAATGATCGTGACCCTGCTCCTTCTCACCTACCGCTACGTAGGCGTCATGACGGAGGAACTCGCGGTGATGACGAATGCCTATCATCTGCGGGCGCCGGGCCAGAAAGGGATCCAGGTTTCGGCATGGGGATCGTTCCTGGGACAGCTCCTTCTCCGCAGCATGGACAGAGCGCAGGAACTCTATTCGAGCATGCTCCTTCGGGGATACGACCGGGAGTTCCGCTACGCCGCGCCGCCGCGCTTTGCGCTGCGGGACGCCCTGTACCTCGTTTGCAGCATCGCTTTTTTCCTTCTTCTTCGCTTTGTCAACGTTTCGGGGCTGCTGGGCCAGCTCTTCGTGAGGTAAGTCCCATGATCGAATTCAGTCACGTCAGTTTTGCCTATGAACCCGGGAAAGAGGTGATCCGGGACCTGTCCTTCCGCCTGGAGGACGGGGAATCCGTCGGTCTCATCGGCGCGAACGGCGCCGGAAAATCCACGCTCATGAAGCTGCTCCTCGGCCTTCTCCGGGGCGAAGGTGAGATCACGGCAGACGGGATCCGGCTTGAAAAGAAGACCCTTGCCGAGATCCGCCGGAAGATCGGCTTCGTCCTGCAGAATTCGGACAACCAGATGTTCATGCCCACGGTTTACGACGACATGATGTTCGCCCCGATGAATTACGGGATGACCAGGGAGGAAGCGGAGAAAAAGGTGGACGCAGTTCTCGCCCGCCTGGAACTGACCGCCCTCAGGGACCGCTACAACCACAAGCTTTCCGGCGGGGAAAAGAAAATGGCGGCGATCGCTGCCGTTCTGGCCATGGAGCCGGAAGCCGTTCTGATGGATGAGCCGACTTCGGGGCTCGATCCCTACAACCGCCGCCTGATCATCCGCACGGTCCGCGGCATGAGGGAGACGAAACTGATCGCATCGCACGACCTGGACATGATCCTTGACTGCTGCAGCCGCGTGATCCTCCTTTCCGAAGGCCGGATCGCGGCAGACGGCAGGGCGGAAGACGTGCTGCGGGACAGGGCGCTTCTCGAAGCCAACCACCTCGAACTGCCGCTCAGCCTCAGCCGGAGCTGAGGAGAAGGCGTCCCGAAGGAAACATGTTCATGAAAAAGGAAGGGCTTACTGCCCTTCTTTTTTTGCTGCAGATGTGCACGGGGAAAAAACCGCAGAAGCAGGCGGCATCAAAAGAGAAAACTGTGCAAATGTAAAATTTTCGCGCAGATGCTTTTTACTATTGTAAAGTTTTTTTGCATATGATACTTTATAATAGTTAAAATGTGTTTCCGAATCTTTAGAAAACACCACGGAGAGGACAAATAAATGAAGAAGACAGTCTGTATTCTGCTCGCGGCCCTGATGCTGCTTACACTTTGCAGCTGCGGGGCGGAAAAGCCGCAGGGATCCGAACATGAGGAAGCGGTCATCTTCCCCAAGTCGGACGCGCTCGTAGGCGACACCATGCCCTTCTTTGAGAACGGGAAGATGTACATCTACTACCTTGCCGATCAGCGGGACGGAAAGCTCGGGTATCACCCCTGGGCGCTGCTTCGGACCGAGGATTACTGGAATTACGAGGATCTTGGCGTCGTACTTCCTTACGGCGCGGATGCCCATGACCAGGACATCGCCCTCGGTACCGGCTGCGTCATGAAGGATAAGCAGGGCGGGTATCACGCTTTCTATACCGGGCACAACGACTACTATGAGCCCAAGGAAGCAATCATGCATGCCACCAGCAGCGACATGCTGAACTGGACCAAGATCCCCGGCGATACCTTCGTCGCGAGCGATGCCTATTCGAAGAACGACTTCCGCGATCCGTACGTGTTTTACGTGGAGGAGGAGCAGCGCTACTGGATGCTGCTGACGACCCGGACGCCCGAGACCGGCGTCATCGTCAAATACTGCTCCACGGATCTTTCGAAGTGGACGGATGAAGGCATCCTGTTCACGGACGACATGGGCTACGCCACCAACATGGAGTGCCCGAGCCTGCTGAAGTTCGGCAGCAAGTGGTATCTGTGCTTCTCCGACCAGTGGCCGGACCGCGTGGTCCACTACCGCGTCGCGGATTCGCCGAACGGCCCCTTCACGAAGCCGGAACAGGACACTTTTGACAGCAACGGCTTCTATGCCGGACGGCTGGAGACCGACGGTGAGCGGCTCTACCTGGTCGGCTGGAATGGGACCAAGATCGGCCACGATGACGTGAACGACTACGACTGGGGCGGCAATGCCGTGGTCCATCAGCTCGTCCAGAAGGAAGACGGGACCCTCCGTGCCGTGGCCAACGAGAAAGTCGTGAAAGGCCTGGATCACCCGGTCGAAATGAAGCCGGTCAAGATGACGGATACCGTCAAGGTCAACAAGGGAGACCTTACCATGTCGGGCAAGCTCTTTGAGATGGTCCGCTACGAAGCCCTGGAGAGGACTTCCCGCATTGAGGCGGATATCAGCGGCTTTTCCGGCGACGGCTCCTTCGGTTTTGCTTTTGCACCGGACGTGGAGAACGTCGGCGCCATGAGCCTCGTGTTCAGCCCTGCCGAAAAGCTGGTGAAATTCTACAATATCGAAAACGTGGTCGAAGAGGATCCGCAGTCTTCCATGCCGTTTGATTTCTCCGGCAGGGACAAGATCCACGTGACGCTTTTCATCGGCGACGGCGTGGCCAGCCTTTATGTGGATAACGAACTCGCCCTGACAGCCAGAATGTACCACTCGCTGGGTACCGACTGGGAACTGTTCGGCGTCAACTCGGGCGTGACGTGGTCGAACGTCGCGGTCTTTGACTGATTTTGAGGAGGAAGAAAATGAGTCAGGAGCAAGAAAATAAGGTTTCGAAACCTTCCCGCAAAGTATTGTGGATCGTGCTCGGCTGCATCCTTGTGGCAGGCATCGGCGTCGGCGCCGCAGCTCTGCTCGGACTTTTCGGCGGAAAGAAAGCAAACAGCGTGAACTATGATGAAGTGGCACGCGTTGCCGCTTCCTGGCCGGAAGCCTTCGAGGCGGAAGTTTACAACGAACCGGCCTTTGAGGATGACGAAAACCGCACCAACAATGCCTTCAACGTCAAGGACTTCGGCGAACAGGGGAAAAACGGCTGGTTCTACCGCTACGGCAACGCGAAGAAGCCGGAACGCTCGAAGCGTGTCGAGCGCTTTGACGGGGCGACATATTCGCAGATGGGCGCAAACGGCCTGGAAATCAAGAGCAATTTCCTCCACACTTCCGAAGCAGCATCGCCCATCCTGGAATGGCGCGCGGCCCAGGACGGCAGGGTCAACATCCTGCTGACCTACGTGAAGAACGTCAACGGCGACGCGAACCCCGGCTACCCGGACGGCGTGCAGCTGCTCATCTATAAGAACGGCGAGCTGCTGAAGCTGGAAAACGTGGACATCAGCACCACCGAGGAACTGCTGACCCAGATCCGCATCGACAATCTGGAGGTGAAGAAAGGCGACAGCCTGTACTTCGTGGTGTCCGCCCGCAGCAACAACGCTTATGACGGCGGCAGCCTCTACATCGACATCCGCGACGTGAATGCACCGGAGATCAGCGCCGAGCCGGAAGCCGGCCGCAAGGACAACAACGCGAACAATCAGGCGGATTTCGGGGCGCAGGGAAAGAACGGCTGGCTGTATTTGGTCGGTACCGATCCGCAGACGGCGAAGCCTGCGTCCCATGAGGCAGAGGACGGCAGCTACATCGACAGCGGTTCCCCGAACCTCACCATGAGCCAGGGCTTCATCCATCCCGCGCTGAACAACGACGCGGTGCTGGCGTGGGTGCCCGCCGTGGGCGGCGACGTGGACCTCAGGGTCAAATATTCGAAATTCGAACAGCATGACGGCAATCCGGACTTCCCGGACGGCGTCATCGTAAGAGTGTATAAGAACGGCGAGCTGCTTTTCGAGGAGCACGTGGACGCGCCTTCCAAGGGAGAAAACGTCATCTCCTTCCGCAGCCCGAAACTTGCCGTGACGACGAAGGACAGACTGTACTTCACGGTCGGCGCCGAGGGCAATGCCTCCTATGACGGCGGCGCCTTCGACATCACGGTCATCGACATCAACGGCGCGAAGACCGAAAAGGACGTTGCGGTCGAGACAACGGGAACCAGGCAGAACATTGCCGACGTCGCCGTCGACTTCGGCCCTCAGGGCTCGAACGGATGGTTCTTCCAGAGCGGCTATGCCGATGAACCTTTCGATGCCTACAACATGGAAGACTTCGATCAGAAGGAAGACCGCTACTTCCACGAGAGCTGGCTGGAGATCAAGCGCGACTACGTGAATCCCGGCGAGCACGGCCGCTCTGCCGTGATCAAGTGGGAAGTCGCTCAGAACGGCACGGTCAGCATCCGGGCAGCCTACACGAAGACGAAGAACGAAGACGCCAATCCGGACTGGCCGGACGGCACCCGTGTCTCCCTGTATCACAACGGCAAGCTGCTGAAGCAGGAGACTTTCGAGCCGAACACCGTCGAAGAGATCACGAAGCGTCTTGACGTGGAATCTCTTGAGGTCGCGCAGGGCGATTATATCACCTTGGTGATCAACGGCCTGAACAACATCGCCTATGACGGCGGCAAGTACGAGTTTGCCATCGGGACCCTGAGCGGCCTTGCCGGCAGGACGGAAAAGGACGTCGCAGCAACGCCGGCTTCCCGGACCAATTTTGCCTCCACCAAGGATGATTTCGGCAGGCAGGGCACGAACGGCTGGTATTATCAGTTCGGCTACGGCACCGATCCCTTCACAGCGGTCAACATTGAAAACTATAAGGAAGGTGAACGTTATCTGTCCGATGAAAATGTCGAGATCAAGAAGGACTTCATCGTTCCTGCCGGAAACAAATCCGCGCTCGTCAAGTGGGTCGTCGCCCAGAACGGCCGGATCAACATTGACCTTGAATACACCAAGCTGAAGAACGAGGATGCCAACCCCTCCTGGCCGGACGGCGTTACGGTATACCTCTTCCACAACAGCAAAGTCCTGAAGCAGCTCAGCTTCCAGCCTTATACGGACCGCGAAGTAACCGGAAGCCTTTCCGTGAACGCCCTCTCCGTGAAGGCCGGCGACGTCATCACCATGCTCGTGGATCCCGGCAAAAACCCGGCTTACGACGCGGGCAAGTACATGTTCGTCATTGAAGATACCGACAAGATCCCGGCCGTTGCTGCCGGCAACTGGGACAACAACACCTCCCTCAAGGGCCTCGGCTCCGTGAAGCAGGGCACTGACGGCTGGTTCTTCCTGGAAGGACGGAGCATCAGCGACGTTCGAGTCCTGACCAAGGCGACTGCCGACGGCCTCGGATGGCTCTCGAGACGCACCGACGGCCTGGAAATGAAGGACGGCTACGTCCACACCGGCGAAAGCTGGGATCCCATCTACCAGTGGGTCGCAGGACAGAGCGGCCGCATCGACATTTCCGGCGAATACATGAAGTTCGGCCATCAGGATCCCAATCCGAACTGGCCTGACGGCGTCGTCGTGAAGATCTGGCACAACGGTACGCTTCTGAAGAATACGAAGGTCCAGGTCCGGAAGGGCGACGGCAACAACAATACCATAAGCTTCAGCTTTGACGGCCTTGCCGTTGCGCGCGGCGACAAGCTGAGCTTCCAGATCTCTGCCGGTGCCAACAATGCCTGGGACGGCGGCCAGATCTCCGTGGTCATCGAAGCAGCTTCCAATGTGAAGCGCACGCCCGGTGACGACAACAATACGAACCTCGGCGCGCTCGCGTCCCTGAAGCAGGGTGAAGACGGCTGGTGGTTCCTCGAAGGCACGACCCTGGCCAACGCCAAGCTCCTGACCGCGATGAACGCGGACGGGACCGCCTTCATTTCCCAAAAGACCGAAGGTCTCGAAATGAAGAAGGACTACGTCCACCCCGGCGCCAGCCAGGATGCCATCTATCAGTGGATCGCTGCGGCCGCGCAGAACGGTCTGAAGGTGGAAGGCTCCTACGTGAAGTTCGGTCATCAGGACTCCAATCCGAGCTGGCCTGACGGCGTGACCCTGAAGATCTGGCACGGCAGCACCCTCCTCCTGGAAAAGAAGGTGAAAGCCCTCCAGGGTGACGGCAATGACAATACGGTGAACTTCAGCTTCCCGAACCTGAACGTCAAGGCGGGAGACGCCATCAGCTTCCAGATCTCCGCGGGCGGGAACAGCGCCTGGGATGCCGGACGGCTGTCTGTTCTCATCGGCAACGGCACCGTGCCGCAGCCGGACATCGATCAGGTGGAACCGGATCCGAACCGCACCAACAACACGAGCATCCCCGGCAGCTTCAATGCCAAACAGGGCTATGACGGCTGGTACTACGGCATGTGCGACTGGGACAGCAAGAACTTCGTCATGCTGGCCTACGACGCGGCTAATGAACGCTATTACAACAACGGCAAGCCCGAGCTGAAGAAAGACTTCGTTGAACCCGGAAACGGCAGGAACGCAGCCTACAAGTGGATCGTCGCCAAGGACGGCACCGTCTACGTGAAGGGCGAATACGTCAAGTTCGCGAACAGTTCCGACGCGAAGGCGGACGGCACCTGCGTCAGGATCTTCGTGAACGGCGTGGAAAAGAAGTGGCTCGGCACGATCGGCAACTTCGCGGCGGACCAGACGGTCAGCTTCAACGAGACCTTTGAAGTCAAGGCCGGCGACGAGATCGTCTTTGCGATCAACCCCGAAGGCAACGACAGCTGGGACGGCGGGAAGTTCTCGGTCACGATCAGCGACACGGCAGAAGAACCGGGTACGGAACCCGAAGCCGAGCCCGAGCCTACGCCGGCAGACCGCGACAACAACACGGTCCTTGCCGACGACTTCTCCGGCACGCAGGGCTGGGAAGGCTGGTACTACGGCAGGTGCGACTGGAACAGCACGGAATTCAAGCTGCTGTCCTACGAC
>CADAOF010000025.1 GCA_902789555.1 uncultured Lachnospiraceae bacterium
CCGGCCGCCAAGGCCGTCCACGATGTTCCGGAGCTGGCGGTCGTTCATGTCGACCGCGCGCTTCCAGGTGATGCGCTTCACGTCGATGCCGAGCTCATTGCCCTGCTGGATGTGGTTGTCCAGCATCGCAGCAAGCAGGTTATTGGCCGCGCCGATCGCGTGGAAGTCGCCCGTAAAATGCAGGTTGATGTCTTCCATCGGAACGACCTGCGCATAGCCGCCGCCGGCCGCGCCGCCCTTGATCCCGAACACCGGGCCGAGAGACGGTTCACGCAGCGCGACGATCGCGTTTTTCCCGATTTTCCGGAGACCGTCCGTGAGACCCACGCTCGTGGTGGTCTTGCCTTCGCCGGCAGGCGTCGGAGTGATCGCGGTGACCAGGATCAGCTTGCCGTCCGGCTTGTCCGCCAGGTCCTTCAGCATGCGGTAATCCACCTTTGCCTTATAATTCCCGTACTGTTCCAGATACTTCTCGTCCACGCCGGCTACCCGCGCGATCTCGATGATTTTCTTCTTTTCACACGCCTGTGCGATCTCAATGTCGGATTTGAAAGCCATGGGTCCTCCTAAACGATTAATGATATCATGCTGTCAGTATATCCCGCCGCCCGCGGGATTGCAATACGCAGTCCGCTTTCGAAAATTAGCTTTTCGGGTGCATGCGCCCGCACGGGCGGGTGCTCTTGCCCTTAGTTTGCGTCTTCCGCAAGGACCGGCGCGCCGAGGCGTTTCCGTTCCGCGCTGCTCAGTTTCCGCAGGCGTTCCATCGCCTCCCCGCAGAGTTCCTCGAAAGCTTCGCAGCCGATGCGAAGCCCGCCCAGCCTGATCACGCACAGGCGGATCAGGTTGTCGTTCGAGACCACGGCCGGCATCTTTCTCTTATCCTTCGCGGCGCGTTCGCCGAGTTCCCGTTCGATGTACATGTCCGCGGTCTCGTTTTCCGCGGTATAGACGATGGAAAGCGGCGGTCTGTCCTCGGCCGAACCCTCTCCGCCGGCGACCCGCCAGCCGTCGAACACCAGCTGCACGCGGCTGCCGGTAAAGGCAGCGAAGTTCTGGAGCCTGATCTCAAGTCGTTCCCTGGCGAGATCCAGGCTCTTTTCCGCGTCCGCTTTCAGTTCGGGCACGGCAAAAATCAGGTTGTAGCCGTCCACGATGTACTCAGTCGGTCCTTCCAGTTTCACCGGTTCCTTCCAGGCTTTTTCGCTCCAGACCTCCGTCGCCGCATGCGCGGCCGGCCGCTTGATGGGGCCGAATTCGCGCAGCATGATGGCTTCGAGTTCCGCGTCGCTCACACCTTTTCCGGACGCCGCGCCGCCCTTCTCCGCCGCACTGCTTCCCGCGTTCTTCCCGCTTTCCGGCGCATGGGCCAGATAGGGCAGATGCATGAAAGCGGGCACCTCGTCCCAGGGAACGGAGAAACCGCCGCCGTTTCTGCAGAAGACGGAATCCGGCGGATCCGCGCGGTCTGCGGCAGGATCATATTCTGCTTCCCGGACTGCCGCTTCCTGATCGTGGCAGACGTCGTAGCCGTCAGGGCGGGTCCGTACGCTCCCGCGGCCGCCGGTAAAGGCAGCCACCTGTGCGGCATAGTCCTGCATCAGGGCAAGCGGGGCCCGGCCTTCGATCACGCTGAGGCCGTCCTTTTCCCCGGTCTGTTCCGCCTCGCCGAAGCGGGCGTGAATGTCACTGAAGACCCGTCCGGCCTTATCCGGCGGGACCAGCACCGTGAAGGCAAGGAATGGTTCCAGCAGCACCGCCTTCCCCTCTCTCCGGGCTTCCATGAGGCCCTGCCGCACCGCCCGCCAGGCTGCTTCGCGGAAATCGCCGCCTTCGGTATGCTTTTCGTGAAAGCGTCCGCCGAGGAGCGCGATCCTGACGTCCGTCAGTTCGCCGCCCGTGAGCACGCCCTTATGGCGCTTCTGCGCGAGCTGTCCCAGGATGAGGCGCCGCATGTCACCCTCGAGATAACGGCCGCGGTCCCCGTCGGCATAAACAACGCCGCTTCCCCGCGGAAGCGGCCGGATCTCCAGATGCACCTCCGCATAATGCCGCAGAGGCTCGTAGTGCCCCACGCCTTCCACGGGTGCGGCAAGCGTCTCCTTATGCAGGATCCGCCCCTGCTCGAGGCTCACCGCCCAGCCGAAGCGCTCCTTAATGAGTTCCGTCAGCACCTCGCCCTGCACCGGGCCCATGAGGTCCACGAAAATAAGCCCCGCGGCCGCTTCATAGCGCAGGTGGAGCGAAGGGTCTTCCTCTTCCAGTTTTCGCAGGGAAGGTTCGGCAAGTTCGGGCTTCAGCCCTTCCGGGAGGCGCAGATGATAGCGCATGACGGGTTCGAAAAATGCGGTCTCCGGCAGCGCCTCTGCTTCTCCGAGCACGTCGCCCGCACGGCTTAAGGCGAGGCCGGTCAGAACGCCCGCGCTCCCCGCGGGAAGTTCGTCCGCCTGCACGAAGCGGCTCCCTGTATAGCGGCGGATCTGCGCGATCTTTTCGCTTCCGCGGCCGTCCGGCCAACTGATCTCGTCCCGAGGACGGAGCTTTCCGGAAAGGCATTTGACGTGGGTCAGACGGGTCCCTTTTTCGTCGTAGCTGATCTTGCTGACGAGGCCGCCGAAGGCTTCCTTTTCTGCCGCGGACCGGTCTTTCGCAAGCGCCGCGAGAAGGTCGAGAAGCGGTTCTGCGCCTTCTTCCCGAAGACCGCTCCCGAAGATGACCGGGAAGGCCAGGCGCCTTTCGATAAGAGACAGGGCGTCTTCCTCCGTCAGCGCATCTCCGGCAAGGTAGCGTTCCAGAAGAGTTTCATCGAGGAGCGCTGCCTCTTCGCCGGGGGCGCCGTCCTCCGGAAGAAGCTTTTCCGCCGGAACGCAGGCACCGGAAAGCGACTGCCTGAGATCCTCAAGCAGTTCTTCACGGGTCATTCTCCCTGCGTCCATTTTGGAGACGAAGAGAATGACGGGCAGTTTTCGTTTCGCGAGAAGTCTCCAGAGCGAGCGCGTATGTGCCTGCACGCCGTCCAGCCCGCTGATCACGAGCACGCAGACGTCCGCAGCAGCCAGCACGCGTTCCGTCTCAGGAGAAAAATCAACATGTCCCGGCGTATCCAGAAGATCCAGTTCGGCATCTTTCCACGGAAGTACCGCCTCGCCGGCAAAGACCGTGATGCCGCGGCGGCGCTCCTCGCTGCCGCTGTCAAGAGCGGCGCTTCCCTGATCCACGCGTCCCGGCCGCCTGACGGCGCCGCAGGCATGCAGAAGCGCTTCGGCAAGTGTTGTCTTGCCGGCGTCCACATGCGCCGTCAGCGCTGCTGTCAGCCTCTTCATCGCTTACTTTCCGTCCGCGAAGTTGGTGAAATCGGCCTTTTCCACTGCGGGGAGGCCGTACTTTTCCTTCGCATCCGCGATGGCACGCATCAGGAAGGTCATGTTTCGGGCCAGGTTCCGCATGGTCTGCAGCCCCTCCTTGTCCTTCAGCGCTTCTTCCGGCACGCAGCCGTGGATCTGGTTCCAGTAGGTAGAAGAAGCCACCGGCATGCTGCTGATGGTAAAATATTTGTTCAGTACGTCGAAGCTCGCGGTATTGCCGCCGCGCCGGCAGCTGACCACCGCGGCGCCCACCTTCATGTGCTTCGAAAAATGCGAACTCATGAACAGTCTGTCCAGGAAGGCCAGAAGTGCGCCGTTCGGCGAAGCATAGTAGACCGGGCTCGCGATCACGAGGCCGTCCGCCTCCTCAAATTTCTTCGCCGTTTCATTTACCGCATCGTCCTTATAGACGCAGTCATCGTGCTGCCAGCAGTAGCCGCAGGCCATGCAGCCGGCGATCTTTCTACCGCCAACCTGCACCACTTCGGTCTCCACGCCTTCCTCTTCGAAGACGCGGATCATTTCATTCAGGGCAACGGCCGTGCAGCCGTCCTTATGCGGGCTGCCGTTCAAGATTAAGACTTTCATCTGCGGTCTCCTTCCTTTTGCCTAAGGACGAAGGTTCCCCGTCCCGTCCGGCGCCCCCATTGTAACACGGAAACGCCCCGCTTTTCCATCAAAATCTTGCGCAATATCCTTTCCTATGTTAAAATATCGTTTACGACTTTGTTTTTATCGGGAGGAAATACCATGTCCGAGAAGAATATCATCCTGACCGGAGACCGGCCGACCGGCCGTCTGCACCTCGGCCACTACGTCGGCTCCCTGAAGCGCCGCGTCGAGCTGCAGAATTCGGGAAAATTCGATGCGATCAATATCCTGATCGCCGATGACCAGGCGCTGACCGACAACGCCGACAACCCCGGCAAGATCCGCGACAACGTCATCCAGGTCGCGCTGGACTATCTGTCCGTGGGCATTGATCCCGCGAAATGCACCATCTGCGTGCAGTCCGCTCTGCCGGCGCTCCACGCCCTCACCTTCTACTACATGAACCTGGTGACGACTGCCAGGCTTTCCCGCAATCCCACCGTCAAGGCCGAGATCCAGATGCGCGGCTTTGCCGACGAAGGCCTGCCGGCAGGCTTCTTTGCCTACCCGGTCTCGCAGACCGCGGACATCACCGCCTTCGACGCGAACGTTGTTCCGGTGGGTGAGGACCAGCTGCCCATGATCGAGCAGGCCCGCGAGATCGTCGAAAAGTTCAATCGGACCTACGGCGAGACTCTGGTGATGCCGAAAGCCGTCATCCCCGAAAACGCGATCCAGCGCCGCCTCTGCGGTGTCGACGGCAAGGCCAAGATGAGCAAGTCCCTCGGCAACTGCATTTATATTTCCGACGATCCGAAGACCGTGAAGAAACAGATAAACGGCAAGATGTTCACCGACCCGCAGCATCTGCAGATCAGCGATCCCGGCCACCTCGAAGGCAACGTGGTCTTTACCTACCTGGATGCGTTCTGCACCGACGAACACTTCGGCAGGTACCTTCCGGACTACGCGAATCTCGACGAGATGAAAGCCCACTACTGCCGCGGCGGCCTCGGCGACGGCACCTGCAAGAAATTCCTGATCAATATCCTCGAAGAGACCCTGCAGCCCATCCGCTCCGAGAGAGCAAAATGGGAAGCCGACATCGATGCCGTTTACGACATCCTCCTTGAGGGGACCGCAAGAGCCCGGGAAACGACGGACGCGACCCTGGCGCGGGTCCGCAAGGCCATGCGCATCGACTATTTCGACGACCGCTCCATCGTCAGGGAGTGGGAAGCCCTGCTGAAGAAATGAGGCCGACATGGAAAAGCTTACCCTTGAAGAAGCCAAACGCCTGAACGCGGCGATGGTCACGGAGGACCATCTGCTCCTGCACGCGGCAAACGTCTCCGCCTGCATGGGTGCCATGGCCGAACATTTCGGCGAAGATCCCGAAGAATGGGAAGCCGTGGGCTGGCTGCACGACTACGATTTCGAAAAGTTCCCGGATGACCATCTCGGCCACACCGAGATCCCGCTCCGCGAAGCCGGCGTGCCCGAAAAGGACATCCGCGCCATCCTCTGCCACGGCTATACGCTGCATAACGACGTAAGGCCGGAAACGCCCATGGAGAAATCCCTCTTTACCGTGGACGAACTTTCCGGCATCATCCAGGCGGCCGCCCGCATGCGCCCGCTCGGCATCACGGACCTCGAAGTGCCCAGCTTCATGAAGAAATTCAAGGACAGGAAGTTCGCGGCGAAATGCAATCGGGAACTGATCCTGCAGGGCTGCGAAATGCTGGATATGGACATCCGCGAGGTTGCGGAGATCGCCATCCGCGGCATGAAAGCCCGCGCAGAGGAGCTTCAGCTCGGTCCCAAAGCCTGAAAAGCCCGTTTTTATGCGGTTTTGCTTGTGTTTCCGCAAAACATCTGCTATAATTTTTGAGCCTATGCAAAATGGGAAGGGAGTATATTTTATGAGATCCTGTTCCTTAGGGAAAATATGGTCAGCCCTCAGCGCTCTTCTGTTGGTGCTGTGCCTTCTGTCGCCCCTGTCCGCACATGCTGCCTCCGCCGCCGTCGGCACGGCAGCCGATCTGCAGGCAGCGCTCGACAATATCGCCGACGGCGGTGAGATCCCGGTCGGTGACATCGATTTCAGTTCGCTGAAAGACCCGATCGTCATCTCGAAAAGCGTCACCCTGCGCAGCGGAAAAGAGCAGAGCCCGGCGACGTTCTTCGACGGCAGCTTCGTCGTGGACGGCAGCGCCGGAAAAGTGTCGGTGCAGTTCGACAACATCATCTTCTATTCCACCGGCGATGCATCCAGCATTCCGGAACGCTTCTGGGAAGAGGAAGCCGTGCTTCCGCCGGCCGTGACCTTCCGCGGCAATGTCGACGCCCTGCTGACTGCCTGCGTTTTCCGCAACTACGTCAGCGTCTCCGGTGCCAACCTCATTGCCGACTATGCAGAATCCGATGCGAAGCTGAACATTCAGGTGACTGACTGCTCCTTCCTCGGCAATGCTGTCCGCGACCGCGGCGGTGCCGTCCTCCTGCTCGGTCAGAAGGGTAAGGACAACGTCGTCTTCACGGCGGAAAACTGCGCATTCAACGGCAACCTTTCCGGCAACGGCGAGACGGCTCTCGGCGGCGGTGCCATCTATGCCGATGCCGCCGTTCTGAAACTGACCGGCTGCAGCTTCAGCGCCAACGAAGCCAGCCATCAATATCTTTTGAACGAACCCGAAGAAGGCGGGCAGGAAGCTGAAGAGGAGACGTACGCGGACCGTCCGGACCGCACCAGAGGCGGCGCGATCTACGCTGTCGAGTCGTCCCTTTTCATGGCGGACTGCGTCGTTACCCAGTGCTCTGCCTCTCTGGGCGGAGGCTTTGCGCTGGAAAACTGTGATTTCGTTTTCCTGAACGGGATCATCGCACATAACCGCGCCGAGTCCTCTCTCGTTCAGAAAGACCTTAAAGGCCTGAAGGCGGATACCGGAATGGGCGGCGGCCTGTTCATCTCTTCCGACCGTGCTGTCAAGGCCGATATCATCAACAGTTCCCTTTACGGCAACTCCGCGCTCAACGCCTACGGCGGCATCTGCTTTGACGGTGCCGGCGAAAACGCCCTGCCGTTTACCGTCCGCATGATGCTCTGCACCTATGTCGACAACAAGATCGATACGGCTTACAACATGCCTCAGATCGACCGCAGCCAGTTCGTCCCGGCGGAAACCGAGGAAGAACCCGCGGAAACCGAAGAAGTGCCGGCAGAAACCGAAGACAGCGGCAAGACGGACGAAGAAAAGGCAAAGGAAGCCGAAGAAGCGGCGAAGAAGGCCGAAGAAGCTGCCAGGAAAGCGGAAGAAGCGCAGAAAGCGGCCGAGGAAGCCTATCAGAAAGCCCTTGCGGAGGCTCTTGCCGAGATCGAATGGAAGGAAGTGCCCGGCGATATCTGGGCTGCGCCTTTCCTGGAAGTGCAGGCGTCCGTGATCATCGATGAAAGCTTTTCCTCCCTGATGCACAACAGGCTTGCCTACGTGCGTCACGTCATGCCCGATGCCGGCAGCAGCCATACCTACTATGCCGCGCCTGAGGTCGCACGCGGCGACGGCTACATGCCTAACGTGCCCTCCGCGGTGTTTACCCACGTGATCCCGGGTGACGCATTCCGCGAAGCTTTCCCGATTCCGGAAGGCATGGCTGAAGAGATCCTTTCCCCCTACTTTGACAAGGTCCTCGGGACCTATGCGGTCGGCGACAACAACGGCGGCAGCCTGTCGTATCAGCTGCTCATAGACAATCTCGTCTGGAAGACCGTCGAAGCCGTAAAGACGACGCCGGCCTTTCCCGTTCCCGAAAAGGAAGGTCACAGTTTCGATCTCTGGCAGACCTCCGACGGCAAGGCTTATGAGGCCGGAGAGAGCTTCATCACTTCCGTCCAGCCGCTGACGCTGCAGGTCAATGCCGTGATGCATCCCAATACCTACACGCTGCACTTTGTCAGCGAAACGGGTACACAGGACGTGCAGCAGGTCTACGGCACGCCGGTCACCCTTCCGGCCGCCTCTGAAAAGAAGCACTATGACTTCGTGAGCTGGTACAATTCGGACGGCACCGTCGCGCAGGACGGCGAGATCTATCTGCGTCTTGGCGACAGCACCTATACGGCACAGTATACGAAGCAGTTCCCGATGACGGCGGTCATTGCTCTTTCGGCCGCGATCGTTCTGATTGCACTGTATCTCGTCATCGCGAGGATCGCAGAGAACCGCAGGAAGAAAGCTGCAGAGAAGGCTGCTCAGCCTGCCGAAAATACCGCAGGCAGCGATGCTCCCAAAACTGAGGAATAAACATGCGTTATCCAGAATTTCTGGCACCCGGAGGACGGATCGGTTTTATCGCTCCGTCCTTCGGCTGTTCAACGGAGCCTTACATCAGTTCCTTCAACGCTGCGCTTAAATATTTCCGCAGCCGCGGCTACAGGACCGTCCTCGGTCCGAACTGCTACGAAGGAAAGGGCATCGGCAAGAGCAATACCGCCGAAGCCTGCGGGGCTGAGATCAACGATTTCTTCACGAACGACCGCGCGGACGTCATCATTTCCTGCGGGGGCGGTGAGACCATGTGCGAGGATCTGCCCTTCGTGGATTTCGAAGCGATCGCGGCAGCCAAACCGCACTGGTATCTGGGCTATTCCGACAATACCTATCTGACCTTTACCCTGCCGACGCTCTGCGATACGGCCGCGGTCTACGGCCCCTGTGCACCGACCTTCGGCATGAAGCCGCTGCATCCGGCTCTGAAGCATGCTTTCGCCGTACTGACGGGAAAGAAATCCTTTTTTACGAACTACGACGGCTGGGAGGCAGAATCGCTGAAGGATGAGGAGAACCCTTTTGCCCCTTACAACATCACCGAGCCTTACGGCATGACCGTGGCCGGCGGCGGCAGGGCACGCTTTTCCGGACGCCTCATCGGCGGCTGCCTCGACTGTCTCGCGAACCTCTGCGGAACGCGTTTCGACCGGGCGGCAGACTTCGCCGAGCGGTATAAGGATGACGGGATCATCTGGTTCCTCGAAGCCTGCGACCTTTCCGCGATGGATCTGCGCCGCGCGCTGTGGGAACTCCGCGAAGCCGGCTGGTTCCGGCATGCGAGCGGTTTCATCTTCGGGCGTCCCTACCGCATCGGCGAGGACTTCATGGGGATGAGTTTCGACGAGGCGGCCGTGAGCATGCTCGGGGAGCTCGGCGTCCCCATCCTGCTGAATGCGGACCTCGGGCACCTTCCGCCCGCGATGCCGATGGTCGCCGGTGCCCTCGCGAAAGTCGACGCACGCGACGGAAAAATGCAGCTGCAGACACTGTTCATCTGAGATCAGGGAGGAATTATGGAAGAAAACATTCGTCTCGACTGGCTGGAAGGATCCCTCGCATTTCTGCGGGAGATCCTGGATTCCCCCGAAAAACTCGCCTGGTGCCGCGGTTTCGGCAGTGATGTTCCGCAGGAATTCCAGGAGGAAGTCGGTGAGTTTCTGCTCGGCTACCGCGAAAGCGGCGCGGAAAAGATCTGCAGGGACGCGCTGCGCGGTCTCGGCGGAGAAGGCCTCCGGCTTTCTTCGGGCGAGGACGTGAAGAGCGCGAGCGACGCCGAACTGGAAAGCCGGCTGGCCGGCCTGATGGACGGCGACAGCCCCTTCGTGCTCTACGGCATGAGCAGCGGCCTTTTGTATGACCTGTTGGACGAATTGCTCTCCCGCCGGAAGAAGGAACTGCGGGAAGGATACGTCTGCCGCCTCGACGGGAGCAGCCTTGACGAGGTTGCCGCTCTCGGCGAGAGTCTCCGTCCCGGCAGCGGAGAGGCCGTGCGCAGGACCTTCGCCCTGCAGCTGGCCGACCCGAAAGCCGCCCTCTTCGGCTGCCGCCGGGAAGACGGCCTGATCGGCCTCGCGCACGCCCGCATCCGCACGGACTACGTCGAAGGCGCGCGGGAAAATGAAAAGGGTGTTGCCTACCTGGAGGGGATCTACCTGAAGGAGGATGCCGCCCCCGAACTTTCGCAGAAGCTGATCGCTGCCGTTTCGGACTGGGCCCGGGAAATGGGCTGCCGCGAACTCGCGGCCGACTGTGAACAAGGCGACGACGCCGGCGCCGCTCTCAGGGAAGCCGCAGGTTTTAAGGAAACCGCCAGGATTATCTGCTATATTAAGGAACTGTAATTCCGCCGAAAGATAAAAAGGGCTTCCCGCCGCACCGCGGCAGGAAGCCCTTTTTGTATCAAAACCGTCATTTCTTCCGGCACACGTACAGCAGATGACATGACAAGCCTAGGTTTTCGCGCTTTCCGGCAGTATTTTTCAAACAGTTTCTCCAATTTCCCGTTTTCCATGTCAGTTCCTTTCCGGCCTCAGTCACGGTCTTCTTCCAGATCCTCCAGGATCACTTTCCACGCTTCGCTCAGCCGTTCCGGGCTCCAGGCCGCGTTCGCGGGACTCGTCGACGGCAGTTTCACCGCGCTCCGTCCGGTCACGGGCCGGATGTACTTTTCATATAACGACCAGCTTGTCGCCCCGTTGCAGTAGATCGCGCGGATGTCCGCGGCGTCCAGGATCTTCGACAGATCGTTCGGTACCACGTCCTTTATCGACGCATCCGAAGAGCCCGTAAGCCGGCAGGATGCGATGGTATCCCAGAGCGCGACGTGATGCTTAAGAAGCATCTCCCGCTTTTCTTCGACCGTCTGCGGCACGGGTTCCCCGAGGAGCCCGGAAATCACTTTCCAGAAACGGTTCTGCGGATGGCCGTAGAAGAAATTCTGCTCCCGCGACTTTACCGACGGGAAAGAGCCGAGGATCAGGATGCGCGACGCCGCGTCATATAAGGGTCCGAAGGGATGTTCCAGCCGTTCGCTCATTTTTTCTCCTTCCTCAATTTTGATATAGGCAAAGTGCCGGATTTAGGCTATAATCATTGTATAGAAAGATTCCCGTAAATGTCAACGGAAAGGAGGCCGCCCGTGCCGGAAAACAAAAGACCGCTCCGCATTCTCGTCACCAATGACGACGGCATCGACGCGCCGACGCTCCTTTCGCTTGTCGGGACCGCGGTAAAATTCGGCGAAGTGACCGTTGCCGCGCCGGCGGCCCAGTGCAGTGCGATGAGCCAGCGTCTGACTCTTTTTGAAGAGATCCCTGCGGAGGAGGTCGATTATCCCGTTCCGGGCGTTAAGGCCTGGAAGATCGGCGGGACGCCCGCGGACTGCATCAAGCTGGCTGCCTGGTCCCTGGTCCCGGAAAAGCCCGACATCGTCTTTTCGGGCATGAACCGCGGCTACAACACCGGCTATGACATCGCCTACTCCGGTACCATCGGCGCCTGCAAGGAAGCCGCGATCAAGGGCATCCCTTCGATCGCCTTTTCAACGGCAAATCACGGGAGCGGCGAAGTCCCTGCCGCATATCTGGAAGAGATGACCGCGGAGTGCCTCGCACATCCGCTCCCCCTCGGCGCATTCTGGAACATCAACTTCCCCGGCTGTCCTCTCTCCGAATTCAAGGGGATCATCCGGAACACGAAGATTGCCCCGACGCCCCTCTACGCCGACGAGTATTCAACCGAGTCGGTCCCCGGCGGGCCGCTCCGCTTTAAGGCGCACGGCAGAGCGCTCCGGCCGGACGAAGCCCCGGAAGGAACTGACGTCTGGGCCGTCCTGAACGGATATATTTCCGTTGGCGTCGTGCGCAGCGAAGTCTTTCCGGAAGATTGTCAGTAAAAATTTCCCGTACGCTCTCGGGCACAGCCCGTTAAACCATCATTCAAGGAGGCTAACATGGCAGCTTATCCCACCCCTCATATCAACGCGACCCCCGCTGATTTCGCCCCGACCGTCCTCATGCCGGGCGATCCGCTCCGCAGCAAGTTCGTGGCCGAGAATTTCCTGACTGACGCCAGGCTCGTCAATAACGTCCGCGGCGTGCAGGGCTACACCGGCCTGTACAAGGGCAAACCCGTCTCGGTCATGGCCAGCGGCATGGGCATTCCCTCCATCGGCATCTACAGCTATGAACTGTTCAATTTCTTCGGCGTGGAAAACATCATCCGCATCGGATCCGCCGGCTCGCTGCAGGACCACATCCACCTGCGCGACGTCGTCATCGCCGAGGGCGCCTGCACGAACTCCAACTACTGCAGCCAGTTCGACCTGCGCGGCACCTACGCCCCCATCGCAGATTTCGGCCTGCTGAAGAAAGCTGACGCGATCGCGGAAGAGATGGGCGTGCGCCATTTCGTGGGCAACGTCTTCTCCTCCGATACCTTCTACAGCGCCGACAAACTGCAGAATGACAATTGGCGCGGCATGGGTGCCCTCTGCGTGGAAATGGAGACCGCAGCCCTCTACGTGAACGCGGCCAGAGCCCATAAACACGCGCTCGGCATCTTCACGATCTCCGACCACATCTACCTGAACGAGATCACGACCGCCGAGGAGCGCCAGAATA
Source organism: uncultured Lachnospiraceae bacterium (assembly GCA_902789555.1). Lineage (GTDB taxonomy): Bacteria > Bacillota > Clostridia > Lachnospirales > Lachnospiraceae > UBA6987. The sequence goes on from CADAOF010000025.1 coordinate 12,409, forward strand.
CCTTCACGCAGATGATGGAGATCGCCCTCGAAGTCGCGGTACGCTAAATGATCACGCGCAGGATCCCTGTCACGGATCTGGCGCCGCTCCGGATCGGACAGACAGAAAACCGGGCGGCCGGAACAGGCCTTACCGTTTTCCTCTGCCCGGACGGCATGCGGGCCGGTCTTGACGTGCGCGGTGGCGGCCCCGCCTCACGGGAAAGCGGACTGCTCGATCCCCTCACGGCGGCGGAGACGATCCACGCGGTCGTCCTGGGCGGCGGCAGCGCCTTCGGCCTCGATGCAGCCGGCGGCGTCATGCAGCTTCTGGAAGAACGCGGCATCGGCTTCGATGTGGGCGTGACGAAAGTCCCGCTCGTCGCGCAGTCGGACCTCTTTGATCTGACCGTGGGCGACAGTTTTACCCGTCCGGACGCTGCAATGGGCCGTGAGGCCGCCCGCCTTGCCCTGGAGGCACCGAACTACCGTGACGGCAATTTCGGTGCCGGCTGCGGCGCGACTGTCGGGAAGATCCGCGGCATGGAGCGCTGCATGAAGAGCGGTATCGGAAGCTGTGCACTCGAAATCGGCGGGCTGAAGGTCGGTGCCGTCGTCGCCGTGAATGCCCTCGGCGACATCTTCGACCCGGAGACAGGCCGGCAGATCGCGGGGCTTCGTTCCGAAGACGGCATGCACCTGGCCTCCACCTCCGAAGCGCTGCGGGAGTCCGTCCCGCCGGTGGAAAACCGCTTCACCTCCAACACCACGCTCGGCGTTGTCATCACGAACGCCTATTTTGAAAAATCCGCCCTCTGCAAGATCGCGGGGATGGCCCACGACGGCTTTGCCCGCGCCATCCGCCCCGTCCATACCTCTGCCGACGGCGACAGCATTTATGCCCTCTCCGTCGGTGAATTGGAGGCCGACCGTGACCTTGTCGGCACGCTTGCTGCGGAGGTCACGGCAAAGGCCGTCGTCCGCGCCGTCATGAGTGCGGAAAGCGCTTACGGATACCCATCCTCGGCAGAACTCGCCGCGCACCGCTGACGCCGCAATGACCCGGGCAGCCCGCGGATACGCCTCCGCTGCCCTTACGAAAGGAACCTCATGGAAAAAGCAAAAGTTTACTTCATCCCCAAGGCCACGCCGGAAAGCCCGCTCGCGCTCTACCGCCTTCTGGGTCCGCTTCCCGCAGAAAAACTCGCGGTCAAGCTCCACTCCGGCGAGGAAGGCAACCAGAACTTTCTGAAGCCCGAATTTTGGAAACCCGTCATTGACGAGGCCGGCGGCACGGTCGTGGAATGCAACACCGCCTACCCCGGCGAGCGCAACTCCACGCCGAAGCACAAAGCCCTGATCCGCCGCCGCGGCTGGGATACGGTCTTCCCCTTCGACCTCATGGATGCCGAGGGTCCCGACATGGTCCTGCCCGTAAACGGCGGGAAGATCCTGAAGGAAAACCTGGTCGGAAAGAACCTCGCAAACTACGACAGCCTGCTGGTCCTCTCCCACTTCAAGGGACATCCCGCGGGCGGCTACGGCGGCGCCCTGAAGCAGCTGTCCATCGGCATCGCTTCGACCGCCGGCAAGTGCCTGATCCACTCGGCCGGCTATACCGATGACCAGAACATCGTCTGGAGCCATATGGCCGGCGACCGTTTCCTGGAATGCATGGCTGACGCCGCAAAGTCCGTGGTGGATTATTTCGGCGGCCGCGCGATCTACATCAACGTGATGAAAAACCTGTCCGTGGACTGCGACTGCTGCGACACGGCGGAGGATCCCTGCATGGCTGACATCGGCGTGCTTGCCTCCCTCGATCCCATCGCCGTCGACCAGGCCTGCATGGACCTCATTTACGCTTCGAACGATCCCGGCAGGGACCATTTCCTGGAGCGGGTCCATTCACGCCACGGCGAGCACACCCTCGAAGCGGCGGCCGAGCTCGGCTTCGGCACCCGCGAATACGAATTGATCGAATTGGAGTAACATGGAACTGCCCGCGGAAAAACTTGAAGACATCAAAGCCCTCATGGCTCTCTTTGAAGAGCCCGGCTCGCTGGACGGCGGCGGCGTGACCCGCCTCGGCTACGGTCCCGCGGAAGACCGCATGCATGAGATCTTCCGTGACTGGGGCGAAGCGAACGGCTTCATCGCCTACACCGACGCCGTCGGCAACAGTTATCTGGAAAATGACGCCGCGACTGCGGCAGCCGGGGAAGGGCAAAGCGCCGTCCTTGTCGGCTCGCATCTGGACAGCGTCGTGCGCGGCGGCCGCTATGACGGCGTAGCCGGTGTCGCTGCCGGCATGGCCTGCCTGAAATGGCTCCGCAAAGAAGGCCGGGAATTCCCGCTCCGCGTCGCCGCCTTCCGCTGCGAGGAAAGCTCTGCTTTCGGCCGCTCCACCCTCGGCAGCGGCCTCATTACCGGCGCGATCGACGGCGATGACGCGGCAGACTTCACCGATCCGGAAGGCCGCACGCTCCGTGAAGTCTTCGCTGAGCGCGGACTGGACCTGCATCCGCAGAAGATCGAAGGCGTGAGTGCCTATTTCGAGCTGCACATCGAGCAGGGCAAAGTGCTTGAGACTCTTGGGAAGGACGTCGGCGTCGTTGAAGCGATCGCAGGGCCGAGACGCTTCCGCATCGTCATCGACGGCGAGGCAGACCATTCCGGGGCGACCCCCATGGACATGCGGAGCGATGCCCTCTGCGCCGCCGCTGAACTGATCCTGGCGGTCGAAAAGATCGGACAGTCGGAAGGGCGCTTCCGGAGCGTCGCCACCGTCGGCATCATCAAGAATTATCCCAACGTGATGAACGTCATCCCAGGCTGGGTGGAACTCGGCGTCGACACGCGCGGCATCATGCCCGGCAGTTTCGGCCGCATGGAACAGCGGATCCGCATCGCCGCGGAAGACATCGCGAAAGAGCGCGGGGTTGAGATCACGATTGCCAGGCAGTACGAAGACCTGCCGCGGTCCATGGCCCCTCAGCTGATGGACGAACTGGAACAGTCCGCCCGCAGCCTCGGCGCACAGTCGCACCGCATGATGAGCGGCGCCGGCCACGATGCCCTGAGTTTTGCCGACCTTGTCCCCACTGCGATGCTCTTCATCCCCTGCCGCGGTGGGATCAGCCACAACAGCAATGAATTTACCTCGGACGAAGCGATCTGCACCGGCGCCATGGTACTCTGCGATGCGCTTGCCCGTCATTCAACAGGAGCCTGAACATGAAAGTCGACGAAAGATTCTTAAAATACGTCAGTTTTGAAACGACCTCGGACGAGGACAGCACCGAGACCCCCTCGACCGCCTGCCAGCTGCTTCTTGCGGACTGTCTGGCCGACGAACTCACCGGCCTCGGCCTGGAAGGCGTAAAGCGCGATGAGTACGGCCGCGTCTACGGCTTCCTGCCGGCTTCTCCCGGCTGCGAAGACGCCGTGACGATCGGCCTGATTGCACATATGGATACCTCCCCTGCAGTATCCGGGAAGGATATCAAGCCGCGCCGCGTCGTCTACGAGGGCGGCGATATTGAGCTCGGGAACGGTGTCGTGACCCGGGTCGCAGATTTCTCTTTCCTGGAAAGCTACAAGGGGCAGGAACTGATCGTGACCGACGGCACCACGCTTCTCGGCGCAGATGACAAGGCCGGTGTCGCGGAGATCGTGACCACCGTCGAATATCTGCTCGCGCATCCCGAGGTGAAGCACGGACGCGTGGCTGTCGCTTTCACGCCCGACGAGGAAGTCGGACGCGGACCCGAACACTTCGACATCAAAGGGTTCGGCGCGGCCTACGGTTATACCGTGGACGGTGGTACCCTCGGTGAGATCGAATACGAAAACTTCAATGCGGCCGCTGCACGTGTGACCGTCCGCGGCGTGAACATCCATCCCGGCTCCGCTAAGAACAAGATGAAAAACGCCGTGCTCATCGCCGGCGAATTCATGAGCCTCCTGCCGGCAGCCGAGACCCCTTCCCATACCGAAGGCTACGAAGGCTTCTATCACGCCGGCGCCATCGCAGGCGACGAAACGACCACCGAGATCCGCTACATCCTGCGCGACCACGACGCAGCGAAGCTTGAGGCGCGCAAGGCCACGATGATGCGCACGGCCGAATTCCTGAACGCCAGGTACGGCGAAGGCACCGTCGAAGTCGCAATCCGCGACCAGTACCGCAACATGAAGGAGAAGATCCTTCCGGTGATGTACGTGATCGAACGGGCTGAAGAAGCAATCCGAAAGGCCGGCGTCACGCCGAAGATCGTTCCCATCCGCGGCGGCACCGACGGCGCACAGCTCTCCTTCATGGGTCTTCCCTGCCCGAACCTTTCGACCGGCGGCGAAAACTTCCACGGCATCCACGAGTTCGTCTCCGTCCCCGCCATGGAGAAGATGGTCGAGATCCTGGTGAACATCGTCAGCGCGAAATCCCAGCAGTAAGGCAGAAAACCGAAAAGACCTGACGGAAGGAATGCCGTCAGGTCTTTTTCGCGATTTTTCGGGAATAGACGTTGGTACGTGCGCCATCCCATGCTATAATTTAAGAAAGCCGTCGGCCGGCGCCGTTCCGCGCGGCCTTCGACATTTTTACGGAGTTCTCATCATGCAGGAAATCAAACTGACAGCCGGGTCCGTTCCGGCGGACCGGATCCCACGGATACTGGAAGAAAACGGCATCCGCGTCAACGCATACGCGGAGCAGTATTTTTCCCACCCGCGCTTTTCCGCCGTGCTTCCGGAGAACACCGCCGTGACCGTCGCGTCGCTGCAGGAGATCGGGCTGGAAAGCGGCGCAGTGCTGGAGGAGATCTTTCAGCGGCTTCCGCAGGTCGGCTTAAGGCCCTGCTCTCCGGGAACCGCCCTGTTTCTCCGCCTGGCATGGTCGGATCAGCCGATGAGCCGGAATTCCGTTCTCAGCGGAACGCACGAAGCGCCGGACCGGGCCGTTACGGTCTTATCGGAGATCCTTGAAGAAAACGACACCTTCCCGAAAGGGCTGTACCTCAGAAACGTGGACGGCGTTCTCTGGCTTCGCGGATACACCTGCGATGCCGAATACCGATTCCCCGCCGACACCCTCTTTGCCTTTGAAACGGCAGGCCGCGCATGAAGAGGAATTGACCATGAATGAATACGATGAACTGATGCCGTTCCTGCAACACGGGATACTGACCGGACTGCCCGTTAAAAAGAAAAAACGTCTCATGGCACTGGCCTGGCTTGCCGAGCACATTCCGCCGGAGAAGGAATATTCCGAGGCTGAATTCGACGCGCTGCTGAACGGTCTGCATTCATTTGGCGATGCCGCAGCCCTCCGCAGGGAGCTTTGCGACACCGGGCTGGTCGGCAGAAGGCCGGACGGATCGGCATACCGCCTCGATCCCGGAAGACCCTCCCTGCGTGAACTGCTGGAAAGGCACTGCGGTGCGGTGCCGGAACCGGCGGCCGGGGACAGCCTTCCCGTTCGCTTTGCGCCGCCGGAGATCAACGATGAAGACCTGGCTCACGCCGCAGATTTCCGGGACCGGATCCATGCCGAAGCCCTGGAGATCGTCCGTCGCGTACGGCCCGAACTGTCGGAGGTCGCCGACCCCTATCCCGTCGAAGCGTACTTCCAGCGGCACTGGGACTATCCCGGTGCCTGGTATGTCATCACCGCGATCCCCGAAAGCGCGAAAAGCCGCGAAGCACTGCTCGATACGATCGTGCGGAACACGCTGGCGAAGGCAGCCTGGCGAACTCCGCCCCGGAGAACTGACACGGAAGAAGATCCCTCACGCATGAAGCGGATCCTCTTCATCGGCAACAGCTTTACTTATTTCAACGAAATGCCCGCCATGGTGCAGGGTATGGCCGACGCGGCCGGTCTTCAGGCCGACGTCCGCATGCTTGCCTACGGCGGCTATGAACTGCGGCGCTACACCGATCCGGCCGACCCGCACGGAAACGAAGCGCTGCCGCTCATTGCTTCCGAACCCTGGGATGCTGTCGTCCTGCAGGAACAGAGCATTGCTCCTGCCATTCGCCGGGATCTGTTCCGGGAGGGCGTGGACGGCCTGGTTCCGGCTATCCGGGGCCGCGGCGCCATGCCCGTCTTCTACGCGACCTGGCCTTATCAGGAGGACAGTCCCAAGCTGAGCGGGACCGGGCTGGAATACCGGGAGATGCTGCGCCTTCTCAGTGAAGGCTATCAGGCTGAGGCCGGGCGTCTTGGATGTCCTCTCGTCCCCGTCGGGGAAACTTTCGTACGCTTTCAGGACGCGCATCCGGGCTTCACCCTGTATAAGTCCGACTTCTACCATCCGAATGCTGCCGGCAGCTTCCTTGCCGCCTGCCTGTTCTTCCGCTTCTTCTTCGGCTGCGAAGCGCCGGAAAGTTATCTGCCGGAAGGCCTGACGCCCGCCGATGCCGAGACCGTCCGCAGATCCGCGGCTGCTCCCGAAGGCTGATCCTGAAAGAAGCGGGATCCTCGAAAGGAGGCGCTCGTCATTCTGGCCAATACGGTCTGCAGGAAAAAAGACTGAAACCATCATATTATCTGCCCCGAAGGGGCACATTCACCGATAAGGAGGTACTGCATGAACGAAGTGATCAAAACACTGACGGAACGCCGGAGCATCCGGAAATTCAGGGCGGAAATGCCGCCGAAGGAACTTATCGAACAGATCGTGGAGGCAGGGCTTTACGCACCGAGCGGCATGGGCCGCCAGTCCTCCCTGATCCTGGCCGTCACGGACAAAAAACTCAGAGACAAACTTTCCGACATGAACCGCCGGATCCTGGGCCAGCCGGAGGGCAGCGATCCTTTCTACGGCGCGCCGGCCGTGCTGGTGGTGCTGGCCGACAAGGCCGTCCCGACCTATGTCTTCGACGGGAGCCTTACCATGGGGAACATGCTGAATGCGGCGCACGCGCTGGGGCTCGGCGGCATCTGGATCCACCGCGCCAAGCAGGAATTTGAGACCGAAGAGATGAGAGCCCTGCTCCGTGAGCTGGGCATCGAAGGCGAATATGAAGGCATCGGGCACTGCGCGATCGGCTACGCGGACGGGGAACTCCCGACGCCGGTGCCGCGCAGGGAAGGTCGGGCTTATTATTTGTAAAATTTGGCCATTTGTTCAATAAAGCCGGTGCCGCGGCGAGACCGCTCCGAAAAGGCCAAAACCGCAAACGCGCAGGGGAGAAACGCCTTGACAAAACCGAAGTGCGGTGCTATGACAGGCGATGGTCTTTTATAAAAGAAGAAGGAGAAATGACAATGAAGAAATTAATGATTCTTGTCCTGGCTCTGCTGATGACCGTCGCGATGACCGCCTGCGGATCCGACAATAAAGATTCGAAGGCCGATACGACCGAAGCCCCGGCAACGACGGAAGCCCCGAAGACGAGCGAAGCTTCCACCGAAGCGCCTGCGACGGAGGCGCCCACCACTGCGGAGCCGACCACCGAAGAGCCTACGACCGAAGAACCCACCACCGAAGAACCCACCACTGAGGCACCGGCGACCGAAGAAGCCACTACTGAAGAAGCGGCCTCCGAAGAAGCCACCACCGGAGAAGCGGCCTCCGAGCCCGCCGGCGACACCGCCTATGTCAATTTTGACAAAATGCACTTCTGGATCAACGGCGTTGAATTCGTTCTCGGCGAATCCACTCTGCAGGACATGATTGACTCGGGCGTCGTGCCTTTCCGCGCGGATGACCTTGAGGATGCCGGCAACAACCTGAAGAAGAACACCCAGTCTTCCGGTTTCCGCATCGATCTCGACAAGTACTGGAGCGCGCAGGTCTACGTTCTCAACGATACCGATGCCGGCAAGCCCGCGAACGAGTGCTACATCTCCGAGATCTATCTTCCCAACCATCCGGGCGAGACTCAGGATATCCTGAAATTCGACTTCCCGCTGGACCTGACCATGGATCAGCTGAAAGCCAACGCCGGCGAACCGGAAGGCGAAGGCTACAAGCACTATGACGGTGACAATGGCTTCTATACCGACACTTTCAAGTACACCAAAGAGTCGACGAAGTATTATGGCAACAGCTATTTCAGCTTTGAATTCACCAAGGGTGAGCTGAGCTACGTCTACATCAATTATCTGCCCTGATCCGGCTGATCAGCGGCAAAACAAAAAGAACGCTGCGTCAGAGATATGTACCCTCTTTACTGGACAACCAGTAAGGAGGGTATATTCTTATGCGTTACAGTTATGAGTACAAGCGGAAATGCGTTGAGCTGTACAGGGA
>CADAOF010000026.1 GCA_902789555.1 uncultured Lachnospiraceae bacterium
TCCTCGCGGATACGCCGTCGCACAAGTTGGCGGTCACCTGCGAGAAGATGTACCGGCTCAACGTGCTGGAACTGTCTCTCACGAAAGGCGCCAGGCTCAGCGACTTTTCTGCGGACTGGGACCGTGTCTCGGAACTGGTAGTGAATTACCGCGGCTGTGTGCCGGATGAGGCGGTGGATCCTGCGACCGGAGAGGTCAGGCGACCGGACGCATTTATTTGGGTCCTGCCGGAGAAGGAGGAACTGTTCCTGCTGGCGGAAGAACTGGAGTACGGCACTTACTATACCGCGCCGGAACAGGTGATCCTGAGCTATGAAATGGCCGAGGTGATGCGGCCCGGAAAGCACGAGAAGCTGATTGGCAAGACGCTGACGAAGGAGTTCTACGGACTGGGAAAAGTCGAGATGGAGATCGTCGGGATCTTGAAGAAACCGGATAAGCAGGGCATGATCTACCTGAACGCCTGCGGGGCGGATTACATTCCTGACGAGCCGGATTCGGGAATGACGGATAGTCTCTTTTTCGTCAATGCTGCGCTGATACGTGATCTGGATCGGGACGAAAACTTCTTCATGGGAGAGGGACAGCGGAGCTATTTCCTGTTCTTTGATTCGTTCGACGGTTTCGAGTCGTTCTATCAGACGTACCGGCAGGAGTTTGCCAAGCAGGACTGCTGGCTGACGCGGAATGCCGTCCACCTCATCGAGGAGTGGGAATTGCCGTATCTGTCGTGGATCTTTTTGCCGTTCGCACTGCTTGCGGCACTCTTTACCGTAATCTTTTTCGCGGAAATGAGCCGCGCGGAGTTCACCTACAACAACGCTTTCGTTTCGGTCTTTGAGTACGCCGGGTATCCGAGAAAGAGGATCCTGCGCGGTCTGGCGCTGCTCGGAACGCTGAACTTCGTGAAACTCCTGGGACTGGCGACAGCGATTGCTTTGCCGTTGTCACTGCTTGGCAATTTCATCAATCACCGCCGGATGATCACGGATTACGAACTGTTCAGTTACAATCCAATCCTGCTTGCGGCATACTATGGCGGCGCGGTCCTGCTTGCGGCGCTGCTGCTCATGCTCCGCTTCCGCAGGGTGAAGCGGCTGTCCTGGTATGAAAACCTTATCGCAAACCGCGATGTACTGTGAGGTGGCGACCATGGAGATCCGTTTGGAAAATCTGAATAAAAGCTTTGACGGCCGCCCGGTACTGAAGGATATCACCTATACCTTCGAAAGCGGGAAACTTTATGTGATCAAGGGCGTAAGCGGCTGCGGAAAAACGACGTTGCTGAATATTCTGGGTGGAGTTGATACGGAATATGACGGGACCTGCGAGACCGGCGGTGTGCGGACGGCGATGATCTTCCAGAAAAGCCTACTGCTCGGCGGGCTGACGGTGCGAGAAAATCTGCTGCTTATCCGGAACGATCCGCAGTCGATCAAGCGCCTGGCAGGACAGTTGGGCATCGTCTCACTTCTGAAAAAGTACCCGTCGGAGATCTCCGGGGGTGAGCGCCAGCGGGCATCCGTTGCCCGTGCGCTTCTGAATGCCCCGCAGCTCTTGCTGGCCGACGAGCCGACGGCTTCGCTGGATGCGGAGAATTCGGATAAGATCGCGGACATCCTGGCAGGCCTTAAAAATAAAGACCGGATCATCATCGTGGCAACGCACGAGGACTGCTTCGACCGCTATGCTGATGCGATCCTGCCGCTTGATTACGGGGAACTTGAAACTGCGAAAGAAGGTGCAGCCATGCCGCAGCCGGAAGCCGCAGCAGGAGAGACAGAACTGACTCTCAAGCGGACGCGGCCCGTGCCACCGGTATACTTTGCCGTAAAACGCCATCCGGAACTGCTGAAACTCCGTGCCTTGCTGCCGCTGGCCTTTGCCTTCCTGCTTCTTCTGCTGACCGGGATCTTCCAGAATTCCTTTGCCAAAGAAGCGCTTCGCTGGTATGCACCACAAGGAATGGGTCACAGTCTATGACTATTATGAGGCCGAGGATAACGGCCTCGTGGCTTACTATCTGATGCCGGCGGAGGACTCCGTGCTGAATGTCGACGGCATGTTCGAAGCCGGGCATTTTCCTGTGGCAGCCGACGAAGTGATCATCACGCAGGAGACAGCAGAGATCCTTTTCCCGGGGACGGGTTTTGCAGACTGTGTCGGACGAACATTTTCCTTCTGCGGCAGGACCTGGACGGTCAGCGCGGTCACGATCCCACAAAAGGCTGCATTCAATGAGCACTTCCGGGCGGACCTTTACTATATGCGGACGCAGAAAGCTGCCATTTTTATCCCGTATGAAACGCTGAAGACGTTCGGGGAAAAGAAGGAGAATCCGGCCTTCGCAGGTTCGCTGATGTGTGTGGTGCGGGGAATGGCAAATGACCAGACGAAGCGGCAGGCTGTAGAAGATGCGCTGTTCATGGAGATCCCGGGAATGGAAGAAGGACAGAAAGGCTGGGCGAACTATTACCTCCAGAAGATCGATGAGAGAAGCGAGCAGATCGATCAGGTCATGAAGGTTTTTTATGCGGTCTTCTTCACGATGTGCCTGCTGATTTGCCTGTATATGGTCTCGGTGATCCGGACGGAGCTGTTCTACCGCAGAAAGGAACTGGGTTATCTTCAGATCTTCGGCCTGCCGAAGCGTTCGGTACTGCAGATGCTCTGGGGTGAGCACCTGGTCCGCGCCTGTGCAGCTTTCATCCTCGCACTTGCAGCGACGCTCATCCTGATCCTGCTGTACGGGATCATTTTCGGCGGCCTGGTCCTGCCGTCGTGGGCGACCTTCCCCGCCTGCCTGCTCTTCGCCGCTCTTTATCTGCTGTTCGCCTACGGGACGGCAAGGAAATATCTGAAGACGAGCATTCGGGAATTGATTACGTAAAAATCTTTTTAGATGATGGAAAGAGCCTTCTTCGCATGACTTCCTGCCGTTTGTCTCTGAAGGCTGAGGTAACCAGGGTAACCCGGCCTGAAAACAATAAAAAACCGCATAAGAATGCGGTTTCTAAGTGTGGAGCATAGGGGGATCGAACCCCTGACCTCAAGATTGCGAACCTTGCGCTCTCCCAGCTGAGCTAATACCCCGGAGCAAGAGTGATTATAACACAAGAATCGGAAAGTGCAAGCAATTTTTTTAAGTTTTTATAGAAAGGAGAAACTATCTCTTCTGCATATCAAAAGCGAGCGTTTTGAGAAAGTGAAAACATCTGCCGGGGTAGGCAGAGCCGGGAAACTGTGTTATAATCGGACCATCTCATATGTGAGGAGGTCCTTTATGGCATTCAAGGATCGCGGAAAAAAGTTTCTGGTTCTCAGGATCATTCTGGTGTTTCTGGTGGCTACGGCGGTGTTTCTTGCCGTAATGAAAGCGGTAGGCGCCATCTGACGCCGCGCACGGGAAGCAGTAACACCCGGGAGAATTTAAGGTGAATTTGTTGTTTGAGCTATTCCTGACCTTTGCGAAGATCGGCGCCTTTACCTTCGGCGGCGCCTATGCCGCGGTCCCGCTCATCCGCGACGTGGTCCTGGACTACGGCTGGATCAGCGAGGATATGCTGACCAATATCATTGCCGTCGCGGAGTCGACACCGGGGCCGATCATGGTGAACCTGGCGACCTACGTGGGCAGCACGCAGGCCGGCGCGCTCGGGTCATTCATCGCGACGTCCGCGGTCGTCCTGCCGTCCTTTGTGATCACGATCCTGATCATGATCCTGTTGAAAAAGCTGCTGAAGAACCCGGTCGCGCAGGCGGTCCTGGGGGGCCTCAAGCCCTGCATCATCGGAATCATTTTCGCGGTCGGCGTCCACATGCTGCTGAAAAATCTCGGCATGGAGATCTGCAGTTTTTCACCCGATCTGACGGCGATCCTGATCGCCGCCGGCCTTGCACTGGTCTATTACGGCTCGCGGAAGGTGCTGAAAAAAGGCATCTCGCCGATCGGCCTCATCGGGATCTCGGCCCTGGTCGGGATCCTGGTCTACGGCTTCTGAGAAAAGGCATCCGGACGAATCTAAAGAAGGCACGCCGTCACTGCGGATCAGTCGGCCAAATGACGAATGAAGAAGGAGAGACAGCTTATGGAAGAAAACGAACGCACGCCGCTTTTTACAAACACGATCACTTTGGATGAGGAGACTGACCGTCAGATTTATGATAAGTTGTTCTCATTTAAGCGGCTCATCTCTATTGTGCTCTATTCAGCTTTTCTGGGGTTTTTTATTTACAAGTTGATTGGGGAGGTCAGGTGGGCGAAAGAAGCAGAACAGCCGTTATACCTTGAGCCTCTTTTCTGGCTTTGCCTCGTCGCAATTGCGGTTGAAGCTTATAGCATGGTACGTGCGATCCTTGCGCCGCGCATATTTGTAAAACGGGTAAAGCGGCGGAACAATGAGCTGTACGGAACAGACCGGATCGAGATCCGCTCAGCGTTCTATGATGACATGGCGGTTTATCACGAAATGCCGACGAATGCTGATATTCGGCTGGCCTATTCCTCCATTAGATTGGCGGCCGAAACGAAGGATCTGTTCATCCTTCGTACACGGCAGAAACTGACATTCGAGCTTTCGAAAACCGGTTTTGACGGCATTGATGTTCAGGGCTTTCGCAACTTTATGGATGAAAAATGCCCGAATGCAAAGCGCAAATGGAAGAAATAAGTCTGCAGTACCGTTTCAGCCTCTCTGGCCGGAACACTTGCTGCAGCATTTAGGGAAAAGTGTCAAGGAGGTATATCATGTCCATTCCCAAACGAAGCGAAGTCCCTGCGGAACATACCTGGGACGTCAGTCATATTTTTGCCGATGAAGCCGCCTGGGAGGAGGCTTTTGAAAAAATCGGCACTTACGGCGGACAGATCGCCGCGTTTGCAAGCACGCTCGGCAGCAGTGCAGAGACTCTGCTGAAGTGGTTCCGCCTGCAGGATGAGATCGAGCTTCTGGCGGGCAGGGTCTACGGCTACGCGAGTCTGTGCAGTGACGTCGACACCGCAAACAGCCATTTCCAGGCGATGCGCGGCAAGGCGATGAGTGCGCTGGTCGGTCTTTCCGGAGCCGGGGCTTTTGCTGCGCCCGAGATCATGGCCATCCCCGAGGAGACGCTGAACCGCTTCTATACGGAGGAGCCCGCGCTCGAAGAATATCGACGGAGCCTGTACCAGCTGCGCCGCAAAGCTGCGCATATCCTTTCTCCCGAGAGCGAACAGATCCTGGCCATGGCCAGGGAGATCGGCCGCGCGCCTGATAACATCGGTTCCACGCTGCGGAATGCCGAACTGCGTTTCCCGGACGTGACCGATAAGGACGGGAACGTCCATCCGCTGTCCAACGGCAGTTTCGTGCCGCTGCTTGAGAGCCCGGACCGCGATCTTCGGGAGAAGGTGTTTAACGCTTATTACGACCGCCTGGGCGAGTTCAAAAACACGGTGGCCGCCACGCTGGACGGCCAGTTCAAGCAGCTCAAATTCTTTGCGAACGCGCGGAAATACGAAAACACCCTGGCAGCCGCACTTGATAACACCGAGGTGCCGGAAGCCGTCTATCACAACCTGATCGAAGCCGTTCATCAGAACATGGACAAGATGTATCATTACGTCGCCCTGCGCAGAAAACTGCTGGGCGTGGATGAACTGCACATGTATGACGTCTATACGCCCATCGTCAGGGGCGGCGACCGGAAGATCCCGTACGAAGAAGCGGAGAAGACCATCTGCACGGCGCTTTCCGTGCTTGGCGACGACTATGTGGCGCTGCTTAAGGAAGCCTTTGCGAACCGCTGGATCGACCGCTATGAGAATGTCGGCAAGAGAAGCGGGGCGTATTCCTCGGGTGCCGCAAGACCGCATCCCTACATCCTGCTGAACTACAAGGACAATCTGGACAGCCAGTTTACCCTGGCGCATGAGCTTGGCCATTCCATGCACAGCTGGCACAGCACGCACGCTCAGCCGGTCTCCACGAGCGATTACGTGATCTTCGTGGCGGAGGTCGCGTCCACCTGCAACGAAGTCCTGCTCATGAAGTATCTGATGGAACATACCGAGGACAAGACCGAGCGCGCCTATCTGATCAACCATTTCCTGGATCAGTTCAAGGGCACGGTCTACCGTCAGACCATGTTTGCGGAATTCGAGCTGATGATGGGCCGGATGGCAGAGAAGGGAGAGGTGCTGACGGCGGACGTGCTGACGGAAAAATACGGCGAACTGAACGCACTGTATTTCGGACCGGAAATGGCGCGCGATCCCGGCATTGCACTCGAATGGGCAAGGATCCCGCACTTCTTCTACAATTACTATGTTTTCCAGTATGCGACGGGCTTTTCCGCCGCCGTGGCGATCGCGAACCGCATCCTGAAGGAAGGCGCGCCGGCAGTCGCGGATTACAAGAAGTTCCTCTCCGGCGGCTCCTCCACGGATCCGATCAGCCTGCTGAAAATTGCCGGCGTGGACATGAGCACCCCTGAACCCGTGAATGCCGCGCTCGCGTATTTCGGCGAGCTAGTCGACGAAATGGAAAGGCTGAGCTGAGAATAAGCCCAGCGGGAAAGAAGAAAAAGAGCATTTTTCGCTGTATCAGCGGCAGGCGGTGCCTGCCGCTTTTTCGTGCCTGGATCATCCGCAGCCGCGAAAAAAAACGGTTGGCAGTGACTGTAGGGATATGCTATAATCTTTCTAAATTATGCTTATCAGAATGCTGTGGGATGGTTCTTGAGACTGTCCCATAAATCATTCCTGAACGGTATGCCGGAACCGGTGTACCGCCCGGCCGGCACAGATCACAGAAAGGAATGCTGCCTTCCGATGATTTTTCTTGAAAGAATACATTTGTGTGTTATCAACACTGAAACAGAGATTGACAAGATCTCCCGGGACGAGCTGAAAAAGCCGCTTATCGAACGCCCCGGAAACCTGATTTACTTCGAAACCGATACGAGGCTCTACGGGATCGTATCCTCCGGCGACGTTTACAGGTCCTCGGGGACAGACATTCCCATCAACAAAAAGTTCTCCTTCGCTGCCAGAAGTGAGACCATGCGGGCGAGGAGGTTTTTTCTCGCTCATTCCAATATCCATGAGCTTCCTGCACTTGAGGACGGGCGGCTCATCGGCGAATTCCAAAGCGCGGACGATGAGCTGTATCTGGACAGGGCGGTGCCGCTTTCCCGCAACGGGTACGCAGAGGGGTACTTTGCCGGTCTGAAAAGGACCGCGCTTGTCGAACCGGCGGCGGGGCACGGCTTTAAACGGCCTTATTTCGAAAAGATGAAGGCTGCTCTCGACAGCTATCACGCGGAGTACACGGTGGTCACGTTCGAAGAGATGCTGGAGCATTTTGATGCGTTCAGCCGTTATCTTGTGGTCGATCAGCCGGAAAACAGAGGCGCCCTGCTTGCCCTGTACCTGCTTTACGGAAAAAAGTTTTACCATAGGATCGTAACGTTTTATGAATTTTTGGAAAAGCTTGAATCCTCACAGGTGGTCGACTGTGAAGAGGTTTTCCGGGGCTTCCTGTCACAGGGGGTCAGCACAGTTGTCATAAATGCCCGGAGACAGCACAGCGATTATGCAGACAGGACCGAAGCCGCGGTGCGGAAGCGATTCCCTCAGGAGTTTCCGGACGACCTGAACGGGCGGGTGTGGCCTTTCGCCGAAGCGTTTTTTGACGACCTTTATTCGCTGGACGGGTATGTGGATAATATTCTGAACGGTTATTTCTTCGTCGAACAGCAGAACGAACAGATGCGGCTGAGAGATTCGAACAGCAGATACGTCAACGTTTCCAAAGGAGAGCGCCGTACGGTCGGTCAGCCCGTGGAATATGAAAGAACGATATACTTTTACGGCCCGTGTCTTGTCATCGGCAGCTATGAGGGGGACGAATATACCATCGAGAGCTGGCTTCAGAAAAGGATCAATGAGTGCGGCTATCGTGTAAAAGTGGTAAACTGCGGGTGCTGGGGCGGAAATGTTGCGACCCTGAACAGGATGGTATCGACTCTTTTCAAAAAGGGCGACGTGATCGTCGCGCTGATGGAAGACCTTGACATTAAGTTCGAGGGAATGAAGTCCGTGAACATCTGGGAAACGCTGGAAAAAAACCAGGTCCCGGCGGAGTGGCTGCTGGACAGCCCTTTTCACGTCAACCACCACGTGACGAAGATGTATGCGGATGAGATCTTCTCCGTTATTTTCGGGGAGGAAAACAGCGTCGGTGAGTCAGGCGGGGAATACGTTCCTTTTCATTTTGATTTCATTGAAAGATTTTTTATCAGGAAATATTTTCACAACGTCGATCTGTCCGCATACCGTTCCGCGGCATGCTGCGTGTTCAACGGGAATCCGTTTACAAACGGCCACCGGTATCTGCTGGAAAAAGCGGCAGAGGAAACAGAGCATGTTTATCTGCTTGTCGTAAAAGAGAACTCCAGCATTTTCTCGTTCTGCGAACGGTATGCGATGGCGATCGAGGCAGCGAAGGACCTTAAAAACGTGACAGTGATCCCGAGCGGGCTGTTCATCGG
This sequence comes from uncultured Lachnospiraceae bacterium, assembly GCA_902789555.1. Classification (GTDB taxonomy): domain Bacteria; phylum Bacillota; class Clostridia; order Lachnospirales; family Lachnospiraceae; genus UBA6987. Next base: position 8,533 of record CADAOF010000026.1, read on the forward strand.
AAATGTCGTGAATTTCCCTGCATATTACGCGAAAATGTGGACGCCGGATGCAGAGGAGCAGGTCAGAAATCACGTCAGGACTTTTGGCTCCGTGGCCGGGAGCCTGCACGCCACGCACCGGTTCGTGGGTGAAGAACCGATGGATCCCGTGACAGCTCTGATCAATCAGGTCAGCCTTGAGATCCTGCCGGAATACGGCATCAAAACGGTGATCGTGCCGAGAAAGACGAAGGATGCGCAGCCGATAACCGGCACCTTCGTCAGAGAGCTCGCGGAAAAGGATCCTGACCGCCTGTGCAGCTTCGTTCCGGCTTCGACAGCGGACATTATGCTGTGCGAAACGATCAACGTGTTCTGACGGCATCGGGAGAGGCGTGAAAAGGATATGAAGGAACTGTGGCTTGACAGGAGGAAGGCGCGTCTGATTCTGCTGTCTTCTTTGTTCTTTCTGCTGGCAGCTCATCTGTACAGATGGGTGAATACCATGTACAGCCATGATTCTCTGCTGATCATTCAGGACGACTGGGTATGGCAGATCTCGCTCGGCCGTATTTTCAATCCGCTCTACGTCCGGCTGCGCGGAAATATCCTTGCGCCGATGAACGTAGCGCTTTTTTCCAGCGCTTTTCTCATTCTTTCGGCAGCCCTGGTGGTCCGGATCCTTCGTCTGGAAAAAACCGCATCGATCATTATGTGCTGCGGTTTTCTGATCACGTTTGAAACGATAGCCTACGTCAACGGGATGTTCCTGCATTCTTTGGACCTCGATATGCTGGCGCTGCTGTTTTCCGTCCTTGCGGCATACTTCTTGACCGGAAAAGCATACTTCTGGCGCTGCGCGGCAGGTGTTCTGTGCGTGACTGCTTCGCTCGGACTGTTCCAGACGTACATAGAAGTTACCATCATGCTGATCTGCCTGGAGCTGCTGCGGGAGGTGCTGGAAGGCGGCGATCCGAAGAAGCTGTTTTTCAAGGGCCTGCGCTGCTCCGGCATGCTGATCCTCGGCTGTATCGATGAGAACCCGTCTGCCGCCGTTGATGAAAGATTTGAGATCGTCAGGGACGGAATGAGACACCGTTTTGCGGTTTCATACTTATCAGACCTACGATCATTTCTTCCGCTATATTCTGGGGTATTCCGTCAATCTGGTGCCGCTCCGTGAAGTGGGCGCTTATCTGGACGATCCGCAGATCCGGGCCATGGCAGTATATCCCGAACCGGGATCGGTACAGATGATCCGCGGCGTACTGGTGGTACGCCTCTCCAGGGATCTCCGGCCGGAAGAGTACAGATACAATATCAGGTCAGACTGAATAAGCTGTTATGCAGCTTTGTCCTGACGCCGCTGCCGAAGCGCCTCATACGGGAAGCGGCAAGGAGAGAAAGATGACAGGCTTTACAAGGGAAAAACCAAACTGGACGCTGTCCCGCTGCGGCGCCTTGATCAACAATGTCTACTGCGGGTCTTTCGAGATCGCGCGGCGGCTCAGGGAAGGCAGAGGAAAACGATACCGCTCCGTGCCTTGAGGCAGTTCTGCCGGGCACCGGGCCAACGTGAGCTGATTCCAGAATGCTGACAAAAACGGGAACAGAAAATAATACCTACTGGCAGGTGAAATGAAAAACGATCAGGAAAACAAAACACATATTACAAGGATCGTACCGAAGCGCCCCTGGCACGACCTTCGGCTGAAGGAAGTGATACAGTACCGGGATCTGATCGTGCTGCTCACCAAGAGAAGCTTTCAGGTCTCCTTTAAGCAGACGGTCCTGGGACCCGCATGGCTGATCCTGAACCCGCTGCTCACCAGCGTGGTGTACAGCGTGGTCTTCGGAAAGATCGCGGGGATAGAGACGGCGGGCGTTCCGGGCGTGCTCTTTTATCTGACCGGCACGGGACTGTGGACCTTCTTTTCCGCCTGTGTGACCGGAAATGCAAACGTGTTTAAGGACAATGCCAACCTGTTCGGAAAAGTATATTTTCCGCGGCTGACGGTTCCGATCTCCCAGATGCTTGCGGCGCTGATCAGGTTTCTGATCCAGATGGCCATTGTGCTGCTGATCCTTGCGTATTACTGCGTCACAGGCAGGCTGCAGCCGCATTTTCCCGCCTGGCTGCTCCTGCCCTTCGTTCTCACGGAGCTGGGGATCATGGGGATGGGCGTGGGGATCATTCTGTCCAGCATGACGACCAAGTACCGGGATCTCGCGGTGCTGGTGAGCTTTGGCATGAGTCTGTGGATGTTTGCCACGCCGGTCATTTACCCTTATTCCCAGATCCCCGAGGGCTGGATCCGTACGGCATCCATGCTGAACCCGGTCACACCGATGGTGGAGCTGTACCGGTATGCGGTCCTCGGCGTGGGACAGATCCTTCCGGGGGCATGCCTCTGGAGTGCGGCATTTACTTTTCTGGCTGCATTTTTCGGCGTGCTGATCTTCAACCGGGTGGAAAGAACCTTTATGGATACGGTGTAAGCAAATGAATGAGCTGGATATGAACGGATATGCGCTTCGCATCCGGGGGCTGAAAAAGCAATACCGTCTCGGAGAGATCGGCGGAAAGACTCTGCGGGAGGAATGGCAGCGCTGGTGGGCGCTCCGGCGCGGGGAAGAGGACCCGCTCTCCAAGATCGGAGAGACAAAGCGGATCGTCGGAGACCGCATCCAGGCGCTGGACGGCGTCGATCTTGACGTGCGGGAAGGCGAAGCCCTGGGGATCATCGGGAAAAACGGAGCGGGAAAGAGCACGCTGCTGAAGCTCCTGTGCCAGATCACCGCGCCGACCGAGGGGGAGATCGCCTACAAAGGACGGATCGCCTCCATGCTGGAGGTCGGCATCGGCTTTCACGCCGAGATGACCGGGCGGGAAAATATTTATCTGAACGGCTCGATCCTGGGTATGACGAAGGCCGAGATCGATGCGAAGCTCCCGGATATCATTGCGTTTTCGGAGGTCGGGGATTTCATCGACACGCCGGTCAAACGCTATTCCAGCGGGATGTACGTCAAGCTGGCCTTTTCCGTAGCGGCCCATCTGGACAGCGAGATCCTGATCATGGACGAGGTCCTGGCGGTGGGCGATCAGGACTTCCAGAAAAAATGCCTGAAAAAAATGAAGGAGGCTGCCCAGGTCCATGGGCGTACGGTCCTTTATGTCAGCCATAATATGGAGACCATCCGCCGTCTGTGCAGCCGCTGCATCGTGATGGACGAGGGAAGAGTGATCTTCGACGGTGACGTAGACCGGGCGATCTCCATCTACGCCGGGATCCAGGAGGACCTGAAGGGCGTATTCCGGTTTACGGAAGGCTTCCGGCCGTACGGACGCTTCAGCCAGAGGTTCTCCATTGAGATGCTGAAGACCGTCGGGCGGGAGATCCCGGACTATTCGGAAGATGAGCGCATCCGGCTGCAGATCGGATGCCGGGCTGCGGAGCGGCTGGAGAACATCCGCTTCCGCCTTGAGATCTGGTATCAGGACGGTACCAAGGTCGGCTCCATGCTCTCCAACCCGGTGCCCGAAGTCCCGGCCGGAGACGGCGTGTTTACGCTGGAAGTGGATACTGCAGGGCTTACGTCCGCACAGTACAGCGTGGATATGGTCGCCTACACCGCGGATGAGACCGGTGCGGAGACCATACTGGACGGCGTATATCCGGCCCTGGTATTCAATTTGCTGGAGTCTCCTGACGCGGATCACCATGTCCGGTGGAACCATCTGTACTGGGGCCATATCCGTCTGCGGGACATGAAGCTGGGCGTCTTCGGTAAGGGCGAAGTCCGCGGAGACGAATGCAGCATTGCTCCGCAGTACGGCGGGGAAAGAAAAGGAGAATGAGACAGTGACGGAAACTGCTCCTGTTAGGATCGCCCTCTGGGGCTACGGCCAGTTCGGCAAACGGACCGCAGAAAGCATGAAGCGATACTGGGGCGGCGCGTTCGCCGTAACAAAAATATACGATCAGGAGAAACGGGAACGGGATCCCTGGTGGGGGATAGAGGTATCTGATCCCGGGGACATTTCCGGGGACTATCATGCCGGCGCGTTTGAAAAGGTCATGGTATGCATCAATGCCTCTGACGCAAGAGATCTTGTCAAAAAAAGTCTGGACGGGATCGGAATACCGTGGTTTTTCCCGGGGAACAAAGAGGATATCGTTCCGGCCGCACAGCTGGAGCAGTACGAGGAGGATCAGCTCTCTGTGAGAGAGGAGGGGTATTCCCTTTTCTGTCTGAAGAATATGCGGGGGGCGAAGTCTGATCATGACGTATGGGGGCTCATCCATCTTTTTGATGAAGAAGGAAGGATCCCCGAGGAGAGCGTACGGAGGTTCCTAAGCTGGGAACCCGACAGAACGCTGATGATCCCTTTCCGGCTGAAGCACGCGATCCCCGAAAGAGTGAAGCTGGAGGGGGCGTACTGTGCTCTGGCAGATCTGTATACCGGGAACTACTGGCATTTCACTTTTCAGTGTGCGGACCGGGTGGCTATGCTGGAAGACGCCGGTTATCAAGGAAAATATATCATAGCCGGAACCGGAAGCAATCTTGCGCTTATGCACCTGCTGGGGGTCGGTGACGACCGGATCATAAAGGCTGCCGACCTGGAAAACCATAAGGTGTATGAGTTTGAAAAGCTCGTGCTGCTGAGTTTTGCCAGGAACAACAACGGCTATTCCCCTGAAGCGCTTGCGCGGGTCGTGAAGAAAGTAAAAAAACAGCTTGTCCGGAGAGAAGACGCCCCCAAAAAGCTTTATGTGAAGCGGGTCGGCATGCGGAAGCTGATCCGCGGAGACGAGATCGCGGAGAAACTCGGGTTTGAAATCTTTGTTCCGGAAGAGCACAGCGTGAAGGAACAGATGGAGGCCTTCTATAACGCGGACATCGTGCTGACGCCTCACGGCGCCAATTCCACGAACTGCATCTATATGCGGGAAGGCAGCGTTTTTGCCGAAGTATTCAGCTCGGCATGGGAGAATATCATCAATCGCCGCATGTGCGAAACTCTGGGGATCCATTATCTCAGCGAGACGGGAGAGCCGGTCCCGCAGTCCCGGAATCAGTACGGGGTCGTTGCGGATTATACGGTCAGCGAGGAAAAACTGAACAGTCTGGTGAAGAATGCGGAGGAATTGCTGTGTTTGAAGAAATGACTAAGGTGACGGTGATCGTCCCGGTCTATAACGTGGAAAAGTATCTGCCTGCCTGTCTGGACAGCGTGCTGGGACAAAGCCTGCGGGAGCTGGAATGCATCTGCATCGACGATGCATCACCGGACCGCTGCGGAGAGATCCTGGACGAATACGCCGCCCGGGAC
>CADAOF010000027.1 GCA_902789555.1 uncultured Lachnospiraceae bacterium
GGGCACCGACATGGAGGAATGCGTCACCGGGCCGGTTCATCTTTCCGCCGGGGAGCACGAGGTAATTGTCAGCTGCTTCTGGGGCTGGACCGATCTTGATGCCCTGGTGATCTCGCCCGCTGACGGGGAATAAAGAAAAGGGCCGCATCATTCGGCCGCCGGATCCTTAAGGGAGGGGGTGTCAGCCATTGGCTGACACCCCCTTTATACAGGATCGGGTTCAAATCATTTTGTAAAGCTCGTAGCAGTCGTGTCCTTTGGGAACGTCCTTCAGTTCGCCTCTGAGCAGGTAACCGTTCTTTCTGAAGAAATCGACGTTCCAGTCGCCCGCGTTGGTCAGGATCATGGACGCGCCGTTTTCCTTTGCGAATTCCTCCGCTTTCTTCAAAAGACACGTGCCCAGGCTCCGGTATCGGAGCGGCTCTTCCACAAACAGCGCGCTGATAAAGCCGTAAGCCCCTTTGTCCGCGTCCGCGATCACGCCCGCGGCAAACCTGCCGTTGTTGTCAACAAGTTTTTTATTATAATCAACGCGCTTGTATTCCGGTTCATAGGCTTTGCTGTACGCGTCGATACCGTCCCGGATTATCCTCGCGTCGTCGTCATCGCCGCGCGAAAGCCTGAAGCGGGAGATATTATTGTTTGCCGGCATGTATTCCGGCGCGTTCCTGTCAAGATACTTGACCAGGGAATAACTGATATAGCCGTTCGGCTTTTTCAGTGTCGTAAAAACCGTGTAGCCGTGTTTCTCATAGAACGGCCTTGCCATATAGCTGGCGGTGCCGAGCGTCACCACCCGGCAGCCCTTCTCCTCTGCGATCCGCTCGACTTCACGGATGATCATGGAGCCGATCCCCTGATGACGATGGCCCTCGTCCACCCAAAGGGTGTCAAGAAACATTCTCGACCAGCGGTATTCGTACGCTTCCGCAATACATCCGCCGATGATTGCGCCGTTTTCATCCTCAACCTTGAGGATGAATTCTTCTTCGTCCGCGTCCGCCTCGTGCGGCACGATCTCATTGATTTTTTCGCCGATATATCCGGCTTCTTCTTTTGTCAGATCCTCGATTCCGTATTCCATGGTATTCAACTCCGCAAACTGAAATCAGTAACTGAATCCGCGGCCCCTTCCCTTTATTCGATGCCGGTCAGATCAAAGCTGTCCAGCCATTTCTTCGCGGCTTCGCAAACGGTCCTCAGGCAGTCTTCCTCAAATGGGGTCTTCAGTCCGGCATGCTTCAAAAGCTCCGTGAAGGTGCGGCTGCCTCCCTGCTTCGTGTAAGCCATATAATGCTTCCACGCGTCCGCCTCGTCCTCCCGGATCATCGCCCAGAACTCCAGGGAGACCGTCTGCGCAAGGCAGTAATCGATATAGTAGAACGGCGACTGGTAGATGTGGCCCTGGGCCTGCCAGCGCGCGCCTTCCGAATAGAAGGGGATTTCGCCGTCCAGCTTCAGCCAGGGCGTATAGATTCCCGTCAGGCGTTTCCATTCGGCGTTGCGTTCGGCGGGGGTCATGTCCGGCTTTTCATAGACGATGTGCTGGAAGTGGTCCACCATGGTGCCGTAAGGAATGAATGTCAGCGCGGCGGCAAGGTGGCTGTACCTGAACTTGTTTGCGTCCGGTCCGAAGAAGCCTTCGGCATTCCTCCAGCCAAAGAACTCCATGCTCATGGAATGCACCTCGCAGGCCTCGCTCGAAGGCTCGGCGTACTCAAGCGGCACGCGCTTCCGGTTCATCCAGTAGGCAAAGGCATGGCCCGCCTCGTGGGTGACGACCTCGACGTCCCCCTTTGTACCGTTGAAGTTGGCAAAGATAAACGGACGCTCGTAATAGGCGAGACTGCTCTCATATCCGCCCGCCTGCTTGCCCTCGGTGGAGAGCACGTCCATCAGTTCCTCATCCAGCATGGTGCGGAAAAACTCGCTCGTCTCGGGGGAAAGCTCGTCGTAGAATTTTCTGCCCTGCTCAAGGATATCCCGCGCCGTGCCGACCGGGAGGGGATTGCCGCTGCGGAACTCGACCGACTGGTCCGCGAACGAGAGCGGATAAGGCCTGCCGATCCGCTTTGCCTGTTCGCGCATAATGGAATCCGCAAGGGGAACAAGATATTTTCGGACGGAGGCGCGGAACTTTTCCACATCCTCCTTCGTATAGCAGTTGCGCTCCATGCGGTAATAGCCCAGCTGCGTATAACCGCCGTAGCCGAGCTTTTTGCCCATCGAATCGCGCAGCTTCACAAGCTCGTCATAGATAAAGTCGAGCTTCGCCTGATGGTCCTTGTACCATTGGCCCTTGGCTTTCCACGCGGCAAGGCGGCGTTCATCGTTAAGGTCGTCCTGGAAGGGCTCCATCTGCGAAAGCGTATAGGTTCCGCCTTCAAATGGGATCTGCGCGGAGGCGATGAGATCGTCGTATTCGCTGACAAGCTCGTTCTCCCTTTGCAGTTCCTCGATGATTTCGGGGGAGAAGGTCTTCTTTTCCATCTCGGCCTTGACGAACAGGAGGTCGCCGTATTCCGCCTCGAAGTCCCTGCGGAAGGGGCTTTCCACGAGCGCCTTGATCCATTCCTGCTCGTATTCCTCGATTTCGGGCAGATTCTCATCCCAGAAATCCTTTTCCGCGTTATAGAACGCATCCCGTGTATCGATCGACTGGCGGATGTAGGCGAGTACGATCATCGTGTCGTCCTTTTTGTATTCTTCCTGATACGCAAGGAATACGGACCGCGCTTCTTCATAGCTTTTCGCGTTTTTCAGCTTTTCGGTATATTCCGCGGTCGATTTCTTGATTTTTTCAGGGTCGGGTCTTACATAAGGCATTTCCGAAAATTTCATAATCAATCTCCTTTACGACTCATATTATTTATGCTGCGGCGTTTCCGCCGATGCAGTCTTATCCATAAGGTCTGCCCTTACGGCTTTCGATTGGCCGCTGTTCGGACAAACCGGAATTCTCCGGTTTGCCGCTTACAGCTTTTTGCAGGTGATATCGTCATACATCAGGCAGCCGCTGCCGAATTTCAGCTTCAGCATGCCGCGTTTCCTGCCGAACTCGTCCTCGCCGACGGGGTACAGCCGGAACGACACTTCGCCCTGAGTGTCGTAGTCTTCTCCGCTCAGGATTGCCTTTGCCCAAAGCTCGCCATCCCGCATGTAAATCTCGTCGAGAATGAAATCGGCGTCTTCCGGATGCTCATACCTGCCGCAGAAGCTTTCCCACTTTGATTTGTCGGGGTCTTTGACCGCGATGTCCTCAATGGATACGACAGGCTCGGCCTCTTCATCCCCGGCAATCGCCCGCATGCCGTCCCAGAGGCGAACGAAAGCCCTGATATCCGAAAATTCGCGGCAGTTGAGGATGACAAGCGTCCTGTCCTCGTCGACAAAATGTTCAAACCACGTTTCAAGGCCGGGCATCCCTCCGGAGTGGCTGACGATCAGGCCGTGCTCTTCATCCTTCGCAATACCCCAGCCGAAGCCGTACCCTTCGCCGTCCTCGTCGGTGTAATCCTCGCCGCTCAACAGCTTCACCGGCGTATACATGATCATCTGCTCCTCGCGGGTGAGCACCTTTTCCTCCCGCAGCGCCCTGTCCCAGGCAAGCATATCAAAGATGGTGGTGTACAGGTAATCGCAGCCGTTCAGGCCGTCCGAGCCGACTACATAAGGAGCCGTGTTTTTTGAAACATCTGAAGGCACGAAGCTGTCGCCCTCCAATACCATGTTGCGGGCAAAGCGGTCGGAGGGTCTGCCGTCCCTGCGGGTGTGGAGAATGGCGGAATCCTTCATGCCAGAGGGCTCAAGGATATTCGTTTTGAGGAAATCCTCGAACCGGACGCCTGAGAGCGTTTCCACCAGGTTCGCCAGCAGGCAGTATCCGATGTCGGTATACCGGAAGGTTTCGCCGGGGGCGTGAGAGGCTTCTTCTCCGCTGTCACGGATGAAGCGGAGGATCTCGCCGCAGGGCGGGATTCTTTTTTCATTTTCCCACGCGGGGCGGACCCAGGACGCGGTCTCAAAATCGTCCGGCATACCGCTGGTGTGCGTCAGAAGATGCCGGATGGTTACGCCAGGGTACGGGTAATCGGGGAAGTACTTCGTATACTCGTCGTCAAGCCCCAGTTTCCCTTCCCTTGCAAGCAGCATGACCGCCGTCGCCGTAAACATCTTGGTGACCGATGCCATCTCGAAGATGGTGTCTTCCCGCATGGGGAGTTTATTCTCCGCGTCGCGGAAGCCGAAAGTCCCCTTCGACACGATCACGCCGTTTTCGGCATAGAGCCACGTGCCGTTGAAGCTGCCCTTTTCATATGCGTCCCGGGCAAGCTTTTCCATCATCGATTTCTTGTCCATAATCGTTTTCCTCCGTAAATTATTTTTCTGTGTTTCTCTTTGTCCGGCCGTTCCGAAAAACGGGGACTCTTTGGCGGGTTTTACAGCTTCAGCACGGCCACGATTTCATCGTCGGCCATTTCACCGTTCTCCGCGAAGCCGAAGGAAGCGTACAGCTTCTTTGCCGCCTCGTTTTCGGGATTGTAGGGGGTGACGCACGTGGGGCCAGGTCCTGACGAATTCCAGCGCAAGGCGTACGGTCTCCCGTCCGAAGCCCTGCTTCTGATAGTGCTTGTCGATCATCAGACGCCAGAGGCTGCAGTTATTTCTCAGGGACGCGGGAGCGTCGGGGCCTTCCAGCGCGCTTCATTGTATCCCAGCATCAGAAAGCCCACCGGCGTATCGTCGTTATAGACGGCAAACGGATACGCATAGGACGTTTCAGAGGTGACGGCAAGATATGCTTCCATCAGGCGCTCCTCGTTATCGGCGACAAAGGGGTACAGCGATTCGAAAATCGACATTTCGCAGACCTCCTGTGCATTTTTATACGTTACCTTTTCCAGATGTACCATTGTGTTATCCTCCCGATCTGCTTTTCGTCACAGTTTTTTACAGGTGATGCCGTCGACAGTCAGGCAGTTCTCGCCGAAGACGATTTTGGCAAGACCGCCCTTCCGGCCGAAGGTATTCTTCCCGATGGGATAGAGCTTGCCGGTAAACTCGCTGTCCTCTCCTGTGATTTTCGCGTACAGGTCTCCGTCCTTCATGAAAACTTCTTCCAGGAGGAAGTCCGGGTTGAGCTGCTCATATTTTCCGCACCGGGCTTTCCAGCCGCGTTTGCTCATATCCTCAGCCGTTCTTTCTTCCACAGTTTGGAACAGCTCCAGCGAGGTCTGCACATGGGCCCGGGCCAGCGCTTCTGTGCTTCTGTTCACCATACTTGCCGCGCACAGATCTTCCCACAGAGAGAACCACCATTCCGTCAGGAAGCCTTCATTCCAGCCGCCGTGATAGCCGATGTCGCCCTGGAAGTTATGAATGCAAAGCCCGTAAGTATCCATGACCGGCGTCAGCATGCGCCGCGCAGTCTTCTTTTTCAATAGTCCGCCCCTGCGGAAGCTGCGGGAAAGAGCGAGGCCGATTTTCACAAGCTCCGTCGGCGTTGTCCAGAAGCCGGCCGCAGCATGTTCGGGATAATAGTGATAGCCATGGGCCGGGTCTTCCTTCTCTCCGAGACGGCCGCCGAAAGCGGCATTGGAGACCAGCCCTTCGTCGAGGGGCTGGAAATAGCCGGACCGTTTCAGCCCGAGAGGTTCGGCGACTTCCTTCCGGAAGGCTTCCCGAAGGGTTGTTCCGGTGATTCGCGTAAAAGCCGGTTCGGCCAGGGTGATGCCTCCGCCGGAATACATGTACTGCTTGCCGTAGGGGCGTATCCTGCGGAGCCTGGGGGAGTTGCCTTTTCCGTTCAGCACGTCTTCCGGGGAGAGCGGCTCATGATCCGCGCGGTAGCCCGGAAAGCCGTGCACGCTAAAGCTCGCCGTGTGGCTCAGAAGCGCCGCGAAGGTCATGGAACCCTTTTTGACGAATTCCGGTACAATATTCGAGATATCCGCGTCCGGGGCGATGATTCCCTTGTCCGCATACCTGAGCAGCGTCAGCGTGAACATGGGCTTGCTGACGGAACCTGCCTGGAACAGCATATCGGGATTGACCGGAAAATCCCGGCCAAAGCGTTCGCTGCCGGAGCAGTAGAGGAGCAGATCCCCATCTCCGTCATGGACGGCAACGCTGACGCCGCAGCCCCGCTTTCCCCTGATGCGCAGAGGTTCATCCACGTTGATGCCGAAAAATCTTTCACGAGTCGGTTGGAACCCTTGAGCATCCTCTTCAGCACGGCTTCACCGCATGAAATGACGCCGGTTTCGCGGAATCCTGTCTTGTGACAGACGTACAGATCCTCGCGCACGGAAAGGGCCAGGACCGCGTCCCTGTTTTCATCGTTGATGGGCGCCAGACGAATACTCATATTGTCTTCCTCCAAAGACACCTGTGTTGTTCGTTATCCGATGGTTATCTTATCCCGTCGGCTGAAAGAGGGCATAATAATACCGCAGCGAAGCAGCTCCCTTTGTGGCTGCATCCTGCAGTTTCCACCCTCAGAAGTTACTTTTATGGGCGCATCAAACAGGAGGGCTGTGTTTCGCCCCTCATGCTCCGCGCCTACGTATTCAGTTAGCCGGCGAAAGCAATCCTGTTAATCATCGGTTTACGCTCCTTCTTGGGATTTCGGTTGTTATTATACCTGATAACCGATCAATAATCAATGCTCAGGATCCGTCAACAGTACATTTTTGTCGTTTTTGTCTATTTTTCTTCCAAATGTAAATTGCCCGGGAAAAAGTTCACAGCGAAAAAACGGCAGCGCATGCGCCTGGAAAAACAAATGCGGACCTGCGTCCGGAGAAAACCCGGAAAGAAGAACTGCCAACCACAGCATCTATTTTGCACGGCTATTTGATACAATGTAACGATGAACCCGGGAACCCCATTAACGATTGTGAATCGGGTTCAAAATGAGGCCAGATGGGTTCATCGTTAAAAGGTATACGCAGGCATAGGAAAAGCGCCTCCGAAGAGACGCTCATAGGCGGAATTTGCATAGAATTTCAGCTGTGTTTTCCTCCGATTTTGCCTTTCGTCACAACTTCTTGCAGGTATACTCATCGTACAGCACGCAGCCGTCGCCGATGGTCAGCTTGAGCATACCGCTTTTCCGGCCGAACTCATTTTCGCCGAGGGGATAGAGACGGAAGCTGAATTCGCCGTATTCATCGCTGACCGCCCTGGCATAAAGCTCGCCATCCTGCAGCCAAACCTCGTCGATGAAGAAATCCTCATCTTCGGGGTGTTCGTATTTCCCGCAGAAGCCTTCCCACTTGGATTTGTCCGGGTCTTTGACTGCAATCTCCTCAATGGTCCGTATGGGCTCCGGCTCCTTGTCCGCCGCAATGGCCCGCAGACCGTTCCATGCGCCCATCCCGGCTCTATAGTCCCACGGGTCGCGGCTGAAGAGCATGACAAGCACCCGGTCGGCATCGATCCAGCGCTCAAACCAGGTGATGACGCCCGGCATACCGCCGCTGTGACTGACGATCAGCCCGGACTTCTCATCACGGCCGACGCCCCAGCCAAAGCCATAGCCCAGCCCCTCATCCTCATCGTAAACGGCATCCTCACCGCTGTTGAGTTTAGCGGGGGTGTACATGAGCTGCTGCTCCTCCAGGGTCAACACAGTTCCATCGCGCAGCGCCCTGTCCCAAGCGAACATATCAAAGATCGTCGTGTATACATAGTCGTCGCCGTTCAGCCCGTCAAAGGCGGCTACCTCGCTGACCTTGACAGAGTCCATGTCGGCCACATACCGGCCGTTTTCAATGACCGACGCGCGGGCGTAATTCTCAAAGTGAACGCCGTCCCTGCGGATATGGCAGCAGCAGGTGGAGCTCATGCCGGCAGGTTCAAAGATGTTCTTTTGCAGAAACGCTTCATAGGGAACGCCGGAGAGCCGCTCCACCAGCAGAGCCAGCAGATTGTAGCCTGTGTTGGAGTATTCCAGCTTTTCGCCCGGGGCGAAAGAGGGCTTCAGTTCGGTTTCGCAAAGGAAACGAATGAT
>CADAOF010000028.1 GCA_902789555.1 uncultured Lachnospiraceae bacterium
GAGTTCTTCCTTCAGGATGCGCGCGTCGAAGGCCTGCATGGACGCAGGCATCGCGTAACCGGCGTAGGGATAGCTCTGATGGCGGTTGAGTCCGACGATCTTCAGCTTTTCCCCGTTGAGATAGAACCCGTCCGCGCGGAATTCCGCGAAGCGGAAGCCGAACCTTATGTCCACGCGGTCCAGGATCTTTCCGGACGCAGCGTCCGCAAGTTCCGTGCACACCGTATATAACTTCGGGCAGTCCGGGCTCCAGAGCGTGACCCCGGGTACATCCAGACGCAGCTGCTCAGCCAGAGGGGTTTCGCAGGAAAACAGCACGCTCTCGCCGTCCAGTACCTGCTGGCGGACGCGCAGATCGCGGCCATCCGGGTTTTCGGTTTCCAGGCTGGTCACGAGTTCCGGCGCATCCGCGCTTCCTTCCGTGCGAAGGAACACGTCAGCAAACCTCGCCCGCTCCGTCACCACGAGGAAAACCTCGCGGTAGAGGCCGCCGTAGGTCATGTAGTCGATCACGTGTCCGAAGGGCGGGATATTCAGACTTTCGCAGCTGTCGAGGCGCACGGCGATGAGGTTCTCTTCTCCGTAACGCAGTCTGTCTGTCAGGTCTATTGAAAACGCGGTGTAGCCGCAGGCGTGGGTCATCGCCTTTGCTCCGTTCACATAGACCATTGCCTCGTGCGCAGCCCCGCCGAACGTGAGCTCCAAGTGCTTTCCTTTCCATTCCGCCGGCGCCGTAAATCTCTTCCGGTAGCCGCTGATCATCTGATAGCAGCTTTCGTCGAAATAATTGAAAGGCTATCGTCTTGCAGTTAAAAACTACATAGTCAAACCGCTTGGTGATATGTATATGTCGGACGTGACTGCTGACGATATCAAGCTGGCTATGGTGGCTGTCTCGAAAAGATCGAGCGCTACGTACAACCTAGTCAACATGCTATTTAAGAGCATCTTCTACTCTGCTCAGTACAGCAACCTGATTCGGGATAATCCGACTGCGAAGATCAACGCTAAAGGTGGAGTACCCAAGAAGGATATTGAATGAGCAAGTTTGTTTTTCGTTACTTTGCGGACTGTGAGGATGGGCAGATGGCCCGGCTGGAGACGGCCGAGTCCGGAATCCCCGTCAACATCTTTGCCGAGGACGGCACGGACTTTGATCTGCAGGATGGAGAATGCTGCAAGGTTGAGCTCTATGGCATCGGCAGCCAAGTAGACGTCTACTCCACGGCGGAGGCTATGTATGCCGCCGGTTCCAAGATGACCGTTCCCTCCATGATTCCCATGGGGACCTTTCCTCCGAAGGATGCGGGGGAGCCTTTTGAGGAGAGTGCCCATATTCTGTTCGTGGGCACTGTGCTCGAGGTCGATACCGACCCCGAGGCAAATGAAAACCAGCCCAACTACTGTCTGAAGGTGGAGACCCTGGAAATGACCCTGCAGCTTTATCTCCGTCATGAAGGTCTCATTGAAGTCGGCAGCATCCTGCACGGCGTTGCTTGGCTTTTCGGCCCGGTCACCAGAGCGTGACCGAGCCGAAGCGTCAGTGAGACGGAATCTATGAGAAATACCAAACAGAGAAAGACAAGAATCATCCCGTCAGAAAAACTAAACAGCGGTAGCCTTCCATGAAGGCTGCCGCTGTTTTCTATTATTTGGTGAAATATATGTCACTAATCGAAAGCGTCGTTCTCAGGCCGTTTGATGGTGAAATACGCGTTTGCCATAATTCCTCCTTTTTGGCTCAAATAGCAAGAGCCAGCTTTGTATAATTGCCCAGTCAATTCGGAATAACCGCGAAGAGTTTTATTGACTTTTCACAAAAAACAATATATCACAATCGGCTTTCATTGTCAACGGAGAGAGGAAGCATTCTTGTGATACAAAATGCTGCGGATCCCACAGATTCGGGCGATCAGCCTCCGGTGCATAAAAAACCCGGTAAAGCGGACCGTCCGCTTTACCGGGTTTTTATCAAAATGGAACTGTTCGTGTCCGCGAAGGCCGTCCCCTTGATGAAAGAGGCCTTCGGAAAACGCTTCTCCTGTTATCCGGGGAAGGCGAAGAGCACGGCTTCGAATGGCCGCAGCTCGAACTGGAGACAGAAGGGCAGCTTATCGCACTCCTCTTCCTTTGCCAGGCGCAGCTTCTCTCTCCCGGGGGCCTCGGCCTCCTCGGCCGCCTCGCAGGTGCTGAAGATCCGCTCATAGCTTCCCTCGCAGGGCACGCCTACGGTGTAGTAGGGGTAGCACTTGTCGGAGAAGTTGCAGATCACCAGGATCGCGCCGTTGTAGTTCCAGGGGTTGCGGCGGATAAACGAGAGGATGTTCCGCTCCTTGTCGTTGCGGTTGACCCACTCGAAGGTCTTTTCGTCGCGGGAGTCGCTGTACAGGCAGGGATACTGCTTGTACAGCTTCAGCAGCTTCTGCACGCTGAGCAGGATGTCGCGGTGGTCGGGCTTGTCAGCCAGCTTCCAGTCGAGGGACTTGGCCTCGGACCATTCTGCCTCCTGTCCGAACTCCTGGCCCATGAAGAGGAGCTTCTTGCCGGGATGGGTAAACTGCCAGGTCAGCAGGGTCTTGAGCCCCTCCAGCTGCTCCTCGGGCGTGCCGGGGGCCTTTTGCAGCAGAGACTTCTTCAGGTGGACGACCTCGTCGTGGCTCAGCGGAAGGACGAAATCCTCCTCAAAGACATAGTCCGCGGTGTGAGTCAGGACCTTGTGCATGCCCTCGCGGTACTTCGGCTCGACGCCGATGTAGCGAAGGGTGTCGTTCATCCAGCCCATGTCCCATTTGAAGTTGAAGCCGATGCCGCCCTCGCTGACGGGGTCGGTGATGCCGGCGATGGTGGAGGAGTCCTCCGCGATCATGTAGGCCGGGGTCAGCTCGTTGACTGCCTCGTTCAGCTGCTTCAGGAAGCCTTCGCTCTCAAGGTTGATGTTGCCGCCGTGGACGTTGGGCCGCCACAGATAGCGGGAGAAGCTGGCGTACAGCATGGCCGCTACCGCGTCCACGCGCAGGGCGTCGATGTGGAACTCCCGGATCCAGTAGAAGGCGCTGGAGATCAGGAAGGAGCGCACCTCGGGCTTGCCGTGGTCAAAGGCGAAGGTGCCCCATTCCGGGTACTCCGCCCGCAGCGGGTCGGCGGATTCGTACAGCGGCGAGCCGTCAAACTCGCCCAGGCCGTAACTGTCCTTGGGGAAATGCGCGGGAACGAAGTCCAGGATCACCTGGATCCCGGCCTGGTGCAGCCTGTCGATCAGATAGCGCAGGTCGTCCGGCTTGCCGTGACGGCTGTTCGGGGAGTAGAAGCCGGTGACCTGGTACCCCCAGGAGCCGTCGAAGGGATGCTCGCAGATGCCCATGAGCTCCACATGGGTAAAGCCCATCCATTTGACGTATTCCGCCAGCTGGTCCGCCAGATCCCGGTAGTTGAGGAAGCCCATGTAGTCGTCTTCGCCCTTAAAGTCCTTTTTCCATGAGCCCAGATGGACCTCATAGATGGCCATGGGGCGATCCCGGACGGTTTTATTCTCCTTCTTCGCCTGATGCTCCGCGTCGTTCCAGACGTAGCTGTCCAGCGGCATGACGATGGAGGCGTTGGCCGGACGCAGCTCGGAAAGGAATGCGTAGGGGTCGGATTTCAGCCGACGTCCGCCGTCCGCGCCGAGAACCACATAGCGGTACACGTCGCCCTCGCCCACGCCTGGAACAAAGACCTCCCAGATGCCGGGGTCAGCCTCAGAGGGCTGCAGCGGAAGCTCCTCGTCCCAGCCGGTTTTTGAGGTCATTACCGAGACGCTCTGTGCATGCGGCGCCCAGACCGCGAAATCCGTGCCCGAAACGCCATCTTTCTCCAGGATATGCGCGCCCATTTTTTTGTAGCTCTCGTAGTTTTTTCCCTCATGGAAGAGGCGACTGTCGAGCTCAGTAAAAAGTCCCATGCTTTGACCTTCCTTTCATTGTATAGTTTTCTGAGAAAGGATCGGAGACCGCTCCGTCTCTTCCCGAACACAGTTATTTTATACCCGCGAAGCAAGAAGTGCAACAATCGTGGATACAGTTTCACTCACTAACCTGAATATCGGAGATACCTACAAGGTATCCGGAATCCTGATGCAGGCAGACGGAACTGCATTTACTGTAAATGGTAAAGAGGTAATTGCAGAAAGCAGCGAATTCAAGGCAGATCAGAGCGAAATGACAGTGGAGATCACCTTCACTTTCAATTCCTCATCCCTTGCCGGGAATAGCCTTGTGGTTTTCGAAAAACTTTTCTGCAACGGCGTTGACGTCGCACGTCATGAAGACCTGACGGATAAGGATCAGACTGTCGATTATCCGGAAGGACATACGAACGCGAACGACAAAAAGACCGGCGATGAAGTCGGCACGGTCGGTGAGAAGGAAACAATCATCGACACGGTAACCTATAAGAACCTGCACATCGGCGACACCTATACTATCCACGGAGATCTTCACTACAAGGAAGACTTCATCAGCAGGATTCCGTCGCCCCAGAAGCTGGGTTTATTGGTAACAACATACATGCCGGAACTTTCTTCCGGCAACTCAGAGAGATCTGAAAAGCTGAACTCCCTCCTGCCGTTCCTATTTTCCGGATCAGGGAATAAAGTATCTTCCATCCGGGTGACAATCATCTGCTCCTGCATGTTTTCATACTGAACACTCTCCCGGTGTTACATATATTCACTTCTTTATATCGGTTCTTTTTTTCTTTCAGCTATTTTGTCTGTTTCAGAGCTTCCTGAATTTTTTCTTTTGAAAGACTGGCAAATATAGCCGGCAGTACTCTTTCTACATCCATTCCGATCATTTTGCCTGTCAGTTTAAGGCTCTTGTTGCCCATCATCGGCTTTGCGAGTTTA
>CADAOF010000029.1 GCA_902789555.1 uncultured Lachnospiraceae bacterium
GAGGAAGCCCATAACTGGTTCTGGCAGCCGCTCCTGTACCTGCCCGAGAAGGACGGGGCGCTGGGCGACAGCTATCTGGAACAGGCCCAGCTGCACGGCATTGACATTACGGCAAGACTCAGAGACAGATAAGAAAGAGGTGTCAACGCGGACAATTCCCGTTGACACCTCATTTTTACTGCAGATGAAAGACCCTTCCGGACTGCAAAAAAGCCTGCACGCGCATCAAGCATCTGATCAGAAAAATGCGCGTGCAGACTTAAAGAGGGCCTGCTGGAAGCTATCTTTCGACTTGCATAAGCAAGTCAAAATGTTCGTATTTGCGATACAGCTGGTCGGCAATAAAGTCTGCCTCTATGCGGCTTCCGATATTCCGAAACTCTTCGAGGGGCTTTTTGCTTTCTACGGATACTTTCCAGATCTCATTGGCGCTGCCGGCATTACGCGAGATGATGACGGCAATCCCGTTTTTCAGTACCCGCTCCTCAGAAACAGAAGGCTTTTTTGCTTTCTTTCCCGAAAACAGCATTCTTTTATCGTCCTTTCTCTTCCCGCAGCACATCTGTTCTTTCAATCCCGCGCCAGAGCATCAGCCGGCCAACCTCGGCAAGGCTTTTCTTGGGATAGTGCGTTTTTCTCACCTTCTGCAGTTCCGCCAGAAGGTCTTCGGGAATCTTGAATGAGAAACTATTCACGCGATGCACCTTTCTGTGTGTTTTCTTTCATACTATTACAAATACTATTCTAACACAGGTGCCGATACAATCCTACCCGCCGGGTCATATCTGCACGTTTTTATGTCGATTTTACATGACAGGCCGGATTCTGTTGCATTTTCTGCATGCTTTCGATACAATATGGCCGGTGATGAATGATGGTATTCATATTTAATCCGATGATCACGCTGACTGTCAGCACCATTCAGTTTACCCTCTGGTTCCTGGCCGTGGGGTGGATTCTTCCGAAACGCTATGATTCTCTATGGAAGTCGCTCCCGATCTTCGCTGTCAGCCTGGTCCTGTTTTTGTTATGCCCGTTTCTCCCTGTTTTATCTCCCATCCGGCTTGTTGCCGGTTTCCTGTCCTTTGCTGTCGGCGTCCAGCTGCTCTTCCGCGGGAAGTGGTACTGGAAGCTTTTGATCGCGATATCCATCGTTCTGCTCATGGTCTTCTCCGAACTGCTGATGATTCCGTTCATGCCTCCGATCCGGGAGATCCCTCTTGACCTGCAGATCCTTTTGAACCTGATCTATCTGTTCGTTCATTTCACTGCCCTCGCAGGCCTTGTCAGGCTTTTTCGACGCCTGCAGAAACGAAATCGGCGCGGAAACATCACCCGTGCTTCCGCGCTGTTTTTTCTCTTCCCGATCAGCCAGTATGTTTCCTGCGCGACCTGGTTTGACAAAGCTCCGCCCTACGTGAAGGTCAGCGTTCCGTTTTTATGCGTTTCCGTTATCCTGTTCCTGGCTGCGGATATCGGCTTGCTGGCTGCCCTGGACAGGACTTCCCTTGCGGCGGAACTGTCTGCCAGAAACAGAATCCTTCAGGAGCAGCTTGCCTACGAGAAAGAGCATTACGCACTGCTTGCCTCACAGTATGCGGATATTCGCCGCATGCGCCATGACATCGACAATCATCTCTATACGATCCGGGCGCTGCTTTCCGATCAAAAACATGAGGATGCCGCCCAATATGCAGAAAAGGTCTGCACAGCGGAAACGCTTTCTCCTCATTCGCTTCCCGGCTGCAAGAATTCGGTGGTCTCAAGCTTTCTTCTTCACAGGAAAGAAGAACTGGCTCAGCGCGGGATCGGGACAGACTATAAAATGTCGCTGCCGGAATCCCTGCTGATCTCGGATATGGATCTGATCTGTGCCCTGGGAAATCTGCTGGATAATGCGGCGGAAGCGTGCGAGGGGCTCCCTTCGCCGACCATCATGCTTGCGGTCGTCTTCAATTCCCCTTATCTTGAAATCCGGATGGAAAACCCGGCCCGGGAGAATGACAGCCCCAGGAAGCGCCGCATACCGGAACTCTCAAGAGGTCTCGGCGGACAGATTCTCGCTCAGCTTGCCGAGGATTACGACGGATACTACTCCAGCGAGCAGGTCGATTCCGTTTACAGAGCCTGCCTCTTCCTCAAGAATGAGACGCCTGATCCCGCTGCCCCATAAATCAAAAGCGGAGGAGCTTTGTCATGGTTACGCTTGCCATCTGCGATGACGATCCCATCCACCTGAAATATACCGCATCCCTTGTTCAGAAAGAGCTTTTGTCCAGCGAGCTTTCCCTTGCGCTCTATTCCGCACCGAAGGGCCTGCTCGCTTCTATCCGTGAGGGTTCCTACTGCCCGGATATTGTCATTCTGGACATCGAGCTGGGGCAGGAAAACGGGATTCAGGTCGCCCGGGAAATCAATATCGCGCTTCCGTCCTGCAGCATTATCTTTCTGACAGGGCATCCGAACTATGCGCCTGCCTGCTATGAAACGAAACACGTCTGGTTTGTGCTCAAAGAATCGGCGGAGGAATACCTCGGGCAGGCACTGCGCCGCGCAATTGCGTCTTCCGAAAATGACTCCAGCGTGATCGAGCTCCATGTGAAATCCGGCGGGAAACGCTTCTCTCTTCTTCTGGGTTCCGTTCTTTACCTCGACAGCGTTGCCAGAAAAACACAGATCGTCTGCACGGACACCGTATATACGGTACCCGGCAGACCGTCCGACCTTCTTTCCGCGAATAAAGCCGCCTCCCCCTATTTCATCCGCTGTCATCAGGGCTATTGGGTGAACCTCCGGCATGTGCATGCGCTGGAAAAGAACGAGTTTGTTCTGACGGACGGATCCCGTATCCCGATCAGCCGCAGCTACCGGGAGGAAGCCCGCAGGCAGTTCTTTCAGCGCTTTCAGAGTGTCCCCTCCATCTGAAGGACTGTCGTCAGAGGAACACAGACCAGTAAATCGCACCGACGGCCTGGCCAAACTGGGCGACCGTGACGCCGCGCCGTGCGGAAAGCGCCCGCATCAGCGGGCTTCGGGCAAGGCTTTCGTCCGCCGCAACCAGCTGCATGCCCTGTATCGCCTCGCGGCAGCCCTCGCAGAGAAGCGAGAAGACGCTTTCCGATTTGACAAAACGCCCATAGAGATAGCGTTCGTTCGTATGCGGGCTGAGCAGGAAGTTCAGCTCGCGGCTGAGTATGCCGAGATGAAAGCCGATACGGCGGAAAACCTCGCAGGCTGCGGGCCTGCCGCGGTCGGCGAGCTGCATCAGATGCTCAAGACAGGGCTTGCGCAGATCCTCGGGCTCGGTGCGGATGATCAGCCTGCCGTCCCGCATTTCGGTAAAGCCGTCGAGCATGCCCGGATCCAGCTCCTGCGCAAGACGGAAGGCGGCCGCCTGCCCGAGATAACGCCGCGCGCCCGGCAGGCCGGAATTCTGATTTCGGGTGGCGCGCAGATCCTCGGGCGGAAGCGCCATGGCGGGGCGGCTGCCGAGATCAAGAATCAGGTCGTAGAATTCCAGAGGAAGAGGCGGCACGCTGCCGTCCGGCAGCAGCCAGCCGGTCCCGAGATCCGTGCCCAGGCTGTGGGCGATCAGCCCGTCCCGGAGCGAATGGGCTCCGTCGTCAGCCGCCAGTTCCATGGCGGCGGTAAAGGCCGCCATGCTGCCGTCGTTCAGGATGCGGATCTCGGCATCCGGGCGGCAGAGAGGCTGCAGACGCTCGCTCAGACGGCCGACCCTGGCAAATTCGCGGTCGTAATCGGACCCGAAGCATCGGCGCAGACCATCGGTTTTCGGGGTCTCACCACCCAGAATGCGGTTTTTGATCACGATATCCGGGAAGCTGATGCCGATCGCATCGAACAGAAGCGGTTCTCCGGGGCAGCACAGCTTCTCCGCCGAGCGCCGGAGCAGATCAATCTGCTCATAGATGGGATTCAGAATGGCATCGGCTGTGGTACAGGCTGCGGGATTCCAGTCGTATTCGCCGAGGCAGACCAGCTGCCCGTTTACCGAGAGAGCGAGCTTGATGTCGGTGCCGCCGATGTCCACGCCGCAGAGGACCTTGTCCCCGACCTCGCGGCAGCAGCGCCTGAGCTGCTCCGGCAGGTCGACGGCCCGGTCGGGCGCGGGACTGCCGGCGGGGGCATAGGCCCCGGCGGGCAGCACCGTCACCGAAAAGGGCGGAAGCCCTTCGGCCTCGCACAGGCGCTCGGCAATGTTGATGACCTTGCCGTAGCCCCGCCGCTGGCGGTTCCCGGTGCCGATCTCAAAGGCCCGGTGAAAGGCAGCAAGCAGCCCGGCGATCTGCAGGTCGTCCGGGTCAGCGAAGAAAGTCAGCGACCGGCCGCTGCAAACCGAAAGCAGGTTATAGACAAAGGCGAAAAAGTATTCCTCGACGAAACGCTGTTCGTCGGGACTGTGCCAGCGCGGCAGAAAGCAGGGCAGATCGAACTGTCCTCCCGCGGCAGGCTGCAGGCGGACGGGAAGCCGGACGGCTTCGGGGTCCCCGGCAAAAGCGGCACGAAGATCCGACATCCAGACTGCCTCGCCGGCGGAAGCTTTCTCTATCCATTCGGAAACCATGTACAGTCCCACCTCCCGGAACAACAGCATCAGTATACCATAACCGGTGCGAAAACGCACCGGTTTTTGCATCCTGGAGAAAGATCAGGGTCTCTGCAGCAAAATCCTGTTTTTGTGTGGATTATTCCCGGGGGATATGTTATAATATTTTATTCTTTTATGCGCTTCAAATGACAGAGAGGGTATGCCTATGAAATGTCGCAGAAGA
>CADAOF010000030.1 GCA_902789555.1 uncultured Lachnospiraceae bacterium
CCAGAAGATTGCCGACGCGGTGAAGAATGTGTACGGGGAAAGCATCGAGGTCCCGGCAGCGAAAGCAAAGCCGGCCGAAAAAAAGGCTGCCAAAAAAGCAAAGCCCGCTGCCGCCGGGACGAAGAAAGCACCTGCGGCGAAAAAGGCCCCTGCTGAAAAGAAAGCTCCTGCTGAAAAGAAAGCTCCTGCTGAAAAGAAAGCGGCGAAAAAGGCAGCGGTCATCATTCAGTCTCCTCTCGGCGGCGAAATCACCCCGGAGGCTGTCCTCAAAAAAGTCGGGGCTGTCGACACGGTCTATGTCCGCGTCGATCAGAACAAGGCCTACTGGGTCAGGGGCGAGGAATACGGCTCGGTCGACCTCTGGTAAAATCAGTTTTATTGAGAAATCCTGCCGGGATGCACAGCATCCCGGCGGTTTTTCGCAAGCGGATCCTTCCAAAAAACGCGGCAGAGCAGGGAAGAGCGTCTTCAAAATGTAAATTATTGATTTGGACTTGCAATTATTATGTAAATAGTGTATAATCATGGCACCGAAGCAATTTTCGCTTCAAAACGTGAATTCAGCAAACGGAGGCAGCCATGATTACCTGTAAACTTTGTAATACAAAGCTCACCCGGAAGAACTTTCGGCGTGACGGGTCTCTCCTGTGTCCTGTCTGTGGACAGGTCTACTGGAAAGCGGCCGTGGAAAAGGTCCTGCACGACCCCACGAACAGTGAGCAGAGACACGGAATAGAAAACAGAAAATGAGAGAAAGGGCGCCGAAAGCGGCGCCTTTTTTATCCCTTTATCAGGATGAAGAAAAAAAGAATTGTAATTTGCCTGCGGTTTCTGTATAATACTCTACTATAATACCGCAAAGAATGCCCCGGTTTTTTTCTACACTGAAAAACGCAGAGGCCTCTGACAGACAACGAAAGAACAGGCAGGGATTTTTGGATGACGGGATATATCTTAAAACGCATTGCGGTGGCGATTCTGACGCTGCTGCTGATCATGACAATCACGTTTCTCCTGATGAACGCGATCCCGGGCAGTCCGTTTCTTACGGAGAAATCGACCCCCGAGATGATCGCCAAGGCGAATGCCAAGTACGGGCTCGACAAGCCGCTTTACATTCAGCTGTGGAATTATATCAAAAGCTATCTGAAAGGGGACCTCGGCACTTCGCTGAAGATGCAGGAGGGAACGCCGGTTTCCACGATCATCTTCCATCAGGGGAAATTTGAACTCTCTCTGAAACTGGGTCTCTATGCGCTGCTGCTGGCGGTGACACTGGGCATTCCGCTCGGCTGTATCGCCGCCTACAACAGGGGAACGTGGATCGACGGTTTCCTGCGCGTGATCACAACGGTCGGCGTCGCGATCCCGACCTTCGTGCTGGCGACGCTGCTGCTGGTTACCTTTGCGGTCAAGCTGCAGTGGCTGCCGACCATCAGCGGCAGCCTGACCACCTGGAAGGCCTTTATCATGCCCGTCATCAGCCTTTCCTTCTATTACCTGTGCTATGTGGCAAAGCTGACGCGCACCAGCATGCTGGACGCAATTAACCAGGACTATATCCGCACGGCCCGCGCCAAGGGCGTAAAAACCAGGAGCGTGATTCTCAAGCACGCGCTGCGCAATTCGCTGATCCCGGTCATCACCTATCTCGGACCGGTCATGGCGGGCATTATCACGGGCAGCTTTGTCGTCGAGTCGACCTTCTCCATTCCGGGGCTCGGCAAGTACTTTGTCCAGAGTGTTCTGAACCGCGACTATCCGATCATCATGGCAACGACAGTCGTTCTCTCGGCGCTGGTGATCATCATGAATCTTGTGGTCGACATTGCCTACAAGATCGTCGACCCGCGGATTTCGCTGACGTCGAAGGAGGTCTGAGCGATGGACGGAAAATTTGCAAAGATCAGTCCGTTTCAGGTCGACCCCGACAAAATCCCGCAGAACATCCACCTGAACGACGACGATTTTCTGGCGGCGGGGGAAGACGAAAAGGCCTCCATGGTGGAAAAGCACAAGAGCGTTTCCTACTGGAAGGATGCCTGGCGGCGCTTCCGGAAGAACACGGTCTCCATGGCGGCACTGTTTATCTTCATCGTCTGCCTGCTGTTTGCGTTTCTCGGGCCGAAGCTCATCCCCTACAGCTATGGGGATCAGTACCGCTCGGCGCAGAAGCTGGCGCCCTTTGAGTATTCCGACGACGAAAAGACCGCGATGTCCGTTGCGGGCAGCTGCGACGGCTTTTATGCGACAGCGCTGCAGCCGGGAAGCCGGACTGCGATCAAAAAAGGCGACTATTATGTTCAGTCCGGAGGAAAGACCTACGCCTTCAGCCTGAAAAAAGCCGTGGAAAAAAGCATCCTGATCCTCAAGGCCGATGAAGAGCCCGCGCTCTTTGTCGTGAAGGAGAAGGATATCAAGGACGGCCAGTACGACAAGGACAAGATTCAGGCACTGGACTGCACAGATACGCCGGCGGAGGGAGCGAGCGAAATCAAGCTCGTCAAAAGCGTTTTCCCGCATGTTTTCGGAACCGATTCCGCGGGGCGTGACATCATGGCCCGCACCATGTACGGCGCCCGCGTCTCGATTCTGATCGGCATCGTGGCGGCGCTCATCGTGCTGGTGATCGGCTCGATCTACGGGGCCATCTCCGGCCTCGCGGGCGGGGCGGTCGACTTCGTGATGATGCGCATCGTGGAGCTCATCTACTCCATTCCCGAGGTCCTGATCGTACTGCTGCTGCAGGTTGTCCTGAAGGACCCGCTGCAGAAATGGTTCGATTCCGGAACGTCGGCGTTTGCAAGCGCCATGAGCGATCTGGGTTCCGGCATCGTCAGCATCTTCATCACCTTTGCACTGCTGTACTGGGTCACCATGGCGCGCATCGTCCGCGGCCAGGTCCTGCAGCTGAAGGAGCAGGAATACGTCACCGCGGCAACGGCACTGGGCGCGTCGAACGGCAGAATCATCCGCCGCCACCTGCTGCCCAACTGTGTGGGCGCGCTTGTGATCACCACCTGCCTGCAGATCCCCAGTGCGATCTTTCTGGAATCCTTCCTCTCGTTCCTCGGCCTCGGCGTTTCGGCGCCGATGGCGAGCCTGGGTTCGATGTGCTCGGATGCGCTGGAGACCATCTCGCTGTATCCGTACCGACTGGTCTTCCCCGGCGTCATTCTGACGATCATCGTCCTGACGCTCAACCTCGTCGGTGACGGCCTTCGCGACGCACTCGATCCTCGTCTGAAAAAGTAAGGAGAGGGGGAAACATGAGCATGGAAGAGAACAGAAAACTTCTTGAAGTCAAAGATCTGAAGGTTTCCTTCTTTACGCCCGCGGGGGAAGTAAAGGCCGTCGACGGCATCTCCTATTCCCTGGGCTATAACGAGGTCATGGGCATCGTCGGCGAATCCGGCTCCGGCAAGAGCGTCGAGGCCTATTCCATCATCGGTCTGCTGCAGAGCCCCGGCAGGGTGACCGGGGGCAGCATCCTCTTTGAAGGGGAGAATGTGCTGGAATACGACGCCGAGAAAATGCGCCAGTTCCGCGGGAACAAGGCCAGCATGATTTTCCAGAACCCGATGACCTGCCTGAACCCGGTCTACACCATCGGAGACCAGCTGATGGAGGCCCTGACCTGCCACGACAAGACCATCAGCAAGACACAGGCAAGGGCGCGGGCGATTCAGATGCTCGAGCTTGTCGGCATCAACAACGCAGTGAAAAGGGTAGATCAGTATCCGCATGAGTTTTCGGGCGGCATGCGTCAGCGCGCGATGATCGCGATGGCGCTGATCTGCGAGCCGAAGCTGCTTATTGCGGACGAGCCGACCACGGCGCTGGACGTGACGATCCAGGCCCAGATCCTCGAACTGATGAAGGATCTGCAGAAAAAGGAAAACACCTCGATCATTTTCATCACGCATAACCTCGGCGTCGTCGCCGAGATCTGCGACAGGG
This sequence comes from uncultured Lachnospiraceae bacterium, assembly GCA_902789555.1. Taxonomy (GTDB): domain Bacteria; phylum Bacillota; class Clostridia; order Lachnospirales; family Lachnospiraceae; genus UBA6987. Next base: position 3,961 of record CADAOF010000030.1, read on the forward strand.
TGTCAGTCATGTACGCCGGGCGTATTGTCGAGCAGGGCCTGGTGCAGGATATCTTCTACCGCCCCCAGCATCCCTATACCAAAGGCCTGATCGCCTCAACACCGCGCCTGGACGAGGAAGATCAGGAGCGCCTGGTGCCGATTGAGGGCACGCCCATCGACCTGCTGAATCCGCCGAGCGGCTGCAACTTCGGCCCGCGATGCAAGAACTGTATGAAGATCTGCCTGCGTGAGAAACCGCCCTATGCACAGGTCGGCGAGGGTCACATCTCGGCCTGCTGGCTGCATTTCATGAATCGCGGGAGCAGGGAAGCGGCAGACACGGGGAAGGAGAATACGGCCAATGAGTGATCAGAAAATTCTTCTTCAGATTGAAAACCTCAAAAAGTATTTCCCCGTCAAGGGCGACCGCCTGTTCGAAAAGAAATATGTGCAGGCCGTCGAATCGGTGTCCTTTTTCATCTACCGGGGCGAGACGCTTGGCATCGTCGGCGAGTCCGGCTGCGGCAAGACCACCCTCGGAAGAACCATTATCCGCCTGTACGAGCCCACCAGCGGGAGGATCGTCTATGACGGAACGCCGATCTATGACAGCGAACAGAACATCGCTGTGAAGATGCTGCCGTACCGGCGCAAGATGCAGATCATCTTTCAGGATCCCTCTGCGTCTCTCGACCCGCGCATGACGGTCGGCGAGATCGTCGGCGAA
>CADAOF010000031.1 GCA_902789555.1 uncultured Lachnospiraceae bacterium
TGCTGATCATTTTGATGTCTCCTTTCCGTAATCGTCGATCATCCGGCGGATCTCCGCGACATCTCCGTCAGACAGTTTTTTCTCCGAAGTAAAGGCCGCGAAAAAGGCCGGGAGAGACCCGCCGAAGGAATCTTCTACGAAACGGCGGCTCTCCTGCGCCTGCATTCCCTCGCGGGAAATGAGCGAGGTCACGGCACCGTCCTCGTTGCGGAAATAGCCCTTCTCACAAAGCTTTCTCAACACCGTATAGGTCGTGGATTTCTTCCAGCCGAGCTTTTCGGCGCAGAGCTTCACCAGTTCGCCCGAGCCGAGGGGCTCATTCGCCCAGATCAGTTCGGCAAAACGTGTTTCCACTTCTCCCAGTTTGTAATCACTCATGACAGATCTCCTTATTGCAGGGGCTTTACTGCTCTCTGATATCCTCGACGCCCACATTCAGCTTGTACAAGACAAAGTCATCTTCGTGCAAAGCGAGAACGTAGACGCTGCCGTCCGCACCGAGTTTTGCAAAGCACTGCGGATGGCTGAGGATGATCCATTTCGAGACGTCTACGATACTCTCTGCAGCGACTCCCTCGCCAGCGGCACATTTCAGAATGCGGCAGTAACCTTCATCTTCACGATTAAGATTCAGATCGTAAAGATAAAAATATACGATCCCGTCCTCGCCGAAACCGATTACATAGCCGTAGCGGTTCGGCGCATCAACCGTCCAGCGCCGAGCCCCTTTTATCACAGCGATTTCTTTCCCGCCGATCCCTCCTGTTCGCTTGACACTGTAGGGCGTATTCGCACTTGAAGTCTTTTCAACTTTCTGCGTTTCTTCGTTCAGGCAAAAATTGCCATACAGTTCGGTAATAAGATACAGCTTGCCATCCTGTTCAAACATGTCGTCGACATACGTTCCCAGAACCCCTTCATCTTTTGAAAGATAAGGCAATGCAACAGTTCTTTGTTCTTTCGTATTCAGATCGATCTTCAGCAGGCTGTCGCCCCTCAGGACATAGGCATTTTCACCCATCACACAGAGTCTGAGTCCTGGTCTCTCCGGCAGACTGATCGTTTCGAAATACTGTCCGTCTTTGTAGCGCTGAAGTCTATTGGCTGCATAATCAAGAATAATGATGTCGTTCTCACTGATGAGTGCAAAATCACAGGGGCCATGGGTATAGACCGGCGATCCGTCGATGAAAGTAAGGCCGGCCTTTTCATCCTTCATGCTGCCTTCCAGGACCTTCGTGGTGCATGCGGTCCTCTCCGCCTGCACGGGTTCGGGTTCCTTATAAAATAGATTCGCTACGATCTGCCAACTATCTTCACAAGGCACAAGAAGCAGCATGCCGGTTTCATCACGCGCACCTTCGTCGAGCGTATACCATTCCAGCGCGATCAACTGTTCATACCCGGCTTTCAGGCCCAGATCCGCAGCGTCTTTCTCATCCAAAAAGCATGCCCTGCCCAGTTCTGCCCCCTGGGGCATCGAATCTGTCTGAAAGCTGTAATAGGCGTCATACTCCGGCAGATAGATCCATGTGGAGAATGCGTCGGTCTGCTCCTTTGTCAGTTCCTTCCCGGTATATTTCCGAAAAACTTCGTTCATTCCCTTGGCGGTCCGCTTCTGCGTCTCCAGGCGCAATTCTTCCATATGTCCGGCTTTCCATGCTGCCTCCTGCTCCGCCTCTCCGCTAAGTTCCTCGGTCCAGTTGTAAAAAAGGTCGATGACGTCGATCTCCGACGGATCACGGAAGTCTTGTCTCAGGAAAGCCCACGGAAGCGGCTTGTAGTCATTACCTATAAACGAAACGAGCTTTTCCCGCGTATTCGCGTCCAGAGCTTTGTCAGCTTTGTACCGTGTCTCAAAGGTTGTCGGAGGGGGAGTAATATACCCCTCCGCGACCTCCACTGTAATGTGAACATCGGGATATTTTTGCTGCAGAACGGACCGAACCGTTTCCACGAACTCCTCGTCTACTCCAACCCAAAGACCGTTGTTTTCCCAATCGATATTATAATTACGATTGATTCCCAAAGGATTCAGTACTTCTTCGACCATTTCATAGAGCATCTGATACAGCTCATTCATCGAGTATCTGACCGCTTTGACATGAACAGAATTCTCATAACCGGCAACAATATCCATATACCGTTTGATCATTGCCTCATCAGGATTCTTCAGACAAAGGATCATTTCCTGACCATCCGGATACTCTTCCATGTACCATCCGCCAAGATCGTCCGGCCAAACAGTCCCATTCTGACCAACGGGGAAAGATGCGTTGAGCTTCTCACATGCTTCCATGCCTTGCCCGCCGCGCCGGGTCTCTTCCGGCGTACTTTCGATTTCAGTACTCACCGCCTCCGTGCTTTCCGGCGCCGTGCTTTCTTCCGTCGACGCTTCACTTTCGGTCTGTTCGGTGCTTTCCGCTGCGGGACTTTCCTTCTTCGTCGGGTCGGTCAAAGCACAGCCGGCTGCCACGACGCCGATGACGAGCGCTGCCGCGATCACCCAGAACGCAGGCTTCTTATAGTTCAGAACGCGGCGGATACGGCCGCCGACGCCGTTTTCGGCAAAGGCAAGCGGGCAGGCCGTAACGGCTTTCTGGCGCACGTTCAGCTTCAGCAGGGTTTCCGAATATGCTCTGCGATAGGCTAAGTCCTCGCTTCTGATCACCCGTTCATCGCACGCGCCTTCGATGTCATGGCAAAGGAGAAAATATGCAAGCCAGAACAGGGGATTGAACCAGTAGATCGCCAGCAGGACGTAGCCAAGCGGCTTCCAGAACTGATCACCGCGCTTTAAATGCGTTCTTTCATGGGCAAGGACGAATTCTCTTTCTTCTCCACAGAGTGACATGGGCAGGTAGATGCGGGGACGGATGATCCCGAGGATGAACGGCGAGCCGATCTGATCACTTTCCCAGACGCCCTTTTCAAGGATCACCGCCGTGCGCAGGCATCTGTGCAGCGTCAGGTAGCTTCCGGCCATATACAGAAGCATAACGCCTATACCGACGACCCAAACAATGGCAAGAGTAGGAACAACGCTGTTTCCGAAGGTCTTCGGAGGTGTATAGGCAGCGGCTGCGGGGGCAGCAGGCTGAGCTGCCGGCCTCTCAGCCGGCGCGGCGGACGGAGATGCCGGGGCGGCCGGAACAGCAGGCTGTGCGGTCGGCGCTGCGACCACCACATAGCTTGTCCCTGCCTCCCGATAGACCGGGAGATCCCTGTACAGCGACGTGATCTGCTTATAGAGTTCTTCGTTCTGATCCTCACGGATCACCGTCGTTTCTTCCACGTACTGCTTTTCCAGCGCTTCCACCGCAGTTCCGCCCGAGACCGCCTCCGGGATCACGGAGACGCTGCTCGAAGGCATGGTCGGGATCACAAGACGCAGCCCGACGAGGATCCACAGCGCGCAGACAAGGCTCTTCGGTGCCTTTTTAAAGGCAAGACGGAGCAGCAGCACGAGCCCCGTCACAATGCTGGCGGACAGACAGAGCTTCACCGCCTGCAGGAACATTTTGCTGATCATTTTGATGTCTCCTTTCCGTAATCGTCGATCATCCGGCGGATCTCCGCGACATCTCCGTCAG
>CADAOF010000032.1 GCA_902789555.1 uncultured Lachnospiraceae bacterium
GGAGACGTGAACTGGGTCGCGGCGCTGAGCGCCGGCGGCTTCGGCTTCATCACAGCCGTTCTGCTCGCGTTGACCGGCTTGCCGGAGGCTGAGCAGGAAGAAGGGCAAAGAGTGAACGGGGTGTGATCCCCCTGTGAGCCTTGTGCGTCCCATTGACCCCGTGATATGATTATGATGCGAAAAATGAAGTATCCGCCCGGTGCGGGTGCTTTTTCTTTTTGCCTGCGCAAACGAGGTGAAGAATTTGCAATACTACGGAACACGCCTTTCCGAAAACATTTCCCGAAGAGAACCGGAGGGATATCTGCTTTGCCTGAACGTGCCGGTGGCGAGAACCGGCACGCAGGATTATCTGCCGGAAGAGCTCGGCATAACGCCAGGCTCTTCTTCTTTTCCCTCAGGGCCGGGACTGATTTCTGTTTACCGGCCGGAAGAGGAAGTCTTCGCGCCGGAGACGATGGCTTCGTTTGAGGGGATGCCGGTGACCAACGAGCACCCACCGGACGGGGTGGACATTGAAAACATCCGCCGAGTGCAGATGGGGCATGCCCATCACATTCGGCGGGGAACGGGAGACGAAGCGGATCTGCTGCTGGCGGATCTGATCATTACGGACGAAGTGCTGATTGACGCCATTCTTCACGGAAAGCGGGAGATCAGCTGCGGCTATACGTACGAGCTGGCCGAGGAGAACGGCCGATACATTCAGCGGAAGATTCGCGGGAACCACATTGCCGTCGTTGAAGCCGGCCGTGCGGGGCACCGCGTTTCCATTAAAGATCATCAACAAGTTGAAAGGAGTACTGTTTCCATGAAGAAATCCCTTACCAAACTGCTGGCCCGGATGGCCAGGGACGGCGACGCTGAAACCGTCGCCGAGTTCATCGAAGAGATGATTGAAGGCGAAAGCGAAACCAAGGCAGAAGCCGCGGCAGAAGCCGTTGAAGAAGTTGCGGAAGCGGCTGCCGGGGCCGTCGCGGAGGCTGTTTCCGAAGGCGGGAACGGGAGTACCAATCCAGGGTGCGCCGCCGACGAAGAAACGCTTGGCGGCATCCTTGAACGCCTGGACCGGCTGATCGAGCTGCTGACGCTTGCGCCCGGCGCCGACGAAGAGCCGGAGGAAGCCGAAAGCGAGGAAGGCAGCGAAATTTCCGAAGAGGAAATGGCAGAGGTTGTCGAAGAGGTGATCGAAGCCGTTTCCGGCGAAGGGTCCGGCGAAGCTTTGTCCGAGGAGATTTCGGGAGAAAGCGCGGTTGAAGAAGTGGCCGAGATTATCGAAGCGATCCTTGAACCAGACGTTTCCGTGACACTCGAAGAAAGCAGCGAAGGCGACGAGGATCCGGACAATCCCGAAGATATCTGCAGCAACGACATGCTGCGACATGCGCTGGCGAACTCGGCAGTGAAATTTCGGAAGATGTCCCCCAGGCAGCGCCGGAAGGCTGCCGCGGATATCGCCGCGCAGGTGCGCAAGAAGCGGCGCAAAGGAGCGAACAGCGGGTATGACCTTATGCTGAATCGCCGGCCGCAGAAGGATTCGCGGTCGGTTTACAACGCGCTTGGGAAGCGCATTATGGCGGCGCGGAACGCGAACTATAAGGGGAGGGGTTGATTTTTTATGGGTAAAGTCCTTTCCAACTTCACCAACGGCTGGCCGGGAACACCTTCCCGGTCCGTCGACGAAATCATCCTATCCATGCGAAACGGCTCTGACGGGGAGATCCCCTTCGGCAGTGCGGTATTTTTTGTCGCGGGACAGAATGCCTGCGAACCCTTTGATCCGGACTACGCGGCCAGCTATTCGATGGACAACTTCATCGGCATCACCGTGCGCAGCGGCGACAAGACACCGAACCTGTTCGGCAGCAATGAAGCCGTTTTCAACGACGGCGATCCCGTGGAGATCCTGACCCGCGGGGCCATCGTGCTGCAGTTTGCCCACGGGGTGGATCCGGGCGCTACCGTTTACATCCGCAAGGCTGATGGCGCATTCGTGACGAACCCCGGCGCCGAGGGAACCACGCTGGCGCTGACCAACGTGCACGTGAAGACTGCTTCCGACAGCGAGAATTGCGCGGAAGTCGTCGTGCTGGAACGCAATCTGCTGTAAGCAGATTGCGCTGAGTGGAAAGTTGATAGTGGTTAGTGAATAAAAAACCGAATGAAGGGAGAATTTATTATGATCACAGCCCCTACTCTTCGCCGGCTGGCGGCGAACGACTCCTATACGTTCCTGATGCAGGAACTGGAGCGGATCGATGAGCAGATCCTCGAGCCGCTGAGCGGGACCGACTGGCCCCGGGACATGCCGGTCATTACCGGCGGCGGACTGATTGAGTCCGTGGCTTCCATCGACGTGACGTATGCTTCCAGCGGGAAAGACGACGACAACCTGTTCTTCGACGCCGCCAACGAGATCCCCGTGATCCAGGCGGACCTGAGCAAGCAGGTGGCCCGCACCTTCAACTGGGCGGAATACATGAGCTTCACGGTGACGGAGAAGGAGAAGATGATGAGCGTCGGGCGGGATCCGGAGACCTTCCTGAACAAAGGGATCCGGCTACACTGCGACAAGACCATCGACCGGAACGTTTACTGCGGTTTCAGCAAGGTGAACTCCACCGGCCTTTGCAACAGCCCGATTGTTACGCGGACTTCCGCGTGGCCCGGAGCCGGCGGCACTTCCACCTGGCGGAGCAAGACCCCGGACGAGATCCTGGACGACATTAACCGGGCAATCAGTGCCGTCTGGAGGGACAACGACTGCAGCAGCGACGCGCTGCCGAACCACATCCTGATTCCGGTGGAGCAGTTCGGCATGCTGGTGACACGGAAGGTTTCCGACGACTCCGAGCGGTCGATCCTGACCTACGTGCTGGAGAACAACATCGCCACCCGGCAGGGCAGAGAACTTGTTATTTCCCCCTGCAAGTGGTGCGCAGGCATCGGCAGCGGCTCCACCGACCGCATGGTGGTTTACATGAACCAGGTAGACCGCGTTTGCTTCAACCTGACGCAGCCCCTGCGCCGGATGGAGACCGAATATGCCGAGATGCGGATTAAGATTCCGTACATCGCGCAGTTCAGCGAAGTGCGGTTTTTGTATCCTTCTACGGTTCGGTATGTGGATGGGATCTAAGGCTTAGTTGGTACTCGCAGGTCATAC
>CADAOF010000033.1 GCA_902789555.1 uncultured Lachnospiraceae bacterium
GGGCCGGAGAACTATGTGATCCTCTTCAGCGAGCGGGAGGGCTACATGGTGGTCGTGGGCGGCAGCGAGGATCTGGGCGTCCTGGAGGACATCGCCCGGGACCTGGAGATCCGCGTCACGGACGAGCCGGTGCCGGAGGGCAGCTCCGGCTGGGGCATGCTGAACATCGGCCGGGGCTAGGCAGTGTTCAGTGTTCAGTGTTCAGAAGAGGGACCGTTGCAAAATGAGAGTTTTGCAGCGGTCCCCATTTCAGCCCTAAAGAGGAAAAGGAACCGAGAGTCTGTGGAAAACTGGCCACGAATCTCTCGGTTTTTTGTATAACAAGACCAGCCCTGATCCTTAGACCAGCGCCAAATGTTGAAAAAGAATCCAATTATTTGTTATGCAGCCGAGATCTCGGACAAATGCGTTCGCGATCGCCCTTTGTCACGTTTCATCCAGAGCTTTTTCAGGTCAAAAGCAAGTGCCAGAAAGAACAGCTCCGTGCGAATATTGTTCCTTCCCCGTGTGAGGAAGCGGCGAAAACCGAAGTCGTTCTTGAGTAGCCCGAAGGCGCCTTCCACCTGGATCGAACGGCATTGACGCAGATAGATCCCGTACTCTGTCGTGATGTTCTCAAGCGAAGCTTTTCTTAATTCCTGAAACGTCTTGTTCACCCGCAACTCCTTGGCCTGGTCAGCATTCTTGGCCTGGCAGCATTTATCCCGGACCGGACAGCCCGAGCAGCTTTCGCAGCGGTACCATGCAGTCGTGACGTATCTCCCGCTTTGAAGCTCTGTACACTCCCGGCGCAGGCTCAGTTTTCGGCCTTGAGCACAGGTATAACTGTCGTCTTCGGCGTCATAGCTCATGTTCTCCATTCGCCCGATCTGCCTCTTGAAACCGCTGCTTTTCTGCTGCTCATAGTTCGCGGGTCTTATGAAGCTCAACTGTCCGTTGGCCTCAAGATACAGATAGTTGTTAATGCGCTCGTATCCAGCATCGGCAGTCGCAGACTTGTACTTCTTCCCATGCTTACGCCGCATCGTCTCCATAAAGGGCACCATGGTTCCGTAGTCTGTTCGGTTGGAGAACGCATCTATGCCGGTGATGTATTCGCTGTTGACCCCGATCTGGACGTTGTATCCCGGTTTGAGCTGCCCGTTGTGCATGTGGTCTTCCTTCATCCGCATAAAGGTTGCGTCCGGGTCTGTTTTGGAATAGCTGTTGCGGCCTTTGCCCATAATGCTGAGCTTTTCCTCGTAGTCTCGCCATCTCCGGCGAAGCTCGTCCAACGCTTCCCATTCCTTTTGGGCGTCGCTCTTCCTGCGACCGGGGCCGTGGACAAATGTGAGTTTCGCCTCCATCTCTGCAAGCTGCTGCTCCAATGCTTCCAGACTTGTGATCGAAACTGCCGAGAGCACCTTCTCCTTCACTTTGGCAAGCTGCTTCTCCACACTCTTGCGCCACACAAAGGTATACCGTCCCGCACGGCTCTCCAGCTTCGTCCCGTCGATGAAAACCGTCTCGTGATCCGTTTCTCCCTGCTCCTCCAGATAGCGCACATACTGGTAAAACAGATCCTCCACCGCCTCCGCACATCGTCCTGTCCGAAAGCGCGAGATCGTGCTGTGATCCGGCACCGGCTCGTCCCACAACAGCCACTTAAAGTCTATCCGGTAACGGCAGGCTTCTTCCAGTTTCCTTGTTGTGTAGATACCGCATTGGTATCCGTATACCAGGATCTTGAACAGCACTCGCGGATCGGTGACCGATTTCCGTCCCCTGGACGAATACGCTGCATACAGTTTCCTGTAGTCCAGTTCCTCAAGCTGGGCGTTGGTCAGCCGTACGGGTGCCTCTTCCGGCAACATGATCTCGCTGTTCAGTGTAAATACCAGTTGACCATTCCGCTCAACTAAGGTACACTGTTCTCGCGTGGATTTTGTCTTCACAACCAAATTCTAACGCAAACGAAAGCACCAGCCAAGTCCTTTTTGGACCCAACTGGTGCTTTTGTTATGCAGCGCTATTTTGCAACGCGTCCCTCAGACTGTAGATAAACCAGTGCGGCAGGGTCTCGACTCGCATGGGGGGTATGTGAAGGGGGGATGGGCTTCCCCCCTTCACGTCCAATATACGCCAAAACGGGAACTTTTTCGGAAGTTCCCGTTTTGGCATCTCAAGCTGTCGACACTTTGTCGACAGCTTGAGGCGCGGCCCAAGGGGGCTGCGTCTTTTTTGCTGGCATGGCACCCTGATCTCCTCATGAAGCTGCCTTGTTGACAAAGGCCCGCTTCGGGTCGATCTTTTGCAGGTCGAGGGCATAGTCCATGACGTCGATGTCAAAGCGCCTGAAGAACCAGTCGGCGGCTTCGACCGGTGATGCATCCTCCGCGCACACAGCCACGATCACGACGCGTCTTTCCGATGGCGCGATCAGGGTCTCTTTGATGGAAACAGGGTCGAAATACTCTGCGTGTTTCTCGCCTGTCTGTTCGTCCTGTTCGTAATCGATACTTATATAGGTGTCCTCATGGGCGTATTCCAGGAACGCCTCATCATAGGGGAACGGACGGAACGCTTCGATCGGCGCGACCGTCGCGACGTAGGCGTCAAAGGCGGCCTGATCCGGGATCACGAACTCCAGGTCGATCTCATAGCAAATACGGCTCCAGAAGGTATTATCTTCGGCGTGATAGTGGTATCGGACATCCTCCCAGGCGGGGT
>CADAOF010000034.1 GCA_902789555.1 uncultured Lachnospiraceae bacterium
AAAAGCAGTCCCTTCGTGCTTTCCGGCCTATCGTCTACATCTGCTCTCCGTTTTCCGGAGATGTGGAGACAAACGTAGCCAACGCCAGACGCTACAGCCTCTATGCCGTGGACAAAGGATATATCCCTATTGCACCGCACCTGCTATTTCCGCAGTTCCTTGATGATGACAATCCGGATGAACGTGAGCTTGGTCTTTTCTTCGGAAATGCCCTCATGAGCAAGTGCGACGAGGTCTGGGTATTTGGCAGCCGCATCTCATCCGGTATGGAAGCAGAAATCAAACGCGCCAAGTGGAAAGGCTACCACTTGCGCTATTTCACAGAAGAATGTCAGGAGGTCTAACGCTATGTATGAAATTAAGGAAATCGCAGAGAGCTTTTCGATGGCACTGAGATCACAACCTACACCCGCGATGTGGTAAGTGCCAATCACCGATCCCTATGGCCTTGTCCTATCATTCTTACCATATTCAATCCTGATTCATAGAGCTTGTGAACAGAGGAAAAGAATGATATACTGATTCTGCTCTTTGCAGAGTATTGACTGCTGAGGCTTGGATGTACGGGGGGCTTGACAGATGAAGGCAGGAGGTGCTGTTTTGAAACAGGAAGAATGGAACGACAACATGATCTTCGATTTGATCCCGGATGGGATACTTGCGGTCAACCGCGACTTTGTGATCATCCGAATGAACCGCAGCGCCAGGCAGCTTCTCAGCATCCGCGAGGAAGCCGTTTGTGAGGGGAACGCTGTTGCCTCCGTTATGGAGGACGACGGCTTTCGCCGCTTGCTCGGCGGCAGGCAGCAATTCTCCAATACGATCCAACTTCCCGGGAAAAACATCTGGCTGGAACGCAGCTTCCACTGTGATAAGGAACAGACGGTGTTGCTCTGCGTGATGAGGGACGTTACCGGGCAGAGGATCCGGGAAGAGCAGCTTAAAAAGGATTTGCAGCATGCCGCTGAACTTGCCGGCACCCTCAACGAAAACCATCTTCGCACGGTTCGTGATGTTTCGAGTCTTCTCGGAGAGAACGCCGCTGAAATGCAAATCCTGCTGCGGGAGCTGAAGGAAGCGATTCTTCCGGCGGAGAGGACGGAACATGGCTGAACGGAGAGAACCGGAACGGAATCTCTGCTGGGAGCTCGGTCTCGTCCAGCAGGTAAAAAACGGAGAAGCCATCTGCGGGGATACGGCAGCCGTGTCATGGGATCATGACGATGTACAGATCGTTTTGTCCGACGGACTTGGTTCTGGAATCCAGGCCAGCATCGCCTCGACCCTTACGACGGCCTTGGTTTCAGCCATGAGCCGGAGCCGGTTCTCCATCGAGGACTGTATCTGCGCTGTGGAAGCCGTTCTGCCTGTGACGAAAAAGCACGGTCTGGCCTATGCGACCTTCACCCTGGCCGCAACCGACGGAAACAACGTCCACCTGATCCAATACGACAATCCCCTTGCCGTATTTCTGCGTGACGGCGTTTCGCTCCGCTACCCGTATGATACGCTGACGATAGGAGATAAAACCATACTGGAGACTTCTCTTTCCATGAAGTCCGGCGACATGCTGGTGCTTTTCAGCGACGGTATCTCCGAGGCGGGACGGGGCGTCACGACATATTCCGGATGGAACCGGGATGAGATGGAGGACTATTTGCTCCGCAGCGTAGGGCCCGACGATCATGCGCGCCGGGTAGCCGCCGGGATCGTCTCGGCAGCGCAGGCTCTGGACCTCTTTAGCTTTCACGACGACACAACGGTCGTCGTTCTCCGGCTGCGGGAGCGTCTGACCGTAAACCTGCGGATCGACCCGCCGGAGCACATACAGCAGGAAGAGAACGACATTATGTCAACCATTCCGCCTCCGAAGGAGATCAGCACTTCTGTTCACGGCGAGCAGGAACTGCAGGAGTTGGTTGATCAGGTGGAGACCTATCTGAGAAACGGGATGATAAGCCTCCTGACCGTAGAGGAAGCGAATAGTGCTTCCGAACTTACCGATTTGCTGGCCGAACAGGCAAGCGATGTAAACCTCCTGTTTTACCCCTCTGCCGAAGGCGGACGTTTTCCACCGCCGGATCAGAGCCAAGCCGGCAGCGTGATCCCGGAAGCGGTCCTCCGGCTGCGGCAGCTGCTGACAAAGGCGGGGAAAACCGTTACCCTTCGTATATGCTGACAACGGAATAAAAAATAGATATCCGGAGCTTCACGGCTCCGGATATCCTTATGTCTGCTCTTTGCAGTTTCTTGCCTTAATCGCGGTGCATGGGGACCTGCTCTGCGTTCATGAGCTTGAGGTTTTCGTGCACGCCTCTGCCGTCCGCGCGGCCGATCATGGCGTCGCGGTCCTTTTTC
>CADAOF010000035.1 GCA_902789555.1 uncultured Lachnospiraceae bacterium
AACCCCGGCGCTGAAGGAACCACGCTGGCGCTGACCAACGTGCACGTCAAGACCGCTTCCGACAGCGATAACTGCGCAGAAGTGGTTGTCCTGGAACGGAACCTGCTCTAAGCGGAATCTGCCCTTGGCCGCTTCCGCTGAGTGAATAGTGGATAGTGAATAGTGATGAGCTTTTGTCTTTTCCTATCCACTATCCACTAACCACTACCCACTAAAATTCGACTGAAAGGAGAATTTTCTTATGATCAAAGCCCCCACGATTCGCCGGCTGGCGGCGAATGACTCCTACACGTTCCTGATGCAGGAACTGGAGAAGATCGACAGCGAAATCCTCGAGCCGCTGAGCGGGACCGACTGGCCCCGGGACATGCCGGTGATCACCGGCGGCGGCCTCATCGAATCCATTTCCTCCATTGACGTAACCTATGCCTCCACCGGCAAGGACGACGACAACCTGTTCTTCGACGCCGCCAACGAGATCCCCGTGATCCAGGCGGACCTGAGCAAGCAGGTGGCCCGTACCTTCAACTGGGCGGAATACATGTCGTTCACCGTGACCGAGAAGGAGAAGATGATGAGCGTCGGACGGGATCCGGAGACCTTCCTGAACAAGGGCATCCGGCTGCACTGCGACAAAACCATCGACCGGAACGTCTATCGTGGTTTCAGCAAGGTGAACTCCACCGGCCTTTGCAACAGTCCGCAGATCACGCGGACTTCCGCGTGGCCCGGCGCGGGCGGCACTTCCACCTGGCGGAGCAAAACGCCGGACGAGATCCTGGACGATATCAACCGGGCGTTGAGCGCTGTCTGGAGGGACAACGACTGCAGCAGCGATGCGCTGCCGAACCACATCCTGATTCCGGTGGAGCAGTTCGGCATGCTGGTGACCCGTAAGGTCGCTGACGACTCCGAGCGGTCGATCCTGACCTACGTGCTGGAGAACAACATCGCGACCAAACAGGGCAAGGAACTCGTTATTTCCCCCTGCAAGTGGTGCGCGGGCATCGGCAGCGGCTCCACGGATCGCATGGTGGTCTACATGAACCAGGTGGATCGCGTCTGCTTCAACCTGACGCAGCCACTGCGCCGGATGGAAACCGAATATGCTGAGATGCGGATTAAGATTCCGTATATCGCGCAGTTCAGCGAGGTAAGGTTTTTGTATCCGTCGACCGTGAGGTATGTAGACGGAATTTAAGGCATCGGGGTACTCGCAGGGCCTATCGGGACGGTTCCGCATGACCAGTGCTGGTCACATCGGAACCGTCCCGGATAGACCCGCGGAGACCAGTTCGGCTTTATGAGAAAGGAGATGTTTTTTATGTTGGTAGTACCTTTTGCCTGTGCCGAATTTCACGACAAATCCGGCAACGTGATTCATCGGATTCATGCCCACGAGCTCCGGAACATCACCGAAGTTCCGGACGCAATTGTACAGGACCCTCTCTACGCCCTGATGGTCGAAGAAGGCAGCCTCAAGGCTCCCGAAAGCAAGCTCGACCTGAAGGCTTTGGAGAACGATCCGGACGCTGTCATTGCGAAAGCTGAAAAGCGAGCGAAGACCGCAAAGACGGCAAAGGCCGCGAAGGCTGAAAAACCGGAAAAAACCGAGAAGACTGAGAAGAGCGTGATGGAACCGGCCAAACCGGAAAGGACGACTGCGACGGGGGAAGCGAAAGCTGGCGCCGGGCAGAACGATACGAAGTAATGGCGCTGACTTCAGAAGCCTTCCTGGCTTTTTATCCGCAATTTTCCACATTTGCGGAGGGCCTGGTCCTGCCGGAATATCTCCGGCAGGCCAACGCCCGCTTTTCGGATTTCGGTTCTGACGCGGAGGAAGCGCGGAGACTTTTTACGGCGCATAAGCTGACGCTGTATGCGGCTTCGTGTTTGCCGGAAGGTGTTAGCGACGCGACGGCGGCGCAGATCGCCAGCGCCGGCAAGGGCAGTATGCAGGAAATCGCGTCAAAAAAAGTAGGAGACGTTTCCATCTCCTACGCTACGTCGACCTCGACGTCCAGTGCCAATTCCACCGGCCTCAACGATCTGAATCAGACCGTCTACGGATTGCAGCTCCTTAGCCTTTAGCCTGCTCCGCCTGTACGGCTTCGCACGGTATATTCCATGAAACTTACCATCCATGACGACCCGGAGGTGCTGACCGAGCGGACCCGGGCTCTGAAAAAACTGAAAACCATCAAAGTGAAAGTCGGCCTTCCGCCCTCCGCAGGCGACCGGCTTCATTTTATCCTCGCTGTGCAGGAGCACGGCTCGCCGATCATGCACATCCCGAGCCG
>CADAOF010000036.1 GCA_902789555.1 uncultured Lachnospiraceae bacterium
CGAAGGAAAGGAATACGGATTGACAGAGGCCTTGGACGCGGTTCGGCAAAAATCCGGCCTGTTCGGATTCGTGCCGAAAGGGAAATCGTTTGACATCGGACTGCCGGACTCCTATCGTCAGACGATGTGGGAATACTGCAAATAAATGAGCGAACGGATTAAAGTGCTCCTTTCCCGGAAAAACATAAAACAATTTCTCTCTTATTTTGGCGTAGGGGGCGTTTCGGCGCTTGTTGAATGGGGCGTATTCTCATTCCTTGAGTATTGTTTTGATATGCCTTATCTTCTGGCGACGGTGCTGGCTTTTATCGTCTCTACGACGATTAACTGGTTTCTGGGCAGAACATTTACGTTTAAAGAATCAAGCTACGACAATCAAAGAACAAAGGAACTGTTTTTGGTTTTTCTGGTCAGCGCCATCGGGCTTGGCTTTAATCTGCTGTTGATGTTCATTTTTGTCAGACTGCTCGGCATGAATACAAATCTGCTGAAAACCGCTGCGAAGATAATGGCAACAGGAATCGTGTTTGTATGGAATTTCGTTTCAAGAAAGATATGGATTTATCGGGATCCGGGAAAAAATAACCTTGATCTTTAAGTATCTACAGGCAGTATCACTTCGGCGCGGCTGAGAATGTTGTCCATGCACCGGACTCATTCCGTCTGATCAGTGGCCCTGGGTGCCTCTGTCCCCTCTCGCGCTCACCCCATGCAGATCGTCAGAAGAAGCTTTCTCCATTCCGCTTCCCCGGTTTGCGTAAGAGCATAGCGACGCGCGGGAAGCGTGCGACGTTCAAGGCTTGCCGGGAAAGCTCCATATCCGAAAGCTCCTTCTTCCTTTCCAAACCGGCCGGAGGTCCTCGCGGGGGGACCTCCGGTTTGGTTATGGAGGACGGTTTGGGCGCCTGTTTTCCGGTGGCCGCGCCGAAGGCGCGGGTTGATCCGCTGCGGGGCGGATTTTGCCCGATTTTTATGAAAAAAGGATTGAATTCAGCGGCTTATTTGAGTAAAATGGGTTCATATCAATATGAGTCGCAGAATGCCCGGATCAGCGGAATGAGAAACCCGAACGGCACAGGAAGGAGGCGGAGCAGGTGGAGAATCCGACCGGCACAAAAGAGCTGATGCGCTCGATGGAAGCCCGTGCAAACGGATTCAATCTGAAATGCCTTGCGGTCCTGTGCGGCTTCGACCTGCTCTGCAAGCTCTGCAACGACCTCGGCGTGTTCACGGTCGATCCGTTCACGATGAACGTCGCCATGGGCTCGGCGCTGCTCGCGTTTCTTCTCCCGATCGCGGTATGGCTGATCCATGACAGGCTCCTGAAAAAAGAGCCGTCCATACTCCGGTGGGGCGGCTTCAAATACCTGATCGTCTTTTCCGTCTATTTCGGCATCACGGTCACCTGCGTGGCCCTGACCTTCCACGCGATCCTCCTGATGGTGCTGCCGGGCATCTTCGCCGCGCAGTATTCGGACCAGAAAAAGCTGTATACGTGGATGCTGATCGGTTCCATCGTCCTTGTTCCGCTCAGCGTTTACGGGGGCTTCTTCTTCGGGCTGGTGGACCGGAACTTCTTCTCCGGCGTGGTGGGGAAGGGCGTGCTCCCGTTTCGGGCGCGGCTCGCGGTCTGCCCGCCGGGACGTTATCTGGACCTCTTCTCCCACTATGTGGTGCCGCGCCTGCTGGCGATCTACGTGATCAACATCCTCCTGTCCGGGATCGGAAGGCGCAATGCCGACATGCTCAAAAAGCAGACGGAGCTTGCGGAAAGAGCCAACGAGGAGATGAAGAAGCGCAACGATTTGCAGAGCCTCGTCATCGAAAATCTCTCCTCGCTGATCGAATCCCGGGACGAGAACACCGGCGAGC
This sequence comes from uncultured Lachnospiraceae bacterium, assembly GCA_902789555.1. Taxonomy (GTDB): domain Bacteria; phylum Bacillota; class Clostridia; order Lachnospirales; family Lachnospiraceae; genus UBA6987. The sequence continues at coordinate 1,873 of CADAOF010000036.1, forward strand.
ATGTGATCCGGACCAAGTCCTATGTGGGCCGGCTGGCCCGCGAGATGGAACACGACGAGGTGTTTCACGATCAGCTTTCCAACTTCATGATTGAAGAGATCGAGAACGCGGCGCCCCTGCACGACATCGGGAAAATCGCCGTCTCCGATACGATACTCCTGAAACCGGGGAAGCTCACGCCGGAGGAGTTTGAGACCATCAAGCTCCACACCTCAAAGGGCGGCGTCATGATCCGCAACCTGTTTGCCAATCTGGACGATCCTCTGTTTTTGCAGCTCGCGGAGGAGATCGCGGTCTCCCATCACGAGTGGTGGGACGGCAGCGGCTATCCCGAGGGGAAAAAGGGGAATGAGATCCCGCTGGCGGCGCGGATCATGGCGGTCGCGGACGTCTACGACGCCCTCGTCTCGGACCGCGTCTACAAGAAAGCGATCCCGAAGGACCAGGCGCTTCAGATCATCTACGACGAAGCCGGGACCCACTTCGATCCGGACATCATCCGGATCCTGAAGGGGATCGAGGAGAAGGCCGGCGTACAGGCAGGCAAAGAGACGGCTTGAAGCGGGCGGCTGCGCCCGTCCGATATTGAACAAATGCGAAACCCAGCCCTCCCGGGCTGGGTTTCGTTCGTTATGGGTCTTAAGCCTTAAGCAGCTTCTTTTCTGCGCGCTTACTCCCGGCGGAGGATCTTCCGCTCGAACTCCGCGGCGGGCAGCGGCCGCGAGAAGTAGTAGCCCTGCACCAGATCGCAGCCCGCGTCGC
>CADAOF010000037.1 GCA_902789555.1 uncultured Lachnospiraceae bacterium
ATCCCCGGCCCGGCCGGGACCATGTGCTCCTGCTTCCTGCAGATGTTCTACGTGTCCTTCCTCTTCCCCTGGTGCATGAAGTATCTGTACCGGGCGAAATGAGCAGAGGATGGAGCCGGCGGAATTCGAAAAACAGTATACCGGGCTGCTGAATGACCAGCAGAAGGAGGCCGTATACGCAGTGAACGGCCCGGTCCTTCTGCTGGCTACCCCCGGCAGCGGGAAGACCAGCGTTCTTGTCACCAGGCTGGGCTATATGGTTCTCTGCCGGGGGATCGATCCCCGGTCGATTCTGACCATGACCTACACGGTTGCGGCGACAAAGGACATGAAAAACAGGTATGCCGCGCTTTTCGGGGCTGAAACGGCAGAGGATCTGGAGTTTCGGACCATCAACGGCGTCTCCAAGAAGATCATTGATTATTTCGGACGGGTTCATGCCGGCCGCGAGCCCTTTCGCCTGGCGACGGAGGACGGCGAACTGGACCGCATCGTCCGCGAGATCTATCTTACTGTCAACAAAAGCTATCCCGAGGACAGCGATGTCCGGGAAATCCGGCGGCTCATCACCTATATCAAGAACATGATGCTGACGGAGGACGAGATCCGGGAAACCGAGAGCAATATCGACAATCTGCATGAGATCTATCGGCAGTACAAACGCGTCCTGCGTGACCGGCACCTCATGGACTTTGACGATCAGATGGCCTACGCCTACCATATTCTTCAGCACTATCCGAAGGTGCTGGATCATTTTCAGCAGCAGTATATCTATCTCTGCGTGGACGAGGCGCAGGACACGTCCAAGATCCAGCATGCCATCATCCGGCTGCTCGCCTCCAGGCATGAGAATCTGTTCCTGGTCGGGGATGAAGACCAGAGCATTTACGGCTTCCGTGCGGCATACCCGGATGCACTTCTCAGCTTTGAGAAGAATCACCCGCATGCCAGGGTGCTGCTTATGGAAGAGAACTACCGCTCGACGCCCGAGATCATTGAGGCCGCAAACCGCTTTGTTGCCGAGAACCGGTTTCGGCACCGGAAATCCATGATTCCCACCCGGGAAAGCGGCGCTCCCGTCCACGTTGTCCGGACAAAATCACGTGCGCTTCAGTACGAGTATCTTGTGAACATGGCGATGAACTGCAGCCGCGAAACGGCCGTTCTTTTCCGCAACAACGACACGGGAATATCGACGAGCTTTTCTTTACCCACCGTGTCGTGGCGGATATCCTTGACATTCTCCGCTTTTCCTCTGAGCCCCGCAATACCGACCTGTTCCTGCGTCTCTACTATAAGTTCGGCGCTGCCGTCTCCAAAAATGCGGCAAACAGCGCGGTTGAGAAGAGCAGGACCGCGAAGGGAAGCCTGTTTGAACTCCTCGTCCGGGCTCCCGGTGTCCGCGGAACGGTTCAGGACGCTGTCATCGACCTGGCGGAGAACCTGCCCAAACTGAAAACGGACAATGCGGAGGCGGCTCTGTACCGCATCTGGAATCATATGCATTACGGGAAGTATGTGGAGCAGAAGAAGCTGGATACCGGCAAGTACTTTATCCTTGAGATGCTGGCAAAAGGGGTTGACGGTCCGGACCGCTTCCTTGAGAAGCTGCAGGCACTGCAGATGACGATCGCCGAACACCGGAACACAAAGGACAGCCGGATCATCCTTTCCACGATTCACTCCAGCAAGGGGCTGGAATACGACACCGTTTACATGGCGGATGTGATCGACGGCATTCTTCCGTCCGTTACCCGGGCGGAGGCGGAGACCGATGACGAAGTGAGAGCGTATGAGGAAGAACGCCGGCTTTACTACGTGGGGCTGACCAGAGCCAAAAATGACCTGTATCTCTTCCAATGCGGGGAACCGTCCTCCTTTACCTCGGAAGTGCTGCGGGCGCTGCCGGTTCCCGCTGCCGATGAGTCCGACATTTTGGCGCCTCTGCTGCGCCCCCAGATCGGCAGGCATTACACCGACAGAGAATGGGGCAGGGGAGAGGTCGTCGCGGAATGCATGGAGAAGAAACTGCTTGCCTTCCCCGGCGGTCATTACGAGCTGCTGTCTTATGATGAAATGCTTGCCCGCAGAAGCATCCGGGCTGCCGCTTCGCCAGACCGGCGCTCACCCGACCGGGAGCATGAAGCAGGAGGCGCAGATGCTCCGTTTCAGTCTCCGTCACAGCTGTGCATCGGGACAGCCGTCCGGCACAGGAAGCTCGGCAGCGGAAGAATCTGCGCTGTAAACGAGAAAGAAGACTTCCTGATCATCAACTTTGACAAAAAAGGCGACAAAAAGATCGGCCTTGCCATGTCGCTGAAGAAACAGCTGCTCACGCCGGACCCCTCCCGCTGAATTTTCATCCGCGCTAAACTGCAAGGAGATATTATATTCCATAGTATTCGCGGCCGCAGTACTGAGGATAGGGGCAGAATCCTTCCCTTGCCGCGAAACGGTACAGTCTCCCGGGGAGCATACCGATGCGCGGAAAGCGTGCGACGATCCGAGCTTTGCTGCGCCCGACTTTGGCTTCCTTCCGCTGCGCGGAAGGGGAGGTACGCTCTCGCCTTCAGCTTTCCCCGCCGCGCATGATAGTTCGAGATAAACCGAACTCTGCACGACCCCCGAAAAATCTTAGCGGCCGCAGTACGTACGTCAGGGGCAGAGACTATCTCTTGTCGCGCACGTGACCAGCTTTCGTGGGAGCGCCCGACTTCAGCTTTTTCCATCGACGATATCCGAAAAAAGGAGAGGAAAAACGAAATGAGTGACAAGAAAATTGCCGTGCTGCTGGCAGACGGATTTGAGGAGGGCGAAGCCCTGCTTACGGTGGATGTGCTCCGCCGGGCGGGCTTCACCTGTGATACGGTTTCCGTGGGAGAGGAGATCGTCTGCGGCTCT
>CADAOF010000038.1 GCA_902789555.1 uncultured Lachnospiraceae bacterium
CGAAGCAGACCTTTATAAAGAACTTGGAGCCCTGACAAAGGACAAGGACAGATGGAAAGAGAGTATTCCCTATGTTTCGTCTCTTCTCACCCATGATTCCGTGAAGATACAGGCAAAGGCGCTCTGGCTGCTGGGCGAGATGGGTCTCGTCTATCCTCAGCCCGTGCAGGACGTGGTTCCGGCTATAGCTGCCTTCCTTGACAGCCCGGAGCCGCTTTTGCGGGAACGGGCGGTAAACGCTCTCGGCAGAATCGGACGGGGTGCCTTTCATGTGATTGAACCGTACTGGGTGAAGCTGTTCAGTTTCGCCTCTGATGAGGAGCCAAGAGTCCGTCTGGCGTTCATCTGGGCATCAGAAAATATTGCCACAAACACTCCCGACATCTATGAGAATTATATGTCGGTATTTGAGAAGCTCCTGCATGATGCGGACGACAAGGTGCGAATGGAAGCGCCGGAGATCTTCCGCGTCCTCGGCAAGCGCAGGTCGGAATTAGTCAAGCCGTATGTGGAGCAGCTGCGGGAGATATCGGAAACCGACGAGAATCGTGTCGTAAGAATTCATTGTTTGGGTGCTGTTAAAACTGTTAATTCATGAAAAAACTGAGGGCAACAGCGAGTTGCTTGTTCGAACTTCCTATAAGGTTCATAATGAATGTGAACTAAGAATATGGAGGTACAGTTCAATGACCGTACAAGATACAATAAAAAGCCTGCGCGAGAAGCACGGATTATCACAGGATCAACTTGCAGAACGTGTAATGGTAACAAGACAGGCTGTAAGTCGCTGGGAGACAGGAGAAACGCAGCCAAACACGGATACGCTCCAATTGTTGTCAAAAGAGTTTGACGTATCAATCAACACACTGCTTGGCAGGCCGAGACAGCTTATTTGCCAGTGCTGCGGTATGCCTCTGAGTGAAGATGAAGTCATCAGCAAAGAGCCGGATGGAAGTTTCAATGAGGACTTCTGTAAATGGTGCTATGCAGACGGAAAGTTTGCTTATAAGACAAAAGACTCCGCCTGATGATGAAAGGCGTGCTCAGTTTGATGGATATCTTTCACAACTGAAACACTGGAAATAAAACAGACCAAGGCTCCTCACTACCGATAAAATGCGTCGGCGGCGAGGAGCCTTTCTTATGCTTTGATTTCGATGGTGACTCCGGACTTGAAGTCGATGGCGAAGTGATCCTCAAAGACCGTGATCTTCGTGATCAGGCGCTTGACCAGCGTCTCGTCAAACTCCGTGATGGTGGTGGGCTGCTGCCGGATGAAATCCTGCAGGTCTCGTATCAGCCGCATTTGCTCGTCCCGGACAACGCTGTCAACCTCGGCCTGTTTTCGCATGTCCCGGAGACGGAGGATCTCGTCCGCGATGGCATCGTAGTCGTCCTTCTGGTTGGCCTTCTTCACGAGCTCCTTCTGCAGCTCCCGGAGGCGCTCGTCGATGACCTCCGGGGATAGGGTGTCTCCCTGTTTGACCACCGTGGCGATGTTGGTTTGAAGGGTCTGGAGGAAATCGTCCTTTTGACAGAGCACCTGGTTGATAGCCTGAAGAGCCACTTCCTTCAGGAGCTCTTCATTGACCGTCCGTGCATGGCAGACGTGGCCAGTAGCCTCAAGCCGCGAGCAGCAGCGCCAGACGATGGACTTGCAGCCACGGTTGTTCCAGTGGACGCGCCGGAAGAATTCACCGCAGTCACCGCAGAATACCAGCTGGGCGAAGTAGAGAACAGCCATGAGGCGATCATCCCCCGCGAGATCTTTATGCAGGTCCAGGAGGAGATCGTCCGCCGGGCACACCTGCAGACGGGGACCGGCAAGCGGCGGGTCTATAGCGGGAAGTATGCATTGTCGAGCATCGTATTCTGCGGGCACTGCGGGGATGTGTTCCAACGGACGCATTGGAACCTGCCAAGCGGCAAGACGATCGTATGGCGCTGCGTGAGCCGGTTGCACAAGAAGACGAGCGGGATAGACTGCCCGGCAAGGACGGTGACGGAGGCCGACCTGCACAAGGTCGTCGTTGCCGCCGTCAACCAGGCACTGGATGAAAGGGACACCTTCCTCCCTGCCCTGAAAGAAAGCGTTGGGAGGGCGCTTTCGAGTCCGAACAGCGGTCTTGTTGCAGAGGTAGATGCGAAACTGGAAAAGCTGCAGAAGGAACTGCTGAAGAAGGCGAATGCAAAACAGGCCTTCGACAGCATTGCAGACCAGATCGAAGACCTCCGGGAAGAGAAACGGCAGCTCCTGCTCGAGGACGCCACGAACGAGGGCGTCATGCAGAAGGTGCGGGAACTGGAAGAATTCATAGACAGCCAGGGCGGCCCGGTCACCGGATATGACGAGGCGCTTGTCCGCAGGCTGATCGAGAAGGTCACCGTTTATGACGACCACTTTACGGTCGAGTTCAAGTCCGGACTGGAAACGGACGTAATGATTTAGATACCTTTTTGGAGCGGCGCTCGGGGAAACCCGGGCGTCTTTTTTAATACTACAAAAAATATGCTTGTAAATGTAGTAATGGTGTAGTATAATCCCTGTAGTGATAAGGAAGGGAGGCCAGACCTATGAAAACGTATAGCGTAAAAGATATAGCGGACATGCTGAATACCAACCCGGAGACGGTGCGGAGATGGATCTGACCAGACTTCCCGGAAGGATGGAAACATGGTCCGCGAGGATGACCTTTATAAATATCTCCGCTCGACTACAAAATATGCGGCGATCGCCACCGGCCTTGCTGCAACAAACCCTTTCCTCGCCCTGACTACTGCGGTGGGGGCGGGTGTCCTCGGGGCGATAGTCACATCGCTTGCAGCCAAGCCCCCAAAAAACGGGCGTGAAGTACGTATCCTGTCTGATGATGTAAAGCGGACGCTGAAAAAGAACATCACCGAGAGCGA